>NZ_LGDV01000001.1 GCF_001280015.1 Streptomyces sp. MMG1121
GGAGGGGAGGAGGGGAGGAGGGGGGGAGGGGGAGGGCGGGCAAGCGGGGAGAGACCCTCGCTCATGGCGTCCGGTGGTTCGGCCATGGTCGGCGCGCCCTCCTGGCCGTGACCGGGAGTGACGGTGCCGGCGGGCCCGGCCCCGGTGGGACGAGACGGGATGAGGACGTGGTGATGATCGACGGTCCGTACTTCGTGCTGGTCGTGGCGGGGGTCCTCGGCAGCGGGGGGATGGCCGGGGGCTTCTGCGCCTTCTCGGCCTTCGTGATGCGGGGGCTGGCCGCGTTGCCGCCCGCGCAGGGTGTCGCGGCGATGAACGCGATCAATGTGGCCGCGGTACGGCCCGCCTTCATGACGGTGTTCGGGGGCGCGGCAGTGCTGAGCGCGATGATCGCGGTGGTGACGTTCGTGGTGTGGCCGGCGGACGGGACGGTCGAACTGCTGCTGGGCAGCGCGCTGTATCTGTTCGGCGCGTTCGGGCTGACGGTGGTAGCGAACGTCCCCCGCAACGACAGGCTGGCCCGGCTGACCCCGGGGGCACCGGAGGCCGCCGTGTACTGGCCGGTGTACGTGCGCGAGTGGACGTTCTGCAACCACGTCCGCGCCGGCGCCTCCGCCGCGGCCGCCCTCGTCTACGTACTGGCCCTCACCTGAGAGGTCGCGGATCGTCCCAGGAGGGCCCGGCCTCGGCTCGTCCCGGCAGGGCCCCGGGGGCAAGGCGCTGTCCGCCGCTCTGCGCGACCCGTGGGGCGGACGTATCGTGGCCGCAGGAGTGCCGGAAGAGTGGCGGCGATCATGGCCGATCCCAAGGGTTTCATGACCACGCCGCGCCAGGAGTGGGCGCGGCGGCCCGTCGAGGAGCGGGTGCGGGACTGGGACGAGGTGTATGTCCCGGGAGCGCTGCTGCCCATCATCAGCAAACAGGCCGACCGCTGTATGGACTGCGGCGTTCCGTTCTGCCACGACGCCTGTCCGCTGGGCAATCTGATCCCCGAGTGGAACGACCTGGTCTCGCGGGAGGACTGGCGGGCGGCCAGCGACCGGCTGCACGCGACGAACAACTTCCCCGAGTTCACCGGGCGGTTGTGTCCGGCGCCCTGTGAGGCGGGGTGCGTGCTCGCGATCAATCAGCCGGCCGTGACCATCAAGAACGTCGAGTGCGCGATCGCCGACCGGTCCTGGGAGGAAGGTTTCATCCCGGCGCGGCAGCCCGAGCGGCTGTCGGGGAGGACGGTCGCCGTCATCGGTTCCGGGCCCACCGGCCTCGCCGCGGCGCAGCAGCTGACGCGGGCCGGGCACACGGTCGCCGTGTACGAGAGGGACGACCGGCTCGGCGGACTGATGCGGTACGGCATTCCCGAGTTCAAGATGGAGAAGCGCCATCTGGAGCGGCGGATCGGGCAGATGCGGGCCGAGGGCACGAAGTTCCGTACGTCGACGGTGGTCGGGCGGGATGTCGGCGCGGTGGAGTTGCGCGACCGGTACGACGCCGTCGTCGTCGCGACGGGTGCGACGGCGTGGCGGGAACTTCCGGTGCCGGGCCGGGCGTTGGACGGGATACACCAGGCGATGGAGTATCTGCCGCTGGCCAATCGGGTGTGCGAGGGGGATCTGGAGGCTTCACCACTGTCGGCGGCCGGCCGGCACGTCGTGATCGTCGGCGGCGGGGACACCGGCGCGGACTGTCTGGGGACCGCGGTGCGCGAGGGGGCCGCGTCCGTGACCCAGCTGGACATCTACGCGCAGCCGGATGCCGATCGCGACGAGGACACCGAGCCATGGCCGACGTACCCGAAGATCTACCGGCTGTCGGCCGCGCACGAGGAGGCGCGGGATCTGTGTACGGCACCGGCGGCGGACGCGGACGCGCGACTGTTCGCGGCGTCCACGCTCCGCTTCACCGGGGACGACGGCGGGCGGGTGCGGTCGCTGCATCTGGTGGAGGTCGACGAGCGGCGGCTGCCGGTGCCGGGCAGCGAGCGGACGCTCCCCGCCGATCTCGTGCTGCTCGCCCTCGGGTTCTCCGGACCGGACCAGGAGGACGGGCTGATCGGGCAGTTGGGGCTGGTGCTCGCTCCGCGCGGCACGATCGCCCGGGACGACGGCTTCGCGACGAATGTCCCCGGGGTGTTCGCCGCCGGGGACGCGGCACGCGGGCAGTCGCTCATCGTCTGGGCGATCGCGGAGGGGCGGTCGGTGGCGGCGGCCGTCGACCGCTATCTGACGGGGAGTTCACGACTGCCCGCGCCGGTCTTTCCGGGAGACCGGCCGATGAGGGTGTAGATCCGGGAGACCGGCCGAAGAGGGTGTAGATGAGGGTTCGCCTCCGCCGGAAAACCGTCAGCCGTTCCGCTCGTCCGTTCCCGCCACCTTGCCCGTCGCCAGGGCCACCCGGTTCCAGGTGTTGATCGCGAGGACCAGGGCGAGGACGTGGGCCAGTTCTTCCTCCTGGAAGTGGGCGGCGGCCTCGGCGTAGACGGTGTCGGGGACGCCGCCGTCGGCGACCAGGGTCACCGCTTCCGTCAGTGCGAGGGCGGCCTGTTCCTTCGGGGTGAAGAAGTGCCGGGCCTCTCGCCAGACGGCGACCATGTGGAGCCGGTCCTCGCTCTCGCCGGCCTCGCGGGCGTCGTTCGTGTGCATGTGCAGGCAGTAGGCGCAGTGGTTGAGGTGCGAGGCGCGGATCTGGATCAGCTCGACCAGCGCGGGGTCGAGGCCTGCGCGGGCGGCGGCGTCGAAGCCGATGACGGCGCGGAAGACCTTCGGCGCGGCCTTCGCGAAGTCCAGTCGGGTGCGGCCGGTCTTGGCGGTGGCGATCGCGCTGGTGAGGTCGGCTGCCGTGGTGATCGTGTTCGTCGTCATGGCTTCACGCTACGGATCGGAAAGACCGGCTGTAGGGTGCATTTCCATGACGGAATCGTGGGTCAATTCCGCGGAGCGGATCGGCGCCGACCTGCATCTGGAGCTGTCGGGTCCGGGCGGGCGGCGGGCGGCGCTGATCGGGGCGCTGCGGGAGGCCGTGCGTGGTGGACGGCTGGCCCCCGGCACCCGCCTGCCGCCGTACCGTTCGCTCGCCGCCGACCTGGGCGTGGCCCGCAACACCGTGGCGGACGCGTACGCGGAGCTGGTCGCGGAGGGCTGGCTGACCGCCCGCCAGGGGTCGGGCACCCGGGTGGCCGAGCGTGCGGAGCCGCCGCGCGGCGCGGCACGGACCCCTGTGAAAACACCTGCACGCGCGCGTGGGCCGCGGCACGATCTGCGGCAGGGCACGCCGGACGCCTCGGCGTTCCCGCGGGCGGCCTGGGCGGCCGCCTACCGGCGGGCGCTGCAGGCGGCACCGAGCGAGGCGTTCGGACCGGGGGATCCGGCCGGGCGGCGCGAGCTGCGGGAGGCGCTGGCGGAATATCTGGCACGCGCGCGTGGCGTGCGGACCGGGCCGGACCGGATCGTCGTCTGCTCGGGCTTCGCGCACGCGCTGCGGCTGCTGTTCGGCCAGGGTCCGGGCGGGGTGCTGCGCGGTCCGCTGGCCGTGGAGGCGTACGGGCTGGACTTCCACCGGGAGCTGCTCGCGACGGCCGGCGTGCGGACGGTGCCGCTGCCGCTGGACGGGGACGGCGCGCGTGTGGACGTACTGGGGCGGGAGCGGGCCGTGCTGCTCACGCCCGCGCACCAGTTCCCGACCGGTGGTCCGCTGCATCCGGAACGCCGGGCGGCCGTGATCGACTGGGCACGCGCGCGGGGGACGGTGGTGCTGGAGGACGACTACGACGGCGAGTTCCGCTACGACCGCAGGCCCGTCGGCGCTCTCCAGGGTCTCGACCCGGAGCGGGTGATCCATGTCGGGTCGGTCAGCAAGAGCCTGTCCCCGGCGCTGCGGCTGGGCTGGATGGTACTGCCGGAGCGGTACGTCGGGCCCGCGCTCGCGGCGAAGGGCGAGCGGGAGGGCTGGGCGAGCGTCCTGGACCAGCTCGCGCTCGCGGAGTTCATCGTCTCCGGAGCCTACGACCGTCATGTGCGCCGTATGCGGCAGCGCTACCGGCACCGGCGTGACCGGCTCGTCGCCGCGCTCGCCGCGCAGGCCCCGCACGTCGAGGTGACGGGTGTCGCGGCCGGTCTGCACGCGGTACTGCGGCTGCCGCCGGGCACCGAGCGGTCCACGGTGAAGGCCGCCGCGTGGCAGGGCGTCGCCCTGGACGGCCTCGCCGCGTTCCGGCATCCACGGACGGAGGCGACGGCGGGCGACGGTCTGGTGGTCGGCTACGCGGCCCCCGCCGAACACGCCTACGGCGCGGCGCTGGAGGCGCTGTGCGGGGTGCTGCCGCCGGGGTGAGGGGTGGGCGGCCGGCAGACGGAGGGCGGCGTTGACGTAGACCTTCGCGGCCAGGCTGCCAACGCCGGTCAGGCGACCGGGACTTTGGCGAGGTGCCGGCAATCGAACCCAGAACGGGAGCCGGTGACCGGACCCTGGGCGGGAGCCGGTGACCAGG
Source organism: Streptomyces sp. MMG1121 (assembly GCF_001280015.1). Classification (GTDB taxonomy): domain Bacteria; phylum Actinomycetota; class Actinomycetes; order Streptomycetales; family Streptomycetaceae; genus Streptomyces. The sequence continues at coordinate 4,484 of NZ_LGDV01000001.1, forward strand.
CCCTGGGCGGATGCCGGTGACCGGGACGGGGGCCGAGCAGTCGGGCTGCCCGCCGGCCAGACGAGCGACCAGTACGGCCCCCGCGGCAACAGGTGTTCAAGTCAGCAACGGATTAAGGAAGTTGACTGAAAAACAAGAAGCACTGGCAGGGCTCAGGACAGCAGAAAGTCGGCCTCCCCCGCCTTGGCGCCCTCGATGAACGCGGTCATCTCGTCCGTGGTGTAGATCAGCGCAGGCCCGTCCGGGTCGGTGGACTGGCGCACGGCGATCCGGCCGTCGGCCAGCTTCATCGCCTCCAGGCAGTTTCCGCCGTTGCCGCCGCTCCAGGGCTTGTGCCAGCCCTCGCTGCCCAGCTCCCGCGCGGGCATGCCGTTGTAGACCTGTCCGCGCGGCTTGATGCGATCCATTCACAGCTCCTTGCGGAGATCCTGGAGGATCTCCTTCGTGCGTTGCGCCGTAGCGGCCTGTGCCGCCATGCGGTCCATGACCTCGAGATGGGTCGCCACCTCGGTGCGCGCGTCCAGGTAGACGGCGCCGGTCAGGTACTCGCTGTAGACCATGTCCGGCAGTTCTGACATGGCGAATCGGAACAGCACGAAGGGCCCGTACGTCCCGGGGTGGGGCCCGTTGGCGAACGGGGCCACCTGGAGCGTCACGTGGGGCAGCTTCATGGCCTCCAGCAACCTTTCGATCTGCGCGCGCATCACCTCCGGGCCGCCGACCTGGCGGCGCAGGGCGGTCTCGTCCATCACCGCCCAGAAGCGGGGGGCGTCGGGACGGGTCAGCAGGTCCTGGCGTTGCATGCGCAGCGCGACGTGCCGTTCGATGTCGTCCGGGCTGGTCTGGCCGATGGCACCGGACTTGAGCACACCGCGCGCGTAGTCCTCGGTCTGGAGCAGGCCGGGGACGAAGTGGGGCTCGTACGAGCGGATCAGGCTCGCCGCGCCCTCCAGGCTGACGTACATCGAGAACCAGCCCGGCAGGATGTCGTGGAACCGCTGCCACCAGCCGGGTCGGTTGGCCTCCTCGGCGAGCTGGACGAAGAGGTCGGCCTCCTCGTCGGGGACGCCGTAGGCCTTCAGCAGGAGTTGCAGGTACGGGATCTTGAGGGCGACCTCGGCCATCTCCATACGGCGGATGGTGGCGGGCGCGACACGCAGCACGCGGGCGGCCTCCTCGCGCTTCAGCCCGGCGCGTTCCCGCAGGTCCAGCAGGCGTCGGCCGAGGACCACCTGACCCACCGTCGGCGCGGACCGCGGCTCGCTCACGCTGTCACCTCCACCGAAAGCCTCACTCCACCAAAGCCTGGACCGAAATGTTTTCCGACAGCCCTGCGGCGCCATTCGAAGATTCATTCGAAGACCGGGGTGGTTCTCCGATGACCCCAATTGGCGCCGCTCGACGTGCTGTTGCGAGCAGTCTGCCACGGCCCTTGACCGAGTCACACAGCACTCTGCATTTTTCAGAGTGGCACTTGCCAAGTGTTCACGGCGGGGAGATAGTGGCAAGCGTGATTCCGTCCGCGCCCTTAGGAACAGACGCCGCCGCAGACCGTCCCGGTCTCGGTGCCGCGTCGGCGACAGCCCCTCAGCGGGGTGCCGCCGAGCGCCGGTTCCGCTTCGAGCTGGCCGCACACCCGGGTTCCGTCGCCAGGGCGAGACGCCTGGCGCAGGCCCGGCTGACCGGCTGGTCGGTGTGCGCGGACACCTGCGACAGCGCGGCCCTGGTCATATCCGAGCTGGTCACGAACGCGATCGTGCACACCGCGAGCAGCCATGTCGTGTGTGAGCTGCACGATCACGACGACGTCCTGCGCATAGCCGTACGCGACGAGGGCTGTGCTCCCGGCGAACCCCGCCCGTCCCCACAGCGACCGGACGAGGAGCACGGGAGGGGATTGCTTCTCGTCGACGCGCTGTGCCGGGCCTGGGGTGCGCAGGAGCACGGCCCTGGCCTGCTGGTCTGGGCCGAGCTGCCGCGGCACACCGACGCGGCGCACGACACCGCCGCACCGCACAACGACCTCGGCTGGGGCGCCCGCCCCAAGCCGGCCCGGTCGGACGACTCCCGCGAGGACGAACCGGCAGGGGCCAGCCACGAGGGCTCGGAGCAGCCCGGGCACGGCGCTGCGGAACGCGATCCCCAGGCGGCTCCGGAGCAGCGGCCGGACCACGAGGCTCACGGGGTCGTGGAGCAGCTCGGCCGTACGGCATCCGGGCAGCCCCTGTCCCGGGCACCCGAGCGGCAGCACCGGTACCCGGCGCCGGAACAGTGGCTGTATCAGGCGCCCGAGCAGCACCGCCACGGGATACCCGAGCAGTATCGGCACAGCGCGCCGGAGCCACCGCACCGGCACCGGCCCCTGGACCGTCCCTGGCACCAGCCGCCGCACCGGGCGCCCGGGCAGCGCCGCGCCGGGGAGCGCCCGTGACCGGCGGATCCGACGCCGCGCACGCGGACCGGAACGGGGCGCAGGCCGTGGGCTCCTTTTCCGGCTCCGGCTCCGGCTCCGGCTCCGGGCCAGGCTCCGAGCGTCCGATCGGTCTCGACACCCTCGTGCGTCTCCAGCGTCGGCGGCCCGTCCCGGACGCGCCCCGTCGGCTTCTGCTGCCGGAGGGCATGACCGTCCCGCTGGGCTGTGACGCCGTAGCCGTGCCGGACCGCCTCGGACCGCTCGTCGTGCCCCGGCTGCCCCGGCTGGGCTGTGTGTACACCGACGGCGCGCGCTGGTGGTGGATCGTTCCGTCGGACTCCGACTACGCCCTGCCCTGGCCGTCTCCCGCCCTGTACGCCCCCGGCGCCCTGGTCACCGGCCCCGCCCGGCTCATCCACCGGCCCGAGGGCACGGTCCCGTACACCCCGCCGATCCCGCTGTACCTGTCCCTGTGCCGGGTGCTCGGGACGGCCCCGGACTGGTCACGGGCGGTTCCGGCGTAGGCGCGGCTCCTGCCGACGGGTCGGCCTCCTGCCCGGTGTCCCGGTCCCGGTTCCCCCCGGCCCGGTGTCCCCGCGAAGCCTTCCGGCAGAGTCCCGCCGCACGCCCCCGTCATCCTCCCCGCACTCCCCCACGCGCCCTGCCCCGCCCCTGGCCCGCCCCGCGATAGTGGCTCTTTCGCCAAGGTCCGGGAGGTCAGTGGTGAGGAAGCGGCGCGGGACGCCTGAGCCCGCGGTGTCGGAGTCCGAGCGGCTGCTGTTCGGCGGGCCGCTGCGGTACGACATGGGGTGGAACGAGCACGCGGACGCCTTTCTCGAACTGAGCTTTCGCGCGATGGTGGTCCGGCTGCCCGGCATGCTGGCGTCCAGCCTCCGGCTGGCCCTGCGGGCCGACGCCCGGGCCGCGCGGATCGTCCTGGCCGCCGAGGCGGCCCGCGGCGCCGCCCAGGCCGTGAGCCTGCTGGCCGTCAACAGCGCGCTCGGCAAGCTGCTGTCCGGCCCGGACATCGGGCAGCGGCTGCGCTCGGCCGCCCCCGCCCTGATCGCCATGGCCGCCATGGCCCTCGTGGCCGCGCTGCTGCGGGCGGCCTCCACCTTTGCCACCGGGCGGCTGGAGCCCAAGGTGGAGCGGGTGGCGACGGAGCGCTATCTGGAGCGGGCGGCGAACGTGGAGCTGGCCGCGATCGAGGACCACGCCTTTCACAAGCTGCTGGACACCGCCCAGTACGGCGCCGAGTCCGCCCGCCGCATGATCTCCTGCGGCACCCGGGTGATCAGCGCGCTGATCTCGCTGATCGCGGCGGCCGGTGTGCTGGCGGTCCTGCATCCGCTGCTGCTGCCACTGCTGGTCACGATGACCCTGCCCAGCGCCTGGGGCGCGCTGATCAACGCGCGGCGCCGTTACGAGTCCTTCCACACCTGGGTGCAGCACGCGCGGGCGGGCCGGCTGATCAGCGGTCTGCTCACCGAGCCCGCCGCCGCTCCGGAGATCCGGGTGCACGGGGTCGGCCCGTTCCTGCTGCGCCACTTCCGGTCCATGTCGGAGACGGCGGAGGCGGAACAGGCCCGGCTGTCCCGGCTGGCCGCCCGGACCGGCCTGATCGCGGCGGCCTGGACGGGCCTCGCCACACTCGCGACCTACGCCACGCTGGGCGCGCTGCTGCTGGCCGGTGCGATGGCCCTGTCGGTGGCCGGTACGGCGGTGATCGCGATCCGCACCGGGGCGTCGAGCCTGGACACGCTGGTACTGGAGATCAATCAGCTGCACGAGGAGGCCCTGTTCGTGGGCGATCTTCAGCGGCTGTACGCGGAGGCGGCCGAACGGGCCATCCCGGCGGGCGGCGCGGCCCTGCCCAGGGACCCGAAGGAGATCAGGTTCGAGAACGTCACCTTCGCCTATCCGGGCGACGCGGCCCGCCCCGCGCTGGACGACGTCACCCTGACTCTCCCCCTCGGCCGGATCATCGCGCTCGTCGGCGAGAACGGCTCGGGCAAGACGACGCTGGTCAAGCTGCTCGCGGGCCTGTACACGCCGGACCGGGGCCGGATCCTGTGGGACGGCGTCGACGCGGCGCGGGCGGACCGGCGGCTGCTCGCCGAGCGCGTCGCGATGGTGGCGCAGGACTTCAAGCGCTGGCCGTTCACGGCCCGGGTCAATGTGGCCGTCGGCCGCTCCGCCGCGCCCCTGACCGAGGAGGGCCTGGCCACGGCGGTCGCGGCGGCGGGGGCCGAGGAAGTGGTCGCGGATCTGCCCCGCGGCCTGGACACCCTGCTGGCCCGTAACTTCAGCGGCGGGCACGAGCTGTCCGGCGGGCAGTGGCAGCGGCTCGGCATCGCCCGGGCAGCGTACCGGCGCGGGCGGGTGCTGATCGTGGACGAGCCGACGGCGGCGCTGGACGCGCGGGCCGAGCTGGAGGCGTTCGAGAAGATCCGGGCGCTGGCGGGCAGCGGGCAGACGGTCGTGCTGATCACCCATCGGCTGGCCTCGGTCCGCCATGCCGATCTGGTGCACGTGCTGGAGCAAGGGCGCCTGGTGGAGTCCGGCACGCCGCAGGAGCTGCTGGCCAGGGGCGGTGTCTACGCCGAGCTGTACGCACTGCAGGCGGACCAGTTCACGGCGCGGGTGCCGGCGCCGAAGCCCGCCTGAGCGGTCACTGGACGCCGTCGGCGCCGCGGACGATCACCAGGAACGTGTCCGTCGCGAGGTCCATGACGACCTCGGCGGGCAGACCTTCCAGCCGCCGCGCCTGCGCGAACTCCTCCGCGGGCCAGGATCCCCGCGGACCACCGGCGGGAAAGCGCTCGAGCACCGTTCGCCCGTTCACCATCACGCACCTCCAGAAAGCGTCGCTCTTCTAGGAGTTAACGCCCTGGAGAACACAAACGCCTCGCTCAGCGACGGCACTGAGACATTACCTACACCCGTTCGGCGCGGGCCGTACGAATTCGTTCACTTCATGAAACCAGAAGCACACGCAGCGTAAACAAAGCCGCACATCCGGGTCAGCAGTCGTACTCGTCGTGAAGGCGGAGCCGGTCGCTGCCGGCGGGGCTGCGGCCGAGCGCGGTGAGGTCGAGGAGACCGGCGAGGGTGCAGGCGCCGTCCAGCCCGTCGTCGTGGACCGAGTAGGTGTGGAAGACCCGGTCGTTCTCGCGCAGGAAGCAGCTGATGCCGGGCCGCTCGACCAGGCCCTGGTCCGACTCCACGGTGGCCTCGAAGTCACGGTTGAAGTCGCCGTGGGACGACACGTACGAGTACCAGGGCACCGCCCAGCCCATCCGCGCCTTGAACGGCAGGATCCGGGTGAACGGGGCCCGGGAGACGGACGCGAACGCGGTGTTCCGGGCGCGCAGGTGGGCGAGGTGACCGAGCTGGTCCAGGAAGGCCGAGCAGCAGGGGCAGCCGCTCTCCCACTCCGGCGCGAACATGAAGTGGTGCACGACGAGCTGGGCCCGCCCCTCGAAGAGGTCGAGAAGCGTGGCCTTTCCGTCGCCGCCCTCGAAGACGTACTCCGTGTCGACCTCGACCATGGGCAGCCGCCTCCGCTGCGCGCCCAGTGCCTCACGCGCCCGTCTGACCGCCTCCTCCTTGCGCAGCAACTCCTCGCGCGCCGCGCGCCACTGCTCCCGCGAGACGATCTCCGGTAGCGGCATGGGCCCTCCTGTCCGACGGTCGGTTCGAGAGGGTGACCGTCGCCGGGAGCGGAACTCATCGCTGCCCGCGAAGTTTTTTTCGCCGTGGGCGATGTACGGCGCGTCCGGGCCGGTCAGTACGTCACGGGCAGGGCGTTCAGTCCCCGGGCCCGCATCGACGGACGCCAGGTCGGTTCACCTTCCCCCAGGGCGAGTTCGGGGAGGCGCTCCAGCAGGGCGGCCAGGGCGATCTCCGTCTCCGCACGGGCCAGCGGCGCGCCGAGACAGTAGTGGATGCCGTGGCCGAGGGTGAGATGGCCGGCGGCGTCGCGGGAGAGGTCGAGGCGGTCGGGGTCGGGGAAGCGGGCGGGGTCGCGGTTGGCGGCGGACAGGGAGACCCAGACGGTCTCGCCGGCCGGAATGGTCACCCCGGAGATGGTCACGTCCTCGACCGGGAACCGGCGCATGGCGAACAGCATGGGTCCCTCGTAGCGGGCGAACTCCTCGACCGCCGCCGGGAGTCGTGCCGGGTCCTTGCGCAGGGCGGCGAGCTGGTCGGGGTGCCGGAGGAGGGCGAGGATCGCGTTGCCGATGAGCTGGACCGTGTTCTCGTACCCGGCGAAGAGGATGAGGAAGGCGAGGGAGACCAGCTCGTCCTCGCCGAGCCGGTCGCCCTCGTCGCGTACGGCGATCAGGTCGCAGAGGAGGTCGTCGGCGGGCGCCCGGCGCTTGGTCGCGAGCAGCCGGGTGAGGAAGCCGAGCATCGCCGCCATCGCCTCCTTGGTGGCGTGCGGACGGGCCGGGTCGGGGGCCGTGAGGCTGTCGGTCCACTGCCGGAAGTCCAGCCGGTCCCCCTCCGGGATGCCGAGCAGGTCACAGATGACGGTGATCGGCAGCGGGGCGGCGTAGGAGGCGACCAGGTCCGTGCTGCCGTGCGGGCCGAGCGCGTCCAGGAGACGGTCGGCGGTACGGCGGATCGGCTCGCGCAGCCGCTGCACCCGGCGCGGGGTGAAGGCCCGGCCGACCAGACGCCGGATGCGGGTGTGGTCGGGCGGGTCCATGTTGAGGAGGTTGGCGTCGAGGGCGGGCGGCAGGGACAGACCCTTGTACCGGCCGGCCGCGCCGCTCCGCTTGTCCAGCGACAGCCGGGGGTCGGCGAGCGCGGCCCGGACGTCCTCGTACCGGGTGACGAGCCAGGCAGCGGTGCCGTCGGGCCCGGCGATGCGCTGCACGGGCGCGGTGTCGCGCAGTCGCCGGTAGACGTCGTAGGGGTGGGAGATGAGGCCGGCCTCGAGTTCCATGAACATCAGCCTACGGGGCGTCAGGTGCCGTGCTCGCGCCTGCGCGACCGTGGTCCGGACGGGGTCCCAACTCCCGTACGGCCGCGGGCGGATCGAGGGCGAGCACGTCGCGTTCACACATCAGAGCACGGCGGTCGACGACGGCCGTGCGGACGTCGCGGGGGCGCGCGCTGCGGCCGAGGGTGGCGGCGCGGGGCTCGGACGGGACGGGTGCGCGGGCGGCCGGACTCCGTATGACTACGCGGTGGCGGGCAGCGGCACCTCGATCCCCTGGAGTGCCAACTCTCCCAGTGCTTCGCGTAGTTGCCCTACGTGCCGGGGAGTGAGGCGGCCGGTGTCGTCGAGGTGTACGGCACAGGCGGTGGTCGTGTCGACAAGTCGCTCCAGGACGTCGGCGACGGCGTCCGTGCCTGCGGTGTGCCGGGCCAGGGCCGGCAGTTCGGCTGCGGCGAACGCGATGGCGGTGCGGGCCTCGGCGAGAGTGCGGTAGGCCTCCCGGCGCAGCACCCAGCGCTCGGCACGGTCGCCGGACTCACCCAGACGGCTGCCGGACTCGCCAAGCCCCTCGCCCGGCCGCCCGAGACGATCACCGGACCGGCCAGGACCGCCCCCGGACGCGCCAGCACCGTGGCCGCCGGACTCGCCCAGGACATGCGCGAGATAGGCGTGTGCGGCGCCGGCGGCCACGGTGAGGCGGGCCCGTACGGCGCCGCCCCGTTCCCCCGGCATCGGCAGATGTCCGACGACCAGCACGAGCGCGCACGCCAGTAGTGTCTCGCCGATGCGGCTGAGGGAGGCCTGCGGTTCGCCGCCGACCATGATCAGGGCGAGGACGAGGACGGTGACGACGGCGGTCAGCGCGGCGAAGTGCCGGGTGGCGACCGGGACGAGCGCCCCGCAGACCGCGACCAGCGCGATCAGCCCCGCCGGACGCGGCAGCAGCGCGGCGAACCCGGCGAACACCACGGCGCCCAGCACGGTCCCGGCGGCCCGGCACAGCACGCGGGAGGCGAGCGGCCCGAGGTCGGGCTTGACGAGGAAGACGGCGGTGGCGGGCAGCCAGTACCAGTGCTGGTGGTGGCCGTACCAGCGGGTGTGGTGCAGCGCCTGCGCGATGGCGGCGCTGGCCCCGAAGCAGAGGGCGACGCGCAGCCCGTACTCGCGGCCGCCGGTGCCGAACACGGCCCGCACCACGTCCTTCGGACTCCGTCTCCGAGCGAGCAACCGGTGGGCAGCGCCCTCCGCCCGGTCGAAGACCTCGGCGGCGCGCAAGAGGGCGTCGTCCAGGGCACGCAGGGCGGGCGCCGACCGGTGCGGGGCGGGCAGCGGGCCGGTGCCGGTGTTGCCGCGGACGGCGGCGGCGAGCAGCCGGGGCCCTTCCGCGGCCCGCGCGGCCAGGGGCTCCCCCGCCCAGTACAGGGCGGTGGCGGCCTCGGCGAGGGGCAGCGCGGCCGCGTACTGGGCGTGCAGCCGGCGCTCGGCGGCGGAACCGGCGTACCGGCGCAGCCGGGGTCCGGCGAGGGCGTCCTGGGCATGGTCGAGGGCGGCGGTGAGCCCGGCCCGCCGGGCGGCGGCCCGGTCACCGCCCACGGCGTCGAGCAGCGCGGCGACCGCGTCGTACACGTCGGCCACCGCCTCCCGCTCCCCGTCGAAGCGGAAGTCCCCGGCGAGCGAGCCGGGCGTGGGCAGCGCGAGCCGCAGCACGAGCAGCCAGCCGGCCCCGGCGAGGAAGGCGAGCGCCCGCTGCCAGCCGCTCTCGGCCGCGGGCATCCCGGCGCCGAGCGCGGCACCGACGAGCAGTTGGGTGCCGGCGGCGGAGGCGACGGGCCCGACCGCGCTGATGCCGCCGGCGGCCAGCCCGAACAGGGTGAGCACCAGGGTGAGCGGTACGGCGGCCAGCCCCTGCCCGGCGTACGTGCCCGCGAGCAGCCCGAGGGCACCGGCCAGCGCGGGTGCCCCGAGCCGCTTGACGGAGGCCCGGCGGCTGCCGGGACGGTCGTTGATGCCGGCGAGCATCGCGGCGATGGCGGCGAGGACACCGCTGGGCAGGTGGCCGGCGAGCACGCCGGTGAGCAGCAGCGGCCCGGCGGCGAGCGCGCCCCGGGCCACCGCGCTCCAGGGAACGGGGCCGTGCTGGGCGCGCAGGGCGTGGGCGAGCCAGAGGGGGGCGGCGGGCCGGGACACGGGTCTCCTGTGCGTACGAGGGCGGGGTGGGCCTTCGGACGACGGTGGCCGGCGGACCGTGTCTCCACGGTAGGGCGGATTCGCCGAGCAAACGGGGCCATCACGTTTCGGGGAGGTGAAACGTGCCCGGGACGGCCGGTTTCTTTATGAACGCAATGCCCCGGCGATGATCTCCTCGACATCGGTCACGGCGGAGGCGAGGCTCTTCGGCGTGGCCCGCAACCCACCCACCACCGCGTCGATCCCGCGCAGCCCGGCCCGCTCCAGCAGCCGCTTCTCGTTGGTCACCCACTCCCCGCGCGCCGCGAGCACGGCGTGCCCGGCCTGGGCGGCGGCCGTGGCGATGGCGCCCGCGGTCTCGGTGAGGCGGCCGTGCGGGGCGTGTTGGTTCCTGGCGTAGTCGAGGGTGGCGCGGGCGGTGCCGTGCCAGCGCTCGGCCGCGGTGACGCGCAGCCTGTCCGGATAGTCCGCCGGGCGGGGCAGAGTGCCCCTGAGCACCTGGTTGACGGCCAGTTCCGCCACGACCAGATAGGTGGGGATACCGGCGAGGTGGAAGAGGAGCGGCTCCACTCGGAACCGCCCCTGCGCCGCCTCCGCCAGCTCGTGCTCGACCACGTCGAGGTCCCGGTAGTGCACATCGACCCGGCGTCCGTCGACGGTCAGCCAGGCCCCGCCGTTGAACACCCCGCCGCCCCAGCCGCCGATCTCGGACACCTCCCCCGCCCAGCCGACGGCGCGCAGATCGTCCGGGTCGAAGGGGCCGCGGTAGTAGACGGCCAGGTCCCAGTCGCTGTCGGGCCGGTGGGTGCCCTGGGCGCGGGAACCGCCGAGGGCGACGGCCTGGACGGCGGGGAGGCGGGCGAGGCGGTCGGCGGTGGCGGCGAGGAACTCGGGGTCGCAAGACGGTGGCATGCCCTCAGCCTGCCGCAGCCATCCCGAAGTCCGCTCCCGAGATGTCCGCGAGCCCCTCCGCGATACGCAGCAACGGCTCGCGCAGCGCGGCGAGATCGGCCCGCATCTGCGCCGCCTCCGGCCAGGCGAGCTCGTGGTCGAGCGGCGCGAGGTCGGCGGCGCGGCGGGCCTCGTACGCGGCGAGGCGGGGGTGCCAGGTGGTGGTGAAGGGCCGGATCGTGCCGTTGATCAGCGCGTAGGCGAGGCTCTGCACCGTGGCGGCGCCCTCGGGCGTGCCCTGTTCCAGGCGGACGCTGTAGGTGTGCAGCGTGTCGCGCGTGAAGTCGATGAGCGACTTCAGCGACGACAGCGCCTCGCGCAGACTGCCCGTGCCGGGGGCCAGTTCCTGCACACCGATCCGGGTGACCAGCTCGACCTGGATGTCGAAGGCCGCCATCCGCTCCGACTCGCTGGGGGCTGCTGACACGGGGACCTCCCTACGGCTTCCGGGTAGGGCCAGCGTAACCGGCTCGCGGTGGCCGCAGAGGGTGCGCAGGGCCGCGTGCCGCAGGGCTTCGGTGCGGGCGGGCGCGGGGTCGTGCTGGTACCAGGCGTGCAGGGTCACCGGATGGAGGGACCAGCGGTCGCCGTCCGCAGGGGAGTCGGCCGGCTCGGCGGCCGGGGTCAGCAGGCTGCGCGTGCGCAGTTCCGCGATGCCGTTGCCCGCGCGCCGGCCCGCGACGACCTGCGGCACCCGGTCGACGGCGGCCAGCACCCGGAACACGTCCTCGGCGGTCACCGGCAGGGGGGACAGCGCCGCCGCACAGCGCAGGGCGTCCGCCGCGTCCGCGGTGTTCACGTCGTGGACGACGGCCGCCGTGACGTCGTCGCCGGCGAGCGCGTCGAGGAGGGAGCCGCCCCGGGCGTGCAGCCGGTCGTACAGGTCCTTGGCGCGGTGCCCGGCCTGGAGGGCGCGCCCCAGCAGGACCAGGGCCAGTGGGTGGCCACCGACCGCCTCGGCCAGCGCGCCGTGCCCGCCGACGAGTTCGCGCGCGTGGTCGTCGTCCAGCGGCCCCAGGTCGACCGGCGTCCCGAGGGCGTCGTACGCGCGGCTGCGCAAGGTGAAGACGGTGTGCCCGAGCGGGTGCGGCGCGGCCATCGCAGCGATCGTCCGCAGCGGGGCCCGCTCCTGGGCGACGGCGTCGACGGCGTCGACGATCCACAGGAACGGTCCGTCCACGCCGTCGAAGTGGCGGAGGAGGGACGGGGCGGCGCCGCCCAGTCCGCATGCGCGCAGCGACGCGTCGTAGTCCCGTCCGTCCAGTCGGAACACACCGCCGGGGTACGCCGCCTCGAAGCGGACCGCGTACTCGTCGGCCAGGAGCGTCTTGCCGATGCCGGCCATGCCCCGGATCTGCACCGTGCGGGTGGCGGCACGGCCGACGGTGAGCGGGGCCGCGTGCGCGTGCAGGGCGGAGTGCACACGCCAGAGTTCCGAGAGCCGGCCCACGAACTCGGGGTGCGGCTCCGGAGCCCGGTGCCGGCCCTGCCCGCCGTGCTCCCGGATGGTCATGGGTCCGGTCAGCCGCGCGACATGCTCACGCACGTCGGCCACGAGGGCGGCGGGGTCGTCCGCGGAGGCGTGCCGGGCGTCGCGGAGTTCGACGGGGTGGATGTGCCCGGTGGCGGGCTCCGGGTTGACGACCATGACCCGGAGCCGTGGGTCGCCCTCGCCGAGTCCGGCGAGATAGGCGGTCGTGAGCTCCCACTGGCAGGCCTCCCGCTCCGGGTAGGCGGCCGAGTAGTAGGCCAGCAGCGCCTTGGAGCGGCCCAGTTCGCGCCGGATGGTGTCGCTGATGCCGGCGAAGGACGCGACACCGGTCTCATCGGTGAACACCGTCAGCCCGCCGTCGCGCAGCGCACGGACGAGCGGACGGACCCGCTCCACATCACCGCGGCTATAGCTGAGGAAGACGTCCCACACGGCGACTTACCCTACTGTGGGTACCGGGGAGGGCGATCATGGCACACAGGCAGCGCAGGCGGAGGCGACCGGCTGGTCCCTCGCAGATCACGGCCAAGCTCACGATCCCGTTCGTCGGCGAGATCTCCGGCACCTGGGAACCCGCCGACGCCGAGCGCAGTGCGGCCTGGGAGCTGTATCTGGAGCTGGTGACGCGGGTCTCGGTGGAGGAACTGGCCCGCGACGAGGGGTTCCTGCGCGAGGCGCTGTCCTCTCTGTACACGTTCTTCAACACCACCCGGGAGATCCTGCGCCGCTACGGTCCCGACGTCGCCCCGCGGCTGTCCCCGGGGCACGTCAGCTTCGGCGTCCTCGCGGTCACCGTCCTCAACCGCGTCCTGCGCCCGCTCCTCTCGTCGTGGCACCCCCGGCTCACCGCGTACGAGTCCCGGCGGCCGGACGGCCGGGATCCGGTGGTGTGGGAGCGGGCATGGGAGCACGCGGAGGAACTGCGGGGCGAGATCTCGGCGGTACGGCAGGCGCTGACGTCCCTGGCGCAGACCCTGCAGGAGGTGGCCGGGGTCGGAGACCTGATCAACCTGCCGCTGCCTCCCTCCCCGGTATCAGGGGGCAGTTTGCAGCACCCCCCCCCCGGAGCACAGGGGGTCCTGACGGTACTGGAAGCTGAGCCGAGCACACCCGCGGACCGGCGGACGCCCGCCCGCCGACCACGAACCGCACCGGTTCCGCGAGGACGGCCGGGCCCCGTCCGGATCGGCGAACCGTGCGGCCGAAGCGGACTCGGCCCGACGGAGTTGCCGCGCAGCAGTGCGTGCGCCTCCAGTCGATGCAGGTGACCCACCAGACGATGCGCCGGGCTCGGGCGGAGCCACGCCGGTCCCTGTCGGTCCTCGCTCCCGTCCCGCCCGGCGGCAGCGTGCGAAATCCAGATGCGGACAGGACCTCGGAGAACCGATCATCGAGAGGTTGTCGACTGTCGTAGGAGCAGCCCCGTGATCCAGCGCGTCACCGTCCCCACCCTCTTCCCACCGCCCGTCTACGCACACGCGTCGGTGGTGGAGGCGGGCACCAGGCTCGCCTTCCTCGCCGGGGCCGTGCCGCTCGACGACACGGGGGCGATCGTCGGCCCGGGTGACCCCGTGCGGCAGGCCGAGCAGGTGATCGCCAATCTCCGGGAGCAACTGGGCGCCGTCGGGAGCGACTTGGCGCATGTGGTCGTGACCGAGGTGTACGTGGTGAGCGGCGAGCCCGCGGTGCTGGCCGCGGTGTGGAAGGTCGTCGAGGCCTCGGGGCTGAGCGCGGGACCGCATTCGTCCACGCTGCTCGGGGTCGCCTGCCTCGGCTACCCCGGGCAGCTGGTGGAGATCACGGCCACGGCCGTGGTGCCGGAGCCGCAGGAGGACCGTTGACGGACGAGGTCGTGCTGCGCCGGGCCGTGGCGGCGGACGCCCGGGCCGCCGCCGACGTATGGCTGCGCTCCTTCCGTGCCGCGCTGCCCACCGTCGTCCGGCCGCGCTCCGACGACGACGTGCGGGACTACTTCCAGCACGTCGTCGTGCCGTCGCGGGAGACCTGGGTGGCGCAGGCCGCCGGGGGCGGGATCGTCGGCGTGCTGGTCCTGAACGAGCAAGAGCTGTCCCAGCTGTACCTGGACCCGCACTGGCGCGGGCGCGGCATCGGTGACCGGTTCGTCGCGCTGGCCAAGGAGCGCAGCCCGGGCGGGCTGACCCTGTGGACCTTCCAGGTCAACAAGCCCGCCCACCGTTTCTACGAGCGGCACGGCTTCACCGCGGCCGAGTTCACCGACGGCAGCGGCAACGAGGAGCGGGAACCGGACGTGCGGTACGTCTGGCAGCCCTGAGCCCCCGCGCCACGGCTCACCGCGGCTGCCGTCCCCACCTCCTCTCCTTGGGCAGCGGCTGCTCGTAGCTGCCGGCCCGGCTAGTCGTCAGGCCCAGGGCCACCAGGGACTCGGCGAGCCGGACCGCCGCCGCCACGCCGTCGACCACCGGCAGCCCGAGCTTGTCGCCCACCGTCCGCTGCAGTCCGGTCATCCCGGCACAGCCCAGGACCAGGACCTCGGCGCCGGCGTCCCGGGCCCGCTCGGCCGCCGCCAGGAACGCGGACTCCGTGCGGCCGGGGTCGTCGGCGAGGTCGAGGACGCCGAGGCCGGTGCCGACGACGGCGGCGCAGTTGCGGGCCACTCCGGCGGTCTCCAGGCTGTCCTCGATCTGGCCGCGGGAACGGTTGAGGGTGGTCACCACGCCGTAGCGGCGGCCGAGGAGGCAGGCCAGATGGGCGGCGGCCTCGGTGATGTCCACGACCGGGACCTCGACCAGCTCCCGTGCGCCTTCCCGGCCGTGCTCGCCGAAGCCGGCCAGGACGACGGCGTCGTACGCCGGGCCGTCGTAGGTGCGCAGGGTGTCGAGGACGGCCGCGGCCGAGAGGTAGCTGTCGAGCCAGCCCTCGGCGGAGGCCGGGCCCCAGGCGGGGGTCAGACCGCTCACGGTGGTGCCCGGGGCCGCCGCGGCCCGGGCGCCTCGCACGATCTCCTCGGTCATCTCCCGCGTGGTGTTGCAGTTGGTGACGATGATCCGCACGTCCGTCAGACCTCCGCCGCCGTACGGTCCGCCCGGTCCCGGCGGCTCAGCAGCGCGTACAGCGCGGCGCCGAGTGCGGTGCCGATGAACCAGGAGTACGGCGCCACATCGCTGAAGCTCTTCACCAGCGCCAGCACGGCGGCGACCGCGGCGGAGGGCAGGAAGGCCCACAGTGCCTTCGGGTTGACGCCCTTGCGGTAGTGGTACGGAGTGCCCGGCCGGGCGTCGAACAGCGCGTCGACGTCGACCTCGCCGCGCCTGACCCAGTAGTAGTCGATCATGATCACGCCGAACAGCGGGCCCAGGAAGGCACCGAGGCCGCCGAGGAAGTAGTTGACGACGGTCGGGTTGGAGAAGAGGTTCCAGGGGGTGACGAGCAGGGCGGCGACCGTGCTGATCAGCCCACCGACCTTGAACGTGATCTTCTGCGGCCAGACGTTGGCGAGGTCGTACGCCGGTGAGACGAAGTTCGCGACGATGTTGACGCCCATGGTGGCGACCGCGAACGTGAACGCGCCGGCGACCAGCACCCAGGTGTTGCCGACCTTGGCGACGAGTTCCGCGGGGTCGGTGATGGCCTGCCCGAACGCCTTCAGCGAGCCCGCCGTCACGATCACGGAGACGACGACGAAAGCGGTGGAGTTGATGGGCAGGCCCCAGAAGTTGCCGCGCCGGACGGTCCGGTAGTCGGGTGCGAAGCGGGAGAAGTCGCAGAAGTTGAGCATCAGCGTGCCGTAGGTGGCCAGGATGAGGCCGATCGCGCCGAACCACTGGCGCCACTGCTCGCCCGTGGACACGGGGTGCGGGGTGGAGGTGAGCGAGATGCTCCAGTGGGCCTTGGCCAGGACCCAGACCGCCAGCGCGATCATCACCAGCCAGATCGCGGGACCGCAGAAGTCCTGGAACTTCCGTACGGATTCCATGCCCTGGCTGATGATCAGCGCCTGGATCAGCCAGAGCGAGAGGAAGGAGATCCAGCCCAGCGCGTCCAGGCCCAGGAAGGAGCTTTCCGTCAGGGACGTGAGGCCCGGCCAGGCGGCCAGCAGCATCACGTTGACGGCGACGGAGGCCAGATAGGTCTGGATGCCGTACCACATGATGGCGATCACGGCCCGGATCAGCGCCGGGATGTTGGCGCCCCAGACGCCGAAGCTGATGCGGCTGATCACGGGGAACGGCACGCCGTGGCGCTGGCCGATGCGGCCCATGCGGTTCATACCGGCGTAGATGAGCACGAAGCCGGCGAGCAGGGCCGTGAAGACCTGCCAGACGTTCATGCCGAGCACCAGCAGACCGGCGGCGAAGGTGTAGTTGCCCAGGTTGTGGACGTCGGACATCCACAGGGCGAACAGGTCGAAGACCTTCCAGTTCCGCTGCTGCGCGGGAGCGAGATCCTCGTTGACGAGGCGGGGGTCGGGGACGAACGCGGTGGCGCCGGTGGCTTCGGCGCGGTCGGCGAGGGACACGGGGCCTCCTGGACAGGGGGACGAAGGGGCCATACCGCAGGAACTCGGACGGACCATCGACGGGGGAGGCCGACGGTGAGCCGCGTTTGGTATACCAAACTGCCGACATGGTCCCGCCGTCAAGCGTTCCGACCGATGTCGTTGCCGTTACGGCCCCGTAAAAGACCGCGCGCTTCCGCGAAGATGGGCCCATGACGAAGATCGAACCCCTGGGCGCGGTGCGCGAGCGGGTCCTGGCGAGTCTGCGGGAGGACATCATCGCCGGGCGCCTCGGACCAGGTGACCGGCTCGTCGAGCGGGAGCTGGCCGAGCGGTTCGGCGTCTCGCGGGTCCCGGTGCGCGAGGCGATCCGCGCGCTGGTCGCCGAGGGCTTCGTCCTCTTCGAGTCGGCCCGCCGCACGGTCGTACGCCGGCTGACCCCGGACGACGTCCGGGAACTCTTCGAGCTGCGCGAGGCGTTGGAGGTGTACGCGGCGGGGCTGGCGGCGACCCGGGTGACCCCCGAGGCCCTGGCGGAACTGCGGGCGCTGCTGGAGCAGGCGGCGCGGGCGACGGAGGAGGAGGACGCCGAGGCGATCACGGACATCAACACCCGCTTCCACGACCGCATCCGCGCCCTGGCCGACAACAGCCTGCTGATCTCGGTCATGGAGCCGGTCGACGGCCGCCTGCGCTGGCTGACCCGGCGCAACGAGGAATGGCCCCAACTCCTCACCGAGCACCGCGCGTTGTATGAGGCGATCGCCTCCGGCGACCCGGACCGAGCCCGCTCCCACGCCCTCGGTCACGTCCGCGCCAACTACCGCTCGACGGTACGGCATCTGTTCGGCGGCGATCCCGCCGACGGCGACTGAGCACTGCCGACGCAGACCCCGCGCTGCCGACGGAGCCTGAACACCGTCGGCTACCGGGGCAGGCCGGCCGTCTGCGCCGCCGTGCGCAGCACCTCGCGCAGCATCTGAGGGGTGAGCCGGCCGGTGAAGGTGTTGCGCTGACTGACATGGAAACAGCCGAAGAGATCCAGGCCGTCGAGCGCGACCCGGGTGCCATGGGCGAAGGCCGGGCGGGGCCGGGGCACGGTCCAGCCCGCCTCGGCGAACGCGGGCAGCGCGGCCTGCCAGCCGAAGGCGCCGAGGACGACGGCGGCCTTCAGCGTCGGGCGCAGCAGCTTCAGCTCCTGAACCAGCCAGGGGCGGCAGGTGTCACGCTCACCGGGGGTGGGCTTGTTGGCGGGCGGAGCGCAGTGCACGGGCGCGGTGACGCGGACGCCGTACAGCTCCAGACCGTCGTCGGCCTGCACGGAAGTGGGCCGCGAGGCGAGCCCCACGTCGTACAGCGCCTGATAGAGCACGTCTCCGGAGCGGTCGCCGGTGAACATCCGGCCGGTGCGGTTGCCGCCGTGCGCGGCGGGGGCGAGCCCGATGATCACCAGCCGGGCGTCGGCCGGTCCGAAGCCGGGCACCGGCCGCCCCCAGTAGGTCCAGTCGGCGAACGCGGCCCGTTTGGTACGGGCCACCTCCTCGCGCCACTCGACCAGCCGGGGGCAGGCCCGGCAGTCCGCGACGCGCCGGTCGAGCCGGGCCAGGCGCTCCACGGAAGGTGCCGCAGTGGGCCGTCGATCGTCCACGGGCGCGTCGTGGCCGGTCGTGCCCCACGGCCAAGCCGCATACCCGTCCGGCCCCGCGCCCCTTCGAGGCACGACCGGACCACGGCGGGCTTCGCCCGGCCCGCTCAGGGGACCGCTGTCGTCCATACGGCCACCGTATGCCCCTCGCGGCCGGATGCGGTCCAGGTGAACGCGGCTCAGGTGAACGCGGCCCCCAGCGCCACGAACCCGCAGATCAGCACGGCCAGGACCGCCAGCAGCGGCCACACGAACCGCAGACACCTGTCGTAGCCGACCTTGGCGAGCGCGACCCCGCCGATGGTGACAGCGGTCGTCGGCACCCACAGGTTCATCCAGCCGCTCGCCGCCTGCCCGGCGGTGACCACGACCGCGCGGGAGACCCCGGCGAAGTCGGCGAGCGGGGCAAGGATCGGCATGGCCAGGGTGGCATGGCCGGAGGTGGAGGGGATCAGGAAGGCGAGCAGCCAGACGGCGACAGTGACGATCACGAGCACGGTCAGCGCGCCGGGAAACGCGACCTTCCGCCGCGGCCCCGGCTGCGGCTGACCGGTGGCCGTCGTCGCGTCCGTCATTCGTCCGCCCTGTCGCGGACCGCGGCCGCGCCGTTCGCGTAGTTCTCGTCGTCCGCGATGCCACGGCCCCGCAGACCGCCCTCGATCGGCGTGGGTTCGAACGGCGGCGAGCGCCACAGCCTCTCGTCACCGGCCGGCTGGACGTCGTAGTGGGAGTAGAGCAGAACGGTCGGCGCGGCGGGGTCCGGCGGGGGGATCTCCGCGAAGATCACCGGGGCGGTGCCGGGCAGGTCGATCCGCTCGCTGTGCTCGACGCCGATGCCGCGCAACAGCTCCACGAGCAGATCGTGCGCCGCGCGCACCGGCTCCTCCGGGTAGCCGGGGAAGGCCACGGACGGAATCTCGGCCAGCCGCACCAGATCGGCCAGCAACCCCTCCATCAACGCATCAACCCTGCCCGCCGTATCCACGCCACCTCCTGCGCTCGGGTCCGAACTTCGACAACAGCCTCTGGGCTACGGGAGCGGGGCGCATCCGGGGTGGGCCACGGGGGCCAGAGGCGTTCGGCCGACTGAGCGCGGTGGACGCGCCATGGGCCGCTCCCCCCTGGAAAAACCCGTCCGGTGCGACCGGCCCGGGGAGTTAGGGTCGGGACATGGCTTCCGAGGATGCGGACGACAACGTGAACCCTGGGACCGGCGGACCGGGCGGAACGAGCCCCGCCCCGGACACCGACGACTCCGGTCCGACCGCCGCCGCGGTGGCCGCCGCCGAGGCCGCGGGGCCGGCGGTCGGCGAAACGGTCCGGATCGACAGCTGGATCTGGGCCGTACGCCTGATCAAGACCCGTTCCCTGGGCGCCACCGCCTGCCGGGGCGGTCATGTGCACGTGAACGGTGATCGGGTGAAGCCCGCCTATGCCGTGCGCATCGGCGACGAGGTGCGCCTGCGACACGAGGGCCGGGAACGGGTCGTGATCGTCAAGCGCCTGATCCGCAAGCGGGTCGGCGCGCCCGTGGCCGTCCAGTGCTACATCGACAACTCCCCTCCGCCCCCGCCCCGCGAGGCCACGGCCCCGGTCGGCCTGCGCGACCGAGGCACCGGCCGCCCCACCAAACGAGACCGCCGCGAGCTGGAACGCCTCCGCGCCCTTCGCACAGCCGGCACCGGCCCGGGCGCCTTCGCCGGCCCCCGAGGATCCAGCCGACCGGGCGGCTCCGGCGCGCCTGGAGGAGGCTTCGGTAGCCACGAAGCCTTGAGCGGACCTGACGGGCCGGACGGACCGAAACGACCGGAACGACCGGACGGACAGAGCGGCTCTGCTGGATCCGCTGGCAGTGGTGGCCGTGGTGAGGCTGGTGCGGCTGGTGGAGCCGGTGGGCCTGACGGATCCGGCGTTCGTGGTGGCTCCGGTGGACGTGGTGAGGCCGGTCAGTCGGGCGGACATGGCGGATCGGGCAGACGCGGTGGATCGGGCGGCCATGGCGGATCAGGCAGACGCGGTGGATCGGACGGGCGTTCCCGAGGGCGGTGAACTGTTGCCGGATCGGCTCGGCCTGCCAGACCCAAGCCGCTCACCTCCCGTACCCGAGCCGCTCACCCACCGCACGCGCACCCGTAGAACCCCGCCGCACCACCCCCAGCAACTCCCTGCCGGACCCGCGGCGAGCCCAGGCGATCACGATGAGCGGCACCATCAAGATCAGCGGGGTCGCTGCGTTCTGGCCGTTGAAGGCGGTGAGTTGGACGATGAACGCGCCCACCATGAGCGCGCTGAGGGCGGTCGCCGCCACGGACTGGAGCAGCGGTATCAACAGGGCGACGGCTCCGGCGAGTTCGAGCGCGCCGATGGTGTACATGGCCCCGCTGCCCCAGCCGATCTTGTCGAAGGACTCGACGGCCGAGGGGTGCGCGATGAGCTTGGGCAGGGCACTCGCGATGCCGTAGAACAGGGCGAGCAGCACCTGCACCGAGCGCAGCGCGACCCGGGCCCACCGCGCCCGGCCGGTGTGCGAGCCGGCGGAGGACGCGGTCGTCGTGGCGAAGACGGGAGCGGCGGTCCGGGACATGAGGGTCTCCTGGGTGAGGCGATGCCGTTTGCTTTCACCGAGGTAGACCGCACTTCGCCGGGGAATTCATCGCTCTCGGCCGAGCCGCTGCGACCGGACGTCCGCTAGGCCTTCGGCACCGCCCGCACCCACACCCTGTCCGGTGTCAGATACGTGTCCACCTCCAGTCCCGCTTCCGCCAGCGCCGCCTCGAACTGCTCCTTCGTCAGGGGCCGGGCCAGAAACGTCTGGGTCCAGGCCGCGTCAGGGAACACGTACTCGGCGCGGACCGAGTTCACCCCCTGTCCGGCGGGCTCCACGGAGGCGATCCGTACCGTGAAGCCGCTCGGGTCGGCCCGTTCCCTGGGCACGTTCGTGTGGTAGTCCTCGCCCTCCCGCTGGATGAGCACGCAGCCGCCCTTCGCCACATGCCGGGCACAGGTGCGCAGCAGGCCTCTGCGTACCTCCTCGTCGCCGTTGTGCACGAGGAACGACGCGAGCAGCACTACGTCGAACTCCTCGCCCTCCAGGTCCAGTTCCTCAATGGGGCCGCATATCGTGCGTGCCCCGCGGACCCGGGCCAGCATGTCGGCGGACTCGTCCACCGCCGTGACCGTGAAGCCCCGTTCGAGCAGGGGGTGGGTCATCCGGCCCACCCCGCTGCCCAGTTCCAGGATGTGCGCCCCGGCCGGTACCGCCGCCGCGATGATGTCCGGCTCGTCTCCCACCGGCAGCCGCTCGTACAGCTCGACCGCGCAGCCGTCCGGGGTGATCGCCCCGGGGCCCGTGCCCTCGTGTCCCTCACGCATTTCGACCGTCATGCCCGAACAACGGCCCGCCCCCGCACGCCCGTTCCCCTCCGGCATCAGTTCACCCGTTCGAGCTATTCCGGGCTATTCGACCGGGAACGGGAACCATCCGTGCCCGATGTACCAGTGACCGCCCGCGCGCAGATGGTCCCCCACCGCCCGCTCGACGGACGTGCGCCGCGGCAGCTCCGCCACCGGCAGGCCGGGTTCCCCGAAGACGAACTGGACGGGCTCGGTGTCGGACGGTTCGGTGTCCTCGCGGGCGGTGCGGAATCGGTCCTGGAACCGGACGATGTTGGAGTCGGCCGGCAGATACCGCCTCAACTGCGGGTCGAGCAGCCAGGAGTGGCACAGCGCCGCCACCGGCCGCTCCTGCGGGAAGTGCCGGGCGAAGAACGCGCGTGCCCGCGCCAGGGAGCGGTCACAGGCGGACGGGGTCAGCGGACCGTGGAAGTCGGGTACGTGCAGGTTCAGACAGGGCGTGCCGGGCGCCGCGTCCAGTCCGGCGGCCGCGATCACCGGCGCCGTGCGCTCCCCGAGCCGCGCCCGCTCGAACTGCAGCCGGCCCAGCTGGAACAGCTCGCCGCGGAAGTGCCGGACGAGCCAGCGCCGCGACTGCACTCCGGTCGTGCCGTGCCGTCTGCGGTGCACCGCCATGTGCCGCCCCAGGTCGGCCAGGGTGTGCCGGGAGATCTCGGCCGGGATGCCGCGTTCCCGGTGCCGGGCGAGGGTGCGCGGGACCGCGGCGACGAAGACGTACACGGGGAAGGTACGGGTCAGCCCGGCCGGCGCCGCGTCGAGGAGACCGGCGAGGTCAGGAGTGCGGCCGGTCTCCTCCGGGTCGCGGAACAGCTCCTCGACGCAGCTTTCGAGCAGCCGCAGCACGCCCGGGTCACCGGTGACCCGGCCCCGCTGAGCCACCAGGTCGTTGATGTCCTCGTGCGGCACGGCCAGGTCGAGGAGCAGTTCGGGCAGGTCGTCGACGTCCGGCAGCACCGGATCCCCCTTCGGCGAACGACGGACGAGCGCCGTTGGTCAACGTCGTCACCGAAGAGTACGTTGCAAGGAGGAGTGGTGACCCCATGCGTACGGGCAGTGAACCGGCGACCGCGCGCAGTGCGCTGCGAGCGCGGTTCTGGCTGAGCCTGTGGGGGCTGGTCTGGGCGATCTTCGGTACGGCCGCGTTCGCGCTGGTCGGGCGCCCCGGCTGGGCGGCGGCCTGCGGAGTGCTGTGGCTGGTGGCCACCGTCGACATGATCATGATCCTCAGACACATGCGGCAGGGTCCGCACTACCAGCCGGGCCGTGACGTACCGCCCTACCCTCCGCCGGAGGACGGACCGCCGTACCGCCCACCGCAGGCAGCCCGGCCGTTCCCGCGCCTGCCGAGGCACCGGCATCCGTGACCGCTCAGTCGTCGAAGTGCGCCGCCCTCAGATACCGCGGGTTGGGGTCGAGCGCGGCCGCCAGCCGGAAATGGCGTTTGGCCTGGACGGGGCGGCCCCGGCGTTCATAGGTGCGGGCCAGCGCGAAGTGCGCGAACGCGTTGTCCGGCTCACGCTCCAGCACGATGGTGAACTCCAGCTCGGCGGGCCGCAGTTGCGCCGCGGCGAAGAAGGCACGCGCGCGGAGCAGTCGGGCGGCGGTGTTCTCCGGGTGTGCGGCGATGACTTCGTCGAGCAGCTTCACCGCGCCCCGCGGGTCCCGTGAGTCGAGCAGATGCTCGGCCGCACGAAAGTCGATGACATGCGTTTCCGGAGTACGTCCGGTGGAACCGCTGGTCTCGGGCACGGCAGAGTCCTTCCCTCACTCCGGCAGTTCAACGCCCGGTCAGGGGCCCGCTATTCCGAGGACGTCCCACGGGCCCGTCGCACGAGGTCGTCCCACACCTCGGCGACGCGCTTGTGCAACGCGTCCAGGGGTACGTCGTTGTCGATCACGATGTCCGCGATCTCCCGGCGCTGTTCGCGCGTGGCCTGCGCGGCCATACGCGCGCGTGCGTCCTCCTCGGTCGTTCCGCGCAGCCGCACCAGCCGGTCGATCTGGGTCTCGGGGCTCGCGTCCACGACGATCACGAGGTCGTAGAAGGGGGCCAGACCGTTCTCGGTGAGGAGGGGTACGTCGTGGATCACGACGGCGTCGGCGGTCGCGGCCTCCTCCAGTTCGCGGGATCGGACGCCCACCAAAGGGTGCACGATCGCGTTGAGGGCGGCGAGCTTGTCGGGGTCGGCGAAGACGATCGAGCCGAGCCGGGGCCGGTCCAGGCTGCCGTCGGCGGCGAGGACGTCCTCGCCGAAGGCCTCGACCACGGCCGCGAGGCCGGGGGTGCCCGGCGCCACGACCTCGCGCGCGATACGGTCCGCGTCGATCAGCACGGCCCCGTGCTGCACGAGCAGCCGCGAGACCTCGCTCTTGCCGGCACCGATGCCCCCGGTCAGGCCCACTTTCAGCATGAGCCGAAGCTTAGGCCCTGCTACGGACAGGGGGACCGGCGAGGTCAGTTGTCGCCTTCGCGCTCCGCCAGGAACCGCTCGAACTCCCGCCCGATCTCGTCGGCCGACGGAATCTCCACCGGTTCGGCGAGCATGTTGCCCCGGGTCTCCACGCCCGCCGCGGCGTCGTACTGGTGCTCCAGGCCCTGGACGAGCGCGGTGAGTTCCTCGTCGCCCTCCTGGATCTGCCGGTCGATCTCCGTCTGCGTGCGGTGCGCGTCCGTGCGCAGCGAGTGCGCCACACCCGGGAGGACCAGCCCGGTGGCGGCCGTGATGGCCTCCAGGACGGTCAGGGCGGCGTCCGGGTACGTGGAGCGGGCGATGTAGTGCGGGACGTGCGCGGCGACACCCAGGACGTCGTGCCCCGCCTCGCTGAGGCGGTACTCCACCAGCGCCTCGGCGCTGCCGGGCACCTGGGCCTCCTCGAAGGGGCTGCGGTGGCCGGGGACGAGGTCGGTGCGGTTGCCGTGCGGGGTGAGGCCCACCGGGCGGGTGTGCGGGACACCCATGGGGATGCCGTGGAAGTTCACGGACAGGCGCACCCCGAGCCGTTCCACGATCTGCCGTACGGCCGCCGCGAACCGCTCCCACTCCACGTCCGGCTCGGGGCCGGACAGCAGCAGGAAGGGGGCGCCCGTGGTGTCCTGGACGAGGCGGACCTCGATGGCCGGGGTCTCGTAGTCGGTCCAGCGGTCCCGCTTGAAGGTCAGCAGGGGCCTGCGGGCCCGGTAGTCCACGAGCCGGTCGTGGTCGAAACGGGCGACGAGCTGGTGGGGCAGTGAGTCGAGCAGCCCGTCGACGATCTGGTCGCCGGTCTCGCCCGCGTCGATGTATCCGTCGAAGTGGTAGAGCATGACAAGGCCGGCCGACTCCTGGGCGAGCGCCATGTCCACCACGGCGAGGCCCTTCGGCTCCCATGCGTACAAACCCTGCGGATCAAGCACTGTGACCGCTCCTCCTCGTGTTCCTCCTGTTCAACGCGCCCTGGAACGCGGGCATTCCCGCGACACGCCGCTGATCAGGGATCTCGGACCGGACACCATGACGCCCCGGGGGGGCGCGGGGAACCGCGCGATCAGCCATAACGGGACCGCGGCGGGATGGGCAGCGGACTGCCCGAAAACGCCTGAGGGGCCGTACCTCGAAAGGTACGGCCCCTCAGAGCCGACTATCGGCTAAGCCTCAGCGGCAGGGTTCAGCTCTGGCCGCCGGCCAGCTTCTCGCGCAGCGCGGCGAGCGCCTCGTCCGAAGCCAGCGCACCGGAGGTGTCCGCACCCTCGGAGGAGTACGAACCGCCACCCGAAGCGGCCGGAGCGGCAGCCTCGCCACCCTCGGCGGCAGCGGCAGCGTCGGCCTCGCGGGACTTGATGACCTGCTGCTGGTGCTGCTCGAACCGCGACTGCGCCTCGGCGTACTGGTGCTCCCACGCCTCGCGCTGGGTCTCGTAGCCCTCGAGCCAGTCGTTGGTCTCGGGGTCGAAGCCCTCGGGGTAGATGTAGTTGCCCTGGTCGTCGTAGGACGCGGCCATGCCGTACAGGGTCGGGTCGAACTCGACCGAGGCCGGGTCGGCACCGAAGGACTCGTTGGCCTGCTTCAGCGAGAGGCTGATGCGGCGGCGCTCGAGGTCGATGTCGATGACCTTGACGAAGATCTCGTCGTTGACCTGGACGACCTGCTCCGGGATCTCCACGTGGCGCTCGGCCAGCTCGGAGATGTGGACCAGACCCTCGATGCCCTCGTCCACGCGGACGAACGCACCGAACGGAACCAGCTTCGTGACCTTACCGGGCACGACCTGGCCGATCTGGTGGGTGCGGGCGAACTGCTGCCACGGGTCTTCCTGGGTCGCCTTCAGCGACAGGGAGACGCGCTCGCGGTCCATGTCGACGTCGAGAACCTCGACGGTGACCTCCTGGCCGACCTCGACAACCTCGGACGGGTGGTCGATGTGCTTCCAGGACAGCTCGGAGACGTGGACCAGACCGTCGACGCCACCCAGGTCCACGAAGGCACCGAAGTTGACGATCGAGGAGACCACGCCGGAGCGGACCTGACCCTTCTGGAGGGTCGTGAGGAACGTCTGGCGGACCTCGGACTGGGTCTGCTCCAGCCAGGCACGGCGGGACAGGACCACGTTGTTGCGGTTCTTGTCCAGCTCGATGATCTTGGCCTCGAGCTCCTTGCCCACGTAGGGCTGGAGGTCGCGGACACGGCGCATCTCGACCAGGGAGGCCGGGAGGAAGCCGCGGAGGCCGATGTCGAGGATGAGACCACCCTTGACGACCTCGATGACGGTACCGGTAACGATGCCGTCCTCTTCCTTGATCTTCTCGATGGTGCCCCAGGCACGCTCGTACTGGGCGCGCTTCTTCGAGAGGATCAGGCGGCCTTCCTTGTCCTCCTTCTGGAGGACCAGGGCCTCGATCTCGTCGCCGACGGCCACGACCTCGTTCGGGTCGACGTCGTGCTTGATCGAGAGCTCGCGGCTCGGGATGACACCTTCGGTCTTGTAACCGATGTCGAGCAGGACCTCGTCCCGGTCGACCTTCACGATGACGCCGTCGACGATGTCGCCGTCGTTGAAGTACTTGATCGTCTCGTCGATCGCGGCGAGGAAGGCTTCCTCGTTACCGATGTCGTTGACCGCAACCTGCGGGGTGGTGGCGGTGGTCTCGGTGCTGCTCGTCATGTGGGAAAGGGCTCCGGTACGGACATTGAAGTCGTAGGTACTGCTACGCCGGGAGCCCGTATCGCTCTGAAGAAGCCGGACAGCCAAGGAAGCGCCACACAAAACCGCTGGTGGCGCCTCGAAAACCGAGGGGACATACAACAGATGCGAGCGCAGCCTGCTACGTCTGAGGTGCGCAGGCCCGCAGCGCAACTTGTAGCATACGGGGGCAGCGGGACACGGTCAATGCGCGAAGGCGCACACCGGGGGCGGATCGCCGCAATCCCGGCAGAAGAAAGTCCTACGGGGCGCCGCGCGCCGGAGGGACACCTTCCTTGACAGCCCCTGACGGGTTGCACGGAAGAGTACGACGAGGGAGCCGATCATCCAAGAGTCCGAAGCGTACGAACCCCGGGAGCCGGAGGGGTTCGAGCCCGAGGCCACACGGCGTGACGCCGACGTCGCGGAGAGCTCACGGGCCAACCGGGGCTGGTGGGACCGCAACGCGGACGAGTACCAGGTCGAGCACGGCACGTTCCTCGGCGACGACCGCTTCGTATGGGGCCCGGAGGGCCTGGACGAGGTGGAGGCGGAGCTGCTCGGGCCGCCGGAGGAGCTGAAGGGCAAGGCGGTCCTGGAGATCGGCGCGGGCGCGGCGCAGTGTGCGCGCTGGCTGGCCGCCCAGGGGGCCCGACCGGTGGCGCTGGACGTGTCGCACCGCCAGCTCCAGCACGCGCTGCGGATCGGCGGATCGTTTCCGCTCGTCTGTGCGGACGCGGGGGCGCTGCCCTTCGCGGACGGCTCCTTCGACCTGGCGTGCTCCGCGTACGGGGCGCTGCCGTTCGTCGCCGACCCGCGGCTGGTGCTGCGCGAGGTGCGCCGGGTGCTGCGGCCCGGCGGCCGGTTCGTCTTCTCGGTGACGCACCCGATCCGCTGGGCCTTCCCGGACGAGCCGGGCCCCGAGGGCCTGTCGGTGGCCGCCTCCTACTTCGACCGCACGCCCTACGTCGAACAGGACGAGGAGGGCCGCGCCGTCTACGTCGAGCACCACAGGACGCTCGGCGACCGCGTCCGGGACATCGTGGCCTCGGGATTCCGTCTGGTGGATCTCGTGGAGCCGCAGTGGCCGGCCTGGAACACCTCGGAGTGGGGCGGCTGGTCCCCTCTGCGCGGGAACCTGATCCCGGGCACGGCGATCTTCGTGTGCGAGCGGGACTGACCCCCCGCAGGCACCACGCCTGCTCCTTCTCCTCCGCGTACGCGTACGCGCGCGTGGCGGGTTTTCGTCCGCTCACGCGCGCGTGGGGCGCGTCCGCCGTCGTACGACACTAGGGGCGTGATCCGTTACGACGCCCTGGACGCGCTGCCCGTGCGCTCCGCCCTGCCCGCCCTGACCGACGCCTTGGACGCGGACGGCACCGCCGTCCTCGTGGCGCCGCCCGGCACCGGCAAGACGACACTGGTGCCGCTGGTGCTGGCGGGGCTGGTCGGGGGCGGTCCCGCGCGGCGGGTCGTGGTGGCCGAGCCCCGGCGGATCGCGGCGCGGGCCGCGGCGCGGCGCATGGCGTGGCTGCTGGGTGAGAAGCCCGGCGAGAGCGTGGGCTTCACGGTGCGCGGCGAGCGGAGCGTGGGGCGGCACACGCGCGTGGAGGTCGTGACGACCGGTGTGCTGCTGCAGCGGCTGCAGCGGGACCAGGAGCTGCCGGGCGTCGATGTCGTCGTGCTCGACGAGTGCCATGAGCGGCACCTGGACGCCGACACGGCGGCCGCCTTCCTGTGGGACGTACGGCAGACGCTGCGGCCGGAGCTGCGGCTCGTGGCCGCGTCGGCGACGACGGACGCGCAGGGCTGGGCGCGGCTGCTCGGCGGGGCGCCGGTGGTCGAGGCGGCGGGTGTCGCGCATCCCGTGGAGGTGGTGTGGGCTCCCCCGGCGCGTCCGGTACGGCCGCCGCACGGCATGCGGGTGGATCCGGCGCTGCTGGCGCACGTGGCGTCGGTGGTGCGGCGGGCGCTGGCCGAGCGGGCGGGCGACGTGCTGTGCTTCCTGCCCGGCGTCGGTGAGATCGCGCGCGTGGCCGGGCAGCTGGGAAGTCTGGGGGACGTCGAGGTGCTCCAGGTCCACGGGCGGGCACCGGCGGCCGTGCAGGACGCGGTGCTGGCGGCCGGGGAACGGCGCAGGGTAGTGCTGGCCACGTCCGTCGCCGAGTCGTCCCTGACCGTGCCCGGGGTGCGGGCGGTCGTCGACTCGGGCCTGGCGCGGGAGCCGCGCGTGGACCACGCGCGCGGGCTGAGCGGGCTGGCGACCGTACGGGCGTCGCGGGCGGCCGGGCGGCAGCGGGCGGGGCGGGCGGGGCGTGAGGCACCGGGTGTGGTGTACCGGTGCTGGACGGAGGCCGAGGACGGGCGTCTGCCGGCTTTTCCGGCGCCGGAGATCAAGCTGGCCGATCTGACCGCGTTCGCCCTGCAGACGGCCTGCTGGGGTGATCCCGACGCCGCCGGGCTGGCCCTGCTGGATCCGCCGCCGGGCGGGGCCATGGCGGCGGCGCGCTCCGCGTTGACGGCCGTGGGAGCGGTGGACTGCACCGGTCGGGCGACGCCGGTCGGGGTGCGGCTGGCTCGGCTGGGTGTGCACCCTCGGCTGGGGCGGGCTCTGCTGGACACGGCCGGAGCGGGGGCGGAGGTGGTCGCCCTGCTCTCCGAAGAGGTGCCCCGGGACTACGGGGATGATCTCGGCGGTGCTCTGCGGCGTGCTCGGCGTGGGGGTGACGCCTATGCGGGGCGGTGGGCCGCGGAGGTACGCCGGCTGCGGTCCGCCTCGGCGGAGTTCGCCCATCCGCCCGCCCATGCCCGTCAGTCAGCAGGTGGTGCGTCGGCCGGACCGGACACCGGTGTCGACAAGCTGGCCGGCCTCGTCGCCGCGCTCGCTTTCCCCGAGCGGGTCGCCAGGCTTGACGGTCAGTCGTACCTCATGGCCTCCGGGACCCGGGCCGAGCCCGCGGACGGATCGGCGCTGCGTGGGGCGCCGTGGATCGTGGTGGCCGTTGCCGACCGGGGCGTCGGCAGCGGGCACGCGCGCGTGCGGCTCGGGGCTGCGGTGGAGGAGGACGTGGCGCTCGCCGCCGCCGGGACTCTGCGCGGCGAGCGGGACGAGGTGCACTGGGCCGACGGGGACGTCGTGGCCCGGCGGGTCGAGCGGCTGGGCGCCGTGGAGCTGGCCGTACGGGCGTTGCGGGACGTCGATCCCGGGCTCGTACGCGGTGCCCTGCTCGAAGGGCTCCGGCAGGAGGGGTTCGGGCTGCTGCGCTGGTCGCCGGAGGCGCGGGTGCTGCGGCAGCGGCTGGCCTTTGTGCGGGCGCGCCTTGGGGAGCCCTGGCCGGACGTGTCCGACGGCGCGCTGCACGCGCGCGTGGACGAGTGGCTGGAGCCGGAGCTGGGCAGGGCCCGGCGGCGGGCGGATCTCGCGCGGATCGACGCCGGGCAGGCGCTCGCCCGGCTGCTGCCCTGGGCGAGCGGGGAGGCCGGCCGGCTCGACGAGCTGGCGCCGGAGCGGATCGCCGTGCCGAGTGGGTCCAGGATCCGGATCGACTATCAGGATCCTGAGCGGCCAGTGCTCGCCGTCAAGTTGCAGGAGATGTTCGGACTGCGGGAGACGCCGGCCGTGGCGGGGGTGCCGCTGCTGGTGCATCTGCTCTCCCCCGCCGGGCGGCCCGCCGCCGTCACGGCGGACCTCGCCTCCTTCTGGAAGGACGGCTACAAGGGCGTACGCGCGGAGCTGCGCGGCCGGTATCCGAAGCATCCGTGGCCCGAGGACCCGGCGACCGCCGAGCCCACCCGGCACACCAACGCGCGGCTCAGGCGCTGACCGGTTCGGGTTCCGTCCGCTCCGTGGGCGCCGGGTCCTCGGGCCGGCGGGACCGGGCTTCCAGATAGAGGGCGAGCGCGAGGAGCAGCAGGCCGAGGATCAGGGAGCCCCAGGGAACGTACGAGGTGAGCATCAGGACCAGGGTGCGGTTGTGCTTGACCAGGGCGACCGTGTGCTCGATGTAGTCCTCGCGCATCTTCACATCGCCGGCGAACGCCGTGACGCTGGCCCGGCCGCCGAGCAGGGTGCCGCCGCGCAGTTCCTCCTTGTGCAGTTCCTCGCCGTAGACGGGCGCGCCGGTGACCGGTTCGACCCAGAACTTGCGGACCGTGCTGTACCAGCGGGTCGTGCCCGTCTTGGCGACCGACTCCGGGGTGATGCCCTGGACGGGCATCGTCTTCGGCATGGGGACCTTGGTCCAGGGGATGGTCTGCTCGAAGTAGTAGACCTTCAGGCCGCGGAAGGTCTGGGTGCCCTTGTAGTGGATGGGGCTGGTGGTGCGCGTCTGTGCGTCGAAGTACTCGTAGTCGCGTTTCTGTGTCAGGAAGGGCCACTTGAACTCGATGCCCGTGCGGGTGACCGGGTCGCCGTCGACCATCTCGCCGGTGGCGTGCACAGGGGCCTGGCTGTGGGCGTCGAAGATGTAGCGCTCGGGGATGCGGGAGACCATCTTGCCGTCGGGGCCCTGGACGTAGGACAGGCTGTCCCAGACCACGACCGGCCGGCCCGCCGTCTTCTCGATCTTCTTCGCGGCCTCCACGTTGCCCTTGAGGGTCTGCACGATGGTGACCTTGGGGACCTTCTTGGCCTGCATGGTGCCGTAGTCGAGGAGGGTGGCGTCCTTGGCCTCCAGGACCATGTCCTGGTACTGGTTCGCGGGGATCCTGGCCAGGCGCGGGAAGGCGTACCAGCGCATCAGCGGGGACAGCGCCGCGCAGAAGACGGCGCAGGCGAGCAGGACCAGGCTTGCCTTGCGGCGCATGGAAGGCCTCCCTCCCGGACGGGCGCGGCTACGGGTGCGAGGGCACCGTCGTCAGCAGCGGCTTGGGGGATGTGCTTCCCGACGGAGAGCCCATCGCGCTGATCGTGAGGACCAGGGCGAGCGCGAGGGCGAGACCGGTCGCGGCGGCGATCAGGGCACGCATACGGGCCTCCCGGCGGACGGTTGCTGACGGTCGTTGCCCTGACGATTTCCTGATGGATCGTCAGATCAGGTCGTCAGGTTCGGCACCGTAGCAACGGGCGGGTGAGATGAGAACAGCGGTGCACGCACGAACGAGGGCGCCCTCCCCGCCGGAGCGGAGAGGGCGCCCTGCCGGCCCTGGCGGTGTCAGGAAGAGGAAGACGGGGAGGGAGAGGGAGAGGCGGACGGACTCGGGGACGGGCTCGCCGTGGTGGTGCCGTCGGGGGCGACGTTCAGCCAGACGGTGAGCGTCGCGCCGCCGGGGGCGGTGAGCCGGAGCAGGAAGGTGCCGGTGACGTCGTCCGCGTACAGCTTCGGCAGCGTGAGCAGCCCCTTGGCGTCGGTCCTGAGACCGGTGAGGGTGCGTACGGTCTTGCCGTTCTTGTCCTTGAAGTAGGGGCCCTTGTCGTTCTGGCTGACGTCGAGGAGGGACTTGGTCAGGGTGGCGGTGACCGCGACCTTGTCCGCGACGGCGCCCTTGTCCATCGCCTTCACCTTGACCTGCTCGGCGAACTCGCCGCCCGGGGTGCAGGTCAGCGGGGTGTCGTCGGTGCGGGTCAGGGTGTCGGCGACGCGCTCGGTGACCGTTGCCGTGTACGGGACGCCCTTGGTGGAGCGGCCCACGACGGTCGCGGTGACCTTGAAGTCGCCGGTCTTCTCGCCCGCCTGGAGCGCCGGGGCGGTCGCGACGCCCTGGGCGTCGGTGACGACCGTGGCCACCTTCTCGCCGCCGGTGAACGTGGCGTCGGTGGCGCCGCTGATCGTGAACCGGATCCGCACCTTGGCGACGGTCTTGCCGGCCTTGGTCTCGGCCCGGGTGCCGATCCGCTCGGTGAAGGCGTCGCCGGCCATCGCGGTGAGCGTGGCGGTGTCCGCGTCCTCCAGGTGGTCCACCGTGTCGGTGGGGGTCGGCTGGGCGGGCGGCTTCGGGCTGGGGCTCCCGCTCCCACCGCCGGGCTTGCTGGGCTTCGGGTCCGGCTTCGGGTCCGGCTTGGTCCTCGGCGGGGTCGACGGCGTCGGCGACTGGCTGTGCCGGGTGCCGTCGTCACTGCGGTGGCTGGGCACGCCGCCGGTACCGTCGGGCACGGTGTAGCTGCCCTTGCGGTAGTACTCCAGCCAGCTCAGGACCGTGTTCAGGTAGTCCTGCGAGTTGTTGTAGCTGAGGATCGCGCTGTTCAGGTCGTCCTGGCGCGAGAGGTCCCAGTCGTTGCGGCACAGGTAGTGGCCCGCGGCGAGGGCGGCGTCGTAGACGTTGTTGGGGTCCTTCTTGCCGTCGCCGTTGCCGTCGCGTCCGGCCCAGGCCCAGGTCGACGGGATGAACTGCATCGGGCCGACGGCCTGGTCGTACTCGGTGTTCCCGTCGTACTGCCCGTGGTCGGTGTCCTTGATGAGCGCGAAGCCGTTGCCGTCGAGCGCCGGGCCGAGGATCGGGGTCAGCGTCGTGCCGTTCGCGTCGACCTCACCGCCGCGGGCCTGGCCCGACTCGACCTTGCCTATCGCGGCGAGCAGTTGCCAGGGCAGGTTGCAGCCGGGCTTGGCCGAGCGCAGTTCGGTCTCGGCCTTCTTGTAGGCGTCGAGGACCGTCGCGGGGATGCCAGCCTCCCCGTCGCCCTGGGCGACCGGGGTTCCGGCGTTCGGCGAGGAGCTGGGGCTCGGGCTGGGGTTGGGGCTGTTCAGCGGCGGCAGGTCCGTGTAGTACGGCGAGTTGCCGGTGGCGTCGCCGTCGGAGGCCGTGCCCGGTCCGGGGTGGGAGGCGCCGGCGGCTGCCTGTCTGCCGTGGTCCTCGCCGGCCACCACTCCCGGAGCCTGGGACGCGGACAGAGCCGCGACCGCCGCCGCGGCCACGGCGGTGGTCGCCGCCCCCTTGCGCAGCCGCCTGCCGAAATGCGCCGCCATAGAGTGAACCCCTCCCGTGAACGCCCCTGCGTCCGTCGCCGTCCGTCTGCCTCGCACTGGTGTGACGGTTGACCCGGCGCTCTGGTTGCCTCTGTCGCGCCGTCGTCCTTGTGTGACGCGTGCGACACGCGTTCGACCGGCCCCGGCCCGGCGTCGCAGGTGACCCTACGGCAACTTGCCTGACGCGGGCAGCCGTTCACGTCCGGTTTTCACCCTTTGGCCAACTCTCGTTGTCGCCCATGGCCCCCGGCGGCGGTCGCTCATACTGAACGAGCCTGATCACCGGCTTCGACACCACGGCCGAAGACCGTTCCAGGGGGGCCTGTTGCCGTTCACACTCAGCCACGCGGCGGCCGTACTGCCCGCGGTCCGCCGGGACGGCACCGGCCGCGGCCCGCTGGTGCCGGCGGTGCTCGTGGCCGGGTCCTTCGCGCCCGATGTGACCTTCTATGCGGCGAGTGTCCTGCCCGGCGGAATGGAATTCGGTGCGGTCACGCACGCGTTCACCGGGGTCGTGACCGTCGATGTGCTCATCGCCTGGGCGCTGGTGGGGCTCTGGCTGCTCGTGCGGGAACCGTTGCTCGCGCTGCTGCCCCGGGCCCGCCAGGGCCGGCCGGCCGCTCTGTTGCGCTGCGGTGTGCCACACGCGCGCATGCGGGTCGCCGCGGTGGGGTGGTGGTACGTCTCCGCCGCGCTGGGCGCGCTGACGCATGTGGTGTGGGACGCGTTCACGCATGACGGCCGCTGGGGAACACGGCTGATTCCCGCCGTCGAGCACGACCGGTTGCTGGGCCTGCCACTGTTCTCGTGGCTGCAGTACGGCTCGTCCGTAGCCGGCGCGGCCGTGCTCGCGGTGTTCGCCGGGCGGGTGCTACGGCGGGTTCCGGGCGGGCGGCCGGCGGGGGTGCCGCTGCTGTCCGTGCGGGACCGCTGGTGGGCCGGGGCGGTCATCGGCGGCTGCACGGCGGCCGGGGCGGCGCAGCGGGCGGCGCGGGAATGGACGGACGTGAGCGCGGCGGCCCGGCCGTGGGATCTGGTGCCCGCCCTGTGCTTCGGAGTGGGCGCGGGGCTGGTTGCGGGGCTGCTGCTGTACGCCGTCGGGGTCAGGGTGTGGCGTCGGGGCCCGGCCCCGGACGGTCCTGGGGATCTCGGTGAGACGGTCGCTGCGGGGCGGGAGCGGCCGGACGCTCGGTGAGGGACGCGACGAAGACCGTGAGGGTCTGCCGGGGGCGCGCTCGAGGGAACAGGGTGAGCGCGAGGGCGAGGTAGCCGCGGGCCAGGTCGGCCCACTGGCGCCAGTCCGGGGCGCGGTCCGCGCGGGCGGTCAGGCCGGCGAGCCGGCGCCGTAGGTCCGTGGTGGTCGTGCGGGCGGTCTTCGCCAGGTCGGCGGGGACGCGGGCGGTGCTTGCGTCGGCCGCGAGGGCCGGTACCGGCGAGGCGGGCATGGCCTGCGCCGAGGCGGTGTCCGCCCAGGCCCGGATGGCTGCCTCGGGCGTCCGGCGGTGAAGCATGCGTATACCCATGCCCGCAGTGTTGCGGCTGCGGGGGGTGGGGGGCGTTTTGGCGGGGGCCACGTGAGTGACGGCCCTCCGGGGGTTCGGCCGGCGTTCTTGGGCCGGCGCCGGTTCCCCGTGCTGGTGGGCTGGGGTGCCGTAGGGAGTTGGATCTCCGGCGGAGCAAGATCTGCGGTGGCGGAGGGGGCGTTGCCCTTGGCCTTCGCCGGGCCACGCCCCCGCCCACGCACCGCGGGCTAGTGCGCCGCCGATTCCCAGTCCGGGCCCGAGCCCACCGAGACGTCCAGCGGGGCCCTGAGGTGGACAGCGCCCGCCATCTCGCGGCGGACGATCTCCTCCGTGGCCTCGCGCTCGCCGGGGGCGATCTCCAGGACGATTTCGTCGTGGACCTGGAGGAGCATGCGGGACTTCAGGTCCGCCGCCCGCAGCGCGCTGTCCACCTTGAGCATGGCGATCTTGACGATGTCCGCCGCCGTGCCCTGGATGGGCGCGTTGAGGGCCATGCGTTCGGCCGCCTCGCGGCGCTGGCGGTTGTCGCTGTTGAGGTCGGGCAGATAGCGGCGGCGGCCGAAGAGCGTCGCCGTGTAGCCCGTGGCCCGCGCCTCGTCGACCGCCCGGCGCAGATAGTCCCGGACCCCGCCGAAGCGCTCGAAGTAGGTGTCCATCAGGGCGCGCGCCTCGCCCGCGTCGATGTTCAGCTGCTGGGAGAGGCCGAACGCGGACAGGCCGTAGGCGAGGCCGTACGACATCGCCTTGATCTTGCGGCGCATCTCGGCGTCCACCGCGTCGCGCTCGACCGAGAAGACCTGGGAGGCGACCGTGGTGTGCAGGTCCTCGCCGGAGGTGAACGCCTCGATCAGGCCCTCGTCCTCGGAGAGGTGGGCCATCACCCGCAGCTCGATCTGGCTGTAGTCGGCGGTCATCAGCGACTCGAAGCCCTCGCCGACCACGAAGCCGCGGCGGATCGCCCGGCCCTCGTCCGTGCGCACCGGGATGTTCTGCAGGTTCGGGTCCGTGGAGGACAGACGGCCGGTCGCGGCCACCGTCTGGTTGAAGGTGGTGTGGATACGGCCGTCGGCCGCGATGGTCTTGATCAGGCCCTCGACGGTGACGCGCAGCTTCGCCTGTTCGCGGTGGCGGAGCATGATGACCGGCAGTTCGTTGTCGGTCTGGGTGGCGAGCCAGGCCAGGGCGTCGGCGTCGGTGGTGTAGCCGGTCTTGGTCTTCTTCGTCTTCGGCAGGGCCAGCTCGCCGAAGAGGACCTCCTGGAGCTGCTTGGGCGAGCCCAGGTTGAACTCGTGACCGGCGGCCGCGTGGGCCTCCTTCACGGCCTGCTGCACCGCTCCCGCGAACGTCTGCTCCATCGCCTCCAGGTGCGCGCGGTCGGCCGCGATGCCGTGGCGCTCCATGCGGGCGAGCAGGACGGAGGTGGGCAGCTCCATGTCGCGCAGGAGCTCGGCGGCGCCGACTTCCTCCAGGCGGGCCGCGAAGGCCTCGCCCAGGTCGAGGACCGCGCGGGCCTGGATCATCAGGGCCTCGGCCTCGGCGCCCTCGTCCGCGCCGAAGGCCAGCTGGCCGTCGGCCGCCGCGGCGGGGGCCAGCTCGCGGTGCAGGTACTCCAGGGAGAGCGCGTCCAGGTCGAAGGAGCGGCGGCCCGGCTTGACCAGGTACGCGGCGAGCGCGGTGTCCATGGTCACGCCCTCGACGCTCCAGCCGTGCTCGGCGAAGACGCGCATGGCGCCCTTGGCGTTGTGGAACACCTTGGGGCGGGCGGCGTCGGCCAGCCAGGCCGCGAACGCGTTCTCGTCTGCCTCGTCCAGCTCGGCCGGGTCGAACCAGACGGCCGCTCCGCCGGCCGCCGCGAGGGCGACCTCGGCGACCGAGCCGGTGCCCAGCGCCCAGGTGTCCACGGTGGCGACGCCCAGGGTGTCGGCGCCGTGCCCGGCGAACCAGGGGGCCAGCTCGCCGGTGCGCAGGATCGCGCCGTCGATCTCCACGCCCTCGGTGGCGACCGGGGTGGCCTCGGCCTCCTCCGCGCCCGGGTCGACGGCGTAGAGACGCTCGCGCAGGGACGGGTTGCGGATCTCCAGGGTGTCCAGGACCATCGCGACCGTCGTGCGGTCGTACGGCGCCCGCGCCAGGTCGGCGACCGCCTTCGGCAGCTCGACCTGGCGCTCCAGCTCGGTCAGGACGCGGTTGAGCTTGACCGACTCCAGGTGGTCGCGGAGGTTCTGCCCGGCCTTGCCCTTGACCTCGTCGACGCGCTCGACCAGCTCGGCGAAGGAGCCGAACTGGTTGATCCACTTCGCGGCGGTCTTCTCGCCGACGCCGGGGATGCCGGGAAGGTTGTCGGACGGGTCGCCGCGCAGGGCCGCGAAGTCGGGGTACTGGGCGGGCGTCAAGCCGTACTTCTCGAAGACCTTCTCCGGGGTGAAGCGGGTCAGCTCCGAGACGCCCTTCGTCGGGTACAGCACGGTGATGTTCTCGGTGACCAGCTGGAAGGAGTCGCGGTCGCCGGTGACGATCAGCACCTCGAAGCCCGCGGCCTCGGCCTGCGTGGCGAGCGTGGCGATGATGTCGTCCGCCTCGAAGCCGTCGACGGCGAAGCGCGGCGCGTGCATCGCGTCGAGCAGCTCGCCGATCAGCTCGACCTGGCCCTTGAACTCGTCCGGGGTCTTGGAGCGGTTCGCCTTGTACTCGGTGAACCGCTCGGAGCGCCATGTCTTGCGCGAGACGTCGAAGGCGACCGCGAAGTGCGTGGGCGCCTCGTCACGCAGGGTGTTGGCCAGCATCGACGCGAAGCCGTAGATCGCGTTCGTCGGCTGGCCGGTCGCGGTCGTGAAGTTCTCCGCGGGCAGCGCGAAGAACGCGCGGTAGGCCAGCGAGTGCCCGTCCATGAGCATCAGCCGGGGACGGGTGCCGCCGGGGGTCTTGTCGGTCTTCTTCGATGCTGTCTCTGCCACGTCCCCGATCCTGCCACGCCGCACTGACAGTCCGGACCGGGCGGCTCCGGCGGGTGTGCGCTCCGGGCCGGTGAGCAGTCGGGAGAGCCGGTCGGAGAGGAAGGCGGGCGGCGGCGTTGTCAGCAGCCCGTGGGAGGATCGACGGCGTCGAGGGCACGCGCAGTCGAAGGGGAGGGTGCGATGGCGACGAAGCCGCCCAAGGGGGATCCGGTCCAGGACGCGCCGCAGGTCGCGGAGCCGAAGCACGCGGCCGCGGGACTGCCGGCCATCGGCCACACCCTGCGTATCGCCCAGCAGCAGATGGGCGTGCGGCGCTCCACGCTGACGCTGCTGCAGGTGAACCAGAAGAAGGGGTTCGACTGCCCGGGCTGCGCCTGGCCGGAGCCGGACCACCGGCACACGTTCGAGTTCTGCGAGAACGGCGCGAAGGCGGTGGCCGAGGAGGCCACCCTGCGGCGGGTCACGCCGGAGTTCTTCGCCGCGCACTCCGTGGCGGACCTGGCCACCAGGAGCGGCTACTGGCTGGGACAGCAGGGGCGGCTCACGGACCCCATGTACCTGCCCGAGGGCGGCACGCACTACGAGCCGGTCAGCTGGGAGCGCGCCTTCGACATCGTCGCCGAGGAGATCAGGGCCCTCGCCTCCCCCGACGCGGCGGTCTTCTACACCTCGGGCCGCACGAGCAACGAGGCCGCGTTCCTGTACCAGCTCTTCGCGCGCGAACTGGGCACGAACAACCTGCCGGACTGCTCCAACATGTGCCACGAGTCGTCCGGCTCGGCGCTCAACGAGACCCTGGGCGTCGGCAAGGGCAGCGTCCTGCTGGAGGATCTCCACCAGGCCGACCTGATCATCGTCGCGGGCCAGAACCCGGGCACGAACCATCCCCGTATGCTCTCCGCGCTGGAGAAGGCCAAGGCGAACGGCGCGAAGATCATCAGCGTCAATCCGCTGCCCGAGGCCGGCCTGGAGCGGTTCAAGAACCCGCAGACCGCGCAGGGCATGCTGAAGGGCGCCGCCCTCACGGATCTGTTCCTGCAGATCCGCATCGGCGGCGACCAGGCGCTCTTCCGGCTCCTCAACAAGCTGATCCTGGCCGAGCACGAGAGCGCCTCCGGCGCGGGGTCAGGCGCGGTCGACGAGGAGTTCGTCCGCGAACACACCCACGGATTCGAGGAGTTCGCCGAGGCCGCGCGCGCCGCCGACTGGGACGAGACACTGGCCGCGACGGGCCTCACGCGCGCGGAGATCGAGCGGACGCTGAGCATGGCGCTCGCCTCGAAGCGCACGATCGTCTGCTGGGCGATGGGCCTCACCCAGCACAAGCACGCCGTCCCGACCATCCGCGAGGTGGTCAACTTCCTGCTGCTGCGCGGCAACATCGGCCGCCCGGGCGCGGGCGTGTGCCCGGTGCGCGGTCACTCCAACGTGCAGGGCGACCGCACGATGGGCATCTTCGAGCGGCCGGCGCCGGCCTTCCTGGACGCGCTGGAGAAGGAGTTCGGGTTCGTGCCGCCGCGCGAGCACGGCTTCGACGTCGTACGGGCCATCCGCGCGCTGCGCGACGGGGAGGCCAAGGTCTTCTTCGCCATGGGCGGCAACTTCGTCTCGGCCTCTCCCGACACCGAGGTCACCGAGGCCGCGATGCGGCGCGCGCGACTGACCGTGCATGTCTCCACGAAGCTCAACCGCTCGCATGTCGTCACCGGCGCGCGTGCGCTGATCCTGCCCACGCTGGGCCGCACCGAGCGAGATCTGCAGGGCAGCGGCGAGCAGTTCGTGACCGTCGAGGACTCGATGGGCATGGTGCACGCCTCGCGCGGGCGGCTCGCGCCGGCGAGCCCGCGGCTGCGGTCCGAGCCCGCGATCGTCTGCGGCCTCGCGCGCCGGGTGCTCGGCGCGAACAGCGTCGTGCCGTGGGAGGAGTTCCAGAAGGACTACGCGACGATCCGTGACCGCATCGCGCGCGTGATCCCCGGTTTCGACGACTTCAACGCGCGCGTTGCACACCCCGGCGGCTTCGCGCTGCCGCACGCCCCGCGCGACGAGCGCCGCTTCCCGACCGCCACGGGCAAGGCGAACTTCACGGCGGCGCCGGTGGAGTACCCCGAACTGCCCGAGGGCCGGCTGCTGTTGCAGACCCTGCGCTCGCACGACCAGTACAACACCACGATCTACGGCCTCGACGACCGCTACCGGGGGATCGCGGGCGGCCGCCGAGTGGTGCTGGTGCACCCCGAGGACGCCCGTGCGCTCGGGTTCGCCGAGGGGGCGTACGCCGACCTGGTGAGCGAGTGGAAGGACGGCGTGGAGCGGCGGGCGCCCGGCTTCCGCGTCGTGCACTATCCGACGACCCGGGGCTGCGCGGCGGCCTACTACCCCGAGACGAACGTCCTGGTCCCGCTCGACGCCACCGCCGACACCAGCAACACCCCGGCCAGCAAGTCCGTCGTCGTACGACTCGAACATCACGCAGAGGGCACGGCCGGCCGTCTGGAACAATCGGCGACCGACTGAGCGTTCGCTCAGTGAGCAGACAGGTGGACGACGAACGGAGCCGGGCCCATGGGTGAGCAGCAGCGAGTGAAGTTCCCGCAAGAGATCATCGACGAGTACGCGGCGCTCGGTGTCGATCTGCCGGCCCTGTTCTCGGCCGGGCACCTGGGCACGCGGATGGGCGTGGAGATCCTGGAGGCCTCGGCGGACAAGGTCGTCGGGACCATGCCGGTGGAGGGCAACACCCAGCCGTACGGACTGCTGCACGGCGGCGCCTCGGCGGTGCTGGCGGAGACCCTGGGCTCGGTGGGCTCCATGCTGCACGGCGGCAGCTCGAAGATCGCGGTGGGGGTGGACCTGAACTGCACGCACCACCGCGGGGTCCGCTCGGGCCTGGTGACGGGTGTGGCCACGCCCGTGCACCGGGGCCGGTCGACGGCTACGTACGAGATCGTGATCAGCGACGAGGAGGGCCGCCGGGTGTGCACCGCCCGGCTGACCTGCCTGCTGCGGGACGCGCGGCCCGGCGACGCGGCGCAGGCAGGGCCCGCCGCCGACTGACCGGCGCGCACCGGGCCGTTGCTCCCCGCCGTCCCGCCCCTTAACTTCGGGACATGGGACGGCGAGGGAACCCCCGGCCGGGGGCGAGGTTCCTGATGCTCGGGCCGGCACTGCCCGCGCCCCTGCTGAGCACGGCACGCGACCGGCCCCCCGGCACCGGTCACCCCGACAGCTCCGGACACCCCCGCGCCCACTCGCACTCCCCATCGATGGGCCCGCCCACCGGGCAGTGCGAGGTCCCGCGGGACGTCGTGGGTACGACCCACCCCATGAAGCGGCGTCAAGGGAGTTCAAGCGCGGATGAGTTGATCGGCCGTCAGGCGCACAAGGCCCGCAACGAGCGCTGCCGGCACGGGACCCCGGCCGGAGGTTCCTCGCAGTGAGCGGCATCGGCCCCCTGGAGCCCGGCGAGGGCACGCGCGCGTGGGACGCCGGAGAGCCGACGGACCCGACTCCCCGCACGGCACACCGGATCCGCACGGCCCTCGCGACCCGGTACGCCCGGCACCGGCGGGCCACCCTCGCCCTCGCCGGGGCCGCCGCACTGCTGGGCGGTGGCGGCTACCTCTACGGCACCCGGCCCCAGCAGCCGCCGCCACCCCCGACCCCCTTTCCCGCAGAGGCCGTTGCGGTGACCTTCGCGGGTGGTCTGCCCACCCCGGCCGACGCCGTGCCCCGCAGCTTCAGCTTCGCGGTGCTACTGAGCGTGGAGTCCGGGCCAACGGTCACCGTAACCCGGGTGACCCAGCCGTACGCGGGACTGTCGCTGGTGACGGACCCGCCGACCCCCTTCGGGGCAAAGGCAGGTTCCGACCGCAAGATCACAATAACCATGCACGTGACGGAATGCGGAAAAGCACCCAAGGACGCCGGACTCCCTTTCCTGGACGTAACTCTGCGTAATACGCGCGCAATGCAGATTCACAGCTACATCCTCGGTTCGCAGTACGCGCAGCACCTCTCCCAGGCCCTGAAAGTCGCCTGCAGCACCACGGGTGCGTCATTACCAAAACCACCGAGACGCCTGAATTGATCATGGTGGATCCTGCGGGTTCTCACCATGCGGACAGGGCGAATCGGCCGTAATTCTGCCCTTCCCCCCAGGGCGTACCGCTCTGCATTACGTCGTGTCATAACAAGAGAGTCACAGCCTTCGTCAGACTCTCCTCCACGTTCCCTGCACACGCTTAGAGTCACGGCCAGTCACCGCGCCGAAGGATGGCCTCTTGGGCTTGTCACTTCTGGCTGGCGCGCGGCTCGACCGTTTCCAGGGGGAGGCGGTCGTCCAGGGAAAGGACTGATCGTGCGTCAACGTTCGCTCATCGCCATCACCGCCGCGCTGGCAGCGGGAGCACTCACCCTCACCGCCTGCGGCTCGCGCGACAGCGGCGGCGACAAGGGTTCCGACTCCGGCGCCGGAAGCACCGTCGTCATCGGTGTCGACGCCCCACTGACCGGCGACCTGTCCGCGCTCGGCCTGGGCATCAAGAACTCGGCGGACCTGGCGGCCAAGACGGCCAACAAGCAGAACTTCGTCAAGGGCATCACGTTCAAGGTCGAGGCCAAGGACGACCAGGCGCAGCCCTCCTCCGGTCAGCAGAACGCCACCGCGTTCGTCGGCGACAGCTCCGTCCTCGGCGTCGTCGGCCCGCTCAACTCCTCCGTCGCCCAGTCGATGCAGAAGGTCTTCGACGACAACCAGCTGGTGGAGGTCTCACCGGCCAACACCAGCCCGGACCTGACCCAGGGCACCAACTGGCAGAAGAGCAAGGTGCGTCCGTACAAGTCGTACTTCCGCACCGCGACCACGGACGCCGTCCAGGGTCCGTTCGCCGCCCAGTACATCTACAACAAGGCCAAGAAGACCAAGGTCTTCGTCATCGACGACAAGAAGACCTACGGCGCCGGTCTCGCCAAGACCTTCACCGACGAGTTCACCAAGCTCGGCGGCAAGGTCGTCGGCACCGAGCACATCAACCCCGACACCAAGGACTTCTCCGCGGTCGCCACCAAGGTGAAGACCTCCGGCGCCGAGGTGGTGTACTACGGCGGCGAGTACCCGCAGGCCGGTCCGCTCAGCAAGCAGATCAAGTCCGCCGGCGCCAACATCCCGCTGATCGGCGGTGACGGCATCTACGACCCGACCTTCATCAAGCTGGCCGGCAGCGCCGCCACCGGCGACTTCGCCACCTCGGTCGGCGCGCCGGTCGAGACGCTGCCCTCTGCCAAGGAGTTCGTCGCCAACTACAAGGCGGCGGGCTACAAGGACGAGTACGCGGCCTACGGCGGTTACTCCTACGACTCGGCCTGGGCGATCATCGAGGCCGTGAAGAAGGTCGTCGAGAACAACGGCGGCAAGCTGCCGTCCGACGCCCGCTCGCAGGTCACCAGGACCGTGCAGAACGTGTCCTTCGACGGCGTGACCGGCAAGGTCTCCTTCGACCAGTACGGTGACGCGACCAACAAGCAGCTCACCGTCTACTCCGTGACGAACGGCGCCTGGAAGGCCGTGGAGTCCGGCACCTACAGCGGCGGCTGACCCCACCCCCCTCCCGCACCGACCGAGCCGCGCGGGGCGCTGTTCCACTGGCGCCCCGCGCGGACTCGCATCCGGCCCCATCCGTCGCACTTTCCGAACGTCTCGGAGGACATGCGGTGAACGAACTGCCGCAGCAGCTGGTCAACGGCCTGCTCCTGGGATCCATGTACGGGCTCGTCGCCATCGGCTACACAATGGTCTACGGCATTGTCCAGCTCATCAACTTCGCCCACGGCGAGATCTTCATGACCGGCGCCTTCGGCGCGCTCACGGTCTACGCGTACGTACTGCCGGACGGCACCTCGATGTGGATCGCCCTGCCCCTCATGCTGGTGGGCGCCGTCCTGGTCGCCGTCCTGGTCGCCGTCGGAGCGGAACGGTTCGCCTACCGTCCCCTGCGCACCGCCCCACGTCTCGCCCCCCTCATCACCGCCATCGGCCTCTCCCTGGCCCTCCAGCAGGCGGTGTGGGCCTGGTACCCCCAGGCGAAGTCCGCCCGCACCTTCCCGACCATTCCGGGCGGCCCCTTCGACATCGGCAACGTGACGATCCAGACCGGTGACATCTTCCTGGTCGTCGCGGCCCCGCTCAGCATGGCGTTCCTCGCCTACTTCGTGATGCGCACCCGTACCGGCCGCGGCATGCAGGCCACCGCCCAGGATCCGGACACCGCGAAGCTGATGGGCGTCAACACCGACCGCATCATCGTGATCGCGTTCGCCCTCGGCGCCACCTTCGCGGCCGTCGGCGGCGTCGCCTACGGCCTCAAGTACGGCCAGATCGACTTCAAGATGGGCTTCCTCCTCGGCCTGAAGGCCTTCACCGCGGCCGTCCTCGGCGGCATCGGCAACATCTACGGCGCCATGCTCGGCGGCCTCGTCCTCGGCGTCG
The DNA here is from genome assembly GCF_001280015.1 of Streptomyces sp. MMG1121. GTDB lineage: Bacteria > Actinomycetota > Actinomycetes > Streptomycetales > Streptomycetaceae > Streptomyces. The sequence goes on from NZ_LGDV01000001.1 coordinate 49,037, forward strand.
CCGAGGCCCTGTCCACCGCCTACATCTCGGACATCCCCGGCATGGACAAGTTCGGCAGCCAGTCCTGGGCAGACGTCTGGGCGTTCGTACTCCTCATTCTCGTACTGCTGTTCAGGCCACAGGGCCTGCTCGGCGAACGCGTCGCGGACAGGGCGTGACACCGATGACCACAGACACCACCGCATCCGAGAGCCCGAGCGCACCCGTGGCCGCCCGGTCCGGTCTGATCGGCCTCCCGGCCCCGCTCGGGCGGGCCCTCGCCACCGGCGGCGGCGCCCTCGCGATCGTCTCCACGTTCCTCTCCTGGACCTGGACCTCCGACTTCCCCGGCGACCTCACCGTCTACGGCTACCCGGGCGGCCTGCAGGTCCTGGTGCTGGTCGGCTCCATCCTCACCACCCTGTTCGGCCTCGCCTCCTACGGCGTCAAGGGCCTCGGTGTCCTGACGCCCGGCAGCGCCGACAGCGCCCTGAAGATGGCGGCACTCGGCACCTTCGGCACCGCCTGGTACACCGTGATCGCCATCAGCTCCGAACTCGGCGGCCTGGTGAACCTGGACCCCGGCGGTTTCGTCGTCGCCGTCGCCACGCTCGCCGCCCTGGTCGGCGCGCTGGCCCTGCCGTTCGAACGGCCCGAGCCCGACCCCGTCGACCCGGACGACTCCGGCTGGGAACTGTTCCGCCACAACGCGCGGCAGAAACGGAACGTCCTCAAGTCGGCCTTCGCCGCCAAGTCCCCCGATCCGGCGCGCGCGTTGCCCGCGTATGCCGAGATCCTCGTCATCGTCGCGGCGATGGCCGTGGGCCTGCTGGTCTTCAGCTACGGCGTCAGCACCCCGTACGACGAACTGTTCATCGGCTTCCTCATCACCGCCGGCTTCGGCTTCGCCGCCGTCTCCAAGGCCGGGCTGGTGGCCCGGGTCTCGGCGATCACCGCGAAGCACCGCACCCTCACCATGACCGGCGCCTTCGTCGCCGCCGCGGCCTTTCCGTTCACCCAGTCCAACGACCAGTACGCGACGATCGGCGTCTACATCCTGATCTTCGCGACCGTCGCGCTGGGCCTGAACATCGTCGTCGGCCTCGCCGGCCTCCTCGACCTCGGTTACGTCGCCTTCCTCGGCGTCGGCGCCTACACCGCGGCCCTGGTCTCCGGCTCACCGTCCTCGCCGCTGCACGTGCACTGGCCGTTCTGGGCCTCCGCACTGCTCGGCGCGGTCGTCGCCATGGTCTTCGGCGTGATCATCGGCGCCCCCACCCTGCGACTGCGCGGCGACTACCTCGCCATCGTGACCCTCGGCTTCGGTGAGATCTTCCGCATCACCGTCCTCAACCTGGACGGCACCTCCGGCCCGGATGTCACCAACGGCTCCAACGGCATCTCCTCGATCCCGAACCTCAACATCCTCGGCTTCGACTTCGGCCAGAACCACCAGATCCTCGGCACCACCATCGGCCGGTTCGCCAACTACCTGCTGCTGATGCTGGTCATCACGCTCATCGTGGTCGTGGTCTTCCGGCGCAGCAGCGACTCCCGTATCGGCCGCGCCTGGGTCGCCATCCGCGAGGACGAGACGGCCGCGCTCGCCATGGGCATCAACGGCTTCCGGGTCAAGCTCATCGCCTTCGCCCTGGGTGCCTGCCTGGCCGGTCTCTCCGGCTCCGTCCAGGCCCACGTGACCTATACGGTGACCCCGGAGCAGTACCAGTTCGCCTACGCCGTGCCGCCCAACTCGGCCTTCCTGCTGGCCGCGGTGGTCCTCGGCGGCATGGGCACCATCTCCGGTCCGCTGGTCGGCGCGTCCCTGCTGTACCTGATCCCGGCCAAGCTGCAGTTCCTCGGCGACTACCAGCTCTTCGCCTTCGGCGTCACTCTCGTGCTGCTGATGCGCTTCCGGCCGGAGGGCCTCATCCCCAACCGGCGCCGCCAGCTCGAGTTCCACGAAGAGACCGACGCGCCCGCCGTCCTCAGCAAGGCAGGGGCCTGACCACGATGACTACCGACACCACCACCCAGGACACCGCCCCCGGCGCCCCCGCCTCCGGCGAGGTCGTCCTCGACGCCCGCGGCGTGACCATGCGCTTCGGCGGTCTGACGGCCGTGCGGAACGTGGACCTGACCGTGAACAGCGGGGAGATCGTCGGCCTGATCGGCCCCAACGGCGCCGGCAAGACGACCTTCTTCAACTGCCTGACCGGCCTGTACGTGCCCACCGAGGGCGAGGTCCGCTACAAGGACCAGGTGCTGCCGCCGAAGTCCTTCAAGGTCACCGCGGCCGGCATCGCCCGTACCTTCCAGAACATCCGGCTGTTCGCGAACATGACGGTGCTGGAGAACGTCCTGGTCGGCCGGCACACCCGCACCAAGGAGGGCCTGTGGTCCGCGCTGCTGCGCGGCCCGGGATTCCACCGCGCCGAGGCGGCCTCCCGCGAACGGGCCATGGAACTGCTCGCGTTCGTGGGCCTCGACCGCAAGGCCGAGCACCTCGCCCGCAACCTCCCCTACGGCGAGCAGCGCAAGCTGGAGATCGCCCGCGCCCTGGCCAGCGAACCCGGTCTGCTGCTGCTCGACGAGCCGACGGCCGGTATGAACCCGCAGGAGACCCGGGCCACCGAGGAACTGGTCTTCGCCATCCGGGACAAGGGCATCGCCGTCCTCGTCATCGAGCACGACATGCGGTTCATCTTCAACCTCTGCGACCGGGTGGCCGTCCTGGTGCAGGGCGAGAAGCTGATCGAGGGCGACAGCGCTACCGTCCAGGGCGACGAGCGGGTGATCGCGGCCTACCTGGGCGAGCCCTTCGAGAACGCGCCCGGCGACGAGGAGGCGGCCGAGGTCGAGGCCGCCGAGGCGCACGCCGAGACCACGACGGACGCCGCGCCCGGCAAGGAGAACGACCGATGACCGCACTGCTCGAAGTCGAGGACCTGCGGGTCGCCTACGGCAAGATCGAGGCCGTCAAGGGCATCTCCTTCACGGTCGAGGCCGGCCAGGTGGTCACCCTCATCGGCACCAACGGCGCCGGCAAGACCACCACGCTGCGCACGCTGTCGGGCCTGCTCAAGCCCGTCGGCGGGCAGATCCGGTTCAACGGCAAGTCGCTCAAGAAGGTGCCCGCCCACCAGATCGTCCAGCTCGGCCTCGCCCACTCCCCCGAGGGGCGGCACATCTTCCCGCGCATGACCATCGAGGACAATCTGCGCCTCGGTGCCTTCCTGCGCAGCGACAAGCCGGGCGTCGAGAAGGACATCCAGCGTGCCTACGACCTCTTCCCCATCCTCGGGGAGCGCAGAAAGCAGGCCGCGGGCACCCTCTCCGGCGGTGAGCAGCAGATGCTGGCGATGGGCCGGGCGCTGATGTCCCAGCCGAAGCTGCTGATGCTGGACGAGCCGTCGATGGGACTGTCGCCGATCATGATGCAGAAGATCATGGCGACGATCGCCGAGCTGAAGTCCCAGGGCACGACGATCCTGCTGGTCGAGCAGAACGCCCAGGCGGCGCTCTCCCTTGCCGACCAGGGGCACGTCATGGAGGTCGGCACGGTCGTGCTGTCCGGCACGGGGCAGGATCTGCTGCACGACGAGTCCGTGCGGAAGGCCTATCTCGGCGAGGACTAGAGGTCCGCGGGACCCCGCGCCCGAAGGGGCGCGGGGAACTCCCGAACTCTCAGCCCTTCTTGCCCGCCTTCTTCTCCTCGCTGTCCGCGATGACCGCCTCGGCGACCTGCTGCATCGACATACGGCGGTCCATGGAGGTCTTCTGGATCCAGCGGAAGGCGGCCGGCTCGGTCAGACCGTACTCGGTCTGGAGGACGGACTTCGCGCGGTCGACCAGCTTGCGGGTCTCCAGCCGCAGGGTGAGGTCGGCGACCTCCTTCTCCAGCTGCTTCAGCTCGGTGAAGCGGGAGACGGCCATCTCGATGGCCGGGACGACGTCGCTCTTGCTGAACGGCTTCACCAGGTACGCCATCGCACCGGCGTCCCGGGCGCGCTCCACGAGGTCGCGCTGCGAGAAGGCGGTGAGCATCAGGACCGGCGCGATGGACTCCTCGGCGATCTTCTCGGCCGCGGAGATGCCGTCCAGCTTGGGCATCTTCACGTCCAGGATGACCAGGTCCGGCCTGTGCTCGCGGGCCAGCTCGACGGCCTGCTCGCCATCACCGGCCTCACCGACGACGCTGTACCCCTCTTCCTCCAGCATCTCTTTCAGATCGAGCCGGATCAGGGCCTCGTCCTCGGCGATGACGACACGGGTCGTCAGCGGAGGCACGTGCGACTTGTCGTCGTCGGGCGCGTCTACGGGCTGGGGCGACTCGGCGGTCACGGGGGCTCCTCGTTCAAGGCACGGGTACTGCTGACAAGAGCCTACCTAGCTACGGTATGGTGGACGCGCGGAGGGTCGGGGGAAACCTTGGATTCTGCGAGCCCCGGTAGCCCAATTGGCAGCAGGCAACGGATTCAAAACCCGTACAGTGTCGGTTCGAGTCCGACCCGGGGCACTTTTTCCTTGGATTCCAAGGTCAGCGTTTCGAAGGGGCCCCTCGTGCCGAGGGGCCCCTTTTCCGTTCTGCCCGGACCGTCGGTCACTTCGGACCGTCGGCTACTTCGGACTGTCGTCCTCGCCGATGTGGTGGACGCGGACCAGATTGGTCGAGCCGGAGACCCCGGGCGGGGAGCCGGCCGTGATCACCACGACGTCGCCCTTCCGGCAGCGGCCGTACTTCAGCAGCAGCTCGTCCACCTGGTCGACCATGGCGTCGGTGGAGTCGACGTGCGGGCCGAGGAAGGTCTCCGCGCCCCAGGTGAGGCTGAGCTGGGAGCGGGTGGCGGGCTCCGGGGTGAAGGCGAGCAGCGGGATCGGCGAGCGGTAGCGGGAGAGCCGGCGGGCGGTGTCTCCCGACTGGGTGAACGCCACCAGGAACTTCGCGCCGAGGAAGTCGCCCATCTCGGCGGCGGCCCGGGCGACCGCGCCGCCCTGGGTGCGGGGCTTGTTGCTCTCGGTCAGCGGCGGCAGGCCCGCCGCGAGCATGCCCTCCTCGGCCGCCTCGACGATCTTCGCCATGGTGCGCACGGTCTCGACCGGGTACTTACCGACGCTGGTCTCGCCGGACAGCATCACCGCGTCCGTGCCGTCGAGGACCGCGTTGGCCACGTCGGAGGCCTCGGCGCGGGTCGGACGGGAGTTGTCGATCATCGAGTCGAGCATCTGGGTGGCGACGATGACCGGCTTGGCGTTGCGCCTGGCAAGCTTGACCGCGCGCTTCTGCACGATCGGCACCTGCTCCAGCGGCATCTCCACACCCAGGTCGCCGCGCGCGACCATGATGCCGTCGAAGGCGGCGACGATCTCGTCGATGTTCTCGACGGCCTGCGGCTTCTCGACCTTGGCGATCACCGGCAGACGGCGGCCCTCCTCGGCCATGATGCGGTGCACGTCCTCGGCGTCCCGGCCGCTGCGCACGAAGGACAGGGCGATCACGTCACAGCCTGTGCGCAGCGCCCAGCGCAGGTCTTCCTCGTCCTTCCCGGAGAGGGCGGGGACGGAGACGGCGACGCCGGGGAGGTTGAGGCCCTTGTGGTCGGAGACCATGCCGCCCTCGACCACCCGGGTGCGCACGCGCGGGCCGTCGACGGAGGTGACCTCCAGGCAGACCTTGCCGTCGTCCACCAGGACACGCTCGCCGGGGGTGACGTCGCCGGCGAGGCCGGCGTAGGTGGTGCCGCACCGGTGACGGTCGCCCGCGACGCCCTCCTCGACGGTGATGGTGAACTCGTCGCCGCGTTCAAGCAGTACGGGGCCCTCGCCGAAGTGACCGAGCCGGATCTTCGGACCTTGAAGGTCGGCGAGAATTCCGACACTGCGACCGGCCTCATCGGCCGCCTTTCGCACGCGCCGATAGCGCTCCTCGTGTTCGGCGTGCGTGCCATGGCTGAGGTTGAGGCGGGCGACGTCCATTCCGGCCTCGACCAGTGCCTTGATCTGGTCGTACGAGTCGGTGGCGGGCCCCAATGTACAGACGATCTTCGCTCGGCGCATAGGTCGAGCCTAGGCCTTACCCGTCAGTAGAAATTTGGCTCCGCATGACCACTCAACACACTTTGCGTGAAGGGTTATTGACAAGTGTTGAATTGTGCGACGGCCCGCTCCTATGAGCGATTAACAGGCCAGGAAGTTCAGGTCGACGGCGTCGGCGATCGCCCTGGCGCCGGCGTCATCGACGAAGCCCTCATGGGGGTTGATGACGGCGGTGCGATGGGCGGCGATCCAAGTCGTGGTCATGGAATGCGCCAACACCGCCGTCGGCGGGCTTCTTCCGGCATTACCGGTTCCTTGCCCTCACTCGGCCAGCGGTGTCAGATGCCGGACCGGGTGGGGCTTACGGGCCTGCGGCACCCGGGGGTGGTGCTCCTGAAGTCCGAAGGTGGTGAAGGCCGTTCGGCCGGGCAGCGGGTAGGGGCCCTTCGTGATGAGTGAGTTGAGGATGCTCGCGCTGCGCCAGGCGGCGAGACCTAGGTCGGGCGCGCCGACACCGTGGGTGTGCAGCTCGGCGTTCTGGACGTAGACCGAACCGGTGACCGAGGGGTCGAGGACGAGCCGGAACTCCTCGTCGATGCGCGGGCGTTCGCTGCTGTCGCGTCGCATGTAGGGGTCGAGCCCGGCGAGGATGCGGCCGAGCGGGCGTTCGCGGTAGCCGGTGGCGAGGACTACGGCGTCGGTGGTGAGCCGGGAGCGGCTGCCCTGCTGGAGATGCTCCAGATGGAGTTCGACCTTGGTGGTCGCGATCCGGCCGGCCGTACGGACCCGGACGCCGGGGGTGAGGACGGCTTCGGGCCAGCCGCCGCGCAGGGTGCGCCGGTACAGCTCGTCGTGGATGGCGGCCAGTGTGCCCGCGTCGATGCCCTTGTGCAGCTGCCACTGGGCGGCGACGACCCGGTCCCGGACGGGCTCGGTGAGGGCGTGGAAGTAGCGCGTGTAGTCGGGGGTGAAGTGCTCCAGGCCGAGCTTGGAGTACTCCATCGGCGCGAACGCCTCGCTGCGGCCGATCCAGTGCAGCTTCTCGCGCCCCGCCGGTCGGTGGCGCAGCAGGTCGAGGAAGACCTCGGCGCCGGACTGTCCGGAGCCGACGACGGTGACGTGCTCGGCGGCGAGGATGCCGTCGCGGTGGTCGAGATAGTCGGCGGCGTGGATGACGGGCACGCCAGGGGCGTCCACCAGCGGCCTGAGCGGGTCGGGCACATGAGGGGCGGTGCCGATGCCGAGGACCACGTTGCGGGTGTAGGTACGGCCCAGCGCCTCGGCCTCGCCCTCGGCGTCGAGCTGGGTGAAGTCGACCTCGAAAACGTCCCGTTCGGGGTTCCAGCGGACCGAGTCGACCTGGTGGCGAAAGCGCAGCCCGGGCAGGTTCTGTGCGACCCAGCGGCAGTAGGCGTCGTACTCGGCGCGCTGGATGTGGTGGCGCTCGGCGAAGTAGAAGGGATAGAGCCGCTCGCGGGACCTGAGGTAGTTCAGGAAGGTCCACGGGCTGGTCGGGTCGGCGAGGGTCACCAGGTCGGCGAGGAACGGCACTTGGACGGTGGCGCCCTCGATGAGCAGGCCGGGGTGCCAGTCGAAGCCGGGGCGCTGTTCGTAGAAGACGGCGTCGAGTTCGGCGAGCGGGTGGGCGAGGGCGGCCAGGGAGAGGTTGCACGGTCCGATGCCGACGCCGACCAGGTCGCGGGGCGAGGCGGGCTCGTGGCGTGGGGGGTTGGTCATACGGGGGTGCCTTCTTCTGCGGGTTTCTTCACAGGGGCTTGTGCGGGTTTCGTCGCTGCGGCTGCTGCGAGCTTCAGCACACGGGCCAGGTCGTCCGGCCGGATGTGGGGGTTGAGGAGGGTGGCCTTGAGCCAGAGCCGGCCGTCGGCCCGGGCCCGGCCGAGGACGGCCCGGCCCTCGTGCAGCAGCCTGCGGCGTACGGCCGCCACGTCGTCGTCGCCCGCCCCGGCGGGCCGGAACAGGACCGTGCTGATCACGGGCGTGTCGTACAGCTCGAAGCCGGGGTGTTCGGCGACGAGGGCGGCGAACTCGCGCGCGCGGGCGCAGACCTGGTCGACCAGGGCGCCGAGTCCGGTGCGGCCCAGGGTCTTCAGGGTGACGGCGATCTTGAGGATGTCGGGGCGGCGCGAGGTGCGCAGCGAACGGCCGAGCAGGTCGGGGAATCCGGCCTCGGTGTCGTCGTCGGCGTTCAGGTAGTCGGCGCGCTGGTGGAGTACAGCGAGTTCGGCGGGGCGGGCGACGGCGAGGAGACCGGCGGCGACCGGCTGCCAGCCGAGCTTGTGCAGGTCCAGGGTGACGGTGTGGGCGGCGTCGAGGCCGGCGAGTTTCTCGCGGTGGCGGTCGCTGAACAGCAGGCCCGAGCCGTAGGCGGCGTCGATGTGCAGCCGGGTGCCGTGGGCGGCGCACAGGGCCGCGATCTCGGGCAGCGGGTCGATGAGTCCGGCATGGGTGGTGCCGGCGGTGGCGGCGACCAGCAGCGGGCCGCGGAGCGTGGTGAGGGCCTCGTCCAGGGCGGCCGGGTCCAGGAGGCCGCTCGGGGCGGGGACGACGACCGGGTCGGGCAGTCCGAGCAGCCATGCGGCGCGCGGCAGCGAGTGGTGGGCGTTCGCCCCGCAGACGAGCCGGACGCCGGCGCCGTGCGCCTCGCGGGCGAGCAGCAGGGCGAGTTGGTTGGATTCGGTGCCGCCGGTGGTGACCAGGGCGTCAGCGAGCCCGGCCGCGTGGGCGAGCGCGCGGGTGACCGCGGCTTCCAGGGCGGCGGCGGCCGGGGCCTGGTCCCAGGAGTCCAGGGAGGGGTTGAGGACGCTCGCCGCGAGGTCGGCGGCGGTGGCCACGGCGAGCGGCGGGCAGTGCAGATGGGCCGCGCACAGCGGGTCGGCGGGGTCGGCGGCGCCCTCGGCCAGGACGTGCACGAGGGCGCGCAGCGCGTCGGGGTCGCCGTGGTCCGCCAGCGGATCCCCGAGCACCTCGGCGACGCGCGCGGCCACAGCCTCGGGTCCCCCGGCGGGCAGCGGCCCGCCGCGCGCCCGTCCCCCGGCCGCCAGCGCGTCGAGGACGGTGCCCAGCAACGGGCGCAGGGCGTGGGGGTCGTCGGGGGCCGAGGCGAGGGGCGGGACGGGCAGCGGGCGCCGGGACGGGGTAGACAGCGGGTCGTCACCGCTCATCGGCTGTCCTCCGCTCATGGGCCGGCCTTCGGCTTCCAGCTTGTACCGGAAGTGGCCCGTGTGTCCCGAAAGACCGACGATCAGAACCCGAAAGTGGGTACTGCCGTGCGGGGAAAATGCGTTGGGATTATGCCGGTCCGCCGAAGTCCTCGACATGGTCGTGGGCCCACTGGGCAAAGGACCGCGTCGGGACCCCGGTGATCTTCTCCACGGTGTCGTTGATCTCCGGGGGCACGCCGACGGCCTCCGCGAAGGACTGCAGCAGGCGTTCGAGCATCCGCGGCGGCACGCCCGGGAACAGCTGCGGGCCCGCCTCGTGCGGGTCCGTCTCCACGTACGTCAGCTCCCGGCCGACGGCCTTGCCGATCGCCGCGACCTGCTGGAGGTTGGTCGTCGCCGCGGGACCGGTCAGCCGGTGCACGGCGCCCTCGTGCCCGCCGTCGAGCAGGGCGCGTTCGGCGACGGCCGCCATGTCGTCCTCGTGGATCGGCGCGGAGAGGCTGCCCGCGTAGATGCCGCGGACGGTGTTCCCGGCGCGGATCTGCGGCACCCACGCGAGGGCGTTGGTGGCGAAGGCGCCCGGCCGCAGGAAGGTCCAGTCGAGCCCGCTGTCACGGACGTGCTGTTCGGCGGTGGCGTGCAGGACATGAATGGGGTGGGTCTCGTCGGCGCCCTCCTGGACGATGGCGCTGGAGAGCAGGACGACATGGCGCACCCCGCGGGCGCGGGCCCCCTCCAGCAGCGCGGGCGTGGCGGCCTGCGCGTAGAGGTAGAGGGCCGTCGCCCCGTCGAACAGGGCGGCCGGGTCGTCCGACTGGAATCGCACCACTTCGGCCCCGTCGGGCAGGGCGGCCCGCCGCGGGTCGCGGGTCAGGGCCCGTACGGGCTGTCCCGCGGCGAGGAGACGGTCGACGAGGGCACGGCCGACGTTGCCGGTCGCTCCGGTCACTACGATCACGATGGTGCCTCCGAAAGCTCGGTCGATCACTCGTGACCGAGCCTAGGAAGGCGACCGGAGCGCCGCATCGTCGGCAAGCAGCAGTCGCGCCTACGTCTTCCGTCCTACGCCTCCGGCGCTTCCCGGGTCGCTTCCTGCCCGCCGCGCACCCGCAGGGCGCGGGACAGGTCGTCGAGGCGGTCGGCGAGGGTACGGCGCAGGGCCGGGGTGGGGCCGGTGCCGTGCAGACACTCCTCGCCCAGCCGCAGGTTCTCGGCGTCGACGGCGTGGGCCGGGAAGGCCCAGCGGCCGGCGGCCTGCGCGATGGCGGGGCCCCGGCGGGCACCTACGGCGACCGCGTCCGCGTAGAAGCGCGGCACGAACTCCCGTACCAGATCGGCCTGTTCGGGCTGCCAGAAGCCCTGCGCGGTGGCCGTGAAGAGGTAGTTCGACAGGTCGTCGCCGGCGAACATCGCCTCCCAGGCCGCCCGCTTGGCCTCCGGCTCGGGCAGGGCGGCGCGGCAGCGGGCGGCGCCCTCCTGGCCGGTGGCGCTGGGGTCGCGCGCCAGCTCCGCGGCGATGGCGGCCTCGTCGGTGGCGCCGAGCACGGCGAGCCGGCCGAGTATGCGCCAGCGCAGCTCGGGGTCGAGTTCCGGCCCGCCGGGCACCGTGCCGTCGGTGAGCCAGGCGGCGATGGTGTCGGGGTGGGCGGCCACCGAGATCAGGTGCCGTACGGCGATCAGACGCAGGCCGGGGTGGTCGCCGTCCTCGGTGCGCCGCAGCAGGTCGCGGCAGAGGGAGGTGAGGGTCGACAGGGCGGCCGGGCGGTCCTGTGCCGGCAGGTACTGGTCGGCGATCTGGCCGGAGGCGAAGGCGAGGACGCCCTGGACGAGGGCCAGGTCGGTCTCGCGCGGGAGATGGGCGCGGGCCGTCTCCAGGTAGGCGGCGGGCGGCAGTTCGCCGTCGCGCACGGCGTCCCGCAGGGCGTTCCAGACGACCGCGCGGGTCAGCGGGTCGGGCAGGGCGGACAGTGCGCCGCGCAGCGCCGCGAAGGACTCGGCGTCGAAGCGGACCTTGGCGTAGGTGAGATCGCCGTCGTTGAGCAGGAGCAGCGCGGGACGCTTGCCGATGGGCTGCGCGGCGGTCTGCGGGACGTCGAGGCCGATGCGCTCGCGCAGCACCAGCCGGCCCTCGTCGGCGACGTCGCGGTCGTACAGGCCGACGGTGAGGCGGTGCGGGCGGCTGCCCGCGCGGTCGACGGTCAGGGTGCGGGTGCCCTCGGCCGAGGCGATCCGGGGCGTGAGCGTGTCGACGCCGGTGGTGCGCAGCCAGCTGTCGGCCCAGGCGGGCACGTCGCGGTCGGTGGCGGAGGCGAGGGAGTCGATGAAGTCGGCGAGGGTGGCGTTGGCGAACTTGTGCCGGGCGAAATGGGTGTTGATGCCGGCGAGGAAGTCCTTCTCGCCGAGCCAGGCGGCGAGCTGGCGCAGGGCGGAGGCGCCCTTGGCGTAGGAGATGCCGTCGAAGTTGAGCAGCGCGGAGGCCGTGTCGTCGACGTTCTCGGGGGCGACCGGGTGGGTGGTGGGCCGCTGGTCGGCGTCGTAGCCCCAGGCCTTGCGGGTGACGCCGAACTCGGTCCAGGGGTCGGTGAACCGGGTGGCCTCGGCGGTGGTCTGGTAGCCCATGTACTCGGCGAAGGACTCGTTCAGCCAGATGTCGTCCCACCACTTGAGGGTGACGAGGTCGCCGAACCACATGTGGGCCATCTCGTGCGCGATGACCATGGCGCGGGTCTGCCGCTCGGTGTCGGTGACGGCGGAGCGGTAGACGAACTCGTCGCGGAAGGTGACCAGGCCCGGGTTCTCCATCGCGCCCGCGTTGAACTCGGGGACGAACGCCTGGTCGTAGGAGTCGAAGGGGTACGGCTCCTCGAACTTCTCGTGGTAGCGGTCGAAGCACGCGCGCGTGACGTCGAAGATCTCCTCGGCGTCGGCGTCGAGGTGGGGCGCGAGGGAGCGGCGGCAGTGGATGCCGAAGGGCAGTCCGCGGTGCTCGGTGCGCACCGAGTGCCAGGGTCCGGCGGCGACGGCGACGAGGTACGTCGAGACCAGCGGGGTGGGAGCGGCCTGCCAGACGCCGTCGGCGCGCTGCTCGGTGATGCCGTTGGCGAGCACGGTCCAGCCCTCGGGCGCCTTGACCGAGACCTCGAAGGCGGCCTTCAGGTCGGGCTGGTCGAAGGCGGCGAAGACGCGCTGGACGTCGTCCATGAACATCTGTGTGTAGACGTACGTCTCGCCGTCGCTGGGGTCGGTGAAGCGGTGCATGCCCTCGCCGGTGCGGGAGTAGCGCATGACCGCGTCGACGCGCAGCTCGTGCTCGCCCGCGGTGAGGTTCTTCAGCGGCAGCCGGCCGTCGGCGAGCGACTCCGGGTCGAGGGGCTGTCCGTCGAGCGTGACCGTGCGCAGCTCGACGGGCTTCAGCTCGACGAACGTGTCCCCGGCGGACCGCGCCGTGAAGCCGATCACGGTACGGGAGTCGAAGGTCTCGTCCCCGGTGGTGAGGTCCAGTTCGACCGTGTAGCGGTGGACGTCGAGGAGCTGTGCTCGCAGCTGCGCTTCATCGCGCGTGAGTACGGACATGCAGGCCATGCTGCCTGATCGCACTGACAGCGCACAGGGGGAGGGTGGATTCACGGCATATGTCCGGCTCGCCGACCGGGTCCGCGCCCCCCGGCCCCCCTGCCGGACACCGAGGCGGGCCTTGACGGAGCCGGCCTCCCGCCCTGGGTCAGTCGTCCGCCGGCTGTGCGTTGGCGGTGTCCTCGGCGATGCGCTCGTGGTGCCGGATCACCTCGGCGATGATGAAATTCAGGAATTTCTCGGCGAAGGCCGGGTCGAGCCTGGCGTTCTCGGCGAGGCGGCGCAGCCGCTCGATCTGGCGGGCCTCGCGGCTCGGGTCGGCGGGCGGCAGCTGGTGCACGGCCTTGAGCCGGCCGACCTGCTGGGTGGCCTTGAAACGCTCGGCGAGCAGGTGGACGACGGCCGCGTCGATGTTGTCGATGCTCTCGCGCAGCCGGTCCAGTTCCTGGCGGACCTCGGGCTCCATGTCACCGGTGCCGGTGTTGCTGGTGGTCATGGCCGACAACCCTATGCGGTCGACGGGCCACGTCTACGGGGTGTCCGGAGAGTGGATCATCGGGGGGTCGCCGGGGTCCGGCACCCGGTCGCTCCAGCCGCCCGGGACGCTGCGGCCCTGCTGGGCACGGAAGCGGACCGGGGCGAGGCCCACCCGGCGCGTGAAGAGCCGGGAGAAGTAGGCGGGGTCGTCGTAGCCGACGCGGCGGGCGACGGCCGCTACGGGCAGCTCGGTGGCGGCGAGCAGTTCCTTGGCCCGGGCGAGGCGGATGCCGAGCAGATAGTCCTTGGGGCTGCACCCCGCGGCCCGGCGGACCGCGCCGCGCAGCTCGGCGGGGGTCATGCCGTGCACGCGTGCGTGGTCGGCGACGCTCATCGGGGTGCAGGCGTCCCGGGCGAGGGCCTCGAGCACCTGGTCGCCGTCCGGCGCGAGGTCGGCGCGGGCCCGGCGCAGGGCGACGAGCAGCTCGTGCACGGCGGCTCCGGTCTCCACCTCCAGCAAGGGGTTTCCGCGGCGGGCGGCGCGGGCGATGCGGGCGATCACCGCGCGGGGTCCGGCGGCGTCGGAGAGGGGGACGACGGGCCGCTCGGGCTCGATGTAGCCGAGTTCGGTGTACGTCGCGGCGGCGGGCCCGGCGAAGTCGACGAAGCCCTCGTCCCAGCCGGTCGCCGGATCGGGCGCGTAGTGGTGGGACACGCCGGGGGTGAGCCAGAGCAGCGCGGGCGCGGCCACGGTCGTACGGCGGCCGTCGGCGCCCCGGTACCAGCCGCCGCCCGCGCTGATCACGACGGCCACGTGGTGGTCGAGGGTGCGGGGTCCGACCGTGGGCAGCGCGCCGTGCTGGAGGCCGACACCGAGACAGACCAGGCCGAGGCGGTGGTGGGCGGGAGCGGGGCTGAAGAACCGCATCCAGGTCTGGTACATCGGCGCTCCTCCCGGCGTCGGTGACGGCGGACTTTTGTCCAAGCAGCGACGATCTTCGTCCATGGCGTGGAGCATCGCCAGGGGGAGAGGCTGGGCCGCATGAGCGAGTTCACGGTAGGGGAAAGCGATTTCCTGCTGGACGGGCGGCCGGTACGGCTGCTGTCCGGGGCGCTGCACTACTTCCGGGTGCACGAGGCGCACTGGCGGCACCGGCTGGCGATGCTGCGGGCGATGGGCCTGAACTGCGTGGAGACGTACGTCCCGTGGAATCTGCACCAGCCGCGGCCCGGCACCTTCCGGGACGTCCAGGCGGTCGGCCGGTTCCTGGACGCGGCGCGGGAGGCGGGCCTGTGGGCGATCGTGCGGCCGGGACCCTACATCTGCGCCGAGTGGGAGAACGGCGGCCTGCCGGCGTGGCTGACGCACGAGCTGGGCACACGCGCGCGTACCCGCGACGAACGCGGTCTGTCCCACATCCGCGGCTGGTTCCGCCGCCTGCTGCACGAGATCGTCCCCCGGCAGCTCGACCGCGGCGGACCGGTGCTCATGGTGCAGGTCGAGAACGAGTACGGCAGCTACGGCAGTGACACCGGCTACCTGGCCGAACTGGCCGCACTGCTGCGCGCCGAGGGGGTCACGGTCCCGCTGTTCACCTCGGACGGGCCCGAGGACCACATGCTGACCGGCGGCTCGCTGCCCGGGGTGCTCGCCACGGTGAACTTCGGCTCGCACGCGCGCGTGGCCTTCGAGACGCTGCGCCGCCACCGCCCCGAGGGCCCGCTGATGTGCATGGAGTTCTGGTGCGGCTGGTTCGACCACTGGGCCGGCGAGCACGTCGTGAGGGATCCCGCGGAGGCCGCCGAAGCGCTGCGGGAGATCCTGGAGTGCGGGGCGTCGGTGAACCTGTACATGGCGCACGGCGGCACGAGCTCCGGCGGCTGGGCGGGCGCCAACCGGGGCGGCGGCGAGCTGCACGTGGGTCCGCTGCAGCCGGACGTGACCTCGTACGACTACGACGCGCCCGTCGACGAACAGGGCCGCCCCACCGAGAAGTTCTGGCGCTTCCGCGAGGTGCTGGCCGCCCACCACCTGACCCCGCTGCCCGAACTGCCGCCACAGCCAGCCGCGTTGGACACTCCGGCCGAGGCGGCGCTCACGGGCTGGGCGCCCCTGGGCGACGTACTGGAGACACTCGGCGGCACCGAGACCGAGACACCGATGCCGCCCTCCTTCGAGGAGTTGGGCGTCACCCGGGGCCTGGTGCGCTACGAGGTACGGGTGCCCGGGCCGCGGCAGCCGTACCCGCTGAGCGTGCGCGGGCTGCGGGATCTGGCGGTGGTGTACGTCGACGGGGAGCGGGCCGGGGTGCTCACCGAGGAGGAGCCCCTGCTGAAGGAGCCCGTCGCGGGTCCCGCGCGCGTGGAGCTGTGGGTGGAGTCCCTGGGGCGGGTGAACTACGGGCCGCTCCTCGGCGAGGCGAAGGGTGCCGCGGGCGGCATCCTGCACGAGCGGCAGTACCTGCACGGGGTACGCGCGCGTGGACTGGATCTGGACGCCTTCGACGCGGGCGTGGACGCGGTGCCGTTCGGCGCGCCGCCCGAGGAGGGCGCCCCGGGGCTGTACCGGGGCACGCTCACCGTCCGCGGGGCCGGGGACGCCCGGCTGGAGCTGCCCGGCTGGACGCGCGGCTTCGCCTGGATCAACGGCTTCAACCTGGGCCGTTACTGGTCGGTGGGGCCCCAGCGGTCCCTGTACGTCCCGGGGCCGGTGCTGCGGGAGGGCGAGAACGAGCTGTGGGTGCTGGAGCTGCGGGAGACCGCCCCGGACCGGCCGGGGCCCGTCCTTGTTCCCGTATGACCGGCGGCCCGCCGCGCCTACAGTGGTAAGGAGTTCTGCGGCATTGGGGGTGCGGACGTGGCGAACGGCGGACCCGTCGAGCACGGCTTCCCGCATCTGGAGACGGTGCGGGCCGCGGTCAACGCGTTGTACAGGCGGCTGTCCTACGACACGGTCCAGACGTTCGCGACCAGTCTGGCCCCCGCCGACGTGGCCTTCTGCGACACCGACGACCTGCATCTGGGCGCGCAGCGCGTGGCCCGTGAGATCGTGCGGCACTTCCGGCTGCCGGACGCGCGGCTGATCGTCGGCTTCAGGGAGATGACCCACGCGGCGAACGTCGAACTGGCGGCGGGCCCCGAGTACTTCGTCGAGCTGAACGACCGTTTCCGCACCCATCGCCGGGACATCGGCGCGGCGCTCGCCCACGAGGTGGCGCACGTCTATCTGCACCGCCTGGGCCTCGAGTTCCCCACGACGGCGGAGAACGAGATCCTGACGGACACCGTGACGGCCTACCTGGGCGCGGGCTGGCTGCTGCTGGACGCCTACCGGGAGGACGAGGTCTCCTCGCAGAAGCTCGGCTATCTCACCCCCGAGGAGTTCGGCTACGTCCTCGCCAAGCGGGCCCTGCTCTTCCAGGAGGACCCGTCGGTGTGGTTCACCAGCCCGCAGGCCTACACCGCCTACGGCAAGGGCATGGCCCGGGCCCGCCGGGACGAGGAGCAGCCGCCGCTGACCGGCGCGGGCTGGGCGGGCCGGCGCCGCTACGCCCACGACCGCCGTCACGCCCCCGCCGTCGCCCCGGGCGCCTCCTACGCCTTCACCCCCGACCCCGCCGGCCACCTCCGCGTCACCTTCCCCTGCCCCACCTGCCACCAGCGGATCCGGGTACCGGTACGGGGGCGCGTCCGCGCGCGGTGCGGGGTGTGCCGGACGGTGCTGGAGTGCGACACATAGGTCCTCGCACGGTGTCACTCCCGTACGGCGACCCCGTCCAGCACCATCGCCAGGTACTGGCGGGCGATCTCCTCCGGGCTGTGCCGTCCGCCGGGCCGGTACCAGGAGGCGGCGACCCACACGGTGTCGCGCACGAACCGGTAGGTGAGGCGGATGTCGAGGTCGGCGCGGAAGACGTGCTCGGCGACCCCGCGTTCCAGGGTGCCGAGCCAGGCCTTCTCGAACCGGCGCTGGGACTCGGCCAGGAAGGCGAACCGGTCCTGGGCGACGAGCTGTCTGCTCTCCTTCTGGTAGATCGCGACGGCCGCGCGGTGCCGGTCGATCTCCCGGAAGGACTCCGTGACCAGCGCCTCCAGCGTCTCGCGGGGCCCGAGCCCACAGGCGAGGACGGTGTCGTAGCCCTCCCACAGCTCGTCGAGGAAGGTCCGCAGGATCTCCTCGAGCATCGACTCCTTGGAATCGAAGTGGTAGTACAGGCTGCCCGCGAGCATCCCGGCATGGTCGGCGATCTTGCGGACGGTGGTGGCGTTGTACCCCTGCTCGGCGAAGACCTCGGCGGCAGTGGCCAGGAGTTCACCGCGTCGGGCCGCCGCCGGGGTCACCTGGGGCTTCTTCTTGGTCGGCACGGACCCATTGTGGCCCGAAGGCTCAAGGCACCAGCAGCCGCGTGAGCGAGGTGCCCCGCACGGGCGGGTGCGCTCCGGAACGTGCTCGCCCTCGAACCCGCCCTCGGTGACGGGCAGTCAAGAGGACCGACGCGGGAGTGCGACGCGGTCCGGCCGTACGATCCCGGCGGCGCGTGCGGCCGCGAGCCACTGCGGGAACTCGCCGACGAGCCGGTCGTACAGCTCGGCGTCGGGGACGCGTAGCGGGTCCTGGCCGGCGTGGAAGAAGCCGGCGTTGTCCACGATCCGCTTGCCGGGCACGGCCAGCTCGTCCAGTTTGCGCAGGAAGTCGAACTGCCGGCTGTCCGGGTCGCCGAAGCCGACGAACTGCCAGAACAGCGGGAGTCTCGCCGCCTTGCACAGATACCGCTCGGCGGCGGGCCTGCTGATCGGGCCGCCGTCGGTCTGGAAGACGACGAGGGCGGGGGCGGTGGTGCCGCTGTCCAGGTAGTGGTCGATGACGGCGTCCATCGCGAGGTGATAGCTGGTTCTGCCCATGTGCCCGAGCCCGGCCACGATCCGCTCGACGCTGCCCTCGTGCCGGTCGAGGGCGATGTCGGTGACGGCGTCGACGTCCGTGGAGAAGAACACCACCGGCACCTGCCCGTCGTCGTCCAGCTGCGCGGACAGGCCCAGCACCCGGTCGGCGAGCGCCTGCACGCTCCCGTCCTCGTAGTACGGGCGCATGGAACCGGAGTGGTCGACCACGAGGTAGACGGCGGCGCGCAGCCCGTCCAGGCCGTGCTCGCGCAGGGACACCCCGGCGCTCTTGTACAGGCTGACCAGCGCGGGCGCGGTCTCCTCCAGCTTGCGCAGACTGATCGCGGCCATGGTCCCCCTCGGCTGTACGGACATGCAACGACGCCTGCCCAGGCGTCCGGTCGGGGACAGTGGGGCAGGCGTCGTCAGTGTTCCGTACGCCTTTGTACGGGACGTCTGTGGGGCGCCGTCAGACCGCCAGGGCGCGGTCCGTCGGGCGGATCGGGGCCGGCAGGTCGCTGGCACCGGTCAGGTGGCGGTCGACTCCGCGGGCCGCCGAGCGGCCTTCCGCGATCGCCCACACGATGAGGGACTGCCCGCGGCCGGCGTCACCGGCGACGAACACACCCGGCACGTTGGTCTGGAAATCGGCGTCGCGGGCGATGTTACCGCGCTCGTCGAGGTCCAGACCAAACTGCTCCACCAGACCGTTCTCGCGGTCGGTGCCGGTGAAGCCCATGGCGAGGGTGACCAGCTGCGCCGGGATCTTGCGCTCGGTGCCCGGCTTCGAGGTCAGCTTGCCGTCCACGAACTCCACCTCGCTGAGGTGCAGCCACTGCACATTGCCGTCCTCGTCGCCCTCGAAGTGGGTGGTGGAGGCGGAGTAGATCCGCTCGCCGCCCTCCTCGTGGGCCGAGGTGACCTTGTACAGGACGGGGAAGGTCGGCCAGGGCTGGTTCGTGGCGTGCCGCTCGTCGTTCGGGCGGGGCATGATCTCCAGCTGGGTGACCGAGGCCGCGCCCTGGCGGTGGGCGGTGCCCACGCAGTCCGCGCCGGTGTCGCCGCCGCCGATGACGACGACGTGCTTGCCCTCGGCCGAGATCGGGGCGGTGACGTAGTCGCCCTCCTGGACCTTGTTGGCCAGCGGCAGGTACTCCATCGCCTGGTAGATGCCCTTCAGCTCCCGCCCGGGGGCCGGCAGGTCACGGGCCATGGTGGCACCGGCGGCGATCACGATCGCGTCGTACCGCTTCTTCAGGTCGGTCGCCTTGAGGTCGCGGCCGATCTCGATGCCGGTGCGGAAGCGGGTGCCCTCCGCGCGCATCTGCTCGATGCGGCGGTTGATGTGCCGCTTCTCCATCTTGAACTCGGGGATGCCGTACCGCAGCAGGCCGCCGATGCGGTCCGCCCGCTCGTAGACGGCGACCGTGTGGCCGGCCCGGGTCAGCTGCTGGGCGGCGGCGAGGCCCGCCGGGCCCGAGCCGATGACCGCGACGGTCTTGCCCGAGAGGCGCTCGGGGATCTGCGGGGCGACGTCCCCGGTCTCCCACGCCTTGTCGATGATCGAGACCTCGACGTTCTTGATGGTGACCGGCGGCTGGTTGATGCCGAGCACGCACGCCGACTCGCAGGGGGCCGGGCAGAGGCGACCGGTGAACTCCGGGAAGTTGTTGGTCGCGTGCAGGCGCTCCTGGGCGGCCGCCCAGTCCTCGCGGTAGGCGTAGTCGTTCCACTCGGGGATCAGGTTCCCCAGCGGACAGCCGTTGTGGCAGAACGGGATGCCGCAGTCCATGCAGCGGCTGGCCTGCTTGCTGATGATCGGCAGCAGGGAGCCGGGGACGTAGACCTCGTTCCAGTCCTTGACGCGCTCACCGACGGGACGGGTCTGGGCGACCTCGCGGCCGTGGTTCAGGAAGCCCTTCGGGTCAGCCATTGATCGCCGCCTCCATCATCTTCTCGGTGATCTCGGTCTCGGTCAGACCGGCTCGCTCGGCGGCGTCCTTGGCGGCGAGCACTGCCTTGTACGTGCTGGGGATGATCTTGCTGAAGCGGGCCACGGCCGCGTCCCAGTCGGCGAGCAGCTTCTCGGCGACCGTGGAGCCGGTCTCCTCGGCGTGGCGGCGCACCACGTCGTGCAGCCACTGCCGGTCGGTGTCGTCCAGCGCCTCGACCGCCTCGGCGTTGCCGGCGTTGACGTTGTCGCCCTCGAGGTCGATGACGTAGGCGATGCCGCCCGACATGCCCGCCGCGAAGTTGCGGCCGGTCGGGCCGAGGACGACCGCGCGGCCACCGGTCATGTACTCGCAGCCGTGGTCGCCCACGCCCTCGGAGACGACCGTCGCGCCGGAGTTGCGGACACAGAACCGCTCACCGGTACGGCCGCGCAGGAACAGCTCGCCGCCGGTGGCGCCGTAGCCGATGGTGTTGCCCGCGATGGTCGAGTACTCGGCGAGGTGGTCGGCCGCGCGGTCCGGGCGGACCACGACCCGGCCGCCGGACAGGCCCTTGCCGACGTAGTCGTTGGCGTCGCCCTCCAGCCGCAGCGTGACACCGCGCGGCAGGAAGGCGCCGAAGGACTGGCCGGCCGAGCCGGTGAAGGTGATGTCGATGGTGTCGTCGGGCAGACCCGCGCCGCCGAACTTCTTCGTCACCTCGTGGCCGAGCATGGTGCCGACCGTGCGGTTGATGTTGCGGATGGCGACCTGGGCGCGCACCGGCTGGGCCTCGGTCACGTCGTTCGCGGCGAGCGCGTCGGCGGCGAGCCTGATCAGCTCGTTGTCCAGGGCCTTCTCCAGGCCGTGGTCCTGGGCGATCACCTGGTGGCGGACCGCGCCCTCGGGCAGCGACGGCACGTGGAAGAGCGGCTCCAGGTCCAGGCCCTGCGCCTTCCAGTGGGTCACCGCGCGCTCGACGTCCAGCACCTCGGCGTGGCCGACGGCCTCCTCGATGGAGCGGAAGCCCAGCTCGGCGAGCAGCTCCCGGACCTCCTCGGCGATGAACCGGAAGAAGTTCACGATGTACTCGGCCTTGCCGGCGAAGCGGTCGCGCAGGGTCGGGTTCTGGGTGGCGATACCGACCGGGCAGGTGTCCAGGTGGCAGACGCGCATCATGACGCAGCCGGAGACGACGAGCGGCGCGGTCGCGAAACCGAACTCCTCGGCACCGAGCAGCGCGGCGATGACGACGTCACGGCCGGTCTTCAGCTGGCCGTCGGTCTGTACGACGATCCGGTCGCGCAGGCCGTTGAGCAGCAGGGTCTGCTGGGTCTCGGCGAGGCCCAGCTCCCAGGGACCGCCCGCGTGCTTGAGCGAGGTGAGCGGGGAGGCGCCCGTACCGCCGTCGTGACCGGAGATCAGGACCACGTCCGCGTGCGCCTTGGACACACCGGCGGCGACCGTGCCGACGCCGACCTCCGAGACCAGCTTCACGTGAATCCGCGCCTGCGGGTTCGCGTTCTTCAGGTCGTGGATCAGCTGGGCCAGGTCCTCGATGGAGTAGATGTCGTGGTGCGGCGGCGGCGAGATGAGGCCCACGCCCGGCGTCGAGTGACGCGTCTTCGCGACCCACGGGTAGACCTTGTGGCCGGGCAGCTGGCCGCCCTCGCCGGGCTTGGCGCCCTGGGCCATCTTGATCTGGATGTCGTCGGCGTTGACGAGGTACTCGCTCGTCACGCCGAAGCGGCCGGAGGCGACCTGCTTGATGGCGCTGCGCCGCGCCGGGTCGTACAGCCGCTCCGGGTCCTCGCCGCCCTCACCGGTGTTGGACTTGCCGCCCAGCTGGTTCATGGCGATGGCGAGGGTCTCGTGCGCCTCCTTGGAGATGGAGCCGTACGACATCGCGCCCGTGGAGAAGCGCTTGACGATCTCGGAGACCGGCTCGACCTCGTCCACCGGGATCGGGGCGCGGTCGGAGGTGAAGCCGAACATGCCGCGCAGCGTCATCAGGCGCTCGGACTGCTCGTTCACGCGGTCGGTGTACTTCTTGAAGATGTCGAAGCTGCCGGTGCGCGTGGAGTGCTGGAGGCGGAAGACCGTCTCCGGGTCGAACAGGTGCGGCTCGCCCTCGCGGCGCCACTGGTACTCGCCGCCGATCTCCAGCGCGCGGTGCGCGGGAGCGATGCCGGAGGCGGGGTAGGCCTTGGCGTGGCGGGCGGCCACCTCCTCGGCGATGACGTCGATGCCGACGCCGCCGATCTTGGTGGCGGTGCCGTTGAAGTACTTCTCCACGAAGGTCTCGTCCAGGCCGACGGCCTCGAAGACCTGGGCGCCGCGGTAGGAGGCGACGGTGGAGATGCCCATCTTCGACATGACCTTCAGCACGCCCTTGCCGAGGGCGTAGATCAGGTTCTTGATGGCCTGCTCGGGCTCCAGGCCGTTCAGGAACGTGCCCGCGCGCAGCAGGTCCTCGACCGACTCCATCGCCAGGTACGGGTTGACGGCGGCGGCGCCGAAGCCGATGAGCAGGGCGACGTGGTGGACCTCGCGGACGTCGCCGGCCTCGACCAGCAGGCCCACGTGGGTGCGTTGCTTGGTGCGGATGAGGTGGTGGTGGACGGCCGCGGTGAGCAGCAGCGACGGGATCGGCGCGTGCTCGGCGTCGGAGTGCCGGTCGGACAGGACGATCAGCCGGGCGCCGTTCTCGATGGCCGCGTCGGCCTCGGCGCAGATCTCCTCGATGCGTGCGGCGAGGGAGTCACCGCCACCGGAGACGCGGAACAGACCCGAGAGCGTCGCGGCCTTCATGCCGGGCATGTCGCCGTCGGCGTTGATGTGGATGAGCTTGGCCAGCTCGTCGTTGTCGATCACCGGGAAGGGCAGCACGACGGACCGGCAGGAGGCGGCGCTCGGGTCGAGCAGGTTGCCCTGCGGGCCGAGCGAGCTGCGCAGGGAGGTGACCAGCTCCTCGCGGATCGCGTCCAGCGGCGGGTTGGTGACCTGCGCGAACAGCTGGGTGAAGTAGTCGAACAGCAGTCGCGGGCGCTCGGAGAGGGCCGCGATCGGCGAGTCGGTGCCCATGGAGCCGATCGGCTCGACGCCGGCCCGGGCCATCGGGGCGAGGATGACGCGCAGCTCCTCCTCGGTGTACCCGAAGGTCTGCTGGCGGCGGGTGACCGAGGCGTGGGTGTGGACGATGTGCTCGCGCTCGGGCAGGTCCCCCAGCTCGATCTCGCCGGCCTCCAGCCATTCGGCGTACGGCTGCTCGGCGGCGAGCGTCGCCTTGATCTCGTCGTCCTCGATGATGCGGTGCTCGGCGGTGTCGACGAGGAACATACGGCCGGGCTGGAGGCGGCCCTTGCGGACGACCTTGGCGGGGTCGATGTCGAGGACGCCGACCTCGGAGCCGAGGACGACGAGGCCGTCGTCGGTGACCCAGTAGCGGCCGGGGCGCAGACCGTTGCGGTCGAGCACGGCGCCGACCTGGGTGCCGTCGGTGAAGGTGACGCAGGCCGGACCGTCCCAGGGCTCCATCATCGTGGAGTGGAACTCGTAGAAGGAGCGCCGGGCCGGGTCCATGGAGCCGTGGTTCTCCCACGCCTCCGGGATCATCATCAGCACGGAGTGCGGGAGCGAACGGCCGCCCAGGTGCAGCAGTTCCAGCACCTCGTCGAAGGAGGCGGAGTCGGAGGCGTCCGGCGTGCAGACCGGGAAGACGCGGGCGAGGTCGCCGTCGCCGAAGAGGTCGGAGACCAGCTGGGACTCGCGGGCGCGCATCCAGTTGCGGTTGCCCTTGACGGTGTTGATCTCACCGTTGTGCGCGACGAAGCGGTACGGGTGCGCGAGCGGCCACGACGGGAAGGTGTTCGTGGAGAAGCGGGAGTGGACGAGCGCGATCGCGGAGCCGAAGCGGCGGTCGGACAGGTCCGGGAAGAACGGCTCCAGCTGGCCGGTGGTCAGCATGCCCTTGTAGACGATCGTGCGGGCGGAGAGCGACGGGAAGTAGACACCGGCCTCGCGCTCGGCGCGCTTGCGCAGCACGAACGCCTTGCGGTCCAGCGCGATGCCCTGGCTGGCCCGGTCGGTCACGAAGATCTGCCGGAAGACCGGCATGGTGGAGCGGGCGGTGGCGCCGAGCAGCTCCGGGGCGACGGGAACGGCACGCCAGCCGAGGACGGTGAGCCCTTCCTCGCCGGCGATCGTCTCGATCCGTGAGACGGCGTCCTCGGTGGCGTCCTCCGGAAGGAAGGCGATGCCTACCGCATAGGAGCCGACCGCGGGAAGGTCGAATCCGGCCACGTCACGGAAGAAGGCGTCGGGCACCTGGGAGAGAATGCCGGCGCCGTCGCCCGAGTCGGGCTCGGAGCCGGTGGCACCACGGTGCTCCAGGTTGCGCAGGACAGTGAGGGCCTGCTCGACCAGCGCGTGGGACGCCTCGCCGGTAAGGGTGGCGACGAAACCGACGCCACAGGCGTCGTGTTCGTTGCGGGGGTCATACATACCCTGTGCAGCAGGGCGAGCATCCATGAACGACCAGTTCTGGCCATTCGCGGAATGCTGGGACGGCTGGCGCGGCGTACGCATCGGCTCTCCCGTCGTCGTCATGTGGCATGTGGCAGGTGCCGAGGGACGACGTTGGCCCTCTGCGTGTGATCAAAATTTCGTGCAGGTTACATGATGGAGCGGTTCTCGGGAAGCGGATACTCCGTTCCAGCATGCGGACGCCACGGGGTCCATGGCAGAGGTGCCGCACGGTGACGGCGGGGCGCCGCACGGGGCGGCGGAGGTACCGCGCGGTGGCGGCGGTGCCGCGCGTGGCGGCGACGTGTGACGGGACCTTCGCGGACAAGATCGGTCGGATCGGCGTCCGTCGGCCCAAGGGGGGCGGGGGGAGCCTCATCGGCCCACCCCACGGGGGTGCGGCAGGCGTCATTGCCCGCAGCGCTTACGGCTCATGCCCGGTGGTCAACCAGTCGAAACCAGCGAGTAACGGCTACTTATGCGGCCCAACGCATAAGTAGCGGTCTCGCTATCCTACGGCCGTTCCGAACAGGCTGCCCAGGGCGTACGTCACACCGGCCGCCGCACCGCCGAGTGCGAGCTGCCTCAGACCGCTGTACAACCAGCTGCGCGCGGTCACCTTGGCCACGACGGCACCGCAGCCGAACAGTCCGACGAGGGCCAGCAGCAGGGTGGGCCACAGCGCGGTCACGCCGAACAGGAAGGGCAGCACGGGCAGCAGGGCACCGAGGGCGAAGGATCCGAAGGACGAGACGGCGGCGACCAGCGGCGAGGGCAGGTCGCCGGGGTCGATGCCCAGCTCCTCGCGGGCGTGTATCTCCAGGGCCTGCTCGGGATCCCTGGACAGCTGCCGGGCGACCTCCCGGGCCAGCTCGGGCTCGACGCCGCGGGCCGCGTACAGCGCCGCCAGCTCGTTCTCCTCGTCCTGCGGGTGCTTGCGCAGCTCACGGCGCTCGACGTCCAGCTCGGCCTCGACCAGCTCGCGCTGGGAGGCGACGGAGGTGTACTCACCGGCCGCCATCGAGAAGGCGCCGGCGGCGAGCCCCGCGAGCCCGGTGATCACGATGGTCTGATGACTCACCGACCCGCCGGCCACACCGGTCATCAGGGCGAGGTTGGAGACGAGACCGTCCATCGCGCCGAAGACGGCGGGGCGCAGCCAGCCGCCGTTGACATCGCGGTGCGTGTGGTTGTCACGGTGCGCCTCGTGCAGCGCGGCCTGGGTTTCGATGATGGCCATGCGGACCCCCGGATAGCTTAGCCAAAGCTAACTTTGGACGAGTTCTACTTTTCGACACCACTGAAGATACGCCGCCCCTTCCGCTCTCGCCACCAAGGAAAGGCTGGGCTAACCTGCGACTTTACGTATTTTGCTCATCCGTGCTATTGGCTGCTCAGATGCCAAGTGGGTGATGCGGACCGCGCGAAGGCGCCCAGGACGGCAGGCCGTGGGACACATCCGCAAAGGATCCTCGTGGTCCCCCGAAGGAGGCCGCCCATGGCATCGATCGCCCGCACTCCCCCGGTCCCGGCGCCCGGAGACACCGCCGAAGACACCGCCGGACTGCGCGAACGGGCCCGTGGCGCGCTGCTCGGCCTCGCCGTGGGCGATGCGCTGGGCGCGCCCGCGGAGAACCTCAGGCCCTCGCAGATCCGCGCCCGCTGGGGCCGCATCACGGGGTACGTCGCCGATCGCCCCTGCGGCACGGACGACACGGAGTACGCGATCTTCTCGGGACTGCTGCTGGCCCGGCACGGCTCGGCGCTCACCCCGGCCCATGCGGAGGCGGCCTGGCACGAGTGGATCGCCGACCGGGCCGAGGGCCCCTTCCGCGGCGCCGGCTTCAGCGAGCGCGGCACACTGGAGAACCTCCGCCGCGGCCTCGCGGCCCCCATCTCCGCCCAGCACCGCCACGCGTGGAGCGACGGGCTGGCGATGCGGGCGGCCCCGTTCGGCGTCTTCGCGGCGGGCCGCCCCGCCGAAGCGGCCCGTCTGGTGGCGATCGACGGCCAGGTCAGCCATGAGGGCGAGGGCATCTACGGCGGTCAGGCGGTGGCGGCGGGCGTGGCGGCGGCGATGACCGGCGCCCCGGTCCCGGTGGTGATCGCCGCCGCGCTCGCGGCCGTCCCGGACGACTCCTGGACGGCGCGCTCCCTGCGGCGCGCGGTGGCCGTGGCCCACCGCGGCGAACGCGCGGTCCGCTCCGCGGTGGTGATCGGCGGCTACCCCTGGACCGACCTGGCTCCCGAGGCGGTCGCCCTCGCCTTCGGCGCGTACGCGGCGGCCGACGGCGACTTCCGGGAGGCGGTGCTGACGGCCGTCAACATGGGCCGCGACGCGGACACGACGGCGGCGGTGGCAGGCGCGCTGTCCGGCGCGACCCAGGGCATCTCCGCGATCCCCCCGGCCTGGACCACCCCCATCGGCCCGGCCCGCGGCCGCTGCCTGCCGTCCATGGCGGGCCATCACGTGCTGGACGTGGCGGAGTTGCTGGTC
This sequence comes from Streptomyces sp. MMG1121, assembly GCF_001280015.1. Lineage (GTDB taxonomy): Bacteria > Actinomycetota > Actinomycetes > Streptomycetales > Streptomycetaceae > Streptomyces. The sequence continues at coordinate 76,120 of NZ_LGDV01000001.1, forward strand.
CCCGGGGACATCGGGAAGTGGGGGGAGGGGGTGGTACTTCCAGGGTTGCTGCCGGAGGGGGTGGGGGCGGGAGTGCGGGCGGGGACCCTGCCGGAGACGGCCCTGCCCGCCCCGCCCCCGGCGTCCGCCCCTCGGCCGGCCGAGTCGAGCGGGCGGGTGGACGAGTGGGCGTCCAGGGGGCGGAGCCCCCTGGTGGGGGCGGGGAACCCCGGGCACCCGGACGGCGAGGGTCAGCTGTGAACGCGCGCCGTATCGAGGGGCTGCTGCTCGGGCTCGCCGCGGGAGACGCCGCCGGCTGGCCCGCCGCACGGCACCGAGCCAGCCGCATGCCCGAGTGGACCCGGCGCCTCACGCGAGAGCTGGACACCTTCGCGGAGCAGAACGCCACCACCACACTCCCCGTGCCGATCGCCCTCAACCAACCCCCCGAGCCCCTGCGCCTCGGCCCCTCCGACGACGCGGAGTGGGCGGCCTTCGCCGCGGAGGCGGTGCTGCGGGCCGGCGACGACGACGTCCTCGGCGACCTCAGCCGAGAGCGCCGTACCCGCGCCGCCATCGACCTCACCTGGACCGCCGTCGCCGCGGAGGTCGCCGCCGCGGCGGACCGCGCGCCCGAGGTCGAGTCCGCCGTCCTCCCGCTGCGCGCCCGCATCTCCGTCCGCGCCGGACTCGGCAACCTCGCCGCCGGCCTGCGCCCGCCCGCCACCGGCCACGACAACCCGCACTACTTCGACGACGCCGCCTGCGTGCGGGCCTGCGTCCTCGCCGTCGCCCACCCCGGTGACCCCGAACGCGCCGCCGCCCTCGCCGAGTTCGACGCCCGCTACACCCAGGACGGCGACGGCGTGCACGGTGCCAGGGCCATGGCCGCCGCCCTCGCCCTGGCCCTCATCGGCGCCGAGCCGGACACCTGTGTGACCGCCGCGCTCGCCGAACTCCCGGGCGACACGGAGATCGGCCGCAACGCCCGCCACGCCCTCGCCCTGGCCGAGGGCGGCGAGTCCGCCTTCGCCCTCGTCCCGCTGCTGGAGCACCAGATCGTCGACCACGTCTACAGCTACGGCATCGCCGCCGCCGAGACCGTCCCGGTCGCCCTCGCCCTCGCCACCGCCGCCGGCGGCCGGATCGACACGGCCGTACCCGCCGCCGCCTGCCTGTCCCGCGTCGCCGACTCCGCCCCCGCCCTCACGGGCGCCCTCACCGGAGCCCTCGGCGGCGGCGCGTCCGTCCCACAGACCTGGCGGGACGCCTGCCGCACCCTGTCCGGCTGCGCCCTGCCCCGCCTCACCGGCACCGACCTGGTGGAACTCGCCGGACTCCTGGAAGCCGCACAACCGGCCCGCCCAGGAGGATGATTCGGGGCATGACGCCCAATAAATCCCATGCACCCACAGATCGAGAACTGATTCATAAAACAGGACCAATTTCCGAAACCCCCTTCGCCTGTCTCGACGAACGCGTCACCGGCGCCCTCGTCGGAGCCGCCGTCGGCGACGCCCTCGGCGGCCCGGTCGAGGGCTACTCCCCGGACCAGATCACCGAGCGCCACGGCGGCCGGATCCACGGCGTCGTCGGCCCCTGGCACGGCGACGCCTGGCGCACCGCCCGCCCCATCGCGCCGTACCACAAGGGCGACGGACACGTCACCGACGACACCCTGATGACCCACGCGCTGATCCGCGTGTACGCCCGCGTCCGCGACCACCTCGACGCGTACGCCGTGGCCGACCACCTGGTTCCGGACCTGATGACCAACCCCCGCTGGATCCCGGAACTGGAGGCCGAGGCCCTCCCCCTGCACCGCCTCTTCCTCGCCGAGAAGTGGCTCGTGGCGCGGCTCGCCCACGGCCACGCCGACCCCCGGGAGGCCGGCGTCGGCAACATCGTCAACTGCGGGGCCGCGATGTACATGGCCCCCGTCGGCCTGGTCAACGCGGCCCACCCGGCCGCCGCGTACGCCGAGGCGCTGGACCTCGCCGGTGCGCACCAGTCGTCGTACGGCCGTGAGGCGGCCGGTGTCCTCGCCGCGGCCGTAGCCGCCGCCGCGACCCCGGGCGCGACCCCCGACTCGGTCGTCACCGCCGCCCTCGCCCTGGCGAAGGACGGCACCCGCGAGGCGATCGAGAAGGTGTGCGAAGTCGCCGTGCGGTACCAGGACTTCGAGTCGGCGCTTCGCCCGCTGCGCGCGGCGGTGGCCCCGTACGACACCGTCGGCCCGGACTACCGCGCCCCCTCGCTCGGCGCCCGCCGCCCCTCCCGGCTGCACGCGATCGAGGAACTGCCCGTCGCCCTGGGCATGGTGCTGGTCTCCGGCGGCGACTTCCGGCACGCCGTGCTCGGCGCGGTCAACTACGGCCGCGACTGCGACTCGATCGCCACGATGGCCGGCGCGGTCGCGGGCGCCCTCGGCTCACCCGTCCCGCAGGAGTGGGCGAAGGCGGTGGCGGAGGCCAGCCGCCTGGACCTGCGGGCACCGGCCCGCACGCTCACCGAGGTCACGCGCGAGATCTTCGCGGCGGACGTACGCCGCCGCCGCGCCCACGAGCGGGCCTTCACGGCGCTCGGGGGTAGCGCATGCTCCGACTGACCTGGGTCCAGCCGGAGGACCTGCTGGGCCACGAACTCCGCCAGGCCCGCCTGGACGGCCGCGCGCCCTCGGCGATCGAGGCCCGCTGGCGCGCGGCGGGCGGCCCGGACGCCCCCGACCGGGCGGGGGCGTCCCCGCACCGCACGTCCCGCTATCTGCGCCTGCTGGCGGAGGACCTGCTCGACGAACTGGCCGATCTTCCCAGCACGTTGGCGGAGTACGAGCCAACAGACCTGGAGCGGATCAGGTCCCTGTGCCCGGACTGGCCGGCCCCGGCCCGCCGCGCTCCCGCCCCCGCCGCCCTCGAAGCCGCCTGGCTGGGCCGGGCCATCGGCTGTCTGCTCGGCAAACCCGTCGAGAAACTCCCCCTCGACGCCATCCGCGCCCTCGCCCGGGCCGCCGGCAACTGGCCCCTCACCGGCTACTTCACCGCCGTCGGCGTGGCGCACGACCTCCTGACCGCACACCCCTGGAACAGCCGCTCGGCCGCCACCTCCCTCGCCGAGAACATCGACGGCATGCCGGAGGACGACGACCTCAACTACCCCCTGCTGAACCTCCTGCTCCTCCAGCGCCACGGAAAGACCTTCACCACCACGGACGTGGCCCGGCTCTGGCTGGACGAACTCCCGCCCGGCCGCACCTTCACCGCCGAGCGCATCGCCTACCGCAACCTCCTGACCGGCATCGAACCCCCGCACACGGCCCGCCACCGCAACCCCTTCCGCGAGTGGATCGGCGCCCTGATCCGCGCCGACGTGCACGGCTGGACCAACCCCGGCGACCCGGCCGCCGCCGCCGAACAGGCGTACCGCGACGCGGTCTTGACCCATACCGCGAACGGTGTCTACGCGGCGATGTTCACGGCCGCCGTCATCGCCACCGCCGCCACCGGCAGCCAGGACATCCACGCCTGTCTGCGCGCCGGACGCCGGGTGGTCCCGCCCCGCTCCCGGCTCGCCCGGGCCATCGACCACGCCGTCCGACTGGCCCACCGGCACGAGGACTTCGACACCGTCGTGGACGAACTCCACGCCCTGTACGCCCCGGCCCACCACTGGGTCCACGCCGTCCCCAACACCGCTCTGACCGCGGCCGCCCTCACCCACGCGGACGGCGACTTCACCGGCTCCATCTGCCGTGTGGTCTCCGGGGGCTGGGACACCGACTCGAACGGCGCCACGGCCGGCGGCATCGCCGGTCTCCTCGCGGGCAGCCCGGAGGCGCTGCCCGAGCACTGGCGGGCGCCGCTGAAGAACCGGCTCGCGACCACCGTGGCCGACTTCGACGGCACCGGCTTCGACACCCTCGCCCATCTCACCCATCTGGAGACGACCCGCTCATGACCCACATCGTCGTCCTCGGCAGCATGAACATGGACCTCGTCACCTACGTCGCGAAGGCTCCACAGCGCGGCGAGACCGTGACGGGCCGGGAGTTCCGTACGGTCCCCGGCGGCAAGGGCGCCAACCAGGCCATCGCCGCGGCCCGAGCCGGCGCCACCGTCTCGATGATCGGCGCGATCGGCAACGACGCCTTCGGCCTGCGGATGCGCGACACCCTCGAACACTCCGGCGTGGACACCGACTTCCTGCGCACCGTCGAGGACCCCTCCGGCACCGCGCACATCGTGGTGGACGACGAGGGCGGCAACGCGATCGTCGTCATCCCCGGCGCGAACGGCACCGTCGACCACCTCTCCCCCGGCGACGAGGCCGTGATCGCCTCCGCCGACGCGCTGCTGCTGCAACTGGAGATCCCGCTCGCCGCCGTCGTCGCGGGCGCCCGGGCGGCCCGCCGGCACGGGGTCCGTACGGTCCTGACCCCGTCTCCCGCCCAGCCACTGCCGCCCGAACTCCTCGCCGCGACCGACCTGTTGGTGCCCAACGAGTACGAGGCGGTCACCCTGACCGGCCGCACCGACCCGCGCGAGGCCGCCGTCGCCCTGCTGGAGCTGGTGCCGCAGGTCGTCGTCACCCTGGGCGCGACCGGCTGTCTGTACCGGGCCCGCGGCACCGAACCGCTCGTGGTCCCGGCGCCGCGGGTGACCGCGGTCGATTCCACGGGCGCCGGGGACACCTTCGTCGGCACGCTCGCGGTGGCCCTCGCCGAGGAGAAACCGGTGCGGGAGGCCCTGTCCTGGGCGGCGGCCGCGGCGGCGATCTCCGTCCAGCGGGAAGGGGCCTCGGCGTCGATGCCGTACCGCCCGGAGATCGACGCCCGGTTCACCGCATGAGTACGACGACGACAGCGCCGCTCGCCGGTCTGCGGGTGCTGGATCTCGCGACCCTCTTCGCCGGGCCGCTGGCCGCCACGCTGCTCGGCGACTTCGGCGCCGAGGTGATCAAGGTCGAGCATCCGCGCCGGCCCGACCCGTCCCGGGGGCACGGTCCGGCCAGGCACGGCGTCGGACTGTGGTGGAAGGTGCTCGGCCGCAACAAGCGCACCATCACCCTCGATCTGTCCACGCCCGGCGGCCGGGCCACCCTGCTCCGGCTCGCCGCCGGCGCCGACGTGGTGATCGAGAACTTCCGGCCCGGCACCCTGGAGAGATGGGAACTGGGCTGGGAGGAGCTGTCCACGGCCAATCCGCGCCTCGTCCTCGCCCGGGTCACCGCCTTCGGCCAGTTCGGCCCGGCTGCGCACCGGCCCGGCTTCGGCACCCTCGCCGAGGCGCTGAGCGGCTTCGCCGCGATCACCGGCGAAGCGGACGCCCCACCGACGCTGCCGCCCTTCGGCCTCGCGGACTCGGTCGCGGGCCTGGCGACCGCGTTCGCGGTGCTGACGGCCCTGTCCGCACGGGAGCACACCGGCGCCGGGCAGGTCGTGGACATGGCGATCATCGAGCCGATCCTGTCGGTCCTCGGCCCGCACCCCACCTGGTACGACCAGCTCGGCCATGTACAACGACGCACCGGGAACAGGTCCGCGAACAACGCCCCGCGCAACACCTACCGCACCGCCGACGGCGCCTGGGTCGCGGTCTCCACGTCCGCGCAGTCGGTCGCCGAGCGCGTGATGCGCCTGGTGGGCAGCCCGGAGCTGATCGCGGAGCCGTGGTTCGCGACCGGCGCGGACCGGGCCGCCCACGCCGACGTCCTGGACGCGGCGGTCGGCTCCTGGATCGCCGCCCGCACCCGCACCGAGGTGCTCGCCGCCTTCGAGAAGGCGGAGGCGGCCGTCGCCCCCGTCCAGGACGTCCGGGACGTCCTGGAGGACCCCCAGTACCAGGCCCTGGACACGATCACCACGGTCGCCGACCCCGAACTCGGCCCGCTGCGCATGCAGAACGTCCTCTTCCGGCTCTCCTCGACCCCCGGCGCGATCCGCTGGGCCGGCCGGCCGCACGGCGCCGACACCGACGCCGTCCTCACCGAGCTGGGTCTCACCGCGGCCGACATCGCCGCCCTGCGCGCGGCGGGCGCCCTGTGACCCGGCCCCCGCTCACCTGGCTCTACGTCCCCGGCGACCGACCTCCCGTGATGGCCAAGGCGCTGACCGCGGGCGCCGACGTGGTGGTGATCGACCTGGAGGACGCGGTCGCCCCGGACCGCAAGGAGTACGCCCGCGCGGCCACGGCCGACCTGCTCAGCGAGCCCCGGCCGGTCCCGGTGCAGGTCCGTGTCAACGCCCTGGACAGCCCCTGGGCAGCCGAGGACCTGGCCACGCTGACAGCCTGCCCCGGCCCGGCGGGCCTACGGCTGCCCAAGGTGAGCTCCCCGGACGAGATCGGACGGGTCGCCGCGGCCACCCCGCTCCCGCTGTACGCCCTGCTGGAGACGGCCCTCGGCATCGAGCACGCCTACGCCATCGCCACCGCGCACCCCGCGCTGCGGGGCATCGCCCTCGGCGAGGCGGATCTCCGGGCCGACCTCGGCGTACGGGCCGACGCGGGCCTCGACTGGCCGCGCTCCCGGGTGATCGTCGCCGCGCGTGCGGCGGGGCTCGCCCCACCGCCCCAGTCGGTCCACCCCGACATCCGCGATCTGGCCGGCCTCGCCGCCTCCTGCGCCCACGGCCGCGCCCTCGGCTTCCTGGGCCGCGCCGCGATCCACCCCCGCCAGCTGCCGGTGATCGAACAGGCCTATCTGCCCACACCGGCGGAGATCGAACACGCGGAGACGGTCCTCAAGGCGGCGACGACGCAGGAGGGTGCCCAGGCGCTGCCGGACGGTCGATTCGTCGACGCGGCGGTGGTGGCGACGGCCCGCCGGACCCTGTCACTGGCCCACAGAGGCTGACCGCATACGCCGAGGGCGCCCGAACGGTCCGGGCGCCCTCGGTGTCGTACCGGCGGCTGTCAGCTCTTCTTCGCCGACCCTGCCTCGTCCTTCGAAGATTCCTGCGCTTCCTGAGGTTCCTGAGGTTCCTGAGTGTCGGCGGACTCCGGGGACTCCTGTGATTCCGGGGAGCCGGCGGCCTGCGGCTGCGCGTCCTCCTCCGCGCCGGACACCTCGGCACCGGGTTCGACGACGGGCTCCCGCCCGGGCCGCATCCTGGACGACACCACCATGTAGGTCACCGCGAGGAGGAACACGAGGAGCGCGGTCCAGTCGTTCAGGCGAAGGCCCAGGATGTGGTGCGCGTCGTCCACGCGCATGTACTCGATCCAGCCGCGGCCCACGCAGTACGCGGCGACGTACAGGGCGAACGCCCGGCCGTGGCCCAGCTTGAAGCGGCGGTCGGCCCAGATCACCAGGAAGCCCACGCCGACACACCACAGGGACTCGTAGAGGAAGGTCGGGTGGTAGTAGCCCGGCACCCGGCCGCCCTCGGAGGAGGTGATGTGCAGCGCCCATGGAACATGCGTCTCGCGGCCGTACAGCTCCTGGTTGAACCAGTTGCCCCAGCGGCCGATGGCCTGCGCGAAGGCGATGCCGGGTGCGACGGCGTCGGCGTACGCGGGCATCGGGATGCCCCGGCGCCGGGCACCGATCCAGGCGCCGAGCGCGCCGAGCGCGATCGCGCCCCAGATGCCGAGGCCGCCCTCCCACACCTTGAAGGCGTCCACCCAGTCACGGCCCTTGCTGAAGTACAGCTCGTAGTCCGTGATCACGTGGTACAGCCGACCGCCGACCAGGCCGAAGGGCACGGCCCAGACCGCGATGTCGGCGACCGTGCCGGTGCGGCCGCCCCGGGCGATCCAGCGCTTGTTGCCGAGCCAGACCGCGACGAAGACACCGATGATGATGCAGAAGGCATAGCCGCGCAGCGGGATGGGGCCGAGATACAGCACCCCGCGCGACGGGCTGGGAATGTAGGCAAGTTCCATGGCAAGTCCGACGCTACCGTGCCGGACCGTGCAGACGGCAAGCAGCCCGGCTACGGGAACGTAACGGGGACGTGAGAAAAACGGCTATCCGCGGTTGGCCGCCTCGACCATCTGCTTCAGCTTGGCCGGGGTCATGCTCGTGTCCTGGTAGATGTTCTTGCCGCCGAGCAGGACCGTGGGCGTGCCGGTGAAGCCGCCGCCCTGGAAGGCCTTGTTCGCCTTGTTCACCCAGCTGTCATGGGTGCCGTCGTTGACGCACTTGCGGAAGGCGGGCGTGTCGAGGCCGCCGACCTTGCCGGCCAGCTCGATCAGCTTGGCGTTGCCGGCGTAGGCGTCGTCGGTCTCCTTGGGCTGGTTCGCGTACAGCACGTCGTGGTAGTCGCGGAACTTTCCGGCGTCCTGGGCGCAGGCCGCGGCGTTGGCCCCGCGCAGGGAGCCGCTGCCGCCGAGATTGCCGTCGATCAGCCGAACCAGGTGGTACTCGATTCTGAGCTTGCCGGCGTCGGCCAGTTCGTGGAGCGTCGGGCGGTAGGCGACCTCGAAGGCCTGGCAGGCCGGGCAGCGGACGTCCTCCCAGATGGTGAGCGTCGACTTGGCGCCGTCCTTGCCGACCGGGATCGCGAGGCTGTCCTTGCCCTGCGCGCCCGAGGGCGCCACGACCGGGCCCGCCTTGGCGGCCTTGTTCTTGCCGACATTCGCGGCGACCACCCCGATCACCGCCGCGAGACCGAGGACGCAGACGACGCTCGCGCCCACGATCAGCGTGCGCCGCCGCTTCTCCCCTGTCTTCTGCTTCTCACGCTCGACCGCCAGCCGCTCCCGGGCGGTGCGCTTTCCGTCACGGTTCTTCTCGCTCACACCCCCAGAACGAACCGGGGAGGCGCAGCGCGCCTCCCCGGCCCGAGGTCCACCCGTTCGAGTGACCGAATGTGAGCGACGGACGGCTAGGCCTGTCCGCGCACGCCCTTCGCCAGGTCCCCGGCCAGTTCACGGACCGCCGCGATGCCCGACGCGTGGTCGGGGGCGTCCAGCATCCGCTTCACGAACGCCGAGCCGACGATGACGCCGTCGGCGAAGCCGGCGACCTCGGCGGCCTGGGTGCTGTTGGAGACACCGAGCCCGACGCAGACGGGCAGCGCGGTGCCGGTGGCCCGGGTGCGCTCGACCAGGTTCTGGGCCTGGACGCCGACCGACTCGCGGGTGCCGGTGACGCCCATGAGCGAGGCGGCGTAGACGAAGCCGCTGCCCGCGGCGGTGATCTCCGCGAGCCGTGCGTCCTTACTGCTGGGGGCGACGACGAACACGGTGGCCAGACCGTGCTTGTCCGCGTGCTCCCGCCACGGCGCCGACTCCTGCACCGGCAGGTCGGGCAGGATGCAGCCCGCGCCGCCCGCCTCGGCCAGCTCGGCGGTGAAGCGCTCGACGCCGTAGCGGTCGATCGGGTTCCAGTACGTCATGACGAGGACGGGCTTGCCGGTGGCCTCGTACGCCTCCCGGACCGTACGCATGACGTCGGCGATCTTGACCCCGCCCCGCAGGGCGATGTCGTCGGCGGTCTGGATGACCGGGCCGTCGAGGACGGGGTCGCTGTGCGGCAGACCGACCTCCACGACGTCCGCCCCGCCGTCGAAGACGGCCTTGATCGCCTCGATGCCGCCGTCCACGGTCGGGAACCCGGCCGGGAGGTAGGCGATGAGCGCGGACCGGCCCTCGGCCTTGGCACCGGCGAGGGTGTCGGACAGCAGCTGAATGTTCCCGCTCACTTGGCGTCCCCCTCGATCTCGGCGGTGTCGGTCGCGTCGGCGGCGACCTCGGCATCGGCGTCGTACAGGCCGAAGTAACGGGCGGCGGTGTCCATGTCCTTGTCACCGCGGCCGGAGAGGTTGACGACGATCAGGCCGTCCTTGCCCAGCTCCTTGCCGACCTCCAGGGCGCCGGCCAGCGCGTGCGCGGACTCGATGGCCGGGATGATGCCCTCGGTGCGCGACAGCAGACGCAGGGCCTGCATGGCCGCGTCGTCGGTGACCGCGCGGTACTCGGCGCGGCCGGAGTCCTTCAGGTAGGAGTGCTCGGGGCCGATGCCCGGGTAGTCCAGACCGGCCGAGATCGAGTACGGCTCGGTGATCTGCCCCTCCTCGTCCTGCAGGACGTACGACCGGGAGCCGTGCAGGATGCCCGGCTCGCCCGCGGACAGGGTGGCCGCGTGCTCGCCGGTCTCGATGCCGTGCCCGGCGGGCTCGCAGCCGATGAGGCGTACGCCCGCGTCGGGGATGAAGGCGTGGAAGAGGCCGATGGCGTTGGAGCCGCCGCCGACGCAGGCGATCGCGGCGTCGGGCAGCCGGCCGGCGCGCTCGAGCAGCTGACGCCGGGCCTCGACACCGATGACCCGGTGGAAGTCGCGCACCATGGCCGGGAACGGGTGCGGGCCGGCGACGGTCCCGAAGAGGTAGTGGGTGTGGTCGACGTTGGCGACCCAGTCGCGGAACGCCTCGTTGATGGCGTCCTTCAGGGTGCGGCTGCCCGATTTCACCGAGACGACCTCGGCGCCGAGCATGCGCATCCGGGCCACGTTGAGGGCCTGGCGCTTGGTGTCGACCTCGCCCATGTAGATGGTGCACTCGAGACCGAAGAGCGCGCAGGCGGTGGCGGTCGCCACGCCGTGCTGGCCGGCGCCGGTCTCGGCGATGACCCGGGTCTTGCCCATCCGCTTGGTGAGCAGGGCCTGGCCGAGCACGTTGTTGATCTTGTGCGAGCCGGTGTGGTTGAGGTCCTCGCGCTTGAGGAACACCCGGGCGCCGCCGGCGTGTTCGGCGAAACGGGGGACTTCGGTGAGGGAGCTGGGCCGGCCGGTGTAGTGGACGAGCAGGTCGTCGAGCTCGCGGGCGAACTCGGGGTCGGCCTTGGCCTTGTCGTACTCGACGGCGACCTCGTCCACGGCGGCGACGAGGGCCTCCGGGATGAACTTGCCGCCGAACGCGCCGAAGTAGCCCTCGGCGCTGGGCACCTGGCCGGTGGGGTCAGGGAAGAAGAACTCGCTGGGCATACGAATACCTCGCAGGGGCGTGGCCCCGGGTTGCTGGACTTGGGGTACGGATACGCGTGCGCTGCCCTGAGGAGGCCTTCCCACCCGCCCGCCGTTGCTGTCGGCAGGGGCGGAACAACTCCCCCGACCGGGTCACGAACCGGACGAGCCACCATGGGCCGGCCGAGCCACGCCGGGCAGACCGAGCCGCGAGCCCGCTGGACGGCTTCCCGACCGACCGAAGCACGACCCCGAGGGGCCGCTCTCCGGCCGACCGGGTCACGGGCCACGGCGGGCCGCTCTTCAGTCGGGTGGCGGGTGGGCGAAGGTTCGGGGACGGAACCCCCGGTCGGACCGGTGGCAGGGGGTGCAGGCTCAGTCGGGCGTCACAGCAGGACGTCGGCTCGGCCGGCGCACGCGACACCGCGCCATCGCATCCCGTTCACCTGGCCCGGCTCGTCACCGATCACGTACCGGACCCGCCGCCCGTGCACCCGTCGCGCGGGGGCACGGCAGCCACGGGGCCGGCAGCCACGGGCGAGGCGGGCATAGGGGTCCCGCGTCGCCGGGGTGATCGGAAGCATCATCACGGTCCAGCTTAGCCGGGGGTCAGCTCCGGCCGTGCCGCAGAGCGGGGTGTTCGCCCGCGGCGACCAGGTCGGCGACGGCGGTCTTCGGGTCGCGTCCGGTGACGAGGGACTCGCCGACCAGCACCGCGTCGGCGCCCGCGTTGGCGTACGCGATGAGGTCGTGCGGACCGCGGACGCCGGACTCGGCGACCTTGACGACGTGGCCCGGGATCTCCGGCGCGACGCGCTCGAACGTGCCGCGGTCGACCTCGAGCGTCTTGAGGTTGCGCGCGTTGATACCGATCACCTTGGCGCCCGCGTCCACGGCCCGCTCGGCCTCGTCCTCGTCGTGCACCTCGACGAGCGGGGTGAGTCCGATGGACACGGCCCGCTCGATCAGCGACTCCAGGGCCGGCTGCTCCAGCGCGGCCACGATCAGCAGCGCGAGGTCGGCGCCGTACGCCCGGGCCTCCCACAGCTGGTACGAGGTGACGATGAAGTCCTTGCGCAGGACCGGGATGTCCACGCGCGCGCGGACGGCCTCCAGGTCGGCCAGCGAACCGCCGAAGCGGCGCTGTTCGGTGAGGACGGAGATGACGGCCGCGCCGCCCGCCTCGTAGTCCGCGGCCAGCCCGGCCGGGTCGGCGATCGCGGCGAGCGCGCCCTTGGAGGGGCTGGAGCGCTTGACCTCGCAGATCACCTTGACGCCGTCGCCCTTGAGCGCGGCCACCCCGTCCTTGGCGGCACGGGCCTTGGCCGCACGCTCCTTGAGCTCGTCGAGGCTGACGCGTGCCTGCCGCTCCGCGAGGTCGGCACGGACTCCGTCGATGATCTCGTCGAGCACACTCACGCGAGCGGCCCCCTTCCAGACGGTGGTTCTTCCTTCAGGTTCTGAAAACCCGTGGTCACTTCGATGGTATCCGCAGGAGAGCGGTGCCCTCGCATCCAGTGGACGCCGGTCCCGCTACCTGGACATTCGTCATGCGATCAAGGATGTAACCAGCCACCCGACGGCAGGTTCCGGGCAACCGTGAACACCAGCAGCATCACGCCGGTCCCCCACAGTTGCGCCCGGCCGAGGCCGAGCCGCGGCGGCGACCCGCCGCGCACCGTGCGGACCACCCAGAAGGTCCACAGCACCGCGCAGCCCAGGTAGCCGGCCACGCCCAGCGCGTTGTCGTGCAACGCGATGAGCAGGTCGCCGTGGACGAAGGCGTGCGCGCTGCGCAGTCCGCCGCAGCCGGGGCAGTACAGCCCGGTGAGCCGGTACAGCGGGCAGACGGGGTAGTGACCGGGCTCGTTCGGGTCGACGGCACCGACGACCGCGAAGGCCCCCGCGACGGCCGCGAACAGCCCGCCCGGAACGGCGAAGCGCCGCAGGACGGGTGTGGTCGGCGGCCTCGCCGGCAGGGACACACGGGTGTCGACGTTCACGCTGGCATTCTGCCCCGCACGCCTCCCGCACGCGCGCCGACGCGGGCACACGGGGCCCCCGCCGTACGGGCGGCGAAAACCCGAGGGGCGGCCCGGCACCTCTTCCAGGTACCGGGCCGCCCCTCGCGGGCAGTGCTGGGGCTCAGCCCTCGACGCCCACCGGCTCGCGGGTCGCGACGGGGGTGGTGGTCATCTTGAGGGGAGCCTGCTTGGGCTGGCCGAGGCCCATGGCGCGCATGATCCCGCCGACCACGCCACCGAGGACGACGATCACCATGCCGGCCCAGAAGCCGACGGGCTGGGCCATCACCATGAAGGCGCCCGAGACGCAGAAACCGATGAAGGCGATGATGACACCCGTCCAGGCGGCCGGGGTGTGACCGTGACCGTGGCTGCTGCCCGCCATGACTTGCTCCTCGTTGCTGTGTACGTGTCCCTGTAGGCGTCGTACGTGTCGTACGGCTCCGAGCCCGCCCGTCCGAGCCGGACGCTCGTCGTCCATTGTCCCGTACCCGCGCGCGTGGCGGACGCGGGGGTGGCGTCTGGTTCGCCACACCCCGTTCGCCCTGGCCGGCGGGTCAGGCGCCGGTCGGGTCCTCGCCCCGGTCCAGGGCCTTCCAGATCTCCTCGGGCCGGTCGGGGTCGACCGGCCGGGCCTTGCGCTGGGGGCGGTCGGCGCCGCGCTCGTAGCGGCCGGACATGGCGGGCCACAGGCTTCCGTAGCGCAGCGCGAGCAGGCCGGCCAGCAGGATCAGGGCGCCGCCGACGGCCGCGACGTAGGGCCAGCCGGTGTGGCTGAGCGCGGCGACCGTGGCGGAGGCGTCGCCACTCGCCTGGGCCGCCTTGTCGTCCAGCGCGGAGTTGTCGGAGGCGGACATGAGGGCGGCGGCCACGATGCCGGCGCCGGACAGCGCGAGCAGCCCGGCGACGAGGAGGCGGCCGGCCCTGCGGACGGCGAAGACGGCGACGAGCGCGGCGAGGCCCACTATGGCGAGGGCCGCGGGCACGCCCGTGACGTCGCTGCCCTTGGCGGTGAGCGGGAAGGCGCCGCCGGCCACCGTCGCGGTGCCCTCCGCCCAGCGCTGTCGGGTCGCGAGCAGCGCCACGGCCGCGCCGAGCGCACCGCACAAGAGGGCCAGGGCGAGGCTCCGCCGGCCGGACCGGGCGGGCGCGGCGGCTTCGGAACGGGGGTGAGGAACGGCAGTCACGTACTCCACTATCGCCTGAACCCCGGGCGAACTGTCACCCGGGGTTCGTGAGAAGCGTCTCCGGGCCTACCCGGCGAGCCGGTTGGCCGTGTGGACCGCGCGCAGCACCGCGGCCGCCTTGTTGCGGCACTCCTGGTCCTCCGACACCGGGTCGGAGTCGGCGACGATGCCCGCTCCGGCCTGGACGTAGGCCGTGCCGTCGCGCAGCAGGGCCGTACGGATGGCGATGGCCGTGTCGGAGTCGCCGGCGAAGTCGAGGTAGCCGACGCAGCCGCCGTACAGGCCGCGGCGGGAGGGTTCCAGTTCGTCGATGATCTGCATGGCGCGGGGCTTGGGGGCGCCGGAGAGGGTGCCCGCCGGGAAGCACGCGGTGAGTACGTCGAAGGCCGTGCGGCCCGGGGCCACCGTGCCGGTGACGGTCGAGACGATGTGCATCACGTGGGAGTAGCGCTCGATCGACATGAAGTCGACCACCTCGACCGAGCCGGGCTCGCAGACCCGGCCCAGGTCGTTGCGGCCGAGGTCGACCAGCATGAGGTGCTCGGCGCGCTCCTTGGGGTCGGCCATCAGCTCGTCGGCGAGGGCCTGGTCCTCCTGCGGGGTGGCCCCGCGGGGCCGGGTGCCGGCGATGGGGTGGACCATGGCCCGCCCGTCCTCGACCTTCACGAGGGCCTCGGGGGACGAGCCGACGACGTCGAATCCGTCGAAGCGGAACAGGTACATGTACGGCGAGGGGTTGGTGGCCCGCAGGACGCGGTAGACGTCGAGCGCGCTCGCCGTGCACGGGGTCTCGAAGCGCTGGGAGGGGACGACCTGGAAGGCCTCGCCCGCGCGGATGCGCTCCTTGACGTCCTCGACGGCCGCCTGGAAGTCGGGGCCGCCCCACAGCGCGGTGTACTCGGGGAGTTCCGAGGGCGGCAGGACGGCCGGCGGCTGGGCCACCGCACGCGTGAGGTCGGCCTCCATGGCGTCGAGGCGGGCCACGGCGTCGGCGTAGGCCTCGTCCACGCCGGTGTCGAGGTCGTTGTGGTTGATCGCGTTGGCGATCAGCAGGACCGAGCCCTCCCAGTGGTCCATCACGGCGAGGTCGCTGGTCAGGAGCAGGGTCAGCTCGGGCAGCTTCAGGTCGTCGCGCTCGCCGGGGCCGATCTTCTCCAGGTGGCGGACGATGTCGTAGCCGAGGTAGCCGACCATGCCGCCGGTGAAGGGCGGCAGGCCCTCCTGGTTCGGGGTGTGCAGGGCCTGCAGTGTGGCGCGCAGCACCGCGAGCGGGTCGCCCTCGGCGGGGACGCCGACGGGCGGGGTGCCCAGCCAGTGGGCCCGGCCGTCGCGCGTGGTGAGCGCGGCGGCGCTGCGGACGCCCACGAAGGAGTACCGGGACCAGGAGCGGCCGTTCTCCGCGGACTCCAGGAGGAAGGTGCCGGGGCGCTCGGCGGCGAGCTTGCGGTAGAGCGCGACCGGGGTGTCGCCGTCGGCGAGGAGCTTGCGCGTGACCGGGATGACACGCCGGTCGGCGGCGAGCTTGCGGAAGGTCTCGAGGTCCATGGCCGCTGACCTTACTGATCGGTGCCCGGGGCGCCGGAACCGGCGTCCTTGAGCAGTACGTCCTCGTCGAAGCAGGTACGCGCCCCGGTGTGGCAGGCCGCGCCGACCTGGTCGACCCGGACCAGCAGGGTGTCGGCGTCGCAGTCCAGCGCGACCGACTTCACCCACTGGAGGTGACCCGAGGTGTCGCCCTTGACCCAGTACTCCCGGCGGCTGCGCGACCAGTACGTGCAGCGGCCGGTGGTCAGCGTGCGATGCAGCGCCTCGTCGTCCATCCAGCCGAGCATGAGCACCTCGCCGGTGTCGTACTGCTGGGCGATGGCGGGGACGAGTCCGTCGGGGCTGCGCTTGAGGCGCGCGGCGATCTCCGGGTCGAGGCTGCTGGGCCGGGGTGTTGCGGGCGTGCTGGTCATGGTTGCCATTGTGCCGCGCGGCACTGACAGTGCCGGTGCCGTGTCCGCTGTGCGGACGTTGCGGGGGGTCGTAGGCTGACTCCATGTCGACCTTCGCCAAGCGTGAACGGCTGCTGCTCGCGGACCTGCTGGAGACCGTCGGCCCGGACGCCGAGACCCTCTGCGAGGGCTGGCGGACCCGGGATCTGGCCGCGCATGTGATCGTGCGCGAGCGCCGCCCGGACGCGGCCGGGGGCACGCTGATCAAGCAACTCGCGCCGCGTCTGGAGAAGGTGATGGCCGAGTACACCGCGAAGCCGTACGAGGAGCTGATCCAGCTGATCCGTACCGGCCCGCCGCGCTTCTCGCCGTTCCAGCTGAAGCAGGTCGACGAGGCGGCCAACATCGTCGAGTTCTACGTCCACACCGAGGACGTCCGCCGCGCCCAGCCGGACTGGAGCGCCCGTGAGCTGGACCCGGTCTTCCAGGACGCGCTGTGGTCGCGGCTGGAGCGCACCGCGCGGCTGATGGGCCGGGGCGCGCCGACGGGGCTGGTGCTGCGCCGCCCGGACGGGCAGACGGCGGTGGCGCACCGGGGCGCACCGGTGGTGACGGTGACCGGCGAGCCGTCGGAGCTGCTGATGTTCGCCTTCGGCCGGCAGAACGCGGCCCGGGTGGATCTGGAGGGCGACGCGGACGCCATCGCCAAGGTGCACGAGACCAAGCAGCTGGGGTTCTGATCCGGCAGGGAGCCACCCCGTGATCAAGGTCGCGATGACCGGTGTGTACGTGGACGACGTGGCGGCGGCGCACGCCTTCTACACGGACGTCCTGGGCTTCGAGACGCGACTGCACATGGACCTGGGCGACGACACCCTGTTCGTCGCGGTCGGCGCGCCCGCCGGGGCCCAGCCGGAGCTCCAGCTGCTGTTGGAGCCCGGGCAGGGTCCCATCGCGGAGTCGTACCGCACGGCGCTGTACGAGGCGGGCATCCCGTGCATCGTCTTCTCGGTGGACGACCTTCTGGCGGAGTACGGACGGCTGCGCGGCCTGGGCGTCCGGTTCACGCACCCGCCGCAGCGCCAGGGGCCGGTCCTCGCGGCGGTGTTCGACGACAGCTGCGGCAACCTGGTGCAGCTGATCCAGCCGAAGGAGTGACGTTCAGCGGGGAAGTTCGGCGCCGCGCAGGGCCGGTACGGCGAGGGCGACGACCCCGCCGAGTCCGCAGACGGCGGCGCTGACGACGTAGACCGGGCCGAGGCCCCAGGTGCCGATCGCGGCTGCCGCGAACGGCATGCTCAGCGGGGTGAGGCCGAGGCTGACCAGACTGGAGACGGCGGTGACCCGGCCCAGATAGGCGGGGTCGGCCTGGGTCTGCAGCAGTGCGCCGCACATCGCCCCGCTGAGGCCGGTGAGCAGGCCGACGAGCAGGGCCGTGCCGACGGCGGCCAGGAGTGTCGGGGCGTAGGCGAGGGCGCCGACGGCGGCCGAACCGGTGATGATCGTGCACCCGGCGACGAGTCCGGCGCGCGGCAGCCGCCCCCGGACGGCCAGCAGCAGCGAGGCGGCACCCGCGCCGACACCGAATCCGGCGAGTACCCAGCCCATGCCGGGGGCGCCCCAGCCGCGCCGGTCGGCGAGCAGGGTCAGCCCGACGTTGAGCGGTCCGACGAACCCCAGGTCGCCCAGGGCGATGGCCACCATCAGCGGGGCGAGGACGCGGTGCCGGCGGATGTAGCGCAGCCCGGCTCCGAGGTCGCTCCGGGCGGTCCCCGCCGCTCCGGGCTCCGTAGGCAGGTCCCGTACCCGTACGGAGATCAGCAGCGGCACGGAGACGGCGATGAGCAGCCCGGCGAGGGCGAACGCGGCCGGGGCTCCGCCCACGGCCACCCCGAGCCCGCCGAGCGGGGCGCCCACGACGCTCGCGCAGCGGATGGCGAGGCCCCGCATGCCCTGGACCCGGCCGAGCTGGTCCTTACCGGTGAGCCGGGCCGGCAGGGCGCCCACGGCGGGCACGAAGACGGCGTCGACCGCGCCGAAGACCAGCGCCAGCAGGGCGAGCGGCCACAGCCCGGGGCGGGTGAGGAACAGCAGGGCGGCCACCGCCAGGACGGCCGCGCAGCGCGCGGCGTCGCTGCCGATGACGACCCGGCGCGGCCCGAACCGGTCGGCGATCACTCCTCCGCCGAGCATCAGCACGGCCCTGGGCAGGGCGCTCGCGGACATGACGAGACCGGCCTGAGCGGGTGTTCCGGCCTGGACGGCGGCCCAGGACAGGGCCAGGTAATAGATGCTGTCGCCCAGCATCGAGGAGGTGTAGGCGGCGAGCCAGCGCCGGACGTTGGGGTCGCGGTGGGCGTGCGGGGTGGCCGGGGGTATGAGCGTGGCGGTCACGGGAGGGGGGCCTCTCAGACGCGGAACGGGAATCCGTACACGTGCAGCGCGACGTGCTCGCGCCCTTCGGTGTCGCCGGCGGCCTCGCGGGCGCGCCCCTGCTCGTCGTAGCGCTTGAGCAGGTCGTGCAGGTCCTTCTTCAGCTCCGCCAGTTCCCCGGCGGTCAGCCTGAGCAGCGACTCGGAGTCGCCGGCGGCCTCGTTCCACTCGGGCCCCCAGTGGGCACGCTGGTCGAGGTGGCCGCGGTACATCTCGACGCGCTGCTCCAGGAACAGGCGCGAGGCCGCGAGATGCGCCGCCGCCTTCTCGGGAGCGTCCTGGAAGTCCTCGTCGCGGACGGTGACGCCGTCGGAGGACGGCTGCCACCAGCGCTCGCGCGCGTCCGCGCTGCGCGGCTCGGCCTCCTCGACCAGACCGTGCTCGGCGAGCTTGCGCAGGTGGTAGCTGACCAGCGAGACCGCCTCGTCCACCTGCTCGGCGAGCTGTGAGGCGGTGGCCGCCTCGGCGACGAACAGCAGCCGGTAGAGCCTCATGCGCAGCGGGTGCGCGAGGGCCTTGAGCGTGCCGAGGTCGGTGATCCGCTGCTTCTCCTTGCCGGTCATGCTCACGACTGTAGATACGAAGGAAAAGTTGCACAACATATTTTGCGCAACGTCTCTTTCACATCTGCGGAGGTCGGCGGCATGGAGCCCGGGTCGAAGCCCGGCGCAGCGTCAGCGGACGGGATGCCCCGCCTCCCGCAGCGTCTGCTTCACCTCGCCGATGCGCAGGTCGCCGAAGTGGAACACCGACGCGGCCAGGACGGCGTCCGCGCCCGCCGCGATGGCCGGCGGGAAGTCGGTCAGTCTGCCGGCACCGCCCGAGGCGATCACCGGGACCGTCACGTGCTTGCGGACCGCCGCGATCATCTCCAGGTCGTAGCCGTCCTTGGTGCCGTCGGCGTCCATGGAGTTGAGCAGGATCTCGCCCGCGCCCAGCTCGGCGGCCCGGTGCGCCCACTCGACGGCGTCGATGCCGGTGCCTCGACGGCCGCCGTGGGTCGTCACCTCGAAAGAGCCCGACCCGGTGCGGCGGGCGTCGACCGACAGGACCAGGACCTGGCGGCCGAAACGCTCCGCGATCTCGCGGATCAGCTCGGGGCGGGCGATGGCCGCCGTGTTCACGCCCACCTTGTCGGCGCCCGCCCGCAGCAGCTTGTCCACGTCCTCGGCCGTGCGGACGCCGCCGCCGACGGTCAGCGGGATGAACACCTGCTCGGCGGTGCGGCGCACCACGTCGTACGTCGTCTCGCGGTCGCCCGAGGACGCGGTGATGTCCAGGAACGTCAGCTCGTCGGCGCCCTCGGCGTCGTACACCTTGGCCATCTCGACGGGGTCGCCCGCGTCGCGCAGGTTCTGGAAGTTGACGCCCTTGACGACCCGGCCGTTGTCCACGTCCAGGCAGGGGATGACTCGTACGGCCAAGGTCATGCGGGAACTCCTCGGAACGCCTCCACCTCGACCTCGACCACCAGGCTGGGGTCCACGAAACCGGAGACGATGATCATGGATGCGGCGGGCCGGACGGTGTCGAACAGCTCCTTGTGAGCGCGGCCGACCTCGTCGACGTCCCGGGCGTGCGTGAGGTACATGCGCGTGCGCACGACGTCGTCACGGCCGAGCCCCAGCTGCTCCAGGGCGTTCAGGGCGACCTTGAAAGCGTTGACCGCCTGGTCGTACGGGCCGCCCCCGGCGATCTGTCCGTCCACGATGGACGTGCAGCCCGAGACCAGCACCAGGCCGTTCGGCAGCTCCACCGCGCGGGAGTAGCCGAACTGCTCCTCCCAGGGCGCGTCGGTCGACACGCGTCGTACGTCGCTCACTTGGCTACCGCCTCCAGGGCCTCTTCCAGCGTGAACGCCTTCGCGTACAGGGCCTTGCCGACGATGGAGCCCTCGACACCGAGCGGCACCAGCTCGGCGATGGCGCGCAGGTCGTCCAGCGACGACACGCCGCCGGAGGCCACGACCGGGCGGTCCGTCGCCGCGCAGACGTTCTTCAGCAGCTCCAGGTTCGGGCCCTGGAGCGTGCCGTCCTTGGCGATGTCGGTGACGACGTAGCGGGCGCAGCCCTCCTGGTCGAGGCGCTCCAGCGTCTCGTAGAGGTCGCCGCCGTCGCGGGTCCAGCCGCGGCCGCGCAGGGTCGTGCCGCGCACGTCCAGACCGACCGCGATCTTGTCGCCGTGCTCGGCGATGACCCTGGCGACCCACTCGGGGGTCTCCAGGGCGGCCGTGCCGAGGTTCACCCGGGTGCAGCCGGTGGCCAGGGCGGCGGCGAGCGAGGCGTCGTCGCGGATGCCGCCGGACAGCTCCACCTTGATGTCCATCGCCCCCGCGACCTCGGCGATCAGCGCACGGTTGTCACCGGTGCCGAAGGCCGCGTCCAGGTCGACCAGGTGCAGCCACTCGGCGCCGGACCGCTGCCAGGCGAGGGCGGCCTCCAGCGGGGAGCCGTACGAGGTCTCCGAGCCGGACTCGCCGTGCACGAGGCGGACGGCCTGGCCGTCGCGGACGTCGACGGCGGGGAGGAGTTCGAGCTTGGCCATGGTCTACAGGGTTCCGATCCAGTTGGTGAGGAGCTGGGCGCCGGCGTCGCCGGACTTCTCGGGGTGGAACTGGGTGGCCCACAGGGCGCCGTTCTCCACCGCGGCCACGAACGGCTTGCCGTGCGTGGACCAGGTGACCTTGGGGGCCGCGATCAGCGGGTTGTGCGACTCCAGGGTCCAGTCGTGGACGGCGTAGGAGTGCACGAAGTAGAAGCGGGCGTCCGCGTCGAGGCCCGCGAACAGCTGGGAGTCGGCGGGGGCGTCGACGGTGTTCCAGCCCATGTGGGGGACGACCTCGGCCTGCAGGGGCGCGACCGTGCCGGGCCACTCGTCCAGGCCTTCGGCCTCCACGCCGTGCTCGATGCCGCGCGCGAAGAGGATCTGCATGCCGACGCAGATGCCCATCACCGGCCGCCCGCCGGACAGCCGGCGGTCCACCACCCAGTCACCGCGGGCGGCGCGCAGGCCCTGCATGCAGGCGGCGAACGCGCCGACGCCCGGAACCAGCAGACCGTCGGCGTTCATCGCCTCGTCGAAGTCGCGGGTGATCTCGACATCGGCGCCCACGCGCGCGAGGGCGCGTTCGGCGGAGCGGATGTTGCCGAAGCCGTAGTCGAAGACCACGACCTTCTTGCTGCTCAATTCCAGACCTCCAGCCGCATGACGCCCGCGACGAGGCACATGGCCGCGCCGATGGAGAGCAGCACGATGAGGCTCGTGGGCATCTTCTGCTTGACGAAGGAGACGATGCCGCCGACGAGGAAGAGGCCGACGACGATCAGGAGCGTGGACAGACCGTTCATGGGTTTACAGCGCGCCCTTCGTGGAGGGGAGGATGCCGGCCGCGCGCGGGTCGCGCTCGGACGCGTACCGCAGCGCCCGGGCAAGGGCCTTGAACTGGCATTCCACGATGTGGTGCGCGTTGCGCCCGTACGGCACGTGCACGTGCAGGGCGATCTGCGCCTGGGCGACGAAGGACTCGAGGATGTGCCGGGTCATCGTGGTGTCGTACTCGCCGATCATCGGCGCCATCTTCTCGGGCTCGGTGTGCACGAGGTAGGGGCGGCCGGAGAGGTCGACGGTGACCTGGGCGAGGGACTCGTCCAGCGGGACCGTGCAGTTGCCGAAGCGGTAGATGCCCACCTTGTCGCCGAGGGCCTGCTTGAAGGCGGCGCCGAGCGCGAGGGCGGTGTCCTCGATGGTGTGGTGGGAGTCGATGTGCAGGTCGCCGTGGGTCTTCACGGTCAGGTCGAACAGCCCGTGCCGGCCGAGCTGGTCGAGCATGTGGTCGTAGAAGCCGACGCCGGTCTTGATGTCGGTCTTCCCGGTGCCGTCGAGGTCGATCTCGACCAGGACGGACGTCTCCTTCGTGGTCCGCTCGATTCTTCCGACGCGACCTTCGCGAGTCATGCCTCAAGCTCCTTCTTGACTTCACGTACCGCGTCGAGGAACGCGTCGTTCTCTTCGGGGGTTCCGGTGGACACCCGTAGCCACCCCGGTACACCGTTGTCCCGGACCAGGACGCCCCGGTCGAGGATCTTCTGCCAGGCGTCGTGGGCGCTGTCGAACCGGCCGAACTGCACGAAGTTCGCGTCGGACTCGACGACGTCGTAGCCGATCGAACGCAGCTCGGCGACCAGCCGGTCCCGCTCCGTCTTCAGCTGCTCGACGTACTTCAGCAGGGTGCCGGTGTGCTCCAGCGCGGCCAGGGCGGTCGCCTGGGTGATCGCCGAGAGGTGGTACGGCAGCCGGACGAGCTGGACGGCGTCCACGACCGCCGGGTCGGCGGCGAGGTAGCCGAGGCGCAGGCCCGCCGCGCCGAACGCCTTGGACATCGTGCGCGAGACGACCAGGTGCGGGCGGCCCGTCAGCAGCGACAGCAGCGAGTCGCCGTGGCTGAACTCGACGTACGCCTCGTCCACGATCACCATCGACGGCTTGGCCGCCTGGGCCGCCTCGTACAGCGCGAGGACCGTCTCCGGCGGAACCGCGTTGCCGGTGGGGTTGTTGGGAGTGGTGATGAAGACGACGTCGGGCTTGTGCTCGGCGATGGCCCGCTCGGCGGCGGCGACGTCGATCGTGAAGTCCTCGCTGCGCGGACCCGAGACCCAGCCGGTGCCGGTGCCGCGCGCGATGAGCGCGTGCATCGAGTACGACGGCTCGAAGCCGATCGCCGTACGGCCCGGTCCGCCGAAGGTCTGCAGCAGCTGCTGGATGACCTCGTTGGAGCCGTTGGCGGCCCAGACGTTGGCCAGGCCGACCTCGTGCCCGGACGTGCTCGTCAGGTACTTGGCCAGCTCGGTGCGCAGCTCGACCGCGTCCCGGTCCGGGTAGCGGTTCAGGTCCCGGGCGGCCTCCCGCACCCGCTGCGCGATCCGCTCGACCAGCGGCTCGGGCAGCGGGTAGGGGTTCTCGTTGGTGTTCAGCCGTACGGCGACGTCCAACTGGGGCGCGCCGTAAGGGGACTTGCCGCGCAGCTCGTCCCGGATGGGGAGCTCGTCCCAAGGCGACGAAGAGTGGTTGCCGGTCACTTGCTCTCGGGTACCTTCCAGCCGAAGCGAGCCTTGACGGCCGCGCCGTGCGCGGGCAGGTCCTCCGCCTCCGCCAGCGTCACCACGTGGTGGGCGACCTCGGCCAGCGCGTCCTTCGTGTAGTCCACGATGTGGATGCCGCGCAGGAAGGACTGGACGGACAGGCCCGAGGAGTGGCAGGCGCAGCCGCCGGTGGGCAGGACGTGGTTGGACCCGGCCGCGTAGTCGCCGAGCGAGACGGGGGCCCAGGGGCCGATGAAGACCGCGCCCGCGTTCTTGACGCGGTCGGCCACGGCGGCGGCGTCGGCGGTCTGGATCTCCAGGTGCTCGGCACCGTACGCGTCGACCACGCGCAGGCCCTCCGCCAGGCTGTCCACGAGGACGATCGCGGACTGGCGGCCCTTCAGCGCGGGCACGATCCGGTCCTCGATGTGCTTGGTGGCCGCGACCTGCGGCTCCAGCTCCTTCTCCACCGCCTCGGCCAGTTCGAGGGAGTCGGTGACGAGGACGGCGGCGGCCAGCGGGTCGTGTTCGGCCTGGCTGATCAGGTCGGAGGCCACGTGCACCGGGTCGGCGGTGTCGTCGGCGAGGATCGCGATCTCGGTCGGGCCGGCCTCGGCGTCGATGCCGATCTTGCCGGTGAAGAAGCGCTTGGCGGCGGCGACCCAGATGTTGCCGGGGCCGGTGACCATGTTGGCGGGGGCGCAGGACTCGGTGCCGTACGCGAACATCGCGACGGCGGTGGCGCCGCCCGCGGCGTAGACCTCGTCCACGCCCAGCAGGGCGCACGCGGCGAGGATCGTCGGGTGCGGCAGCCCGCCGAAGTCGGCCTGCGGCGGCGAGGCGAGCGCGATGGACTCGACGCCGGCCTCCTGGGCCGGTACGACGTTCATGACCACGGAGGACGGGTACACCGAGCGGCCGCCGGGCGCGTACAGCCCGACGCGCTCGACCGGCACCCACTTCTCGGTCACGGAGCCGCCCGGCACCACCTGGGTGGTGTGCGTGTCGCGGCGCTGCTCGCGGTGGACCAGGCGGGCGCGGCGGATGGACTCCTCCAGCGCGGCGCGCACGGCCGGGTCGAGGGCGGCCAGCGCGTCGCTGAGCGCCTGGGCCGGCACACGGACGGATTCCAGCCGTACTCCGTCGAACCTCTCGGCGAAGTCGATCAGCGCCGCGTCGCCACGATGATGCACGGCCTCGCAGATCGGACGCACCTTCTCCAGGGCGGCCGAGACGTCGAAGTCGGCTCGGGGCAGCAGGTCGCGCAGGGCCGGGCCCTCGGGGAGGGCGTCGCCGCGCAGATCGATTCGGGAGATCACGGACTCAATTCTCGCAGACCGGGGTCGGGCACGGTGCGCGCGTATCAATGGCTGATACAGAACGTGGCCGAAGTCGGAAGATCACCTTCACCTCCGGTGTTCCATCAGTCACTCAGCGGGCATGAACGGCTGTACGAAACCCCTGATGGGTGGAGGGAGAAGGAACTGCGGTGACCGAAGGGACCGGCTTGCACGCCGGAGACCTGCCGGAGGAGCTGACCGCGGTCGAGGCGGGCATGTGGCAGGCCTTCCGCAACGGCAGCGTGTACGACCTGAGCAGCGGGGACGCCGTCGTGGACGATCCCCACGGCGGGCATCCCTGGG
Source organism: Streptomyces sp. MMG1121 (assembly GCF_001280015.1). Taxonomy (GTDB): domain Bacteria; phylum Actinomycetota; class Actinomycetes; order Streptomycetales; family Streptomycetaceae; genus Streptomyces. The sequence continues at coordinate 101,303 of NZ_LGDV01000001.1, forward strand.
GGCCCGAGCGGACCGTGCGGGCGCGGGTCGTGTGCTGGCTGCTGCTCGACGGGCCGCCGGCGCTCGCGGGCCGGGTGTCCGCCCTGAAGCTCGTCGGCGTCCGGATCGCCGGCCCGATGGACCTGGCGGGCGGCACGGTGACGCCGTACGTGGAGCTGCGCGGCTGCCGCTTCGACGACGAGGTGCTGCTGCCGGAGGCCCGGTTCACCACCCTGCGCCTGGTGGACTGCGCGGTCCCGCGCCTGGAGGCGGCGCGTGTGCACACCGAGGGCGATCTGCATCTGCCGCGCTGCCGCTTCCAGAACGGGATCCGGCTGACCGACGCGCACATCGGCACCGATCTGCTGCTCAACCAGGCGATCGTGTACCGCGACCGCAGCGGCCGGTCGATCGCGGGGGACGGCATGACCGTCGGCCAGGACCTCCAGGCGGAGATGCTGGAGTCGCACGGCGAGCTGAGTCTGCGCGGCGCCAAGATCGGCGTCTCGCTCAGCCTGCGGGGCGCGAAACTCGCCAATCCCTACGCCCGGCTCGCCCTGAACGCACCCCAGCTGACCGTCGAGCGCACCCTGTACCTGACCCCGGCCGGCGTGGGCAGCCCGCTGCTGAGCGGCACGACTCCCGCTCGCGGGACACGGATCCAGCGCTTCGAGTGCCAGGGCGGGATACGCCTGGACGACGGGCGGTTCGGGGACGCCGTCGACCTGGAGCGGGCCCGGTTCGCCCTCACCGACGACCAGGAGCTGTCGCTGCGCCGGGTGCACTCGCCCGAGCTGCGCTTCCTCGGGGACAGGCCGCAGCGCGGCAGGGTCGTGCTGTCCGGGGCGCGGATCGTCAACCTGGTGGACCGCGCGGGCGCCTGGCCGGACACCGGCCGGCTGCACATGGGCGGGTTCGCCTACGAGAGCCTGGTGCCGCAGGGCCCCTTCCCGCTGACCCGCCGCCTGGACTGGATAGCGGCGGCCACCGCGGAGTACGCACCGGAGCCGTACGAGCGGCTGGCCGCGGTGCTGCGCGCGGCCGGGGAGGACGAGGACGCGCGCGAGGTGCTGCTCGCCAAGCAGCGCCGGCGCCGCGAGACGCTGCCGCCCGCTGCCAAGGTCTGGGGATTCGTGCAGGACTGGACCGTGGCCTACGGCTACCGGCCGGGCCGGGCCGCGGTGTGGATGGCGGTGCTGTGGGCGGCGGGCACGCTGGCGTTCGCGCACGCGGACCATCCGCCGATGAACCACGACGGCCACCCGTACTGGAGCCCGGCCCTGTTCACGCTGGATCTGCTGCTGCCGGTGATCGACCTGGGCCAGGTCGGCGAGTGGCAGCTGCGCGGCGGCTGGCAGTGGCTGTCGGCCGCGATGATCCTGCTCGGCTGGATACTCGCGACGACGGTGGCGGCGGGGGCGACGCGACTGCTGCGGCGGAGCTGACCCGGGTGGCGCGGCGGGAGCGTCGGCACAGCTGATGCCGATTCGAGACCGCACCTTTACGGCTCCTTGACCTCGCGCCGTACAACTTTCCCGGACTTCCCCGAACTCTCTGGCGCGCCCCCGACCTGCGGTCTTTCAATGGTCGACACCATGGCCCCGCTGCCCTCGTTCATCCGCTGCCCCCGGATGACCAAACGCTCCGCGCGCCCGGCCGGCCGGCCCACGGCCGGGGACGAGGTCGTGCTCGACGCGCCCGACCAGCGCCTGTCCCCCGCGCTGGTCGCGGCCGCCCGGGGCGAGTACGACACGGTGGCCGCCCTGCTGACCGCCACCCGCGCCGCGTCCGCCTGGGAGAACCGCGACCGGTACGTACGCCACCTGGCCGGCTTCGCCCGCTCGCGCCCCGAGTGGTTCGAGGCCTGGCGTTCGACCGCGCCGGACGATCCGGGCGTGCTGCTGGTCGGGGCGCAGCTGGCGGTGGACCGCGCCTGGCCCTCGCCGGCCCGCGCCGAACTGCTGCGCGAGGTGAGCCCGTTCATCACCGCCGCCGCGCGCGCCGACGACCGCGATCCGGTGCCCTGGCGGATCGCGCTGGACCACGCGCGCGGCTCGCAGGCCGGGCACCGCTACGTCGAGGAGCTGTGGGAGGCGGCCGTCCGGCGCGCCCCGCACCACCACGGCTGCCATGTGGCCGCCCTGCGCTATCTGGCCGCCTCCTGGCACGGCGCGCACCGCGAGTGCCTGGACTTCGCCGACCGGGCCGCTCAGGACGCGCCGGCCGACTCGCTGGTCCAGGCGCTGCCGGCCCGCGCGGCCTTCGGCTATCTGACCGACGGCTGCGGCCCCGAGGTACCGCGCGCCCGGCTGGACGCCGCGGCCGACCGGGCGCTCGCCCTGTCGGCCCGCTTCCCGGCGGCCGACCCCTGGCCCGCCGGGATCCGCAACAAGCTGCTGTACGTCCTGATACGCCTGGAGCGCTGGGAGGACGCCCGCGCCGAGCTGGCCCTGATCGGCCCGTACGCCACGTCCTTCCCCTGGGACCGGTTCTCCGACGACCCGCTCGGCCACTTCCTGCGGCTGCGCGAGCACCTGCTGGCGCCCGGTCCCGGGCCGCTGGCCGCGGGGCCGGCGGCCTGGTCCCCGGCACCTCCCGGCGAGCACGGCGGACACGTTCGCGCCGGTGACCATTAGGCTGGGGCGCCGTGACCACCGTCCGTCTCCCGCTCTTCCCGCTGAACACCGTGCTGTTCCCGGGTCTCGTGCTGCCGCTCAACGTCTTCGAGGAGCGTTATCGCGCCATGATGCGCGAGTTGCTCAAGACTCCCGAGGACGAACCGCGCCGGTTCGCCGTCGTGGCCATCCGTGACGGCTCCGAGGTGGCGCCGAGCGCCCCCGGCATGCCCGATCCCACCGCGCAGCCCCAGCGGGGGCCGGCCGCGGGCTTCGGCCCGGAACCGCTCAAGGCCCTGCACGGGGTGGGCTGCGTGGCGGACGCGGCGACGATCCGGGAGCGGGCCGACGGCACCTTCGAGGTGCTGGCCACGGGCACGACCCGGGTACGGCTGCTGTCCGTGGACGCGTCGGGTCCGTTCCTCACGGCGGAGCTGGAGGAGCTGGAGGAGGAACCGGGCGAGGAGGCTGGCGCGCTGGCCGAGGGGGTCCTGCGGTCCTTCCGGCAGTACCAGAAACGCCTGGCCGGCGCCCGCGAGCGCTCGCTGTCCTCGGGCGCGGAGCTGCCGGACGAACCGAGCGTGGTGTCGTACCTCGTGGCCGCCGCGATGGTGCACGACACGCCGACCAAGCAGCGACTGCTGCAGGCGCCGGACACCGCGTCCCGGCTCCGTGACGAGCTGAAGCTCCTGCGCGCCGAGACGGCCATCATCCGCAGCCTGCCGTCGCTGCCCGCGTTCGAGCTGACGCGGACGCCGACGAGCCTGAACTGAGGAAGCCGGGATGGCGAAGAAGCAGAAGAAGCAGCAGTCCGGCGGCACGCCCGCGACCGTCGCCCTGGCCGCGGCGGGCGTCGGCTTCACGGTCCACGCCTACGACCACGACCCCGCCCACCCGTCCTACGGCGAGGAGGCCGCGGAGGCGATGGGCGTCTCTCCCGACCGCGTCTTCAAGACCCTGGTCGCGGACGTCGACGGCGCCCTGACGGTGGCCGTGGTCCCGGTCTCCGGCTCTTTGGACCTGAAGGCCCTGGCGGCGGCGGTGGGCGGCAAGCGGGCGACGATGGCCGACCCGGCCCTCGCGGAACGGACGACCGGATACGTACGGGGCGGCATCTCACCGCTCGGCCAGCGCAAGCAGCTCCCGACGGTGCTGGACGAGTCGGCCGAGGCGCACGAGACGATCTGTGTGTCGGCGGGCCGCCGGGGCCTGGAGGTGGAGCTGGCGCCGGCAGACCTGGCACAGCTGACGAACGCCGTGCCCGCGCCCATCGGCCGCGGCTGACGGGCACGGCGTCCCCGGGGGCCCGTGGCTTCGCGCGGCCGTCTCCACGGCTGTCCGAGGTGGGGCCGTGACCCTACGGCCGTCCGTGGGCGTCTGCGGCTGTCCGGGTCACGGCAGCGGTGCGCCGTAGGGGTCCGTGGCCGCCGGGCCGTGCGGATAGGGCGGCTCGGGATCCCGGGGACCGAAGAGCGCCGTGAGTCCGAGGTGCACGATCAGCGCGGCCAGCGGCCACGCCAGCAACGCCCCCTTCGCCCCCAGCTTCAGCGGCGCCGAGAACGTGACCCCCTTGCCCACCTGCTTGGCGTGCGCGATGACGTCGGAGGTGGGCCCGAGCCATATACCGAGCCGCCACGCCAGCAGCGACCCGAGCAGCGCGCCGACGCCCAGTGCCACGACGACCGGCACACCGCCGCGTCGACGCAGCAGGAAGACGGCCGCCCCGCTGACCAGCCCGAAGCCCAGGGCCAGCAGGGTGAACGTGCCGTCCACCCCGATGGCCTGCTCGCCCTCGCTGTCCTTGAGGTAGACCACCCAGCTCTTGTCGACCGCGTCGCCGATCAGCGGCACATGCGGTGCCAGCCACCACCACAGCAGCCCCAGCAGCACCCCGGCCACCGCCACGGCCACCGTGATCACGGCGGCGTCCCGCACTTCCGTCTTCATCCCGGGGCCGTCCTGTTCGTGCCGGCCCGCGCCCGGCGCTCCGGCAGGCGAGCCCTGCCAGACCTGGTGCGGGGAGTCGTCGTGCGGTGGCGGTGGCGGAGTCAGCGGTGCGGTCACCCTGACATCGTGCCAGGTCGTGCTGTGCCCCGCGTCACCGGACGGCGGCCCGGCGGTACGCCCAGGTCGCCACGGCCAGCGAGACCACCCCGACACCGGCGCACACACCCAGGTCGACGAGGACGACGGCCCAGTCCGGGTGGGCGCCGAAGGTCCGGGCGTACGCCTCCACGCCGTACGTCGACGGCAGCAGATCCCGCGCCAGCCGGACGATCTCCGGCATCCGGTCGGCCGGCAGCACCCCGAGCAGCAGCGCCGCCGACATGCCCAGCTGCCCGAGCAGCGTGGCCAGCTCGGGCCGCGGCGCGAGCAGCCCGCAGGCGGCGCCGAGCCCGGACAGCGCGGCCCCGGCGAGCGGGATCACGACCAGCAGGATCCACAGGTTGGACAGCGGCAGCCCGAACAGCACGCATCCGAAGACGGCCGTCACCAAGGTCCCCGGCACCGTGAAGGAGGCGTACGCGGCGGCCGCGCCGAGCACCACCGCGGCCGGCGGCACCGGCAGGGTGGCGTAGTGGTCGAGCCCGCCGCTGGCCCGCAGCTGCCCGAAGTACTGGGAGAGCAGGTTCAGCGCGACATAGGCGACGACCAGCACCGAGGACCCGGCCACCACGGACTGCGCCTCGCTGCCGGAGTCGACGACGCCGCGCATCATCACCGTGATGCCGACGGACTGGAAGGTCGCGACGAACAACAGCGGGATCCGCGCCACCCGGGCCCTGGACAGCTGCGCCCGGTAGACGGCCGCCAGCGACGGCCACAGCCGCGCGGGCGGGCCGAGTTCGGCCGTCTCCCGTGCCGTCTCGGGTACGGCCGGGGCACTGCCCGGCAGCACCTGGGCGGGTACGACACTCACGTCGAGCTGCTCCTCTTCCCTGCGGCAGTCGCGCACTTCCCTACGTATTCCGCGGCCGGTGCGCTCATGCCTTCACCAGCCCCTGCCGGGCCGCGCCGCCGAGTGCCAGGTAGACATCCTCCAGGCTGGGCGCGGCGAGGGTGAAGTCGTCCAGGGCGGCGAACGCGGCCCCGCCGGTCACGGTGGCGACGACGGCGCGGGCCTCCTCGGGCGCGAGCCGCAGCGTCCAGCGCCGGCCGGACTCCACCGCGCGTTCGCGCAGTACGGCGACCTCGGGCACCTCCAGCGGCGCCCGCTCCCGCCACACCAGCTCGACCCGCACCTCGTCGGCGACCTGTTCCTTGAGCCCGGCCGGGGTGTCGCAGGCGATCACCCGGCCCTGGTCGAGCACGGCGACCCGGTCCAGGACGGTCTCGGCCTCGATGACGTTGTGGGTGACCAGCAGCACCGTCGTCCCGCGCTCGGCGCGCCGCCGGTCCACGGCCGCCCACACCGCGCGCCGGGCCACCGGGTCCATGCCGGTGGTCGGCTCGTCCAGCACGAGCAGCGCGCGTTCCCCGACGAGGGCGGCGGCGAAGCAGGCGAGCCGGCGCTGCCCGCCGGACAGCTTCTTCAGCGCCCGCCCGGCGATCGGCGTGAGCCCCAGCTCCTCCAGCACGGCGTCCCGCTCGGCCCGCGCCCGCCGTACGTCGAGGCCGCGCAGGCGTCCGGTGGTCTCGGCGGCGAGGGAGACGGTCAGCTCGTCCAGCGCGGAGGACTCCTGGCCGAGGTAGGCGAGCAGACGCGCGGCCCGCTCGGGGTGCCGCACGATGTCGTGGCCGAGGATCTCGACGCCGCCGCTGTCCGGCCGCAGCAGTCCGGTGAGCTGCCGTACGAGGGTGGACTTGCCGGCGCCGTTCGGCCCGAGCAGCCCGAAGACCTCGCCGCGCCTGACCGTCAGCTCGACCCCGTCGGTGGCCCGCACCTCGGGCGTACCGGGGACACCGCGCCGCCCCTTGACGGCCGGATAGGTCTTGGCGAGGCCGCGCACGCGTACGACCTCGTCATGGCGAAGGGCCTGTACCGCGCGCGTGTTCACAAAGGACGAGAGTACGGGGTGCGGGGCCTTTACTCGCCTTTGGGTCCGCCTACGGGGGTTCCACCGGGGTTCAGTCCCCCGGCGGGCGCGGGCTCCGTCGCCGCGGGCACGTCGACCTCCCGCCAGAAGCCCGCCCGGATGGCGTAACGGTCGTGCTCGTCGATCTGGTCGTCCTTGTGGGCGAGCAGCCCGAACCGGGCCGCGTAACGCAGCAGCTCCCCGTCGATGCGGTGCGGGATGCGCGGGTACATCTGCGACAGCTTCGGCAGCTGGCCCTGGTCGCCGAGGCGGGAGATCCAGCGCCGGGCGAAGACCTGGCCGACCTCGTACGGGTCGCCGCCGACCGTGGTGATGTCCTCCTCGCGGTCGGCCCAGCGCTGCTCGGCCGTGGTGAGCTGGGCCAGCGTGGGCATGGCGGCGGCCTCGGGCGGCTCGGAGACCACGCCGGGGCGGTCCACCCAGCCCTTGTCGGAGGACCAGCGCAGGGTCGCGGTCGCGGGGTTCTGGACGGACGGGGTGCCGGGGGCGCGCAGGGCGGCGAGGTCCTTGGGGGTGGGTACGCCCTTGGGTGCGGCGGACCGCTCCTGGCCGCCGTTCTCCGTCGCGGCGGCGGCCGCCGGATGTGTGCCCTGCTCGGCCGGGCGTTCGGACGCGGCGGTGAGCGCGGACTCGGGCAGCGGCGCGGAGAGGATCGCGGCGATCTCGGGGCGGGGCGCGGGCTGCGGGGCGCAGACGCCGGTCAGCTCCTTGGCACGGACGGCCTGGGTGATCCAAGCCCGGTCCAGCACGCGTCGCTCGTCGGCCTCGGCGACGAGGTCCTCGGACTGGTTGTAGTCGCCGTCGGCGGCCTGGACGGCCCACAGGTGGACGGCGACGCCGTGCTCCTTGGCGGCCATCATGCCGGGCAGCAGGTCTCCGTCGCCGGTGACGAGGACGACGTCGGAGCAGGCGCGGTTGCGGGCCAGTTCGGTCAGCTCGGCGTGCATGGCCGCGTCCACGCCCTTCTGCGCCCAGCGCCCGTCACTGCGCGTGAGGGCACCGAGCCGGACGGTGACCCGGGGCATCACGCGCAGCCGGCGGTGCTCCGGTTGCGGAACGCGGTCGGGGGCGCCGTCGAACCAGTAGATACGCAGCAGCGGGCGCTCGGTCTCGGCCTCCGCGCGGTCGCGCAGCGCCTGGATCAGCGCGGTGTGGTCGACGGTGATCCGGGACCGTGAGGGCTCACCGGCGAGGAGGCTGGCGGCGGCGCCCAGCAGGTACCCGGCGTCCACCAGGACGATGCATCGGTCCACGCGACTCACCCTCTTCCCGGGAGGCTTTGCTTCGGACTTCCTTCGAGTCTGCCCGACCACGCGGAGGTTAACGGCCGGAACTCGATCTTCGGCGTGGCGTTTGCGGCTCACGCGGGCCCACTTGCCCTGTCACACACGGTAATTATCCGACATGCGCCCAATGTCAGCCTATGTGAATCTGATGTCAGCCCTGGCCCCTAGTTCCCCGCAGGAGGCAGACCACCATGGCCAAGAACAAGAAGCAGGACCGTAAACAGCCGCAGTCCGAGCGCAGCCAGGAGCAGGCTCAGAAGTCCTCTCTCGAAGCACAGGCGGAACAGCGGATATCGCAGATGACGCCTGCGGACGTGGCGCGCAAGGGCCGGCAGAAGCGGTTCGGCCACAACTGACATCTGCATATAGGGGCAGTTGAAGCCCAGGCACACAGATGGGGCGCACCCGTGGCGGGTGCGCCCCATCGCGCGGATACGCGTCAGCCCGCCAGGCAGGACGGGCCGAGCAGCACCTTCAGGTCGCCGAAGAGCGCCGGGTCGGGCTTGACCCGGTGCCGGTCCAGGCGCAGCACGGTGGTCTTGCGCGGGCCCTGGAGCCGGATCCGGACCTCGCTGTCGCCCTTGTGGTGGCTGAGGATCTCGCCGAGGCGGCTGACCATGGGCGGGGTGACCCTGGTGGCCGGGATGGTGAGGATCACCGGTGCGTTGGTGCCCGCGTTGGACAGGTCCGGGACCATCAGCTCCATCGCGACGAGCCGGGGCACGTCCTCGCGCTTGTCGAGGCGTCCCTTGACGAACACCACGGCGTCCTCGACGAGTTGGGTCGACACCAGCTGGTACGTCGCCGGGAAGAACATGCACTCGATGGAGCCGGCGAGGTCCTCGACGGTGGCGATCGCCCAGGCGTTGCCCTGCTTGGTCATCTTGCGCTGGAGGCCCGAGATGATGCCGCCGATGGTGACGACCGCGCCGTCCGCGTGCTCGCCGCCGGTGAGCTGCGAGATGCCCGCGTCGGCCTTGTCGGACAGCACGTGCTCCAGGCCGAAGAGCGGGTGGTCGGAGACGTACAGACCGAGCATCTCCCGCTCCTGGGCGAGCAGATAGGTCTTCTCCCACTCCTCGGTGGTGAACTCCACGTCGAGCCCGAACCCGGGCTCGCTGCTCTCCTCCTCGCCCATGCCGCCGAAGAGGTCGAACTGCCCCTCGGCCTCCTTGCGCTTGACCGCGACCACGTTGTCGATCATCGGCTCGTACTGCGCCGTGAGCCCCTTGCGGGTGTGCCCCAGGGTGTCGAACGCTCCCGCCTTGATCAGCGACTCCGTGGTGCGCTTGTTGCACGCGACCGCCTCGACCTTGTCGAGGTAGTCGGGGAAGGAGGCGTACTTGCCCTTCGCCTTGCGGCTCTTGATGATCGACTCGACCACGTTGGTGCCGACGTTGCGCACCGCTTCGAGGCCGAAGAGGATCACGTCGTCGCCCTGGGCGGCGAAGTTGTGCACCGACTCGTTGACGTTCGGCGGGAGCACCTTGATGCCCATGCGGCGGCACTCGTTGAGGTAGATCGCCGACTTGTCCTTGTCGTCCTTGACGGAGGTCAGGAGCGCGGCCATGTACTCGGCTGGGTAGTTCGCCTTCAGATAGGCGGTCCAGTACGACACCAGGCCGTACGCGGCCGAGTGCGCCTTGTTGAAGGCGTAGCCGGCGAAGGGGACCAGCACGTCCCACAGGGCCTGGATCGCCTCGTCGCTGTAGTCGTTCTTGCGGGCGCCGGCCTGGAAGATGGTGAAGTTCTTCGCCAGTTCCTCGGGCTTCTTCTTGCCCATCACGCGGCGGAGGATGTCGGCCTCGCCGAGCGAGTAGCCGGCGATGATCTGGGCGGCCTTCTGCACCTGCTCCTGGTAGACGATCAGGCCGTAGGTGACCGCCAGGACCTCTTCGAGGGGCTTCTCCAGCTCCTTGTGGATCGGGGTGATCTCCTGGAGCTTGTTCTTGCGCAGCGCGTAGTTGGTGTGCGAGTCCATGCCCATCGGGCCCGGCCGGTAGAGCGCCGACACGGCGGAGATGTCTTCGAAGTTGTCGGGCTTCATCAGGCGCAGCAGCGAGCGCATGGGGCCGCCGTCGAACTGGAAGACGCCGAGGGTGTCGCCGCGCTGGAGCAGTTCGAAGGTCGTCGGATCGTCGAGCGGGAGGCTCAGCAGATCGATGTCGACGCCCTTGTTGGACTTCACCATCTTGACGGCGTCGTCCATGATCGTCAGGTTGCGCAGGCCCAGGAAGTCCATCTTCAGCAGGCCGAGCGACTCACAGCTCGGGTAGTCCCACTGCGTGATGGTCACGCCGTCGGTGTGCCGCACCCAGACGGGGACGTGCTCGGTGATGGTCTCGCTGGACATGATCACGCCGGCCGCGTGCACGCCCATCTGCCGGACCAGGCCCTCGACGCCCTTGGCGGTGTCGATGACCTTCTTCACGTCCGGCTCGTTCTCGTACATCCCCCGGATCTCGCCCGCCTCGCTGTAGCGCGGGTGCGAGGGGTCGGTGATGCCGTTCAGGTCGATGCCCTTGCCGAGGACGTCGGCGGGCATCGCCTTGGTGAGCCGGTCACCCATCGCGTACGGATAGCCCAGCACGCGCGCGGAGTCCTTGATCGCGTTCTTGGCCTTGATCTTGCCGTACGTGCCGATCATGGCGACCTTGTCGGCGCCGTACTTCTCCGTCACGTACCGGATGACCTCGACGCGCCGGCGCTCGTCGAAGTCGATGTCGACGTCGGGCATGGAGACGCGCTCGGGGTTGAGGAAGCGCTCGAAGATCAGGCCGTGCGGGATCGGGTCGAGGTCGGTGATGCCCATGGCGTAGGCGACGATCGAGCCGGCCGCGGAGCCTCGGCCGGGGCCGACCGCGATGCCGTTGTTCTTGGCCCACATGATGAAGTCGGCGACCACGAGGAAGTAGCCCGGGAACCCCATCTGGATGATGACGTCCATCTCGTACTCGGCCTGCTTCTGGCGGTCCTCGGGGATGCCGCCGGGGAAGCGGCGCTCCATGCCGCGGCGGACCTCCTCCTTGAACCAGGTGACCTCGGTGTACCCCTCGGGGATGTCGAACTTCGGCATGAGGTTCTTCGCCTCGAACATGCCGGTGGTGTCGACCATCTCGGCGACGAGGAGCGTGTTGGCGCAGCCCTCCTGCCAGGCGTCCGAGGAGTCGATGGCGTACATCTCGTCCGTGGACTTCAGGTAGTACCCGGTGCCGTCGAACTTGAAGCGGTCCGGGTCGGAGAGGTTCTTGCCGGTCTGGATGCACAGCAGGGCGTCGTGGGCGCCGGCCTCGTGCGCGTACGTGTAGTGCGAGTCGTTGGTGACCAGCGGCGGGATGCCGAGCTTCTTGCCGATCTCCAGAAGGCCGTCACGGACCCGGTGCTCGATCTCGATGCCGTGGTCCATCAGCTCCAGGAAGTAGCGGTCCTTGCCGAAGATGTCCTGGTAGTCGGCGGCCGCCTTGAGGGCCTCGTCGTACTGGCCGAGGCGCAGCCGGGTCTGGAGCTCGCCGGAGGGGCAGCCGGTGGAGGCGACGATGCCCTCGGACCACTGGGCGATCGTCTCCTTGTCCATCCGGGGCCACTTCTGCAGCCAACCCTCGGCGTAGGCGTCGGAGGAGAGCCGGAAGATGTTGTGCAGGCCGGTCTTGTTCACCGCCCACATCGTCTTGTGGGTGTAACCACCGGAACCGGAGACGTCGTCCCGCTTCTGGTGCGGCTGGCCCCACTGGATCTTGCGCTTGTTGCGCCGCGACTCGGGGGCGACGTACGCCTCGATCCCGATGATCGGGGTGATTCCGGCCTTCTTCGCGGTGTGGAAGAAGTCGTACGCCCCGTGGAGGTTGCCGTGGTCGGACATGGCGATGTGCGTCATGCCCATCTCGTTGCAGGCGTTGAACATGTCCTTGAGCCGCGCGGCACCGTCCAGCAGCGAGTACTGGGTGTGGACGTGCAGGTGCGTGAAGGGCGGCTTTGACACGGTTGAGCCTCCGGGGGAAACACTCGGCGACGGGCTGGCGCACGGTTGTGGGGTCAGCGTCGAAGTCTATGCCTCGGCACTGACACGCGCGGGCTCTCTCTGCGTACCTTCGTGCGGGAACCGGGCACTCCCGCGTGGCGTCGCCCGTTGAAGACGGCAGAAACGCTGTCGTACAGGCAATGCACCAGGAGGCACCCCGCGATGTCGGTCCACCGGCTCAACGACGAGCAGCGCGGCGAGGAGATCCTCGCCGTCTTCGACACCGCCTTCGGCCGGCTCCTGGCCGCCGACCCGGCCGCCTTCCGGGTGAAGTTCCGGAAGATGGCGGCCTCGGCGTTCGCGTTCTACCGGGGCACGGCGGCCCTCTTCTACCACGACCTGGACGCGGAGAAGCGCGGCGGCCCCTTCCTGGACGACCGCACCTCGCGCGTGTGGATCCACGGCGACCTGCACGCGGAGAACTTCGGCACGTACATGGACTCCAACGGCCGCCTCGTCTTCAACGTCAACGACTTCGACGAGGCCTACGTCGGCCCCTTCACCTGGGACCTGAAGCGCTTCGCGGCCTCGATCGCCCTCCTCGGGTACGCGAAGGCGCTCGGTGACGAACAGATCACCGGGCTGGTGGAGATCTACGCGGGCGCGTACCGCGAGCGCATCCACGCCCTGGCCACGGGCGCCAAGAGCGACGAGGTGCCGCCGTTCACGCTGGACACCGCGCAGGGTCCGCTGCTCGACGCGCTGCGTGACGCCCGCTCGCTGACCCGTTTCGGGCTGCTGGAGTCGATGACGGAGATCCGCGACTTCGAGCGCCGCTTCGCGCCGGACGGCGGCTCCATCGAGCTGGACGCGGCGACCCGGTACAAGGTGCTGGCCGCCTTCGACGGCTATCTGGAGACCCTGCCGGACGCCTCGCTGGACCGGCCCGACTCCTACCGCGTGAAGGACGTCGTCGGCCGCCGGGGCATCGGCATAGGGTCCGCCGGTCTGCCGTCGTACAACATCCTCCTGGAGGGCCACAGCGACGCCCTGGAGAACGATGTGGTGATCTACGTCAAGCAGGCGCAGACCCCGGCCGTCTCCCGGCACATCACGGATCCGGCCATCGCGGGCTACTTCCAGCACGAGGGCCACCGCACGGTGATCTCCCAGCGCGCCCTGCAGGCCCACGCCGACCCGTGGCTGGGCTGGACCGAGCTGGACGGCGCGGGCCAGCTGGTCGCCGAGGTCTCGCCGTACGCCGTCGACCTGGACTGGAGCGACATCGATGACCCGGAGGAGATCGCGCAGGTGGTCGCCGACCTGGGCCGGGCGACGGCGGCGATGCACGCGGCGGCGGACGACCAGTCGGGGGAGTCCCTGGTGCCGTTCTCCACCGAGCGGGCCATCGACGCGGCGCTCGCGGCCGACGAGGAGGGCTTCGCGCCGCTCCTGGCGGACTTCGCGCACCGCTACGGCGCACGCGCGCGTGCCGACCACCAGATCTTCGTCGACCTGTTCCGCAACGGCCGGATTCCGGGGCTGTAACCTTCGCGCACTCATAGGCACTCTTTAGGGGTCCCTTACCCGCCTACGTGACACACTCTTCTCTCGCTATGGACATATCCGGGACCCAGCTCAGAGCCGTGCGCGCGGCGCTGTTCACGGCCTTCGTCGTGACGCTCAGCACCGCGTCGCACGTGCTGCTGTCCCGGGCCCCGCTGCCGGTGGGAACGGTGCTGACGGTCTGCGCCGGGGTGTTCGCCGCCGCGTACGCGCTGGCGGGCCGCGAGCGCGGCTTCGGCCGGATCGCGGCCCTGCTGATCCCGCTGGAGCTGGCGGCCGACACGGTGTTCACCACCGGCCAGCACGCCTGCTACGGCCGGGCGGGCGGCCCGGTCGCGGGCCCGCTGCGCGCCTTCGGCTTCGACGTGCTGTGCCAGGGCGGTGCCGTCGGCTCCCCGCTCGCCCAGGTGACCGGGGTGCACGGCCGCCCGGATGTGCTGCTCGCGCACGCCAGCCCGGCCGCCGCCTGGCTGCTGCTCGCCGCCCACGTCGGCGTGGGCCTGCTCGCCGCCGCCTGGCTGCGCCGGGGCGAGCGGGCGATGGTGCAGCTGCTGCGCGCGATCGCCGCCACCACCTTCCGGCCGCTGCTGCTCGCGGTGTCCTCGGTCGCCGCTCGGCTGACTCCGGTCCGCCGGCTGCCGCGCCCGGCCCCCCGCCGGGCCGTCGCCCGCGACCGGCTCCTCGCGCACTCCCTGGGACGGCGTGGACCGCCGTGCTCACCCGCCCTCGCAGCGGTCTGAACGACCTCTGCGCGGTGGCAGCCGAGCACATCCAGTCCCCCACACGTATCCCGCGTACGACATGTGCGCGTCCCACATGGAGATCACCAACATGAGCAAGCGGAACAGCCAGTCGTCGAAGACGGCGGCCCGCGAGCGGCTGCGCGAGGAGCGCGAGCGGCAGGCCAAGCGCGCCAAGACCAGGCGCCAGATCATCGTGGCCGCCTCGGTCGTGGCCGTGCTGGCCGCGGCCGGCGGCATCGGCTACGCCGTCGTCCAGGCCAACAAGCCCACCGGGTGGGACGCCGCGAAGAGCAAGCCGCTCGTGAAGCCGGCCAACACCACGGGCTCGGACGGCACGACCGTCGTCATCGGCAAGAGCACCGCCAAGAAGACCCTCACCGTCTACGAGGACCCGCGCTGCCCGATCTGCGCGCAGTTCGAGGAGACCGTCGGCTCGACGGTGAAGAAGGACATCGACGACGGCAAGATCAAGCTCCACTACGTCGGCGCCACCTTCCTCGACCAGAACCTGCCCGGCGTGGGCTCCAAGAACGCGCTCAGCGCCCTCGGCGCCGCGCTCAACGTCAGCCCCGAGGCGTTCCTCGAGTACAGGTCCGCGATGTACTCGACGAAGTGGCACCCCGACGAGCAGGACGACAAGTTCAAGGACGACTCCTATCTGCTCCAGATCGCCGACACGGTCCCGGCCCTGAAGGGCAACGCGGCCTTCCAGAAGGCGGTGAAGGACGGCACCTACGACCGGTGGGCGCTGGAGGAATCCAAGATCTTCAACAAGGACGGCATCCAGGGCACGCCGACCCTGAAGATGGACGGCAAGACGCTGACGGGCCCCGACGGCAAGAACCCGCCCATGAACGTGGCCGACTTCAACAAGGCGCTCGACGCAGCCATGAAGGGCTGACGGCCCGGCGGAATCCGGCGTTCACGTGAAGAGCGGGCGAACATTGGGAGTTCGCCCGCTCTTGTGTGCGTACCGGTCAGTAACCTGAGCGCTCGTGACCAGTCGATACAGATCTTTTTCGGCCTCCGAGCGCCTGAACTCCGTTTCCCCCCGCCGCCGTACGGTCGTCAAGGCCGCGGCGGCTTCCGCTGTGCTGGCCGCCGGTCCGCTCGCCGCCTCCCTGCCGGCGCGCGCCGCCGACCAGGCCCCCGCCTTCCTGCACGGGGTCGCCTCCGGCGACCCGTTGCCCGACGGCATCCTGCTGTGGACCCGGGTGACCCCCGTCCCGCAGGCGGTGCCGGGCTCCGGGCTCGGCCCGGACACCGAGGTGAACTGGGTCGTCGCCAAGGACAAGGCGTTCACGAGCGTCGTCTCCAAGGGGTCCACCACCGCGACCGCCGCCTCCGACCACACGGTGAAGGCCGACATCCGCGGCCTGGAGCCGGCGACCGACTACTGGTTCCGCTTCTCGGCCGGCGGCACCGACTCCCCGGTGGCCCGCACCCGCACCGCCCCGGCGGCGGACGCGGCCGTGGCCGGGCTGCGCTTCGGCGTGGTCACCTGTGCCAACTGGGAGGCCGGCTACTTCGCCTCCTACCGCCACCTCGCCGCCCGCAGCGACCTGGACGCGTGGCTGCACCTCGGCGACTACATCTACGAGTACAAGTCCGGCGAGTACGCGGCCCGCGGCAAGGTGGTCCGCCCGCACGCGCCCGCCAACGAGATAATCACGCTCGCCGACTACCGGACCCGGCACGGCAAGTACAAGACCGACCCCGATCTCCAGGCTCTGCACCTGAAGGCACCGGTCGTCGCGATCTGGGACGACCACGAGTTCGCCGACAACGCCTGGTCGGGCGGCGCGGTCAACCACACCGAGGGCGCCGAGGGCACCTGGACCGCCCGCAAGGCGGCCGCCAAGCAGGCCTACTTCGAGTGGATGCCGGTCCGCCCCGCCATCGAGGGCACCACCTACCGGCGGCTGCGCTTTGGCAAGCTCGCCGATCTGTCCCTGCTGGACCTGCGTTCCTTCCGCTCCCAGCAGGCGTCCGCGGGCAGCGGCTCGGTGGACGACGCGAACCGGACGATCACCGGGCGCGCCCAGCTCGACTGGCTGAAGGCGGGTCTGAAGGCCTCCGACACCAAGTGGCGGCTGGTCGGCAACTCGGTCATGATCGCCCCCTTCGTCATCGGCTCCCTCACCGCCGACCTGCTCAAGCCGCTCGCCAAGCTGCTCGACCTGCCGCAGGACGGCATAGGCGTCAACACCGACCAGTGGGACGGCTACACCCACGACCGCCGCGAACTCCTCGACCATCTGCGCTCGAACGCCATCGGCAACACCGTCTTCCTGACCGGTGACATCCACATGTCCTGGGCCAACGACGTGCCGGTGGACGCGGGCACCTACCCACTGTCGCCGTCGGCGGCCACCGAGTTCGTGATCACCTCGATGACCTCCGACAACCTCGACGACATCGTCAAGGTCCCCGAGGGCGTGGTCTCCGCGGTCGCCGCGCCGCTCATCGAGGCCGCCAACCGGCACGTCCACTGGGTGGACACCGACCGGCACGGGTTCGGCGTGCTGGACATCACCAACGACCGGGCGCAGATGGACTACTACGTCCTGTCCGACCGCACCGACGCGAACGCGACCGCCCAGTGGGAGCGTTCGTACCGCACCCGCAGCGGCACCCAGAAAGTCGAGCGGACCTACGACCCCGTGTAGGGCACAGGGCTACGCGTTCTCCAGGCCGTCGAGGAAGCCGAGCGCCACCCGCCAGGTGGACTCGGCGGCCTCGGCGTCGTGATCCGGCAGCCCGGGGTCGGTGTACAGGTGCCCGGCGCCCGCGTAGCGATAGACCTCCACGTCGGCGCCGGTCCGGCCCATCTGCAGATACCAGGCGCTCAGCCAGTCGTCCGTCTCGAACGGGTCCGGCTCGGCCACGTGCAGCTGCACCGGCAGCTCGTCCGCCTGCGCGTTCGGCGCGATGTCCGACGTGCCGTGCAGGAGCAGCAGTCCGCGCGCCTTGTCGTCGCCGAGGGCGAGGGTCTGGGCGATGGAGGCGCCGAGCGAGAACCCGGCATAGACCAGCCCCCGGTCGGAGTACGGCGCCGCCGCCAGCACGGCCCGCTTCAGCAGTTCGTCCTTGCCGATCTCCTCCTTGTACTGCATGCCCTCCTCGACGGTGTCGAACGTGCGCCCCTCGAAGAGGTCCGGCGTCCACACCTCGTGGCCCGCCGCGCGCAGCCGGTCCGCGGCCTCGCGCACCGCGGGCCTCAGGCCGTAGGTCGAATGAAAGAGCATGATGTTCATGAGGCCATGGTGCCAGCCGGTGCCGGTACGGCCGTGCCCGAGCCGCCGTACCCGGGCACGCGCCACGTCAGTGGCCGCGTTCCGCGCCTCCGTTGACCTGCACGATCTGTGAGGTGACGTGTCCGGCGGCGGGCGAGGCCAGCCAGTGCAGGGTCGCCGCCACGTCGCCCGGTGTCCCGGCGCGACCGGTCGTCGTGTCGTCGATGAGCCGCGCCCGCCGGGCCTCGTCCATGGTGTCCCCGAAGAACTCCGTGTCCTCGACGTAGCCCGGTGCGACCACGTTCACGGTGATGCCCCGCGGACCCAGCTGCCGGGCCAGATCGTGCGCGTACGGGTGCAGCCCGGCCTTGGCCGCCGCGTAGGCGCCGGTGCCCGAACCGCGGTAGGCCGCGATGGACGAGACGAAGAGCACCCGGCCACCCGGCTCGGCGAGGCGGTTCTTCAACGCCTCGGTGAGGAGCGCGGCCGTCAGGGTGTTCTGTCTGAAGTTGACGGTCCAGTCGTGGGCCACCCGGTCCAGGGGGTCTTCGCTGCCGGACGGCGGCTCCAGATGCCCGGCGCCGCCCGCGCCGTGCACGAGAACGTCTACGGTGCCGAGTTCCTCGGCGACGAACCGGGCCACCGCACGGACCTGATCGGGCTCGGAGAGGTCCGCGGCACGGGTGAGCGCCCCCGGCACCCCCGCCTTCTCCAGCACCTGGGCCCGCCGCCCGAGCAGCAGCACCTGGTCGCCGTCCGCCGCGAAGGCCTGCGCGGCCGCCAGCCCGATGCCCGTACCACCACCACTGATCACGATGTTGCGCGTCATGATTCAAAGGTAGGTGCGGACCGCTGAGTGGCGTCGGAGTTTTCCACAGCCACCACACGTTTGTACGACTATCGCGTCGGCCCTGTGGGTAAGCGGCCGGGCCCGCTCACCGCAGGCTGCGCACGTCGAGATGGCGCAGCACCCGGTCCACGATCTCCGGGTCCGCCCCCGGCTCGCTGCGCGCCGCCAGCACCTCGTGCCGGGCCGCGCTCATCATCTCGTTCTGGATGCGCCGCACGCGCCTGAGCCGTTTGGCCCGATGGTGCTGCGCCTCCCGCCGCTCCGCCTCGTCCATGTCCGGACTGATCCGGATGCCGATGTCGAAGGCGCGCCGCAGCATCTGCTCCGCCAGGTCCTCGGGCAGGTCCTCCACCTGCTCGATCTCCCGCAGCCGGCCCTTCGCCGCCTTCGCCGCGCGCACCGCCAGCTCCTTCTCGAACTGCTTCTCGCGCTCGGAGTCGGCCCGCACCCCGAGCCGTTTCACCAGCCACGGCAGGGTGAGCCCCTGGAGCACCAGCGTGACGACGATGACCCCGAAGGCGATGAAGACGATCTCGTCCCGGTCGGGAAAGGGGGAGCCGTCGTCGGTCTTCAGCGGGACGGCCAGCGCCAGCGCCACCGAGGCCACCCCGCGCATCCCGGACCACCACATCACGACGGTCTCCCGCCAGCTCACCGGGATCTCCTCGTCGTAGTCCCGCCGCGCGTGCAGTCGTTTGGTCAGCCAGGTCGCCGGCAGCAGCCACATCAGCCGCACGACGACGACCACGCCCACGACGGCCGCGGACCAGCCGAGCAGCTCGCCCCAGCGGCCCTGGGCCGTGCGGATGGCGTTGTGCAGCTCCAGGCCGATGAGCCCGAACGCCACGCCCGTGACGAGGGTGTCGATGATGTCCCAGAAGGTGTGTCCGGCCAGCCGGGTCATCACGTCGTCGGCGTCGGTGGCGTACTCGGCGAGGAAGAGCGCCGTGGTGAGCACCGCGAGCACCCCGGAGCCGTGCAGCTTCTCCGCGAGGACGTAGGAGGCGTACGGCACCAGCAGGGTCATACCGATCTGCAGGGTCGGATCGCCCAGCAGGTCCATCAGCTTGTTCGCGCCCCAGCCCAGCACCAGGCCGACGGCCACCGCGACGACCGCCGACAGCACCAGGTCGAGGCCGGCCCGCCAGGGCGAGAAGGTGCCGCTCACGACCGCGGCGATCGCCACGTGGTACAGCACGATGGCCGTGATGTCGTTGAAGAGCCCCTCGCCCTCCAGGATCGACACCAGGCGGCGCGGCAGCCCGAGCTGTCCGGCGACGCTGGTCGCGGCGACCGGGTCGGGCGGAGCGATCAGCGCGCCGAGGGCGACGGCTGCGGCGATCGGCAGTCCGGGCACGATCGCGTTGGCGACGTACGCCACGCACACCGTCGTCACGAACACCAGGGCCACGGCCAGCAGGAAGATCGGCCGGATGTTGGCCGCGAACTGCCGCCAGGAGGTGCGGCGCACGGCGGCGTAGAGCAGCGGCGGCAGCAGCCCGGGCAGGATCAGCTCGGGCGGGATGTCCACATCGGGCACGAAGTCGGCCACCGCGAGGACCCCGCCGAACAGCGTCATCAGCACCGGCGCCGGCACCCCGAACCGGTCCCCCACCGGCACACTCACCAGGGCCCCGAGCAACAGCACGAACAGCAGGGCCAACTGATCCACGGCCGGCACTCCGGGGGTCGACGATCACACGGCAGAACTCAAGCCTGCCATCCGCCCGCCGGGAGCGCGCGGCGCGCTACAGGGCCCTGCGCATCGCCCGGTGCGGCATTCCGGCGTCCAAGAACTGCGGCCCGTACGCCTCGTACCCCAGGCGCTCGTAGAAGCCCTTGGCATGGGTCTGCGCGTGCAGGTCCACCGCGGTCAGCCCGCGCGCGCGGGCCGCGTCCTCGATGGCCCGCACCAGGACCGCCCCGACCCCGAGCCCGCGCGCGGCCCGGGAGACGGCGAGCCGCCCCAGGGAGCCCACGGACGCGTCCGCGCCGGTCTTCGCCGTGGCCGCCGCGCCGTGCAGCAGCCGCCCGGTGCCGAGCGGCACACCGTCCTCGCGGACCGCGAGCACGTGCACGGCGACCGCGTCGTAGGCGTCGTACTCGAGGTCCTCGGCGACGCCCTGCTCGACGACGAAGACCTCCTTGCGGACCGCGAAGCAGGCCTCGCGGTCGGCGAGGTCATCGGCGATACGGACGGTGTACGGCACGCTCACGCGTAGGTCTCCTCGCGGACCTGGTCGAGGGCCGTCTGCAGGTCCTCGGGGTACTCGCTCGCGAACTCCACCCACTGTCCGTCGGCGGGGTGCTCGAAGCCGAGCCGCACGGCGTGCAGCCACTGGCGGGTCAGTCGCAGCCGCTTGGCGAGGGTCGGGTCGGCGCCGTAGGTGAGGTCGCCGACGCAGGGGTGACGGTGGGCGGACATGTGCACGCGGATCTGGTGGGTGCGGCCGGTCTCCAGCTTGACGTCCAGCAGGGAGGCGGCGCGGAACGCCTCGATGAGGTCGTAGTGCGTCACGGAGGCCTTGCCGTCGGCCGTGACGGCCCACTTGTAGTCATGGTTCGGGTGGCGGCCGATCGGCGCGTCGATCGTGCCGCTCGTCGGATCCGGGTGGCCCTGGACCAGCGTGTGGTAGCGCTTGTCGACCGTGCGCTCCTTGAACTGGCGCTTGAGCGAGGTGTACGCCCGCTCGGACTTGGCGACCACCATCAGGCCCGAGGTGCCGACGTCCAGACGGTGCACGATGCCCTGGCGCTCGGCGGCGCCGGAGGTGGAGATCCGGTAGCCGGCCGCGGCGAGGCCGCCGATGACGGTGGGGCCGCTCCAGCCCGGCGACGGGTGCGCGGCCACGCCGACCGGCTTGACGATCACGACCACGTCATCGTCGTCGTACACGATCTCCATGCCCTCGACGGGCTCGGCGACCACCTGCACCGGCGCGGGCGCCTGCGGCATCTCGACCTCGAGCCAGGCGCCGCCGCGCACCCGTTCGGACTTGCCGACCACCGCGCCGTCGACCTGCACCTTGCCGGCCGCGGCCAGCTCGGCCGCCTTCGTGCGGGAGAAGCCGAACATGCGGGAGATGGCGGCGTCGACGCGCTCGCCCTCCAGGCCGTCGGGCACGGGCAGGGTGCGGATCTCGGGAATCGTGCTCACCCGTCGAGTATGCAGGACGGTCCGGACGCCCCCGACCGCGCCTGTGGATAACTCGGGCACCGGGAGCGGCGGGCCGCCGTGTCAGTCCTTGTGGACCGTGCCGTCCGGGTCCAGGCCGCGGAAGGAGAGCAGCACGATCAGGATGCCGCCGCACACGATCGCCGAGTCGGCCAGGTTGAACACCGCGAAGCCCTTCGGCGCGATGAAGTCCACGACCTCGCCCTCGAAGATCCCGGGCGACCGGAAGATCCGGTCGGTCAGGTTGCCGAGCGCGCCGCCGAGCAGCAGGCCGAGGGCGACCGCCCAGGGGAAGCTGTAGAGCTTGCGGGCCAGACGGATGATCACCACGATCACCGCCGCGGCGATCAGCGTGAAGATCACCGTGAACGCGGCCCCGAAGCCGAAGGCGGCGCCCGGGTTGCGGATGGCGTGCAGCTCCAGCAGATCCCCGACCAGCTTGATCGGCTCGCGGCCCTCCAGCTTGGCGACCACGAGCGTCTTGCTGATCAGGTCGAGGGCGTACGCGAACGCGGCCACCGCGAACAGCACGGCGATCCGGCGCCCGCGGCCGACGCGCGCCTGCGCCTGCGACCGGTCGGCGCCGGAGGCACCGGCCGCGCCGGGGCCGGCCGGCACTCCGGCCGCCGTGGTCTGCTCGCCGCTGTCGTCCGGGGTGTCCGGCGTACCGATGATGCGCTCCGCCTCTGCCACGTGAGTCCCTCAACCTAGGTGCCTGACTGAGGACGAGACTACGGCACGCCCCGCCGGCCCCTCGCGCTCAGGAGCGGCGTTCCTGCTTCTGTTTGCACTCCACGCACAGGGTGGCCCGGGGGAAGGCCTGCATCCGGGCCTTGCCGATGGGGTTGCCGCAGTTCTCGCACAGACCGTAGGTGCCCGCGTCCAGCCGTTCCAGGGCGTGCTCGTTCTGGATCAGCATCTCGCGCGCGTTGGCGGCCAGCGCCATCTCGTGCTCGCGCGTGATGTTCTTGGTCCCGGTGTCGGCCTGGTCGTCGCCCGCGCCGTCCCCGGAGTCGCGCATCAGGCCCACGAGGGACTCCTCGGAGGAGCTGATCTCGGCGCGCAGCCGCAACACCTCGGACTGCAGTTCGGTACGGGCCTCCGCGACCTCTGCCGGGGTCCAGGGGTCCTCACCGGGACGCACCGCCAGTTCGCCGGGCTCCGCCGCGGCGAGCCGTGCCTTGGGAACGGCGCTCTGTTCGGCCGTGGCCGTGCCAGGAGTCTTCTTCGCAACCACTGTCGTGGCTCCCGTCTGCTTCGCGGCCCGCGCCGCGCCCGCTTTCTTGGCCGTGCTCTTCCCGGCCGTCTCCCTGGAGACGTCCGCGGCAGCCGCCTTCCCGCCGCCGGCCTGCTTCGCCGCCGGCTCCTTGACGGCCGTTCTGTCCACCGCCACCCCCTTCGCCGCCGCCTTCTTCCCGACGGCCTTCTTGGCCGTCTCCTTGGCGGCAGCCCTGCCCACCGGCTTCTTCCCGGCCTTCACGGCCTTCGCCGCGGTCGCCTTCTTGGCCTGTGGTGGCTCCGCGGTGGCCTTCTTGCCCGGAACCTCCTTCACGGCCGCGTTCCTGACGGGCGCCTTCTTCGCGGCCGTCTTCTTGGCGGCCGCGCCCCTGGTCCGGCCGGTCGCCGGCTGCTCTACGGCGGTCTTTTTCGCCACCATGGCCGCGGCCCCTTCACATATTGTGATTTTGCTCGCGAATCGTGCTGGGACGATAAATCGACTTGAGTCCCACGGCAACGGGGCACACCGCCCGATGCGCCCGCCAGCACTCCCCGAGCAGCGGGCCTGCATCCGTTGTGCCCAGCTCCCCGCCGGGTAATCCGCCGGGCCGGACCCGGCCGGACGGGCATGTGCTTCACCTCGCCATTCGGGTCATCCTCGCCGGTCATCAGGGGTGCGGCCGCGCCACGCGGAAATCCGGTCGGCCGCTGTCCGTACGGCGCCGTACACTGGGCGCAGCGAGAAGCGTGGATGGGGACGAGTAGCGGCGTACGCAGCCCAGAGCGACCCGGGGACGGTGTGAGCCCGGGGGCGAGCGCGACGTGAAGATCACCCCGGAGCCGCCGGAAGAAAGCCGCAGCCGTGAGGTCGGGGCGAGTAGAGCCGGCTTCGCGACCCCAATGAGGGGGCTCACCGGAGCACAGGCCGCACCGGAGGGCCAAGGAGGGTGGTACCGCGGGAGCGCGCCGCACACGGCGTAGACAGGAACGAAGGCTCTCGTCCCTCCGACGGAAGGCAGCAAGTCCGTTGGAGGATGCTCGCAGATGACAGCGCCGACGTACCGCCAGGTGCCCGCACAGGTCGACCTGCCCGCTCTTGAGCACGCCGTGCTCGACTTCTGGCGCGAACAGAAGATCTTCGCCAAGAGCCTGGAGCAGTCCGAGGGCCGCCCCGAGTGGGTGTTCTACGAGGGCCCGCCCACCGCCAACGGCATGCCCGGCGCCCACCACATCGAGGCGCGCGTCTTCAAGGACGTCTTCCCCCGCTTCCGCACGATGCGCGGCTACCACGTGGCCCGCAAGGCCGGCTGGGACTGCCACGGCCTGCCGGTGGAGCTGGCGGTCGAGAAGGAGCTGGGCTTCTCCGGCAAGCAGGACATCGAGGCGTACGGCATCGCCGAGTTCAACGCCAAGTGCCGCGAGTCCGTGACCCGGCACACCGACGCCTTCGCCGAGCTGACGACCCGCATGGGCTACTGGGTCGACCTGGACGACGCCTACCGCACCATGGACCCCGAGTACGTGGAGTCCGTGTGGTGGTCGCTGAAGGAGATCTTCGGCAAGGGCCTGCTGGTCCAGGACCACCGCGTCGCCCCCTGGTGCCCGCGCTGCGGCACCGGCCTGTCCGACCACGAGCTGGCGCAGGGCTACGAGACGGTCGTCGACCCGTCCGTGTACGTCCGTTTCCCGCTCACCTCCGGTCCGCTCGCCGGCGAGGCCGCGCTCCTGGTGTGGACGACGACCCCGTGGACCCTGGTGTCCAACACGGCGGTCGCCGCGCACCCGGAGGTCACCTACGTCGTCGCGACCAACGGCGAGGAGAAGCTCGTCGTCGCCGAGCCGCTCGTCGCCAAGTCGCTCGGCGAGGGCTGGCAGACCACGGGCCAGACCTTCACCGGCGCCGAGATGGAGCGCTGGACGTACCAACGTCCGTTCGAGCTCGTAGAGTTCCCGGCTCCGGCGCACTTCGTGGTGAACGCCGACTACGTCACCACCGAGGACGGCACGGGTCTGGTCCACCAGTCCCCCGCCTTCGGCGAGGACGACCTCAAGGTCTGCCGCGCCTACGGTCTGCCGGTCGTGAACCCGGTCCGCCCGGACGGCACCTTCG
This sequence comes from Streptomyces sp. MMG1121, assembly GCF_001280015.1. GTDB lineage: Bacteria > Actinomycetota > Actinomycetes > Streptomycetales > Streptomycetaceae > Streptomyces. Next base: position 126,076 of record NZ_LGDV01000001.1, read on the forward strand.
AGGAGGACGTGCCGATGGTCGGCGGCGTCTTCTTCAAGAAGGCGGACGAAAAGCTCACCGAGGACCTCCAGCAACGCGGTCTGCTCTTCAAGCACATCCCGTACGAGCACAGCTACCCGCACTGCTGGCGCTGCCACACCGCGCTGCTGTACTACGCGCAGCCCTCCTGGTACATCCGCACGACGGCCGTCAAGGACCGCCTCATCCAGGAGAACGAGAAGACCAACTGGTTCCCGGAGACGGTCAAGCACGGCCGGTACGGCGACTGGCTGAACAACAACATCGACTGGGCGCTGTCCCGCAACCGCTACTGGGGCACCCCGCTGCCGATCTGGCGCTGCGAGGACGACCACCTCACCGTCGTCGGCTCCCGCGCGGAGCTCACCGGGCTGACCGGGACCGACCAGTCGGCCCTCGACCCGCACCGGCCGTACATCGACGAGGTCACCTTCGCCTGCTCGCACGAGGGCTGCGGCAAGACGGCCACGCGCGTGCCGGAGGTCATCGACGCCTGGTACGACTCGGGTTCGATGCCGTTCGCGCAGTGGGGCTACCCGTACAAGAATAAGGAACTGTTCGAGAGCCGCTACCCGGCGCAGTTCATCTCCGAGGCGATCGACCAGACCCGCGGCTGGTTCTACACGCTGATGGCCGTCGGCACGCTGGTCTTCGACAAGTCGTCGTACGAGAACGTCGTGTGCCTCGGCCACATCCTGGCCGAGGACGGCCGCAAGATGTCCAAGCACCTGGGCAACATCCTGCAGCCGATCCCGCTCATGGACGCCAACGGCGCGGACGCGGTGCGCTGGTTCATGGCGGCCGGCGGCTCCCCCTGGGCGGCGCGCCGCGTCGGCCACAACACCATCCAGGAAGTCGTCCGCAAGACACTGCTGACCTACTGGAACACGGTCGCCTTCCAGGCGCTGTACGCCCGTACGTCCGCGTGGGCGCCCAGCGCGGCGGACCCGGCCCCGGCCGAACGCCCGCTGATCGACCGCTGGCTGCTGTCCGAACTGCACGCCCTCACCGACCAGGTGACCCAGGCGCTGGAGGCCTATGACACCCAGCGCGCCGGCAAGCTGCTGTCCGCGTTCGTCGACGACCTGTCCAACTGGTACGTCCGCCGCTCGCGCCGCCGCTTCTGGCAGGGCGACAAGGCGGCGCTGCGCACACTGCACGAGGTGCTGGAGACGGTCACCAAGCTGATGGCGCCGATCGTCCCGTTCATCACGGAGCAGGTGTGGCAGGACCTGTTCGTGCCGGTCACGCCGGGCGCCCCGGAGTCGGTGCACCTCGCCGCCTGGCCGGAGGCGGACCTGTCCGCGATCGACCCGGAGCTGTCGAAGCAGATGGTCCTGGTCCGCCGGCTGGTCGAGCTGGGCCGCGCCACGCGCGCGGAGTCGGGCGTCAAGACCCGTCAGCCGCTGTCCCGTGCGCTGATCGCGGCAACGGGCTTCGACTCCCTCGACCCCGAGCTGCACACCCAGATCACGGAGGAGCTGAACGTCTCCTCGCTGGCCTCGCTGTCCGAGGTCGGCGGCAGCCTGGTGGACACCACCGCCAAGGCCAACTTCCGCGCCCTGGGCAAGCGGTTCGGCAAGCGGGTGCAGGACGTGGCGAAGGCGGTCGCCCACGCCGACGCGGCCGCGCTGTCCCTCGCCCTGCGCGCGGGCACGGCGTCGGTGGAGGTCGACGGCGAGACGGTCACGCTCGCCCCGGACGAGGTGATCATCACCGAGACCCCGCGCGAGGGCTGGTCGGTGGCGTCCGACTCCGGCGCCACGGTGGCGCTGGACCTGGAGATCACCGAGGAGCTGCGGCAGGCGGGCCTGGCCCGCGACGCGATCCGGCTGATCCAGGAGGCGCGCAAGAACAGCGGCCTGGACGTGGCCGACCGGATCGCTCTGCGCTGGACCTCCACGGACCCGGCAGTGATCGCGGCGCTGACCGAGCACTCCGCACTGATCGCCGAGGAGGTGCTCGCGACCGACTTCGCCCAGGGCGACGCGGGCGACGGCTACGGCCAGCCGTTCACCGACGAGGGGCTGTCCCTGGTGTTCCGGCTGTGCAAGGCGTAAGCGCCGAGCGGATCGAGAAGGGCCCGGTCTCCGTTGCGGAGGCCGGGCCCTTCTCTCACTCTCCCGTCGCAACACGCGTAAAAAGGGCGGGACCCCGGATCGTGAGATCCGGGGTCCCGCCCTGAACGCTGCCGACGCCTAAGGCGTACTACTCACCGTGCCCGGCGCTCAGTTGTCGTCCTCGTCGATCAGGAACCCGCGCATCGGCGAGGGAGCCTGGCCCATCGGGGACGGGCCCTGCGGACGGACCGGAGCCATGGGCTGGGTCATGGCCGGGGTCATCTGCTGCTGGCCGCCGTAGGACGGGCCGGACGGGGCGGGGTTGCCACCCATCGTCTGGTTGCCGCCGTAGGACGGGGCGCTCGCGCCGGCCGGAGCCATGGAAGGCGCCGGGGACGGCGGCAGCGACGCGGTGGCCGGGGTGCGCGGCGGAGCCAGGGAGTCGTCGGCCTGGGTCTCCAGCTGGCGCAGCTGGGACTCGAGGTACGACTTCAGGCGCGTGCGGTACTCGCGCTCGAAGCCGCGCAGGTCCTCGACCTTGCGCTCCAGCGTGGCGCGGGCGGACTCCAGGGAGCCCATCGCGACGCGGTGCTTCTCCTGCGCGTCCCGCTCCAGGGCGTCGGCCTTGGCACGAGCGTCACGCTCCAGACCCTCGGCGCGGCTGCGGGCCTCACCGACGATCTTGTTGGCCTCGGAGCGGGCCTCGGCGATCGCCTGGTCGGCGGTCTGCTGGGCCAGCGAGAGGACACGGGCGGCGCTGTCGCCACCGGGGCCCTGACCGGGGCCGCCCATCGGACCGCCCATGGGGCCGCCCATCGGACCACCCATCTGCTGCTGCATGGGCGGCTGTCCGCCCATCGGGCCCTGACCCATCGGACCCTGGCCCATCGGGCCGGGACCCTGCGGGCCGCCCTGACCGCCGGGACCGGCGGGCAGCTGCGGGGCACCGCTCGGCAGCTGGGGCGGGCCACCCATGGGGCCACCCATCTGCTGCTGCGGCGGGCCCGATATGCCGGCGGGCACCGGAGCGCCGGGACCTCGCATGCCCTGCTGCGGGTGCTGCTGCTGCGGGTGCTGCTGCGGCGGATGCTGCTGGTCCTGCTCCGGGGGCTTGCGCATGTTCTGCTGGTTCTGCGCGGCCGCTCGGGTCGCCGCGGCCAACTTGGCGCGCAGGTCCTCGTTCTCGCGGAGCAGACGGGTCAGTTCGGCTTCGACCTCGTCGAGGAAGGCATCGACCTCGTCCTCGTCATAGCCTTCTCGGAGGCGGACGGTCGTGAACTGCTTGTTCCGCACGTCCTCGGGGGTCAACGGCATCTCTTCACCTCAACGTAGTCATCGGCAGTCGGCAAGACCGTATCGTCCACCCTCATTACACGAAGCTCCCCGTGATGGAGATGAGGATGTAGACGATGATCATCAGTACGAAGAAGGACAGGTCGAGCGCCACGCCCCCGAGACGCAGCGGCGGGATGAACCGCCGCAGAAGCTTCAGCGGTGGATCGGTGACAGTGTAGGTGGCCTCCAGTACGACCACCATCGCCTTGCCGGGTTGCCACGAGCGGGCGAACTGGAACACGTAATCCATGACGAGCCGGAAGATGAGCACGGCCAGGAACACAAGTAGCGCGGTGTGGACCACCAGTGCGAACACGCTCATGGTCTGCGCTTCCCTCTCCCCTGTTCCGTGCTCTTCCGAACGTCGATCCGGTTGTACGTCTCAGCTCTGGTTGAAGAACCCGCCCTCTGCGATGCGGGCCTTGTCCTCCGCCGTGACATCGACGTTAGCAGGAGACAACAGGAACACCTTCTGCGTCACCCGCTCGATGCTGCCGTGAAGACCAAACACCAAACCGGCCGCAAAGTCGACAAGTCGCTTCGCGTCTGTGTCGTCCATCTCAGTCAGATTCATGATCACCGGGGTGCCCTCACGGAAGTGTTCCCCGATGGTACGGGCCTCGTTGTAGGTCCGCGGGTGAAGCGTGGTGATCCGGTAAGGCTCTCGTTCCGACACGACCTTGGGCATGATCACCGGCGCGTTCTTCTCCAGGGACTGACGTTCTTGTGTGATGGATGCCACGGGCGCAATGCGCGCCGGACGTCCGGATTCCGCGGCGAGCGAAGTCGATCGGGCCACCGGCTCGCGGGGCGCGGGCGGTTGGACGATTCGCACCTCTTCGTCCCTTTGGGACTGATGTGCGCTGTGCGACTGGTGTGACGATTCGTGCCGTCGGTGGTCCCGCTCGGGCTCCGGGTCCAACTCCGGCTCGAAGTCGTCGTCGGGGTCGAATCCGCGGCCGTCGTACCCATCGTCCTCCACGAGGCCGAGGTAGACCGCCATCTTGCGCATCGCGCCGGCCATGCTCTGAGTCCTCCGCTCTGTGGTGGATCGACTGACGACTGCCAAGTGCCCGCGATCCACGTGGTCGTTGTGCTCGCCTGCGCGGGCATTGACCATATTTTCTGCTGTGGTCCGACTTCCTGGCGACGTTACCCGAGCCTGGGGCGGACTCCGAGTACCGCAGTGCCGACGCGCACGTGTGTCGCCCCGGCTGCCACGGCCTGTTCGAGGTCCGCACTCATCCCTGCCGACACCATGGTTGCAGCCGGATGGGCCCGGCGCAGGTCAGTCGACAAATCCATGAGGCGCCCGAACGCCGCCTGTTCGCGTCCCGCGTACGGTCCGGTGAGCGGAGCGACGGTCATCAGTCCGTCGAGCCGCAGTCCCGGCGCCCGCGCGACGAGGTCGGCCAACTCTTCGATTCCGTCCGGGCCCACGCCACCGCGCTCGCCCCGGCCGCTCGCGCCCGCGTCAAGCGCGACCTGGACGAGACAGCCCACCTCACGCCCCGCCCGCTCCGCCTCCTTCGACAGAGCGCCGACGAGTCGGGAGCGGTCCACGGACTGCACAAAATCGGCGTAACCGACGACGGATCGGACCTTGTTGGTCTGCAGTTGGCCGACGAAATGCCACTTCAGGGGCAGATCCGCACATGCCGCCGCCTTCGGCGCCGCGTCCTGGTCCCGGTTCTCGGCGACATGGCGCACACCGAGTTCCGACAGGATCCGCACATCGCTCGCCGGGTAGGTCTTGGTGACCACGATCAGGGTCACCTCCTCCCGCCCGCGCCCGGCAGCCGCACACGCGGCGGCGATGCGCTGCTCCACTTGCGCCAGATTTCCGGCGAGTTGGGTCTTACGGTCCGTCATGTCCCATCAGTCCAGCCAGACATAGCCCGCGAGCCGCCCGGTCGTGCGGTCACGGCGATACGAGAAGTGGTCCACCGACTCCAGCGTGCACACCGGCGACTGCGCCCGGTCGCACACCCCGAGCCGGTCGAGCTGCGCGTGCACGCCGGCGCTCACGTCGACCGCCGGCGTGCCCCAGCTCGTTTCGGTGTGCGCCGCCGGCTCGACGGCGCCCACTTCGGCGCGCATCGACTCCGGCACCTCGTAGCACCGGCCGCACACGGACGGTCCCGTGCGGGCGACGATCCGCTCCGGCTCGGCGCCGAGTTCGACCATGGCCCGTACGGCGGCGGGGACGACCCCCTTGACCATGCCGGGCCGGCCCGCGTGGGCCGCGGCGGCGACCCCGGCGACGGGGTCGGCCAGCAGCACCGGCACACAGTCGGCGGTGAGTACGGCGAGGGCGAGGCCGCGGCGGGCGGTGACGATCCCGTCGACCTCGGGCACCGGGCGCTCACCCCAGGGCTCGTCCACGACGGCCACGTCGGCGCCGTGCACCTGGTTCATCCAGACGACCCGTCCGGCGTCCAGGCCGAGCGTCTCGGCCGCGAGTTGCCGGTTGGCCCGTACCGATTCCGGTGTGTCGCCGACGGCGCCACCGAGGTTGAGCTCCTCATACGGAGCGGCGCTCACCCCGCCCCACCGGTCGGTGAAGGCGAAGTGCGCGCCGCTCACGCTCTCGCGCCGTCCTATCACTTCAGGAAGTCCGGTACGTCCAGCTCCTCGGCCGCGCTGTCCGAGTAGTTCCGCGACGGCGGAACCGGCGGGGCGGGCGTGATGTCGGCGATCGGCTCGGGCACCGGCTCCGGCTCCTCCTTCGGCGTCACGCTGCCGAGCGTGCCGAAGCTCGGCCGGCTGGGCTCGGACTGCCGTACCGGAGCGGGCTCCTCGCGGCGGGTGGACGTCGACGTCGAGGCCGAGCCGAGCACGGTGTCCCGGCGGGCCGGCGGCTGGCCGCCGTCGAAGCCGGCCGCGATGACCGTGACCCGGACCTCGTCGCCGAGGGCGTCGTCGATGACCGCGCCGAAGATGATGTTGGCCTCCGGATGGGCGGCCTCGCTGACCAGCTGGGCGGCCTCGTTGATCTCGAACAGGCCGAGGTCGGAGCCGCCGGAGATGGAGAGGAGGACACCGCGGGCGCCGTCGATGGACGCCTCCAGCAGCGGCGAGGAGATGGCCATCTCGGCCGCGGCCACCGCGCGGTCGTCGCCGCGCGCCGAGCCGATGCCCATGAGGGCCGAACCGGCCTCGGACATGACCGACTTCACGTCGGCGAAGTCGAGGTTGATCAGACCGGGGGTGGTGATGAGGTCGGTGATGCCCTGGACACCGGAGAGCAGGACCTGGTCGGCGGACTTGAAGGCGTCCAGGACCGAGACCTGGCGGTCCGAGATGGACAGCAGCCGGTCGTTGGGGATGACGATGAGGGTGTCGACCTCTTCGCGCAGTTCGGCGATGCCGTCCTCGGCCTGGTTCGCGCGGCGCCGTCCCTCGAAGGTGAACGGGCGCGTGACCACGCCGATGGTGAGGGCGCCGAGCGAACGTGCGATGTTGGCCACGACGGGCGCGCCGCCGGTGCCGGTGCCACCGCCTTCACCGGCGGTCACGAAGACCATGTCGGCCCCCTTGAGGACCTCCTCGATCTCCTCGCGGTGGTCCTCGGCGGCCTTGCGGCCGACTGCCGGGTTGGCTCCGGCGCCGAGTCCGCGGGTGAGTTCGCGGCCGACGTCGAGCTTGACATCGGCGTCGCTCATCAACAGCGCCTGCGCGTCGGTGTTGATGGCGATGAACTCGACGCCCTTGAGACCGACCTCGATCATCCGGTTGATGGCATTGACACCACCGCCGCCGACACCGATGACCTTGATGACTGCGAGGTAGTTCTGCGGTGCTGCCACGTCGAAGGCCTCTCGCCTCGAATTACGTTGTCGCCGCCGTGCGGTTCCCCGCGCCGGACGACAGATGCCGAATGGGACGGTCCGTAGTGCCGACCCGAACCCTAACCCTGAAGTTTAGGGTTACCAGTGTGTCTGTTCCCTGAAGTCTTCTGAACAGGACACTAAGTCGACAAGTGGCGCCCGTTCAACGAACACGCCGAACCTCCCGTTTTTCTTTTCACCCTATGTGATCAGCCATAGCAGTGCCCAACCAGGGTGCTGGCCTGCGCTGATGTGCGTCAACTCCCCGATGACGCAGGGGCGGTGGGAACGCTGACATCGAAGTGCCGCGCGCCGGGAGCTGCTTTCATGAGAGCCGTGAGAGTCCGTGCCTTGGCGCCGCCGCTCTCGCTGCTGCCCCAGGCAACGGTGCGGCCGTCGCCCAACTCCAGCGAGATGTCGTCGTAGGAACGGACTTGGACGGTCCGGGTGTCCCGGGCGACGGCGGCCGGCAGCTCGCCGGCCACCCGGACCGCCTCGCGCACCAGCCGGCCGGTGCCGAAGCGCCGCAGGCTCGCGGCTCCGGAACCCTTGCGGGACGCGGACAATTCCAGCATGGGAGCGCCTTTCGGCGCTTGCGGAACCGTGGCGAACCGGACACCTTCGCCGTCGACTTCGACGAAGTTCTTACCGTTTCGGATCAGCAGAACCGGAGTGCGCTCAGTCACTTTCAGACCGATTCCATGGGGCCAGGAACGCACCACGTCAACCGTATCAATTCGGGGCAATTTCCGGCGGAGTCGGGCTTCGATGCCGCTGGTGTCAAGGGAAATCATCGGTGCCCCGACCGGTACGGCGGCCACGTCCCGCACCTCTTCGGGGGTCAGCACGCGCGTGCCGGACACCGAGACATGCCTGACACGCAGCCAGCTGGAGCCGTACAACACCCAGGTGCCGCCCGCCCCGAGAAGCACGACGGCCACACCCAGGATGACGATCGTACGAAGGCGCACTCTGCCGATCCGCCGGGCGGGCGGCGGGCCGGACGACTTCTGCTGGCGTTCACCGCGCTCGGCGGTCGTCGGTCCGGCCACGCTCACTGCCCTTTCGTCATACGGTCCTAACGGCGCGAGGCGATCGCCTCGTACACCATGCCGACGAGCAGCTCGTCGGCGTCCCGGCGGCCGAACTCGCTTGCCGCGCGGGACATCTCGTACAACCGGTGCGGATCGGCCAGCACGGGCAGGACGTTCTGCTGCACCCACTCGGGCGTCAGTTCCGCGTCGTCGACGAGGAGTCCGCCGCCCGCCTTGACCACCGGCTGGGCGTTGAGCCGCTGTTCGCCGTTGCCGATGGGCAGCGGGACGTAGGCGGCCGGCAGCCCGACGGCGGAGAGTTCGGCGACGGTCATCGCGCCCGCGCGGCAGAGCATCATGTCCGCCGCGGCGTACGCGAGATCCATCCGGTCCAGATAACTTACCGGGATGTAGGGGGGCATCCCCGGCATCTGGTGTACCTGCGGCAATTCGTTCTTCGGGCCGACCGCGTGCAGGATCTGGATACCGGCCTGCTGGAGCCAGGGCGCGACCCGCTGGACCACCTCGTTGAGACGACGGGCGCCCTGCGAGCCGCCGGTGACGAGCAGCGTCGGCAGGTTCGGGTCGAGCCCGAACATCGCGCGGGCCTCCGGGCGCGCGGCGGCCCGGTCCAGGGTGGCGATGGAGCGGCGCAGCGGGATGCCGATGTAGCGCGCGTCACGCAGCTTGCTGTCCGGGGTGGAGACGGCGACCCGGGCCGCGTAGCGGGAGCCGATCTTGTTGGCCAGCCCGGGGCGGGCGTTGGCCTCGTGGATCACGATGGGCACACCGAGCCGCTTGGCGGCCAGGTAGCCGGGCAGCGCGACATATCCCCCGAAGCCGACCACGGCGTCGGCCTTGGTGCGCTCCAGGATCTGCTCCGCGGCCTTGATCGTGCCACGCAGCCGGCCCGGGACGGTGATCAGCTCGGGCGTGGGCCTGCGGGGCAACGGCACGGCCGGGATCAGCGCCAGCTCGTAGCCACGCTCCGGGACGAGCCGGGTCTCCAGGCCGCGCTCCGTGCCCAGGGCCGTGATCCCCACGGTCGGGTCCTGCCTGCGCAGGGCGTCCGCGAGGGCGAGCGCGGGCTCGATGTGGCCCGCGGTACCCCCGCCGGCGAGTACGACATGCACCGAAATTCACCGCTCTCTGGACGGACGCCCCTTCGGGGCGCGCCGTCGCATCGTGTTCCATCTCCGAGACCCCCGCTCGGCACCGGAGCCTCCCGCCCGCTTTCTACCAAAGCGAGGTTGCCGCATCGCAAGCGCCGCCCGCGCAGCGGGCTCGTCACGCGCGAAGGCGATCAGCAACCCGATGGCGAACATGGTCGGCAGCAGGGCGGACCCTCCGTAGGAGAACAGCGGGAGGGGTACGCCGGCGATCGGCAGCAGACCGAGCACCGCACCGATGTTGATCACCGCCTGGGCGGTGATCCAGGTGGTCACGCCTCCCGCGGCATACCTCACGAAGGGGTCCTCCGTGCGTCCGGCCACGCGGATACCCGCATAGCCTAGAGCCGCGAACAGGGCGAGCACCGACAGTGTCCCCGCCAGACCCAGTTCCTCACCGGTGACAGCGAAGATGAAGTCGGTGTGGGCTTCCGGGAGTTGGCCCCATTTTTCCACACTCGCGCCGAGTCCGGATCCGAAGAGTCCGCCGGAGGCCAGCGCATAGATGCCGTGCGCGCCCTGCCAGCACATGTCACCCGGGCCGGGGTCGGTGGCCGCGATGCAGTTGAGCCGGGCGAGGCGGTGCGGGCTGGTCTCGATCGCGAGGGCGCCGAGCGCCACGGCGACGCCCAGCACCCCGGCGAACAGCCGGGTCGGCGCCCCCGCGAGCCACAGCAGCCCGAACAGGATCGCCGTCAGGATGATCGTCGTACCCATGTCGCCGCCGAGCATGATCAGGCCGAGCAGCAGGAAGGCGACCGGCACCAGCGGCACCAGCATGTGCTTCCACTGGGTGAGCAGCCTCTTCTCCTGCTTGCGGGCGATCAGGTCCGCACCCCACAGCACCAGGGCGAGCTTGCCGAACTCGCTGGGCTGGATCTGGAAGGAGCCGCCCAGGGAGATCCAGTTCTGGTTGCCGTTGACCGCCATCCCTATCCCGGGCACCTGCACCAGGATCATGAGGAAGACGGCGCCGGCGAGGATCGGGTAGGCCAGCGCCCGGTGCAGTTTCACCGGCATGCGGGAGGCCGCGAACAGCAGTACGCCGCCGATGAGCGCGGCGAGGAACTGCTTGCGGAAGAAGTACGACCCCGGCAGCGACAGCTGGAGCGCGGTGATCTGGGAGGCCGAGTAGACCATCACCAGCCCGAGCACGATGATCAGCAGGCTGCCGCCGAAGATCAGGTAGTAGGCGGTCAGCGGCCGGTCCCAGGCCTTGTTCGCGCGCACGTAGAACCGCTGGAGCGGGTTGTCGCGCGACGGCCGGACGCCGGCCGGACGCCGGGACGCCCGCTCCACGGGCGGGCGGCCGGTACGGCTACCGGGCATCGGCGCCTCCACTGAACGTCGACCGTCCCACGCGTCCCTCCCAAGATCCGCCCGGCAGGCGGCCGGGGTCAGGCTCCGAGTTCGCGGACCGCCGCCGCGAACGCGTCACCGCGCTGGTTGTAGTTGGTGAACATGTCCATGGAGGCGCAGGCCGGAGCGAGGAGCACCGTGTCGCCGGCGACCGCGAGCCGCTTCGCCTCCGTCACCGCCTGGAGCATCGCCCCAGTGTCGGTCCGGTCGAGGTCGACCACGGGTACTTCCGGGGCGTGTCGCGCGAGGGCGTCGCGGATGAGGTGCCGGTCGGCGCCGATCAGCACGGCGGCACGCAGCCGCTTCGCCGACCTGGCGACCAGCTCGTCGAAGGTCGCGCCCTTCGCCAGACCGCCCGCGATCCATACGATCTGCTCATATGACGCCAACGAGGCTTCGGCGGCGTGCGTGTTGGTCGCCTTGGAGTCGTCCACGTACGCGACCCCGTCGAGGTCGGCGACGTGCTCGATGCGGTGGGCGTCGGGGCGGAAGGCCCGCAGACCGTCGCGTACGGCCGTGGCAGGCACCCCGAAGGCGCGCGCGAGGGCCGCCGCGGCAAGGGCGTTGGCGATGTTGTGCGGGGCCGGCGGGGTGACGTCGGAGACCTCGGCCAGCTCCTGGGCGTTCTTCTGCCGGTTGGGCACGAAGGCCCGGTCGACCAGGATGCCGTCCACGATGCCGAGTTGGGAGGGCGCGGGGGCGCCGAGGGTGAACCCGACGGCCCGGCAGCCCTCCTCGACGTCGGCCTCGCGGACCAGGTCCTCGGTGGCCTTGTCCTCGACGTTGTAGACGCAGGCGACCCGATTGCCCTCGTAGATGCGGCCCTTGTCGCGCGCGTACGCCTCCATGGAGCCGTGCCAGTCGAGGTGGTCCGGCGCGAGGTTCAGCACCGTGGCGGAGTCGGCGCGCAGGGAGGGCGCCCAGTGCAGCTGGTAGCTGGACAGCTCGACCGCCAGGACGTCGTACTCCTCCTCGCCGAGGACGGCGTCCAGCAGGGAGACGCCGATGTTGCCGACGGCGGCCGTGCGCAGGCCCGCGGCCTGGAGGATGGAGGCGAGCATCCGCACGGTGGTCGTCTTGCCGTTGGTGCCCGTGACGGCCAGCCAGGGGGCGGCGTCGGGGCCGCGCAGTCGCCAGGCCAGCTCGACGTCGCCCCAGACGGGCACGCCCGCCCGCTCCGCCGCCACGAACAGCGGCTTGTCCGGCTTCCAGCCGGGCGCGGTGACGATCAGCTCGGTGCCCTCCGGCAGGGTGGCCCCGTCGCCGAGGCGCACGGTGATGCCGAGCGCCTCCAGTTCGGCGGCCTGCTCACGCGCGCGTGCGTCGTCGCCGTCGTTGACGACCGTGACGACGGCCCCGCGCGCGTGCAGCACCTTGGCCGCCGGGACGCCGGAGACACCGAGCCCGGCGACGACGACGCGCTTGCCCTGGAAGTCGAAGAGCTCCGAGGTGGAGGTCACTTGTCCGCTGCCCATCCCGCATAGAAGAGGCCCAGTCCGACGATCACACAGATGCCCTGGATGATCCAGAATCGGACCACCACCAGGACTTCGGACCAGCCCTTGAGTTCGAAGTGGTGCTGAAGTGGCGCCATCCGGAAGACGCGTTTGCCGGTGAGCCGGAACGAGCCGACCTGGATGACGACCGACATGGTGATGAGGACGAACAGGCCGCCCATGATGGCCACCAGCAGCTCCGTGCGGGAGAGGATGGCCAGGCCCGTCAGGACACCGCCGAGGGCGAGCGAGCCGGTGTCGCCCATGAAGATCTTCGCAGGCGAGGTGTTCCACCACAGGAAGCCCAGGCAGGCGCCCATCAGCGCGGAGGCGATGACGGCGAGGTCGAGCGGGTCGCGCACCTCGTAGCAGGCGCCCGGGTTGGTCAGGGTCTGCGCGTTGGCGCAGGACTCCTGGAACTGCCAGACGCCGATGAAGGTGTAGGCACCGAAGACGAGCACGGAGGCGCCGGTGGCCAGACCGTCCAGACCGTCGGTGAGGTTCACGCCGTTCGACATCGCGAGGATCATGAACAGCGCCCAGATGACGAACAGCACCGGGCCGATCGTCCAGCCGAAGTCCGTGATGAACGACAGCTTCGTGGAGGCCGGGGTGTTGCCGCGCGCGTCCGCGAACATCAGCGACAGCACCGCGAAAGAGATGCCGACGATCAGCTGGCCGGCCATCTTCGCCTTGGCCCGCAGACCCAGCGAACGCCGCTTGACGATCTTGATGTAGTCGTCGAGGAAGCCGACCAGGCCCATGCCGGTCATCAGGCCGAGGACCAGCAGCCCGGAGTAGGTGGGCGGGTAACCGGTGATGAGCTTGCTCAGGAAGTACGCGGCGATCGTCGCCAGGATGAAGGCGATACCGCCCATGGTCGGCGTACCGCGCTTGCTGGCGTGCTCGCGCGGGCCGTCGTCACGGATGTACTGGCCGTAGCCCTTGCGGGCGAGAAGCTTGATCAGCAGCGGGGTGCCGACCAGCGTCAGAAACAGGCCAATGACTCCTGAGAACAGGATCTGCTTCATCATCGGGCGGCAACCTCACCCTCGGCACCGGCCTCGAGCAGCGCCTGGGCAACGCTCTCGAGCCCCACCGAACGGGACGCCTTCACGAGCACGACGTCCCCCGGGCGCAACTCGCTGCGCAACAGGTCGATCGCCGCCTGTGCGTCGGACACGTGCACCGACTCCTCACCCCACGAACCCTCGTTATATGCGCCCAGTTGCAGCCAGGAGGCCTCAATCCCCCCGACGGCGACGAGCTTGCTGACGTTGAGCCGGACGGCGAGCCGTCCGACGGCGTCGTGCTCGGCGAGCGCCTCGTCCCCCAGCTCGGCCATCTTGCCGAGCACCGCCCACGTGCGGCGCCCCGTGCCCATGGCCGCGAGCGCCCGAAGGGCGGCCCGCATGGACTCGGGGTTGGCGTTGTAGGCGTCGTTGACGATGGTCACGCCGTCAGGGCGCTCCGTGACCTCCATGCGCCAGCGGGAGAGGGAGCCCGCCTCGGAGAGCGCGAGGGCGATCTCTTCCGCGGACATGCCCAGCTCATGGGCGACGGCGGCCGCGGCGAGCGCGTTCGACACGTGGTGCTCACCGTACAGGCGCATGGTCACATCGCTTGCACCGGAGGGTGTGTGAAGCCTGAACGAGGGCCGTCCACTGTCCGTGAGTCGCACGTTCTCGGCGCGTACGTCCGCTTCGGCCGACTCTCCGAAAAGGACCACCTTCGCCTTGGTACGGGGGGCCATGGCACGGACCAGCGGATCGTCGGCGTTGAGGATCGCGGCGCCGTCCTCCGGGAGTCCTTCGATGATCTCGCCCTTGGCCTGGGCGATCTGCTCCCGGCCGCCGAACTCGCCGATGTGGGCGGTGCCGACGTTGAGGACCAGGCCGATCTTCGGGGGCGTGAGGTCGGTGAGGTACCGGATGTGGCCGATGCCGCGCGCGCCCATCTCCAGCACGAGGAACTGGGTCTCCTCGGTGGCCGTCAGGGCGGTCAGCGGCAGCCCGATCTCGTTGTTGAGCGAGCCGGGCGTGAACACGGTCGGCGCCTTGCGCCGGAGTACCTGCGCGATGAGGTCCTTGGTGCTGGTCTTGCCCGCCGAGCCGGTCAGGGCGACGAGGGTCGCGCCGAGCCGGCGTACGACGTGCCGGGCGAGGGCACCGAGGGCGGTCTGGACGTCCTCGACCACGATCGCTGGCACGCCGACCGGGCGCGACGCCAGTACGGCGACCGCGCCCGCCTCGACGACCCGCGATGCGTAGTCGTGGCCGTCCACGCGCTCGCCGACGAAGGCCGCGAACAGGCTGCCGGGGACCACCTCGCGGGAGTCCCGGACCACCGGTCCCGTGACCTGGACGGACGGATCCGGTATGTCGTGCGTCTGCCCGCCGACGACTGCTGCGATCTCGGCGAGGGAGAGGGCGATCACAAGTTCATCCCTGGGTCTTCTGGATAGCTTCGCGAAGCACCTGGCGGTCGTCGAAGGGACGGACCACGCCGGCGATGTCCTGGCCCTGCTCGTGGCCCTTGCCCGCGACCAGCACGGTGTCGCCGGGCGCGGCGCGGCCGACGGCGGCGGCGATCGCGGCGGCCCGGTCCTCGAAGAGGAGCACCTCGCCACGCTCGTGCGCGGGCACGGAGGCCGCGCCCTGGAGCATGGTCGCGAGGATCGCGAGCGGGTCCTCGGAGCGGGGGTTGTCGGAGGTGAGTACGGCCGTGTCGGCGAGCCGGGCCGCGGCGGCGCCCATCGGGGCGCGCTTGGTCCGGTCGCGGTCGCCGCCGCAGCCGAGGACCACGTGCAGCCGGCCCTTGGTGACCTTGCGCAGCGCCTTGAGCACCGATTCGACCGCGTCGGTCTTGTGGGCGTAGTCGACGACCGCGAGGTAGGGCTGCCCGGCGTCCACGCGCTCCAGACGGCCCGGGACGCCCGGTACGGCGGCGATGCCGTCGGCGGCCGTCTGCGGGTCGAGGCCGGCGGCGGCCAGGGCGACGAGGGCGGCGAGGGTGTTCGCCACGTTGAAGGGGCCGGCGATCGGCGACCTGGCGTGGATCCGCTCGCCGTTCGGGCCGACGACGGTGAACGTCGAGTCCATGGGGCCGACCTGGACGTCCTCGGCGCGCCAGTCGGCGTCGGGGTGGCCCTCGGCGGAGAAGGTGACGACGGGGACCGTGGCCTCCTTCGCGAGCCGGCGGCCGTACTCGTCGTCGGTGTTGATCACGCCGAGTCTGCTGCGTTTCGGCGTGAACAGCTGCGCCTTGGCCCGGAAGTAGTCCTCCATGTCGGAGTGGAACTCCATGTGTTCCGGGCTGAGGTTGGTGAACACGGCGATGTCGAAGACACAGCCGTCGACACGGCCGAGGACCAGGGCGTGGCTGGAGACCTCCATGGCGACCGCCTCGACACCGCGTTCGCGCATGACGGCGAAGAGTGCCTGGAGGTCGGTGGCCTCCGGGGTGGTGCGCTCGGACTTGATGCGCTCGTCGCCGATGCGCATCTCGACCGTGCCGATCAGGCCGGTGGACCTGACCGTCTTCAGGCCGCCTTCGACGAGGTAGGCGGTGGTGGTCTTGCCGGAGGTTCCGGTGATGCCGATCTGGAGCAGGCCGCTGCCGGGGCGGCCGTAGATGGTGGCCGCGAGTTCGCCCATCCGCGCGCGCGGGTCGGCCACGACGAGGACCGGCAGTCCGGTCGCGGCGGCGCGCTCGGCGCCCGTCGGGTCGGTGAGCACGGCGGCCGCGCCGAGGCCGGCGGCCTGGGTGACGAAGTCGGCGCCGTGCGCGCGGGCGCCCGGAAGGGCGGCGTACAGGTCGCCGGGGCGCACGGCGCGCGAGTCGTGGGTGATCCCCGTGATCCCGGCGGCGGCGTCCGGAGCGGTGGCACCCAGCTGATCGGCCAGCTCCGCGATGGGTGTGGCGGAGACCTGAACCGGTCGCGGCGGTCCCGGATATGTCACGGAAGCGCCCTTCTGGGTGGTTTGGGACTGATCAGCGTGTGGCACGGCGGTGAGCGTACCGGGCGCACCCGCTCCGGAGCGAAGCGAGGGGCGCGGGGCGCCTTGGTTCCCGTGGTCCGGGGTGATCGTTGTCACGAGTTCGTTCCTGGTGTTTCCGAGGTGCTGATCAGGGCTTGTAGTCGACAGGCAGGTTGGCGGCCTTCGCCCCGGTCGGCGGCACCTGGAGGGTCTTGAGCGCGAACTCCATCACCTGCTTGTAGATGGGGCCGCAGATCTGACCGCCGTAGTAGCTGCCGGAGGTGGCGTTCTGGATGGCGCAGTAGACGGTGATGCGAGGGTTGTCCGCGGGCGCGAAGCCGGCGAACGACGACGTGTACCCGTGGTACTTGCCGGTGGCCGGATCCACACGGTTGGCCGTGCCGGTCTTGCCGGCGACGTTGTAGCCGGGGATGCGGGCCAGGTTGCCGGTGCCCTGCTCGTCGTCCACGACGGACTCCAGCATCTGGGCGAGGGTCTGGGCGGTCTTCTCGCTGACGACCCGTGTCTCCTTGGGCTTGGGGGCGGGCGTGAAGCGCCCGTCGGCGCCCTTCGTGCCGCGCACCAGGGTCGGCTCGACGCGGACCCCGCCGTTGGCGATGGTCGAGTACACGGAGGCGGCCTGCATCGCGTTGATGGAGAAGCCCTGGCCGAAAGGGATCGTGTACTGCTGCGAGGTGGACCACTTCTGGTACGGCGCGAGGATACCGGGGGTCTCACCGGGGAAGCCGAGCCCGGTGTAGCCGCCGATGCCGAATTTACGCAGGTAGGAGTAGAGGACCTTGTTGGCCTCCTGCTGCGTCCTGCCGAGCTGGCCGGTGGCCAGGATGGTGCCGATGTTGCTGGACTTGGCGAGGACGCCGTTCAGCGTGAGGTTCCAGGTGTCGTGATCGACGTCGTCGGAGAAGAGCCGGTCGCCGCGGTGCAGCCGGTTGGGTACGACGACGTGGGTGAGCGGGGTCGCCGCGTTCTCCTGCAGCACGGCCGCCATGGACATCACCTTGGCGGTGGAGCCGGGCTCGTAGGCGTCCTGGAGGGCCGCGTTGCCCATCGCGGCGGCGTCGGCCTTCGACAGGTCGTTCGGGTCGAAGCCGGGCGCGTTGGCCATGGCCAGGATCTGCCCGGTCCTGGTGTCCTGGACGACCACGTAGCCGCGGTCGGCCCGGGACTTCTTGACCTGCTCGGTGATGGCGTTCTGGGCGGCCCACTGGATGTCGCGGTCGATGGTCAGCTCGACGTCGGAGCCCGGCACGGCGGGGGTCTCCGTCGATCCCGCGGTGGGCACCTCGCGCCCGCCGGACTGGGCGTAGCGGATCTTGCCGTCCTTGCCCGCCAGTTGCTTGTCCAGCTCCTGCTCGATGCCGCCGCCGCCGTTGCCCGCGGCGTTGACCCAGCCCAGTATCCCGGCGGCGAGGTCGCCGTTGGGGTACACGCGCTGGCTGCTGGGGTCGGCGAAGACGCCGGCGAGGACGTTGACGGTGCTCTTGTCCGTCTCCGCCTTCTGGGTGAGCGCGCTCCTCAGGTCCTTGATCTGCTTCCAGACCTGCGGGGTCTGCCGGACGGCGAGCCGGGTGTAGCGGGACTTCTTGTTCGCGGGCCGCAGCTTCTGCACGAGCGTGGCCTGGTCCTGCCCGAGGATCGGCGAGAGCAACGCCGCCGCCTGCTCGGGCCCGTCAGCGATCTTCAGCGCCTCGGGGCTGAACATCGTCGGGTCGGCCGTGATGTCGTACGCGTCCTCGCTGACGGCGAGGGCCACGCCGTCGCGGTCGGTGATCCCGCCGCGCGCGGCGGCCAGGGTGTGCACGACGTACCGGTTCTGCTCGGCGCGTGCCGCGTAGGCGCTGGCGTCCACGGCCTGGACCTGAAGCAGCCGTACGACGAAGGCGATCAGCACCAGGGTCAGGGCGAGGCTGACCATGCGCAGCCGGGGCCGCGGGCTGCCGAGCCGGAGCGGGCGCTGGGCCGCAGGCCGCGCGCCACCGGGCCGGCGCGCCGGCCGGGCGCCGGGCCCGGCCTGCCTTCGCACGGCACTCCTCGGCCGCGGCGGCCTGGCCGGCCCGGGCACACGACGCCGCGGCGGTTCCCTGTCGGACACTTCCGTCACCTGCCGGGGGTCGGGGTGGACACGGGCTGGGGGATGGGCGGCGGGGGGACGGCCGTCGCCGCGACAGCGGGCGTGGGGGCGCCCTGGGACTGGGACGGTGCGGTGGAGGCGGTGGCGGAGGCGGAGGCGGAGGCGGCAGCGGAAGGGAATGGGGACCGGGACTGGGTCGGGAGGCCCGAGGGGGGTGCGGAAGGGGCGGAGCCCAGGGGCAGGGCCTCGGGGGCCACCGGCTCGGTGAAGGCGGCCGATGCGGGGCCGGCGGCGCCCGGGACCCCCTTGACCCTGCCGTCGGGGCCGAGGAAGGCCGGGTCGCCGCCGGGGACCATGCCGAGTTCGTGGGCGCGGCGCTGGAGGGCGTCCGGCGAGGAGTAGGTGTCGATGGCCCGCTGGAGGGACTGTTCCTCGTCGGTGAGGCTCTTCGTCTGCTTCTGCAGGTCGGCGAGTTTGAACGAGCCTTCGCTCAGGGCGGAGTTCAGCACCAGCAGCCCGATGAGGCCGCCGCCGAGGAGCAGGACGACGAGGAGGACGAACGGGGTACGGGCCGCCCGCGCGCGGCCGGCCGGGAAGAGCTGGGCGAGCCGCGCGGCCCGCCCCCTCAGTTCGGGTTTCCTACTCACTGCTCCCCCGGTGAGTTCGGGAACCCAACCGGCTCCCCCTGTGAGTTCGGGAATCCAACCGACCCGTCTTGCTCACTCGGTGTCCTCCCTGATGCGCTCGACGCCGCGCAGCCTGGCCGGCGCGGCCCGGCGGTTCTCGGCGACCTCTTCCTCGGTGGGAAGTTCGGCACCCCGGGTGAGCAGCTTGAGCCGCGGCTGGTACCGCTCGGGCACGACCGGCAGCCCGGGCGGCGCCGTGGACGCGGCACCGGCCGCGAACACCTGCTTCACCAGACGGTCCTCCAGCGACTGGTACGACAGCACGGCGATCCGCCCGCCCACGTCGAGGGCCTTCACCGCGGCCGGAATGGCCCGCTCCAGGACGGACAGTTCGCCGTTGACCTCGATGCGCAGCGCCTGGAAGGTGCGCTTGGCCGGATTGCCGCCGGTGCGCTTGGCGGCCTGCGGCAGGGCGTCCCGGATCAGCTCCACGAGCCGCGCGCTGTTGCTGAACGGCTCCTTCTCGCGCTCGCGGACGATCGCGGACACGATCCGCTTGGCCTGCTTCTCCTCGCCGTACGCGCGCAGGATGCGCACGAGTTCGCCCGCCGGGTAGGTGTTGAGGACCTCGGCGGCGCTGATACCGGCCGTCTGGTCCATGCGCATGTCCAGGGGTGCGTCCTGGGCGTAGGCGAAGCCGCGGTCGGCCTCGTCCAGCTGCATGGAGGAGACTCCGAGGTCGAACAGGACGCCCTGCACGCGCGCGATGCGAAGCCTGCGCAGCACGTCGGGCAGCTCGTCGTAGACGGCGTGCACGAGGGTGGCGCGCTCTCCGAAGGGCGCCAGCCGCTCTCCGGACAGCCGCAGCGCCTCCTTGTCCCGGTCGAGGCCGATCAGCCGGGCCTCGGGGAACCGGGCCAGCAGCGCCTCGCTGTGCCCGCCGAGGCCGAGGGTGCAGTCGACGACCACCGCTCCCGGCCGCTCCAGGGCGGGCGCCAGCAGATCCAGGCACCGCTGGAGCATCACCGGGACGTGTCGACTCTGGCTCAAGGGGGCCTCTCAGATCCTGCGGGCCGTACGCACCACCGGGTCCCCGCCTGCTCGTGAAGAGGGAGGCCTGCCGGCGCCGGAAGCGTCAGCCGACCGGGAGCGGGAGGAGGCCGAGCCGTACGTACGCGCCGCGCACGCGGGGAGACGGATCCGGGCAAGGTCCGGGGTCTCCGGGGGTTTCACCAGCAGGGAGAGCCACGCCTCCCGCTTCGCGTCACTTTAGTCCACCCTGTCTCGCGGTCAATCAACCGGCCTGCGCGTCGCGTACCCCATCGCGACGGGAGCCGCAATCCGAGCGGATTCACCCGTCCGGATCCGGTTTGCCGTCCGTGTGGGTTAGCTCACAACAAGCCGCGATGGCGTTCTTTGTCCGCTCTCACAGCGGGCCAGGACCGGGGGTGACCAGTAACGTCATGACTATGACGACTTCCGCAGCAGTTCCCACGGGATCCGAAGGCGCCATAACCGGCGGTGGCACCGTCACGAACCGCCTGGTGGAGGCCAATCAGCGGTACGCCGCCGAGTTCGCCGACCCGGGCATGGACGCACGTCCCGTGCTCCGGGTCGCGGTCGTGGCCTGTATGGACGCCCGCCTCGACCTGCACAAGGCCCTCGGCCTGCAGCTCGGCGACTGCCACACCATCCGCAACGCGGGCGGCGTCGTCACCGACGACGTCATCCGCTCCCTGACCATCAGCCAGCGCGCGCTCGGCACCCGCAGCGTCGTCCTCATCCACCACACCGGCTGTGGCATGGAGTCCATCACCGAGGACTTCCGGCACGACCTGGAGATGGAGGTCGGCCAGCGACCGGCCTGGGCGGTGGAGTCCTTCCGGGACGTCGACCAGGACGTGCGCCAGTCCATGCAGCGCGTGCGCACCTCGCCGTTCCTGCTGCACACCGACGACGTACGCGGCTTCGTGTTCGACGTGCACACGGGTCTGCTGCGCGAGGTGGACCCGGTCTGACCGGGCACACCGGCCGGCCGCCCCGAGAGCACGGCACTCCACCCGCCGTATCCGTATCGAAAACGAGGTCGGAAAAGCCGTAAGACCGACATCGTGCGGGCAGTTGTCCACAGGCGAGTGACACGAATCGGTAACGGCAGCAAGAATGCGGGGTGTGGCATCACGCGGAACCTTTCCCGTGTGGTGTCCGTGTTTCGGGGTGGGCCGGTTTCGCATCGCAGAGCGTCGGCCCGGAATGAACGGGCCGAGGAGGGCCGGGTGACGACCTATGACGATCGAGCGAGCCTCACTGATCTGACCGCCACGGTGGAGCGGGTGCGCGGTTCGGTGGAGGGCGTGATCGAGGGCAAGCCCGAGGTCGTACGGCTCGCGCTGACCGTGCTGCTCGCCGAGGGCCACCTGCTGATCGAGGATGTCCCCGGCGTGGGCAAGACGATGCTGGCCAAGGCGCTGGCGCGGTCCATCGACTGCTCGGTGCGGCGCATCCAGTTCACGCCCGACCTGCTGCCCTCGGACATCACGGGTGTGTCCATCTGGGACCAGCAGCGCCGGGACTTCGAGTTCAAGCCGGGCGCCATCTTCGCGCAGATCGTGATCGGCGACGAGATCAACCGCGCCTCGCCCAAGACCCAGTCGGCGCTGCTGGAGTCCATGGAGGAGCGCCAGGTCACCATCGACGGGCAGACGTACGAACTGCCCAGTCCCTTCATGGTGGTGGCCACGCAGAACCCGGTCGAGATGGAGGGCACCTACCCGCTGCCCGAGGCCCAGCGCGACCGCTTCATGGCCCGCGTCTCCGTCGGCTACCCGAGCGTGGAGGCCGAGCTGCAGATGCTCGACATCCACGGCGGGGCGAACCCGCTGGAGGATCTCCAGCCGGTGGCGCACGCGCACGAGATCGTGAAGCTGGTCGAGGCGGTGCGCGGGGTGCACGTCGCCGAGCCGGTCCGGCGGTACGCGGTGGAGCTGGTCGCCGCCACGCGCACGCATCCCGACCTCAGACTCGGCGCCTCCCCGCGCGCGACGCTGCACCTGCTGCGCGCGGCGAAGGCGTCCGCAGCCCTGTCCGGGAGGGAGTACGCGCTGCCGGACGACGTACAGGCGCTCGCCGTCGCCGTCCTCGCCCACCGCCTGCTGCCCACGGCCCAGGCCCTGCTCAACCGCCGTACGGCCGAGCAGGTCGTGCAGGAGATCCTCCAGCACACCCCGGTGCCCGCGGCGCCCGGACAGCAGAGCGGCCTCGGCGGCCTGGGGCACAGCGTCCCGGCGTATCCGCAGCAGCCTCCGCGGAGTCTGTGATGAGCGCCGGGGGGACCGGACAGGCGGAGCCCGACCGCGGGGAGGCGGGCGGCGTCCGTACGGCCCTGGCGGGTCTCACGACGCGTGGCCGCTCCTTCCTGGCGGCCGGGATCGCCGCCGCGATCTGCGCGTACGTCCTCGGCCAGAGCGATCTGCTGCGGGTCGGCCTGCTGTTGGCCGTACTGCCCCTGCTCTGCGCGACGGTGCTCTACCGCACGCGCTACCGGGTGGCCGCCACCCGCCGGCTCGCCCCCGCGCGCGTGCCGGCCGGCAGCGAGGCCCGGGTGCATCTGCGCATGGACAACGTCTCGCGGCTGCCCACCGGTCTGCTGATGCTCCAGGACCGGGTCCCCTACGTCCTCGGGCCGCGCCCCCGGTTCGTGCTGGACCGCGTGGAGCCGGGCGGCCGCCGCGAGGTCTCCTACCGGGTCCGCTCCGACCTGCGCGGCCGCTATCCGCTGGGCCCGCTCCAGCTGCGGCTCACCGATCCCTTCGGGATGTGCGAACTGACCCGCTCCTTCTCGGCGTTCGACACCCTCACGGTCATCCCGCGCGTGGAGCCCCTCGCCCCGGTCCGCTTCAGCGGCGAGGCCAAGGGCTACGGCGACGGGCGGCAGCGTTCGCTGGCCCTCGCCGGCGAGGACGACGTGATCCCGCGCGGCTACCGCTACGGCGACGACCTGCGCCGGGTGCACTGGCGGTCCACCGCGCGCTACGGCGAGCTGATGGTCCGCCGCGAGGAACAGCCCCGGCGCTCCCGGTGCACGGTCCTGCTGGACACCCGGGGCGGTGCCTACGAAGGCGCGGGCCCCGACTCGGCCTTCGAGTGGGCCGTCTCCGGCGCCGCCTCGGCGCTGGTCCACATGCTCGAACGCGGCTTCTCGGTACGGCTGCTGACCGACGGCGGCAGTGCGGTGCCCGGCGAGGGCGGCGACGGGTTCGCGGGCAGCGGCCCGGAGACCGCCGACGCGGCCGGGCTGATGATGGACACCCTCGCGGTGATCGACCACTCCGACGGCACGGGCCTGTCCCGGGCCTACGACGTGCTGCGCGGTGGCAACGAGGGGCTGCTGGTGGCCTTCCTGGGCGATCTGGACGAGGAGCAGGCCACGACGGTCGCCAAGATGAGCCGGCGCAGCGGCGGTGCCGTCGCCTTCGTGCTCGACCCGGACACCTGGGTGCGCGAGACGACCGACGTGCCCCGGCCGGGCGACCGGCACACGGAGCGGCTGCGCCTGTTGCGCGAGGCGGGCTGGACGGCGCTGAGCGTGCCGCGCGGCGCCTCGCTGAACGCGCTGTGGCAGCAGGCGGACCGCGAGCGTTCGGGTCTGGCCGCGGTGAGCGGGGAGGCGATGGGATGAGCGGGCGGGCACGACTGGCACTGTGCGCCGCGGCGGCCACGCTGATGGTCTCCTGCGCGCTGCTGCCGCTGGTGGCCGAGCCGACGTGGCTGCTGCAGCTGGTGCCACTGGTGGCCGTACAGACGGGGGTGGGCGCGGCGGCCCGCCGGGTGCCGCTCGGCCGTCCGCTGACGGTGATCGCGCAGGCGCTGGTCACCCTGGTCATGCTGACCCTGGTCTTCGCGCGCCAGCACGCGATCATCGGACTGATCCCCGGCCCGGACGCCTTCCGGTATCTCTCCGACCTGCTCCAGCAGGGCTCCAACGACGTCAGCGAGTACGCGATACCGGCTCCGCTCACCGCCGGCATCAAGCTGATGCTGATCGGCGGTGTCCTGGTCATCGGCCTGCTGGTGGACACGCTCGCGGTGACCTTCCGCAGCGCGGCCCCGGCCGGACTGCCACTGCTCGCGCTGTACTCGGTGGCCGCCGGGCTGTCCGACGGCGGAGCCGACTGGCTGTGGTTCCTGGTGGCGGCGGCCGGCTATCTGATGCTGCTGCTCGCCGAGGGCCGGGACCGGCTGGCGCAGTGGGGCCGGGTCTTCGGCGGCGGGCCCCGCTCCCCCGGCGCCCCGGACGGCGGTGCGGTGGCCCCGGTGCGCACCGGACGCCGGATCGGAGCGGTCGCGCTCGGGGTGGCCCTGCTGGTGCCGCTCGCCCTGCCCGCGATGAGCGGCGGCCTGCTGGACCCCGCCGGCAGCGGGGTGGGCGCGGGCAACGGCGACGGGGGCACGATCTCGGCGGTCAATCCGCTGGTGTCGCTGCGCGACAGTCTGAACACGGACAACGACCGCCAGGTGCTGTCCCTGAAGACCAGCGCGAACGACGTCTCGGACCTGTATCTGCGGATCGTCTCCCTGGACGACTTCGACGGCACCACCTGGAAACCGGCGCAACGGCGCATCGTCGGCGTGCCGAACACGTTTCCCACGCCCATCGGCCTGGACGCGCACGTCAAGCGCGCCGCGGTGACGACGACGATCTCGGCGGCGGACTGGTACGCCCAGGACTGGCTGCCGATGCCGTACCCGCCGAGCGGTGTGAAGGTCGCGGGCCGCTGGCGCTACGAGCCGGTCGGCATGACCCTCGTCGGTGACCACGGCCAGAACACGCGCGGTGAGACGTACCAGGTGACCAGCCTGGACGTGCAACCGACCGCGGAACAGCTGGCCTCCGCACCGGAGCCGCCGGCGGCCCTGAAGCGCGAGTACACGCAGGTGCCGTCCGCACTGCCGAAGGTGGTGGCCAGCACCGCCCGACAGATCACCGCGGGCGCGCGCAATCACTACGAGGAAGCGGTCAAGCTCCAGGACTACTTCGCGGTCACGGGCGGCTTCCAGTACGACACCCAGGTGCAGGTCGGCCGCGGGCCCGAGGCCATCGCGAACTTCCTGAAGAAGAAGCAGGGCTTCTGCGTCCACTTCTCCTTCGCCATGGCGGCGATGGCCCGCACGCTCGGCATCCCGGCCCGGGTCGCGGTGGGCTTCGCCCCGGGTACTCCGCAGGCCGACGGCACGGTCACGGTGAACCAGAAGGACGCGCACGCCTGGCCCGAGCTGTACTTCGAGGGCGTGGGCTGGACCCGCTTCGAACCGACTCCGACCCGGGGCACCACGCCGTCGTACACCCAGTCGAACACGCCCGGCACCTCGCTGCCGGACCAGGGGCTGCCGTCGCACCAGGCGTCGACGGCGCCGTCGACGGCGGCCTCCTCCAGCGAGAGCTGCACGCCCGAGTCGGTCAGGCAGAAGGGCTGCGAGACGGCGTCCGCCGCGGCGGCCCTGCACAGCGGCGGCGGGGACGCGGGCCCGTGGTGGGCCCTGCTGATCGGGCTGGCCGGGCTCGTGGTGCTGACCGTTCCGCTGTCGCCGCTGCTGTGGCGGGCGCGGGTGCGGTCGGTGCGGCTGGGGGCGCACGCCCGGACCGAGGAGGGCGCGGCGGCGCACACCCTGGCCGCCTGGCAGGAGCTGACGGACAGCGCCTGGGACCACGGCGTCGTGCCGGACGAGTCGCTGACCGCGCGTGGAGCGGCCGACCGGATCGTCCGGCTCGGCGAACTGGACCCGGCGGCCGGTGCCGCGGTGCACCGGGTGGCGGACGCGGTGGAGCAGGTGCTGTACGCACCCCGGCCGCGCCCGGCGGCGGGTACGGCGGAGGATGTGCGCCGGGTGATCGAGGGGCTGCGCGGCGCCGCCGGCACGGGTACGCGGCTGCGGGCGCTGTTCCTGCCCCGCTCGTCGGTGCGGGTGCTGTGGGCGCTGTCGGCCCGCTGGTCGGTGCTCCGGGCCAGGGTGGCAGCGGTGAAGCCACGCCTGCGCCGGCCGTCGGAGCAGCAGGGCTGAGACAACGGTGGGGACACGATGTGTGAGGGGCGACCACCGGTGGTGGTCGCCCCTCACACGTCGTCTGTGGCGTCCGCGGAAACCGCCGGACGGCTAGTGACCCTGTTCGTCCCGGCGGCGCTGCCAGCGCTCCTCGATCCGGTCCATCATGGAGCGCTTGGGACGCGCCTGCCGACGGACGGCACCTGCGGGCTGCTCGCCCGGTTTCGGAGCCTTGCGCCAGCCGGTGACGGCGAGCACGGCGCAACCCAGCATGACGAGGAAACCCACCACGCTGACCCAGATCAGCTGCGCGACCATTCCGGCCATGAGGAGCGCGATACCTACGAGAAAGCCTGCGACCGCCTGGTAGACCCGACGCCGGGTGTACGTGCGCAGTCCGCTTCCCTCAAGCGCCGACGCGAACTTGGGATCTTCGGCGTACAGCGCTCGCTCCATTTGCTCGAGCATGCGCTGCTCGTGCTCCGAGAGCGGCACGGAGTCCTCCTCATCGTGCAGTCGCCGGGGCGACCCGGGGGGTCCCTTCAGGATAGGCAGGGAATCGCCCCCGTGAAACCCGCCCCTCTACGCCAATTGGCCAACCGGAGTCCGGCATGACTGTCCCGGCTCGCTGAGGCTTCCATTCCCCTGCGGCCGACCCGTCATGCCGGGTGGTGCACCTCGATCATACGGCGCAAACCCCTCGATCGGGGGTCTTGTGTCGTACTCCATCCGCCCTCGATGCCCTGATCAGCGGTGGGTCCCGGCAGTTCGCTCAGGACCTGGCGGCACCCGGCGTCTCGCCGAGCACGTGCAGCTGGGTGGCGACGGAGTGGAACGCGGGCAACTCGGCCGCGGTGGCCTCCAGCTTGAGCAGCGCGTCGAGGGCGCCGGGCTCGGTGTCCACCAGGACGCCGGGGACGAGGTCGGCGAAGACCCGCACGCCGTGCACGGCGCCGACGGTCAGGCCCGCGCCCTCGACCAGAGCGGTGAGCTGCTCGGCGGTGAACCGGTGCGGCATCGGGTCGCCGCTGCCCCAGCGGCCGTCGGGGTCCTGGAGCGCCTGGCGGGCCTCGGTGAAGTGGCCGGCGAGGGCGCGGGCGAGCACGGCGCCGCCGAGGCCGGCGGCGAGCAGGCTGAGGATGCCCTCCGCGCGCAGTGCGGCGACGGCGTTGCGCAGGCCCTCGGCCGGGTCGTCGACGTACTCCAGGACGCCATGGCACAGCACGGCGTCGTAGCCGCCGCGCTCGACCACGTCGAACAGGCCGTGCGCATCGCCCTGGACGCCCCGGACCCGCTCGGCGACGCCGGCCTCGGCGGCCCGGCGCTCCAGTGCGAACAGCGCGTTCGGACTGGGGTCGACCACGGTGACGCGGTGGCCGAGCCGGGCGAGGGGTACGGCGAAGTTGCCGCTGCCGCCTCCGGTGTCGAGGACGTCCAGCGCGTCCCGTCCCGTGGCCTTGACCCGGCGGTCGAGGGCGTCCTGGAGGACCTCCCAGACCACGGCGGTACGAAGAGAGGCGCGAGGGCGCAAGGGGTCCGACACGGCAGTTGACTCCTCGGCAGGCGAAAGGCTTCAGGCGATCTCCACCCTATTGCCTTCGGTGCCGTACCCGGTCATCGCGGCCGGGTACGGCACGCTGCGTCTCGGCCGACGCACGACCGCTGCGGTCGTCCGCCTCCGGGACGCTACGGCCCGTGGTCAGCCCGTGTCCGGAAGCTCACCTCGCGCTCTCGGGCCGGCCGTCTCCCGGGTCTCCACCGCGTCGCTGCGAGGCTGGGGCAGGACGGGCTGGAGGACGAGCATCCGCTCCACGATGCGCAGGAACATCCCCGCGTCGCGTATCAGGTCGTCGGCGTCGCGCTGTCCGGCGGCGCCCTGGATGCCGGCCTCGGCGCGGGCGCGACGGGCGGCACCGGAGGCGAACAGCGCGCTCCACTCGGTCAGTTCGGGGGCGATCTCGGGCAGCACCTCCCAGGCGCTGCGGATCCTGGCGCGGCGTCGCGGGTTGGTCTCGGGCCGGCCCCGGGCGGCGAGCACGGCGGCGGCGGTGCGCAGGGCGGCGAGGTGGGCCGTCGCATAGCGCTCGTTCGGCGTTTCCAGGACGGCGGTCTCCTCCAGGCCGGCGCGGGCCTGGGCGAGCAGGTCGAGGACGGCGGGCGGGGCCGTGGTCCGGCGCAGCACGGGGTGCACGTCGCTCGCCGGGCCGGTCAGTGAGGGGGCAGGGCCGGTGGTGCGGCGCCGGCGGGCGGCGGCGGACGGATTGGCCATGACGAACCTCCTGTCGTCTGGGTGACGGCACAGGTGCCGTATGTGCCCATCGTGAGGTATGGCACTGACAATCCGTTCTGACCTGGGGTTTTGCCTCGATCGTAGGTTCGGGAGTATTTTTGCACTGACCAGTCAGTTCAATAAATGCCGATCAGGCAGGGGTGCTTGTGGACGGCGTGGACGTCACGGCCGGGGGCCTCGGGCTCAAGGGACCGCGGGGGTGGGCCTTTCGCGGCGTCGCTCTCGACGCACGGCCCGGCTCGCTCATCGCGATCGAGGGACCGTCCGGCTCCGGCCGCACGTGTCTCCTCCTCGCGCTCACCGGGCGGATGAAGCCCACCGAGGGAACGGCCACCGTCGGCGGGCTCGCGCTCCCCCGCCACATGGCCGCGCTGCGCCGGATCAGCGCGGTGGCCAACGTGGCCGGGGTGACCGACCT
Organism: Streptomyces sp. MMG1121; assembly: GCF_001280015.1. Lineage (GTDB taxonomy): Bacteria > Actinomycetota > Actinomycetes > Streptomycetales > Streptomycetaceae > Streptomyces. The sequence continues at coordinate 154,824 of NZ_LGDV01000001.1, forward strand.
GGAGCCGGCCCTGACCGTCGGCGAGCACCTGCGCGAACGCGCGCTGCTGCAGAGCCGGTTCGGCGACTCCCTGCGCGAACTGCTGCGCCCCCGCGCGCAGCGCGTGCACGAGGCCCGGCTGCGCGTCGACGCGGCGCTGGCCGCCGCCGGACTCGACCTCGAGACACTGCCCAAGGGCTCCCGGACGGCCGTGCGCGACCTGGAACGGCCTCAGGAACTGCGCCTGTCCATCGCGTTGGCCCTCCTCGGCCGGCCCGGACTGCTCGGCGTCGACGACATCGACCTGAAGCTCTCGGACACCGAGCGCGCCGAGGCCTGGGACCTGCTGCGCTCCCTCACGCGCGCGGGGACGACGGTGGCGGTCGTCTGCCGCACCGCGCCCGCGGACTGCGTCGTCGTACGGACCGGGCCGGACGACGACGAGGCAGAGGCCTCCAAGAGCGACGAGAAGAGCGACCCCAAGGAGGAATCCGATGCGCTCGCCTAGGCTGGCCGCGCTCGAGCTGAGGCGCTTCGGACGCGGGAAGCTGCCGCGCGCCGCCCTGGTCGCGCTGCTCGTGCTGCCCCTGCTCTACGGCGCCCTCTACCTGTGGTCCTTCTGGGACCCGTACGGCCGCCTGGACCGTATCCCGGTGGCCCTGGTCAACGACGACAAGGGCGCCACGGCGAGCGGGAAGGACATCACGGCCGGCAACGACATCGTCGCGGGGCTGCGCGACAGCCGGACCTTCGACTGGCACGAGGTGAGCGACGAGGAGGCCCGCAAGGGCGTCGAGGACGGCACCTACTACCTTTCACTGACCATGCCGGCCGACTTCAGCAGCCGGATCGCGTCCAGTTCGGGCGGCTCGCCCGAGACCGGCGCCCTGCGGGTGCGCACGAACGACGCGAACAACTACATCGTCGGCCAGATCTCCCGGACCGTCTTCAACGAGGTGCGCTCGGCCGCCTCCACCAAGGCCTCCCGCACCTTCCTGGACAAGATCTTCGTCTCCTTCTCCGACATCCACGGCAAGACCGTCACGGCCGCCGAGGGCGCCGACCGGCTGAACACCGGCATCGGCAAGGCGGAGAAGGGCTCCAAGGACCTCGCCGACGGGCTGAAGGACGCCAAGAACGGCAGCGGCGACCTCGCGAAGGGCCTGAAGAAGCTGAACACGGGTGCCGGAGACCTCGAGGACGGGTCGCGGCGGGTCGCCGACGGCACACAGGCACTCGCCGACAAGGTCAACGGTGTCGACGCCGCGACCGGCCCGTACCTGAAGGGCAACGAGAAGACCATCGGGGACACCGCCCGGCTGGTCTCCGACTCGGCGAAGACCGTCAAGGACAACCTCGACGTCCTGATGAAGCTCGCGCCCGCCGCCGACACGACCGCGCACGCCTCCTCGGCCGTCATGGACAGGATCTACCAGGACCGCTGCGAGGGTGCCGCCCTCCCCGACCCGGCCTGCCCGGACCTCAAACGGGCCAGGACGGCCGCCGCCGAGGTGGCCACCGTCGCCGACGACCTCGACACGCTCGTCGCCGACCAGAACGGCGACCTGAAGACCATGCGGGCCAACCTCGGCACGCTGCAGAAGCAGGCGGACGCCCTCGCCGAACGCGCGCCGTACCTCGACAAGGACGTCGCCGACGCCGTCAAGAAGGTCAACGAGCTGAACGACGGTGCGCAGAAGGTCGCCGCCGGCGCCGAGAAGCTGCACACCGGCCTCGGCACCGCACGGACCGGCGCGACCACCCTGGACCAGGGCATCGGTACGGCCTCCTCGGGCGCCCAGACCCTGAGCGGCGGCATGTACAAGCTCTCCGACGGTTCCGGGAGGCTCGCCGGCGGGCTGCACGACGGCGCGAAGAAGATCCCGGACTACGACAAGCGGGAGCGCGACGCGCGCACCGGCGTGATGGCCGACCCGGTCCAACTCGCCTCCCACGACCTGCACAAGGCGCCGAACTACGGCACCGGGTTCGCCCCGTACTTCATCCCGCTGTCCCTCTGGGTGGGCGCGATGGTGGCCTACATGCTGATCCAGCCGCTCAACCGGCGCGCCCTGTCGGCCGGTTCGCCGGCCTGGCGGATCGCCCTGGCCGGCTGGCTGCCGGTGGCCGCCGTGGGCGTGCTCCAGGTGTCCGCGCTGATGGCCGTGCTGCACTGGGCGATCGGTCTGCAGATGCTGCACGCGGCCGGCACGATCGGCTTCCTGTTCCTCGTCACGGCGTGCTTCGCGGCGATCGTGCAGTGGCTGAACGCCCGCTTCGGCGCGGCGGGCCGGATCCTGGTGCTCGCGCTGCTGATGCTCCAGCTGACCTCGGCGGGCGGCACGTACCCCGTGCAGACCAGCCCGGGCTTCTTCAACGCGATCCATCCGTTCCTGCCGATGAGCTACATCGTGGAGGCACTGCGCCGGCTGATCACGGGCGGCGGGCTGGGCCCGGTGTGGCAGGCGTGCGCCGTACTGGCCGCGTTCACGGCGGGCGCGCTCGCCCTGACCGCCCTCGCGGCCCGGCGCCGCCAGGTGTGGACGCTGGACCGGCTGCACCCGGAGCTGAGCCTGTGATCCCGGAGAAGTCTCGGCACGCACGCGCACCTGTGAGAATCGGGACCATGGAAAGCAGCAGCGCCAGGTCCGGCGGCAGCACGCGCCGCGAGGCCACCCGGCAGAAGCTCTACGAGGCGGCCGTCACGCTCATCGCCGAGCAGGGCTTCTCCGCGACCACTGTGGACGAGATCGCGGAGCGGGCCGGGGTCGCGAAAGGCACGGTCTACTACAACTTCGCGAGCAAGTCGGTCCTCTTCGAGGAGCTGCTGCGGCACGGGGTGGGACTGCTCACCGCCTCCCTGAAGGAGGCCGCGGAGCACACCGCGCGCGTGGGCGGCAGCAAGGTGGACGCGCTGGACGCCATGGTCCGCGCGGGCCTGGTCTTCATCGACCGCTACCCGGCCTTCACCCAGCTGTACGTGGCCGAGCTGTGGCGCACCAACCGCGCCTGGCAGTCCACGCTGATGGTGGTCCGGCAGGAGGCCGTCGCGGTGGTCGAGGGGGTGCTGCGCGAGGGCGTGGCGGCCGGGGAGTTCAGCGACGAGATCGATGTGCAGCTGACGGCGGCCGCGCTGGTCGGCATGGTTCTGGTGGCCGCGCTGGACTGGAAGGCCTTCCAGCCGGAGCGCTCCCTGGACGACGTCCACGCGGCCCTGTCCCGGCTGCTGCAGGGACGCGTGAGCGGAAGGGGCTGAGGTACGGGAAAGGCGCCGGTCCGCTGCCGGACCGGCGCCTTTCCGTTCCCCTTGTTCCCCGTACTCCCCCGTACGGTTCTCCCCCGATGGTCCCCCGTGGGTGGTCGTCCCCCGGGTCCCCCGACTCGCTTCCGCCGACGGATCGGCGGAAGGAGCGGCCAGGTGGCGGGCGCCGTTCCGCCGCCCCGTGTCGGCGGTGCCGGGCCGCGCCCCTGTGCCGTGTCCCTACTCTCCCGTCCTCACGGGTCCCGGCCCATCCGCGCGCGTACTCAACTCTCGACCTGAGTACGGATACTCAGCCGTACGCGCGCGTGCCCACGCGTGCGGCCCGCCGCCTGGCTACGATCGCGTCCGTGTCCGTACTTCCCCTGGTCTTCACCAGCGGCTGGGCCAGCGGCATCAACGCCTACGCGGTGGTGCTGCTGCTCGGCCTGTTCGGCGTGACGGGGGTGAGCGACGACATCCCGCAGACGTTGCAGCGCCCCGAGGTCCTGATCGCGGCCGGTGTGCTGTTCCTGTGCGAGGCGGTCGCCGACAAGATCCCGTACGTCGACTCGCTGTGGGATTCGGTCCACACGGTCGTCCGGCCGCTCGCCGGCGCCTGGGTGGGCGCGCTGCTCGCCGGGCAGAGCGGCTCGCTGTCCGACGTGGCGGCCGGCCTGATCGGCGGCTCGACGGCGCTGGCCAGCCACACCGTGAAGGCCGGGACACGGATGGCGGTCAACACCTCGCCGGAGCCGTTCAGCAACTTCGCGCTCAGCCTCGCCGAGGATCTCGGGGTCGGCGGCATCGTCTCGTTCGCCATGTTCCATCCCGAGGCGGCGGCGATCATCGCGGCCGTCCTGCTGGTCACCGGGCTGATCGTGCTGGTCTTCCTGGTCTCGCGCATCCGGCGTTTCCTGCGCCGCCGCGCCCAGCGCCGCGAGGAGCGCCGACTGGCCTCACGGGCGCCCTGACCGGCCCGCGGGCCGGATTGTCAGTAGCGGTCGATAAAGTCGCAGGCATGGCACGGATTGCGGTGATCGGCGCCGGGATGGGCGCGATGGCGGCTGCCGCCCGGCTGGCCGTCGCGGGCCACCGGGTGACGGTGTACGAGCGTACGGACACGTACGGCGGCGCGGTGCGCCGTTTCGAGCGGGACGGGTTCGGCTTCGACACGGGCCCGGGACTGCTGACGCTCCCCGCGGTGTACCGCGATCTGTTCGTCAAGACCGGCAAGGAGCCGCTGGAGGACTGCGTCGAGCTGGTCCAGGTCGACCCCTCCGCGCGGCACGTCTTCGCGGACGGCGCCGAGGTCTGCGTGCCGAACGCCTCGCGCGCGGGTGTGGTCACGGCTCTGGACGAGGCGCTGGGTGCGGGCGCGGGCGAGCGCTGGGGCGACTTCCTGGTGCGGGCCCGGGAGGCCTGGGACCGCACCCGCAGGCCGCTGCTGGAGGAGCCGCTGTGGCCCAACTGGCAGGTGCTGGCCGGGAAGGAGCCCTATCCGGCGGTCCCGCACAAGCGGCTGCTGCGCACCCGGCACGCGCGCACACTGGCCGAGATCGGCGCCTGGGAGCTGCGCGACGAGCGGCTGACGGCCCTGCTGGAGAGCTGCGCGCTCGGCTACGGCCTGGACCCGCGCACCGCCCCGGCGAGCGCGGCCGTGCTGCCCTACATGGAGCACGCCTTCGGCACCTGGTACGTGCGCGGCGGCATCCGGGAGTTGGCGCGCGCGGTGTACGAGCGGTGTCTGAAGCGTCGGGTCGAGTTCGTCTTCGACGCGGAGGTCATGCGCGTCCTGGACAGGGACGGCCGGGTCGCGGGCGTGGAGTTGAGGGACGGCACGGTGGCCGAGGCCGACCATGTCGTGGCGGACGTGGACCCGGCGCGGTTGAAGGTGATGACGGACCGTCCGTTGGACAAGGCCGGGGATGTCCAGGTCAATGCGTTCATGACCCGTCCCGGGCGGTTCATGGTGCTGCTGGCCCTGCGCGGCGGGCGGGAGGCCGGTGCCGTGCACCGCACGGTCGTCCACCCGCCGGACCCGACGTCCGAGCTGGACTTCCTGGCCACGGCGGCCGGAGACCAGCCGCCGCCCACGGTGACCGTGCTGCGCCCCGACGACCCCGCGCTCAGACCGGACGACGGGCACGAGTCCGTGGTGCTGTCCGCGGTGGTGCCGGGCGCCGCCGACTGGGAGGAGGAGGGCGTGGTCCGGAAGTACACGGACGATCTCCTCGAAGCCGCCCAGGCCGCGATACCGGGCCTGCGGGACCGCGTCCTGTGGCAGGAGGTGCGCACACCCGACGACAGCGACGAGGAGACGAGTGCCTTTCTCGGCGCGGTGCCGGCCCCCGCACTGGCCGCAGGGCAGGGCCGTTTCCTGCACCCGGCGAACACCACCCGGCTGCCCGGCCTGTACCGGGTCGGTGGCTGGTCCCACCCGGGCGGCGGCCTGCCGCACGCGGGCATGTCGGGCGCGCTGGTGGCGGGGCTGATCGTGGAGGGCCCGGGATTCCGCGGCTCCCAGTGAGAAGGGCCCGGATCCCGGAGGCCGGCTCAGACGATCAGAAGCGGTACTGCTCGTCGTACCCGGCGCCGGGCTGCGGCTGCTGAGCCTGACCGTGACCCTGGTACGGATACGGCTGCTCCTGCGGGAGTTCGCCGGTGTAGGCCTCGTCGGTGCGCTGCTGCGGCACCCACACCCCGCCGGCCGGGGTCTCGCCGTAGCCGCCGGTGGCGTAGGGGTCCTGGGCGTAGCCCTGCTGGGCGTACTGCCCGGCGTAGCCGGTGTCGTAGCCGGCGGTGCCGTAGGACTGGCTGCCGATGTACGGGTCGGAGTAGTTGGCGTAGCCCTGCTGGCCGCCGGCGTCGTAGCCGTAGCCCTGCTGGCCGTAGCCCGAGTAGTCGTAGGCGTAGGCCTGCTGCCCGGCGCCCTGGGGCTCGGCCGCGTGGGTGGCGGTGTCGCCGTAGACGCCGTAGGAGCCGGTGTCCTCGGGCATCGGCTGCGGCTCGTAGATCGCGGTGGTCTCGGCGGCGGGCTCGGCTGCGCGGGCCGGGGCGAAGACGTCGTCGCGGTCGTAGTCGTCGTAGTCCTCGTGGCCCTGGGCGTAGACGGCCTGCTCGCTGCCCTGGTCCTCCCCGGGGCCCGCGGGCTCCGGCTCGGCGACCTCCGGCGCGGGGTCCTGGCGGTCAGCCTTGCCACGGCGGCGCTTGCTGCCCCCGCCGCTGCTTCCGCCGCTGTCGACGCTCTCGCCGTCGGGGCGCTTGACCGCCCAGCCGGCGGCGAAGCCGCGGCGGAACGACAGGGTGACGTAGGTCTGACCGATGGCGAAGGCGATGGCGCCCACGCCGATCACGATCACGGACGGCATCAGCACACCGAGCACGACACCGAGAAAGCCGACGAAGGCCAGCAGCCGCCAGCGCAGCCGTGCCTTGTACTGCAGCAGTACCTCGCCCAGCAGCCACAGTGCGACGCCGCCGAACGCGATGTAGAGGACCGTCCAGCCCATGTACGCCCCTCTCCCAGTGGCCGCTACGCAGTGTGTCGTATCGCGGTGCGGCCGGTCTAGGCCTGCGGGGGGTGGTGCAGGCCCAGGTTCTCGTAGATTTCCAGGGTCGCCGTGGAGTTGTTCAGCGTGATGAAGTGCAGTCCGGGCACTCCCTCGGCGAGCAGCCGAGCGCAGAACTCCGTGGCGAATTCGATACCGATGGAGCGTACCGCTGTCGGATCGTCCTTTGCTGTGAGGATCCGCTCTTTCAGGGCGTCCGGGAAGACCGCATTGCTGAGTTTGGGCAACCGTTCCAGCATCTTCACGCTGGTGACCGGCAGGACCTCCGGTATCACCGGGGTGTCACAGCCCGCGGCCACCACTCGGTCACGCAGCCGGAGATAGGACTCCGGCTCGAAGAACATCTGTGTGATGGCGTAGTCGGCGCCCGCGCGGCATTTGTCCACGAAGTGGGCGACGTCGGTGTCCCAGTCCGCCGAGCGGGGGTGCATCTCCGGGAAGGCGGCGACGCCCACGCAGAAGTCGCCCGACTCCTTGATGAGCCGGACGAGTTCGGCCGCGTAGGTCAGGCCCTTGGGATGCGGGACCCATGCGCCCATGGGGTCGCCGGGCGGGTCGCCGCGCACGGCGAGCATGTTGCGGATCCCCGCGTCCGCGTACTGGCCGATGATGTTGCGCAGCTCGGCGATGGAGTGGTCCACCGCGGTGAGGTGGGCGACCGGGGTGAGGGTGGTGTCGGCGACGATCTGCTGGGTCTCCTTGACCGTGCCCGCGCGGGTCGAGCCGCCGGCGCCGTAGGTCACGGAGACGAAGTCGGGGGCGACCGCCTCGACCCGCCGGAGCGCGCTCCACAGGTTCCGCTCGCCCTTGGGGGTCTTCGGCGCGGAGAACTCGAACGAGTACGTCTTCTTGCCGGTGGCGAGCATGTCACGCACGGTGCGTGCGCGATCAGTCCTGGTGGATGCGGTTCCGAGGGCCATACGGGCAGGTTAGCCAGGGGTGGGCGGTCCCCCAACCGGACGCCGTAGATTTGCCCGAATTGCCGGACTCCTGTCCAGCAGGTGGACAGAACGCTCCAACAGGCGGGCCGTCACCGTGCGTCCCGGACTCCTGGCGGACGGCTACCGGGCGTCCCGGAGTCGCTTGGCGAACGCGGTCGCGGCGGCTCCCGGGTCGTCGGCCTCGGTGATCGCGCGGACGACGACCACCCGGCGGGCACCGGCGTCCAGCACCTCGTCGAGGTTGGCGAGGTCGATGCCGCCGATGGCGAACCAGGGGCGCTCAGTGCCCAGAGCGGCCGTGTACCGCACCAGGTCGAGGCCGGGCGCGTGGCGGCCGGGCTTGGTGGGGGTGGGCCAGCAGGGGCCGGTGCAGAAGTAGTCCACGCCGTCCTGCGCGGCGGCCGCCGCGGCCTCGTCCTCGGCGTGCGTGGACCGGCCGATCAGCACCTCGTCACCGAGGAGGGCGCGGGCCGCGGGGACCGGCAGGTCGCCCTGGCCGAGGTGGAGCACGTCGGCGCGGGCCGCGTGGGCGACGTCCGCGCGGTCGTTGACCGCGAGGAGCTTGCCGTGCCGGGCACAGGCGTCGGCGAAGACCTCCAGATGGGCCAGCTCCTCGGCGGCCTCCATGCCCTTGTCCCGCAGCTGCACGATGTCGACACCGCCGGCCAGGACCGCGTCCAGGAACTCGGGCAGGTCGCCCTGGCGCCTGCGCGCGTCCGTGCACAGGTACAGCAGGGCGCCGTCGAGCGCGGTGCGTGCGGTGTCGGACATGCGTGGGTCCCCCCGTGGTCGGTGTCGCTGGCGGCTGTCACGGGTGGCGTGCGGACCGCGGCCCGCACGCCACCCCTCGTGGTACGGGTCGGCTCAGACGGCGAGCGCCTGGGCGCGGCGCTTCACCTCCGTGCCGCGATTCTCGCTCAGGGCCTGCGCGGGGGTGCCGGGCAGGGTCGGGTCGGGAGTGAAGAGCCACTCCAGCATCTCTTCGTCCGTGAAACCGTCGTCCCGCAGGAGCGTCAGGGTCCCGGACAGGCCCTTGACGACCTTGTCCCCGTCGATGAAGGCGGCGGGGACGTGCAGCGCCCTGTTCTCACCACGGCGTACGGCGATGAGCTGGCCCTCCTTGACCAGCTGCCGCACGCGCGTCACCTCGACGTCGAACTGTTCGGCGATGTCGGGGAGGGTGAGCCAGGCGGGGACGAGAGCATCAATCTTTGCGTCAATCTCGGTCACGGAACAAGCCTGCCATCCCCCACTGACAGTGGGAAACCGGGCGGGTCCACCCGGGAGAACGACTTAGGGAACGGTCGCGTCCTTCAGTGGGCGGGCCGGGTCGGCCAGGGCCCCGGCGTCCATGCCGCGGCCCGCCTCGATCAGCCGGCGGCCCTGGGCCAGATCACGCGGGCGGCCCACCGCGAGCAGGGCCACCAGCCGGTCCTCGCGCAGCCAGCACACCGTCCACGCGGGACCCGCCGGATCGCCGCGCCACACCAGGCGGTCGGCCGCCGCGTGATGCCCCGCGTACTGCACGAAGCGGCCGAACTGCTCGGACCAGAAGTACGGCACCGGGTCGTAGACCAGCGAGGTGTCGCCGAGGATGTGGGCGGCGACCGTGCGCGGGCCCTGCAGGGCGTTGTCCCAGTGGTGGACGAGCAGCCGTTCGCCGTAGCGGGCCGAGGGGAAGGAGGCGCAGTCGCCGACGGCGTACACGTCCTCGACGGACGTGCGCAGGTGGGCGTCGGCCACGACCTCGCCGTGCGTGCCCAGCTCGATGCCGGAGCCGGCCAGCCAGCCGGTGGCGGGGCGGGCGCCGATACCGACGACGACGGCGCCCGCGGGCAGCCGCGTGCCGTCGGAGAGCACCACCGCGCCGGGCTCGACGCGCTCCACGCGCGCGTGTGTGCGCAACTCGGCACCGGCGTCGGCGTACCAGGCGGTCATCGGCGCCGCGACCTCGGCGGGCAGGGCGCCCGCGAGCGGCCGGTCGGCGGCCTCGACGACGGTGACCGCGCAGCCCGCCTCGCGCGCGGCCGTGGTGAACTCGGCGCCGATCCAGCCCGCGCCGACGACCACGATCTCGTGCTGCCGGGCGAGCACCGGCCGCAGCCGCTCGGCGTCGTCCAGGGTGCGCAGCAGATGCACGCCCGGCACACCCTCGGTGCCCGGCAGCACGATCGGCTCGGCACCGGTGGCGAGGACCAGGACGTCGTACGGCACCGGGCCCGCCTCGGTGTCCAGCTCGTGCTCGGCCGGGCGCACGCCCAGCACCTCGCGGCCGAGCCGCAGCTCGACGTCGAGCGACTCGAAGTCCACGTCGAAGGCGGAGCCCTCGGCCTTGCCCAGCAGCACGGCCTTCGACAGCGGCGGCCGGTCGTACGGCTGGTGCGGCTCGGCGCCGATCACGGTGACGGTGCCCTTGAAGCCCTGTTCCCGCAGGGCGACCGCGGTCTGCACTCCGGCCATGCCCGCGCCGACGACGACCACGCGCCGCCCCTGTGACGTGCCCTCCTGGGCTGTGTGCTCGCTCACCTGATCACCATAGACACGTGACGGACGGTCAGTCAGGGGGCGTGCTCGGTGACCTGCTCCACACCCCCTGAAGAACTCCCCGCGCGCGGGGGCTCTCTTACGGGTGACGGGCGCGGCGGGCTAGGGTGGCTGCCGTACACGCACTCGCGGGAGCCCGGACGCACCGGGCTGAGAGGGAGGCTGGCGGCCTCCGACCGTACGAACCTGATCCGGGTCATGCCGGCGAAGGGAGGGGCTGGACGCCCATGTCGTCACGTACGCCCGACGTCCTCGTCATCGGGGGCGGAATCATCGGCCTGGTCACCGCCTGGCGCGCGGCGCAGCGCGGGCTCGCCACGGCCGTCGTGGACCCCGAGCCCGGCGGCGGGGCCGCGCAGGTCGCGGCCGGGATGCTGGCCGCGGTCACCGAACTGCACTACGGCGAGGAGACGCTGCTCGCCCTGAACCTGAGGTCGGCCCGCCGCTATCCGGCCTTCGCGGCCGAGCTGACCGAGCTGACCGGCCACGACCTCGGCTACCGCCGTTGCGGCACCCTCCAGGTCGCGCTCGACGCCGACGACCGCGCCCATCTGCGCGAGCTGCACGCCCTCCAGCGGCGCTCTGGGCTGGAGTCGCAGTGGCTGTCCGGGCGGGAGTGCCGGCGCCTGGAGCCGATGCTGGCGCCCGGGGTGCGCGGCGGGCTGCGGGTCGACGGCGACCACCAGATCGACCCGCGGCGGCTCGCGGCGGCCCTCGTGGTCGCGTGCGAACGGTCCGCAGTGGTGTTCCACCGCGCGTGGGCCGAGCGACTGGACGTCGTGGGGGGCCGGGCCGCCGGGGTCACCACGGCCGACGGCACCGAGCTGCGCGCCGGGCAGGTGGTCCTCGCGGCCGGAAGCCTGAGCGGGCGGCTCGCGGGGTTGCCCGAGGCGCTGCTGCCGCCGGTGCGGCCGGTCAAGGGCCAGGTGCTGCGGCTGACCGTACCGCGCGCGTACGCGCCGTTCCTGAGCCGTACCGTGCGGGCCGTCGTCCGCGGCGGCCACGTCTACCTGGTGCCCCGCGAGAACGGCGAACTGGTCGTCGGCGCCACCAGCGAGGAACTGGGCTGGGACACGACGGTGACGGCGGGCGGCGTGTACGAGCTGCTGCGCGACGCCCATGAGCTGGTGCCCGGCATCACCGAGCTGCCGCTCGTCGAGACCCGTGCCGGGCTGCGCCCCGGCTCGCCCGACAACGCGCCGCTGCTCGGGCCGTCCGGGCTCGACGGGCTGCTGCTGGCCACCGGGCACTATCGCAACGGGGTGCTGCTCACGCCGGTCACCGGCGATGTGCTGGCGCAACTGCTGACCGGCGGCGAACTGCCGGAAGAGGCCCGTCCGTTCACGCCGCAGCGCTTTGGCGCCGTCCTCCAGGAGCAGCCCGCATGAGTACCTCTGTCGACATCTCGATCTCCGTCAACGGCGAGCGCCGGGACGTCGCCGCGGGCACCGCGCTCGACTCCGTCGTACGCTCCCTGGCCGCCGCGCCCTCCGGGGTGGCCGCGGCCGTCAACGAGACCGTCGTCCCGCGCGCGCAGTGGGCGAGCACACCGCTCGGCGAGGGCGATCGCGTGGAAATCCTCACCGCTGTGCAGGGAGGCTGAGCCATGGCCGACGATTCCTTGGTCCTCGGGGGTACGACGTACTCGTCGCGGCTGATCATGGGGACGGGCGGTGCGCCCAGCCTGGAGGTGCTGGAGCGGGCGCTGGTCGCCTCCGGCACGGAGCTGACGACGGTCGCGATGCGGCGGGTGGACCCCTCCGTGCACGGCTCGGTGCTGTCGGTGCTGAAGAAGCTGGGCATCCGCGTGCTGCCGAACACGGCGGGCTGCTTCACCGCCGGGGAGGCGGTGCTGACCGCGCGGCTGGCCCGGGAGGCGCTGGGCACGGACCTGGTCAAGCTGGAGGTCATCGCCGACGAGCGGACGCTGCTGCCGGATCCGGTGGAGCTGCTGGAAGCGGCGGAGACGCTGGTGGACGACGGGTTCACGGTGCTGCCGTACACGAACGACGATCCGGTGCTCGCGCGGAAGCTGGAGGACGCCGGGTGCGCGGCGGTGATGCCGCTGGGGTCGCCGATCGGGTCCGGGCTCGGGATCCGCAACCCGCACAACTTCCAGCTGATCGTCGAGCACGCACGCGTGCCGGTGATCCTGGACGCGGGGGCCGGTACGGCGTCCGACGTGGCGTTGGCGATGGAGCTGGGGTGCGCGGGGGTGATGCTCGCCTCCGCCGTGACCCGGGCGCAGGAGCCGGAGCTGATGGCGGCGGCGATGCGGCATGCGACGGAGGCGGGCCGGCTGGCCCGGCTGGCGGGGCGGATCCCGCGCCGGCACTTCGCGGAGGCCTCCTCGCCGGCGGAGGGACGTGCACGCCTGGACCCCGAGCGCCCCGCCTTCTAGCCCGCGGGGCGCACAACCGTCACAGCTCGGCTGCATTCCGTCCCCCGAACAGCGCAGTGTGCGGCTCTGTCGGTCCTCCCTCGTAGACTCCCCTGCGTGGATACGACCCTTCAGGATCCCCTCGTCGGGCAGGTGCTCGACGGCCGCTATCGCGTCGACGCGCGGATCGCCGTAGGCGGGATGGCCACGGTCTACCGGGCCCTGGACACCCGGCTGGACCGCGTCCTCGCGCTGAAGGTGATGCACCCGGCGCTCGCGGCCGACGGATCCTTCGTCGAGCGGTTCATCCGGGAGGCGAAGTCCGTCGCCCGGCTCGCCCACCCCAACGTCGTCCAGGTCTTCGACCAGGGCGCCGACGGGTCGTACGTGTACCTGGCGATGGAGTACGTCGCCGGGTGCACCCTGCGGGACGTGCTGCGCGAGCGGGGCGCGCTGCAGCCGCGGGCCGCGCTGGACATCCTGGAGCCGGTGCTGGCCGCGCTCGGTGCCGCGCACCGGGCCGGCTTCGTGCACCGGGACATGAAGCCCGAGAACGTGCTGATAGGCGACGACGGGCGGGTCAAGGTCGCCGACTTCGGCCTGGTGCGCTCGGTGGACACCGTGACCAGCACGACGGGTGCCGTGCTGGGGACCGTGTCGTATCTCGCGCCCGAGCAGATCGAGCAGGGCACCGCCGAGCCGCGCGTCGACGTGTACGCGTGCGGTGTCGTGCTCTACGAGATGCTGACGGGCGGCAAGCCGCACTCCGGGGACTCCCCCGCGCAGGTGCTCTACCAGCACATCCACCAGGACGTGCCGCCGCCCTCGGCGCTGGTGCCGGGGCTGGCGTCCGCGCTGGACGAGCTGGTCGCGGCGGCCACCGCGCGCATCCCGGAGGTCCGGCCGCAGGACGCCGTGGCGCTGCTCGCCCGGGTGCGTGAGGCGCGCCAGGGGCTGAGCGCCGGGCAGCTGGACGCGTTGCCGCCGCAGGCACTGTCCGCGGAGCACGACAACGCCGGGGACCGTACGAGCGTGATCCCGCGCTCGCTGACCGTGCCCCGCCCGCTGCCCGTCAACGAGGAGGAGCAGATCGCAGGCGGTGTCCAGCACACCAGCCGGCTCCAGGCCCCGCCGGTGCCGCCGCGCCGTCGGCCGAAGCGGCTGCTGCTGACCGTGATCGCCGCCGTGCTGGTGATATTCGGTGCGGGCGCGGGGGTCTGGTACATCAACTCCGGCCAGTTCACGAAGGTCCCGCCGCTGCTGTCGAAGACCGAGGTGCAGGCGCGGGAGCGGCTCAGAGCGGCCGGGCTCGATGTCGGGCAGGTCAAGCGCGAGTACAACGACGCCGTCCAGCGCGGCACGGTCATCGGCACCGACCCGGCGCCCGGCAGCCGGATCCGCGGCCATGACGCGGTGACGCTGACCGTGTCGCTGGGTCCGGAGACGGTGAACGTGCCGGATGTGACGGGCCGGCCGCTGGCCGAGGCGCGGACGCGGCTGAAGGCGGACGGGCTGGAGCCGGGCATGGTCACCCGGGAGTTCAGCGACGGCGTCCCCGAGGGCTCCGTGATCGGCACGACCCCGCAGGCGGGTACCAAGCGGCACGCCGGCTCGGCGATCGCGCTGACCGTCAGCAAGGGCAGCCCGGTCGACGTCCCGGACGTCACCGGTGACGATCCGGCGGATGCCAGGCAGACGCTGACGGACGCCGGGCTGAAGGTGGTGATCGCCCCCGACCGGGTCAACTCCGAGTACGACAAGGGCAAGGTGGCCCAGCAGAGCCCGGGCGACGGCAGCCAGGCCGCCAAGGGCGACACGGTGACGCTCACGCTGTCCAAGGGCCCGCAGATGGTCGAGGTGCCGGACGTGACCGGCGACAGCGTCTCCGACGCGCATACGGCGCTGGAGGGCGCCGGCTTCAAGGTGAGCGAGGACCGCGGACTGCTCGGGCTGTTCGGCGACACCGTGAAGAAGCAGTCGGTGAAGGGCGGCGACACCGCGCCCAAGGGCTCGACGATCACGATCACCATCCGGTGACCGGGGTCACCGGGGAGCGTGGTCCGGCGGCCGGGGCTGACATGACACCCTGAACGGGTGAGTCCCGATCAGTCCTCCCTCCAGCCGCCCCGCTCGTCGGCCCTCCCCCGCAATCCCGTCGGCGGCCACGTCCCCGTGGCCGGTGGCCTGCACTCCGTGGGGCTGTCGTACGCCCGCACGCTGAAGGCGGAGACCGTGCAGGTCTTCGTGGCCAACCCGCGCGGCTGGGCCACGCCCGCCGGAAACCCCCGGCAGGACGAGGCGTTCCGTGAGAGCTGCGCCGAGGAGTCGATCCCGGCGTACGTCCACGCCCCCTATCTGATCAATTTCGGCTCCCACACCGAGGCGACCGTGGAGCGGTCGGTCGAGTCGCTGCGGCATTCGCTGCGGCGCGGGCGGGAGATCGGCGCGCTGGGTGTCGTCGTGCACACGGGCAGCGCGACGGGCGGGCGGGAGCGGGCCGTGGCGCTGCGGCAGGTACGCGAGCGCATGCTGCCGCTGCTGGACGAGCTGACCCACGACGACGACCCGTTCCTGCTCCTCGAGTCGACGGCCGGACAGGGCGCCTCCCTCTGTTCCCGGACCTGGGACTTCGGGCCGTACTTCGAGGCGCTGGAGGCCCATCCGAAGCTGGGCGTCTGCCTGGACACCTGTCACATCTTCGCCGCCGGGCACGATCTGACCGGGCCCAGCGGTATGCACCAGACGCTGGACCTGCTGGTGGACACCGTCGGCGAGGGGCGGCTGAAGCTGATCCACGCCAACGACTCCAAGGACGTGGTCGGCGCGCACAAGGACCGGCACGAGAACATCGGCGCCGGCCACATCGGCGAGGACCCGTTCCGCGCGCTGATGACCCACCCTGCGACCGAGGGCGTCCCGCTGGTCATCGAGACGCCGGGCGGCACGGAGGGGCACGCGGCGGACGTGGAGCGGCTGAAGAAGCTCAGGGACGGCTGAGGGCGCCGGAACCGGCCGTCACAGTTCGGGCCCGTCCCCCGGGCCCTCCTGGTAGGAATAGCGCTGTTCCTTCCAGGGGTCACCGACGTTGTGGTAGCCGCGTTCCTCCCAGAAGCCGCGGCGGTCGGCGGTCATGTACTCCACGCCGCGGACCCACTTGGGGCCCTTCCAGGCGTACAGGTGGGGCACGATCAGGCGGACCGGGAAGCCGTGCTCGGCGGTGAGGAGTTCGCCGTCCTTGTGGGTGGCGAAGATCGCGCGGTCGGAGGCGAAGTCCGCCAGGCGGAGGTTCGAGCTGAAGCCGTACTCCGCCCAGACCATCACATGGGTGACGTCCGGGGCCGGCGGGGCCAGCTCGAGGAGGGTCCGGGCCGGGATCC
Source organism: Streptomyces sp. MMG1121 (assembly GCF_001280015.1). Classification (GTDB taxonomy): domain Bacteria; phylum Actinomycetota; class Actinomycetes; order Streptomycetales; family Streptomycetaceae; genus Streptomyces. The sequence goes on from NZ_LGDV01000001.1 coordinate 170,855, forward strand.
CGCCCCACTCCGAACCGGTCATGCTGAACTTCGTCACGCAGTGCAGATCGGCCACCACGGTGGTGTACGGCAGCGCCGTGAACTCCTCGTGGCCCCAGGTGTGCTTGTCGCCGTCGGCGGTGGCGCCGAAGACCCGGAACTCCCAGCGCTCGGGGCGGAACTTCGGTACGGGCCCGTAGTGCGTGACCGGCCAGCCACGCTGGAGCCGCTGACCCGGCGGAAGCTCGGCCGCTGCCGCCGCTCCAGACGCTCGCTCCACCGGATGACCCATGTATCCATCCTGACAGACCTCGGGCAGTGCCCTTGACCACCCGTTCACCACTCCCCATGAACCGGACAAGCGGCATCAAGTCAGGGCGAACTTACTAAGTATCCACTTACTGGACGATCTTCGTCACCGGTGCAATCATGCCGCCGCACACCCCCCGCTTCCCCGTGGAAGGAGCCGCTGCGATGCAGGGCGACCCCGAGGTCATCGAATTTCTCAACGAGCAGCTCACCGGCGAGCTGACCGCGATCAACCAGTACTTCCTGCACGCGAAGATGCAGGAGAACTTCGGCTGGTACAAGCTCGCCAAATACACGCGGCACGAGTCGTTCGACGAGATGAAGCACGCCGAGACGCTCACCGACCGGATCCTGTTCCTGGAGGGGCTGCCCAACTACCAGCGGCTCTTCCACGTCCGCGTCGGACAGACCGTGAAGGAGATGTTCGAGGCGGACCGGCAGATCGAGGTGGAGGCGATCGACCGGCTCAAGCGGGGCATCAAGGTGATGCGCGAGAAGGGCGACATCACGTCCGCGAACATCTTCGAGGACATCCTCGCCGACGAGGAGCACCACATCGACTACCTCGACACCCAGCTGGAGCTGGTGGAGAAGCTCGGCGAGGCGCTCTACATCAGCCAGCTCATCGAGCAGCCGGAGAGCTAGGCGGCTTCCGCGATGCCGGGTGCCGCCGGAAGCTCGGTCAGCACCGGCTTGCCCTGGTCGGCCAGCTCACGACGGGGGCAGGCGCCACGGCCGAGGAGGGCCTGGATGCGGCGGACGCACGAACCGCAGTCCGTGCCCGCCTTGCACGCGGAGGCTATCTGGCGGGGGGTGCAGGCGCCGCCCTCCGCGTGCTGCTTGACCTGGTCCTCGGTGATGCCGAAGCAGCTGCAGACGTACACGCGGATTCACCTCCCTACGGGATCACTGCCGTACCCCGTGCCGTTTTCCGGTGAGGCAAACCTAACCTTACCCATCCTTCGGGGCCCGCAAAAGTGCGAGGGGCGCGGATCCTGTGTGATCCGCGCCCCAGAGACAGCCGACCGGGTGCTTACTGGTCCCGGTACATCTCGGCCACGAGGAAGGCCAGGTCGAGCGACTGGCTGCGGTTCAGCCGCGGGTCACAGGCCGTCTCGTAGCGCTGGTGGAGGTCGTCGACGAAGATCTCGTCGCCGCCGCCCACGCACTCGGTGACGTCGTCGCCGGTCAGCTCCACGTGGATGCCGCCCGGGTGGGTGCCGAGGCCCTTGTGGACCTCGAAGAAGCCCTTGACCTCGTCCAGCACGTCGTCGAAGCGGCGGGTCTTGTGCCCGGAGGCCGCCTCGAAGGTGTTGCCGTGCATCGGGTCGGTCACCCAGGCCACCGTCGCACCCGAGGCCGTGACCTTCTCGACCAGCTCGGGGAGCTTGTCGCGGATCTTGTCGGCGCCCATGCGGACGATGAAGGTCAGCCGGCCCGGCTCCCGCTCGGGGTCGAGGCGGTCGACGTACCGCAGCGCCTCCTCGGCCGTCGTCGACGGGCCGAGCTTGATGCCGATCGGGTTCCTGATCTTCGAGGCGAACTCGATGTGCGCGTGGTCCAGCTGCCGGGTGCGCTCACCGACCCACACCATGTGCGCGGAGACGTCGTACAGCTTGCCGGTGCGCGAGTCGACCCGGGTCAGGGCGGACTCGTAGTCCAGCAGGAGCGCCTCGTGCGAGGAGTACAGCTCGACGGTCTTGAACTCCTCCGGGTCCGTGCCACAGGCCCGCATGAAGTTCAGCGCGCTGTCGATCTCCCGCGCGAGCTGCTCGTAGCGCTGGCCCGACGGGGAGGTCCGCACGAAGTCCTGGTTCCAGGCGTGCACCTGGCGCAGGTCCGCGTAGCCACCGGTGGTGAAGGCGCGCACCAGGTTCAGCGTGGACGCCGAGGCGTGGTACATGCGCTTCAGCCGCTCGGGGTCCGGGACGCGGGACGCCTCGGTGAAGTCGAAGCCGTTGACGGAGTCGCCCCGGTACGTCGGGAGCGTCACGCCGTCGCGGGTCTCGGTCGGCTTGGAGCGCGGCTTGGAGTACTGCCCCGCGATACGGCCGACCTTCACCACGGGCACGGCGGCCGCGTAGGTCAGGACGGCACCCATCTGGAGCAGCGTCTTGATTTTGTTGCGGATGTGGTCCGCGGACACGGCGTCGAAGGCCTCGGCGCAGTCGCCGCCCTGGAGGAGGAACGCCTCTCCCTTGGCGACGGCCGCCATCCGGGCGCGCAGCTGGTCGCACTCGCCCGCGAAGACGAGCGGCGGATACGACTCGAGGTCCGCGATCACTGCGCGCAGAGCCTCAAGGTCGGGGTACTCGGGCTGCTGCGCCGCGGGCAGGTCTCGCCAGGTGTTGCCAGCGCTCGCGCTGGTCTTAGCGTTCACGGTCACCTCGTAAACATTACGGGGTCGTGGTGCGTGCGATGGTTTCTGGCTCGAAAGGTGAGACGCGCGGTTTGCCCCGTGGACAGGCGGGGGGTGCGGTAGGGTTCCTCGCATGTTCGCGCTTTCGAACCAGAACTGGTGGTGGACCGCTTCTCCGGCGGCCCGCTGACTGCGCGTACTCAAGACTTCGCGAAGGCCGCCCGAGGGGCGGCCTTCGGCGTTTGTCGAGGTCGTTCCTCCCCCTACCCGGCAGAGGAACCATGGACCTGACAGACCTGTTGCACGACGACCGCCCCTTCGCCCTGCTCCGCCGCCGTACCCCCGGCCACGACGAGAGCACGGTGGAGGTCCTGCTCGGCCCGGTCACCCCGCGCGAGCGGCTCGCCGACCTGCCCGCCGAGGGCCTGGCGCTCATCCCGTTCCGGCAGATCCGCGAGCGCGGGTTCGACATCCGCGACGACGGCACCCCCCTGCTGGTCCTCACCCCCGAGGAGACGTACACGATCCCGCTCGCCGAGGCGCTGGAACAGCTCCCGGCGCACGCCGTCCGGGTCGAGGACGGCGGGTTCGACGTCGAGGACGAGGAGTACGCCGGGATCGTCGGGCGGGTGCTGGCCGAGGAGATCGGCCGCGGCGAGGGAGCGAACTTCGTCATCCGGCGCACGTACGAGGGCGAGATCCCCGGGTTCGGCCGGGCCGACGCGCTCGCGCTGTTCCGGCGGCTGCTGGCGGGCGAGCGGGGCGCGTACTGGACGTTCGTCGTGCACACCGGGGACCGGACGCTGGTGGGCGCGAGCCCCGAGGTGCACGTGCGGATGTCCGGCGGCACGGTCGTCATGAACCCGATCAGCGGCACCTACCGCTATCCGGCCGAAGGCCCGACCCCGGAGCACCTGCTGGACTTCCTCGCCGACGGCAAGGAGATCGAGGAGCTGTCGATGGTCGTCGACGAGGAGCTGAAGATGATGTGCACCGTCGGCGACATGGGCGGGGTCGTCGTCGGACCGCGGCTGAAGGAGATGGCCCACCTCGCGCACACCGAGTACGAGCTGCGCGGAAAGTCCTCGCTGGACGTGCGGGAGGTACTGCGGGAGACCATGTTCGCGGCGACCGTCACCGGCTCGCCGGTGCAGAACGCGTGCCGGGTCATCGAGCGGTACGAGCCCGGCGGGCGGGGCTACTACGCCGGGGCGCTGGCGCTGCTCGGCCGGTGCGCGGGCGACGGGCGGGAAGGATCCGCGGGCGCGCAGACCCTGGACTCCCCCATCCTGATCCGCACCGCCGACATCAGCGCCGACGGCCGGCTGCGCGTCCCGGTCGGGGCGACGCTGGTGCGCGGCTCGGACCCGGCGAGCGAGGTCGCGGAGACGCACGCGAAGGCGGCGGGCGTGCTGGCGGCCCTCGGGGTACGGCCGGCCCGGCCGCGCGAGGAGCGGGAGCGGCCCCGGCTCGCCGACGATCCGCGGGTGCGGGCCGCGCTGGACGGGCGGCGCTCCTCGCTCGCCCCGTTCTGGCTGCGGATGCAGGAGCGGCTTCCGGCGGCCGAGGGGCACGCCCTCGTCGTGGACGGCGAGGACACGTTCACGGCGATGCTGGGACACCTGCTGCGCTCGGGCGGCCTGGAGGTGAGCGTACGGCGCTACGACGAGCCGGGGCTGCGGGCGGCCGTGCTCGCGCACGAGGGTCCGGTGGTGCTCGGCCCCGGCCCGGGCGACCCCCGCGACCTCGCGGACCCGAAGATGCGGATCCTGCGGGACCTGGCCGCCGCGCTGATCGGGGAGCACCGGCAAGGGGTGCTGGGGGTCTGTCTGGGCCATGAGCTGATCGCGGCCGAGCTGGGCCTGGACGTCGTCCGCAAGGAGGTGCCGTACCAGGGGGCGCAGACCACGGTCGACCTGTTCGGGCAGGCCGAGACCGTCGGCTTCTACAACAGCTTCGTCGCCCGCTGCGACGACGAGGCGGCCCGGGAGCTGGCCGCGCACGGGGTGGAGGTGAGCCGGGCCGCGAACGACGAGGTGCATGCCGTGCGAGGTCCGGGCTTCGCTGGTGTCCAGTTCCACCCGGAGTCGGTCCTCAGCCTGAACGGGGCCGCGATCGTGCGGGAGCTGATCGGTCAGCTCACCGGTACCAGAACGTTCTCCGAGCGGCGGCCCTCGGCGTAGTCCAGGACGTTGCGCAGCGTGGCGTCGACGATCTGCCCGACGGCGTCCTCGGTGTAGTACGCCTGGTGCGAGGTGACCAGGACGTGGGGGAAGGTGACCAGGCGGGCCAGGGTGTCGTCCTCGATGGCCTCCAGGGACTTGTCGAGGAAGAACAGGCCCGCCTCGGACTCGTAGACGTCCAGGCCGACCCCCGCGAAGCGGCCCTCGCGCAGCTCGGCGACGAGGGCCGCGGTGTCGACGAGGCCGCCGCGGCTGGAGTTGACCAGGATCGCGTCGTCCTTCATCGCCTTCAGGGCGGCCGAGTCGATCAGGTGCTGGGTCGCGGGCATCAGCGGGACATGCAGGCTGACCAGGTCGGACTCGGCGAGGAGCTGGTCCTTCGGGACGTACGTCATGCCGAGCCGGCGGCAGGCGGGGTTCTCGGCGACGTCCCAGCCGAGCAGGCGCATGCCGTAGCCGTGGGCGATCCGGGTGAACGCCTCGCCGATCTTGCCGGTGCCGAGCACGCCGACGGTACGGCCGTGCATGTCACGGCCCATCAGTCCGTCGAGCCGGAAGTCGAAGTCGCGCGTACGGGTGGAGGCGCGCACGATCCGGCGGTTGACGGCCATGGCCAGGGTCCAGGCGAACTCGGCGACGGAGTGCGGCGAGTAGTACGAGACCCGGGCCACGGTCATGCCGAGGCGCGCGGCGGCGTCGAGGTCGATGTTGTTGTAGCCGGTCGAGCGCTGGGCGACCATCCGGGTTCCGCCGGCCGCGAGGATCCGCAGGACGGGTGCGTGGAGATCGGCGTTGACACTGGTGGAGATCGCCTCGTGCCCGGCCGCGATCGGGGCGGTGTCCTCGGTCAGGAAGACCTCCAGGCACCGCACGTCGTGGTGGCCCTGGAAGGCCCGCTCGATCAACGGCCGCTCGTCCGCCTGCACACCGAAGGCCACGATGTCCACAGTCACTCCCGGCTGCTCCCGGTTGTCTGGGCTATGGGCCGAAATATACGGCCCACAGCCCCGGGTCGCCGGTCAGCCGAAGAAGACCCCGACCTCCTCGTACAGCTTCGGGTCGACCGTCTTCAGCTTGGCCGTGGCCTCGGCCAGCGGGACGCGGACGATGTCCGTGCCGCGCAGGGCGACCATCGCGCCGAAGTCGCGGTCGTGGACGCAGTCGATCGCGTGCAGGCCGAAGCGGGTGGCGAGCCAGCGGTCGAAGGCGCTGGGCGTGCCGCCGCGCTGCACGTGCCCGAGGACCGTGGTCCGGGCCTCCTTGCCGGTGCGCCGCTCGATCTCCTTGGCCAGCCACTCGCCGACCCCGGAGAGCCGGACGTGCCCGAAGGAGTCCAGCGAGCCGTCCTTGAGCACGACATCGCCGTCCTTGGGCATGGCGCCCTCGGCGACGACCACGATCGGCGCGTACGACGCCCGGAAGCGGGAGGTCACCCAGGCACAGACCTGCTCGACGTCGAAGCGCTGCTCGGGGATGAGGATGACGTTGGCGCCACCGGCCAGTCCCGAGTGGATGGCGATCCAGCCGGCGTGCCGGCCCATCACCTCCACCACCAGGACCCGCATATGGGACTCGGCGGTGGTGTGCAGCCGGTCGATGGCCTCGGTGGCGATGTTGACGGCGGTGTCGAAGCCGAAGGTGTAGTCGGTGGCCGACAGGTCGTTGTCGATCGTCTTGGGCACCCCGACGCAGGGCACCCCGTACTCGTCGGACAGGCGCGCGGCGACGCCCAGGGTGTCCTCGCCGCCGATCGCGACGAGGGCCTGGACGTCCAGTTTCGCCAGGTTGTCCTTGATCCGGCGGATGCCGTTCTCCGCCTTGAGGGGGTTGGTGCGCGAGGAGCCGAGGATGGTGCCGCCGCGGGGCAGGATGCCGCGCACCGCGGGGATGCCGAGACGGACGGTGTCGCCCTCGAGGGGGCCTCGCCAGCCGTCCCGGAAGCCGACGAAGTCATAGCCGTACTCCTGCACGCCCTTGCGGACGATGGCCCGGATGACGGCGTTGAGCCCGGGGCAGTCGCCGCCTCCGGTCAGTACTCCGACCCGCATGGAAATGTCCCTTCGCCGGGGTTCCCTGACAGTCGGTCACGCTAACGGTGACTCAGGTCACAACGGGAGGGGCGGGATGGGTGATTTCGGAGTATTCGGCTACTCCTCGTCGAGGCCGCGCTCTATGGCGTACCGCACCAGTTCGACGCGGTTGTGCAACTGGAGCTTGCCGAGGGTGTTCTGGACGTGGTTCTGGACCGTGCGGTGGGAGATGACGAGGCGTTCGGCGATCTGCTTGTAGCTCAGGCCCTTGGCGACCAGGCGCAGCACCTCCGTCTCCCGGTCCGTCAGCCGGGGTGCGCCGGGCTCGTCGGCGTCCGGGGCGGGGGCCGGTTCGGAGGCCAGCCGGCGGTACTCGCCGAGGACCAGTCCGGCGAGGCCCGGCGTGAACACCGGGTCGCCGACGGCGGTACGGCGCACGGCGTCCAGCAGTTCCTCGGTGGAGGCCGACTTCAGCAGATAGCCGGTCGCGCCGGACTTGACCGCCTCCAGGACGTCGGCGTGCTCACCGCTCGCGGAGAGGACGAGGACCCGCAACGCCGGGTTGTGGCCCACGAGTTCCTTGCACACCTGGACCCCGGGCTTGGCCGGCAGGTTGAGGTCCAGCACGAGGACGTCGGGGGCCGCGGCCCTGGCCCGGCGGACCGCCTGCTCGCCGTCGCCGGCGGTGGCGACCACGTCGAAGCCGGACTCGGCCAGGTCCCGGGCGACCGCGTCGCGCCACATGGGGTGGTCGTCCACCACCATGACCCGGATCGGGTCCTGCTGCTGTGTCATCGCTGCTCCGCCTTCCCCCGCGCCCGCGTGGCGCTCTTCGGTACCTTCAGCTCGACTTCCGTGCCCTGCCCGGGGACGGAGACGAGTTCGGCGCTGCCGCCGAGGTCGCGCAGCCGGCCGCGGATCGACTGGGCGACGCCGAGCCGGCCCTCGCCCTCGGCCTGGGTGAGCCGGCCCTCGGGGATGCCGGGGCCGTCGTCCCGGACGGTCACGACGATCCCGTCCGGCTCGTCCTCGACCAGGATCCAGGCCTGGGCGTCCTCGCCCGCGTGCTCGCGTACGTTGTCCAGGGCGGCGCCGACCGCGGCGGCCAGGTCGCGGGCGGCCGGCCGGGGCAGTCCGACCGGCGCACCGGGCTCGGCCAGGCTCACCCGGGCACCCGCGTAGGGCGCCAGCAGCGAACGCAGATCGACCGGACCGTCGTCGTCCGGTTCCTCCACCGCGCGGACGACGGCTCCGGCCGAGGCGTCCTCCGAGATCCGGGAGACCGGCAGCAGACCGCCGGAGACCAGCGTGCGCAGGGCCACCTCCTGCTCCCCGGCCAGCCGGCCCAGCTCGGCCGCCTCGCCGCCCAGGGCCGCGCCCCGGCGCTTCACCATCGCCAGCACCTGGAGCACGCTGTCGTGGATGTCCCGGGCGAGCCGCTCCCGCTCCCTCGTGGCGGCCTCGATCTCCAGGGCGCGGGCGAGGGTGCGCTCGGAGGCGCGGGCGACCTCGACGACGTAGCCGACGGCGATGGAGGCCACCCAGACGAGGATCAGGCTGTGCACGGTGTCCCGCGCGGGATGGCCGCGTTCGATCAGGTTGGCCAGCGCGACCGGCGTGGAGGCGGCGGCGGCCCAGCGCCAGCCGCCCTTGATCGCGAAGGCCAGCACCGCACCGCCGGTCCATATCGACGGCAGCGTGGGGCCGCCCGCGATCCGCTGGTGGCTGTCGGCGAGCGGGGTGAGCAGGACGCCGGCGAGGGCGATGACCAGGTCGGTGGCGAGGAAGCGCTTGGTGCAGCTCGCCGCGTTGCGCACGCGCTGCAGGGTGGCGAGCGTCCAGCCGAACAGGACGGCGAAGTAGCAGACGGCGACCCAGGGGCGTACGTACAGGTCGTACCTGGTGACGCCGAGGCCGATCGCGTACAGCATGGTCAGGACGCGGTAACCGGCGAGCGCGCGCCACAGCGGCAGCTCGACCGACATCCGCATGACACGCTCGCGCTTGGGCATCTCCCCCGACTTTCCCGAATCCCCTGATTTCTCCGGCTGTCCCGGTCCCCCGGGGTCAGGCCTGCGCCGCCGCCTTCTTCTCCGCTTCCTTGGCCTCCTTGGCCGCCTTCGCCGCCTCCGCGATCTGCCGCTTGGCCGCGGTCGCGTACATGTCGACGTACTCCTGGCCGGAGAGCTTCATGATCTCGTACATGACCTCGTCGGTCAGGGCGCGCAGGACGAAGCGGTCGTGCTCCATGCCGGCGTAGCGGCTGAAGTCCAGTGGCTTGCCGATCCGGATGCCGGGCCGCATCAGCTTCGGCATCACCTGGCCGGGCGGCTGGATCTTCTCCGTGTCGATCATCGCGACCGGGATGACCGGCGCGCCGGTGGCGAGCGCCACGCGCGCGAGGCCGCCGGGCTTGCCCCGGTAGAGCCGGCCGTCGGGCGAGCGGGTGCCCTCGGGGTAGATGCCGAACAACTCGCCGCGCTCCAGCACCTCTATGCCGCTCTTGATCGCGGCCTCGCCGGCGCCGCGCGCCCCGGAACGGTCCACCGGGAGCTGTCCGACGCCCTTGAAGAAGGCGGCTGTGAGCCGGCCCTTGACCCCGGGGGTGGTGAAGTACTCCGCCTTCGCGATGAAGGTGACCTTGCGGTCCAGGACCGCGGGCAGGAAGAACGAGTCCGAGAAGGACAGGTGATTGCTCGCCAGGATGGCTGCCCCTTCGGCCGGTACGTTCTCCAGGCCTTCCACCCAGGGCCTGAAGGCGACCTTCAGCGGCCCCCCGATGGCGACCTTCATCGTGCCGTACAACACCCGTGTGCCTCCCGTTTCCGTCGAACAGACCTTAACCCGGAGGACCGTCAAAGGGCCCGACGACCCTGGTCGGTGTCAGTGCGGTCGCGTACGGTGAAGCACATCCGCGCTTTTCCTCACGCCTTTGCCGGCCTCCGGGCCGTGCGAGGCCTTCTCAAGGGACAGGAGAGTCGAGGTGCCGGTTCTCCCCGGAGCCGAGCCGTACCGCCACGAGGGCGGGGAGGTGGGGGTCCTCCTCTGCCACGGCTTCACCGGCTCGCCCCAGTCGCTGCGCCCCTGGGCGGAGCACCACGCGGCCCACGGCCTGACCGTGTCGCTTCCGCTGCTGCCCGGCCACGGCACCCGCTGGGAGGACATGCAGGTCACGGGCTGGCAGGACTGGTACGCGGAGGTGGACCGCGAGGTGCGCCTGCTCTCCGAGCGCTGTTCCCGGGTGTTCGTCGCGGGCCTGTCGATGGGCGGCGCGCTGGCCCTCAGGCTCGCGGCCCGGCACGGCGCGCGGGTCGCGGGCGCGGTGGTCGTCAACCCGGCGAACAAGGTGCACGGCCTGTCGGCGTACGCCCTTCCGGTGGCCCGGCATCTCGTGCGGACGACGAAGGGCATCGCCAGCGACATCGCGAAGGAGACCGCGGCGGAGCTGGGCTACGACCGGGTGCCGCTGCACGCGGCGCACTCGCTGCGGGTGTTCCTGCGCCGGCTGGACGGCGAGCTGCCCCAGGTCACCCAGCCGTTGCTGCTGCTGCGCAGCGCGCAGGACCATGTCGTCCCGCCCGTCGACTCGGCCCGGGTGCTGAGCCGGGTGTCGTCCACGGACGTGACCGAGGTCGTGCTGGAACACAGCTACCACGTGGCGACGTTGGACAAGGATGCGGACCGGATCTTCGAGGAGAGTCTCGCCTTCATCGGCCGGCTCGCAACCGGTGTCGGCAAGGACGGCAAGGAAGGGACGGCCGCAGTTGGCTGAGCACGACTCGGACCGCGAGGGTCGCGAGCCGGACGAGCAGGGGGTACCCATCGACGAGGAAGCCGTCTGGCGGGCCATCGTCGCCGGGTACGGCGAGGAGCCGCCGGACCCTCCGGGCGCGAAGCCCTTCAAGCCGGTGGAGGATCTCGCGCTGCCGGAGGAGGACGCCGGGCAGGAGACGGCGAAGGACACCGCCGAGGAGACCGGGAGCGGCAGGGACGACTCCGCCGGTGCGCCGCCCGTCCGGCCGCTGGGCAGCTCGGTCTCCTTCGCGCCCGGTGTCAGCACCGGCCCGCGCGACTACACGGCGCCGGAGCCCGCCGAGGGCGACTTCGACGAGGACGACGAGGGCCACTTCGTCCCGCCGGAGCCGCCTCCGCTGCCGATGGCGGACACCACCGCCAAGTTCGCCTGGCTGGGCGTGGTCGGCGGCCCGCTGCTGCTCCTGCTGGCGGTGCTGCTCGGCTGGGACATGACGTGGTGGCTGACCACCCTGGGCATCGGCGGCTTCCTCGGCGGCTTCGCGACGCTGGTGATGCGGATGCGCACGGACGACGACGAGGACGGTGACCCGGGCCGGGGCGCGGTGGTCTGAGGCCCGGCCCGCACCCGTCCTGGACTTTTCGTAGAGGTCCCGGACGGGTCACCTGTCCTGGGCCCGTGCCGCGCGACACGCTCGCCCCGGAACGGACCGTCCGGACCGCCGTGCAGCTCCTGGACGGCGAGGGGCTCGACGGGCTGGACATGCGCGGCCCGGGCCGGCGGCTCGGGGCCGCGGCGACCGCCGTGTACTGGCACGTGAAGAACAGGGACGACCTCGTGCTGCCGGGCCGCCGACCGGGTGTGGCACGAGGCCGAACTGCCGCCGCTCGACGGGGACGACCGGCGCGGCACCGCACCGGCAAGGCGCGCTACGCCGACCGGCTGCCCGGCGTGTTCGGGACCACCGGGTCCTCGGCCAACGAGGCGGACCGGGCGGCCGTCGCGGTGCTCACCTGCGTCTTCGGCCCTGCGCTCGGCGCGTCGGCCACGGCGTCCCTGACGCGGAGACCGCGGCGGGCCGGCGAGGACGCGGAGCGGCGCTTGGAGGAGGCACTCGCGAAAGCGGCGCAGTCGGCGGTCGGCGCAGCCGTTTCCCCGGCCGCGGGCGCCGCTGGAGGGGCTGCGGCCGGGCGGTGCGGGCACCTGAGTGCGGGCACCTGCCCCGGCGGCGCCGCGTACGGCGGCCGGGCCCGGCCGAAGGGGCACCCGGCCAGGTCGACTCCCGTGATCGTGCCGTCCACCGCCCGGGAGGAACAGCCCCGTTGGCCCTGCAGACCCGCCCTCGGTGATGACGTACTCGTCGTCGGCGCCGGGAAGGAAGCCGGTCTCCGCCGCCGGGTGGTCCGGGGCATCAGGTTCCGGTCCGGGGTGGAACACAGTGCGCTCGTCGACCGGCGGTGGGGGGTGCTCGGCGTTCGGCACGCCGTGGGCGAGGCGGCTCTCCTGGCGGGGCCCACCTCGGGGTTCAAGCGGCCGGGATCCTGACGGCGGCGAGGACCGGGAGGTGGTCCGTGGCCGCGACCAGGTCGGCCCGGGTGACGCCCGGCTGGTCCAGGGGCACCCCGCAGCCGAGCACCTCGACGCCCTTCGTGGCGAAGACGGCGTCGATGCGGCGGTGGGGCTGGCTGTACCGCCAGGTCTCCTCGCCGCCCCAGGGGGCCACCGCCCGGCAGTCCTGCAGGGCGCCCGAGAGCAGGCGGAAGGCGGGGCCGTCGGGGCCTTCGTTGAGGTCGCCGCCGGCGATGGCGTGCTCCACCCCCATACCGGCGAGGCGGTCGAGGAGCAGGGCGGCCTGATCGCGGCGCTCGTCCTTCCGCAGGCTCAGATGGCAGCTGAGCACGCCGACGCGGACGCCGCCGAACCGGACCACTGCCGTGGCCAGGCCACGCCTGTGCTGGCCGGGGGTGAGTGGCAGGAGGACGTCTTGCGTCCGTTCCACGGTGGCCCGCAGCGAGCAGAGGATCGCCGGGCCGGCCGCCGTGGCACCGCCGGTGAGGATGACCTGGCCGGAGGCCGCGGCGAGGCGGGCGAGCTTTTTGCGCCAGCGGAAGAAGCGGGGGGCCTCCTGGACGAGGACCAGGTCCGGGGCGCAGGCGGTGATCACTCTGGCGAGGGCGGCGGTGTCGTCGCGCATCGAGCGGATGTTGTAGCTCAGGACGCGGAGGATGGGTGAACCGTCGGGCTCCGTGCGGGAGTTGGGGAGCAGCTCCATATGGATCAATGTACGCCCAACAGCTCGGGGCGCGGGGTTCGTGTGTGACTACCGCCTCGTCGTGGCTGGTCGTGCCCACGTGGCGGAGTCGCACATCGCTACAGCCCCGCGCCCCTGGAAAGCTGAGGTCTCTTACATGATCGGGTCGGGCTCCCGGGCCAGGTCCGCCGCGCCCACCATGCCCGCCTTGTTGCCCAGCTGGGCCGCGATCACGTCGGCCACCGGGCGCCAGTTGCCGCCCACCAGCCAGCGCTTGTACGACTTGCGGATCGGGTCGAGGACCAGTTCACCCTCGTCGGAGAGGCCGCCGCCGACGATGAACGCGGACGGGTCGAAGAGGGAGGCGAGGTCGGCCAGGCCCGCGCCGGCCCAGCGGGCCAGCTCGCGGTAGGAGTCGACGGCCACCGGGTCGCCCTGGCGGGCGGCCATGGAGATGTGCTTGCCCTCGATGCCGTCGGGGGTGCCGTCGCCGAGCGAGAGCAGCAGCTCGGCGTGCTCGGGGGTGGCGTTGGCGCGCTGCTTGGCGTAGCGGACCAGAGCACGGCCCGAGGCGTACTGCTCCCAGCAGCCCTGCGAGCCGCAGCCGCACAGCAGGCCGTCCGGGACCATCCGGATGTGGCCGAACTCGGCGGCCACGCCGAAGTGCCCGCGGCGCAGCTTGTTGCCGATGATGATGCCGCCGCCGAGGCCGGTGCCGAGCGTGATGCAGATGACGTTGCGGTGGCCCTTGCCGGCGCCGAACCTGTACTCGCCCCAGGCGGCGGCGTTGGCGTCGTTCTCGACCACGACCGGGAGGCCCACGCGGGCCTCGACCTTCTCCTTCAGCGGCTCCTGGCGCCAGTCGATGTTCGGCGCGAAGTACACCGTCGAGCGCTGCCGGTTCACGTAACCGGCCGCACCGATGCCCACGCCGACGATCTCGTGTCCGGCGCGCGCGCCCTCCACCGCCGAGGCGATGGCGTCCACGATGGCCTCGGGCGTGGTGGGGGTCGGCACCTTGAAGGTCGAGAGGATGTTGCCTTCCTCGTCGACCACGCCGGCCGCGATCTTGGTGCCGCCGATGTCGACGCCGATGGTGAGTCCCATGAATCCCTCAGTTTCGGTCGAGCCCCGCTACGGCCAACCGTACCCGAGGCCCTTTCGTGGGAGCGCTTCAGTCCAGGTCGATGCGCTCCCCCGGACCAGTGCCCTCGCCCCGGTCTCCGCGGTCCTTCGGATCCTTCGGGCGGCCGGCCGTCGGATCGTCGGGCGGGCCGGCGGTCCAGCGTCGTTCCTGGGCCTGGACGGCGGAGCGATAGGCAGCCAGCAGCTCGCCGCCGGCCGCGGCCAGGTGGTCGAAGACGTCCGGGTTGCGCTCTATGACGGGCTCGACCGCGGCCTTGGCCTGCTGGACGACCTGCCGTACGACCTGCTGGGCGGCGAGGCCGCCGAGGAGGGGTGACTGGAGGCCGGACAGCTTGTCGGCCACCGTGTCCACGAACTTCTTCAGTTCCTCGGCGGCCGAGCCCGGCTGCGGGCCGTGCTCGGCGCGGCGGCGGGCCTTCTCGGCGGCGAGGTCCTCGGCGCAGGCCGTGGCCCACGCGTCGGCGTCGGTCGCCCGGCCCTCTTCCTCGTACGAGTCCTCGTACGCGTCGGATGCGGTGCGCTCGGGACGCTCTTCGCTCATGGCGGACTCCTGTGACTGCGGTTCGCCTGTACGACGTTACCCGAACGGGCGTACCCGTTCACCGTCCGGCGGCGGGCCACAGGTCGGGGTCCGGGGCGAACCGGATGCGCAGCTCGCCCTCGCGCAGGCCGGCTCCGGCGACGGTGCAGCGGCGCAGGGCGGAGGGCAGCGGAGCGATCCGGCGGAACGGGCCCACGGTGATCACGAGTTCGTCGCCGCGCCGGATGAGGTCCAGCTCGTCCCGTATCGCGCCGGGCAGCGGGATGTGCCAGACCAGGACGCCGTCCTCGGCGATCCGGTCGGTGACGGGCCACCCGACCGGGTCGGGCGACGGGTTGACGCAGGGGGTGGCGAGGGCGGCGAGGTCGTCGTCGCCGTGCGGGTCGCGGCCCAGGTGGGCGACGGGGTGGACGTCGTACGGCAGCTCCTGCCAGTCGGCGAGGGCCTTGCGCTGCTGGGCGAGGAGGCCCGCGAGCCAGCTGTCCGGCGCGGTCTCGGGCAGGGCCCGGTTGGCGATCAGGGCCTCGGTGCGCAGGCCGCGCAGGGCGAGGCCGAGGCCGGCGGCGCGGACGGCGTCGGCGCCGGCCGGGCCGGGCTCGGCGACCAGCCGGACGGAGGTGCGGCGGTCGGTGAGGACGGCCTCGACGGCGGCGAGTTCGACGTCCCAGCGCCCGGCCGTCTCGTACAGCCAGTCGGCGGGCATCGGCACACCGGCCAGCCGGCCGAGGACCGGACGCAGGGCGCGGGCCGCCTGCCGCTCGGGCGGGAGCAGACGGCGCAGATAGCGGCGCAGTTCCTCGGGCAGGGCGAGCAGGGCCAGGGCCTGCGGGAGGGGCGGGAGGTCCACGACGAGGAGGTCGTAGCGCTCGCAGAGGGCGGCGTCCCGCAGCGCGCGCAGGAAGGACAGCTCCTCGGCGCCAGGCAGCGGGGTGACCTCCTCGGCGTCCAGGCGGGAGGCGCCGAGCAGGTCCAGGACGCCCGCCGCGCGGGTCTGGAAGGCGGTGAGGTCCGCGCGGAACCGGTCGACCGCGTCGGGGCGCCAGGCGGTGAGGTTCGGCGCGGCTTCCGTCGGGGCCGGTCCTGTCGCGCACCCCAGGGCCGCGCCGGGGGTGTCGGTGCGGTCGGCGCTCAGCAGGAGGGTGCGGGTGCCCTCGCGGGCGGCGCGCAGTGCGGTGGCGGCGGCGATCGTGGTACGACCGCTGCCGCCGGGGCCCGTGATCAGGATGGTGCGCATGAGGGTGAACGCTACCGTCGTGCGCGGGTCGCGGACCGGGGCGACTACTGCTCCCCCGACTCCACCCTCTTCTTCAGGCCCGCCAGCGCCCGGTCGATGATGACCTTCTCCGCCTTGCGCTTGATCATGCCGAGCATGGGGATCTTGACGTCGACCGTGAGCCGGTAGGTGACCTCGGTGGCGTCCTGGCCGGCCGGCTTCAGGAGGTAGGAGCCGTCCAGGGAGCGCAGCATCTGGGACTTGACCAGGCTCCAGGAGACCTCGTTGCCACTGGCCCAGGTGTAGGCCAGGGTCTGGTCGTCCTTGATGGCGCCGGCGTCCATGACGAGGCGGACCTGCGCGGCGCGGCCCTGCTCGTCGGTCGCGAGGACCTCCGCCTCCTTCACCTCGCCCGTCCAGTCCGGGTAGCGCGCGAAGTCGGCGATCACCGCCATGACGTCGGCCGGTGCCGCCTCGATCGTGATGCTCGAGCTGGTGTGTTCCGCCATCGCCGTGGCTCCTCCAGATGCGGGCCGTACAGAGGTCGTCGTGCGCACGTGTGTGCAGCGTGAAGGCTACCGCGCCGCCGACCTGCCGCCTTCACCCGTGTCCGGCCGGCCACCGGATCACCATTCCAGCGCCCAGGGCCGGCCCGTCCCGGCGAAGTGCCCCACGTTCACGCACTCGGTCGTGCCGATCCGCATGCGGCGTACGAGCGGCTGATGGACGTGCCCGAAGAGCGCATAGCGGGGTTTCGTACGGCGGATGGCGGCCAGCAGGGCGCGGCTGCCGCGTTCGAAGCGCCGGGCGACGGTGTCGTAGACCAGCTCGGGGACCTCCGGCGGGATGTGCGTGCACAGCACGTCGACCTCGCCGACGGCCTCGATCTTCGCCGCGTACTCCTCGTCGTCGATCTCGTACGGCGTGCGCATCGGCGTCCTCAGGCCGCCGCCCACGAAGCCGAAGGTGCGGCCGCCGATCTCCACCCGCTGGCCGTCGAGGACGGTGGTGCCGGGGCGGGCGTACTCGCGCCACAGGGGCGGCATGTCGACATTGCCGTAGGTGGCGTACGTCGGGGTGGGGAACGCGGCGAACATCTCCGCGTACTGCTTGCGCACGGCCCGCTCGATGGCGCCGGCCCGGTCGCCGCCGATGCCGGCCCACAGCCGGGCGCCGAACTCCCGGGCCTCCTCGAAGCGGCGGGCGGTGCGCAGCTCGACGATGCGGTCGGCGTTCTCCTCGCCGAACAGGTCCGGGAAGATCCCGCGCGAGTGGTCGGCGTAGTCGAGGAAGAGGACGAGGTCGCCCAGGCAGATCAGGGCGTCGGCACCCTCGCCGGCCCGGGCCAGGTCCCGGGCGTTGCCGTGCACGTCGCTGACCACGTGGACGCGCGTCCTGCGGCTGTCGGCGTTTCGGCCTGCGGCGGTTCGTTCCCCGGACGGTGTGGATGCCATGACGATCAAGCGTAGGCGTGTGCGATGTGCGTGAACAGTGTCCGTCCAGCCTGCGGTTACTCGCCGGTCGGTTCAGCCGTGGACTACTGTGCGCGAAGGAACGCCAACGTGTGTGACGCAGCGAACATCTGGCTCGGACCCCCTGTCGGGAACGCCATACCGGCGGGTAACGTCCGGGCAGTCCAGTCGTGCTCTGGATTTCAGCCACCGAAGCCCCGAGCACCAGCCCGAGCCTTGGACCGCACCGTCGCATCACACAGTGTCGTGGCGCCGGCGCCCTATGAGGAGCAGCAGTCTTGCGCGAGTTCAGCCTTCCGGCTTTGTACGAGGTCCCCGCGGACGGCAATCTGACCGACATCGTCCGCAGAAACGCCGCGCAGCATCCCGACGTCGCCGTCATCGCCCGCAAGGCGGGAGGCGCCTGGCAGGACGTGACGGCCCGGGAGTTCCTGGCCGAGGTGCACACCGCCGCCAAGGGCCTCATCGCCGCCGGAGTGCAGCCGGGCGACCGGGTGGGCCTGATGTCCCGCACGCGGTACGAGTGGACGCTGCTGGACTTCGCGATCTGGAGCGCGGGCGCGGTCACCGTGCCGGTGTACGAGACCAGCTCCCCGGAGCAGGTGCAGTGGATCCTGTCCGACTCGGGCGCGACGGCCTGCATCGTGGAGCAGCCGGGCCACGCGGCGGCCGTGGAGTCGGTGCGCGAGTCGCTGCCCGCCCTCAAGCACGTGTGGCAGATCGAGGCCGGGGGCGTGGAGGAGCTGGGCCGGCTCGGGCAGGACGTGTCGGACCAGACGGTGGAGGAGCGCAGTTCGCTCGCCCGCGCCGACGTCCCGGCGACCATCGTCTACACGAGCGGCACGACCGGCCGCCCCAAGGGCTGTGTCCTCACCCACCGCAGCTTCTTCGCCGAGTGCGGCAACGTGGTGGAGCGGCTGCGGCCGCTGTTCCGCACCGGTGAGTGCTCGGTGCTGCTCTTCCTGCCGCTCGCGCACGTCTTCGGACGGCTGGTGCAGGTCGCGCCGATGATGGCGCCGATCAAGCTGGGCTGTGTCCCGGACATCAAGAACCTCACCGACGAACTGGCCGCGTTCCGGCCGACGTTGATTCTCGGTGTCCCCCGCGTCTTCGAGAAGGTCTACAACTCCGCGCGTGCCAAGGCGCAGGCGGAGGGCAAGGGCGCGATCTTCGACAAGGCGGCGGACACGGCGATCGCCTACAGCAGGGCGCTGGGCAGCCCGTCCGGCCCGTCGCTCGGCCTGAAGGTCAAGCACAAGGTCTTCGACAAGCTGGTCTACAGCAAGCTGCGCGCGGTGCTCGGCGGCCGGGGCGAGTACGCCATCTCCGGCGGCGCCCCCCTCGGCGAGCGGCTCGGCCACTTCTTCCGCGGCATCGGCTTCACGGTGCTGGAGGGCTACGGCCTGACCGAGTCCTGCGCGGCGACGGCGTTCAACCCGTGGGACCGGCAGAAGATCGGCACGGTCGGGCAGCCGCTGCCGGGCTCGGTGGTACGGATAGCGGACGACGGCGAGGTGCTGCTGCACGGCGAGCACCTGTTCAAGGAGTACTGGAACAACCCGGCCGCGACCGCGGAGGCGCTGGCCGACGGCTGGTTCCACACCGGTGACATCGGCACCCTGGACGAGGACGGCTACCTCAAGATCACCGGTCGCAAGAAGGAGATCATCGTCACGGCGGGCGGCAAGAACGTCGCCCCCGCGGTGATCGAGGACCGGATCCGGGCGCACGCGCTGGTCGCGGAGTGCATGGTGGTGGGCGACGGGCGGCCGTTCGTGGGCGCGCTGGTCACCATCGACGACGAGTTCCTGGACCGTTGGGCGGCCGAGCACGGCAAGCCCGCGGGGTCCACCGCGGCGTCGCTGAAGGACGACCCGGATCTGATCGCGGCGATCCAGGCGGCGGTCGACGACGGCAACGCCGCGGTGTCGAAGGCGGAATCGGTGCGGAAGTTCCGCATTCTGTCCTCCCAGTTCACGGAGGAGTCGGGCCACCTCACCCCGTCGCTGAAGCTCAAGCGGAACGTGGTGGCGAAGGACTACGCGAGCGAGATCGAGGCGATCTACGCGAAGTAGCACGCCTCCTGACGGAGTGTCATGGCGCGGTGTCCTCGGCGAGGACCCGCGCCATCGTGCGTTCGGCGAGCGCGGTGATGGTGACGAAGGGGTTCACGCCGATGTTGCCGGGCACGAGCGAGCCGTCGGTGACGTACAGCCGGTCGTACCCCTTCACCCGGCCGTAGTCGTCGGTGGCCTTCCCGAGGACGCAGCCGCCCAGCGGGTGGTAGCAGAAGTCGTCGGCGAAGACCTTGCTCGTGGAGCCGAACAGGTCGTAGCGGTAGATGGTGGCGTTGGCCAGGTTGATCCGGTCGAACAGCTTCTTGGCCATGCTCACCGAGACCGCGCTCTGGGCGGGGTTCCAGCCGAGTTTCACCGTGCCGGAGGCGGAGTCGTAGGTGAAGGACGCCCGTTCGGGGTTCTTGGTGATCGCCAGGTAGAGGCTGACCCAGTGCTCGAAACCCATGGGCAGCGGGGCGATCTCCGCGAAGACGGGGTTGTCGGTGTTGGCCCAGTCGTCGATGCCCAGCACCGGCATGGTGGCCTCGTTGGCGCCGACGGTGTCCCAGATGTGGTTGGCGCGGCCGAGCATGGTGTTGCCGTTGGGGCCCCAGCCGGCGCCCACGTCGGCGGTGAGGTCGGGCAGGGTGCCGGTGTCCCGGGCGCGGACGAGGAGTTCGCTGGTGCCGAGGCTGCCGCCGCCGAGGAAGAGGGACGTGCAGCTGTACTGCTTGGTCTCCACGACCGCGCCGGTCGCGTCGATCCGGTCGGCGCCCAGGAGGTACGACCCGTCGCTCGCCCTGCTGACCGACGTGACCTTCTCCAGGGTGTGGATCGTGACGTTCCCGGTGCCGAGGGCGGCGGCCAGGTAGGTCTTGTCGAGGCTGCGCTTGCCGTGGTTGTTGCCGTAGATGACCTCTCCGGCGAGCGCGGACCTCGTGGCCGTGCCGGCGGCTTCCTGCTGCATGTAGCCGAAGTCGTAGACGTTCGGCACGAAGGTGGTCTTCAGGCCCGCGTTGCCGGCGGCCTTCCGGGAGGTGCGGGCGAACTGGTACCACTCGGTGGACTCGAACCAGGACGGGTCGATCGTGTTGACGCCGAGCATGGCGCGGGCGCGGGGGTAGTAGGTGCCGTACATCTCGTCGGCGTCGACGGTCGGGAACTGCTCGGTGAAGTACGACTTCACGGGCGTGACCGCCATGCCGCCGTTGACGAGGGAGCCGCCGCCGACGCCCCGGCCGACGTAGACGGACATGTTGTCGTAGTGCACGCGGTCCAGGACGCCGGGGTAGGGGTTGATGGCCTTGTTGACGACGTCCAGCCACAGGAAGGTCGCGAGCGGGGCCTCGGTGCGGGTGCGGAACCACATGGAGCGCTGGTCGGGGGCGAGGGTGGAGCAGAACACCTTGCCGTCGCTGCCGGCGGTGTTCCACAGCTGCCCCATCTCCAGGACGAGGGTGCGGATGCCTGCCTGGCCGAGGCGGAGGGCGGCGACGGCCCCGCCGTAGCCCGAACCGACCACGATCGCCGGGGCGTTGTCGACGGCGGCCGGTTCGGCGGCGTGCGCGGACTGGAGACCGATGCGGGTGAGACCGGCCGTGGCGGCGGTCTGGAGGGCGATCATGCCCAGGATGTGACGTCTAGTCAGCTGACGATGCATCAGTTTTGCTGTCATGTGCGCAGCATGTGCGGATTTTCCGCCTCCGGCTAGAGAAGTGTCCTCAACTTCTCTGCCAAGAGATCCCAGCGCCACTTCTCCTCGACCCAGCTCCGGCCCCGCTCCCCCATCCTGCGGCGCAGCCCGGGGTCCTGGAGCAGGGGGACGATACGGTCGGCGGCCGCGGCCGGATCGCCGCCGCGCACCACCCAGCCGGTCTCGCCGTCGAGTACGGCGTCGGGGGCGCCGCCGGAGTCGCCGGCCACGACCGGCAGGCCCGTCGCGGAGGCCTCCAGGTAGACGATGCCGAGGCCCTCGACGTCCAGGCCGCCGCGGCGGGTGCGGCAGGGCATGGCGAAGACGTCGCCGGCACCGTAGTGGGCCGGCAGCTCGGACCAGGGGACGGCGCCGGTGAAGCGGACGGAATCCGCCACGCCGCTCTCCTCGGCCAGCCGGCGCAGATCCTGCTCGTAGGGGCCTCCGCCGACGACGAGCAGGACGGTGTCGGGCTCGGCCGCGAGGATGCGGGGCATCGCCTGGATGAGGGTGTCCTGTCCCTTGCGCGGGACCAGCCGGGAGACACAGACCACGACCGGGCGGTCGGTGAGGCCGAGCCGGGCGCGGACCTCGTCGCCGCCAGAGCCGGGGTGGAAGGTCTTCTCGTCGACCCCGGGCGGCAGCTGGACCATGCGGCGGGCCGCGGCCGGGGTGAGCGCGGCGGCGATCCTCGAGCGCGTGTACTCGCCGAGATAGGTGATCGTGTCCGTCGACTCGCCGATCCGCCGCAGCAGCTGCCGGGCGGCGGGCAGCTGGGCCCAGCCGGCCTCGTGCCCGTGGGTGGTGGCCACCAGCCGCTCGGCACCGGCCCGGCGCAGCGCGGGCGCCATCAGGCCGAGCGGTGCCGCCGCCCCGAACCACACCGACGTACAGCCGTGCTCACGCAGCAGACCGGCCGCGCGCCGGGTGGCCTGCGGGGTCGGCAGCAGCATGGTCGTACGCTCGCGTACGACGGTGAAGGGCTGCTCGGCGTCGAAGGCGGCCGTGGCCTCGGCGCCTTCCCGGCCGCGCTTCCAGGTGGAGGCGTAGACGACCAGCCGGTCGGGGTCCAGGCGCAGGGCCATGTTGTGCAGGAAGGCCTGGATGCCGCCCGGCCGGGGCGGGAAGTCGTTGGTGACGATCAGGGTCTTGTGCATCGCCGCCGACCCTACCGAACCGGGCGTACGCCATCGGGACCGAACGGGCTCCGTGCGGCCCGGCGCGGCCGGGTCTTGTGGCATGCGCACAGCCAGACACGACATCATGGTCCCGCGACGCGGACACGGAAGCGGAATCGAACGGCAGGGGATCACGTGGAGACGAAGGGCGCCGGGCGGTCCCTGGCATGGGTGCTCACGACCTGGGGCGTCACCCGTCTGGTCCTGCTGCTGTTCGTCTTCCAGGTGCTCGTCTTCCCGGGCCCGGACGTCACCTCCGACGTGTCGGTGATCTACCGCGGCTGGTTCGAGGTGCTGCGGCAGGGAACGTTTCCGCTGGACGACGTGACCTGGCAGTACCCGCCGGCCGCCGCCCTCCCGGTCCTCGCCCCCGCCGTCCTGCCCTTCCTGTCGTACGCGCACGCCTTCTTCATGCTGGCGTTCCTCGCCGACGCGGCCGTGCTCCAGCTGCTGCTGCACGCGGGCCTGCGCCCGGGACGGTCGCTGCGCGGGGCCTGGGTGTGGCTGGCGGGCGTGCCGCTGCTCGGTCCGACGGTGTACGCCCGCTACGACGTGATGGTGACCGCGGTGGCCGTGGCGGCGCTGCTCGCGGGGGTCCGGCGTCCGCGGGTGATGGGCGCGCTGACCGCGTTCGGGGCGATGCTGAAGGTGTGGCCGGCACTGCTGCTGGTGGGCTGCTTCCGGCGCCGGGCGTGGGCATCGGCGGCGGTGGTCGCGGCCGGGCTCGCGGCGGTGTTCACGGTGACCATGCCGGGCGCCTTCTCCTTCCTGACCTTCCAGCGGGAGCGGGGCACCGAGGTGGAGTCGCTGGGCGCCCTGGTCTTCCATGTGGCCCGGCACTTCGGCTGGAGCGGCCAGGTGCTGCTGAACTACGGCTCGATCGAGTTCCTCGGCCCGCATGTCGACCAGGTCAGCACGGTGGCGCTGGCGCTCACCGGGGCCGTGTTCGGCTGGCTGCTGCTGTGGCGGCTGCGGGCGACCCGCAGGACACCGCACACGCTCGCGGACGCGGCCTTCACGGCGGTGCTGCTGTTCACGGTCACGAGCCGGGTGATCAGCCCGCAGTACCTGGTGTGGCTGGTCGGCACGGCCGCGGTCTGCCTGTCGTACCGGGCCAGCCGGATGGCGGCGCCCGCGCTGATGGTCGTGGCCGCGTCCTTCGTCACGGTCCTGGAGTTCCCGCTCGGCTTCGGGCACGTGGTGGCGAGCGACCGGTACGGCGTGCTGCTGCTGGTCGTCCGCAACGGCCTGCTGGTCGCGGCCTCCCTCACGGCGGGCCGCCGGCTGTGGCGCGCGACCGTCACCCCGCCCCCCGCCGCCCCGCTCCCGCCGGAGCCGGCCCGCCACCGGGAGACCCCGGTCTCCTCCTGACCGACCCACGGGGCCCGCACCACCCTGCGCGAGGCCATCCGCAAGCCTCAGCCCAGCTGTGCCCTGACGTACGCCTGCCACTGCGCGGTGAACGCCTCCTGCGTCGTCCCGAGCGTCTTCTTCAGGGCGTCCTCGACCGCGCCCGCCCGCTGTGCGTGGGCGCCGACGGCCCGGTAGAAGGCGCCCAGCCGGGCCGTGCCCCACTGGTCGGCGATCATGCGGCAGGCCAGCCAGCCGCTCTCGTAGGCCTGGGCCAGCTTGGTGGGGTCGCTGGTGAAGCCGAAGTCCTTGTCGGCAGGCAGAGCGGCCGGGGCCCGGCCGTCCTGGACGGAGCGGGTCAGTTCCGGCGCGGCCTCGGTGGGGGTGCGGCCGGTGCCGAGGTAGCCGATCCAGTCCGCGTAGCCCTCGGAGAGCCACAGCGGGGTCGCGGCGGTGGTGTGGGCGCGGGTGGCCACGTGGGTGGTCTCGTGGGTGAGGACGACCTGCTTGCCGAGGTCGCCGAGGGCGGCGTACGCGTCCGGGTTGACCACCACCCGGTCCGCGGGCGCCTGGCCGGAGCCGCCCACCTCGCCCGTGGTGACGGCGGCGATGCCCCGGTAGTTCGCGGCGGGCGAGCCGAGCAGCCCCGCCATGTCGTCCAGGGAGCGCGGGACGAGGACGACGACCCGGCGGCTCCAGTCCGTGCCCCACGCGCGGGAGACGGCCGGGACCGCGCGGTCGGCGAGCCCGGCGTAGGCGCGCAGTTCGCCGGTCGTCCGGCCGGTGCCCAGCACCAGGCTGTGCGCACCCTGGACGACGGTCACCGGACCCTGGTCCCACAGCTGCTGCCCGGCCTCCTCCGCGGGCCGGTCGGCGCTGACGTACCACTTCCCGTCGGCGGTGCGGCCGAGGGTGAGGGTGCGGCGGGCGTCGACGGGGGCCGTGTCGTACCCGGCGACGCGGTAGCTCAGGTCGGCGTCGGCGGTGGCGCCGGCGGCGGTGTCGCGTACGGCGGTGACCCGGTAGGTCCAGGAGGCCAGCGGGAGGGCGCGCAGCCGGGTGTAGTCGGTGCGGGTGCCGGTCACCGCGTACGTCGTCTCGTCGTGGCCGAGGAGGGCCGTCGAGCGCCGGTCGAGCAGGTGCTGGACGTCGGCCTTCGCCGAGTCCGCGCCGCTCGGCCCGCCGCACCCGGTCGAGGCCAGCAGCAGACAGAGGCCGGCCGCCGCGATCCCCCGCGCCCAGGCGGAGCGCGGGCCGGCATCGGCATGCGGATCCGCCACGGGGCGCGACCGGCGCGGCACCTCGCACGTCACGGCGTTATCGACTGGACGTTCACCCACGGTCCGATCGTAGGGCCCGGCACGCATGCGTCAGGGGCGGGTGACCGAGGAGATCGGCATCATCCCGACGGGGTCGTAGCGCACCGCGGCGCCCGGGTAGGGGGCGTGGATGACCTGGCCGTTGCCGACGTACATGCCCACATGGCTGGCGTCGGAGCGGTAGACCACCAGATCTCCGGGCCGGGCCTCGGACAGCGGGACCTGCCGGCCGGCGAGGCGCTGCTCCTGCGAGGTGCGCGGCAGATGGAGGCCGGCGTGCGCGTAGGACCACTGCATCAGGCCCGAGCAGTCGAAGCCGGAGGGGCCGTTGGCGCCCCAGACGTAGGGGCGGCCGAGGACCGACTGGGCGGCGGCCACGGCGGCGGCGGCACGGGCGTCCGGGGCGACGGCACCGGTCAGGTCGGGCAGATCGACGCGGCCGTCCCGGGAGACGTGGTCGAAGGCGGCGCGGGCGGCGGGCGGCAGGGCGCCGAGCAGTTGGCGGGCCTTGGCGAGCTTCTTCTCGACGGTCTTCTTGTGCACGGCCACGGCCTTGCGGCTGCGCTCCAGCTCGGCGAGCTTCCCGGCCGCCTCGGAGCGCTCCTGGGTGAGTTCCCGCAGGGCCGTGGTCAACTCCCGTAGCTGACCCGCCTGTTGGTCGCCGATGCGATCGAGGGTGGTGGCCTTGTCCAGGTAGTCGTCGGGGTTGTCGGAGAAGAGCAGCGCGACGGCCGGGTCGATGCCCCCGGCCCGGTACTGGGCGCCGGCCAGCGACCCGAGGTGCTCGCGCAGGGTGTTGATGCGCTGCTGCTGCCGGGCGATGTGGTCCTGTGCGTCGCTCACCTCGCGGCGCAGCCCGTCCGCCAGCTCCTGGGCCTTGTCGAAGGCCTGGGTCGCCTGCTCGGCCTCCTGGTAAAGGCGGTCCACCTCGGCGCGGGTGTCGGCGTGCGGCGCCGCTTGCGCGGGTACGGCGCCGAGCGCGGCTGCGGCGGCCGACAGCACGCACAGGGCGGCGGCACCCCGGTCAAATCCGGAGGAGGCAAGGCGGCGGTGAGACCCCACGGCGGTCCTTCTGCAGGTGGACAGATACCGCTCCCCCGGCGCCTGGGGACGGGGAGGCCCCGGCGTCGGGGGAGCGCGGCAGACAGTAGCCGTACGCGAGGGGCCGGGCCAAAGACCGTGAGGGCAACACACAGTGACGCCCCGCCGCTGACGCAGGTCATTGGCGGGGCGTGGAGTCAGTTCCGGTTCACGGGATTCGCCCGTTCGGGCGCCCCGTGTCAGCGTTTCGCGCGAGCCCACAAGGGTCTCGCAGGGATGTCGCGGGGGTGCTCAGACCCGGACGCCGAACTGGAACGGCATGTCGGACATGGCCTCGTAGCGGACCACGGCACCGGTGTGCGGGGCGTGCAGCACCTGGCCGTTTCCGGCGTACAGGCCGACGTGGTGGATGTCGCCGTAGAAGAAGACCAGGTCGCCGACCTGGAGGTCGTTGACGGAGCTGATCCGGGTGCCGATGGTGGCCTGCTGCTCGGAGGTGCGCGGTATGGAGACGCCGGCCTGGGCGTAGGCCCAGGAGGTCAGGCCCGAGCAGTCGTAGGAGGCGGTGCCGGTGGCGCCGTAGACGTAGGGCTTGCCGATCTGCGACTGGGCCGCGGCGAAGGCAGCCGCGGCACGGCCGGAGGCAGGCGGCGTGTTGCCGAGGTCGACGCGCTCGGTGGAGGAGCGGTCGGCGCGCTGCTGCTCGGCGGCCAGCTGCTGCTTCTCCTTGGCCGTCAGGGTGTTGAGGAGCTTCTGCGCGTCGGCGAGCTTGCCCTGGACGTCCTTTTTGTTCTGTTCCAGCTGCGCACGGGTGGCCGAGAGGTCCTTGAGCTTCTCCGTGGCCTCGGCACGCTCCTGGGCCAGTTCGCGCTGTTTGTCCTGGATCTTCTTCAGCGAGTCGACCTGCTGGGCGCTCAACTGGTCGAGCGTGGAGGCCTTGTCGAGGAAGTCGTCCGGGTTGGAGGACAGGAAGAGCTGGACCGAGGGGTCGATGCCGCCGGAGCGGTACTGCGAGGTGGCCAGCGAACCCAGGCCGTCGCGCAGCTTGTTGAGGTCCTGCTGGCCCCGGGCGACGTTGTCCTGGATGGTGGAGATGTCCTTCTGCAGCTTCTGCTGCTGCTCGTTCGCCCCGTTGTACTTCTCGGTGGCCTGCTCGGCCTCCTCGTACAGCTTGTCGACCTTGGCCTTGACCTGGTCCTTGCTGAGCTTCTGGCTCGGCGCGGCGTTGGCGGCGTTCGCGCTCAGCACGACGGCAGCGGCGGCTGCGGTGGTCAGCACGGTCACGCGGGCGCGACTCTGCTGCTTGGGTCGACGATGGGACGCCACGGAGGACGAACTCCTTCTTGTGAGTGAGTGAGTGATCACCCGTTCGGAGGTTCGAGCCCTGACCCTAGTGACCCACTTGTGATCAGTTCAAATCCCAACGGCAAAAAATCCCGTCACTCAAGGCATTCTTTGCACACAACTCACATGCTGTGAGATGTGCTTGACCCTGGGTTGCCCGAAGATCAGGCCAATTCGGGCATTAGCTGTGCTCGTTGGACCTTCAGGACAGTCGCTTGAGAAGCACCGCAGACGCGACCGGTCGGGCACCCGCCTTGGCGACACCGTCGGCCACCTCACGGTCGGTGGAGGCGACGATGACCGGACGGCCCGGCGGCTCCGCGCGCACCAGCTGACGGATCAGCTCGTCGGCCGTCACCCCCGGCTTGGAGAACAGCACCCGCACCCCGCGCGGCGGTGCGAGCAGCACCGGCGCGGCCAGCTCGGCACCGTCGAAGACACAGGTCACCTCGGCGCCGGTCTGCGCGGCGAGCGCCGAGAGCTGGCCCAGCAGCCTGAGCCGCTGCTTCTCCAGCGGCATCTGCGGATAGCCGGTCTTGGTGACGTTGTAGCCGTCGACCACCAGATGCGCCTGCGGCAGCGCGAGCAACTGGTCGAGGATGGCCGGGTCGTTCTCGGACAGGGCGCGCGCCGCGATGTCCTTCGGGGTCATCCGGCCCGGCTCGACGGCGTCCACGGTCTCGGCCGGCCGCACGGACACCGGCGGCAGGGCCAGCTCCCGCCGCAGGCCCTGGGTGGCGTCCAGCAGGGTGTCCAGCAGCAGCCGTACCCGCATGTCCTCCACGCTGCGGCCCTCGCGGGCCGCCCGCCGGGTCGCCTCCAGTGCGGCCTCGGCCTCGCCGAGGCGGGCCTTGAGCCGGCGGGACTCGCTCTCGGCGGACGACACCTGCGCCTGCGCCTCGGCCCGCGTGGCGTCGATCTCGCCCTGCACCTTGCGCAGCGCGGCCTCGCCCCGCTTGACGTCGCTGAGGGCGGCACGGAGCTTGCGGTGCAGGGATTCCGCTTCCTTCTTCGCCGACTCCAGCTCCGCGCGCAGCCGTTCCGTCTCGGCGCGGGTGTGGTCACGGGCCTGGGCCAGTTCCGTGCGCAGCCGCTCCAGCTCGGCCCGGCTCTCCTCGTCGGCCCGCTCGGCGTCCGCCCGCTGGGCCTCCTCACCGGCCGCGGCGACCAGCTTCACCCAGCCCGCCGGACGCAGTACGTAGGCCGCGGCCGCCACGTCGAGCGGGTCCGCGGCCGGGGGCGGGGAGCCGGAGTCGAGGGCGCCGGCCAGTTCCGGCTGGGCCTCTCTGAGCTTCTCCCCGATCCGCTGCCGGAACAGCGGATCGGTCTCCAGCGCCGCCGCCATCGCGTTCCCGGCGAACTTCGCCCGGCGATTGGGGGCGAACCGGGCGTACTGCCTCAACTGGGCGGGCAGTTCGGTCACGGTCAGCCCGCCGAAGCCATCCGAGACGATCTGGACGACCCGACGGCGCACGCCGTCGGGCAGCGGACGGTCAAGCACCTCGGCGGTGCCGTCGCCCGGCCCCCCGCCTGTGGTCTCCACCATCCGTCACACCCCACTACTTCACTTCTGCCACGTCACTTCTGCCGCGCCATTCTCCCGGGCCGCTGCGCTCAGGATTCCGTGCCCGGCCTGTCCACGAGTTCCACCTGGTCCACCGCGTTGCACCAACGACAGCGCACCGATTCGATGGTCTCACTGACCACCTCGCGCTCCTCCACCGTCGGCTCGCCGGCCAGATCGAGATGGACGTACTCGACGACCTTCGACGAACGGGTCACGTCGAACCGGGTGAGATTGCCGCACAGGGTGCAGCGCCACCGGGTGGTCGCGGTCGGCAGGGGAACCGTCATCGTGGCAGTCCGCTTCCTTCTCGTTGTCGCTCGTCGTCGCTCGTCGTCGCTTCCGCGCCGCCGGCCGACGCGTGTGGCTCGTAACCCTACGGCCTGGCGGGGACTCGCCGCCCGTCCGTCCACGACGGCGAGGCGGTCTGTCGGCATGCGTCCCGTTACGTCATGCTCTGTGTTCATGATCAGTGAGCGGAGCACGACGGCCGGCAGGACCCTCAGAGCGGTCCGGAGCACTTCAGCACCCCTCACCTACGGACTCATCGCCCTGTGCTGCCTGCTCTTCGTCCTCGGCCCGGCCTCCGGGCTCACCCCCGCGTACGGCACCGGGCAGGCGCTCGCCGCCGCGCAGCGGGCCTACTTCCGGCACTGGGGCGTGGTGCCGTCCGACCTGTTCGACGGGCCGGCCCGCGAGGCCCTCACCCCCGCCACGGCCCTGTTCGTGCACGGCAGCTGGGTGCATCTGCTCGGCAACATGCTCTTCCTCTTCGTCTTCGGAGCGATGACCGAGGAACGGATGGGCCGGATCGAGTTCGCCCTCTTCTACGCCGGCTGCGGCTATCTGGCCCTGCTGGGCTACGCGGCCGCCAACGCCGACTCCGAGCAGTCGCTGGTGGGCGCCTCCGGGGCGATCTCCGCGGTCCTCGGCGCGTTCCTCTATCTCTTCCCGCGCGCGCGTGTGACCAGCCTTCTGCCGTTCCTGCTCTTCCTGCCGCTGCGGTTCCCCGCGTGGGTCGTGCTGCCGTTCTGGGTGGCGGTGCAGTGGGCGGCGGCGGAGCAGGCCGGCGACGGGCCGGGGGTGGCGTATCTGGCGCACCTGGTGGGGTTCGGGCTGGGCTTCGTCTACGCGTGGGTGCGTTACGGGCGTGCGACTAGAGTGAAGTGCAGCCCAGCTCCGGCACCCGAGGGAGAGAACCAACCGTGATCACCGCGATCGTCCTCATCAAGACCAGCGTGGACCGGATCCCCGAGATCGCGGAGCAGATCGCTTCGCTGGAGTCGGTGAGCGAGGTTTTCTCCGTCACGGGTACGTACGACCTGATCGCGATGGTCCGGGTGCGGCGGCACGAGGACCTGGCCGAGGTCATCCCGGGGCGGATCAGCAAGATCCCGGGCGTGGAGGTCACGGACACGCATGTGGCGTTCCGGACGTACTCCCAGCACGACCTGGAGGCGGCCTTCGCGATCGGACTGGACTCCTGATCGGCTGAAAGCCGCCCCGGCCGGGGGTTCACGTCTCACACGGCGGGCACGCAGCGGCCGTCCTCCGTGCGGTACGTCCACTTCGCACCCTCGGTGACCAGTTCCTTCACCGCGTTCACGAAGCGCTCGACGTGCTCGTCCGGAGTGCCCGCGCCGAAGCTCACCCGGATGGCGTTGAGGGACTTCTCGCCCGGGGCCGCCTCGGGGGCGCCGCACTCGCCCTGGGTCTCGGGGTCACTGCCCAGCAGGGTGCGGACCAGGGGGTGGGCGCAGAAGAGGCCGTCGCGGACGCCGATGCCGTACTCGGCGGAGAGCGCGGCGGCGAAGTGGGAGCTGTTCCAGCCGTCCACCACGAAGGAGATCACGCCCACGCGCGGGGCGTCGTCACCGAACAGCGAGAGGATCCGCACCTCGGGGACCTCCGCGAGGCCCTCGCGGACCCTGGCGACCAGGTGCTGCTCGCGGGCGACCAGGGTGTCCCAGCCGGCTTCGGTGAGCGCCTTGCAGGCCGACGCGATCGAGTAGGCGCCGATGACGTTCGGCGAGCCGGCCTCGTGCCGGGCCGCGCTCTCGTGCCACTCCACGGCCACTCCCCCGTCCGGGCGCCGGCTCACCCTGCGGCTGGCGCCGCCGCCCGCGAGGTACGGCTCGGCCGCGCGCAGCCAGTCGGCGCGGCCCGCGAGGACGCCGGAGCCGAAGGGTGCGTACAGCTTGTGCCCGGAGAAGGCGACCCAGTCGACGTCCAGGTCATGGATGTCCACCCGGTGGTGCGGGGCCAGCTGGGCGGCGTCCAGGACGATCCGGGCGCCATGGGCGTGCGCGGCGGCGGCCAGCTCGCGCACCGGCCACAGCTCGCCGGTGACGTTGGAGGCGCCGGTGACACAGACCAGGGCCGGGCCGCGACCCCCGTCGCTCGACGGGGTGCGGGCGGCGAGGGCCCGCTCCAGGGTCTCGACGGCCTGCCGTGGGGTGCGCGGGGCGTTGAGGCAGGTGACCTTCGCGTCCTGCCAGGGCAGCAGGGAGGCGTGGTGCTCGGTCTCGAAGACGAAGACCTGGCAGTCGGCGGGGAGGGCGCGGGCGAGCAGGTTGAGGGAGTCCGTGGTCGAGCGGGTGAAGATCACCTGGTCGTCGGCGCGGCAGCCGAGGAACTCGGCGACCGTCCTGCGGGCGTTCTCGAACAGGTCCGTGGAGAGCTGCGAGAGATAGCCGGCGCCGCGGTGGACGCTGCCGTAGTACGGCGCGTAGCCGGCGACGTCGTCCCAGACGCGCTGGAGGGCGGGGGCGCTGGCCGCGTAGTCGAGGGCCGCGTAGGTGACTTCGCCGCCCGTCACGAGCGGGACGGTGACATCCCTGCCCAGAACGGGCAGCGGGGAACAAACGGACTGGTCAGCGGCAAGGGTGGAGACGGACATGGCTCAACTCCCGTGAAGGCAGATGTCATTCACCACGTGAGCAGACAGGGCTCGAACGGTGGTGGAGTGAAAAGGGGATGCGGAAGCGGGGCTCTGCGGCCCTATCGCATTCGCTTGCTCACGGAAGGCTCCCTCGAGGACCAGGACCCCTGGTGTACGAGGGGTCCGCGCTTGCCGTAGACCTCGCTGCCTACGACCTGGTCTTCACCCGGGGCACCCCGCCACGGACGGAGGGTTGCCGGACAGCCGGCCGGGGCCTGAAGGCTGTCACTCATGACCTGGCTCGTATCCTGCCACACGATCTTCAGCGCGCAAGGCGCAGTCCGGTATTCGGACCGCGCCTTGTGTCACATCGGGCGGGGGTCAGCGGTGCGTGGCCGCCACCCAGCGTTCCAGGGCCCGCTTCGCCGCGCCCGAGTCGATCGACTCGGCGGCGCGGGCCATGCCGGCGCGGAGCTGTTCGGTGAGCGGGGCGTCCGTCGGCTCCAGGGCCACCAGCGCCGCGGCGGAGTTCAGCAGGACGGCGTCCCGCACCGGGCCCTGCTCGCCGTCCAGCACCCGGCGGGCCACCTCCGCGTTGTAGGCGGCGTCGGCGCCGCGCAGGGCCTCGACGGGGACGAGGTCGATGCCGACGTCGCGCGGGTCGAAGGTCTCCTCGGTGACCTTGCCGTCCCGGACCACCCAGACACGGGACGTGGACGTCGTCGTCAGCTCGTCCAGACCGTCGTCGCCGCGGAAGACCAGCGAGGAGTTGCCGCGCTCGGCGAGGACACCGGCCACGATCGGCGCCATCCGCGGGTCGGCCACCCCGACGGCCTGGGAGCGCACGTTGGCCGGGTTGGTCAGCGGACCGAGCACGTTGAAGGTCGTCCGGATGCCCAGCTGGGCACGGGCCGGGGCGACATGACGCAGGGACGGGTGGAACCGCACCGCGAAGCAGATGGTGATGCCGGCCTCTTCGGCGACCTCGACGACCCGCTTCGGGGTCAGGTTCAGATTGATCCCGAGCTGCTCCAGGACGTCGGAGGAGCCGGAGGCGGAGGACGCGGCGCGGTTGCCGTGCTTGACGACCTTGGTGCCCGTGCCCGCGACCACGATCGACGACATCGTGGAGATGTTCACCGTCTTGGCGCCGTCGCCGCCGGTGCCGACGATGTCGACGGCCGGGCCCGGCACCTCGATCACGTTGGCGTGCGCGTACATCGTCCGGACGAGGCCGCTGATCTCCTCGACCGTCTCGCCCTTGGCCCGCAGCGCCACCATGAAGGCGGCGATCTGCGCGTCGGTCGCCTCGCCGCGCATGATCAGGTCCATCGCCCACGCGGTGTCGTCGGCGGACAGGTCGTGGCCGGTCAGCAGGCCGTTCAGCAGGGCGGGCCAGGAGCGGCCCGCCGCGGTGTCGCCTCCAGCGGGGGTCACAGCGCTCATAGCCGCTCCAGGGGGGTGTCGTACAGACGAAATCGGTGGTTGATCCCACCCTATCGGCCCCGGGACACGGCGAAGGGCCCCGTCCGAGAGTCGGACGGGGCCCTTCTGCCGTCGTGTGGCGACGTGAGGATCAGTGGTGGCCGTGGCCGCTCGTGATCTCCTTGTACTCGTCGACGGTCGGCTTCGGGATCTGGCTGTCCTCGCCGTAGTAGGCGTTGGACATCTTCACCCGCAGCTTCTCCGAGGCCGGCACCTTGCGCTGGACGCCGTTCTCGTCGACCGCCGGGCCGATCTGGGCCGGCTCGTACTGGTTGTGCGCGGTGAGCGTGTGCAGCTGCTCCTGGCTGAGCGGCTCGTGCACCTCGATGAACTCACCGTGCGGCAGCCGCTTGATGATGCCGGTCTCGCGACCGTGCAGCACCTTCTCGCGGTCGCGACGCTGCAGACCCAGGCAGATCCGCTTGGTGGCGATGAACGCGATGACCGGACCGACGAAGACGAAGATCCGCACGAACCAGGTGACCGCGTTGATCGACAGGTGGAAGTGCGTGGCCCACAGGTCGTTGCCGCCGCCGATCAGCAGGGTCAGGTACACCGTCATCCAGGCGGCGCCGAAACCGGTGCGGGTCGGGGCGTTGCGCGGACGGTCCAGGATGTGGTGCTCGCTCTTGTCGCCGGTGACCCAGGACTCGATGAACGGGTAGACCGCGATCGCGACCAGCACCAGCGGGAAGATCACCAGCGGGATGAACACACCCAGGACGAGCGTGTGGCCCCAGAAGTTGATCTCCCAGCCCGGCATGAAGCGGATCAGACCCTCGGAGAAGCCCATGTACCAGTCGGGCTGGGCGCCGGTGGACACCTGGTCCGGACGGTAGGGGCCCATGGCCCAGATCGGGTTGATCTGGGCGACCGCCGCGATGACCGCGATGACACCGAAGACCAGGAAGAAGAAGCCTCCGGCCTTGGCCATGTACACCGGCAGCAGCGGCATGCCGACGACGTTCTTCTCGCTCTTTCCGGGACCCGCGAACTGCGTGTGCTTGTGGTAGAAGACCAGGATCAGGTGCGCCACCATCAGGCCGAGCATGATGCCCGGCAGCAGCAGGATGTGGATCGAGTAGAACCGGGCGACGAAGTCGTGGCCGGGGAACTCTCCGCCGAAGAGGAACATCGACAGGTACGTGCCGACGATCGGCACGGACAGGATCGCGCCCTCCATGAAGCGGACACCGGTGCCGGAGAGCAGGTCGTCCGGGAGCGAGTAACCGGTGAAGCCGGTGAACATGCCGAGGACGAACAGCAGGAAGCCGAACAGCCAGTTGATCTCACGCGGCTTGCGGAACGCGCCGGTGAAGAACACGCGCATCATGTGCACGAACATGCCGGCGAGGAAGATCAGCGCCGCCCAGTGGTGGATCTGCCGCATGAGCAGACCGCCACGCACGTCCATGGAGATGTGCACAGTCGAGTTGAACGCCTCGGACATCAGCTGTCCCTGGAGCGGGACGTAGCTGCCGTGGTACACGACCTCGTTCATCGACGGGTGGAAGAACAGTGTCAGATAGACACCCGTCAGGATGATGATGATGAAGCTGTACATGCACACTTCGCCCAACATGAACGACCAGTGGTCGGGGAAGATCTTGCGCATGTTGCTCTTGGCCAGGGAGTAGATCCCGAGTCGGCCGTCGACCCAGTCGGCGACGCGCTCGCCGGCCGGGTCCTTCCCGCGCGAGCGGGAGGTGTCGTTCGCTGTAGTGCTCATCCGCGCTCCCAGAATGCAGGACCGACGGGCTCCTCGAAGTCGCCCAGCGCCTGGAGGTAACCCTCACTGTCCACACCGATCCGCAGCTGCGGCAGGGCGTGGCCGGCGGGACCGAAGATCACTCGGGCTCCGTCGGAGAGGTCGAAGGTGGACTGGTGGCACGGGCAGAGCACGTGGTGCGTCTGCTGCTCGTACAGGGAGATCGGGCAGCCGACGTGGGTGCAGATCTTCGAGAAGGCGACGACGCCCTCGTGCGACCAGTCGAGCTCGCGCTTGTCCTTGATGTTGCCCGGCTGCAACCGGACGATCATCAGGGCGGCCTTGGCGATCTCGTTCTGGAAATCCTCGGCCGTCTCCTCCAGCCCGTCGGGCTTGGCGAAGGTGAGGGATCCGACGGCGATGTCCTCGGGCCGCAGCGGCTGGTTCGTGTTCATGTTGACCAGGCGCTTGCCCTTGGCCCACAGGGTGTGCCGCAGCATGGTCTTCGGCGCCGGGCCGAGACCGCCGAGCAGGAAGACGCCGGAGAGCGGCACCAGGGTCAGCGCGCCGAACATCGTGTTGCGGATCAGCTTGCGACGGCCGAACCCGGACTCCTCGGCACCCTGGCGGAAGTCCTCCAGGACCTTCGCCCGCGTCTCGGGCGGGGCCTCGATCGCGTGCCGGTCGTCCGCCATCTCGACGTCGGACATCAGGGTGCGGGCCCAGTGGACCGCGCCCGCGCCGATGCAGAACAGCGCCACACCGAGGGTCAGGCCCAGCGAGAAGTTCAGCGCGCTGATGTGACCGATCGGGAAGACGAAGATCGACTTGTCGTGCGGGATCGCCAGGTAGCAGGCGATGAAGGCGACGGTGGCGAGCATCGACACCGTGAACAGCAGGGCGACGACGCGCTCGGACCGCTTGGCGGCCCGCTCGTCGATGTCCTGGATCCGGTGCTCGTGCGGGGGCAGTCCCGGGTCGGAGAACGGGTTCTCCTCGTCCGCGACGCTCACTGCGCCGTGCGCGTGGTCCTGCTCAGCGGGCAGGTTCTCTTCTGGAATGTCTTGGCTACTCATGACTTCTTGGCCTTTGCGGTCCGAGCGGCGACCCAGACGGCGACCGCGATCAGTGCGCCGAGGCCGAAGATCCAGGCGAACAGACCCTCACTGACCGGCCCGAGGCCGCCCAGCTCCAGACCGCCCGGGTTCTCCGTCTTGTCGCCGTTGACCGCGTTCAGGTACGCGATGATGTCCTTCTTGTTCTGCGACGTCATCGTGGTGTCGGGGAAGGACGGCATGTTCTGCGGGCCCGTCTGCATGGCCTCGTAGATGTGCTTCGGAGCGACACCCTCCAGGCTCGGCGCGAACTTGCCCTTGGTCAGGGCACCGCCCTTGCCGGTGAAGTTGTGGCACTGCGCGCAGTTGGTGCGGAACAGCTCGCCACCCTTGGCGATGTCCGCGCCCTCAGGGCCGTACTGCTGCGAGGTCGGAACGTTCGGGCCGGCGCCCAGCGAGGCGACGAACGCGGCGAGCTGGTCGATCTGCGTCTGGTTGTAGATGACCTTCTTGCTCGGGACCTGAGCGCCCTGCGAGGTGGCGGCCGGCATACGGCCGGTGCCGACCTGGAAGTCGACGGCCGCGGCGCCCACGCCGACCAGGCTGGGCCCGTCGGAGGAGCCCTGGCCACCGGTGCCGTGGCAGCTGGCGCAGCCGACCTCGTAGAGCTTCTTGCCCTCTGTGATGGTCAGGGACTGGGAGGTTTCATCGGCCTGGGCCTTGCTCGCGGGTGCGAACGCGGCGTACAGCCCCCCAGTGGCCGCCAGCGCGAGGAGTAGGACGACGACCGCCGCCAGCGGATGGCGTCGTCGTACGGAGAGCTTTTTCACGGATTACCCCGGTGTCAGGATCTTCTGCGTCGATGCTTCTGGATGTGCGGGAGCCGGTCCCGCTACTTGATCAGGTAGATCGTGGCGAAGAGGCCGATCCAGACCACGTCGACGAAGTGCCAGTAGTAGGACACGACGATGGCGGCGGTCGCCTGCTCGTGGGTGAACCTCTTCGCCGCGTAGGTACGGCCGAGGACGAACAGGAAGGCGATGAGGCCGCCCGTCACGTGCAGGCCGTGGAAGCCGGTGGTCAGGTAGAACACCGAGCCGTACGGGTCGGAGGACAGCGAGATGCCGTCCTTCTTCACCAGCTCCGTGTACTCGTAG
Source organism: Streptomyces sp. MMG1121 (assembly GCF_001280015.1). Lineage (GTDB taxonomy): Bacteria > Actinomycetota > Actinomycetes > Streptomycetales > Streptomycetaceae > Streptomyces. Next base: position 207,924 of record NZ_LGDV01000001.1, read on the forward strand.
ATCTGACCGCCGATGAAGATCGCACCCATGATGAAGGTGACGATGAACCAACCACGGAGCTTCTTCACGTCCCCGCGCTCGGCCGCGAACACGCCGAGCTGACAGGTGAGTGAGGAGAGCACCAGGATCGTGGTGTTCGTCGCGGAGAAAGGCACATTGAGCGCGTGCGCCATGTGCTTCCAGTGATCCGGTCCGGTCACCGAGCGGAGGGTGAAGTACATCGCGAAGAGGGCCGCGAAGAACATCAGCTCGGAACTCAGCCAGATGATGGTTCCGACGCTGGTGAGGTTCGGCCTGTTGACCGACGGGTGCGCGTGCCCGGTTTCTACTGTCGTTGCTGTCGCCACGACCGACATTATGTCGGTCGCTTATCCCGCCCTCACTCCGGGGGGTGCCGTTCGGAGTGTTGCTGCCCGCCGAACCGGTGCTGACGTGGTGTTCATGGACACTTCGACGGGAGTAACATCCGCCCGAACGGCCCTGTCCGTCCCGTCCGTACGACGCCGACGTCCCGGAGGAACAATGCAGCCGACCGCCACCGTGCTGGTCTACAGCGACGACTCCAACACCCGCGAACAGGTACGGCTGGCAGCCGGGCGCAGGCCGGCTCCCGACGTCCCCTTTGTCGAGTTCGTGGAGTGCGCGACGCCGGACGCGGTGCTGCGTGAGCTGGACCGCGGCGGCATCGACGTGTGCGTGCTCGACGGCGAGGCCGTGCCGTTGGGGGGCATGGGGGTGTGCCGGCAGATCAAGGACGAGGTGTTCAACTGCCCGCCGGTGCTTCTCCTCATGGGCCGGCCGCAGGACGCCTGGCTGGCCACGTGGAGCCGGGCCGATGCCGCGGTGACCCTGCCGGTGGACCCGGTCGAGTTCGCTTCCTCGCTCGCCTCTCTGCTGCGGCACAAGCGGTTGTTGAGCGCCTAGCGGCCCGGGGCGAGGGGTTCGTGCGCGCGCGTGGGTCCGTGGGGCCTCACGCGCCCACACCGCGGCCCCGCGCCCCCGAGGGTCGCTCACAGGGCCGTTGGCCGGAGTCTTGCCACGTCCTGCGGGCTCTGGCTGTTCGCCGTGCCGTTCGTCAGCGCGGTGCCCTTGCGCCATTTCTTCCAGTCGACGTTCCAGTCGCCGAAGCCGTTGCCGAAGGGTTCCATCTCCGCGCCGTTGGAGTTGACGACCTTGACGATGTCTCCGTCCCGGACGGTGTCGAAGAACCACTCGGCGTTCGCCGTACTCATGCCCGTGCAGCCGTGGCTGACGTTCGCGGAGCCCTGTGAACCCACGGACCAGGGCGCGGCGTGGACGTACTCGCCGGACCAGGTCACCCGGGTGGCCCAGTAGACCAGCAGGTCGTAGGAGTCGGAGGTGCCCGCGGCGATACCGATCGTGGTGCCGCGCATCCGTACGAAGTGCTGCTTGTCCAGTACGACTTTGACACCGTTGCGGGTCTCGTAGCCGGGCCTGCCCGTGGTGATGGGGATCTCCTTGATCTCCTGGCCGTTCTTGTAGACCGTCATCCGGTGCGCGGCGGCGTCCGTGAGGGCCTCGACCCGGTCTCCCGTGGTGATCTTCAGCGGTTTGGACGCGGTGCCCCACAGCCGGTCGCCGACCCGGATGCCGTCCAGGTTGCTGTGCACCGTGATGGTGGCGTGGACGGGCCAGTACTCCTTGGGCCGGTAGTGGAGTTCCTTGCCGCTCACCCAGTACCAGGAGCCCTGCACGGCCGGCGTGGAGTCCACCCTGAGGGCCCGCTCGACGACGGCACGCTGCGCCCTGTCCTTGATCTCCTGGTCGAGTTGGGCGGTGATGGGCTGTCCGACCCCGTACTCGCCCGACTCCGGGCCGAGCGTGACGGTCAGCCGCTTGCGGGCGGCGGGCTTGCTGGTGTCGAGCGTGAGGACCTTGCGGCCGGGTGAGCCGTCCTCGTCCTCCGTGCTCACCGCGACCGTGTAGTGGGCGTTGGCGGCCAGCGGGGAGGTGCTGTGCCATCTGCTGCCGTCGGCGGTGAGTTCGCCCGCCAGGCGGCGCCCTGTGGCGTCCTGGGCGGTGACGTCGGTGATCCTGCCGTCATCGCCCTTGAGGGTGACCTCCAGGGGCTTGTCCGGGTCGGCCCGTTCCCCCGCACCGGTGGGGCCGCTGATGGAGATCAGGCCCGCCGCGTCGTACGGCTCGGCCGACAGGGGGTTCCCGTCCGAACCGCAGGCGGTGACGCCCGCGCCCAGAGCGGTCACCAGCAGAGTGCAGCTGACGACGGTGCGGGTCCGCGGAGTGTGGTTCATACGATCACGCTAAGAGTGACCGAGTCTCCAGGCGCGGCAGGTACCTCGTACGAGTGAGCGACACTACGGCATTGGAAGGACAGCACACCGTCTGATCAGCCGGAAAAGGCGGAAGCCCGGACCCTCCTGATGGAGTGTCCGGGCTTCCGGTGCGTGCTCTTGTGTGCTACTGGGTGCGGTTCTCACCGTGGTAGTACTCGAACACCCAGCCGAACAGGCCGATCATGATGATCGGGGCGGCGAAGTAGATCAGCCACCAGCCGACCGCGATGCTGAGGAAGGCGATCGCACCGCCGAAGCCCAGCATCAGCGGCTGCCAGCTGTGCGGGCTGAAGAAGCCCAGCTCGCCCGCGTCGTCCGCGACGTCGGCCTCCTTGTCGTCCTGGGCGCCCGCGTCGACCCGCCGGGCGGTGAAGCCCAGGTAGAAGCCGATCATGACGCTCAGGCCGAAGGCCAGGAAGAGTGCGGTGGTACCGGCCGGCTCCTTCGACCACACGCCATAGACGATCGCCATGACGAGGATGAAGACGGCCAGCCAGATGAACATCCGGCCCTGGATCTTCACTTGCCGGCCTCCTTGCTGCCCGCGATGGCACCGTGACCGGAGTGCTCAAGCTGCTCGAGAGCGGCGATCTCGGGGTGGTGCAGGTCGAACGCCGGGGATTCGCTGCGGATCCGCGGCAGGGTGACGAAGTTGTGCCGCGGCGGCGGGCAGGAGGTCGCCCACTCGAGCGAGCGGCCGTAGCCCCACGGGTCGTCGACGTCGACCTTCTTGCCGTACTTGGCCGTCTTCCACACGTTGTAGAGGAACGGCAGGATCGACAGGCCGAGCAGGAACGAGCTGATGGACGAGACCGTGTTCAGGGCGGTGAAGCCGTCGGCCGCCAGGTAGTCGGCGTAACGACGCGGCATGCCCTCGGCACCCAGCCAGTGCTGGACCAGGAAGGTGCCGTGGAAGCCGATGAACAGCGTCCAGAAGGTGATCTTGCCGAGGCGCTCGTCCAGCATCTTGCCCGTCATCTTCGGCCACCAGAAGTGGAAGCCGGAGAACATGGCGAAGACGACCGTACCGAAGACCACGTAGTGGAAGTGGGCCACCACGAAGTACGAGTCGGAGACGTGGAAGTCCATCGGCGGCGAGGCCAGGATGACACCGGTCAGACCACCGAACGTGAAGGTGATCAGGAAGCCGGTCGCCCAGAGCATCGGTGTCTCGAAGGACAGGCTGCCCTTCCACATCGTGCCGATCCAGTTGAAGAACTTCACACCGGTCGGTACGGCGATCAGGAAGGTCATGAAGGAGAAGAACGGCAGCAGCACACCACCGGTGACGTACATGTGGTGGGCCCACACCGTCACGGACAGACCGGCGATCGAGATGGTCGCGGCGATCAGGCCCATGTAGCCGAACATCGGCTTGCGGGAGAAGACCGGGATGACCTCGGAGATGATGCCGAAGAAGGGCAGCGCGATGATGTACACCTCTGGATGGCCGAAGAACCAGAAGAGGTGTTGCCACAGCAAGGCTCCGCCGTTTGCCGCGTCGAACACATGGGCGCCGAATTTTCGGTCCGCCTCCAGGGCGAACAGCGCGGCGGCCAGCACCGGGAAGGCGAGCAGGACCAGGACGGCGGTCAGCAGCACGTTCCACACGAAGATCGGCATGCGGAACATGGTCATGCCCGGAGCGCGCATGCAGATGATCGTGGTGATGAAGTTGACCGCACCGAGGATCGTGCCGAAGCCGGAGAAGGCCAGACCCATGATCCACATGTCGGAGCCGATGCCCGGCGAGCGGACCGCGTCCGACAGCGGGGAGTAGGCGAACCAGCCGAAGTCGGCCGCGCCCTGCGGGGTGAGGAAGCCGCCCACCGCGATGGTCGAGCCGAACAGGTACAGCCAGTAGGCGAACATGTTCAGCCGCGGGAACGCCACGTCGGGCGCGCCGATCTGCAGCGGCATGATCCAGTTCGTGAAGCCGGCGAACAGCGGCGTCGCGAACATCAGCAGCATGATCGTGCCGTGCATCGTGAACGCCTGGTTGAACTGCTCGTTCGACATGATCTGCAGGCCCGGACGGGCCAGCTCGGCGCGCATCAGCAGCGCCATCACGCCGCCGATCAGGAAGAACGCGAACGAGGTGACCAGATAGAGCGTGCCGATCGTCTTGTGGTCGGTGGTCGTCAGCCACTTCACCACGACGTTGCCGGGCTGCTTGCGCCTGACCGGCAGCTCGTTCTCGTACGAGTCTTCAGCTGCCGCGGCACCCTGGGGTTCGTTGAGGATGCTCACAGGTTGTTCGTCTCCCGGTTCTTCTCGTGGCTCGTCTGCGCGATGCCGGCGGGAATGTAACCGGTCTGCCCCTTCTTGGCGAGGTCCTTGAGGTGCTGCTCGTACGCCGCCGGGGAGACGACCTTCACGTTGAACAGCATCCGGGAGTGGTCGACGCCGCAGAGCTCGGCGCACTTGCCGAGGAAGGTGCCCTCATGGTTGGGGGTCACCTGGAACGAGTTGGTGTGGCCCGGGATCACGTCCATCTTCATCAGGAACGGCACCACCCAGAAGGAGTGGATGACGTCACGAGAGGTCAGGACGAAGCGGACCGTCTTGCCCTTGGGGAGCCAGAGCGTCGGACCGGGGTTGTTCGTCTGCGGGTTCCGCGTGCCGGGGGTACCGACGTCGTAGACACCGCCGGCGTGCACCGGGAAGTCCTTCTTGAACCGGTCCGGAATGGCGTCCAGGTTCTTGTCGGTCTTGGCGTCGCCGGTGACACCGGGGACGTTCTCGACGTAGTTGAAGCCCCAGCTCCACTGGAAGCCGACCACGTTGACCGTGAGGTCCGGCTTCTTGGAGAGGTCCAGGAGCTTCGACTCGTCCCGGGCCGTGAAGTAGAAGAGCACCGAGATGATGATGATCGGGACCACCGTGTACAAGGCCTCGATCGGCATGTTGTACCGGGTCTGCGGAGGTACCTCGACCTTGGTGCGGCTGCGCCGGTGGAAGAAAGCACTCCACAGGATCAGGCCCCACACCAGCACGCCGACGGCGAGCGCGGCAGCCCAGGAGCCCTGCCACAGGGAGAGGATCCGCGGAGCCTCTTCCGTGGTCGGGGTGGGCATACCAAGGCGGGGGAAGTCCTTGTATGTGCAACCGGTTGCGGTCGCCAGGACCAGGCCCGCGGTCATTGCCTGCAGCAGCTTCCGCCGCATCGGGCGCCGCGGCGAGCGGTCGGAGCCGTTGGGACTCACGTAGCGCCTTCCCGAGAGTCTCGCCCGCGCTGTCGGCTGCGGCCTTCTCGCTGGTCGGTCGCCGCCCTGCGTCGGGCAGGGGTTTGGATGTTTATGCGGACCAAACCCTAGCCGACGCCCTCCGGGGGTTCGCGGGGAGGGGGGCATTCGCGTCGCCTGTCACTCGGTTGGGGTGGGGTTGGGCACGAGTCGGGCGCCCAATAGCTCGGGTTGTGGGGGTTTGTATTGCGGGTGCGGGCGCGTGGGTCCTCTTATCGCCCACGCGGCGGAGCCTCATGCCGAGCACAGCCCCGCGCCCCTCGGGCTGACTGCCCCGCTGAAGTTCTAACGTTGCTCCGTGGCCTACTTCGACGCTGCCTCAAGCGCTCCTCTGCATCCTGTCGCCCGTCAGGCCCTGTTGGCCTCCTTGGACGACGGGTGGGCCGATCCCGCTCGGCTCTACCGGGAGGGGCGCAAAGCCCGGATGCTGCTGGACGCGGCCCGGGAGGCGGCTGCCGAGGCCGTGGGCTGCCGGGCCGACGAGGTGGTGTTCGCCTCGTCCGGGACCAGGGCCGTACATACCGGGATCGCGGGGGCGTTGGCCGGGCGGCGACGGGTCGGACGCCACCTGATCGTGTCCGCCGTCGAACATTCGTCGGTGCTCCATTCGGCCGACCTGCACACGTCGGACGGCGGGACGGTCACCCAAGTGGCCGTCGACCGGGCCGGAGCCGTCGCCCCGTCGGCGTACGCGGCCGCCCTGCGACCGGACAGCGCGCTGGCGTGTCTGCAGTCGGCCAACCACGAAGTGGGCACGGTGCAGCCGGTGGCCGAGGTGGCCGAGGTGTGCCGGGCGGCCGGGGTGCCGCTGCTGGTCGACGCGGCGCAGTCGCTCGGGTGGGGGCCGGTCGAGGGCGACTGGTCACTGCTGACGGCCAGTGCGCACAAGTGGGGCGGGCCCTCGGGGGTCGGGCTGCTCGTCGTGCGCAAGGGGGTGCGGTTCGCCGCCCAAGGCCCGGCCGGCGAGCGGGAGTCGGGGCGGGTGCCCGGCTTCGAGAACATCCCGGCGATCGTGGCGGCCGTGGCCTGCCTGCGCGCGGTGCGGGCCGAGGCGGCCCGGGAGACGGTACGGCTGCGGGAGCTGACGGCGCGGATCCGGACCCGGGTGCCGGAGCGGGTGCCGGACGTGGAGGTGGTGGGCGACCCGGAGCGCCGGCTGCCCGGGATCGTCACCTTCTCCTGTCTCTATGTCGACGGGGAGACCCTGCTGCACGAACTGGACCGCGAGGGCTTCTCGGTGTCCTCCGGTTCGTCCTGTACGAGCAGCACGCTGACGCCCAGCCATGTGCTGAAGGCGATGGGCGTACTGAGCGAGGGCAACGTCCGGGTGTCCCTGCCGCCGGGGACGGCCGAGGCAGACGTGGCACGCTTCCTCGAGGTGCTGCCGGGCGCCGTGGCGGGCATCAGGCAGAAGCTGGGCGCACCGGTGCCCGAGACGGCCGTACGGACCGAGGAAGTCGACGAGATCGTCGTCGACTCCCTCGGCAAACGCTGCCCGATCCCGGTCATCGAACTGGCCCGGGTGTTCGGGGACGTACCGGTGGGCGGCACGGTGCGCGTCCTCTCCGACGACGAGGCCGCCCGGCTGGACATCCCGGCGTGGTGCGAGATGCGGGGCCAGGAGTACGTGGGGGAGGAGCCGGCGGAGAGGGGGACGGCGTATGTGGTGAGAAGGCTGAGCTGATCGCACCGCACCCGACGACGGCGGACCGGGGCGGACGCGTGGAGCCTCGGCCTCAGCCCAGGTGCGCCTGAACCTCCTCGGCGGCCGACTGCCCGTACGCCTTGGTGAACCGCTCCATGAAGTGCCCCCGCTGCAACTGGTACTCCTGCGTGCCGACCGTCTCGATGACCAGCGTCGCGAGCATGCACCCGACCTGTGCCGCACGCTCCAGCGAGACCCCCCAGGCCAGTCCCGACAGGAACCCCGCGCGGAAGGCGTCGCCGACGCCCGTGGGGTCGGCCTTGCGCTCCTCCTCGGCGCAGCCGACCTCGATCGGGTCCTCGCCGGCGCGCTCGATGCGGACACCGCGCGAGCCGAGCGTGGTGACGCGGTGGCCGACCCTGCTCAGGATCTCCTCGTCGTTCCAGCCGGTCTTGGTCTGGATGAGGCCCTTCTCGTACTCGTTGGAGAACAGGTACGTCGCCCCCTCCATCAGCACCCGGATCTCGTCGCCCTCCATGCGGGCGATCTGCTGGGAGAAGTCGGCGGCGAAGGGGATCGCGCGGGAGCGGCACTCCTCCGTGTGACGGAGCATGCCCTCCGGGTCGTCGGCGCCGATGAGGACCAGGTCGAGTCCGCCCACGCGGTCGGCGACGGTCTTCAGCTCGATGAGGCGGGCCTCGCTCATCGCGCCGGTGTAGAAGGAGCCGATCTGGTTGTGGTCGGCGTCGGTGGTGCACACGAAGCGGGCGGTGTGCAGGGTCTCGGAGATCCGGACCGAGTCGGTGTCCACGCCGTGCCGGTCGAGCCAGGCGCGGTACTCGTCGAAGTCGAAGCCGGCGGCGCCGACCAGGATCGGCTTCGTGCCGAGCTGGCCCATGCCGAAGGCGATGTTGGCGGCGACGCCGCCGCGGCGCACGTCGAGGTTGTCGACCAGGAAGGAGAGCGAAACCGTGTGCAGCTGGTCCGCGACGAACTGGTCGGCGAAACGGCCGGGGAAGGTCATGAGGTGGTCAGTGGCGATGGAGCCGGTGACTGCGATGCGCACGACGGGAAATCTCCTGCGGGAGGCTGGGTTGACAGTTCACGCTACCCGCTCGGGCGACACCGCTGTAGCTGGCAAAACTACCCGATAGTAGATCTTTCTTCGCACGCCCGACCGTGCTTACGGTGCCGTCATGACGAACCTCAAGGTCCACTCCCCCGCCCCGGCCGACCCGGAGGGCGACCTCGCCTCCCTGCGCGTCGACTGCGCCCGGATGGCCCCGCACTGGGCGGTTCCCGCGCACGCCGAGTCGCGGCCGGTGCCGCCGTCCCTCATCCACGGGGTGCGGGTGCCGGCGCGCTCCGCACGGCTGCTGGACGCGATGTCCGACTACGGCGACTGACGCGCCGGGCGCATTTCGCAGGGAACCGCACGCCCCCCTCCCGCGTCCCATCGCCGTCCCCCACGCGGGGGAGGCGGGATACGACCAGCGAGGAGCGATGCGGTGAACACCGAGCGACCCGAGGACCGCGGGCACCCCGAGGGCTCCGAACGTGCCGGGCACGCCGAGAGCGTCGAGGGAGCCGAGAGCCTCGGGGGTCAGAGGAGTCACGGGAGTCCGGGGAGTCGCGAGGACGGCACCGGCGGCGAGCGGGGCGGGTGGCGTCGGTCCCGGTTCGCCGTCGTCTCCGTGGCCGCCGCCGTGCTGCTGGTCGGCGGCGGCGGCGCCTATCTCGCGGCGAGCAGCGGCGCGGGCGGCCGTACGGACGGATCCGGGGCGGCCGGCGGGAGCGGCTCCACTCCCCCGCCGCTCGCGCTGGACGCCGGTGAGCCGGCCCCGTACGGCGCGACGTACGTGGCTCACGGCGATCTTCCGGGCGGCCCCGGCTCCGCGCCGGTGTACGCGCCGAAGGGCGGGGTCGGCAAGGACGCGGTGACGCGGCTGGCCCGGGCGCTCGGCGTCGACGGGACGCCGGTGGCCGAGGGCGGGCTCTGGCGGGTCGGCGGCAAGGACGGGACCGGACCGAGCCTCCAGGTGAACCGGGACGCGCCGGGGATCTGGACCTTCAGCCGGTACGCGCCGGGCACCGACAACTGCAAGAAGGGCGCCCTGTGCACGCACGACCCGATGGGCCCGACGGGCACCCCGGTGAGCGTGTCCAGGGCGACCGGGGCCGCGGCGCCGGTGCTGAAGGCGGCCGGGCTGGACGACGCGAAGATCGACGCGAGCCAGGTGATGGGCGTCCAGCGAGTGGTCAACGCCGAGCCGGTGGTCGGCGGGCTGCCGACGTACGGCTGGGCCACCGGTCTGACCGTGGACGCGCGGGGCGAGGTGGTCGGCGGGCACGGGCTGCTGGGTTCGCCGGTGAAGGGCGATACGTACCCCGTGCTGAGCGCGGCGAGGACGCTCAAGCTGATGAACGCGGCGCCGAAGAGCGACCACCGCATGGGCATCGGCGGCTGTACCAGTCCGGTGCCGGCGAAGAACCGGCTGGAGCAGCTGTGCGGTGCGCCGGTCTCGGTGCCCAGGGCTGCCGCGGACACGGGCTCCGGCACCGACACGGTCACCGTCGGCAAGGCGGTGTTCGGGCTGGCCGCGCACTCCGTCGCCGGACGGCAGACGCTGGTGCCGTCCTGGCTGTTCGAGGTGCGGGGGGATGCGGCGGGCGGCGCGTACACGGTGACGTATCCCGCGGTCGATCCCGCGTATCTGGGGTCGGCCGCCGCTCCCTCCGCCGGGCCGACCTCGGCGCCGAAGCCGCACTCCGTGAAGGTCAACGGCTACACGGCCGACGGCCGGGAGCTGACCGTGAGCTTCTTCGGCGGGGTGTGCGCCGACTACTCGGCATCGGCGAAGGAGAACGGCGACCGGGTGACCGTCACCGTCACCGAGCGGCCCTGGCCGGACAAGGTGTGCGTACTGATCGCCAAGGAGTACGTGAAGACCGTGCGGCTGGCCGCGCCGCTGGACGGGCGGGCGGTGGTCGGTGCGGACGGCAGCCGGATCCCGCAGGCGAAGCCGGGTGCGCTGCGGCCGGACGCGACGGCACGGACGCGGTAGAGCGGCGACCGGGCACCGAAAAGGCGGCGGCCCCCGTGACGGGGGCCGCCGCCTTGCTCAGCCGGTCGGGCCGTGGCCGTCGGCTCAGCTGAAGGAGTCGCCGCAGGCGCAGGAGCCCGTCGCGTTCGGGTTGTCGATCGTGAAGCCCTGCTTCTCGATGGTGTCGACGAAGTCGATGGAGGCGCCGCCCAGGTACGGAGCGCTCATGCGGTCGGTGACCACCTTGACACCGTCGAAGTCCTTGACGACGTCACCGTCGAGGGAACGCTCGTCGAAGAAGAGCTGGTAGCGCAGGCCGGAGCAGCCGCCGGGCTGAACGGCGACGCGCAGAGCCAGGTCGTCGCGGCCTTCCTGGTCGAGCAGCGCCTTGACCTTCGCCGCGGCGGCGTCGGACAGGATGATGCCGTCGGTGGTGGTGCTGGTCTCGTCCGATACGGACATCTACATCTCTCCCGGGTTGTACGGAGACTGCTTGCCGACGAGTGCAACCGGCGGGTCCGCTGATTCATTCCGGGCCGGGCGCTTGTCTTTCGGTTCCTTCTTCATGCTCGCACACGGGCCGGGGAGCGGAAAACGGGTCATCGGGATTCACGTCACATCGACGTTATGGCCATCGTCAAACTGACGTGAACCAGTTATGATAGATAGCGTCAGTTAGACGAAAAGTAGAAAGGGTGCGTGTCGTGACCACCGCCCAGACCCCGGAGCTCGACGTACAGCCGACTCCGCTCGCCCTGCTGCTGCTCGGCCGTGAGGCCGACCCGAAGAGCGAGCGGGGCGTCGAGTGTCCCGGCGACCTTCCTTCGCCGTCCGACACCACCCTGGTCGAGCGCGCCCGCGCCGCCAAGGAGAAGCTCGGCGAGAAGGTCTTCGTGCTCGGCCACCACTACCAGCGCGACGAGGTCATCCAGTTCGCCGACGTCACGGGTGACTCCTTCAAGCTGGCCCGGGACGCGGCCGCGCGCCCGGAGGCCGAGTACATCGTCTTCTGCGGTGTGCACTTCATGGCCGAGTCGGCGGACATCCTCACCTCCGACGACCAGAAGGTCGTCCTGCCCGACCTCGCCGCCGGCTGCTCCATGGCCGACATGGCGACGGCCGAGCAGGTCGCGGAGTGCTGGGACGTGCTGACCGACGCGGGCGTCGCCGAGCAGGTGGTGCCCGTCTCGTACATGAACTCCTCCGCCGACATCAAGGCGTTCACCGGCAAGCACGGGGGCACGATCTGCACCTCGTCCAACGCCAAGCGCGCCCTCGACTGGGCCTTCGAGCAGGGCGAGAAGGTGCTGTTCCTGCCCGACCAGCACCTCGGCCGCAACACCGCCGTCCGCGACATGGGCATGTCCCTGGACGACTGCGTGCTCTACAACCCGCACAAGCCGAACGGCGGCCTGACCGCGGACGAGCTCCGCGCCGCGAAGATGATCCTGTGGCGCGGGCACTGCTCGGTCCACGGCCGCTTCAGCCTGGACTCGGTCAACGACGTCCGCGAGCGCATCCCGGGTGTGAACGTCCTGGTCCACCCGGAGTGCAGGCACGAGGTCGTGGCGGCGGCGGACTACGTCGGCTCGACCGAGTACATCATCAAGGCCCTGGAGGCCGCGCCGGCCGGCTCCAAGTGGGCCATCGGCACGGAGCTGAACCTGGTCCGCCGCCTGGCGAACCGTTTCGCCCCCGAGGGCAAGGAGATCGTCTTCCTCGACAAGACGGTCTGCTTCTGCTCGACCATGAACCGCATCGACCTGCCCCACCTGGTCTGGACCCTGGAGTCCCTGGCCGAGGGCACCCTGGTCAACCGGATCGAGGTCGACAAGGAGACGGAGGCGTTCGCCAAGCTGGCGCTGGAGCGGATGCTCGCGCTGCCGTAGGGCTCCCCTCGACAGGGCCGAGGCCCGGCCCCCAGGCAGGGGGCCGGGCCTCAGTGGTGTCCGGACACCGGGGGGGTGCTCAGACGCCGGCCGGTTCCAGCACCTCGGTCTCCCGGACCTCCTCCTTCTTCTTCGCCGCCCGCTTCCGCGCCCGCCGCTCCTTGCGGAGCTCCAGCATCGCGTAGAGCGTCGGGACGAGCAGGAGCGTCAGCAGGGTGGACGTGATCAGGCCGCCGATGACGACCACCGCGAGGGGCTGGGCGATGAAGCCGCCCTCGCCCGTGACGCCCAGGGCCATCGGCAGGAGGGCGAAGATGGTCGCCAGAGCCGTCATCAGGATCGGGCGGAGGCGGTGGCGGCCGCCCTCGATCACGGCCTCGACGACGCCGTAGCCCTGTCGGCGGTACTGGTTGATCAGGTCGATCAGCACGATCGCGTTGGTCACCACGATGCCGATCAGCATCAGCATCCCGATCATCGCCGGAACGCCCATCGGGGTGCCGGTGGCGACCAGCAGGCCGATCGCGCCGGTCGCCGCGAACGGGATGGAGACCAGCAGGATCAGGGGCTGGGCCAGCGAGCGGAATGTCGCGACCAGGAGCATGAAGACGATCGCGATCGCCGCCAGCATGGCCAGGCCCAGGTTCTTGAACGCGTCGCTCTGGTCGGAGCTGACGCCGCCGATCTCGGCCGTGGCACCCGCCGGGAGCTTCAGCGCCTTGATCTTCGACTGGAGCTTGGTGCTGATCGCGCCCGTGTTGTCACCGGTCGGCTTGGCCGTGATCGTCGCGGCGCGCTGGCCGTCGATCCGGGTCAGCGACACCGGGCCGTCCACCACCTTCACCGTGGCGATGTCACCCAGCTTCACCGGGCCGAGGCGCAGCGCCTTCAGCTGGGCCAGCGTGGTGGCGGGCTTGGCCGACCGCACGACGACATCGCGCTCGGTGTCGTCGAGGACCGCCCTCGCCGCCGTCGTACCGCGCACGGCCTGGGCGACCGCCGCACCGAGCTTCTGGTCGTCGAAGCCTGCCGCCGCCGCCTTCGCGTTGGCCGTGACCGAGATCCGCGGCACGCTCGTCGCGAGGTCACTGGTGACGTCCGTGACGTGGTCGAGGCCGGCGACCGTGGAACGCACCTGCTCCGAGGCCGTGCGCAGGGTCTGCGGGTCGGAGGCCTTCACCACGACGCTCAGGTCCTGGTCGCCGAAGCCGTCACCGGCCGACACGGTGGTCGTCCCGATGCCCTTGAGCTTCTTCAGCCCGTCCTCGAGGTGCTTTTGGACATCGTCGTACGACTTCGAGTCCTTCAGCATGACCTGGTAGGAGGCCTGGTTGGTGTCCGTACCGCCGCCGAAGGCCGCCATGAAGCCGGAGGAGCCGACCGTGACCTGGTAGTCCTTGACGCCCTTGGTCGAGGCGATCAGCCGCTCGACCCGCTTGGCCTGCGCGTCGGTGGCCCCGAGGCTGGTGCCGGGCTTCAGCTCCTGCTTGACGGTGAGGACTTCCTGGTCGCCCTGGTCGAAGAAGTTGGTCTTCAGCAGGCCGCCCATGCCGAACGTGACGACGAGGACGACGATCGCGATGAGCACGCTGGTGAGGCGGCGGCGCGTGGCGAAGCGCAGAACGGGGACGTAGGCGCGCTGGAGACGGCTGTCCGCCTCCTTCGCCTCGGCCCGGCGGCGGGCTTCCTCCGCGTCCTCGGGGGTGCCCTTCGGCGCGCGCAGGAACCAGTACGACAGGACCGGGACGACCGTCAGCGACACCAGCAGGGAGGCCAGCAGAGCCGCCGTCACCGTGATGCTGAACGAGCCGAACAGGGCGCCCACCATGCCGCCGACCAGGCCGATCGGCAGGAACACGGCGACCGTGGTGAGGGTGGAGGAGGTGACCGCGCCGGCCACCTCGCGCACCGCGGCGAGGATCGCCTCCTTGCGCTCCTCGCCGTAGCCGAGGTGCCGCTTGATGTTCTCCAGCACCACGATCGAGTCGTCGACGACACGGCCGATGGCGATCGTCAGCGCGCCGAGCGTGAGCATGTTCAGGGACAGGCCGCGCGTCCACAGCACGATCAGGGCGAGGACGACGGACAGCGGGATGGACACCGCCGTCACCAGCGTCGAGCGGATCGACGCGAGGAAGACCAGGATGACGAGGACCGCGAAGAGCAGACCGAGCGCGCCCTCGGTGGTCAGGCCCTTGATGGACTTGGAGACGGCCGGGCCCTGGTCGCTGACGACCGTGAGCCTGGCGCCCGCGCCGAGCTGTTCGCGCAGGCCGGGCAGCTTGTCCTTGACCGCGTTCGAGATGGTGACCGCGCTGCCGTCGTGGTCCATCGTCACGTTGACGGCGAGGCTCGGCCTGCCGTCGGTGCGGGTGATGGAGTCGGCCGGGGCCGGCTGCTGCCCGACGGTGGCCACGTCACCGAGGCGTACGGGCTTGCCGCCGCTCTCGCCGGTGACCATCAGGTCCTGGATCTGCCGCAGCGAGGTGAAACCGCCGCCGACCTGGACGGTGCGGTTGGCGCCGTCCTCGTCGAAGGAGCCCGCCGGGACGGTCGCGCCGCCCGCCTGCAGGGCCTGGCCGAGCGCGGCGGGGGTGAGACCCGCCCGGGCGAGCTTCGCCTCGTCCGGGGTGACCGTGACCTGGAGGTCGCGCACGCCCATGACCTGGACCCGGCCGACGCCGGAGATGTCCTTCAGGGTCGGTACGACGGTCTTGTCCAGCTGGTCGGCGAGGGCCTGCTGGTCCTTGTCGGAGGTCGCGGCGAGCACCACGGTCGGCATGTCGTCCGTGGAACCCGAGATGACCTGCGGGTCGACGTCGGTCGGGAGCTGGTTGCGGGCCCGGTTGACGGCCTGCTGCACGTCGGAGACGAGCTGCTTGGTGTCGTTGCCGTAGTCGAAGGACGCCATGATCACGGCGTTGCCCTCACTGGCGGTCGAGGTGACCGCCTTGACGCCGTCGACGCCCTGGAGGTTGTTCTCGATCGGCTCGACGACCTGCTTCTCGACCACGTCGGGCGAGGCTCCCTGGTACGGCGCGACGACCGAGACCATGGGCAGGTTGATGGTGGGCAGCAGCTGCTGCTTGATCTGGGGTATCGCGATCAGCCCGAAGACGAGCGCGATGAGCGACACCAGGCCTGTCAGGGCCCGTTGGCGCAGGCTGAATCTCGACAGCCAGGACATGGATGAGGGTCTCGTTTCTGTGAGCGGCAGACCCTCTCACCCTGACCCATCACCGAGGGCCGAACCGTAGGCCCAGGGTCCATTTCCTTATCCCGCGCCTACTCCGCCCGCAGTACGCCGGGGTGGAGACCGGAGTACGCCCCGGGTGGGCCCCGGGTGGAGGTCAGTCCGTCCGCGGCCGGACCAGCCCCGACTCGTACGCGATCACCACGAGCTGGGCCCGGTCGCGGGCGCCCAGCTTGGCCATGGCCCGGTTGACGTGCGTCTTCACCGTGAGCGGGCTGACCTCCAGCCGCTCGGCGATCTCGTCGTTGGAGTGGCCGCCGGCGACCTGGATCAGCACCTCCCGCTCCCGGCCGGTGAGCGCGCCGAGGCGCTCGGAGCGGGCGGGGTCGCGGCCGTCGTCGTCTCCCTGGGCGAGGAAGCGGGCGATCAGCCCTTTGGTGGCGACGGGGGACAGCAGGGCCTCACCGCCGGCGGCGACCCGGATGGCGTTCAGCAGCTCCTCCGGCTCGCTGCCCTTGCCGAGGAAGCCGGAGGCGCCCGCGCGCAGGGCCTGGACGACGTAGTCGTCGACCTCGAAGGTGGTCAGGATGACCACGTGGACCTGCGCGAGCGACGGATCGACGCTGATCATCCGGGTGGCGGCGAGCCCGTCCGTCCCCGGCATCCGGATGTCCATGAGGACGACGTCGGGGCCCTGCTCCTTCGCCAGCCGTACCGCTTCGGCCCCGTCGGAGGCCTCCCCGACCACCTCCATGTCGGGCTCGGAGTCGACCAGCACCCGGAACGCGCTGCGCAGCAGTGCCTGGTCGTCGGCGAGCAGGACACGGATCGTCATGCGGTCTCCCCCGGTGCCGTCGTACGGGTCTTGAGGGGCAGGATCGCATGGACGCGGAAGCCGCCGCCGTAGCGGGGGCCGGCGGTGAGGGTGCCGCCGAGGGCGGTGACCCGCTCGCGCATGCCGAGCAGCCCGTGCCCGCCGCCCGCGCCGGGTTCCTCCGGTGCGCCGGGGCCGTCGTCCAGGACGGTGACCTCGATGTCCGGTCCCACGCGTACGACGCTGACCTCGGCCTTGGCGCCGGGCCCCGCGTGCTTCTGCACATTGGTCAGCGCCTCCTGGACGATCCGGTAGGCGGCCAGGTCGACGGCGGCGGGCAGATCGGAGTCCTGGCCGGCGCGGGCCACGTCCACCGGGAGCCCGGCGCTGCGGAAGGTTCCCGCGAGGTCCTCCAGCCGGCTGAGCCCGGGCGCGGGCTCGGTGGGTGCCTCCGGGTCACCGGACTGACGCAGCAGGCCCACGGTGGCGCGCAGCTCGTCGAGCGCGGAACGGCTGGCCTCACGCACGTGCGCCAGGGCCTCCTTGGCCTGGTCGGGCCGCTTGTCCATGACGTGCGCGGCCACGCCTGCCTGCACGTTCACCAGGGCGATGTGATGGGCGACGACGTCGTGCAGATCGCGGGCGATGCGCAGCCGCTCCTCGGCGACCCGGCGGAGGGCCTCCTCCTCGCGGGTGCGTTCGGCCCGCTCGGCCCGCTCCCGGATGGCCTGCACGAACGCGCGCCGGCTGCGTACGGCGTCCCCGGCGGTGGCACCGATACCGGCCCAGGCGAGCACGGCGAGGTTCTCCTGCGCGTACCAGGGCAGGGGGCCGCCGAGCATGGCGGCGGCCGTCAGCACGGTCATCGTGAGCAGGCCGATCCGCAGGGTGGTGGTGCGGTCGGTGGTCGCGGCGACGGTGTACAGGGCGACGACGGCGGACATCGCGACCGGGGCGCGAGGGTCGCCGGTGAAGGACTCGACCACGGAGAGGGTGCCGGTGACGGCGAGGACCGTCTTGACCGCGCGGCGGCGGAAGACGAGCGCGGCCGCGGAGAGGAGCATCAGGAGGAGGCTGAGGGCGGCCGGCGTGCGGATGCCCCAGGTGACGCCGTTGTTCCCGCGGGGGGTCACGAAGGATCCCGCGATCATGCACATCAGCACGCCTGCGGCGATGGCCGCGTCCAGGGCCCACGGATGGGCCTTGAGACTGCAGCGGGCGCGGTCGAGAGTGCTCACGGGTTGAACAGTACGGGGGCCGGAGCCCCCGGGGGCGCGGGTCGTATCGCTGTGCGGCTCCGCCGGGTGCCGGGCAATTGGGCACTCCGTCAACTCACGGACCGTCAACTGTCAGACCCCGTTGGCCGGGCGTGCCCACTGTTCTCGCCAAACCTCCCGGAGAGAAAGGCACCCCGTGCGCTCTCGTTCGCTTTGGACCGCCGCCGCCCTCGCCCTGGTGTCGGCCACCGGCCTGACCACCTCCGCACACGCGGTGACGTACGGCACGCCGACGGTCAAGCTGTCCACCGCCTACCTCTCCGGCGCGGTCGGCAGCACCGCAGACCCGGTCGTCGATGTCACCGTCGCGCAGAGCGGCGCCGACGCCTCCGCGCTCGGCGTGGCCGCCAGCAAGACGAGCGAGTCCGGCGTGGCGGGCACCGGCGACGTGCAGGTCACCGGCACCGGGGGCATCCGCACCGTCGCCGTGACCGCGCACGCGCAGGGCTACGCCGACCTCACGCTGAAGGTGACCGGGCTGGGCGGCGAGACGGCCACGACCACCCTGCACTACGCGGCCTCCCGGGTGCAGCTGATCACCGACGACGGCGCCGCCGACCTCTACGGCGACGGCACCGAGGCGAAGGACCTCAGCCACCCGGAGTGGCAGAAGTCCCGCACCACCTGGTTCACCCTGAACTGACCCGGAGCCTTCACCCCGGGCCGGCCCCCAGCGGGGTCAGCCCGGGATCAGCCCGTCGTCGCTGAGCATGTCCCGGACCTCCTCCAGCGAGGCGTCCGGCGTCGGAAGGATCAGATCCGAGGGTTCCAGGGCGTCGTCCGGCAGCGCGCTGCCGAGCCGGCGGACGGCGTCGAGGAGGGCGCCGAACGTGCGGCGGAAGGCCGCCTCGTCACCGCTCTCCAGCTCCGCCAGCAGCTCGTCGTCCAGCTTGTTCAGCTCGGTGAGGTGGGCGTCGTCCAGCCTCACCTGGCCCTCCCCCATGATCCGTACGATCACGTCGGCCTCCTCGGCTCGGGTCCCGGCGCCGGACTACTGCTTGTCGAAGCGCGGGGTGTCCTGCGGCTGCTGCTGGGTCTGCCCCTGGCCGGTGCCGCCCTCGATGGCCTGCTGCGGGGAGCCTCCGGCCAGCTCGGCCTTCATGCGCTGCAGCTCCAGCTCCACATCCGTACCACCGGAGAGACGGTCCAGCTCGGCGGCGATGTCGTCCTTGGCCATGCCGGTCGGGTCGTCCAGGGCACCGGAGGCGAGCAGCTCGTCGATGGCGCCCGCGCGGGCCTGGAGCTGCTGCGTCTTGTCCTCCGCGCGCTGGATCGCCAGGCCGACGTCGCCCATCTCCTCGGAGATGCCGGAGAACGCCTCGCCGATACGGGTCTGGGCCTGGGCGGCGGTGTAGGTGGCCTTGATGGTCTCCTTCTTCGTCCGGAAGGCGTCCACCTTGGCCTGCAGGCGCTGGGCCGCGAGGGTGAGCTTCTCCTCCTCGCCCTGGAGGGTCGCGTGCTGGGTCTCGAGGTCGGTGACCTGCTGCTGGAGGGCGGCGCGCCGGGACAGCGCCTCGCGGGCCAGGTCCTCGCGGCCGAGCGCGAGCGCCTTGCGACCCTGGTCCTCCAGCTTGGTCGACTGCTGCTGCAACTGGTTGAGCTGGAGTTCCAGCCGCTTGCGGCTCGTCGCCACGTCGGCGACACCGCGGCGCACCTTCTGCAGCAGCTCCAGCTGCTTCTGGTACGAGTAATCAAGGGTCTCGCGCGGGTCCTCGGCCCGGTCAAGGGCCTTGTTCGCCTTCGCGCGGAAGATCATCCCCATACGCTTCATGACACCGCTCATGGGCTTCGCGCGCCCCCTTCTGACGGACTCCACAGCTCACAGATCCTGCGACAGGACCCACAGTACGGGCCCTGACTCCATTACCGCACTGTTCGGGGAGTGATGCGCTCATCCCCAAGGACGACTGCGGACGGTATCGCTCCGGCGTGAGGAGTAGGCGGCCCTCCGGGAAGGCCCCTGGGGGGCCTGCCGGTGACCTCCGGTGATCGCCGGGGTGAAGCGTCTGCAACGTCCCCTCTGTCCCCCTACAGACGTCCGGTGTTGCCGGATCGTTCCCCGCCGGGCTGGGGTCCATGCCGGTGCAGCGCTTACCCTTGGGTTTTGTGTTCCGTAGCCGTGCCAAGGAAGAGAAGGCCCCCGCCGACAAGGCGCAGGTGACCGACTCCAAGCAGACCCGTGACCCGCAGGCCAAGAAGGGCAGGCCCACGCCCAAGCGCAGTGAGGCCCAGTCCCAGCGCCGCAGCGTCGCCAACACCCCGACGAACCGCAAGGACGCCGCCAAGCGCCAGCGCGAGGAGCGGCGCCAGGCGATGGACCGCCAGCGCCAGGCCCTGGCCAGCGGCGACGAGCGGTATCTCCCGGCCCGGGACAAGGGCCCGGTGCGCCGCTTCGCCCGGGACTGGGTGGACTCGCGGTACAACGTGGCGGAGTTCTTCCTGCCGATGGCCGTGGTGATCCTCGTGCTGAGCATCGTGCGGGTGGGGGCGATCCAGAGCATCGCGCTGCTGCTGTGGCTGGTCGTGATCGTGCTGATCGTGGTGGACGCGGTCTTCAGCGGCTTCCGCCTGAGGAAGCGGCTCCAGGAGCGCTTCCCGGACCAGAACACCCGTGGCGCGGTCGCCTACGCCCTGATGCGTTCCCTCCAGATGCGCCGGCTCCGGCTGCCGAAGCCGCAGGTCAAGCGCGGAGAGCGACCCTGAGCACAGACGCCTTCAGCGGGGACGCGGCCGACGCCTGGCTACGGAAGCTGGGCGGGCTGCGCGATGTCGTACGGCAGGAGCTGGTCGCCCGGCAGCTGGACGAGCAGATAGCCGGGCGGTTCCCGGTCGGGCAGCGGCTGCGGGTGCTCGACGTGGGGATGGGCCAGGGCACGCAGGCACTGCGGCTGGCCCGGCTCGGCCACCAGGTGACCGGTGTCGAGCAGGACACGACGATGATCGCCGCCGCGCGCGAGGCGCTGGCCGCGCAGCCGGAGGGCATCCGCGCACGGGTCCGGCTGGTGCAGGGCGACGGCCGGGACACCGGTGTGCACTTCCTGCCGGGCAGCTTCGACGTGGTGCTGTGCCACGGCGTGCTCATGTACGCCGAGGAGCCCGACGCGCTGCTGGCGGGGCTGGCCCGGATGCTCGCCCCCGGCGGGCTGCTGTCCCTCCTCGTGCGCAACGGCGACGCGCTCGCCCTGCGCCCGGGACTGTCCGGGGACTGGGCGGGCGCCCTGGCCGCGTTCGACACCCTCACCTACCGCAACCGTCTCGGCCTGGACGTGCGGGCCGACCGGCTGGCGTCCCTCACCGCGACGCTCGCCGGCATCGCCGCCCCGCTGCACGCCTGGTACGGCGTGCGGGTCTTCACGGACACGGCCGCGGACGACGCGCCGATCCCGGACGACCTGGGGACGCTGCTGGCGGCCGAGGAACGGGCCGGGCGCACGGACCCCTACCGTCGGGTGGCGGCACTGCTGCACCTGTGCGGCGTACGGGGCTGAGCCCGTTCGGGGGAACACCACGGGCCGGGTGATCAGCGCCCGATGAGACTCGGGGTATGGACACTTCCCGTACCCGTGCCCTCGGCAGGGCCGTGCCCGCCGCCGCGCTGGTGTGCTGCGCGGTCCTCGTCGCCGGCTGCTCCCCCACCGCCGTCCCGTCCGCACGGAACAGCACGACGACGCCGCCGGCGGCCGTGCCGATGGCCACGACCGAACTGCAGAACCAGTACCAGAGGGTCATCAAGGAGGTCCTGCCGTCGGTCGTGCAGATCCAGGCGAGCCAGGAGCTGGGCTCCGGGGTCGTGTACGACGACCAGGCGCACATCGTCACCAACGCGCACGTGGTGGGGACGGGGAAGTCCTTCAAGGTGACCACGGCCAACAACGAGCAGCCGCTCACCGCGAGCCTGGTGTACTCCTACCCCGACCAGGACCTGGCCGTGATCAAGCTGGACAAGGTGCCGTCCGGGCTGAAGCCGGCGGTGCTCGGCGACGCCGAGAAGGTGGAGGTCGGCCAGATCGTGCTGGCCATGGGCTCACCGCTCGGACTGTCGTCCAGCGTGACGGAGGGCATCGTCTCGGCGACCGGAAGGACCGTCAGCGAGAACCCCGAGCACGGCGGTACGAGCGCGACGATCGCGAACATGGTGCAGACCTCGGCCGCCATCAACCCCGGCAACAGCGGCGGCGCCCTGGTCAACCTGAACGGGCAGGTCATCGGCATCCCGACGCTCGCCGCCGCCGACCCCCAACTCGGGGGCAGTGCGGCGCCCGGCATCGGGTTCGCCATCCCGGCGTCGATGGTGAAGACGATCGCCGACCAGATCATCAAGAAAGGCAAGGTCACCGACTCGGGGCGGGCCGCGCTCGGCATCACCGGGCGGACGGTTCTGGACGACAACTACCAGCCGGCCGGGGTGGCGGTGGTCAGCGTCAAGAAGGGCGGCGCGGCGGACCGGGCGGGACTGCGGGGCGGCGACATCATCACCAAGCTGGGCGACGAGCCCATCAGCACCATCACCTCGCTGTCGGTGGCGCTGGCGACGGACAAGCCGGGGCAGAAGACGTCGGTGACGTACCAGCGGGGCGGCGCCGAGAAGAAGGCGGAGGTGACGCTGGGCGCGCAGTGAGGCAGCGGGAGGGGTACGACCCCGGGGCCGTACCCCTCGGGGCTCAGTCCTCCGCGGCGGCGCGCAGGCTCATCGGACCGGCGTAGATCTCGGTGCCCTCCTCGAACAGCCGCACCTGGTCGGTGCCGCCCTCCAGCAGGGCCCGCCAGTTCTCGCCGATCCAGGACTCGGCGTCCCCCTGCGTGGTGAACTCCTCGGGTTGCACGGCGGGCTGGACCTCCGTCCCGTCGGCCTTCTCGAACCGCCACATCCATGCCGTCATGTGGGCCTCCTTTAGATCCAACACGTGCTGGCAGACTAGCCGGAAGCGCGAGACCTGATCAGACGGGCGAAAATCGATTCCGTGGAAGTGACTCTGCTCGGTACCGGCGCCCCGGCCGGACTGCCCCGGCCCGACTGCCCCTGCGCCGTCTGTGCGACCGCGCTCGGGCCCGGGGCGCGGGCGGCGACCGCCGTGCTCGTGGACGGGACGCTGCTGCTCGATCTGACACCGGGCGTGGCCTTCGCGGCGGCGCGGGCCGGGCATTCGCTGGCCGGGGTGCGGCAGGTGCTGCTGTCGCACCCGCACGACGGGCCTGCGGTGGAGGTGCCGGCCGGGCTGCCGCAGCCCGGGAGGGTGCCGGACGGGCGGGAGTTGGCGCTGCTGACGGGGCATCGGGTGCGGGCGGTGGCGATGGACGCGGGCGGCACCGGGTACGCGGTGACCGGGCCGGACGGCCAGCGGCTGTTGTATCTGCCGCCGGGCGGGGCCCCGGCCGGCCTCGACGAGGCGACGGCGGAGTCGTACCACCTGGTCCTCGCTGACGTGGTGGGCCGCCCGGACGCGCTGGCGCGGCTGCGGGCGGTGGGTTCGGCCGGCCCGACGACGGACGTGGTCGCCGTCCATCTCGACCACGACGTGCCGCCCGGCGCGGAGTTGCGGCGACGGCTGGCGGCGGCCGGGGCGCGGGCGGTGCCGGACGGTACGACGCTGGCGGTCGGGGCGTACGAGGACGTGCCGGACGTGCCGCGCCGGACGCTGGTGCTGGGCGGCGCCCGCTCGGGCAAGTCCGTGGAGGCCGAGCGGCGTCTGGAGTCCTTCCCCGACGTGCTGTACGTGGCGACCGGCGGGACGCGGGGCGGGGACTGCGAGTGGGCGCAGCGGGTGGCGGCGCACCGGGAGCGGCGGCCGGGGTCATGGCGTACGACGGAGACGACGGACCTGGTGCCGCTGCTGGAGGAGGACGGGCCGCCGCTGCTGATCGACTGTCTGTCGCTGTGGCTGACGGACGTCATGGACGTCGTGGGGGCGTGGGACGACGCGGAGTGGGCGGGCGGCGGCGAGAAGTCCCTGCGCGAGCGGGTGCGCGAGCTGACGTCGGCCGTGCGCCGCACTCGGCGGACGGTGGTGGCGGTGTCGAACGAGGTGGGCTCGGGCATCGTGCCGGCGACCGCGTCCGGGCGGCGGTACCGGGACGAACTCGGCCGCCTGAACGCGGCGTTCGCGGCCGAGTGCGAGCAGGTGCTGCTGGTGGTGGCGGGGCAGGCGTCGGTGCTGCGGGGCTGAGGTCAGTCCCGGCGGGCGACGATGCGGTAGGCGTTGGAGAAACCGGTGCGGCGCAGTACGGGGGCCAGGGTGTGCTCCAGGACCGAGGCCAGCCCGGCGAGGGGGGCCGCCGCTGTGCGGAGTACCGCGTTCCGCAGGGACAGGGACAGGGCCGCCGACAGGTCGTAGGGGATGTGCGGGGTGCGGCGGTCCGTGGTGAGGATCGTGCAGCCCTGGCTCTCCAGCTCCGCGCACACGTTGGCCAGGGGCAGCAGGTGCAGATGGCGGGGCCGGCCGTACGGCAGCCACCGGCGGCCCAGCAGCCAGGCGAACGCGCTGCGCGGATCCGCGAGTTCGAGGAGCAGATGGCCGCCGGGCCGCAGCACGGTCAGGGCCGCGCGGAGTTCGGCGCGCGGGTCGGGTGTGTGCTCCAGATGGCGGAACATGCTGACCACGTCGTAGCGCGCGTGCAGGCGGGGCAGGATCCAGGGGTTCGTGAGGTCGCCGATGTGCGCTTCCTCGATGCGGCCCGCCTGGCGGGCCTGTTCGACCGAGGGGGTCGCGTCCAGGCCGTCGAAGGACGTGTAGGGGAACATCTCCTTCGCCGTCTCCGGGAAGCGGGCGTGGCCCGTGCCCACGTCCAGCCAGCTCTCCGGCTCGGGCAGCGCCGGCACCGCGCCGGCCGCCGCCCGGTGCCGGCGGCGCAGCGCCCGCGCGGAGAGGATCCGCTCGGCGAAGTCCTCCAGGTGGCCCGGGTAGAAGTCCCGGTGGTGGAAGGCGAGGCCCGCCACCGTGAGCCGGGGGTTCTGGAAGGCGTGCTTGCAGTCGCGGCACTGGTCCACGACGCATGTGCCCGGATCGCGCCACCCCGGCGCGGTGGCCCGCGCCCGGGTGCGCAGGCGATCGCCGCCGCACCAGGGGCAGTTCTCGCGGCGCGGCTCGTGGTACGGGGCGGCGTGGGGTGTGGTCCGGGGCGAGGTCGGCATGGGCGGCTCCCTGTGCGACATTCCACTGCAAAGCGGAACGTATGGGATACCGATCTTGGGTGCAATGACATCAAGGGGGTGTGGTGGCGATGTGGCGCGGAAGCACGCGTTCGCTGGCGGTACTGTTCGGCGAATGAGCAGGCTTAATCTGGACGACTTCACCGATCTGATCGAGCGCCCGGACGGGGGCGTGCGCCGTGACGCCGAGGCCCGTCGGGAGCGCCAGATCGTGCCGCCCGGGGCGCTGGGACGCCTTGACGAGCTGGGCGAGTGGCTGGCCGCCGCGCAGAGTGCCACACCGGTACGGCCCGTCGAACGGCCGCGTGTGGTGCTCTTCGCCGGTGACCACGGCATCGCCGAACGGGGCGTCTCGGCGCGGCCCGCGGGCAGCGCGGAACGGCTGGTACGGGCGGTACTGGAGGGCGCGAGCCCGGTGTCCGTGCTCGCGCGGCGCTCCGAGGTTCCCCTGCGGGTCGTGGACATGGCCCTGGACTGCGCCGCGGACACCTTCCCGGAGGACGTCGGACGCCACCGGGTGCGGCGCGGCAGCGGCCGTATCGACATCGAGGACGCGCTCACCCTGGACGAGGCCGAGGCGGCCCTGCGGGCGGGGATCGCGATCGCCGACGAGGAGGCCGACTCGGGTACGGACCTGGTGGTGCTCGGCGACATCAGCGTGGGCGGGACCACGGCGGCGGCGGTGCTGATCGCGGCGCTGTGCGGGACCGACGCGTCGGTGGTGACCGGGCGGGGCGGCGTCGCGATCGACGACCTGGCGTGGATGCGCAAGTGTGCGGCGGTCCGGGACGCGCTCAGGCGGGCGCGGCCGGTGCTCGGCGACCAGATGCAGCTGCTGGCGACCGTGGGCGGGGCGGACCTGGCCGCGATGACCGGGTTCCTGCTGCAGTGCGCCGTACGGAAGCTGCCGGTGATCCTGGACGGTGTCGTGGCCGCCGCGTGCGCGCTGGTCGGACAGCGGGTCGCCTTCCGCGCGCCGGACTGGTGGCTGGCCGGGCACGACAGCGGGGAGCCGGGGCAGGCGAAGGCGCTGGACCGGATGGCCCTGGAGCCGCTGCTGGAGCAGGGCGTGAAGGTCGGCGAGGGCGCGGGGGCACTGCTCGCGCTGCCGCTGGTCCGGGCCGCCGCCGCGCTGGCCGCGGAGCTTCCCGAGCGGGAGCCGGAGGAGCTGTCCGGGAAGGAGCCGGGGGAGCTTTCCGAGAAGGAGACCGGGGAAGAGGAGCAGGAGTAGGGCAACCCCGGCGGAAAAGTGGGGTTCGTCAGGGCGGCGCCCATATGATCCTGCCCCATGGGAGATGCCCGAATTGCCGTGCCGCAGCAAGCCGATCCGGGGCGCCCGGGTGAGGAGGGGCGGCGGTCCACCGGGGCCTCCCGGCGGGCCGCCGCCTTCGCCGTCTGGTATCTGCGGACCGTCGCCTTCATCAACTTCCTCAGTGCGGTCTGGGTCTCGCTCGGCCAGGACGTGCGCCGCCACAACCAGGACGACTTCTTCACGCCGTACCTGCTGACGGCCGGCTTCGCCTCGGGTGTCTTCACCGCGTTCCTTGCGATCACCATGCGCCGGCGCAAGCGGGCCGCGTGGATCCTCAACCTGGTGATGAGCGGGGTGTTCCTGGCCCTGTTCGCGTTCGCCATGGCGTTCCCGGAAATCCGGCGCTACGCGCAGAACTGGATCTCGCTGGCGCTCACGGCCGGCTTCGTCGGCGCGCTGCTCGTGGGCCGGCGGGAGTTCTACGCCAAGGGCGACCGGTCCAACCCCCGGCTCGCGGCGACCGTCGCCGTCGGCGGCGGACTGCTCGCCTCGCTGCTGGCGGCGCTGCTGGTGACGGCCACCAACCAGGCGCCGGACACGGCCCGTTCGACCTTCCTGGAGCGCTGGCACTACGGCGCCCTGCGCCTGGTGTCGGTGGCCGCCGACGAGTCCCGCTTCCCCGCCATCGACCCGCCGAACTGGGTCAACGTGGCCATCAACGTACTCAGCACGGCCCTCGTCCTCGCCGTGTTCTACGCCGCCTTCCGCTCCCGGCGTGCCGTCGACCCGCTGACCGAGGACGACGAGAAGCGGCTGCGGGGCCTGCTGGACCGGCACGGCGAGCGGGACTCGCTGGGCTACTTCGCGCTGCGCCGGGAGAAGAGCGTGGTGTGGTCGCCGACCGGTAAGGCGGCCGTCGCCTACCGCGTCGTCGGCGGCGTCTCGCTCGCCTCCGGGGATCCGATCGGGGACCCCGAGGCCTGGCCGGGGGCGATCGCGCCGTGGCTCGCCGAGGCACGGGCGCACGGCTGGATCCCGGCGGTGATGGGGGCGAGCGAGGAGGCGGGGACGATCTACGCCCGGCACGGTCTGGACGCGCTCGAACTCGGCGACGAGGCGATCGTGGAGGTCGCCGAGTTCACCCTGGAGGGGCGGGCCATGCGCACCGTCCGGCAGGCGCACAACCGGGTGAAGCGGGCCGGGTACGAGGTGCGGATCCGGCGGCACACGGACATCCCGGCGGGCGAGATGGCGTCTCTGGTCGAGCGGGCGGACGATTGGCGGGACGGCGCGACCGAGCGCGGGTTCAGCATGGCGCTCGGCAGGCTCGGCGACCCCGAGGACGGGCAGTGCGTGATGCTGGAGTGCACCGACGCGGAGGGCCGGCTGCGGGCGGTGCTGTCCTTCGTGCCCTGGGGGCCGCACGGGCTGTCCCTGGACCTCATGCGCCGG
Source organism: Streptomyces sp. MMG1121 (assembly GCF_001280015.1). Lineage (GTDB taxonomy): Bacteria > Actinomycetota > Actinomycetes > Streptomycetales > Streptomycetaceae > Streptomyces. Next base: position 235,197 of record NZ_LGDV01000001.1, read on the forward strand.
GACCGGGACTCGGACAACGGGCTGATGGAGTTCATGGTCATCGAACTGCTGCGGCGGGCCCGAGAGATCGGGATCACTCAGGTCTCACTCAACTTCGCGATGTTCAGGTCGGTCTTCGAACGTGGCGCGCGCCTCGGTGCCGGTCCGGTGCTGAGGCTGTGGCGGTCGCTGCTCAGCTTCTTCTCGCGGTGGTGGCAGATCGAGTCGCTGTACCGCGCCAACGCCAAGTACCGGCCCATCTGGGAGCCGCGGTTCCTGCTCTTCGAGAAGAGCGCGGACCTGCTGCGCATCGGCCTCGCCTCGGCCCGCGCGGAGGGCTTCCTGGAGGCGCCGGGACTGCCGAAGTGGCTGCACCGCAGGCACCTGGACACCCACCGATGACGCACACCGGATGAGGAACACCTGATGAGAACGCCCGCCCGCTGGGCCCGCGCCGAGTGGGGTCTGCTGTACGTCACCGTGCGGGAGACCCTGCTGAAGCGGCGCCTGCGGGCGATCCCGATGACGCTCGCGGCGGTGTGTCTGACGGCCCTGCTCCAGTGGGTGCAGAACCAGGAGTGGGGCTTTCAGTTCGTCCAGAACGTGGGCGCCGTACGGGCCGAGGACCCGCTGTGGCTGGCCCTGCTGCGCACTCCCCTGTCCCTCTTCGTACCGGCGCTGGACCTGCCGGTGTGGGGCGCGCTGGCGCAGATCCTGCTGGTGTTCGGGATCGCCGAGATCTGCATCGGCTGGTGGCGCACGCTGACCATCGCGTACGTCGCGACGCTCGCCGGGACCCTCTACGCGCGCGTGGGCATCTCGCTCGGCGGGCACGCCCCGTTCGGGCTGCCCTGGACGGACGCTCAGGTGGTGGACACCGGCCCGTCGGCGGCCGTGGTGGGGCTCGCCGTGTACGTGGCCTGGCGCTACGGCGCCTACGCGACGGCGGGTGCGGTGACCGTGGCCATGGTGGCCGAGGTGCTGGTCAAGGAGAACCTCGCCGGCAAGGAGCACCTGGCCGCGCTGATGGCGGTGGGGCTGCTGTGTCTGGCGGTGGCGGTGCGGCACCGGTTCGCACACGAACTGCGCCGGCGACTGCGACGCGCGTACGCCCGCCGGATGCGCCGCGGCCCACGGCGTCCGGGCAGCCGAACCGGGCGCGGGCCGGGAGCGCCTCCGATCCACCCCTGACGAGACCCTCAGCGACCGCCGGGAAGCCGGGCCGGGCGTGGGTCCGGTTTACCGCCGATCCAGTCCTGAAGGGCGCGGCGCGGCCGGGCCCAGCGGCGGTCGTGGCGGTAGGCGCGCAGGGCGGCCTTGGCGCGGGCGCGGGGGCGGCCGCCGTAGAAGCGACGGGCCCACGGGGAGCCGGGGCGGGCCAGGCGGACGGCGCCGACGAGCCCGACCAGCGGCACGATCACCCCGAAGACCGCGATACGGGCCTTGCCCTTGCTCAGCGCGATGAGCGACAGGAGGAAGTTCGCGGCGATGTTGGAGATGACCGTGCTGCGGTCCGCGAGTTCCTGCTGGGACAGGTCGTTGACGCCGAACGGCGAGAACCCGGCCAGCAGCAGGCCGACGAGCGCGGCGGTGAGGACGACGACCTCGACGCTCTTGCGGCCCTCCTCGCTCCAGTAGACGTCGTCGAGGTGCAGGAGCAGCGCGAACTCGTCCAGGACCAGACCCGCGCCCATGCCGAACAGGACGGCGCTGACCACCCCGCCGACGCCCTGCCGGTCGCTGGCGACCGCGCCGAAGCCGCCGACGACGGTGAGCACGACCCCCGGGACGACATGGTGGATGTGCAGCCCGCCCGCCTTGACGTTGCCGAACGGGCCCTTGCCGGCCCGGATCAGACGCGTGATCACCCGGGTGATGACGAAGGTCAGCACGAAGGCCGTGAGAGCGAGCAGCAGCGGGAGTTTGCCCGGTTCGAGGATGTTTCGTTCCCACCAGTGCCCCATGTGCGCACTTTATCCCCGCGGCCATCGGGGAGCCGACAGCCGCCCGGTACCCTGCGCCGGTGCTCACGTCCTCGTCGCCCTCGCCCCTCGACGGCCTCCGTTTCGCCTTCGGCACCCTCACCGTGCTGCCCGTCCGGGTGCACCGCTGGGACCGGGAGGCCGCGCGCGGCGGCATGCTGGCCGCGCCGGTGGCCGGCCTGGTCACCGGCGCCGCGGCGGCCGGCCTCGGTCTGCTGCTGCTCGTCCTCGGCGCCGGCCCGCTGCTCGCCGCCGTCGGCTCCGTCGCCGTACCGGCGGCACTGACCCGCGGCCTGCACCTCGACGGCCTCGCCGACACGGCGGACGGGCTGGGCAGCGGCAAGCCCGCCGAGGACGCGCTCAGGATCATGAAGCAGTCGGACATCGGCCCGTTCGGCGTCATCACCCTGGTCCTGACCCTGCTGGCCCAGGTCGCCGTGCTGGCCCAGCTCTACGGCGACTCGTGGACGCGGGGCGCCGCGGCGGCCGTGACCTCGGCGGTGGCGGCCCGTCTCGCCCTCACCCTCGCCGCCCGCACCGGCGTACCGCCCGCCCGCCCGGAGGGCCTCGGCGCGGCGGTCGCCGGGGTGGTGCCGGTGCCGGGCGCGGCGGCGGTCGCGGCCGTCTGCACGCTGGCCGCGGCCGCCGCGGGCACGCCCTGCGGCGGGTACGGCACCGTGCGCGCGGCGGCCGCGGTCCTGCTGTCCCTGGCGGCCGCGGAACTCCTGCTGCGCCGCTGTGTGCGCCGCTTCGGCGGGGTGACGGGGGACGTCTTCGGCGCGCTGGAGGAGACGGCGGCGACGGCGGCGCTCGTGGTGCTGGCTCTGGGTCATTAGGCTTTCGCCGGTACACGGACAGGAATGTGTGATCGGGGGACATCCGTGCTGAAGCTGCGCCGTGCCGTGGCCTGGTTCATCGACTTCGCGCTGGTGGCGGGCGCGGCCTCGCTGCTCGCGTTCCTCACCTTCCACCGGATCGCCGCGCTCGTCACCGATGTGCCGGGACTGGCCACCCGGGGCGGCCTCGACCTGCTGACCTCGCGCGGTGACGTCGTCGGCGCCTCCGAGCACCTGGGGCTGTCCCTGTGGGACTCGGTGGTGCTGGACGTGGAGGAGGCCTTCGGGGCACTCGTGGTCGTCACGTTCCTCTACCAGTGGACCTGTCTGAGGCTGCTCGGCCGCACCCTCGGCAAGGGCCTGCTCGGTCTGCGGGTCACCCCGAGGCTGTCCCGGCACGCCCTGCGCCGGGCCGCCGTCACCACCGCCGCCGACGTCGCGGTGTACGCGCTGGCCTGCGTGCTGCTGATCGAGGGGCACTTCCTGCTGTCGCTGCTGATGTGGGCGGTCGCGATGGCGTTTTTCCTGGTCAACGCGGTTCCGGTGTTCTTCCCCGGCCGCCGCTCCCTGGCCGACCGGCTGGCCGGCACCTCCGTGGAGGGCGCGTTCCGGCGGGTCGCGTCCCAGGCGCCGGGCGGCGTGCCCCAGGACTGAGCGCGGGGGACATGACCACGACGCCACACACAGGTGAACGCCCGTAGGAATGAGCGAACGCCCGCACGCGCGTAGTCTCGTCCCGGGTGTTCGCCGACAGGGTGAAGGCCCCGGTTGCCACCTGTCCGAAGGCCTGGACCTAAGGTCGGCTCTCGGGCCCGGTCGACCCACCCCATATCGGCCACTGCAACTTCACATCGGAAGCGAGATTTCACCACCGTGACTGCTCTGACTCTCAGCACCGCCGCGGCGCCCGGCCTCCGGGCCGACGCGATCGTGATCGGTGTCGCCAAGGGCGCCCAGGGCCCCGTCGTAGCGCCGGGCGCCGAGGCCGTGGACAAGGCGTACGACGGCCGGCTGGCCGGCGTCCTGGAGACTCTCGGCGCCTCGGGTGCCGAGGGCGAGCTGACGAAGCTGCCGGCCCCGGCCGGCTTCAAGGCACCGCTCGTGGTGGCGGTGGGTCTGGGCGCGGAACCCGACGCCGAGAACGCCGACGCCACCGAGGACACCGACGGCGGCTACGACGCCGAGGCGCTGCGCAAGGCCGCCGGCGTGGCCGCCCGTGCGCTCACCGGGTGCAGGAAGGCCGCGTTCGCGCTGCCCGTCGACGGACCCGGCGCCATCGGCGCGATCGCCGAGGGCGTGCTGCTCGGCGCGTACGCCTTCGACGTCTACAAGGAGGCCGCGAACGGCTCCGCCAAGGCCAAGAACGGCAAGGCGCCGCTGGCCGAGGCCGCGCTGCTCGGCGGCAAGCCGCGCGACGCCGCCCACAAGGCCGCGCTCGCCCGTGCCGCCGCGGTCTGCGAGGAGCTGAACCGCGCCCGTGACCTGATCAACACCCCGCCGAACGACCTGACCCCGGCCGCCTTCGCGGAGATCGCGCAGGCCGCGGCCAAGGAGCACGGCCTCAAGGTGCAGGTGCTCGACGACAAGGCCCTGCTCAAGGGCGGCTACGGCGGCATCCTCGGCGTCGGCGGCGGCTCGGCCGCGACCCCGCGCCTGGTGAAGCTGACGTACAAGCACCCGAAGGCGGAGAAGCACCTCGCCTACGTCGGCAAGGGCATCACCTACGACTCGGGCGGCATCTCGCTGAAGCCGGCCGGGCACAACGAGACGATGAAGTGCGACATGAGCGGTGCCGCCGCCGTGTTCGCCGCCGTCGTCGCCGCCGCCCGCCTCGGCCTGGAGGTCAATGTCACCGGCTGGCTGGCGCTGGCCGAGAACATGCCCTCCGGCTCCGCCGTGCGCCCGGGTGACGTGCTGCGCATGTACAGCGGCAAGAGCGTCGAGGTGCTCAACACCGACGCCGAGGGCCGGCTGGTGCTCGCCGACGCGCTGTGGGCGGCCTCGCAGGAGAACCCGGACGCGATCGTGGACGTCGCGACGCTGACCGGCGCGATGGTGCTGGCACTGGGCAGCCGGACCTTCGGTGTCATGGCCAACGACGACGCGTTCCGCTCCACGGTGCACGAGGCGGCGGAGGAGGTCGGCGAGCCGGCCTGGCCGATGCCGCTGCCGGAGCACCTGCGCAAGGGCATGGACTCGCCGGTGGCCGACATCGCGAACATGGGCGAGCGGATGGGCGGCGGCCTGGTGGCCGGTCTGTTCCTGCGCGAGTTCGTGGGCGAGGGGATCACCTGGGCGCACGTCGACATCGCCGGCCCTGCGTTCAACGAGGGCGGCGAGTTCGGGTACACGCCCAAGGGAGGCACGGGTTCCGGTGTACGGACGCTGGTCCGGCTGGCGGAGCTGACCGCCGCGGGTGACCTGGGCTGACGTTCGCCCGTTGACTCGGGTCGCAGTGCTGTACAGCGGCTCCGCCGCGTGGGGGCCGGTCGCGCCCACGCGGCGGAGCCGCATGTCGAACGGGGCCCCGCGCGCCTTCGGGGCGCTCTAGTGGGGTGTCTCACACCCCGGCCCGGCGTCTCGTACGCCTCGAACAAGTGCAAAGATGGAGCCCGGCAGGACAGGGCCCCCACCGAAGGGCCGAAGCATCAAGCGGCCGGACACCAGCCGCCCGCCGGTCACAGGCGACCGGCGCAAGGCGCACATGCATGGAGGACGTGACGTGGCGAACGACGCCAGCACCGTTTTCGACCTAGTGATCCTCGGCGGTGGTAGCGGTGGTTACGCCGCGGCCCTGCGCGGGGCGCAGCTGGGCCTGGACGTCGCCCTGATCGAGAAGGACAAGGTCGGCGGCACCTGCCTGCACCGGGGTTGCATCCCCACCAAGGCCCTGCTGCACGCGGGCGAGATCGCCGACCAGGCCCGCGAGAGCGAGCAGTTCGGTGTGAAGGCCACCTTCGAGGGCATCGACGTCCCGGCCGTCCACAAGTACAAGGACGACGTGATCTCGGGCCTGTACAAGGGCCTGCAGGGTCTCATCGCGTCCCGCAAGGTGACGTACATCGAGGGCGAGGGCCGGCTGTCCTCCCCCACCTCCGTGGACGTGAACGGCCAGCGCATCCAGGGCCGCCACGTGCTGCTCGCGACCGGCTCCGTGCCGAAGTCGCTGCCGGGCCTGGAGATCGACGGCAACCGCGTCATCTCCTCCGACCACGCCCTCGTCCTGGACCGCGTGCCGAAGTCCGCGATCATCCTGGGCGGCGGTGTCATCGGCGTCGAGTTCGCCTCGGCGTGGAAGTCCTTCGGCTCGGACGTCACGGTCATCGAGGGCCTCAAGCACCTCGTCCCGGTCGAGGACGAGAACTCTTCGAAGCTTCTTGAGCGCGCGTTCCGCAAGCGCGGCATCAAGTTCAACCTCGGCACCTTCTTCCAGAAGTCCGAGTACACGCAGGACGGCGTGAAGGTCACCCTCGCCGACGGCAAGGAGTTCGAGGCCGAGGTCCTGCTGGTGGCCGTCGGCCGCGGGCCGGTCTCCCAGGGCCTGGGCTACGAGGAGGCCGGGGTCGCCATGGACCGCGGCTACGTCCTGGTCGACGAGTACATGCGCACCAACGTGCCGACCATCTCCGCCGTCGGTGACCTGGTCCCGACGCTCCAGCTCGCGCACGTCGGCTTCGCCGAGGGCATCCTGGTGGCGGAGCGTCTGGCCGGTCTGAAGGTCGTTCCGATCGACTACGACGGTGTCCCGCGGGTGACGTACTGCCACCCGGAGGTCGCCTCCGTCGGTATCTCCGAGGCCAAGGCCAAGGAGATCTACGGCGCGGACAAGGTCGTCGCTCTGAAGTACAACCTGGCGGGCAACGGAAAGAGCAAGATCCTCAAGACCGCGGGCGAGATCAAGCTCGTCCAGGTCAAGGACGGTGCCGTGGTCGGCGTCCACATGGTCGGCGACCGCATGGGTGAGCAGGTCGGCGAGGCCCAGCTGATCTACAACTGGGAGGCACTGCCGGCCGAGGTCGCCCAGCTCATCCACGCCCACCCGACGCAGAACGAGGCGCTCGGCGAGGCGCACCTGGCGCTGGCCGGCAAGCCCCTGCACTCCCACGACTGAGCCTTCGGTCAACGGGCGCGACGACACAGACTTTCCGCAATTCGTAAGGAGCAACCGAAACCATGGCGGTTTCCGTAACCCTTCCGGCGCTCGGTGAGAGCGTCACCGAGGGCACTGTCACCCGCTGGCTGAAGGCCGAGGGCGAGCGCGTCGAGGCCGACGAGCCGCTGCTCGAGGTGTCGACCGACAAGGTCGACACCGAGATCCCCTCGCCCGTCTCCGGCGTGCTGGCCTCCATCAAGGTCGCCGAGGACGAGACCGTCGAGGTCGGCGCCGAGCTGGCCCTGATCGACGACGGCTCCGGCGCCCCCGTGGCCGCCCCGGCCGGCGGCGCCACGGGCACGGACGTGGTCCTGCCCGCGCTCGGTGAGTCCGTCACCGAGGGCACCGTCACCCGCTGGCTGAAGTCGGTCGGCGACTCCGTCGAGGCCGACGAGCCGCTGCTCGAGGTCTCCACGGACAAGGTCGACACCGAGATCCCGGCGCCCGCCTCCGGCGTGCTGCTCGAGATCGTGGTGAACGAGGACGAGACCGCCGAGGTCGGCGCCAAGCTCGCCGTCATCGGCGCTCCGGGTGCGGCTCCGGCCGCCGCCGCTCCGGCCGCTGCCCCGGCCCCCGCGGCTCCGGCCCCGGCTGCCCCGGCTCCGGCTGCCCCGGCTCCGGCTCCGGCGCCCGCCCCGGTCGCCGCGGCCCCGGCTCCGGCCGCTCCCGCGCCGGCCGCTCCGGCCCCGGTCACCCCGGCGCCCGCCGCCGTTCCGGCCGCCGCCCAGGCGACCGACGAGGGCGCGTACGTCACCCCGCTGGTGCGCAAGCTCGCCGCCGAGAGCGGCGTCGACCTGTCCACCGTCAAGGGCACCGGCGTCGGCGGCCGTATCCGCAAGCAGGACGTCACCGCCGCCGCCGAGGCCGCGAAGGCCGCCGCCGCTCCGGCCCCGGCCCCGGCCGCTGCCGCTCCGGCTGCTGCCGCCGCCAAGAAGGCCCCGGCGCTGGAGGTCTCCCCGCTGCGCGGCCAGACCGTCAAGATGCCGCGCATCCGCAAGGTCATCGGCGACAACATGGTCAAGGCGCTGCACGAGCAGGCCCAGCTGTCGTCGGTCGTCGAGGTCGACGTCACGCGCCTGATGAAGCTGCGCGCCAAGGCGAAGGACGCGTTCGCGGCCCGCGAGGGCGTCAAGCTCTCCCCGATGCCGTTCTTCGTCAAGGCCGCCGCCCAGGCGCTGAAGGCCCACCCGGTCATCAACGCCCGGATCAACGAGGCCGAGGGCACGATCACCTACTTCGACACCGAGAACATCGGTATCGCGGTGGACTCGGAGAAGGGCCTGATGACCCCGGTCATCAAGGGTGCCGGCGACCTGAACATCGCGGGTATCTCCAAGGCCACGGCCGATCTGGCGGGCAAGGTCCGCGCCAACAAGATCACCCCGGACGAGCTGTCCGGCGCGACCTTCACCATCTCCAACACCGGCTCGCGCGGCGCGCTGTTCGACACGATCATCGTGCCGCCGAACCAGGTCGCGATCCTCGGCATCGGTGCCACGGTCAAGCGTCCGGCCGTCATCGAGACCGAGGAGGGCACGGTCATCGGCGTCCGCGACATGACCTACCTGACCCTCTCCTACGACCACCGCCTGGTGGACGGCGCCGACGCGGCCCGTTACCTGACGGCGGTCAAGGCGATCCTGGAGGCGGGCGAGTTCGAGGTCGAGCTCGGCCTGTGACCCCGCGGCCCCCGGGCCGAGGATCTCCGGCCTGATCAGGCAGTACGACACCCCGTCCGGGCTTTCCGGGCGGGGTGTTCGTGTTTGTCGGCACACGTTGCGTGTAAGTCTCGTCTCACCTGCACCAAAGCACCCCCACGCACCCCTCCCGGAAGGCCCCTCGGGCTTATTGTCTAAACGTCAGCCCTCCCTAAGGAGCCCCCATGACCGCGCCCGTCGTCCACTCGCTGCGCGAACAGATCCGCGAGCACATCGTGGAGGGAATCGTCAGCGGGCGCTGGCAGCCGGGCGAGCGCATCGTGGAGCGGCGGATCGCCACCGAGCTGGAGGTCAGCCAGACCCCGGTCCGCGAGGCCCTGCGCGAGCTGGAGTCGCTGCGTCTGATCGAGTCCGCGCCGAACAAGGGCGTCCGGGTGCGGAACCTGACGGCGGCCGACCTGGAGGAGAGCTATCCGGTCCGCGCCGGGCTGGAGGCCATCGCGGCGGAGCTGGCGGCCGACCGGCTCGCCGAGGACTGCTCGGCCCTGGAACCGCACGTCCTGGCCCTGTACGCGGCCGACAGCATGGCCGACGGCACCGCCCAGGTCCGCCACACGGTCGGCTTCCACCGCGAACTGGTCCGCGCGGCGGACAACTCGGTGCTGCTGCACACCTGGGAGGGCCTCGGCATCGAGGTCTTCACGGCGCTGTCCATCCGCTGGCTGGGCACGGTCCAGCAGTCGTACGCGGAGGAGCACGAGGAGCTGGTGCAGGCCTTCAAGCGCCGGGATCCGCGGATCGCGGAGCTGGTGAAGGCGCATGTGCTGGGCTGCGCACCGCGCCCCTAGGGCACATGCCGCGCCCTTGGCGCAGCGGAGCAGAGTCTCGCTCAAACGTGGCTCGACCTGCGAAAACGCGCCTCCGAACAGACACTCGGTGCCCTGATACGAGGCACCCCGTGCCGACTTTCTCGTAATCGAGAAGTTTTGCCCCTCAACCCTTTGATCGATCATCGATCAGGGAGTTACAGTCGCCGACGGACTTCCACCGAAGTCCTAGCCCTGTCCTGCCAAAGACCAAGGGCACCCCTGAACCCTTACACCGATGAGGGAACCCCCTTCGACTGAGGAAGGCGGCGACATGACCGACCCCAACGCCATCCAGCCGAGCGCGCTCGACCAGCTCCCCGACCGCGACCCGGAGGAGACCGCCGAATGGCAGGCCTCCCTGGACGCCGTCGCCCGAGAGGCCGGGCCGCACCGCGCCGCGTACCTGATGCGCCGCACGCTGGAGCGCGCCGAGGCGGGCGGCATCGCGCTGCCGAAGCTCCTCGAGACGGACTACGTCAACACCATCCCCACCTCCGCCGAGCCGGGCCTGCCCGGTGACCCGGAGATGGAAGCCCGGATCACCGCCTGGAACCGCTGGAACGCGGCCGCCATGGTGACCCGCGGCTCCAAGCACGGCGTCGGCGGCCACATCGCCACCTTCGCCTCCGCGGCCTGGCTGTACGAGACCGGCTTCAACCACTTCTTCAAGGGCAAGGAGGGGGACGGGTCGGGTGACCAGCTGTACATCCAGGGCCACGCCTCCCCCGGCATCTACGCCCGTGCCTTCCTCGACGGCCGGCTCAGCGAGCACCACCTGGACCACTTCCGCCAGGAGGCCGGCGGCAACGGCCTGCCCTCGTACCCGCACCCGCGCCGGCTGCCCTGGCTGTGGGAGTTCCCGACGGTGTCGATGGGCCTCGGCCCGCTCTCCGCGATCTACCAGGCGCGCTTCAACCGCTACCTGACCAACCGCGGCATCAAGGACGTCTCCGCGTCCCACGTCTGGGCCTTCCTCGGCGACGGCGAGATGGACGAGCCGGAGTCGACGGCGGCCCTCGCGCTCGCGGCCCGTGAGGAGCTGGACAACCTCACCTTCGTCATCAACTGCAACCTGCAGCGCCTCGACGGCCCGGTCCGCGCGAACTTCAAGATCGTGCAGGAGCTGGAGGCCCAGTTCCGCGGCGCCGGCTGGAACGTCGTCAAGACGCTGTGGGGCTCCGCCTGGGACGAGCTGTTCGCCCTCGACACCACGGGCGCGCTCGTACGCCGGCTGCGCGAGGTACCGGACGCGCAGATCCAGACGTACCAGACCCGCGACGCCGCCTACATCCGCGCCGACTTCTTCGGCAAGGACCCGGCGCTCGCCGAGCTGGCGAAGCTGCTGAGCGACGACAAGATCCTCGAGGTCTTCCACTTCTCGCGCGGTGGCCACGAGGCCCGCAAGGTCTACGCCGCGTACAAGGCCGCCGTCGAGCACAAGGGCGCGCCGACCGTGATTCTGGCCCAGACGGTCAAGGGCCACACCCTCGGCGACGGCTTCGCGTCGAAGAACGCCAACCACCAGATGAAGAAGCTGACGGTGGACGAGTTCAAGGCGATGCGCGACCTGCTCGGTCTGCCGATCAAGGACAGCGACTTCGTCGACGGCGTGGTCCCCTACGGCCACCCGGGCGCCGACTCCCCCGAGGTCCGCTACCTCCAGGAGCGCCGCGCGGCCCTCGGCGGCCCGGCCCCGGCCCGCCGCACGCACGCCCTGGCCCCGCTGCCGGCCCCGGCCGAGAAGGCCTTCGCCTCCTTCGACAAGGGCTCCGGCTCGCAGAACGTGGCCACCACGATGGCCTTCGTCCGCCTGGTCAAGGACCTGGTCCGCGACAAGGAGACGGGCAAGCGCTGGGTGCCGATCGTCCCCGACGAGGCGCGCACCTTCGGCATGGAGAGCCTCTTCCCGTCGCTGGGCATCTACTCCCCCAAGGGCCAGACGTACGAGCCGGTCGACCGCGACCAGCTGATGTACTACAAGGAGGCCAAGAACGGCCAGATCCTCAACGAGGGGATCACCGAGGCCGGATCGATGGCCGACTTCATCGCCGCTTCGTCGTCGTACGCGACGCACGGCGAGGCGATGATCCCCTTCTACATCTTCTACTCGATGTTCGGCTGGCAGCGCACCGCCGACCAGATGTGGCAGCTCGGCGACCAGCTCGGCCGCGGCTTCCTCGTCGGTGCGACGGCGGGCCGTACGACCCTGACGGGCGAGGGCCTGCAGCACGCCGACGGCCACTCCCCGGTGATCGCCGCGACCAACCCGGCGGCGCTGTCGTACGACCCCGCGTTCGCCTACGAGATCGCGGTGCTCGTCCGTGAGGGTCTGCGCCGGATGTACGGCGAGGCCAAGCCGGGCGAGGACCAGAACGTCTTCTACTACCTGACGGTCTACAACGAGCCGCTGCCGCAGCCCGCGAAGCCGCAGGGCCTCGGCATCGACGAGGGCATCGTCAAGGGCCTGTACCGCTTCAACACGGTGGAGTCCGCGGGCCTGTCCCCGGCCGCCAACGCCCCGCGCATCCAGCTGCTGGGCTCCGGTACGGCGATCCACTGGACCCTCGAGGCGCAGAAGCTGCTCGCCGAGGAGTGGGGCGTGGCCGCCGACGTGTGGTCCGCGACCTCCTGGACGGAGCTGCGCCGCGACGCGATGGAGGCCGACGCGGCCCTCCTGCGGGGCGAGGAGCGCGTGCCGTACGTCCGCCAGGCGCTCCAGGGCGCCGAGGGCCCGGTCCTCGCGGTCTCCGACTACATGCGCCAGGTCCCCGACCAGATCGCGCAGTGGGTCGAGCAGGACTACTCCTCCCTGGGCGCCGACGGCTTCGGTCTGTCGGACACCCGTGACGCCGCCCGCCGCCACTTCGGCGTCGACGCCGAGTCGATCGTCGTCGCGGCCCTGGCCCAGCTCGCCCGCCGCGGCGAGGTCAAGGCCACGGCGGTCAAGGAGGCCCGGGAGAAGTACGGGCTGTAAGAGCCCGCCGCTGTCCCTGTGACGAGGCCCCCGCTCCGGCGGGGGCCTCGTTGCATGATGGCCGTATGCGCGCGGCCCGCCTGATCAAGATGGTGCTTCTGCTCCAGTCCCGTCCCTCCATGACCGCCGCCGAGCTGGCCCGGGAGCTGGAGGTGTCGGAGCGGACGGTCACGCGGGACGCGCAGGCGCTGTCGGAGGCGGGCGTGCCGGTGTACGCCGACCGGGGGCGGGCCGGCGGGTACCGGCTGGTGGGCGGGTACCGCACACGGCTGACGGGGCTGGCCAGGAGCGAGGCCGAGGCACTGTTCCTGAGCGGGGTGCCGGAGGCGCTGCGCGAGATGGGCCTGGCGGACGCGGCCTGCGCCGCCCGGCTGAAGGTGTCGGCCGCGCTGCTGCCCTCGCTGCGGGACGCCCCGGACAGCGCCGGCCGGCGTTTCCATCTGGACGCGCCCGCCTGGTTCCGGGAGCCGGAGACGCCCGCGCTGCTGCCGGTGGTGGCCGAGGCGGTGTGGGACGACCGGCGGATCCGCGTGCGCTACCGGCGTGGGGAGAGCACGGTCGGGCGGGAGCTGGAGCCGTACGGGCTCGTGCTGAAGGCGGGGGTCTGGTACCTGTGCGCGCGGGTGGCCGGGGGCGGTGCCTTCCGGACGTACCGGATCGACCGGTTCGACGCGGTGGAACCGGTCGACGAGCGCTTCGACCGCGACCCCGGCTTCGATCTGCCGGCCCACTGGACCGGGCAGGCGCAGCGGTTCGCGCGCTCGCTGCTGCGCGCCGAGGTCGTCGTACGGCTGTCTCCGCAGGGTGTGCGCCGGCTGCGGTACGCCGTCGATCCGATCTCCGCGCGGGAGGCGCTGGCGGACGTGGGCGAGCCGGACGGCGAGGGCTGGGTGTCGGTGACGCTGCCGGTGGAGTCCGAGGAGGTCGCGCACACGCAGCTCACGGCGCTCGGGGCGGAGGCCGAGGTGCTGGCCCCGGCGGGCCTGCGGGAGCGGTTCGCGCGGGACGCGGCCCGGCTGGCCGCGCGCTACGGCCGCGGGGCCGCCGGATGACGCGGGCCCGGCGGCCGCGGGGCCGTCGGATAACGATCCGCCGTACTCCGGCGTACTCCGCGTGCGTCGCACCGGCCGAGGCCCGATGCTGGAGCGGTGATGGACGAGACGGAGTTCTGGGAGCTGATCGACGCGACCCGCGAGGCCGCCGAGGGTGACCCCGAGGAGCAGGCGGACCTGCTTCTGGACCGGCTGCTCCAGCTGGAGCCGGACATGGTCCTGGACTTCGCCCGTCACTTCGAGGCCCGCTACAACCGTGCCTATCACTGGGACCTGTGGGGCGCCGCCTGGGTGCTGCTGGACGGGGCCAGCGACGACGCGTTCGACTTCTTCCGGTGCTGGCTGATCGGTCAGGGGCGGGAGGTCTTCGAGGGCGGTCTGCACGATCCTGACTCGCTGGCCGGGCTGCTGGGCGAGTTCGACGAGGAGATCGACGGCGACGGCGAGGAGCTGGGGTACGCGGCGGACGAGGCCTATGAGCAGCTGACCGGCACCGTCGCGCCCGATCTGGGCATCGCCCCGGCCCCCGCCGAGCCGGAGGGCGCCTCGATCGACTTCGAGAACGAGGCCGTCCTCGCGGAGCGCTATCCCCGGCTCTGGGATCGCTTCAGGGGCTGAGCCGGGCCCGGATCACCTCGTCCCACGAGGGACTTGGGCAGGGTCGGGGCCGCGTTGGCCCGGTCGAGCGCGGACGCCGTGCCGGCCGCCGGGCCGACCACGACCGCGGCGACCACGCAGACCACGGTCCAGGGGCCGCGTACGGCCCGGCTCCGCCAAGAGGTGTGCTGTTCCTGCCGCTGTGCACGACCGCTCATCGTCTGCCCCGCCTCCGGTCGGTCTGTTGTCGTGCTCTCGACCGTAGGGCGCGGGGCTCGGAGCGGGCTGCGCGGCGCCTATGGCGTTCCTGTGGCCGGCCCCCGGACGGGGCGGCCCTGGAGACGGGCGGCCGTCTGGCGGATCTCGGGCAGGCGGGCGGTGAGCGCGGCGCCGGGGCAGCTGGTCATGTAGCCGGCGTCGTGGCCGGCCAGGACGGGCAGGGCGACGGTGGTGCCGGCCTTGTAGCGGCTGAGGTTGCTGTTGGACTGGAGGAGGGTGCTGTCGCGCGGGTCGATACCGGCGAGGCCGAGTTTCCAGGCGGTCAGGGCGGCGATGGAGTCGGTCATGGCCCGGGGCACGGGGACGCCGGCGGTGAAGGTGCCGAGGGCGGCGATGCCGGCGGTGCGGTGGTTGAATCCCATGGTGTGCGCGCCGGTGACGGCCCGGTCGACGCCTCCGGCGCGGCCCTCGTAGATGGTGCCGCAGCGGTCGACGATGAAGTTGTAGCCGATGTCGTCCCACTGGCGGTCACCGGTCTGGCCGCTGTACAGGTGCTGGATGATGTGGGGCGCGTCCTTGCAGTCGTAGTTGCCCGGCGAGTCGGTGTGGTGCAGGAAGATGGCGACCACCTTGTCGTCGTAGCGCGGGGGCGGCTGGTGCCCGGCGGACGGGCCCAGCCAGACGGACCGGGGCACGATGCGCGGCTGGGCGGCCCGGTAGGCCATCGTGACCGGACCCGCTCCGTGCTGCTCGAGCCGCACCGTGACGGGCCTGTCGACACCACGGGCGAACAGCACGAGCGCGAACAGGGCGAACATCCCGGGCAGACACTCGAGCAGCACCAGCACGGTCCCGGGAACCCGATCACTCCAAGCGAGCCGCCGCGACTGCGTCATGCCGCGTGCCGCTGGGGGCTCGGGTGCCTCGGACGACCCGGACGGCTCGGGCGCCTCGGGCGGGCCAGGCAGCTCGGGCAGCCCCGCCTCGCCCGGCAGCCCGGTCGTCCCCGCCCGCCCTCCCGGCGACCCCGGCGTCCCAGCCGCTCCCGGCAGCGGATCCGGGGCCGCCGGTCCTGTCAGCCTTCTCAGCCTTCTCAGCGATCTTCGGACAGCGCGCATGGTCCTACTCTCGAGCCGACGCGCCGTGCCCGCGATGTGCGCTGTGCCACCCGGTGGAACCATCGTCCTGGTCCGGGACGTTTCTGGGGGTACACACATACGGTGGTCGGTTCGCCGCGCGGTGGCCGTTCAGGTGTGGGTGACTGAATCAGCGGGCCCGTCCCGTCCGTACTGAGGGGTCCGAGAGAAAGGCGGCTCAGTGGACCTGCTCGACCTGGTACTTGTGCTGGTGATCCTCGTCTACGCGGTGTCCGGCTACCGGCGCGGCCTGGTGGCCGGCTGTGTCTCGCTCGCGGGCTTCGTCGGCGGTGCCGTCGTCGGTGTGTGGGTGCTGCCCTGGGTGACCGGCCTGGTGGCGCGCGGTTCGGCGGCGGCGACGGTGCTCGCCCTGGTGACGGTGCTGGTGCCCGCCGTGGTGGGCCACGAGCTGGCGGGCCGGCTGGCGCTGCGGCTGCGCGGGGAGCTGGACCGGGGCCCGCTGCGGGTGGCGGACGGCATCGGCGGCGCGGCGGCCAACTCGGTCGCGGTGCTGATCGTGGCCTGGGTGGCGGCGAGCGTGCTGGGCGCGGCCCCGTCGCAGACGCTGGCGACGGCGATCCGGAACTCGACGCTGCTGGGCGCGGTGCAGCAGACGATGCCGCAGACGACGCCCGCGTGGTTCTCGCGGGCCACCTCGGCGCTGACGGAGGCGGGTTTCCCGCAGGTCTTCAACCCGTTCGAGAGCGAGTCGACGGCCCGGGTGGCCCGGCCCTCGGGCGACAGCGTGACCCCGGCCGCGACGAGCGCGGCGAAGCTGAGCACGGTCAAGATCGAGGGCATCTCCGGCAACGAGGGCCGGGAGGGCAGCGGCTTCGTCTTCGCCACGGAGCACGTGATGACCAACGCGCACGTGGTGGCGGGCATCGACCACCCGAGCGTGCGGGTCGGCGGGGTCGGGCGGTCGTACGACGCCCGGGTGGTGCTCTTCGACCCCGACCGGGACGTGGCGGTGCTGTACGTGCCACAGCTGCGCGCCCCGGTGCTGCGCTTCGACACGAGCGCGGCGCGCGGGGACTCTGCGGTGGTCGCGGGCTATCCGCAGGACGGCAGCCTGGACCTGCAGGCGGCGACGGTGGCGAGCCGGGTGCGGGCGACCGGGCAGAACATCTACAGCGACGGCGCGGTCACCCGGGACATCTACTCGATCCGGTCCACGGTCCGCCCGGGCAACTCCGGCGGCCCGCTGCTGACCACCGACGGCAGGGTGTTCGGCGTGGTCTTCGCCCGCTCCACCTCGGACTCCGAGACGGGGTACGCGCTGACGGCGGCCGAGGTGGCGGGCGACGCGCAGCGCGCGGCCATGGCGACGGCACCGGTGGACACGGGCCAGCTGGTCAGCTCGTAGCCGTCACAGCTCGCGGCCCATGAGCACGTCGTCGACGTAGGCGCCGTCGAGGAGGAACTCCGCCGGCTGGACGCCCTCGACGGCGAACCCCTCGGACGCGTACAACGCGCGGGCGGGGGCGTTGTGCCCGAGCACGCGCAGGCTCAGCCGCCGCGCACCGCGCCCGCGCGCCTCGTCGACGGCGGCCCGGACCAGCGTGCGCCCGAGCCCGAGCCCGCGCGCCTCGTCGGCGACGGCCAGGCCCTGGATCTGCAGTACGTGCGCGTTCGAGGCGAGCGAGGTCGGACGGCCGATGCGGATGTAGCCGACGAGCCGTCCGCCGGCCTCGGCGACCAGGTAGTCCCCGGGGGGATGGCGTTCGTCGAAGAACGGCCCCTCGGGCGGGGGCGACACGGCGTGCAGGGTGGACCAGGTGGCCCGGTCGAGGAGGGCGAGTGCCTCCTCGTCGTCGGCGACGGCGATGCGTATGTACGGCTCCGGCATGACGCTCACCCTACGGCGGGCGGTCGGAGCACCTCACGCGGCATTCGCGCGGGCATGCTGGGGCCATGGAACAACGGATGCGCATCGCGGTGGCCGGGGCGTCGGGACTCATCGGCAGCGCCCTGGCGCGGTCCCTGGCAGCGGACGGGCACGAGGTCGTACGGCTGGTGCGGCGGGCTGCGGCGGGGCCGCGGGAGGTCCGCTGGGACCCCGGGGAACAGTATGTGGACGCGGCGGGGCTGACCGGTTGTACGGCGGTGGTCGCCCTGGCCGGCGCGGGGATCGGCGACCGGCGCTGGACGCCGGCGTACAAGAGGCTGATCCGGGACAGCCGGGTGCTGGGCACGGCCGCGCTGGCGGAGGCGGTGGCCGCGCTGCCGGAGCCGCCGCGGGTCTTCGTCAGCGGCAGCGCGATCGGCTTCTACGGCGACACCGGCGACCGGGCGGTGGACGAGGAGGCGCCGCCGGGCGACGGGTTCCTGCCCGCACTGTGCGTGGAGTGGGAGGAGGCGGCGGCGCCCGCGCAGGAGGCGGGCGTGCGGACGGTGTTCGCGCGAACGGGGTTGGTGGTGGCCCGGGGCGGTGGGGCCTGGGGGCGGCTGTTCCCGCTGTTCCGGGCGGGGCTCGGCGGGCGGCTGGGCGACGGGCGGCAGTACTGGTCGTACATCGCGCTGCACGACGAGGTCGCCGCGATCCGGCATCTCATCGACACCGAGGCCCTGTCCGGACCGGTCAATCTGACGGCGCCGCGGCCACTGACGAACCGTGAGATCACGGCGGCGATGGCGCGCGTACTGCGCCGTCCGGCTCTCTTCCCGGTACCGGCCCCGGTGCTGCGCGCGGCCCTGGGCGAGCTGGCCGGGGATGTGCTGGGCAGCCAACGGGTGGTGCCGAAGCGGCTGTTGGAGTCGGGGTTCCGGTTCGCGTTCCCGGACATCGAGGAGGCGATCCGGGCGGCCTGACGCATCCGGCCCCATGGCCCGACGCACACGAGGGATGTCACGAGAGATGTCCTGCGACCTCTTGTGACCGTATGCGACCTCCATGCGACCGTGCCCTGTTCATGCGCGACTGTTTGCGACCGATCGCGGCCCTAACCTCGACCCGAACTCGGGTATCCCCGGAGCCAGTTGGGGGCATGACGTCTCCACCGGCCGCGCAACCACAGGAGGGGCCTCGTGCTTGAGCCCGCGTACCAGGTGGACGTCGTCATCGTGGGAGCCGGAATCGCCGGACTCTCGGCGGCTCATCGGCTCACCAGCGCAGGAGTAACGACCGCAGTCCTGGAGGCCGCCCCGTACGTGGGCGGCCGTATGTCGACGGAGAAGGTCGACGGTTTCCGGCTCGACCGCATCGGACAGCTGCTGTCCACGTCCTACCCCGAACTCCGGCTGACCCCGGGCCTGGACTCCCTCGTCCTGCGCCGCTTCGCGCCCGGCGTCCTGCTGCACCGCGACGGACGGACACAGCGCGCGGGCGCGCCGGCGGCCGGCGGGAGCGCGAGGGGCGCACTCCATGCGGTGCGCGCCCTCGCGAGCGCCCCCAGGGGCCCGGCGGCCGTGCCCGGCCGGGTCGGCACGCCGGTGGGCGGTGCGGTGGACCAGGCCCGGCTGGGCGCCGCGCTCGGCCGGATCGCCGCCATGCCCGTCGAACGCGTCCTGGCCCGGCCCGAGATGCCCGCCGCCCAGGCCCTCGCCCAGCGCGGGGTGCCGGCGCGCACCGTCGAGGGCTTTCTGCGGCCGCTGCTCGCCACGCTGCTGTGCGACCCGGAGCTGACCACCTCCAGCCGGTGCGCCGACCTCGCGCTGCGCGCCTTCGCGAGCGGGCGGCTGTGTGTGCCGGAGGGCGGCGCGGACGTACTGCCGGAGCTGCTGGCGCGGGCGCTGCCGTCCGGCACCGTGCACACCGGGGTGCGTGTGACCTCGGTGTGCACCACCTCGGTGAGCACCGCCGAGCACGGCGAGTTCCGCTGCCGGGCGGTGCTGCTGGCGACGGACGCGCGGGCCGCGGCGGAGCTGCTGCCCGGGCTGCGGGTGCCGGACTTCCACCCGGTGACCGTGGTCCACCACACCACCGACGAGCCGGCGGCCGCCTTCGGCACGGGCACCTCGCTGCTGCTGGACGCCGACCGCGGCGGGCCGGTGGCGCACACGGCGGTGGTCAGCAACGTGGACCCGAGCCGGGCGCCGGTCGGCCGGGCGCTGATCTCCTCCACGGTGCTGGGCACACCGCCGCAGAGCGTGGACACGGCGGTCCGTATGCACCTCGCGCGGCTCTACGGCACCTCGACGCGCCGCTGGGAGACGCTGGCCGTGCACCACACCCCGGAGGCGGTCCCGAAGATGCGGCCCCCGCACGACCTGCGCCGCCCGGTACGGCTCCTGGCGGGCCTGTACGTCTGCGGCGACCACCGGGACACCAGCACGGTCCAGGGTTCGCTGCACTCGGCCCGCCGGGCGGCCGCGGCGATCCTGGCCGACCTCGGCGCGGCGGGATCCATCCACCGGGCAGACCCGGCGCCGATGCTGCCGAGGGCGGCGTAAGGCGCCCCGAAGGGGCCGGTTCGGTACCGTCGCGGCGGAGAAGGCGGCGGCGGAGGGTGAACTACCCCAGCGCTGCCACCTTCTCCCGGTACCCCCTCACCGGTGCCGCGTCCCGGTACGGCTCCAGTCGGCGCTCGAAGTCCTTCACGTACTCGATCGCGCGGGCGCTGCGCATCTCCGCCGCCTGGCCGGCGGCCTCCGCGGCGAGGGCGCAGGCCTGATCGAGCTCGCCGAGGCCGAGGCGGGCCGTGGCGAGGACGACCCGGCAGAAGAGGCGGCTGCGGGCGAAGGAGGGGGCGCGCAGCTGGAGGGAGCGTTCGGCGTGCTGGGCGGCGGCCCGGAACTGCTGCAGATCCCGGTGGCAGTGCCCGAACTCGTCGGCGAGCTGTGCCTCGTCGAAGAACTTGGCCCAGTACGGCACGTCGTCCCCGGGCCGGGCCGCCTCCAGGGCGCGCTCGGCCCGGACCAGCGCCGCGGTGCACGCCCGCACCTCGCCCAGCACGCCGTGCGCCCGGGCCTCGGAGGCGTGCAGCAGCGCCTGCACGACCGGCGGGGCACCGGTGCCGACCCCCTGCTGGGCCACTCGGGCCAGCTGCACGGCCTCCCTGCCGTGCCCGAGATAGACGGCCTGGCGGCTCATGGTGACCAGGACGTAGGAGCCGTAGGGCCGGTCCCCGGCCGCCTGGGCGAGCCGCAGGGCCTGCACGAAGTAGCGCTGGGCGAGTCCGTGCGCGGCGATGTCGTACGACGTCCAGCCGGCCAGCCGGGTCAGGTCGGCGGCGGCGCCGAACAGCCGGCGGCCGGTCTGCTCGTCGTAGGTGCCGCGGAGCATCGGCTCGCACTCGTGCTCCAGGTAGCGCACGAGCGCCTGGCGGGCGTGGCCGCCGCCGAACCGGTCGTCGAGGGTGCGGAACAGCTCGCCCACCGAGCGGAGCGCGGCGATGTCACCGCCGGTGACCTTGTGCCCGGGGGCGCGCTCGGCGTTCCCGCGCGTCCGGGGCGGCAGGGGCACCGCCGGCCGGCCCTCGGCCCTGGCCGCGACGGGCCGGACCTGCGCGGGCACCCGGGGTGCCGGCTCCCGGGCCACCTTGTCGTCGGGCTTGCCGATCAGCCAGTCCCGGCTGGGCACGACCAGCCCCGCCGGGGTGAAGGCGATCTTGCGCAGCTCGGCGTGGCTGCCGGAGTCCTTGCGCCACAGCCCGCTGACGATGTCGACGGCCTCCTCCGGGGTGGCCGCGAACTCCAGCCCGGCGTAGACCGGCGCGCAGGCGTCCAGGCCGAGATCCTGGGCCGTGAGCCGGCGCCCGAGACGGCGTGTGAACACCTCGGCGATCAGGGCGGGGGTCGTGCCCCTGGGCTGCTGCCCGCGCAGCCAGCGGGTGACGGAGGTCTTGTCGTATCTGAGGTCCAGTCCGTGCTCGAGGCCGAGCTGGTCGACGCGACGAGCCAGACCTGCGTTGGAGAACCCCGCTTCTGCGATGAGCGCGGCGAGCTGGCGGTTGGGGGTGCGCTGCGCGGGTCGGTCCGTCATCTGCGGTGCGGTCTCCTGCCTTCCGGGCCTCTGAAGTGCCCGGATTGCCTTTGAGCAGCCCTTATGGCCTCACGAACGGCGCGAATGTAGCGGAGAGTGAGCAGGCGATTGCACCTTTCGATGCGCATTCATCCGATCGTGTGAGGAACGCCCGCAGGGCTGACGTACACCGGTCGGACGTACAGTGGCGTGGGCGCGGTACGTGCCTGACACACCGATTGCTCGGTCGCTGAGGGAGGCGCTTGCCGTGAGTGGACTGCGGTTCGTCCGCATGGGGTTCGGTGCGGATGCCGTCGAGTACCAGGAGGCGTGGGACGAGCAGCGCCGGGTGCACGCGGCCCGGTTCGCCGACGAGGTCCCGGACTCCGTACTCCTCCTGGAGCACCCCCCGGTGTACACGGCCGGCCGCCGTACCGAGGACAGCGAGCGTCCGCTGGACGGCACCCCGGTCGTCGACGTGGACCGCGGCGGCAAGATCACCTGGCACGGCCCGGGCCAGCTGGTGGGCTACCCGATCCAGAAGCTGCCGCGCCCGGTGGACGTGGTCGCGCATCTGCGCCGCCTCGAGGAGGCGATGATCCGGGTGTGCGCCGAGTTCGGCGTCGAGACCTCGCGCGTCGAGGGCCGCGCCGGCGTCTGGGTCCTCGGCGACCCCGTCGAGCGGCGTCCGGCGTTCGGCGGACTCACGCTGGACTTCGACCCGCGCGCGAACGACCCCGAGTTCGACCCCCGGCTCAACGGCCCCGAGTACGCCCCCTCGAACGCGGGCCAGCGCCGCGAGGACCGCAAGATCTGCGCCATGGGCATCCGCGTCGCCAAGGGCGTCACGATGCACGGCTTCGCGCTGAACGTGAACCCGGACACATCGAGCTTCGACAAGATCATCCCGTGTGGCATCCGCGACGCGGGCGTCACCTCCCTCTCGTACGAACTCGGCCGCGAGGTCACCATCGACGAGGTGCTGCCCATCGCCGAGAAGCACCTGAAGGACGTCCTGGAGAACGCGGACCTCAAGCCCCGGGTGATCGAGAAGACCTCCGTCTGAATCGGGAATGCGCCCTGCATCCGCGAGGTTGGCCTCAGCGGCAGGGCGCAATCTGCACGGGCGTACCCTGATGTACGCCGAGGAATCAAAGCTTTAGGGAGCCGGTCGTGTCCGCAGTCGCACCCGACGGACGCAAGATGCTGCGCCTGGAGGTCCGCAACAGCCAGACCCCCATCGAGCGCAAGCCCGAGTGGATCAAGACCCGGGCGAAAATGGGTCCCGAGTACACGAAGATGCAGAACCTCGTGAAGAGCGAGGGCCTGCACACGGTCTGCCAGGAAGCCGGCTGCCCGAACATCTACGAGTGCTGGGAGGACCGCGAGGCGACCTTCCTCATCGGCGGTGACCAGTGCACCCGGCGCTGCGACTTCTGCCAGATCGACACCGGCAAGCCCGAGGCGCTGGACCGGGACGAGCCGCGCCGCGTCGGCGAGTCCGTGGTCACGATGGACCTGAACTACGCCACCATCACCGGCGTCGCCCGCGACGACCTGGAGGACGGCGGCGCCTGGCTGTACGCCGAGACCGTGCGCCAGATCCACCGGCAGACGGCGGAGCGCGAGGACGGCCGTACGAAGGTCGAGCTGCTGGCCCCCGACTTCAACGCGGTTCCCGAGCAGCTGGCCGAGGTCTTCGAGTCGCGCCCCGAGGTCTTCGCGCACAACGTCGAGACGGTTCCGCGGATCTTCAAGCGCATCCGCCCCGGCTTCCGCTACGAGCGCTCGCTGAAGGTCATCACCGAGGCCCGCGACTTCGGCCTGGTCACCAAGTCGAACCTGATCCTCGGCATGGGCGAGACCCGCGAGGAGGTCGGCGAGGCGCTCCGGCAGCTGCACGACGCGGGTTGCGAGCTGGTGACCATCACCCAGTACCTGCGCCCCTCCGTCCGGCACCACCCGGTCGAGCGCTGGGTCAAGCCGCAGGAGTTCGTGGAGCTGAAGGAGGAGGCCGAGCAGATCGGCTTCTCCGGTGTGATGTCCGGCCCGCTGGTGCGGTCCTCGTACCGGGCCGGGCGCCTGTACCGGATGGCGATCGAGAAGCGCGGTACGTACATCGCCACACAGGCGGTGTGACCACGCGCGTGTGAATTCACGCACAAGCAATTACCGGCCAGTAATGGCCGAGCCGACGCGGTCCTGACCGTCCTCGCTGATGAGGGCGTTCGTCAGGGCCGCGTCATCGTTCGGGCGCTCCGCATCAAGGTTTCATTGGCGTTTGACCGGTCGGTCACGCCCTGGTAACACCAAACAGTGACTCTGGTATCACGCCCCGTACACCACCCGCCGCCCCGAGGGGGGACCTCGAACATGCAGGCCGCGCCCGTACGCGCCACCGCCATCCCGTCCTTCACCGACGCCCTGCGCGCCGTCGAGTCCCTGCTCATGAGCGGCGGCCAGCGCACCGCCCGCCGCAACGCCTGGACCTCCGTGCTGGAGGACCGCCGCCGTGCCAAGGACCGGGTCGAGGCGCAGCGCGTCCTGGAGCAGGCCGCGGGCCGCTCCTGAGGCCCGCCGCCGCGGACACTGCCGTCGTCGGCACTCCCGCGGACACGTAGACTTCGTGCCATGGCGAGGAAGGAAACCGCGGCGGACGCCGCGAACGCAGGGCGACTGAAGCAGATCGCCCTCACGTACAAGATGACCCGCAAGGCCGACAAGAAGATCGGTCTTGTACTCGCGGCCGTCGGCATCGGCACTCTCGTTGTCTTCCTCGCGATCGGTTTCTTGATCGGTCATCCGGTCTATCTGGGCATCTTCGGCCTGCTGATCGGTGTGCTGGCAGCGGCGATCGTGTTCGGCCGCCGCGCCGAGCGCGCCGCCTTCGGCCAGATGGAGGGCCAGCCGGGTGCCGCGGCCGCCGTGCTGGACAACATCGGCCGGGGCTGGACGACCACTCCGGCGGTGGCGATGAACCGCAGCCAGGACGTGGTGCACCGCGCGGTCGGCAAGGCCGGCATCGTGCTGGTCGCCGAGGGCAACCCGAACCGGGTGAAGAGCCTGCTGGCCGCCGAGAAGAAGAAGATGAACCGCGTGGTGGCGGACGTCCCGGTGCACGACGTCATCGTGGGCACCGGTGAGGGACAGGTCGAGCTGAAGAAGCTGCGCACGACCATGCTCAAGTTCCCGCGCGTGCTGACCGGCCCCCAGGTGACGACCACCAACGACCGGCTGCGTGCCATGGGCGACCTCATGAGCAACATGCCGCTGCCGAAGGGGCCCATGCCCAAGGGCATGCGCATGCCGAAGGGCCGCTGAGGCTCGTGGTCCCCTGCGGGCGGCCCCGTCAGGGCAGCGCCCGGAACTCCCGCTCGCAGTAGACCATCGGCGACCCCTCGCCCAGCCGCACCCCCGTTACCCGGCCGATCAGGATCGTGTGATCCCCGGCCGGGTAACGCGCGTATGCGGCACAGTCCAGCTGCACCGGCGCCTGCCACACCGTCGGCAGCCCCGCCGAGTTCGGCTGCAGCAGGCCGTCGGAGAACTTGTCCGCGCCCTTGGTGGCGAACCGCAGCGCCAGATGCTGGTGCTCCGGGGCCAGCACGCTGACCGCGAAGTGGTCGCAGCGCGCGAAGACGACCGCCGAGTCGGCCGCGTCCGCCAGGCACACCAGGACCAGCGGCGGTTCCAGCGAGACCGAGCAGAAGGAACTGGCCGTGAAGCCGCGCGGGGTGCCGTCCTCGCACTGCGCGGTCACCACCACCACACCCGACGGATAGCGCGCCATGGCGTCGCGGAACTCCTCGGGGGTCACCCCCGCCGTCATCACATCCTGGCCATCGGTCATACGCGCACCACCTGTCCCGCGAAGTCCGGCCCGGCTGGGCCCGGCACGGCGACCGTGCGTGTGCGGCCCGTCACCGTACCGATCAGGACCGACTATGCCGCCGCCGCGGGCACCGGGCAACCAGAGAGGGCCCGGGCAGGCGCCGGGGCGGTCAGTGTGCCGGTACGGCGTTCTCGGCGCCGAGCGCCCGGGCGCCGTGGGCGCCGCGCCGCAGGTCTCGAGGGACGGGGCCACGTGCGACGCCACCGTGTCGATGTCCCGCCGCGACCACTGGACGGGGTCGGACGCGAAGTGCCCCGAGGTCCCCGTGGCACGGAAGAGACGTTTGCAGCAGCTCGACCGGGCGCGTGGCGCCTGCGGCAGGACTGGACGCGTGCCGACCGCGGCGGGCCCGGGCGAGGGGCGCGGGGTGCGGGCCGGGCCCGGGCGTGGGGCAGCGGCGGACTCAGGGACGCCCCGACGCCGGGTGGAGCCGGGCCCGGGTGGGTCAGACGGGGGTCGGGCGCGTCAGGTGTGTGGCTCGGATGCGTACTTCGCTTGCGTGTGGCCCAGATGCGTGCTTCGCGTGCGTGTGGCTCAGATGCGTACTTCGACGGTCTTCGCGAGCCGGTCGTGCAGGCCGCGGCCGTCGCGGTCCCAGACCAGCGCGGGGATGGCGAGGCACAGCAGGATCGTGCGCACCAGCGCGCGTACCGGGCTGACCACGCCGGTCTCCAGCGCCACGACCCGGATGCCGAACAGGCGCTTGCCCGGGGTGAAGCCGACCGTGCCGACGGTCAGGGCGCTCAGGACGAAGAAGACGCCGAGGGACCAGTTGCTGGTCGCCTGGCTGTAGCCGTGGGTGATCAGGCCGTATGCGATCAAGACGCACAGCGCCCAGTCCACGGCGAGCGCGCCGAGGCGCCGGCCGGGCCGTGCGATCGAGTTCGGCCCGTCCTCGGGCAGGCCGAGCTGTTCACCCCGGTAACCGAAGTCGGCACCGGCGTCTTCCATGGCCTCGCGGGGCCCGGAGAGCCATGATCCGATGACACGCCTGTTGTCCACCCGTAAACGGTACTGCGCCCGGTCCACGGCCCTACGCCGAGGGGTGTGTCGGGGCTACGGTGGACCCGTGGCCGGTTAACTTCTGCGAAACAAACGGGTCACGCCCGAGAAATCACCCGTCCCTAGGGTCGAGACCAGCGTGTGCCACCGCACTGGCCGCACGAACGATCTACCACCCCGGCGAGGACGGTCGGGAGTAGGAGGAGCTGGATGTTCCAGAACGCCGACGAGGCCAAGAAGTTCATCGCGGACGAGGACGTCAAGTTCGTCGACGTCCGGTTCTGCGACCTGCCGGGCGTCATGCAGCACTTCACGGTGCCCGTCGAGGCGTTCGACCCCGACGAGGAGCTGGCCTTCGACGGATCGTCGATCCGTGGTTTCCAGGCCATCCACGAGTCCGACATGGCGCTGCGCGCCGACCTGTCCACGGCTCGGGTCGACCCGTTCCGCCGCGACAAGACGCTGAACATCAACTTCTTCATCCACGACCCGATCACGGGCGAGCAGTACTCCCGTGACCCGCGCAACGTGGCCAAGAAGGCCGAGGCCTACCTCGCGTCGACCGGTATCGCGGACACCGCGTACTTCGGTCCCGAGGCCGAGTTCTACGTCTTCGACTCCGTCCGCTTCGCGACCACCGCGAACGAGTCCTTCTACCACATCGACTCCGAAGCGGGTGCCTGGAACACCGGCGCCCTCGAGGACAACCGCGGCTACAAGGTCCGCTACAAGGGCGGCTACTTCCCGGTCCCGCCGGTCGACCACTTCGCCGACCTGCGTGCCGAGATCTCCCTGGAGCTGGAGAAGAACGGCCTGAAGGTCGAGCGTCAGCACCACGAGGTGGGCACCGCCGGCCAGGCCGAGATCAACTACAAGTTCAACACGCTGCTCGCCGCCGCCGACGACCTCCAGCTCTTCAAGTACATCGTGAAGAACGTGGCCTGGCGCAACGGCAAGACCGCGACCTTCATGCCGAAGCCGATCTTCGGCGACAACGGCTCGGGCATGCACGTGCACCAGTCGCTGTGGAGCAACGGCGACCCGCTGTTCTACGACGAGGCCGGCTACGCGGGCCTGTCGGACATGGCCCGCTACTACATCGGCGGCATCCTCAAGCACGCCCCGTCGCTGCTGGCCTTCACCAACCCGACGGTGAACTCGTACCACCGTCTGGTGCCGGGCTTCGAGGCGCCGATCAACCTGGTGTACTCGCAGCGCAACCGCTCCGCGGCCATGCGCATCCCGATCACCGGCTCCAACCCGAAGGCCAAGCGCGTCGAGTTCCGCGCGCCCGACTCCTCCGGCAACCCGTACCTCGCCTTCTCGGCCCTGCTCCTCGCGGGTCTGGACGGCATCAAGAACAAGATCGAGCCGGCCGAGCCGATCGACAAGGACCTGTACGAGCTGGCTCCCGAGGAGCACGCGAACGTCGCCCAGGTCCCGACCTCGCTGCCGGCCGTCCTCGACTCGCTCGAGGCCGACCACGAGTTCCTCCTCCAGGGCGACGTGTTCACGCCGGACCTGATCGAGACCTGGATCGACTTCAAGCGCACCAACGAGATCGCGCCGCTGCAGCTGCGTCCGCACCCGCACGAGTTCGAGCTCTACTTCGACGTGTGACAGACCCGCCGGCCGCACGGCCCGCCTCTTGCGGCCCGGCGCGTGTTCCACGACATGGGGAAACCCCTCGGCTCTCTTCGTGAAAAGGAGAGGACCGGGGGGTTTCCCCATGTCCGGGGGCCGGCGGCGGACGGTCACGGTCAGCGGAGCTCCTGTCGGCCCGCTGCTAGCCCCGGTGCCGGAAGCGGCTGCGATATTCCGTCGGGGTGGTGTCCAGGCGGCGGCGGAAGGCGCGGATCAGGGTGTCGGTCGTGTGGAAGCCGCAGGACGACGCCACGCGGTCGAGGGTGTCGTCCGTGGACTCCAGGCGGTTGCGGGCCGCCTCGACGCGGGCGGACTCGATGTAGGCGGCCGGGGTCATGTCGAGTTCCGTCTTGAACAGCCGGGTCAGCTGGCGCTCGCTGACGTGGGCCTGGGCGGCGAGGTCGGCGACCGTGAGGCGGGTGGTGACGTGCTGGGCGACGTAGTGGCGCAGATCGTCCATGCGGCGGGTGGTCGAGACGGGCTCGATCGGGACGCTGAACTGGCTCTGGCCGCCCGGCCGCTTCAGGTACATCACCAGTTGCCGGGCCACGCGCAGCGCGACGGCCTCGCCGAAGTCCTCGGCGACCAGCGCGAGGGACAGATCGAGGCAGGCGGTGATGCCCGCGCCGGTCCACACCTTTCCGTCGCGCAGGAAGATCGGGTCGGCGTCGACCCGCACGGCCGGATGCTCGGCGGCCAGTTGCCGCGCGGTCGACCAGTGGGTCGTGGCGCGCTTGCCGTCGAGCAGCCCCGCGGCGGCGAGCAGGTGCGCGCCCACGCAGACGGAGGCGACGCGCCGGGAGCGGCCGGCGAGCGCGCGTACCCACCGGACCACGCCCTCGTCGGTGAGCGCCCGCACCCGGCGCTCGTCGTCGACCTCGACCGCGCCGGGCACCAGCAGGGTGTCGATGCCGCGCCGGGCGGCGTCCTCGAAGGTGACGTCGGGCAGCACACGCACCCCGGCGGAGGTGGTGACGGGGTCCAGGGTCTCGGCGGCCAGGACGACCCGGCAGCCGGCCGCGTCGTCCGTCTCCCGGCGCAGCAGCGCGAACACCTCGGGCGGGCCGGTGACGTCGAGCAGATCGACGCCGTCGAAGAGGAGGACGACGACGAGCCGTTCCCTGTGTTCCATGTCCCTCGCCACACCCCTCACCGCCCCCCTCGCCGATGTCCGGATCTGCAAGTTACACGACATTGCCGCCATGCCGGGTCGCTCATAGCGTTGTGGTCATGGCTACGACCACTCTGCGTGAACTCAACGGCTTCGATCAGACCCCGGCCTCGCTCGCCGGTGCGACGCTGATCCTCATCGACTACCAGAACACCTACACCCAGGGCGTCATGGAACTGGCGGGCTGGGAGGCCGCCCTCGATGCCGGGGCCGATCTGCTGGCGCGGGCCCGGAGCGCGGGCGCGAAGATCGTGCACGTCGTCAACGACGGCGGCGAAGGCACGCCGTACGACATCCGTGCCGAGATCGGCGCGATCCACCCGAAGGTCGCCCCGGTCGAGGGCGAGCCGGTGGTCGTCAAGCAGGTGCCGAACGCGTTCCTGGACACCGATCTGGCCGACCACGTGGATGCCGCCGGGCACAAGGACGTGATCATCGCGGGCTTCATGACCCACATGTGCGTCGTCTTCACCGCCCAGGGCGCCTTCCTGCGCGGCAACCGGCCCACGGTCGTCGCCGACGCCTGCGCGACCCGGCCGCTCGAGTCCGCCGTCGCCGGGGTCTCCGCCGAACACCTCCACCACGGCGCGCTCGCGACGATCACGGACCTGTACGGCGTCGTCGTGCCGTCCGCCGCGTCGCTCTCCTGACCGCCGCCCGGCCGGACACCCGCCGGTGCCCGGCCGGGCACCGGCGGGTGTCCGGGGGCGTGCAACCTTTTCCGCTTTCCGGACTTCCTATTGTCGGGGGATCATCCTCCCTGACCCTGCCGGACGAGAGAGGTTGAACGGGGATGACGGAACAGGACGACTGGGAGCGGGAGTTCGATCACCGGTGGGCGGAGTCCGCCGAACACAAGGAGCCCTCGGCCCGGGCCCGGATGCTCGCCGCCCGCTGGAAGGAGAGCCCGCCGGACCCGGCGCCCTTCCGCGGCGACCCGGACCCGGCGCCGCGCCGGGCGTCGTGGGCGTCGTGGGCCATGGTGATCGGATCCGTGGTCGCGGTGATGGCACTGATCGGGTTCATTCAGTTCCACTCCTCGTAGCCCGGCCGGTTCCACTCCGCGCGGCGGCTTCACTCTTCGTGCCAGGGGCAGCGCTCACAGGTAGCTTTTGCTGCCCCTAGGGTCGTTCGGGACCACTTCATGGGATTCGGCTGGTGCACACTGGACAGCGGGACGAGTGCCTGACTGCGGGGTGATGCAAGATGCAGAGCCGGTTCCGGAGCGATCGACGGCTGAGCGTGCGCATGGGACTCACGATGTTCCTGCTCGGGCTGTTGTACGTGGGATTCGTTGCGGCGTTGATCGTGCTGCTGAAGTCCTGGGTGCTCGTCGTCGTCGTGGTCGGCGCGATGTTCGTGGCCCAGTTCTGGTTCTCCGACAAGATCGCCATGTTCGCGATGCGCGGGCGGGTCGTGGAGCGCGAGGAGTATCCCGAGCTGCACGCGGTGGTGGACCGGCTGTGCGCGATCGCGGACATGCCCAAGCCGGTCGTGGCCGTGTCGGAGCTGGACATGCCGAACGCGTTCGCGACCGGGCGTAACCCCGACCACGCGGTGGTCTGTGTGACGACCGGGCTGCTGCGGCGGCTGGAGCCCGCCGAGCTGGAGGGCGTGCTGGCGCACGAGCTGTCGCACGTGGCGCACAAGGACGTCGCCGTGATCACGATCGCGTCCTTCCTCGGGGTGCTGGCGGGCCTGATCGTCCGCTTCGCCTTCTACTCGCAGGTCTTCGGGGGCCGCAGGGACCAGAACACGGCCGCCGTCATGGCCGCCGTACTGGCTGTCTCGGTGGCGGTGTACGCGATCAGCTTCCTGCTGATCCGGGCACTGTCCCGGTACCGGGAGCTGGCGGCGGACCGCGCGGCCGCGCATCTGACCGGCCGCCCGTCGGCCCTCGCCTCGGCGCTCACCAAGGTCTCCGGGGACATCGCCCGGATCCCGACCAAGGACCTGCGCACGGCCCAGGCCTTCAACGCCTTCTTCTTCACTCCGGCGGAGGGAAAGGAGCCGGGCCTGGAGCGGTTCTTCTCCACCCACCCGACCCTGGAGCAGCGGCTGGAGCAGCTGGGCCGGATCTCGGCGGAGCTGGGCGAGGCAGCCACACCGGGGAAGGCGGGCTGAGCATTGGGGCTGCTGGACATCCTGCTGGGCCGTACGAAACCGGTCGCGCCCGATCTCGACCAGCTCTTCGCGCTGCCTTCGGCGGCCGTGACCCTTCAGGCCGCGGCCGGTTTCACACCCACCGGGAGCGGGGCGGTGTGCTTCGCCACGGTGGAGGGCGCGGCGTTCGAGCAGACCCATCGGGAGGTGCAGGCGCTGCTGGACGCGGACACCGACCGGACGGGGCCGCCGGTGGAGCTGCGGCGGGACGACTACGGCTACTCGTGGCTGGTCTCCGAGCGGTCCCCCGACCAGCTGGTGCAGCTGGTCAACGATCTGCACGCGGTGAACAGCGCGATGGAGGTCAACGGCTTCGGCCCGCAGCTGCTGTGCTCGCTGGCCGCCTTCACGGACGACGCGGGCCGCAAGCTGGCCCTGGTCTACCTCTACAAACGAGGCACCTTCTACCCCTTCGCTCCCCTGCCCGGGGCCGCCGAGCGGCGGGACAGCGCGCTGGAGCTCCAGGTGAAGGCGACGCTCGCGAACGATCTGCGGATCGAGCAGGATCTGAGCCGCTGGTTCCCGGTGTGGGGCGCCCCCGGCCTGTGACCGGGGACGCCGTCGCTCACCTGCTCTTCTCGCGCTCCTGCCGACGGGTCTCGTAGGGACGCTCACGGCGGTAGCGCCGCTCCCACTTGGCCTGCCGGTCCCTGCGCTCGCGGTAGGCGCGGTAGTTCTCGGGTGGCGGCGAGGCCGGGGTGCCCGCGCCGGTGCTGGTCGGCGACGTGCCGGGGGAGCCACGCCCGTGCGTCGCGTACAGGTAGAGCAGTGCGACGGCGGCGAGCCACCAGAGATGGTTTCCGATTCCGAGGATCACCAGGACGACGGTCCCGGACGCGACGATGCCACGCATGACGGACCTCCGTGGGGTGAGGGTGGCGGGGGTGGAGTGTGTCGGCTTCGTGCCGTTTGTTCAGCGTAGGGAGCGTGCCACCACGCCCGCACCCCGTTTTCCGCCCGCCGCACGCCTGCCGTGAGCGAATGACTCGATGAACGGACTTACACCGACGGTTGCACGGTGGCCGGGTGGCGGCCGTCGGCCTGCGCGCGCCCGCCGTCTGCGCTCCCGAGGCCTGGGAAGTGCCGTTCGGGGACGGCGGGGGGCGGTTCAGCGGGATCATCCGCACGCCGGACAGCCGGCGGGATTCCGCCGCGCTGGAGGCGTTGCGGGCGTACGAGGGCCGCGCGGTGCCGGCCGTGCCGGGCACCGACGCGGCCATTCCGCCGGCCGTGACCGAGGCCGTGCAGGACGCGCTGTCGGCACGGGCCCGGTTCCCCCGCTTCGAAGTCCCGGGCGCGGAGCACCGGTTGGGCCTCCGGTTCCGGGACCACATCGAGGACCGGCAGGCGTTCGCGGCGCGTGTACTGGCCGATGTGGCCGGAGCCGGCGAAGGTCACCTCGGCGTGAGGGGCGCCGGGTGCCCCGCCGCAGCGCGGGGCACCCGGCGTCCGGCCGGTCTCAGCGGCTGTCACGCATGAACGCCCGGACCATGTGGCAGGTCATGTCGGACGGCGGCCGCATGCCGATGTCCCGAGCCGTGGCGCGGATCGTGTCGTCGTGGGCCTGGGCCGGCAGATAGAGGCCCGAGTCGAGGAGGGCTATGGCGAGGCGCATGGCCTTCAGCCGGCGGTTGTGACTGACGTACCACTCGCGCGGGCGCCCGGCCGGCAGCGGGCGCTTCGTCACGGGCTCGTAGGGCGAGTCGAAGAGAACGGGATGCTGGGCGGTGGACTGGGTCGGGAGCGGCTTCGGCTTCAGGGCGGCAGCGGGCACGGGCATCCTCCTGTCGCGGTCAGGGTGCCGGCCGGACAGCCCGGCGACACCCTCGAACACTGCTTCTATTCTACGACCCACCACTGACAAAAGCCCCTGGCCACCAGGGCTTTCGGGGCTGCCGTGACACGGGTGCAGTACGGGTTTCGCGTACCGTGTCCCGCATGGAAATCTGGATCAATCCGGCCTGCTCCAAGTGCCGCAGCGCCCTCAGCCTGCTCGACGCCGAAGGGGCCGAGTACACCGTCCGCCGCTATCTGGAGGACGTGCCGAGCGCGGAGGAGATCAGGGCCGTACTGGAGCGGCTGGAGCTCGAACCGTGGGACATCACCCGCACCCAGGAGGCCGACGCCAAGGAGCTGGGGCTCAAGGAGTGGGCGAAGGACGCGAGCACGCGCGAGCGGTGGATCACCGCGCTCGCCGAGCACCCCAGGCTCATCCAGCGCCCGATCATCACCGCCGACGACGGAACGGCCCTGGTGGCCCGCACCGAGGAGGCCGTACGGGAGGCCCTGTCCCACGGCAGGAGCTGAGCGTCACTTCCTGGATCGACTCAACTCCCCTGTGACATACGTTACTTCAGCATCTCCTGCGACCGCTGAGCAACCACGTTCGGTATCTCGTACATAGCGGCGTACGCTCCCCTACCTCTTCAGGAGGCGCGCATGTCGCGCAGGAGAACTCTCGGTACGAAGAAGAAGATCGCACTGCTCGTCAGCGCCGCGGCGGTGGCGGGCGGCGGGGCCTTCGCGCTGGCGAGCACGTCCAACGCCGCCCAGCCCGCACAGAACGCGAAGACCCTGTCCACCGGGGACTCGACCGTCTGCCAGGGGCTCGCCACCGCCCTCGGCAACAACGAACGGTTCATCGCCGGGCAGCAGGCCGCTCCGGATTCCCAGTCGGCGGCCCGGATCGCCAACCGGCAGGCGGTCATCGCACAGATCAAGGTCCAGCAGAAGGCGGCCGGTTGCACGGTTGGGGAGTCGGCTCAGGGCTCCCAGGCGGCGCAGGGCGGCAGCAACGGCGGACCGCAGGACAGCACCGGGCAACAGGGCAGTACTGGGCAACAGGGCAGCACCGGACAGCAGAGCGCGCAGCCCTCGCAGAGTGCCGCCGCGGGCTCCGGCCAGCAGGTGTGCAACGGGTCCACCGTCACCCTCTCCGGCGAGGCAGGCGCCCCGGCCGCGTCCAGCAACCAGTTCCCCGCGGGTACGACCCTGAAGGTCACCAACCTGGACAACAACAAGTCCACGACGGTGAAGGTCACCTCGGTCTCGGGCAGCTGTGTCCTGCTCAACAACGCGGCCTTCGAACAGGTCCGGGAACCCGGCAAGTTCCTCATCCGCCACGCGGTGATCGAGAAGGTGGGGTGAGGCTCAGGCACCGGACAGGAATCCGGTGAGGCGGCCGGCCAGGGCGGGGGGTGCGGCCTGCGGCAGCGCGTGGTGCGACACGTCCGGCAGGACCTCCGCCTCCACGCGTGGCAGCACCGCCGCCGCCCGCGCCGCCACCTGACCCGGGTGATGGGTCCTGCTGTTCGCCGCCACGAGCAGCAGGACCCGTACGTCCAGCTCCCGCAGCGCGTCCGGCGCCGGGCGCGGGCCGGTCACCGGCCTGAGCGCCGGGAAGCCCGCGGCCGCCTCCTGGAGGGCGAGCCAGTCCGGATCCGGGACCGCTCCCCCGGTCTGCCACCGCAGGCGGCGCCCGGTTCGCGCACCACAACGACATGCACCCCACGGACGTGCGCGCCCTGATCGCGCTCATGGACGCCCGGCGGGCCGGTGCGGAGATGACCGCGGGGCGGCTCGGGGCCGTGCTCGGGCTCAGCTCGGCCGGCCCGACAGCGCTCGTCGACCGGCTCGAACGGGCGGGGCACGTGCGGCGGGTGCGTGCGGAGCGGGACCGGCGCCGGGTCGTGATCGAGGTCGAGGAACGGGCGGTCGAACCGGGCCGGGCCTTCTTCGGGCCGCTCATCGAGCGCCCGGTGGAGCTGCTGTGCGCATACGACGAGCGGGAACTGGCCGCGATCCGGGGCTTCCTGCACGGCGCCCACGAGGCCGCCGCGGCCGGCGGGGGCACCACCACGTGAGACGCGCCACAGAAACATCAGGTAACACGGGGTTCACATAAGAGCAACGGACGGGAAATCGCCTGTTGTCAGGCTGCCGGGGAGATCGACGCGGCGCACCGAGGCCGCGGCACCCGCACCGACTGCGCCCGAACCACCCCCGAAGGAAGTGCCCCGTGACGTTCAAGGCCGAGTACATCTGGATCGACGGCACCGCTCCGACGGCGAAGCTCCGTTCCAAGACGAAGATCATCACGGGTGCTCCGGCCGGTCTCGACGCGCTGCCGATCTGGGGCTTCGACGGCTCCTCCACCAACCAGGCCGAGGGCCACGCCTCGGACCGCGTGCTCAGGCCGGTCTTCACCTGCCCGGACCCGATCCGCGGCGGCGACGACATCCTGGTGCTGTGCGAGGTCCTCGACATCGACATGACCCCGCACCGGTCCAACACCCGCGCCGCGCTGGCCGAGGTCGCCGAGCGGTTCGCCGCACAGGAGTCGATCTTCGGCATCGAGCAGGAGTACACCTTCTTCGACGGCTCCCGTCCGCTCGGCTTCCCCGAGAACGGCTTCCCGGCCCCGCAGGGCGGCTACTACTGCGGTGTCGGCGCCGACGAGATCTTCGGCCGCGACGTCGTCGAGGCCCACCTGGACAACTGCCTGAAGGCCGGCCTCGCCATCTCCGGCATCAACGCCGAGGTCATGCCCGGACAGTGGGAGTTCCAGGTCGGCCCGGTCTCCCCGCTGGAGGTCTCGGACCACCTGTGGATCGCCCGCTGGCTGCTCTACCGCACCGCCGAGGACTTCGGTGTCTCCGCGACCCTCGACCCGAAGCCGGTCAAGGGCGACTGGAACGGCGCGGGCGCGCACACCAACTTCTCCACCAAGGCCATGCGCGAGGGCTACGACGCGATCATCACCGCGTGCGAGTCGCTCGGCGAGGGCTCCAAGCCGCTGGACCACGTCAAGAACTACGGCGCCGGCATCGACGAGCGCCTCACCGGTCTGCACGAGACCGCCCCGTGGGACAAGTACACCTACGGCGTCTCCGACCGCGGCGCCTCGGTCCGCATCCCGTGGCAGGTCGAGAAGGACGGCAAGGGCTACATCGAGGACCGCCGCCCGAACGCCAACGTCGACCCGTACGTGGTGACCCGCCTGCTGGTGGACACCTGCTGCTCCGCCCTGGAGAAGGCCGGCCAGGTCTGATCCGTCCCGCTCGCCCGAGGGGCGCCCGCCGTCATGGCGGGCGCCCCTCGGGCATGTCGTGCGCTGTCGTGGAGATCGACCGGGGCGGGCTCTCACCGGCGTACGGGCCGGCCGACGTCGCCCCCGGCCCGCCGCGGGCGACGGAGTCCGAGGACGCGGACGTACGCGGACAGGCCCTGGACGAGCTGAGCTCCGCGCTGTGCCACCAGGCGGACGTCTACCCCGCGTCGGCCCCCGCCGTACCCCACCTGGCCCGGCTCGCCCTCGACGGGCCCGGCCACCGGCGGGAGTCGCCCCGGCTGCTCGGCGGCATCGCGGACGCCGCGGGACAGCCCGCCGAACGCGCCGCCGCGCAGCGGGCGGTGGCCGAGGCGCTGCCGCCTACGCGAGCTGCCGGCCGCGGCGACAGTGCTCCACTGAACACTCCTCGTCCGGATGGCGAGACGACATTCCGGACAGCACGGCAGGCCAGAAGCCGCTGATCAGGGGCGAATCCACGGGAGCGGGAGGCACGAGCCGTCAACTTCCCGCCAAGGAAGCGTCCAAGCAGTGAGAGGAGGGTCCTGTCCGGCGGCGGTGTCTGCTTCAATGGGCGCATGGCCAGCTTCCAGAAGTACACCGCGACGGGTCGCCATGACCTCGAGCCCTTCTGGCCTTCTCGTCAGCATCACGACTTCGACCGGGTGTGTTGTCGCGCGACCGACGCGCGGGCCTTCTAGAGCCGTAATCCCCGGCCTCCGGCCAGCGCGAAACGCCGTACGTCCCTCCGGCGTGCCCGACCACGAATCGCGGCCGTCGTCCTGCCCGACGAACTTTCTCGCGC
The DNA here is from genome assembly GCF_001280015.1 of Streptomyces sp. MMG1121. GTDB lineage: Bacteria > Actinomycetota > Actinomycetes > Streptomycetales > Streptomycetaceae > Streptomyces. Next base: position 272,299 of record NZ_LGDV01000001.1, read on the forward strand.
GAAAGAGCTGACCTCTCATGGCGACCACCCGTTCCCTCTCCTCCGCCTCCACGCTCACCGCACCCGCCCGGCACCGGCTGCGCGCCGTAGACCGGGACGAGGCGATCGACGTCGCGGACTTCCTGCCGCCCGGCGCCACCTGGCTGCCCGCGCCGCAGCACACCCTGCCCACCCTGCCCGGCCGGCCGCCGATGGTCGGCTATCTGGTGCTGGTCCCGGCCGACCAGCGGCCCCCGTTCCTGGCGGCCGTGGCGCCGGACGAGCCGAAGTCCCCCGACGGCACCGGTGCCGAGCCGCTGATGCGGATCGACCCCGTGCAGCGCACCGCCAGCGTCGACGGCCGTGAACTCGACCTGACCTACCTGGAGTTCGAGCTGCTCGCGCACCTGGTGGCGCATCCGCACCGGGTACACACCCGCGACCAGCTGGTCACCACGGTGTGGGGCTACGGCCATGTCGGCGACGGCCGTACCGTCGACGTGCACATCGCCCGGCTGCGCCGCAAGCTGGGCGACCGGTACCGGCAGACGATCCAGACGGTGCGCCGGGTCGGCTACAAGTACACCCCGCCGACCACCCACTGACCCTCCCCCGCTCTGCTCTGGGCAGAGTCCGCTACCGGCGCCCGCCCCCAGCGGGCACGATCACCGGCATGAGACTTCTTGTGCTGGGCGGTACGGAGTTCGTGGGGCGGTCCGTCGTGGAGTCGGCGCTGGCGCGCGGATGGGAGGTGACCGTCTTCAACCGGGGACGGCACCAACCACCCGCCGGGGTGCGGTCGCTGCACGGCGACCGCACCGCTCCCGACGGCCTCACCGCCCTCGCCTCGGACCCGGGCACCTGGGACGCCGTGATCGACACCTGGTCGGCCGGGCCACGCGCGGTCCAGGACACGGCACGGCTGCTGCGGGGGCGGGCCGGCCGGTACGCGTACGTCTCCAGCCGGTCCGTGTACGTCTGGCCCTGGCCCAGCGCCGGCGGGCCCGCCGAGGCCGGGGCCGTCGTCGAGGGCGCCGCCGACGCGGAGCCGACGGACTACGCGGCGGACAAGCGGGGCGGCGAACTGGCCGCCGTCGAGTCCTTCGGCGCGGACGGCTCGCTGCTGGTGCGGGCCGGGCTGATCCTCGGCCCGTACGAGAACGTCGGCCGGCTGCCCTGGTGGCTGACCCGGATCGCCCGCGGCGGCCCGGTCCTGGCTCCGGGACCCAGCGATCTGCCGCTTCAGTACATCGACGCGCGCGACCTCGCCGACTGGCTGCTCGGCGCGCTCGAACAGCGGCTGAGCGGGCCGTACGACCTGGTCGGCCCGTCCGGGCACGCCACCATGGGCGAGCTGCTCCGGGAGTGCGTCCGGGTCACCGGCGCGGACGCGGAGCTGCGCTGGACCGATCCGGAGGTGATCCTCGGCGCCGGGATCGCGCCGTGGACCGAACTGCCGGTGTGGACGCCGCCGGACACGGACCTGCACGCCGCGGCGCACCGCGGTGACGTGTCCCGGGCGCTGGCCACCGGCCTGCGCTGCCGGCCGGTCCGGGAGACCGTCGCCGACACCTGGCGCTGGCTCACCGGCATCGGCGGCGAGGCACCGCGGCGCCCGGACCGGCCCCCCGTCGGGCTCGCCCCCGAGGCCGAGGCGAAGGTGCTGGCCGGGGCCGACGGTGTACCTGGCACCACCTCAGGACAGGGGCCTTCGGACGACTGACGCGCCGGGGGCCGTCGGCGAGACTTGCGGCATGAACACCGACACGAAGCGCGGCACCCTGCGGCCCCGTGCGCGCGAGGTCCTGCTGGCCGCCGTACAAGGCCTGACGCTGGCCGTGGCCGTGCTGCCCTTCGGCGTCGCGTTCCTCGTGCTGACCCTCGTCTCCCTCGCCCTCGTCCCGCTCGGCGTCGGGCTCTTCACGACCCCGGTGCTGCTGACCGGGGTGCGGGCCCTGGCGGACGTGCGCAGGCGGCTCGCGGCCGAGTGGTGCGGAGTGCGGATCCCGGCGGCGTACCGGCCCCCGCCGCCGGACGCCAAGCGGTGGACGCTCACCTTCCACCTGCTGGGCGACCCGCAGGTCCGGCGCGATGTGCTGTGGCTGCCGGTGGACATCACGGCGGGCTTCGTCACCGCGCTGCTCCCGGCCCTGCTGCTGTTCTACCCCGTCGAGGGGTTCCTGCTGGCGGCCGGGCTGTGGCGGGCGTACGTGCCGGACTCCGGCGGCACCTACTGGTACGCCTTCGTCCCGGTCTCCGGCCAGGCGACCGCCTTCGGTGCGGCCGCGCTCGGTGCCGCGCTTCTGCCGGTGGCCCAGCGCCACTCCCGCCGTATGCTCGTCCTGCACTTCCGGATCGCCCGGGCCGCGCTCGGCGGCGACAGCGAACTCACCGAGCGGGTCCGGGTGTTGACCGAGACCCGGCGGGACGCCGTGGACACCTCCGCCGCCGAGCTGCGCCGTATCGAGCGCGACCTGCACGACGGCGCCCAGGCCCGGCTCGTCGCCATGGGCATGGACCTCGGCACCATCGAGATGCTGGTGGAACACGATCCCGCACAGGCGAAGAGGCTGCTCGCCCAGGCCCGCCGGAACTCCGCCGAGACCCTGGAGGAGCTGCGCGACCTGGTGCGCGGCATCCACCCGCCGGTCCTCGCCGAACGCGGACTCGGCGACGCCGTACGGGCGCTGGCGCTGCGGCTGCCCCTGCCCACGGAGGTGACCGTGGAGCTGTCCGGCCGCGCGGACGCCCCCGTCGAGTCGGCCGCCTACTTCGCGGTCAGCGAGGTGCTCACCAACGCCGTCAAGCACTCCGGCGCCGACCGGATCTGGGCCGACCTGCACCACACGGAGGGCAGGCTGCGGATCACGGTCACCGACAACGGCCGGGGCGGCGCGGCGCTCGGCGCCGGGTCGGGGCTGGCCGGGGTCGAGCGCCGGCTCGGTACATTCGACGGCGTCCTGGCCGTCAGCAGTCCCGCCGGCGGCCCCACCATGGTGACCATGGAGCTCCCGTGCGCGTTGTCCTAGCCGAAGACCTCTTCCTGCTGCGCGACGGGCTGGTCCGGATGCTTCAGGCCTTCGGCTTCGAGATCGCGGCCGCCGTCGAGACCGGCCCCGAACTCACCCGGGCGCTCGCCGAGTTGGAGCCCGACATCGCCGTGGTCGACGTACGGCTGCCGCCCACGCACACCGACGAGGGGCTGCAGTGCGCGCTCGCCGCCCGCCGGGAGCGGCCCGGGCTGCCGGTGCTGGTCCTGTCCCAGCACGTGGAGCAGCTGTACGCGCGCGAGCTGCTGGCCGACGGCACCGGCGGGATCGGCTATCTGCTGAAGGACCGGGTGTTCGACGCGGAGCAGTTCATCGACGCCGTACGACGGGTCGCGGCCGGGGGGACGGCGATGGACCCGCAGGTGATCCAGCAGTTGCTGGCCCGGCGGGCCGCCGAGGACCGGCCGCTCGGCCGTCTCACCCCGCGTGAGCGGGAGGTGCTGGAGCTGATGGCGCAGGGCCGGTCGAACGCGGGCATCGCGGCCCAGCTCGTGGTGACGGAACGGGCCATCGCCAAACACACCTCCAACATCTTCGCCAAACTGGGACTGGAGGTGTCGGACGATGACAACCGGCGCGTACTGGCGGTGCTCGCCCACCTCGACCAGGACCGCTGACAGAAGCCGGTGACCTGCCAACTCCCCTGTTTCCACGAGGAATTTGTGAGACCGGTGAACACCTCTGAGGCGGCGTCCGTATCCATGGGCGCCGCTTCACTCCTGTCGGGCGCCTCGCTGCTGCCCCGCAAGGAAGTCAGAGGAGTTCCATGGGACGCAACACACGAAAACGCCGTACGCCGCTGGCCACCAAGGCCATAGCCGCATCGGCGGCCCTAGCGCTCGGTGGGGGCGGGCTGATCTGGGCGAACTTCTACGCCTCGGCGCACGAGTCGAACAACCAGACGTGGGGAGGCAACCAGACGAAGGCCGCGACGGCGCAGGTGGCGACGATCTCCTGCCCGGACGTCGGCCAGAAGCTGACGAACGTTCCGTACCGGGCCCGCCAGGGCGTGGCGACGGAGCTGGCCAACCTCGACAAGCAGATCACCGAGGCCTACAACCGGCTCGCCTCCACCCGGCAGGCGCAGACGAACGACCCGAGCTTCGTGCAGAACGCGATCGTCGGCCCCCTGAAGAACAAGCGGGCCGCGACGATCGACCGGATCCGCATCGACATCCAGCGCGTCGGCGGGCGGTTCAACAGCTCGCTGTCCCAGCTCGCCGCCTGTACGACCCAGGCCGCCAACCAGACCACCGCCGGCGGCTGGCAGCAGGGCGGCAACGGCCAGCAGAACAACGGCGGTCAGCAGAACAACGGGGGTCAGCAGCAGGGCGGCCAGCAGAACAACGGCGGCCAGCAGCAGGGCGGTCAGCAGCAGGGCAGCAACGGCGGCCAGGGCGGTGACGGCCCGGCCGCGGCGGACTTCGTGGACATCACGAAGGTCGCCCCGAACGTCCAGGGCAGGCCGCGCCAGCTGCAGAACGCCTCGACCGGCACGTTCACCACGCGCTGCGGTGTGAACGCGAACCAGAACCACAACAGCGACAACGTGATCGTCGCGCCCGGTGTGACCAACGGTGCCCACCACGTGCACGACTACGTCGGCAACCAGAAGGTCAACGCGTTCTCCAGCAACCAGACGTTCCTGCAGGGCGGCACCAGCTGCCAGAACAGGAACGACCTGTCGGCGTACTACTGGCCGGTCATCCGCGAACAGGACGGCACCCAGGAGAAGGACGCAGGCGCCGACGGCGGCGGCAAGGACCTCAACGTCGGCAAGATCCTGGTCGCCCAGCAGGCGCAGATCAAGTACGTCGGCAGCCCGGCGAGCAAGGTCGCCGCGATGCCGCAGTTCCTGCGGATCATCACCGGTGACGCCAAGGCCTTCGTCAACGGCCCGGCCAACGCCAACGCGCACTGGAGCTGCACCGGCTTCGAGAACAAGGTGCAGCTGACCGACAAGTACCCGATCTGCCCGCAGGGCAGCAACGTGGTGCGCTTGTTCGCCTTCCAGAGCTGCTGGGACGGCGTGAACATCGACAGTGCCAACCACCGTACGCACGTGGCCTTCGCCGATCCGGCGAGCGGTGTCTGCCCGAACGGCTTCAAGGCGATCCCGCAGCTGACGATGCGCCTGGTCTACAACGTGCCGCAGCCCGTCGTCCAGGCGGACGGGACGGTGAAGAACGCCTACGCGGTCGACGGCTTCCCGGAGGAACTGCACAAGCCGATCACCGACCACGACGACTTCATCAGCGTCACGACCGGCGGCCTGGCCAACAAGATCGCGAACTGCATCAACCGGGGTCAGAACTGCCAGTGAGCGCCTGACCGGGCCCACGGCCACAGGGCCCACGAACGAGGCCGGTGACGGAACCCCCTCCCGTCACCGGCCTTCGTGTGCGCGCGGCCGCCTCAGCCGCCGTGCGCGGAATGAGCGGCATGGTTCGTGCCCAGCTCCACGTCCCCGCCGAGCGTGCCGCGCAGCGCCTTGACGACGCCGTCGTCGCCGACGGCGACCCACTTGCGGCCGACGAGGTAGTAACCGCCGTAGTCCTTCGCGTCGTTGATCCACTCGCGCTGGCCGCGGTCGGTGGCGAAGGTGGCGAGGATGAACTTGCCGTCGGTGTTCGTGCAGATGGCCTGGCGGATCTCGTCGGCGTCGGTCTGCATGTCCGGCCTGCACTTCACCTCGGCGGCGAGGCTCTCCAGGCTGCCGGTCGCGGCGGGCGGGACCGCCTTGGTCTGCCCGCCCGCGCCGCAGCCCGCCAACGCCAGTACGGCCGCGCCGCCCAGCAGCAGTCGTGTCACCCTCATCTGTTCCTCCGGTCCTGATGGCCCAAGCATGCCTCGGCCCCTTCGGATACGGACCCGGGCCGCCGTACGCTCAATTCCGGTGACCGGCCGCGCACGGATGCGCGGAAGTGCCCCGGCGAACGAGTACCAGGGCCGCCGGGCCAGGATCCGGCTGTCGCCCTTCCTGCGGAACACCGGCCGGGGGCGGAGGAGGGCGTCAAGCTCCGCACACCCGAACCGGACGCCCTTTGGGGCGAGTTGGACGACGGGGTACGGGCCACTCCCGCGCTGCGCCTGTCCGGCCTCGGCCGGGACCGCGAGGGCCTCTTGCCCGTCCTCGGCGCACCGGCCCCCATCTGCCGTACTGCCAGCGGTCGATGGCCACCTGCGCGCGCCTGCCGGTCGATCCCGAGGACTGACGGCCGCGCTGACGACGGGCTGACGGCGGGCCGGAACAACGGGCCGCGTCACCCATCCGGCGGTGACCAAACCACCGCTCGCTCGTTCTCCACGACGTGCAGTCACAGGATGTAGCCCAGCGTCACGCAGCCACCTCCGCCGGGGAGCCCGGCCCGGTCGACTTCGAGCAGGCCGAGGCCGCGCTCGTCGAGCACTACCCACGGCTGGTCCGGATCGCCTATCTGGTGCTGCCGCCGAGCCTCGGCCGCAACCGCCGGGTGCTGACCGCACACTCCCTCGTCCAGCGCGCCCTGCCCCGGGGCCGCAAGCAGCCGGCCGTGATCCCGGCCCAGCCCCCGGGCCGCGAGGGCGACCCCGGCTACGCGTTCCTGCGCGAGCGCGTCCTGCACACGGCCCTGGAGGCGGGCCGGCCGCGGGGGGTCCTGCCCCGGCTCTCCCAGCTGCCGCCGCTGCTGCCCCAGGTCTGGGGCCTGAGGCTGTTCCCGCGCTCGGGCGGTGCCGACGAACTCGCCCTGGACCAGCGGCTGTCCGCCCTGTCCGGCCCGGCCCGCGCCGCCTATGTACTGCGCGGCCTGGAGAAGCTGCCCGACGCCGACATCCGCAGGATCCTCGACTGCGCCGGGGCCGACGACCCGGGCGGCGCGCTGGCCGCCGCGAACAGCGTGCCCATCCAGCCCGCACTGCTCTCCTCCCCCGAGTTCGACCCGTGCTCGCTCCAGGCCCGGCCCACCGATCTGATGCGCCGCCGCCAGCACACCAAGGCCGCGCTCGCGGCCGTCGCCGCACTCGCGGTGTGCGGGGCGCTGGTCGTCATGCCGGGCGACGGCTGGGGCCCGGACGGCGCCGCCGCGCCCGCCTACGCCGAGAACCCGGCCGCCCAGGCCGCCCTCGACCCGGCCCACCTCACCCGGGTCTCCCCCACCGCCTGGCAGACCGCCACGCGCACCGACTTCTCCGTGTGGCCCGCGCGCGGGCCGCTCACCGGCGACCAGGACCTGCTGCGCCGCGCCCTCGCCGTCTGGGCCCGCCCCGGCGACACGGTCCGCGTCTCGGCGACCCCCGGCACCCAGACCGGCGGCCCGGCCGGCCCGCCCCAGCTGCTGTACGCGGGCCAGGTCGACAATGCCCGCGTCGTGCTCCTCTACGACGGTCTGCGCATCGCCCGCTACGCCGAGCCGGTGAACGGCACCCAGGGCGCGGCCCTCGACTTCGCCCGCGTCGACGGCGCGACCGGCGCGGAGGCGAGCGCGCTGGTGCTGGGCCGCTCCGACGGCAACGTCCAGTACCTGACGGCGCCCTGGGTGAAGACGGCGGCGGCGCGGGACCTGATGAAGCCGGACGGGGCCACGACCCCCCTGCCCCTCACCGCCGGTGTCACCGCCCCGCTGACCAGCCCCGCGCTCCAGACCGGCAGCTGCACCTCGTGGACCGTGCTGCAGCTGACCGACGCCTCCGGCACCGAACTCGCGACCGATCTGGGCGAGTTGGTCCCGGCCCGGCTGACCGCCGGCCGACCCGGCTCCGCCGGTGCGGCGTCCGGTGCCGCCGGGCTGCGCACCTGGGCGCCGTTCGCCTGCTCCCTGTCGGCCGAGCGCGCGGCGGGCGTCCGGAGCGTCAACGCCTGGGCCTACGCCGCGCAGCCGCTGCCCGACGGCAGTGGGGCCGCGCAGTGGATGTGCACCCGGGCCGAGACCTGGCGCGGCGACGGGACGGCCGCGCTGGCCCAGTTCCGCACGCCGGGCGGGCGCGTCGGGGCGGTCGTCGCCAAGGGCACGGACGTACGGGCCTGCGGGCCGCGTGATCCGCATGTGCTGGCCGGGGTGCTGTGGAAGTCCTCGGCCGGGCACTGGTATCTGCTGGCGGCGGGCAGCAAGGACACGGCGGCGATCCAGGCGGGGGGCGGGATCACGGCGGCCGGTCAGGGCCCGCTGCTCGTCGCCCGGGCCAAGCAGGGGGCGCAGGCCACGCTCAAGGGCACGCTGGAGGACGGGCGAGCGATCGACGGACTGCGGTGACCCTTTATTGACATGGGCGTAAACAAGCTCGGCCGCAGGGGTTCTCAGCGAGCCTACCCATCAGTACATTGACGCCATGTCTAACACGCAGGCCCGGGTGCCGCTCAAGGCACGCAAGGTGTCCTTCTCCTGGGACGGCACGCCGTTGCACTGGGTGCCCGGCGATCCCTTCACCACGCACACCATCAACGTGCTGCACCTGCTGCTGCCCGCCGGTGAGCGCTGGTTCGTGCACGTGTACAAGCAGGTGCTGCCGCACATACGCGACGAGCGGCTCCGCGAGGACGTCATCGGGTTCATCGGGCAGGAGGCGATGCACTCCCAGGCCCATGACGAGGTGCTGCCGCATCTGCGCGAGCAGGGGCTCGACCCGACGCCGTACACCGCGCAGGTCGACTGGTTCTTCGAGAAGCTGCTCGGCGACCGCACGCTGCCGCCGGGCAGGCCGCGCACGTGGTGGCTGATGGAACGGGTCGCGCTCATCGCGGCCATCGAGCACTACACCGCGTTCCTCGGCAACTGGGTGCTCAACGCCGGGGAGCTGGACCGGCGCGGCGCCGACCCGACCATGCTGGACCTGCTGCGCTGGCACGGCGCGGAGGAGGTCGAGCACCGCTCCGTGGCCTTCGAGCTGTTCACGCACGTCGACGGGGGCTACGGCCGCCGCGCACGGACCTGGGCCACGGCCTTCTCGGCGCTGGTGTTCCTGTGGCAGCGCGGGGTGCGGTTCTTCATGGAGAACGACCCGACCCTCGTCGACGCCAAGGCCGGATTCAAGGAGTTCTACGTCCGTGGCCGGCGCGGTCTGCTCCCCGCGACGGGCGACATGCTCAGGTCCATCCCCCGCTATCTGAGCCCCGACTACCACCCCTCGCAGGAGGGCGACACCGAGCAGGCCGTCGCCTACCTGGCGTCCTCTCCGGCAGCCACGGCGGCGGAGAAGGGTGCCGCGTGATGCCGAGGCTGCGTACCGTCGTACTCCTCGCGGGTGCCGCGCTGCTGACCCGGGGTGCCCTGCGCCGCCGTATCCAGGTCTCGCCGCTGTGGCCGCTGCCCGCGCTGGAGGAGCCCGCCTCGGGCCGGCCGCGCTCGCGGGCGCTGCGGCTGCTGGTGACCTCTCGCGAGACGGTGGCCGACGGGGTCGTCCGGCTCCGCCTGGAGGGCGCGGACCTGCCGCGCTGGCAGCCCGGCGCCCATCTCGACCTGGTGCTGCCGTCGGGGCTGGTGCGGCAGTACTCGCTGTGCGGTGACCCGGAGGACACCTCCTCGTACACCGTCGCGACCCGGCTGGTCGAGGGCGGGCGGGGCGGCTCGCGCGAGGTGCACGAGCAGGTGACGGAGGGCACGGAACTGGAGGTGCGGGGGCCGCGGAACCGTTTTCCGCTGGTCGAGGCGGAGTCGTACGTCTTCGTCGCCGGCGGGATCGGGATCACCCCGCTGCTGCCGATGCTGCGGGCGCTCCCTGAGAACGCCGAGTGGCGGCTGCTGTACGCGGGGCGCGCGAGGGCCTCGATGCCGTTCCTGGAGGAGGTCGAGAAGCTGGGCCGCGACCGGGTGACCGTCGTGGAGGGGCAGCCCGATCTCGACGCGCTGGAGGTGCCGGAAGGGGCCGCCGTCTACTGCTGCGGTCCCGAGGGGCTCATGGCGGCCGTCGCGGCGCGCTTCCCGGACGTCCGCATCGAACGATTCGCGCCACGTCTGTCGTCCGACGGCAACACGGAGTTCGAGGTCGAACTGCGCCGCAGCGGACGCACGTTGGCCGTCCCGGCCGGCTCCACCGTGCTGGCGGCCGTACGACGCGAGCTGCCGAACACCGCCTACTCCTGTGAGCAGGGCTTCTGCGGGACCTGCCAACAGAGGGTGCTGGAGGGCGAGATCGACCACCGGGACGAGTTGCTGACGGATGCGGAGCGTGGCGACTCGATGCTGATCTGTGTGTCCCGGGCGAGGAGCGAGCGGCTCGTGCTCGATCTGTGAACACCTGCGGCCGGATCCGATCGGTAAGGTGTTCGCATGAGTACCGGGGTTCGCCGCAGGATGGGCGTCGAGGAGCGGCGGCAGCAGTTGATCGGCGTCGCTCTCGACCTCTTCAGCCAGCGCTCGCCCGACGAGGTCTCCATCGACGAGATAGCCTCGGCGGCCGGCATCTCACGTCCGCTGGTCTACCACTACTTCCCCGGCAAACTCAGCCTGTACGAGGCCGCGTTGAAGCGTGCCTCGGAAGAACTCGCGGACCGCTTCGGCGAACCCCACGAGGGTCCGCTCGGCGCCCGGCTGCTGCGTGTGATGCGCCGCTTCTTCGACTTCGTCGACGAGCACGGCCCCGGTTTCTCCGCGCTGATGCGCGGCGGTCCGGCGGCGGGCTCGTCCGCCGCCAACGCGCTGATCGACTCGGTCCGCCAGGCCGCCTACGAGCAGATCCTGTCGCACCTCGCGGTCGCCACCCCCTCCCCGCGCCTGGAGCTGGTCGTCCGCTCCTGGATCTCGCTCGCCGAGTCGACGGCGCTGCTGTGGCTGGACGGCCGGCGCGTCCCGCGCGCCGAGCTGGAGCTCCAGCTCGTGCACGATTTCGCCGCGCTCACGGCGGTGAGTGCCGCCTACGACGCGGACATGGCCGCGCTGCTGCAGCAGATGGTGAAGGACGAGCCGGCCGACGGCCCCTTCGCGGAGCTGCTCGGCCGGCTCATCGGCCTCGGCTTCTGAGGGCCGCTACCGGTCGGACTTCCGGTAGGACGGGTCGAGTTCGCGGACCTCGGCGGAGGCGTGCAGGGTGACGCCCTCGTCCGCCACGTGCTCGCGGAGCAGTTCCAGGGCCGTCTCCGTGAGCTTGGCCTTCGTCTCGTCGCTGCGTCCGGCGAGGAGCCCGATCGTCACGTGCACGATGGCGTGCCCGCCCGCTCCGGGGTCCTCGTATCCGAACACCGTGTACGCGCTCGGCCGGAACTGCGTCTTGCAGGCCTCCGGCTTCGCCGCCGCGATCGCCACGGTCGCCTCGTGCAGCGCCCGGGCGAAGCCCTCGCGGTCGAAGGCGTCCGCCACGAGGTCCGAGTAGTCGATGGTGATCTGCGGCATGAGCACTCCTGTTTCCACGGCTTTCTACGGCGACGGCCCGACCCTACTTCGCCGCCCGGGTGAACACCGCCACCGTCCGCGCCGGGACGGTGAACGTGCCCGAGCCGGCCGCGTAGGAGGAGCCCTTCACCACCGGGTCGGCACCGGAGGCCTGCACCGGGTGCAGCCGGTAGGGCGTTCCGGCGAGGGCGCCGATCCGCTGGTCCTGCCGCTGCGGGGTGGCGTTGAAGACGACGACCAGGTCACCGAGGCGCATGGTGATCACTCCGGGCGTCTCGTCCGTCCCCGACAGCGGGAAGGACAGCTCGTCCTGTACCCGGGCGGCCGTGCCGAGGGAGAACGCCCGCTCGGTCGTACGGATCCTGAGCAGGTCCTGATAGGCGGCCGAGGCGCCGGTGATCTGCGGGCAGCCGACCTTGACGCCGGTGAGCAGGGGCCGGGCGTAGTCCCACGCGGACCGGTTGTCGGCCGCCATCGGCAGCCCGCGCCCGAAGCCGTTGCCGTCGGCGCAGTTCCAGTGGACGGCGTTGAACCAGTCGCCGCTGTCGAAGGAGTTGCGGTCCAGCGACTTGGAGCGCAGCAGGTCGGTGCCCGCCTGGGAGAGGGACGGCCCCTGTGAGAGGACGGCCGTGGCCATCGCGAGGACCTGCATCCGGGCCCGGTCGGACGCGCCGGTCCTCGCGGGCAGCTTGTAGGCCAGCGCGTCGAACAGCGACTCGTTGTCGTGTGCGTCCACATAGGCGAGGGCGTCGCCGGGCGCGTCCGCGTATCCGGCGGGGGCGCCGTTGTAGTCGATCTCGGCGCCGCTGACCTCCTTGCCGTCGGTGTCCGTGAAGCGGTACTTGGCGAGGTTGCCGCTCAGGCCGACCTTGATCAGGTCCTGGTAGTGCAGGAGACGTGCCTTCTGCTCGGCGGACGTGCCGTTCGCGGCAGCGGAGTTGGGGTCCGTGTACAGCCCGGACGCGAAGCCCTGGACACCGGGGTCGGAGTCGAAGGGGCTGCCGCCGCGCACCGCGTCACGGGCCCGGTCGGAGAAGGTGGCGATGCCGGTGCCGGCCATGTTCGCCTGGGTGGCCTGCACGAACCGGGCGTCGTTCGCGACCTCGCCGAAGTTCCAGCCCTCGCCGTACAGGATGATCTTCTTGCCGTCGACGCCGTCCTTCTTCAAGGTCAGCGCGTCGAGTGCCTTCCTGACCGCGAGGATGTTGGCCTTCGGGTGGTGGCCCATGAGGTCGAAGCGGAAGCCGTCGACCTTGTACTCCTTGGCCCAGGTGACGATCGAGTCCACGACCAGCTTGCCCATCATCGCGTTCTCGGGCGCAGTGTTGGAGCAGCAGGTGCTGTTGGCCACCGAGCCGTCGGCGAGGAGCCGCTGGTAGTAGCCGGGCACGATCTTGTCGAGGACGGAGGTGTCCGCCTGGCCGCTCGCGGCGGTGTGGTTGTAGACGACGTCCATGACGACGCGGAGGCCGTCCTGGTTGAGGGACTGGACCATCTCGCGGAACTGGACGGTGCGGGCGGTGCCGTCCGGGTCGGTGGCGTACGAGCCCTCGGGGACCGTGTAGTGGTACGGGTCGTAGCCCCAGTTGTAGGCGTCCTTCGCGGCGGTCTTCGCCACGCACGCCTGCTGCTGGTCGGAGTCCGCCGGGTAGGAGGCCAGATCGCAGCCGGGGCCCGCCTGGTCGGCCTTCTTCTCGGGAACGGTGGCGAAGTCGAAGGCGGGCAGCAGATGCACGTACGACGTGCCGGCCTTCGCCAGCGCCCGCAGGTGCCTGGACCCGTCGCTGTTCTTGTCGGTGAAGGCCAGATACGTGCCCTGGTCCTTCGCCGGTACGGTCTTGTCGGCGACCGAGAAGTCCCGGATGTGCAGCTCCTGGATCTGCGCGTCCTTCATCGGTACGGCCTTGGGCTTGGCGAGGCCCGACCAGCCGCTCGGGGCGAGCGACCTGTCGTTCAGGTCGACGACGAGACTGCGCTCGGAGTTCGCGGTGAGGGCGACCGAGTAGGGGTCGGTGACCTTGTTGACGACCAGCTTGCGGACGCTGGGCGCCCAGACCCTTACGACGTACCGGTAGGGCTTGCCCTTCCAGGACGCGGGGCCGGTGACCGACCAGACGCCGGTCGTGTCGTCGCGGTGCATGGCCACGGTGGCGCCGCCCAGCTCCAGCGACACGCTCTGGGCCGTCGGCGCCCAGACGGACAGGGTGGGCCTGCCGTCGTGGAAGACCGGCCCGAGCGCGGCCTTCGTGGCACCGGGGTAGAGGTCGTCCAGCACGCCGGCGATCTGCACCCCGGTCGCGGCCAGCACGGCGCCGTCGGCAGCCCGCTGGGAGGCGACGAGCTGGCCGGTCAGCGCCGTCCGCACCCGGCCCCGGTCACGCGGGTCGACGGACCAGGCGGCGTAGTCCTTCAGGTAGGGGAACCTCGCCTTCTGGGTGTCGGTGAGCGAGGTCTTCTCCAGCCGGATCCAGCGCTCGTCGTCGCTGGTCAGGGTCCCGTCCCTGACCGTGATCGAGCCGTCGCGGGAGGAGAGCAACTGGGTGGAGGCGGCACCGTCGGCGCCGTTCCAGGCGACGGTGTTCCGGTCGATCCAGACCGCCTTGGAGGTGGTCGGGTCGAGCGCGGCGGCGCTGCCCGCCGGCTGCGGGAGCAGGTGCTTGTCCTGGCCGTTCAACAGCCACACCTCGTGTCCGTCGGCCTTGAGGTCGAGTGACTGGTCGGTGGGCAGATCCTTGTCGTCGCCCTTGTGGATGATGTAGCTGAGGCTGGTGGCACCCTCGGTGAGGGGCACCTCGAAGACCGCGCCATAGGCGTCAGTCTTCACCGGCTGCAGCGGCTTCGACCAGTCGGTGGGGTTCGCGGCACCCGTCCAGACGTGCAGGCCCCAGCCGTCGTAGTTCCCGTCGGCGCGGTGGTAGTGGAGGACGGCCCTGGTGGTGTCCTGGGCCGGGTACGCGGGCCTTTCCGTGACGACGTCGGCCTTGCCCTGCTCGACCCAGACCTCACCGGTCTTGGTGACGTCGATGCTCCGGTCGGCCGAGACGTCCTTGTTCCCGTCCTTGTCGACGACCAGGAAGCCGACGGTGGAGGCGCCGGGCTTGAGCTTGACGTAGGCGAAGGCGCCCCAGGCGTCCCGGCCGGTGAACGGGTGACCGGCCGGCCAGGTGGTGGACTCGCCGTCGGCGATGTCGCCCCAGGCGTACAGGCCCCAGTCGCCGTAGTCGCCGTCGGTGCGCCGGTAGTGGACGATCGCGTAGTCGCGCGAGGAGGCGGTGGGGGCCTTTGGTGCGGGCGGGGTACCGGTGGTGCTGCTCGCGGTGGCGCTCGTGGTGTGTCCGGCCGAGTCGATGACGACGGCCTTGTAGCGCAGCGCGGTCCCGGCGGGTACGGCCTTGCCGAGGGTCTGGGTGACCTTGTACGGGGCGTGGTCGGCGGAGCCGAGCACCTGCCACTTGGCGTTCCCGACCTGGGCGGCGAAGACGACCCGGTTGAGCTGTCCGCCGTCGACGTCGGCGGCGAGGCCGACCGTGCCGGTGGCTCCGGCGGCCGGGGCCCGGAGGGTGATCGTCGGGTTGGCGGTCGGCTCGGCGAGCGGGCCGGTGGCCCGGTAGACGACGGCGGATCCGGCCGGGACCGAGACGGTCAGCTCACGGTCGCCGTCGGTCTTCACCGCGTCCTCGGCGCCGTAGATCCCCCGGTACGCCATGTCGGCGGACCCGGTCGCGAAGGTGGCCGTCTTCGCCGTGTCCGCGTTGTTCAGGGCGACGACGTACTCGGCGCCCGTCCTGGCGTCCGTCCGGGTGAAGGCGTAGATCCCGGCGCCGTCGGCCGCGTACCGCTCGGTCTGGACCCCGTCGGTCAGGGCCGGGTTGGCCTTGCGGAGCCGGGAGAGGGCGGCGATCTCCTGGTAGAGCGGGGCGGCGGTGTCGTACGCGTCGCTCGCGTGGGTGCGGTCGGTGCCGATCTCGTCGTCGGCGAGGTAGTCGGGGACCTTGGAGGCGAACATCGTCTGGCGGGCGTCCTTGTCGCCGCCGGAGCCGGTGAAGCCCTGCTCGTCGCCGTAGTAGACCACGGGGTTGCCCCGGCTGAGGAACATCAGCTCGTTGGCGAACGCGTCCTTCGCGAGGATCTCGGCGTCCGTCGCCTTCGGGTTGTCCTGCTCGATGAAGTGGCCGATGCGGCCCATGTCGTGGTTGCCGAGGAAGGTGACCTGCTCGTACGCGTTGGCCTTGTCGGTCGTGTACTTCCAGTCGTCACCGAAGACGCTTCCGAGCCTTCGGGCGCTGCCGCCCTGGGAGGCGTAGGCGCGGGCCGCGTCCTGGAAGGGGAAGTCGAGGGTGGCGTCGAGCCGGCCCTGGGTGACGTACGGGGAGGTGACCGAGGTGTCGGTGTCGTAGGTCTCGCCGAACATGAAGAAGTTCTTCCGTCCGTGCGCCGCCGCGTACCTGTCGAGCGCGGTGGCCCACTGGGTCCAGAACTCCATGTTCACGTTCTTGACGGTGTCGATCCGGAAGCCGTCGACGGCGAAGTCCTTCACCCACCGCTCGTAGATCTTCTCCATGCCGTGCACGACCTCGGGACGCTCGGTCCACAGGTCGTCCAGGCCGGAGAAGTCGCCGTAGGTGGTGGACTCGCCGGCGAACGTCGAGTCGCCCCGGTTGTGGTACATCGTCGGGTCGTTGAGCCAGGCCGGGACCTTGCTGTCGCCCGTGACCTTCGGGGTGTACGGGAAGGAGGCGCTGGAGACGGCCGGGAACTTCTCGGTGCCATCCGCGTAGTCGCTGTCGTCGAAGGGCCTGCCGTCCTTGGTCAGATAGGGGAAGGCGCCCTTGGAGAGGTAGTCGGAGGACTTCTCCTCGTGGTTCACGACGTCGGCGGTGTGGTTGGTGATGACGTCGAAGAAGACCTTCATGCCCTTGGCGTGCGCCTTGGAGATCAGGGTCTTGAGGTCCTGGTTGGTGCCGAAGTGCGGGTCCACCTGGGTGAAGTCGGTGATCCAGTAGCCGTGGTAGCCGGCGCTCGCGTTGCTGCCGGTGCCCTGCACGGGCCGGTTCTTGAAGATCGGCGCCATCCAGATGGCGGTCGTGCCGAGGCCCTTGATGTAGTCCAGCTTGTTCGTCAGGCCCTTGAGGTCACCGCCCTGGTAGAAGCCCTTGTCGGTGGGGTCGTAGCCGGTCACCGTCCGTGAACCGGTCAGGCCGCCCTTGTCGTTGGACTTGTCCCCGTTGGCGAACCGGTCCGGCATGACGAAGTAGAACTGCTCGCGGGTGTCGTCGTGCCGGGCGGGCTGGGCGGCGAGGGCCGCGTCCGACGGGGGCGCCGGCGGGCCGGCGGCCTGTGCCGCCAGTGGCTGGATCAGGGCGGCGGCGAGGGCTACGGCGGTGACGGCCGCGCCCCGTCTGGCTCTCGGTATCACAGGCGGTAACTCCTAGCGCGTACGGCTCTCTTGGGTCCGACCCGGCGCGACCGTATCGCCGCTGAAAGCTTGACTGCAAGAGTCTTGAAACTCATAGCAAGAAGTTTCAACGTCAATCTTGACGTGTGCTTCTCAACTGCCGCACGCTCACCGGTTGTTGAACCCCAACCCTTTCCTTCGGAGCCGCATATGACCGGACACCGACCCCCGGGTGTCTTCCGCCGGACGGCCGCAGCCGTGGCCGCCGGCGCGCTGGCGCTCGCGGGTGCGCTCGCCCTGCCGGCGACCCCCGCGCAGGCGAAGGCGACCGCCAAGGGCGATGTGATCGCCAACCTGTGGGAGTGGAACTGGGACTCGATCGCCTCGGAGTGCACGAACGTGCTGGGCCCGGCGGGCTACGGCGCGGTGCAGGTGGCGCCTCCGCAGGAGTCCCTGAAGCAGACGAACTACTACTGGTGGGACGTCTACCAGCCGTACTCCTACTCCCTGAACAGCCGCTTCGGCTCACAGGCGCAGTTCACCGCGATGATCACGGCCTGCCACAAGGCGGGCGTGAAGGTCTACACGGACGCGGTGATCAACCACACCGCCGCGCAGACCGGCACCGGCTACTACGGCACGTCGATCACGGACAAGTACAGCACCCCCGACTGGAGCCGGTCGGACTACCACGACTCGTCCGACTGCCCCACCTCCGACCTCACCATCCAGGACTACTCCAACCTCACCCAGGTCCAGAACTGCGAACTGCTCGGCCTGCCCGACCTCAGAACGGGCTCGGACACGGTCCGCACGGGTCTCGCGAACTTCCTCAACAGCCAGCTCGCCCTGGGCGTCGACGGTTTCCGCGTCGACTCGGCCAAGCACATCCCCGAGACCGACATGGCGGCGATCGAGGCCAGGCTGACCGCCACCACGTCCGGCGCGGCGCCGTACGTCTTCCAGGAGGTCTACCCGGGCGCGACCCCGCAGCCCTCGGACTACTACCCCTCCGGTGACGTCCTGGACTTCACCTACGCGAGCAGGATGAAGTCCGCCTTCCAGGGCAACGTCAGCGACCTGGCGTCGCTGTCGTCGTCCGGCATCCTGGCCGCCGCCGACTCGGTGTCGTTCGTGACCAACCACGACACCGAGCGCAACGGCACGGACATGTCGTACAAGGACGGCGACACCTACAAGCTGGCCAACCTCTTCCAGCTCGCCTACAAGTGGTCGACGCCCACGGTGTACGCCAGCTGGGAATGGACCCAGAGCGACCAGGCCCCGCCGAACTCGTCGGGCTTCGTGACGGACACGGACTGCGCCGGCGGCGCCTGGTACTGCCTGGACCGCGACACCGCGGTGGTCGGCATGGTGGCCTGGCACAACGCGGCCGACACGGCAGCGGTCTCCGACTGGCAGACCATGTCCTCGAACGTGGTCGGCTTCGGCCGCAGCGGCAAGGGCTTCTTCGCCCTGAACAACGGCACGAGCAGCGCGACCTACACGTTCACCACGGGCATGGCCGACGGCACGTACAGCAATGTGATCGACGGCGGCAGGACGACGGTGAGCGTGGCGGGCGGCACCGCGTCGCTCACGATCCCCGCGAAGGGCGCCATCGCCTTCTACAACTCGTCCTACACCTGCACGGTGGGCTGTGGCGACGCGGGCGGCGGCTCCGGTGACACGGTGAACGCGACCTTCGACGCGTACGCGCCGACCACGTCCGGTACGAACGTGTACGTGGTCGGGTCCATCCCGGCGCTGGGCTCCTGGGACACCTCGAAGGCGATCCAGCTGTCGTCGTCCGGGTACCCGGTCTGGTCGGGTGAGGTGGGCCTGCCGGTGAACACGTCCTTCACCTACAAGTACCTGAAGAAGGACAGCTCGGGCAATGTGACCTGGGAGTCGAACGCCAACAGGTCGGCGGCGACGACCACGTCCGCTCTCTCGCTGAACAACTCCTGGAGCCTGGCGGACACCGACGCCACCGACGTCACCTTCCACGAGACCGCGACGACCGACCTGGGCACCAACGTCTACGTCGTCGGCTCCGACCCGTCCCTCGGCTCCTGGAACACGGCCGACGCGATCCCGCTCTCCTCGGCGGCGTACCCGACGTGGAGCAAGCTGGTCATCGTCCCCAAGAGCACGTCCTTCACGTACAAGTACCTGAAAAAGGACGGCTCCGGGAACGTGACCTGGGAATCCGGCACGAACCGCTCGTACACGACGGGCAGTTCGTCCGGCTACACGACGAGCGACACCTGGAAGTAGCCCCAGCGGCTCAGCAGCTCGACTTCCCCGAATAGATCGCCAGTGCCGTATTGGCACCCAAGGTGGCGGTGAACTGCCCGCTGGAGTTCACCGCCACCGTCGTGCTGTTCTGGACGTCGCAGTACGTCCCGGCGGGGAGGGACGTCTGGTAGGTGCGGGTCAGTGAAGAGGACTCGTGGTTGACCGCCACGTAGCCCTTGCCGCCCCGGCCGAACGCGATGGCGTTGCTGCCGTCGTCCCACCAGTTCGAGACGGCCTCGCCGCGGGTCGCGTTGCGGAAGGCCACCATCGACTTGATCTCCGGCCAGGCGTGCTGGCACTTCCAGCCGTCCTGCCAGCAGGCGTTCACCTGGCCGTTGTCCGGTGGGCCGGCGTCCGCGTCGGACCATTCGTAGCCGGAGTTGATGTCGGGGGCGCCGTAGGGCCAGGCGAGCATGAAGACGTTGGCCAGGGTGTAGTCGGCGCCGTCCTTGTAGTTCAGCGTGGAGCCGTTGCGCTCGGTGTCGTGGTTGTCGACGAAGACGCCGGCCACCGAACTGCTCAGATAGCCCCAGCCCTCGCCGAAGTTGTTCAGATACGCGAGCTTCTCGCTGGTGAAGACGCGCTTGAGGTCGTAGGCGTAGCGGAACTCCTGGACGTCTCCGTTGCCGGTGTACTCGGAGGGCTGGACGGCCTCGTTCGCGCCGTAGACGACCTCCTGCTTCCAGTAGGCGGAGGGGTTCGTCAGGCGGGACTTGATGTTCGCCAGGTCCTCGGCCGGGATGTGCTTGGCCGCGTCGATGCGGAAGCCGTCGGCACCCAGCGAGAGCAGGTCGTTCATGTAGCCGGCGATGGTCTTGCGGACGTACTCCTCGCCGGTGTCCAGGTCGGCCAGGCCGACGAGTTCGCAGTGCTGGACGTTCCAGCGGTCCTGGTAGTTGGTGACCTGCGAGGTGCAGTCGTCGAAGTCGGGGTACGAGTACAGGCCCGGATAGTCGTACTTCGTGTACGTCGAGCCGCCGGTGCCGGTACCGCTGCCCGCCGACATGTGGTTGATCACGGTGTCGACGACGACCTTCAGACCGGCCGCGTGACAGGTGTCGATCATGTTCTTGAAGGCGGTGCGGTCACCGAGCCGGCCCGCGATCTTGTACGACACCGGCTGGTACGACGTCCACCACTGCGAGCCCTGTATGTGCTCGGCGGGCGGAGAGACCTGGACGTAGCCGTAGCCGGCGGGGCCGAGGGTGGTGGTGCACTCGCGGGCCACCGAGGCGTAGTTCCACTCGAAGAGGACGGCGGTGACGTCCTTGGTGCCGGGCGGGGAGGCCTCGGCGATGGTCGGGTTCATGCCAACCGTGAGGCCGAACGTGGCCATGGTGAGCGCGAGTGCCGTGGGGAGGGTCCTGCGTGCCATGCGTGCTCCTGCACTTCGTCGTGCGGGTGGGGGAGGGAGTGCGGAGGCTGGAAACTATCGGTTGCCGTCAGGTTTCAGCAAGATGTTGAAACACATTCCAACAGCGTTCCCAGCGAGGTCCGTTGGCGCTCCACCGGCGATGCCCGGGCACCGCACCGGCCGGATCCGCGGTGGCCCGCGGGCAGCGACCTGCAAGAGAGCGTGGGCTCGCGGAGGACCGGCCGCCCACCGCTGGAAGGGCGGGCGGGGCGGCGGTGCGCACGCATCGCCGCAGCCCCGCGGACATGTGCGGGTAACGGGGACGTCACGAGTGCGAGATCGGGAAGAAAGTTTCTTGCAACGTCTTTCGCAAGGCCTTGCAGTGCTGTTAATTTCCAACCGCGCCCGGCGGCCGTCGATCGGGACAGACGGCACCCGCGGTCTTCCCAAGGGATGATCCGGGCAATCCCCTTCTAGGAGTTCCTATGCGACGTGGCATATCGATCGCCGCCGCGGTCACCGTGATCGCCCTGTCCGCCACCGCCTGCGGCGGCTCGGACAGCAACGCGTCCAGCCAGCCGAAGGACCCCAAGGACGTCTCCGGAACCATTACGTACTGGGACACCTCGGACGCGGCGACCGAAGCCCCGACGTACAAGGCCCTGATCAAGCAGTTCGAGGCCAAGTACCCGAAGATCAAGGTGAACTACCAGAGCGTCCCGTTCACCGACGTCGAGCAGAAGTTCAAGTCGGCCGCCAAGAGCGGCAAGGGCGCCCCGGACGTCGTGCGCACCGATGTGGGGCTGATGGCCGAGTACGCCTCGCTGGGCTACATCGCCCCGCTCGACGGCACCCCCGCGCTGAAGGACACCTCGGACTTCAACGCCACCCCGATGAACACCGCGAAGTACAACGGCAAGACGTACGGCGTCCCGTCGGTCACCGACACCCTGGGCCTGCTGTACAACAAGGCGCTGTTCAAGAAGGCCGGCATCGCCAAGCCGCCGACCACCTGGGACGAGTTCGTCGCGGACGCCAAGACCCTGAAGCAGAAGACCGGCGCGTACGGCACCTACGTCAACCCGGACTCCTACTTCCTGCTGCCCCTGCTCTACAGCAACGGCGCGGACATGGCCGACACCTCGACGAAGAAGATCACCATCAGCGACGCCCAGGCCGTCACGGCCCTGACGACCGCGAAGAAGATCTACGACCAGGCCTCGATGAAGGTCGACTTCTCGAACGCCTACCAGAACATGCAGACGGCGTTCAAGAGCGGCAAGGTCGCCATGCTGATCCAGGGCCCCTGGTCCGTCAGCGAGGACCTGACCGGCTCCGCGTTCAAGGACGGGTCCAACCTCGGCTACGCCCCCGTCCCGGCCGGCGCCGGCGGCAAGGCCCAGGCCCCGACCGGCGGTCACGACCTCGCCGTCTACCAGGGCTCGGGGAACCTGGCCGCGAGCTACCTGTTCACGCAGTTCATGACGTCCACGCAGAGCCAGATCACCATCGCCGAGAAGACCGGCACCCTGCCGACCCGCAAGTCGGCGTACACCTCGCAGGTCACCTCCGACGCCAAGATCGCCGGCTTCAGGCCGATCCTGGAGCAGACGGCCCGTCCGCGTGTCGCCCTGCCGCAGGTCGGTTCGCTGTTCACCCCGCTCCAGCAGAACTACGTGAAGATCCTGCAGGGTGACGCGTCGGTCAAGTCCGGCCTGGACGCCACGGCCAAGCAGTTCCAGCAGCTCCTGCCCGGCTACTCCGTCGGCTGACCCGCATCTGAAGTAACCGAGAGGCAACCGAAGACCACGCAGCCCCGGGGAATCATGTTTCCCCACTGCCGCCCCGACCGGGGCTCCCCGGGGCTGCGGGTACCACCAGACTTCCGCCGCGAAAGAGCCGATGAGGATGACCACCGCAGCGAGCACCGGACAGACCGACCAGCCGGCGCGGGACACCGGGTCCCCGCGCCCCGCACGCGTTTTTGCCCTGCGGCGGTCCTGGGACAAGTACTGGTACGCCTGGGCGATGGTGACCCCGGTCGCCGTCGTCATCGCCGTACTGGTGCTGTATCCGCTCGGATACGGCTTCTACCAGTCGCTGACGAACGCGAACGAGGCGAACGTCGCCACCACCATCGGCGCCTTCCACCGCCCGGCCACCTACGACTTCGTCGGCCTGCACAACTACTGGCACGTCCTGTCGGGCGCCGACGGCGACTTCTACCCGCGCCTGGTGTGGACGGTGGTGTGGACCCTCTCCTGCGTCGCCCTGCACGTCTGCCTCGGCATGGGCCTCGCGGTACTCCTGAACCGCAAGGTGCGGGGACGCGCCTTCTACCGCGCGATGCTGATCCTGCCCTGGGCGGTTCCGTCGTTCATCGGCGTCTTCGCCTGGCGGCTGATGCTCAACTCCCAGTTCGGCGTCTTCAACGACATCATCACCGCGTTCGGTCTGCCCGAGCAGAACTGGCTCGGCACCCCGCTCGCCCAGAAGATCGCCGTGATCATGGTGAACGTCTGGATCGGCATCCCCTTCAACATGGTCGCCCTGCTCGGCGGACTGCAGTCCATCCCCAAGGAGCTGTACGAGGCCGCCGAGATGGACGGCGCCTCGCCCTGGCAGCGCTTCCTCAACGTCACCCTGCCCGGCCTGCGTCCGGTGTCCAACACGGTGATCCTGCTGGGCTGCATATGGACGTTCAACATGTTCAACGTCATCTATCTGCTGCTGGGCAACAACACCACCGGCGACACCGACATCCTTGTCACCTTCGCCTTCCGCAAGGCCTTCACCGGGATCTCGGACTACGCGGGAGCGGCGACGTACGGGATCATCATCCTCGCCCTCCTGCTGGCCTTCTCGACCTTCTACCGCCGCAGCACCCTGAAGTCCGAGCAGGCGTAAGGAGCCCACGTCATGACCGCAGCAACGCACGAGACGGCGGCGCCCGCCCGCTCCGCCGCGCAGCCCGCCGCCGCCCGCCCGCGCAGGGTCCGCGGCCGTGAGGAGCGCAGCCTGGGGGCGTCCGTCGCCCTGCACGGCACGCTGATCCTGGCCACGGTGATCGCGGCCTTCCCGGTGGTGTGGATCCTGTTCATCTCGCTCGGCCCGAAGAACGCCTGGCAGCAGCCGAGCGAGGTGCTGAAGAACCTCAGCCTGCACAACTACAGTGACGTGCTGACCCATTCGGACCTGCCGAAGTGGTTCCTGAACACGGTCGTCGTCGCCGGCGGCACCACCGTCCTCGGCGTCTTCCTCGCGTCGACCGCCGGATACGCGGTGTCCCGCATGAGGTTCCCGGGCAGCCGTCAGCTGATGTGGACGTTCCTGGTCACCCAGATGTTTCCCAGTATCGTGCTGATCGTGCCGTTGTACCTGCTGATGTCCGATCTGAACCTGCTCGACAACTACCTCGGACTGATCCTGGCGTACGCGACCACGGCGGTGCCGTTCTGCGCCTGGATGATGAAGGGGTACTTCGACACCATCCCCAAGGAGATAGACGAGGCGGGCCGGGTGGACGGTCTCACCCCGTTCGGCACCTTCTGGCGGCTGATCGTGCCGCTCGCGAAGCCGGGCCTGGCGGTGACCGCGTTCTACAGCTTCCTCACCGCCTGGGGCGAGGTCGCGTACGCCACGCAGTTCATGCAGTCCGACCACTACACGCTCGCCGTCGGCATCCGCACCTTCGCGCAGGACCAGCGGCCCGACTGGGCGTGGACCTCCGCCACGGCGATCATCATCACGATCCCGGCAGCCCTGGTGTTCATGCTGGTGCAGCGCAGCCTGGTCTCCGGGCTGACCGCCGGCGGGACCAAGTCCTGAGCGCCGGCGGCGCCGCCTCCTGAGCGCCCGGCCCGGCGCCCCCGCAAGCTTCTTTGTCGTTCCCCCCGCATCCTCTAAGGGAATCCATGACCCAGCACGTCACCGACGCAGTTCCCACCGACGCCTCCGCCGCCGCCTCCGGGCACCGGGAGTGGTGGCGCGACGCGGTCATCTACCAGGTCTATCCGCGCAGCTTCGCCGACGGCAACGGTGACGGCATGGGTGACCTGCCCGGCATCCGCTCCCGGCTGCCGTATCTGAAGCGGCTCGGGGTGGACGCCGTGTGGCTGTCGCCGTTCTACGCCTCCCCGCAGGCCGACGCGGGCTACGACGTCGCCGACTACCGGGCCGTCGACCCGATGTTCGGCACGCTGACCGACGCCGACGACCTGGTGCGCGAGGCGCATGCGCTGGGCCTGAAGGTGATCGTCGACGTGGTGCCCAACCACTGCTCCGACCAGCACGAGTGGTTCAAGCAGGCGCTGCGCGAAGGTATCGGCTCGCCGCTCAGGGAGCGCTTCCACTTCCGGCCGGGCAAGGGCGCGGGCGGTGAACTGCCGCCCAACGACTGGGAGTCCATCTTCGGCGGCCCGGCCTGGACCCGGGTCACCGAACCGGACGGCACTCCCGGCGAGTGGTACCTGCACCTGTTCGCGCCCGAGCAGCCCGACTTCGACTGGGACCACCCCGCCGTCCACGACGAGTTCCGCTCGATCCTGCGCTTCTGGCTGGACCTGGGCGTCGACGGCTTCCGCATCGACGTGGCGCACGGCCTGGTCAAGGCGGCGGGCCTGCCGGACATCGGCCGTGAGGAGCAGGTCAAGCTGCTCGGCACGGAGGCCGTGCCGTACTTCGACCAGGACGGGGTGCACGAGATCTACCGGGGGTGGCGGCGCATCCTCGACGAGTACGAGGGAAAGACGGGCGGGCGGATCGCGGTGGCCGAGGCGTGGACGCCCACCGTCGAGCGCAGCGCCCTGTACATCCGGCCGGACGAGCTGCACCAGGCCTTCAACTTCTCCTATCTGACCACGGAGTGGAACGCGGCGGACCTGCGCGACGTCATCGACCGCTCGCTCGGCGCCATGAACGCGGTGCACGCGCCCGCGACCTGGGTGCTGTCCAACCACGACGTGGTCCGGCACTCCACGCGCCTCGCGGAAGGGGACGAGGCGCGTGGTCTGCGCCGGGCCCGGGCGGCGACCCTGCTGATGCTGGCGCTGCCGGGCTCGGCGTACCTCTACCAGGGCGAGGAGCTGGGCCTGCCCGAGGTCGTGGACCTGCCCGACGAGGTGCGCCAGGACCCGGCGTTCTTCCGCAGCTCGGGCCAGGACGGCACGCGCGACGGCTGCCGGGTGCCGCTGCCGTGGTCGGGCGAGGCGCCACCGTTCGGCTTCGGTCCCGTCGAGGGCGGCCCGAGCTGGCTGCCGCAGCCCGCGGACTGGAACAGGCTGACCGTCGCGGCCCAGGAGGGCGACCCGGCCTCCACCCTGGAGTTCTACCGCAGCGCCCTGGCCGTGCGCCGCGAGCACCCGGCGCTCGGTGCCGGCCGCCAGGTGATCTGGCTGGACACCCCCAAGGGAGTGCTCGCCTTCCGCCGCGACACGGCCGACGGCTCGTTCGTCTGCACCGTCAACCTCACCGCCACCACCGTCTCGGTGGCCACTCCCGGCACGCTGCTGCTCGCCAGCGCCGAGGTCGAACCGGGCCCGGCACGCACCGCGCTCCCCGCGGATTGCGCCGTCTGGTGGGCAGTCTGAGATGCGACCGGTACAGTCCAATCCTGTGACCACACGGCTTGCCGACATCGCTGCGCAGGCGGGGGTGAGCGAAGCGACCGTCAGCCGGGTCCTCAACGGGAAACCGGGCGTCGCCGCCACCACCCGCCAGTCCGTGCTGGCCGCGCTGGACGTCCTCGGCTACGAGCGACCGGTGCGGCTGCGGCAGCGCAGCGAGGGTCTGGTCGGCCTGATCACGCCGGAGCTGGAGAACCCGATATTCCCGGCCCTGGCCCAGGTCATCGGCCAGGCGCTGACCCGCCAGGGCTATACGCCGGTGCTCGCCACGCAGACCCCGGGCGGGTCGACCGAGGACGAGCTGACCGAGATGCTCGTGGACCGCGGGGTCGCCGGGATCATCTACGTCTCCGGGCTGCACGCGGACACCACCGCCGACATGCAGCGCTACGAGCGGCTGCGGGCGCAGGGCGTGCCGTTCGTCCTGGTGGACGGGTTCTCGCCGAAGGTGCAGGCGCCGTTCATCTCCCCCGACGACCGGGCGGCGATGACGCTCGCGGTGACCCACCTGGTCTCGCTGGGCCACACCCGGATCGGGCTGGCGCTCGGGCCGAAGCGGTTCGTGCCCGTGCAGCGCAAGATCGAGGGCTTCGTCCGGGCCGTGCAGGACCAGTTGGGGCTGGACGCCACGACCGCCGAGGCGGAGTTGATCCAGCACTCGCTGTACACGCTGGAGGGCGGCCAGGCGGCCGCGAACGCGCTGATCGACCGTGACTGCACGGCCGTGGTGTGCGCGAGCGACATGATGGCGCTCGGCGCGATACGGGCCGCCCGGCAGCGGGGTCTGGACGTGCCCCGGGACATGTCGGTGGTCGGCTTCGACGACTCCCCGCTGATCGCGTTCACCGACCCGCCGCTGACCACGGTGCGCAAGCCGGTGCCGGCGATGGGGCAGGCCGCGGTGCGCACACTGCTGGAGGAGATCGGCGGAACGCCCGCGCCGCACAGTGAGTTCGTGTTCATGCCGGAGCTGGTGGTGCGCGGTTCGACCGCTTCGGCACCGAATGTCGTCCGTATGTCGTAGAAGGTGCGCGACGGACCCGACCTTGGGATGATCTGCCGAAGAAGTCTTTTCTGGCAGACTTGATGCCTATGAGTGACTCGACCGTGACACAGTCGGAAGGTCGCGAGGAGGTGGCCGTTCCGCGGGCCGTCACGGGCGAGGTCGGGCGGGGCCCGCGGGGTCTGCTGGGCCGGCTGCGGCGGCCTCGACGGCCTCGGCTGTGGTTCGAGATCCTTCTGATCGCGGTGAGTTACTGGACGTACTCAATGATCCGCAACGCCGTCCCGGAGCAGAAGGCCGAGGCGCTGCGCAACGCGGACTGGATCTGGCGCGTCGAACGTCACCTCGGCATCGACGTCGAGCAGTCGGTCAACCACACCGTGAACTCGGTGACTTGGCTGATCATCAGCATGAACTACTACTATGCCACGCTGCACTTCATCATCACGCTGGGCGTGCTGGTGTGGCTGTACCGGTGGCATCCGGGGCGGTACGCGGCGGCCCGGCTGGTGCTGTTCGCGACCACGGGTGTGGCCCTGGTCGGTTACTACCTGTTCCCGCTCGCTCCCCCTCGGTTGATGCGCGGCGGGCACTTCGTGGACACCGTGATGGTGCACCACACGTGGGGCTCGATGGCCTCGGGCGATCTGAAGCACATGTCGAACCAGTACGCGGCGATGCCGTCCATGCACATCGGGTGGTCGCTGTGGTGCGGGCTGACGATCTTCGCGCTGGCGTCGGTGCCGTGGGTGCGCGTGCTGGGGCTGCTCTATCCGGCGACCACGCTCCTGGTCATCGTGTCCACGGCCAACCATTTCTGGCTGGACGCGGTGGGGGGTGTGCTGTGCCTGGTCTTCGGTTTCGCGGTCGCCCGGGTGTGGTACGGCGCGCTGCCCCACCGCCTGCCGCGGATCACTCCGGACCGGCCGTCACACCCTGTGACCATCGACGGCCAGAAACATCACGTGCCGTCGCCGTAGAACAGTTCCTCCACCGTCGTACGCGCCCTGCGGGTGGTCCGGCGGTACGCGTCCAGCATGTCCCCCGCGTGCCCGGCGCCGAAGCCCAGATAGCGACCCACGGCGGCCAGCTCGCGCGGCTCGGTGGGGAACGTGTCCCCGGCCCGGCCGCGCACCAGCATCACCGCGTTGCGCACCCGGGTGGCCAGCACCCAGGCCTCGTCCAGGACCTCCGTGTCCTCGGCGGACAGCAGCCCGGCCTCGCGGGCGGCCGCCAGGGCCTCACGGGTCCGGGTGGTGCGCAGGCCGGGCAGCTCCCAGCCGTGCCGGAGCTGGAGCAGCTGGACCGTCCACTCGACGTCCGACAGGCCGCCCGGGCCGAGCTTCGTGTGCAGCTTGGGGTCCGCGCCGCGCGGCAGGCGCTCGGACTCCATACGGGCCTTGAGACGGCGGATCTCGCGGACCGCGTCCTCCGTCAGGCCGTGCGCCGGGTAGCGCAGGGGGTCGATGAGGGCCGTGAAACGGCGGCCCAGGTCCTCGTCTCCCGCCACCGGCTCCGCCCGCAGCAGCGCCTGTGACTCCCAGACCAGGGACCAGCGGCGGTAGTACGCCTGGTACGCCTTCAGCGTGCGCACCAGCGGGCCCGACTTGCCCTCCGGGCGCAGGCCGGCGTCGATGAGCAGCGGCGGGTCGGCGCTGGGCAGTGCGAGCAGGCGGCGCATCTGCTCGACCACCTTGTTCGCGGCCGCGGAGGCCTCGTGTTCGTCCACGCCGTCCTGCGGTTCGTGGACGAAGAGGACGTCCGCGTCGGAGCCGTAGCCCAGCTCGTGACCGCCGAACCGGCCCATCCCTATGATCGCGAACCGGGTGGGCAGCGTATCGCCCCAGCTGTCGCGGACCACCGCGCGCAGGGTGCCGGCGAGAGTGGCCGCGGTGAGGTCGGAGACCCCCGCGCCGACCCGGTCCACCAGGGCGCCCTGGTCGGCCTCGGCGGCGGTGGTCTCGGTGCCGTAGGAGCCGACGATGTCGCCGGCGGCGGTGCGGAACAGCTCGCGGCGGCGTACGCCACGGGCCGCGGTGACGCCCTGCTCGGCGTTCTGCGCGCGGCCCACCGCCGCCAGGATCTCCTGCTCCAGGGGAGCGCGCTCGCGGGGCGCCAGGCCGCCGCCGGTGCCGTCGCCGTCGCCCAGCAGGGCCACCGCCTCGGGTGCGCGCATGAGGAGGTCGGGGGCCAGGCGGCCCGCCGAGAGGACTCGGGCCAGGTTCTCCGCCGCCGCGCCCTCGTCCCGCAGGAGACGGAGATACCAGGGGGTCTTGCCCAGCGCGTCCGAGACCTTGCGGAAGTTCAGCAGGCCCGCGTCCGGGTCCGCCGAGTCGGCGAACCAGCCCAGCAGGACGGGCAGGAGGGTGCGCTGGATGGCCGCCTTGCGGGTCACGCCGGAGGCGAGGGCCTCCAGGTGGCGCAGGGCTGCGGCCGGGTCGGCGTAGCCCAGGGCGACGAGGCGTTCGCGGGCGGCCTCGGGGCTCAGCCGGGCCTCGCCGGGGGCGAGTTGGGCGACCGCGTCGAGGAGCGGGCGGTAGAAGAGCTTCTCGTGCAGCCGTCGTACGACGCCGGTGTGCCGTTTCCACTCGCGGTTCACCTCGGCCACCGGGTCGGTGCGCAGGCCCAGCGAACGGCCCAGGCGCCGCTGGTCCTCCTCGGCCACCGGGACGAGGTGGGTGCGGCGCAGTCGGTACAGCTGGATGCGGTGTTCCATCGTGCGCAGGAAGCGGTACGCCTCGTCCAGGCGGGCGGCGTCCTCGCGGCCCACGTAGCCTCCCGCGACCAGGGCCTGGAGGGCGTCCAGGGTGGTGCCGCTGCGGAGGGCCTGGTCGGTGCGGCCGTGCACCAACTGGAGGAGCTGGACGGCGAATTCGACGTCGCGCAGGCCTCCGGGACCGAGTTTGAGTTCTCTGTCGATCTCGGACGCGGGGATGTTCTCGACCACGCGTCGGCGCATCTTCTGGACGTCCGCCACGAAGTTCTCGCGCTCGGCCGCCTTCCAGACCATGGGTTCGAGCGCGTCGACGTACGCCAGGCCCAGGTCGGCGTCGCCCGCCACCGGGCGGGCCTTGAGCAGGGCCTGGAACTCCCAGGTCTTGGCCCAGCGTTGGTAGTAGGCGAGGTGGGAGGAGAGGGTGCGGACCAGGGGGCCGTTGCGGCCCTCCGGGCGGAGGTTCGCGTCCACCGGCCAGATGGAGCCCTCGACGGTGGTCTCCGAACAGATCCGCATGAGGTGGGAGGCGAGGCGGGTGGCGGCGGTGAGGGCCTTGGCCTCCGTGGTGCCTTCCGCTGCTTCGGCCACGAAGATGACGTCCACGTCGGAGACGTAGTTCAGTTCGTGGCCGCCGCACTTCCCCATCGCGATCACCGCCAGGCGGCAGGCCGCGGCGTCCTCGGGGGCGTGCGTCTGCGCCATGGCCAGGGCCGTACGGAGGGTGGCGGTGGCGAGGTCCGCGAGTTCCGCGGCCGTCTCCGCCAGGCCCGTGGTGCCGCAGACGTCCCTGGCGGCGATGGAGAGGAGGCAGCGGCGGTAGGCCACGCGGAGCGAGACCGGGTCGGTGACCTCGGCCAGGCCGCGCTCGAACTCGGTGACGCCGGGGTGGAGGTCCTGGGGCTCGTAGGTGACCAGGGCGTGCCAGTCGGCCGGGTGGCGGGCCAGGTGGTCGGTGAGGGCGGCGGAGGCACCCAGGACGCCCAGGAGGCGGTCGCGCAGGGGTTTGGCCGCGATGAGGGTGTCCAGGAGCTCGCGGTGGGCGGTCGGGGTGGCCTGGGCCTCCAGGAGCCGGACCAGGCCGTGCAGGGCCAGATCGGGGTCGGCCGTGACGCCCAGGGCTTCCAGGAGGACGGGGTCGTCGCGGACCGGGGCCAGCTCGGGGCCGTCCAGGAGGCGTTCGGCCGCGGAGGGGTCCGTGAAGCCGTGCCGTAGCAGCCGCGTGAAGGTACTGCTCCTGCGCCCCGGCGTCATGCTCGGCCTCCCCTGGGATCCCGGTCGTCCTGGCCTGAGCCTAGCCGGACCGGGCGGAGGTGGCCGGGGATGCGGGGGTGGCCGGTGCGGGCGGACGCGGATGCGGAGGGGTGGTCCGTTCCGGTGGGCGGGCCGATGCCCTCGGCGGCCCGTGCGGGTCCTCGGGGGCGCGGGGGCTCGGGTCGCGCCTGTGGCGCGCAGGAGTCGGTGCCGCACCTGGCGGGTGGGCGCGACACCTGGCGGGTGGGCGCGGGGTTCCCTGCGGGGTCCGTGCCGCACCGCGTACGGGGTTCCGTGCCGCGTACGAGGTTCCGTGCCGCGCTCCGTGCCGGGCATGCCCGGGGCGGCCCGCCCGGGTGCGTAAGGGACTTGGGGCCCGCCTGCCGTGAGAGGGGAGTCGGTGCCGTGCCGGGCGGTGTCCGTCCCCGATCCGGCGGACCCTTGGCCGAAAGGGTGTCCTGCGTTCGCGCCGGCCGCTGCGGGCGGACACCGCCCGGCACGTCCCCTTCCCGCCGCGCGCGGATGCGGCCCCGGCCCGGGAGGCATCAGCAGTTCATCCGTTCTTCATCGCACGGGTTGGGTGCGGTGGGCGCGGGGAATATTGGCGTGTGCATGCTCTGTCCGCACCGCCAACCCCGTTCATCCCCCCCACCCGGAGGTTGATGTGTCCGGCAGTTCCGTGTACCGCCGTGCCCGAACCGTCGCGGCCTCGGCAACCGCCCTCGCCGCGGCGGCCGTCGGGCTGTGGTCGGGGCTCGGGGGCGCTTCCGCGCACGCCGCGAGCGCCGTACCGAGCCCGGATCACGTGATCGTCGTGGTCCTCGAGAACCATGCGTACAGCCAGGTCATCGGTTCCTCCAGCGCGCCGTACATCAACTCGCTCAAGTCGGGAGGTGCCAGCCTGACGCAGTCGTACGCCGAGACCCACCCGAGCCAGCCCAACTACTACGCCCTGCTCTCCGGTTCGACGCAGGGGGTCACGGACGACAGCTGTGTCACCCCCGGGTTCTCGTCGGCCGCGAATCTGGCGTCCGAGGTGATCGGCGCCGGCCGCACCTGGGCCAGCTACAACGAGTCGCTGCCGAGCCAGGGTTCCACGACGTGCAGCAGCGGCAACTACGCGCAGAAGCACAACCCTTGGTTCGGGTTCAGCAACGTGCCGACGTCGAGCGCGAAGACGTTCGCGCAGTTCCCGACGGACTACTCGACGCTGCCCCAGATGTCGTTCGTGACCCCCAACCTGTGCAGCGACATGCACGACTGCTCGGTGTCCACCGGTGACACCTGGCTGAAGAACAACCTGGGCGCGTACGCCACTTGGGCCAAGACCCACAACAGTCTGCTCGTCGTCACCTTCGACGAGGACAACCGGCTCAGCGGCAACCGGATTCCGACCGTCCTCTACGGGCAGCCGGTCACCGCCGGGGCGACGTCCTCGACGACGTACAACCACTACGACCTGCTGCGCACCCTGGAGGACACCCAGGGTCTGAGCACGCACGCGGGCAACGCGGCCTCCGGCCAGGACATCACCGGCATCTGGGCGTCCTGACGTGTACGTAGCGGACAGCCGCGCGCAGTCGTCGTCCGCTGACGGCGCCGTCCGACCTGTGGTCGGGCGGCGCCGTGCCGCGGTCGCCCCCGCCGTCTTCGCCCTGGGGGCGGTCAGTCTGGTGACGGACGTGTCGTCCGAGATGGTCACGGCCGTACTGCCGCTGTACCTGGTGACGGGGCTCGGTCTGTCCCCGCTGGGGTTCGGGCTGCTCGACGGCATCTACAACGGGTTCTCGGCGCTCGTGCGACTCGTGGGCGGGCATCTGGCGGACCGGGGCGGCGGGCGGCACAAGTGGGTCGCCGGGTTCGGGTACGCGGTCTCGGCCGTGTGCAAGCCCCTGCTGCTGATCGCCCATGCGCTGACGCCGATCGGGCTGGTCCTCGCCGCCGACCGGACGGGGAAAGGGCTGCGGACCGCTCCGCGCGATGCCCTCATCTCGCTGTCCAGCACGCCGGAGAGCCGGGGGCGGGCCTTCGGGGTGCACCGGGCCATGGACACCGCCGGGGCACTGCTCGGACCCCTCGTGGCGTTCCTGATCCTGCGGGCCACGGTCGACGGGTACGACGCGGTGTTCACCGTCAGCTTCTGCGTGGCCGTGGCGGGCGTCCTGGTGCTGGTCCTGTTCGTACCCGGTGGGCGGGGCGACGCGGTGGCGGCGGAGCGGCCCACGCTGTCGGCCGCCGTACGGCTGCTCGGGCGCCCTGACCTGCGCCGGATCACGGTGTGCGCACTGCTGCTCGGGCTCGCCACGGTCAGTGACTCCTTCGTCTACCTGCTGCTCCAGCGGCGTCTCGGGGTCCCCGACCGCTGGTTCGCCCTGCTGCCGCTGGGGACGGCCGCCGCGTTCCTGCTGCTGGCGATCCCGCTCGGCCGGCTCGCGGACCGGGCGGGAAGGTGGCTGGTCTTCCTGGGCGGGCACGGGGCACTGCTCGTCGCGTACGCGCTGCTGCTCACGTCCTGGCACGGGAGCGGGCTGCCGTACGTCGTCCTCGCCCTGCACGGCACGTTCTACGCGGCCACCGACGGGGTGCTGATGGCGGCCGCCTCGGACGGGGTGCCGGAGGCGCTGCGTTCGTCCGGGCTCGCCCTCGTACAGACCGGGCAGGCGATGGCCCGGTTCGCCTGCTCGCTGCTGTTCGGTGCGGCATGGACGGTGTGGGGCGACCGGGCGGCGCTGACCGGCGCGGCGGTGGCACTGGTCGGCTGTGCGGTCTTCTCCCTCACCCTGCGCCCGAAAGGCCCGGTGACCGTATGAGCGTGCGCACCCGCGTCCTGATCCTGGTCTCGGCCGTCGCCGTGCTGGCGGCGGTCGGGCTCGCGTCCGTCCTGCACGCCTCGGCGCGGGCCGACCGCCGTGACCACACGCAGGCGGGCGGTCCGCGCGTCACGCCGGGGGCGGTCACGCTGACCGGTCACGGGCGGATGCTGTTCCGCAACATGGCCTGGGGTCCGCATCGCGACGAGGTGGTGTCCGTGCCGGCCGGTGATCCGTCGGGGCCGCGTACCGCCTCCGGCGTCAAGTGCCTGCGCTTCTACGCCGCCTCGGGGACGGGCGTGTGCCTCCAGGCCGTGCACGGTCCGGTTTCGGACACCTACCGGGCGCTGATCCTGGATGACCGGCTGCGGACCCTGCGCCGATACGACGTCCCGGGCATCCCCTCCCGTGCCCGCGTCTCCCCCACCGGGCACTACGCGGCCTGGAC
Source organism: Streptomyces sp. MMG1121 (assembly GCF_001280015.1). Taxonomy (GTDB): domain Bacteria; phylum Actinomycetota; class Actinomycetes; order Streptomycetales; family Streptomycetaceae; genus Streptomyces. Next base: position 306,533 of record NZ_LGDV01000001.1, read on the forward strand.
GGCGTTCGTGGGCGGCGACTCCTACGCCGGTACGAACTTCTCGACGCGTGCGGCGATCGTGGACACGAGGAACGGCGAGCTGATCCCGTCGCTGGAGGCCTTCCGGATCATCAAGGACGGACGCACGTACCACGCGGCGGACGTCAACTTCTGGGGCGTGACGTTCGCGGCGGACGACCGTACGTTCTACGCCACGCTCGCGACGGGCGGGAGCACCTACCTGGTCCGCGGCGACCTGCGCGCCCGCACGCTCACCACCTTGCACCCGAACGTCGAGTGCCCGTCCCTCTCGCCCGACGGCACCCGGATCGTCTACAAGAAGCGGGTCCAGGGGCTGTCCAAGGACGCCCCCTGGCATCTGTACGTCCTCGACCTGCGCACGATGCGCGAGACTCCGCTGGCCGAGCAAAGGAGCGTGGACGACCAGGCGGTTTGGCGCGACGCCCGCACGATCGTGTACGCGCTGCCCGGTGACTACGGCGCCGATCTGTACCAGGTCCCGGCGGACGGGTCGGGGACGCCGCAGCGGATCAGCGGGGCTGCCGTGTCACCCGCGTATGTGCCGTAGAGGCCACCGACGGCCGCACGGCGGTTGCCGCCGGCCCGGACCCGCGTGGGCGCGTGCCCGTGGAGGTACGCGGGCCCGTGGAGGTACGCGGGCCCCGCGCCGGGTGCCTCACAGCACCGGCAGGCTCTCCCGTCGCTCGAACGCCGCGGCCTCCGAGCGGCAGCGGATCGTCACGGAGCACGCGGACGACCCGCGCGCGGTCTGCCGGATGGGCCGGATCGTCGACGAGGTGCCGCCCCGTCCGCGCACGCAGGGCCGGCGGACGGTCAACGGCACCGGCCTGCTGATCGGCCCGGGGTCGGCGAGACGCGACGGGGCCGGCGGTCCGTGACCGCCGGCCCCAAGGGATCGTTTCGGCGGAAATCCGCCCTGACCTCGCCTACAGCACCGGCAGGTTCTTCCGCAGCTCGAACGCCGTGACCTCGGAGCGGTACTCGTGCCACTCGTGCCGCTTGTTGCGCAGGAAGAAGTCGAAGACGTGCTCGCCGAGGGTCTCGGCGACCAGGTCGCTGCGTTCCATCAGGGTCAGGGCCTCGCCCAGGTTCTGCGGAAGGGGTTCGATGCCCATCGCGCGGCGCTCGGCGTCGGAGAGGGCCCAGACGTCGTCCTCGGCGCCCGGCGGGAGCTCGTAGCCCTCCTCGATGCCCTTGAGGCCCGAGGCGAGCAGGAGGGCGTAGGCCAGGTACGGGTTGGCGCCGGAGTCCAGGGAACGGACCTCCACGCGGGCGGAGCCGGTCTTGCCGGGCTTGTACATGGGGACCCGGACCAGGGCCGAGCGGTTGTTGTGGCCCCAGCAGATGTACGAGGGGGCCTCGCCGCCGGCGCCCGCCGTGCGCTCGGAGCCGCCCCAGATGCGCTTGTAGGAGTTCACCCACTGGTTGGTGACCGCGGAGATCTCCGCCGCGTGCTTGAGCAGGCCCGCGATGAAGGAGCGGCCGACCTTGGAGAGCTGGTACTCCGCGCCCGACTCGTAGAAGGCGTTGCGGTCCCCCTCGAAGAGGGAGAGGTGGGTGTGCATGCCGCTGCCCGGGTGCTCGGAGAAAGGCTTCGGCATGAAGGTCGCCTGCACACCCTGCTCCAGGGCCACCTGCTTCATGACCAGGCGGAACGTCATGATGTTGTCGGCGGTGGAGAGCGCGTCGGCGTAGCGCAGGTCGATCTCCTGCTGGCCCGGGCCGCCCTCGTGGTGGGAGAACTCGACCGAGATGCCCATCGACTCCAGCATGGTGATCGCCTGGCGGCGGAAGTCCATGCCGACGTTGGTCGGGGTGTGGTCGAAGTAGCCAGAGTTGTCGGCCGGGGTGGGGCGGGTGCCGTCCAGCGGGCGGTCCTTCAGCAGGAAGAACTCGATCTCCGGGTGGGTGTAGAAGGTGAAGCCCAGGTCGGAGGTGCGGGCCAGGGCGCGCTTCAGCACGTAGCGCGGGTCGGCGAAGGACGGGGAGCCGTCCGGCATGAGGATGTCGCAGAACATGCGGGCGGTGCCGGGGGTCTCCGCGCGCCACGGCAGGACCTGGAAGGTGGAGGGGTCCGGCTTGGCGATCATGTCGGACTCGTAGACCCGGGCGAAGCCCTCGATGGCGGAGCCGTCGAAGCCGATGCCCTCGTCGAAGGCCTGCTCCAGCTCGGCAGGGGCCACGGCGACGGACTTGAGGAAGCCCAGCACGTCCGTGAACCACAGGCGTACGAACCGGATGTCGCGCTCCTCCAAGGTCCGGAGCACGAACTCCTGCTGCTTGTCCATCTTCCGCTTCCCCATCCTTGCTGGTCAGGCCGCCTGTCCCCCGCTAGCGCGGGAGGCGGTCGGGCACCTGAGCATCCCACCACAACACCATTTCGAGCGCGTTGCGGACCTTGATCGCCGAAGCGTCCTCGGGCTGAACGCCTCTCGCACGGCAGGTGTACCGCTCTGTCGCCCATCTTGCCTGCTCGCACCGACATGCGTAATGGCCGATTCGGTGCGCGAGGCGACTCACACCACCCCTGTTAATTTGCATCTCATATGCAAGTTTTCGTTGCGTGCCGCCCAGCCGAACCCCGAGGAGTTCCGATGCCATCCGAGCAGTCCGCGGCCACCGTCAGCGCCACCCTTCCCGCCGCCGGCGCGGCCATCGGCGAGATCACCGAGCGCTTCTACGCGGCCCCGGTGTCCCAGCTCAGACACCAGCCGCAAACCAGCCGGGCGATCACGCGCCTGCCGCCGTGGCGGCCTGTTCGTGGGTGACGGCGACGCCGGAGGAGCGGATCTCCCCGGCGAGCTTCACGGCGCCCTCCAGCTCGGGGCGCCGGGTGGCGCGGGTAGAGATTTCCTCCGAGAGGACCCGGGGCACTCCGGCATCGGCGAGGGAGTCGAGCTGTGCGTCGAGGGAGTGCCGGGCGGTCGAGGCGCGGGCGTGGCCGAGGCGGACGTGCCCGAGCGGTTCGGCGCCGGCGCTCACCGGCCGGGGCGGCTCGGTCCAGGCCGACCCCGGCTTGCGTACGGCAGGGGTCGGCACACCGAGCGCCTTGGCGAGTTGGGGCACGAGGCGGGTCAGCAAAGCGGGCGGCCAGGATCCGGAGTGGGCCGCGAGTTCTCGCTGCCAGCCACGGTGACCGGAAGCGACTGTGGGGTGGATCACGGTTGAGGTTGACCTTGGGGCAGGGTGGAGGCTCGTCGCATCGGCACACAACGCCGACCCGGGCACGACCGATGTGAAGGAGCAACGATGTCCACCAACCTCTCCGGCCAGGGGCAGGATCGTCCGGAGCTGCAGAAGGCGATCGAGGAGTTGGCCGAGTCCGGATTCGCAGGAATCCAGCTCCGGGTGAACGACGAGCAGGGCGAGTGGGTCGGCAGCGCCGGTGTGCGCGAGCTGGGCCAGAGCGCCAAGCCGCTGACGAACGGGCACTTCCGCATCGGCAGCAGCACCAAGAACTTCGTCGCCACCTCGGTGCTCATGCTGGTGGCCGAGGGCAGGATCGGCCTGGACGCCCCGGCCGATGACTACCTGCCCGAGTTCGGTCTCGATCGGCGGATCACTGTGCGGATGCTGCTGCAGCACACCAGCGGGATCTTCAACCACACCGGCGAGCTCTACGAGGACGGGACAATCGTGCTGGGGGTCCCCTGGCAGGGCAAGGAGTGGGTGGACAACCGATTCAAGACCTACCTGCCCGAAGAGCTGGTACGGCTGTCGTTGTCCAAGCCGACGCGGTTCGCGCCGGGTACGGGCTGGAGCTACGCCAACACCAACTACGTGCTGGCCCGGCTGGTGGTCGAGAAGGTCACCGGCCGTTCGTTTGCCGAGGAGTTGCAGCGGCTGATCCTGGGGCCGCTGGGGATGACCGGCACCGTGGCGCCGGGCGCCTCGCCGGAGATCCCCGAGCCGCACAACCACGGCTACTACCGCTACGAGGACGCCGGGCAGGAGAGGACAGTCGATGTCACCCGTCAGAACCCGTCCTGGGTCGGAGCCGGCGGCGACATGATCTCGACCACCAAGGACCTGCACACCTACTTCTCCGCGCTGATGGGCGGCAGGCTCCTGCCGGCCGAGATGCTCGCCGAGATGCGCACGCCGGAGGCGACGATCGGCTACGGCCTGGGAGTGTTCGCACAGGAAACGGAGGGCGGCACCGTCTTCCACCACAACGGCGCCACCATGGGCTCGGCGGCGCTGATGTACGGCACCCCCGACGGGAGCAAGACCCTGACCGCCGGGCTGACCTGGGTGGACGACGCCGACCTGTCGATAGCACCGGCATTCCAGACCGCCCAGCAGCGTTTCGTCGACGCGGTGTTCTGCGGCAAGCTGGGCCGATGAGGAACGGGGTCACGATCGGGCAGGCGGCGGCGTTCGTCGGCGTCACAGTGAAGACGGTGCGGCATTACCACAAGCTCGGCCTGATTGCGGAGCCGGAACGGGACAGCTCCGGCTATCGACGGTACGGATCCGCACAGCTGCTGCAGCTGGTGCAGGTACGGACGCTGGCCGCCGCGGGCGTGCCGCTGGCCGAGATCGGGCCCATGCTCGACGCCGACGCCGCGCAGTTCGGCGCCGCGCTCACCGACGTCGAGCGGCAGCTCACCGAACGCATCGATGAGCTGGCCGCCCGCCGCGAGATGCTGCACCGACTCGCCGACGGCGACCGGGTCCTGCTGCCCGATCGCGCCTGCGCGGTCCTGGACCGGATGACCGGCCTCGGCTTCAGCCCCGACTACGTGGCCGCGCAACGCGAGGCCCTGGTGCTGGCCCGGGCGCTGGTGCCGGAGGGCTTCGACGGCTTCCTGACACAACTCGAACACGGGCTGGACGACCCCGAGTACATCGCCCTGACCAAGCGCGGCTGGGACGCGGAGACCTGGGCGCCGGACGACCCGAGGATCGAAGAACTCGCGACGGCGATGGCCGATCGCTACCTCGCCAACCCCGCGCTGCTGGGGGATCACGCCAGCCTTCAGGCATGGGCCAAGGCTTCGGCTCAGTACAAGCTGATCAACAACCACCGCGAGGACCAGGCACCGATCTCAGCCCGGCTGACCGCGCTCACCGAGACCAAGCTCCGCTCCGCAGGCGTACCCATGCCGCACCGATGACGGAATCCTCATGGGGAGTGAGGTCCACCAGAACAGCGCGGTCGGGACGCGCCGGTCCTTCTCGCTCAGCCTCGATGGCCAGGCCGGTTCGGCCAGGACCTGCTGGACCAGCAGGGCAGCTGACCGGATCAGCCGCGGCCGTCGTGTCCGCCGGCCGCCTCGGTCACCTTGTCCAGGAGCGGCTGGAGCTTGTGGACCAGGGCCTGGTAGTCGGCACTGCGACCGTCCGACCACTGGGCCAGGCCGATCACCAGCAGCTTGTTCCGGCCGGCGAACGACTGCACCAGCCCGCTGTCCGCCGGCAGCGCCCTGAGCCCGGATCCGGCGGGCGGCGTCAGCACCGGCACCTCGTAGTCGGTCGGGTGCGGGGCCAGAGCGGTCATCACCCGCATGACGTCGAGCTGGTCCTTCATGCCGAAGGCGACGACCGTGTACTGGTTGCCGGACGCGTCCTTGTACAGGGCCCCGATCACGCCCCGGCAGCCCTTGCTCTTCCCCAGCAGCGCGCTCAGGTCCGGGCCGACCGAGCCCGCGCAGTTCGGGCCGCCCGTCTGGGTGACCTTGGTGTCGCCGGCGACGCGTGCCGGGAACGCCTGGTCCGCGGTGACCATCGGCATCGGCGCCGCGGAGGTCGCCGCCGGCCGCCCGGAGGGGACGGCAGGCGCATGCCCCGCCGCCTTGTCCGCCGTCTCGTGCCGGGTCCCGTGCCCTGCGCCCAGCCAGAATCCCGCACCGGCGACCGCGAGTGCGGCACCGGCGACGGCCGTCGCCGCGAGGAGCCTGCGGCGGCGCGGCCGCTTCGCGGCGGCACCGCGCTCAGTGTGCCCGGTCGCGCTCGGCTCGTGGACCCCCCTGCTCTGCTCGAACTCTCTGACGAACTCGTCCCACCGTTCGTCACCCGTCCCCTGGTTCCCCTCCGTCACGCGCGCACCATAGCGCCCGCCGTTGAACGCGGGGCGGGGAGAGCCGTCAACCGGCCTGCGGCCCCCGGGAGATGCCCAGCAGCAAGGGCCCCGTCGGCTCAGCCACGATCTCGGCGACCGTCAAAGGATCCAGCGCGGCGAAAAACGCCTCCTGAGCCCGCCGCAAGGCGCCCCGCAGGCGGCAGCCGGAGTTCAGCGGGCAGGGGGTCTGGCCCTCGCAGTCGACCACGTCGCCGTCGCCCTCGAAGACACGCACGAGCGCGCCGACCGACGCCGTACGGCCCTTCTCGGTGAGCGTGAGGCCGCCGCCCCGGCCGCGCCGGGCGTCGACCAGGCCCAGGTGCTGGAGCTCGGCGACGACCTTCGCGGCGTGCGTGTAGGGCACCTCCATGTCCGCCGCGACCTGCCGGGTGGTGGGCGTGGCGTCGGCGGCGACGGCGAGTCGCATCAGGACCCGCAGGGCCAGGTCGGTGGAGCGCAGGAGCCGCATACGGCGAGCCTAGGTAATACGCATCCGCCGTTCAAATTATCCCGCCGTCCTCTCTTTTGCCGTGCCCTGCCTACGGAAGACGCCCCCTCCCCACTACGATCAACGGGCCCCACCCTTCCCACTGCCGTCCCTTTTCCCCAGAAGGACACCTCATGGGCCCCGTCAAGAACAGCACCGAGGCACGCAAGGCGCACATGGAGGGGATACGGCGTGCGGAGCGCGCCCGCGAGCGGCGCGGCCGGGTGCTCGTCATCGCCGCCAGTGTGGTGGTCGTCGTCGGGCTCGTGGTCGGCGGTGTGGTCCTCGTGAACTCCCAGTCGGACGGGAAGTCCCAGGCCGACGTGAAGTCGGACAGCGCGCGCGACGACGACAAGGGCCCCGGGGTTGCCGGGAACTCCGGGGACTCCGGGCACTTCGTCAAGGGCAAGGACGGGGTGCTGACCTGGACCGGCGATCTGTCGCGCACGCATGTGACGACGAAGGTGTCGTACCCGATGCACCCGCCGGTCGGCGGCAACCACAACCCGGTCTGGCTGGACTGCAACGGTGACGTCTACACCGAGCCGGTGCAGGACGAGAACGCCGTGCACGCCCTGGAGCACGGCGCGGTCTGGGTGACGTACACCGGAAAGGCGAGCAAGGCGGACGTGGACGCGCTCGCGGCGAAGGTGCGGAAGACGCCGTACTCGCTGATGAGCCCGTACGCGGACCAGGCCGCGCCGCTGATCCTGTCGGCGTGGGGCCGTCAGGTGACCGTGAAGAGCGCGAGTGATCCGGAAGTGGACAAGTTCTTCGCCGCGTACGTACAGGGCCCGCAGACGCCCGAGCCGGGGGCCTCGTGCACCGGTGGAGTCATGAAGTGACCCGGCAGCGCATCGGCTGGATCGCCGGGGCCGCGGCGGCGGTGCTCGTCGCGGCCGGCGGGGTCACGTACGCGGTCGCCGAGGACTCCGGCGGCCCGTCGGTGCTGACGGCGCCGGGCGCGGAGTCGGCCGACGCCGGGTTCGCCCGGGACATGGCCGTGCACCATCAGCAGGCCGTCGAGATGTCGTACATCGTGCGGGACCGCACCGGCGACGAGGACGTGCGCAGGCTCGCCTACGACATCGCGCAGACCCAGGCCAACCAGCGTGGCATGCTGCTGGGTTGGCTGGATCTGTGGGGGCTGCCGAAGGTGTCGGCCAAGCCGCCGATGTCCTGGATGGGCATGGGTGACATGCCCGAGCGCGGGGACGGCTCGCTGATGCCGGGCATGGCGACCGACACGGAGCTGAGGAAGCTCCAGTCGCTGAGCGGCAAGCAGGCCGAGATCTTCTATCTGCAGTTGATGACGGACCATCACAAGGGCGGTATCCACATGGCCGAAGGGTGCGTTGCCCAGTGCACCGTAGGCGTGGAGAAGCGGCTGGCCCAAGGCATGGTCGACGCGCAGCAGTCGGAGCTGCAGGTGATGGCCGGGATGCTCAAGGAGCGGGGCGCGAAGCCTCGTTCATGAACATCGGGCGAGCGGTTCCGTAACGCCGCCGTAAGAGACCGTGCGGATGAAGGGCGCAAATCGCCCTACCTGACGGTCACTTGACCTTCTATTGACCATTGCGTTCCCCTGGCATGAACGGTTCATCGTAAGAGTGGCCCCCATCGTGTGATCCAGCGCTGCCGGCCGACACCGCCGCGGGTCGGCGCGCGGAGCCACGGCGTATCGACCACTACATGCATGCGAACCGCATCGCAGGGGGTTCTATGAGATCCAACCGCGCCAAGCTGCGCGCCGTGAGCATGGCAGCGACACTGCCCATGATCGCCGGCGCGCTGGCGCTGGGCATACCCGCGGCCCACGCTGCGGACAGCCCCGCTCGTGACTCACTGAAGGGCACCAAGCCCGCCTGGGCCACGGCCAAGACGGACAAGGGCGCTACCGCGAACAGCGCCCAGGTGAACGCCCGGGTCTACCTGGCCGGCAAGGACGCGGCCGGACTCGCCGCCTACGCCAAGGCCGTGTCCGACCCCAGCTCGCCACAGTACGGCAAGTACCTGAGCGCCAAGACGGCGCAGGCCCGCTTCGGGGCCACCAAGGCCCAGGTGGCCGCGGTCAAGTCCTGGCTGAAGTCGGCCGGCCTGACGATCACCTCGGTCACCACGCACTACGTCGCCGTCTCCGGTGACGTGGCCGCCGCCGAGAAGGCCTTCGGCACCCAGCTGCACAACTACACCAAGGGCACGAAGACCTACCGTGCTCCGGAGCAGACCGCGTCCGTGCCGGCCGGTCTGCAGGGTGCCGTCCTGACCGTCACCGGCCTGGACAACGCCCCGCACACGGCCACCCACGACGACCAGCTGCCGCCGCCGGACGCCGTGTTCAAGAACGCCGGGCCGTTCTCCTCGTACTACGGCTCGAAGACCGCCAGCACCCTGCCGGACGCCTACGGCCAGAAGATCCCGTACGCCGTCAAGGGCTACACCGGCAAGCAGCTGCGCGCCGCCTACGGCGCCGGCACGTACACCGGCAAGGGCGTCCGCGTCGCCATCACCGACGCCTACGCCTCGCCGACCATCGCCTTCGACGCCGGCAAGTACGCGCTGAACAACGGCGACAAGGCCTGGACGACCGGCCAGCTGCACCAGGTGCTGCCGGACAACTACACCAGGACCGACGAGTGCAAGGCGGCCGGCTGGTACGGCGAGGAGACCCTCGACGTCGAGGCCGTGCACGCGGTCGCACCCAACGCCGACGTCACCTACGTCGGTGCGGCCTCCTGTTACGACGACGATCTGCTGGCCTCGCTCAGCAAGGTCGTCGACAACCACCTGGCCGACATCGTCTCCAACTCCTGGGGCGACACCGAGGCCGCCCAGACGCCGGACCTCGCGGCCGCCTACGACCAGGTCTTCCAGCTGGGCGCGGTCCAGGGCATCGGCTTCTACTTCTCCTCCGGTGACAACGGCGACGAGGTCGCCAACACCGGTACGAAGCAGGTCGACTCGCCGGCCAACTCGGCCTGGGTGACCGCGGTCGGCGGCACCTCGCTGGCCGTCGGCAAGGGCGACACGTACCAGTGGGAGACCGGCTGGGGCACCGAGAAGGCCACCCTGGCGGCCGACGGCAAGAGCTGGACCGGCTTCCCCGGCGCCTACACCGGCGGCGCGGGCGGCGGCACCAGCAAGACCGTACCGCAGCCGTACTACCAGAAGGGCGTCGTGCCCAAGGCGCTGGCCACGGCCAACAACGCCGCCGGCAACCGCGTCGTCCCGGACATCGCGGCCATCGCCGACCCGAACACCGGCTTCCTGGTCGGCCAGACCCAGACCTTCCCGGACGGCTCGCAGCAGTACAGCGAGTACCGCATCGGCGGCACCTCGCTGGCCGCGCCGACGATCGCGGCCATCCAGGCCCTGGCCCAGGAGGCGCACGGCAAGGCGATCGGCTTCGCCAACCCGTCGATCTACGCCGACTACGGCAAGAAGGGCGTCTTCCACGACGTCACGGACCAGCCGACCGGCACCGACCTGGCGGTCGCCCGGGTGGACTTCGCCAACGGCCTGGACGCCAAGGGCGGCCTGCTGTACTCGGTCCGCAGCCTCGGCAAGGACAGCTCGCTGTCCGCGGTGAAGGGCTACGACGACGTGACCGGTGTGGGCTCGCCCGCGAACGGCTACGTGCAGTCGTACGCGAAGAAGCACTGACGCTCCGCTGAGCAGCGGGGGGCGTGGGGTCCTGGGACCCCACGCCCCCCTTTTTCTTTGCGCGCAACGCGGTTGCCGACCCACGTCATCGACCGCCCCGGCCAGGGCGCACCGGTGACCGTTCGCGTCGTCGGCATGCCGGACCACCGTGGCCGTACCCGCATCGAGGTGACCGAGCGGCGGGGCGTGGAGCAGGGACGGGCCGCAGGACGGTGTGGTGCGAGCTGGGCCACCGGAGGCGGCCCGGACAGGGTCGCTTAGCACGGCTCACGGCACGACATTCGCATCGACACGCTTCGGCCGTAGGTGAGCAGGAGTCAAAGGATCACTCCAAAGGCCTAAAAGTATGTCAATCCCACTTTTTCTCGGGCCACTTGTGTCTCCGCCGCCCCCTCGAAGGCGCGCCGCCCGAGGCCGGGAGTACCCCGAACGGCAGCATGTTCCCCTTTCTCGAATATCGCGGATAAGTCGGATATGAGTACTTTTGATCTCACGCCGGCTGACGGGCCGGCATCTCGGAGAAACGAGAACACAGGAGAAGAGATATGAAGCTCGCCCGTTCCAACATGGTGACCGCCGGAATCGCGGGTGCCGCAGCTCTCGTCGCGACCGGTATCACCTACGCTTCGGCCGCCTCCGTCCCGGTGCCCCAGGCGGCACCCGCCCAGGTGGCACCCGCCCAGGTGGCAGCCGCCCCGGAGGCAGCCGCCCCGGCGCCCGCCCCCGGCGCACCCCGGGACGGTGGTACGCAGAGCAAGGGCAACGAGGGTGGCGGCCACGACGAGGGGGGTGGCCGCGACGAAGGTGGCCGCCACCGCGATCACGGCCGCATCCAGATCAACGAGCGGTCCTACTCCGCCCACCCGGGCGACTGCATCACCGTCATCAGCGGCCTGGGCGCCCGGACCCTGAACATCCGCAACGACAGCCACAAGCGGGTGGAGGTCTTCCGCGGGGCGGTCTGCGACAACGGCGGCCCCATCGCCACCGTCGGCCCCCACAGCGACAGCTTCGGTGTGCGCGCCTGCCCGCCCGACGGCATCGAGGTCGAGAACGGAGTGATCGCCAGCTTCCGCGTGGTCCGGCACCACGGCTGGGGCGGTGGCGGCGGCGACCGGGACGACGACTAGTCCACCGCCGGCTGAATGAGGGGAACCCCGGCCCGCCGCAATCGGGCCGGGGCCCCCGTCTCGACCATTGTTCGACAATCCCGCGCCGTGCACACCCCGCCCGGACCGGCCGCCAGGCTCCGCAGCCTGGCGGCCGGGCGGCAGGAATCGCCTTCACCAACCGACCCTTCTGGTGACCTGCGCCCGAACGCCCCCCGTCCTTCCGGCGTTCCCCTCACCCCCGATCGGGTGACAGAAGGCGCAGAGCGGCATTCCTGGGTGTGCACGGCGGGGTAGTCGCCCCTTCCCGGCCTCCTCGCCCGCTGGACAGCGGCGATGGAGGCGGCCGCCTGTGCGCGCCGCCGCCGTGCCCCGGCGGTACGAGGCCCCGAGTGACACTTCGCCGCCGGGTCGGGCGCACACCACGGGCGGCGACATCCGTATCCGCGACACCGCGGGCTGAGCGAGGTGAACATGCGCCTGGTGGAGGACGCTAGCGACGACACCTATGTCCTGGAAATCCTCGACATCACGTTGACCCCCGCACTGCCGTGGCTCGGGCACCAGGTCCGCTGGGAGATGTACGGCCATCTCAAGGAGACCGTCGACCTGACCCGGGTCACCTGCAATGTGACCATGAAGTTCGGTCCGGTGAAGATGCTGGACAGAAGCTACCGGCTGCCCGATCTGCTGGCGGGGATGGGCGCGAGACTGTCGGGTGCTCCGAGGCGGCCCGCCGGGCCGTGGAGACAGGCGTGGAACCTTCGGCTTCCCGACACGGTACCGGTGGCCCGGCAGCGGATCCGCCTGCGCGCCCGGACGGGGAACGGAAAGAAGTTCCTGGCCCTGGACATCCCCATGGATTTCAGCCACAGATTCCGTCCGGCCGTGCCGACCGGCAGCGGCGACCCACGCCCGCTGTACGGCATGCGCCACCGCTGACTGCCGCCGGGGACGGAAAGGGGGTGGAAAGGGGGTGGAAAGCGCCGGACTCAGTGGTGCAGCGCGCCCGACTCCTCGGGGACGTGGGACGTGACGACCCGACCCGCCGACGGAGTCACCCGGCGCCGGTCCACCGCGTACGCCACCCCCGCCACACCCAGCCCCAGCACCGCCAGCATCGCACCGGCCAGCGCGGGCGACGTCGTACCGAAGCCCGCCGCGAGGGCCAGGCCGCCGATCCAGGCGCCGCCGGCGTTCGCCAGGTTGAAGGCCGCCTGGTTGGCGGAGGAGGCCAGGGACGGAGCGGCCGCCGCCTTCTCCATCACCATCAGCTGGAGCGGGGAGCCGGTGATGAACGCCGCCATGCCCAGCAGGGTCACCGCCAGTGCCGCGCTCCACTCCCCCCGCATCAGGACCGGGAACAGGAGCAGCACCACGCCGAGCGAAGCCAGGCCGCCGAAGAGCGTGCCCCGCAGCGAGTGGTCCGCGAGACGGCCGCCCAGCAGGTTGCCCGCCGTCGCGCCGACACCGAAGAGGGCCAGCAGCAGCGTCACGTTCGTCTCGGCGAAGCCCGCGGACCGCGTCAGCATCGGGGTGACGTAGCTGTAGGCCGCGAAGAGGGCGCCGAAGCCCGCCACCGTCGTACCGAGCGCGAGCCAGACCGGCAGGGACTTCAGCGCGGCCAGTTCGCCGCGCAGGCCGGCCGACGAGGCGGCGTGCTGCCGGTCGTGCGGGATCAGCAGCGCCAGCGAGGCGATCGCGGCCAGGCCGATCACGCTCACGCCCAGGAAGGTCGCCCGCCAGCCGAGGTGCTGGCCCATCAGCGTGGCCGCGGGGACGCCCAGGATGTTGGCGACGGTCAGGCCGAGGAACATCAGCGACACCGAGCGGGCCTTGCGCTCCGGCGGGACCATCGCCGTCGCGACGACCGCGCCGACGCCGAAGAAGGCGCCGTGCGGCAGACCGCTGAGGAAGCGGGCGGCGAGGAGGGAGTCGTTGCCGGGGGCGAAGGCCGAGAGGGCGTTGCCCGCCACGAACAACGCCATCAGGGCGATCAGGACCGTGCGCCGGGACATGCGCGAGGTGAGCGCCGCGAGCAGCGGGGCGCCGATGACGACGCCCAGCGCGTACGCGGAGACCAGGTGTCCGGCGGCCGGGATCGAGATGTGCAGGTCGTCCGCGACGTCGGGCAGCAGGCCCATCATCACGAACTCGGTCGTACCTATTCCGAAAGCGCCGACGGCCAGAGCGAGCAGGGCCAGGGGCATGAAGGGCCTTTGCCTTTCAGGGGAGACGTCAGGGAGAGCGGAGTTCCGCCCGGCTAAGTTCAGTAGCGGAACAAAGTCTCTCAGGCCCAGTATTCCGGCGGGTTACGACGACGTGTCCAGCTTCACACGCGCAGCCACCGGAAGGTGGTCGCTGCCCGTGCGCGGCAGCGTCCAGGAGCTCTCGGGCTCGACACCCTTGACCATGATCTGGTCGATCCGGGCCATCGGGAACTTCGCCGGCCAGCTGAACCCGAAGCCGCTGCCCGCCGCGCCCTGCGTGGAGCGCAGCTGGGAGGTGACCGCGTTGAGCGAGCGGTCGTTCATCGTACCGTTCAGATCGCCGAGCAGGACGACCCGCTTCACCGGCTCGTCGGCGATGGCCTCGCCGAGCGCGTCGGCGCTCTTGTCGCGCTGCCGCGCGGTGAACCCGGCCTCGATCTTCACCCGGACCGAAGGCAGGTGCGCGACGTACACCGCGACCGGGCCCTCGGGGGTCGTGACCGTGGCCCGCATCGCCCGCGTCCAGCCGAGCTTGATGTCGACGGCACGGACATCGGTCATCGGGTACTTGCTCCACAGCCCGACCGTGCCGAAGACCGCGTGGTGCTGGTACGTCGGCGCGAGCGCCTTCTCGTAGACGGGCACGGCGTTGCCGGGAATCTCCTCCAGGGCGAGCACGTCGGCGCCGGAGGAGGCGACGGCGCGGGCGGTCGCGGCGGGGTCGGGGTTGTCGGCGTTGACGTTGTGGGTCGCCACCATCAGGTCGCCGCCCGCCCCGGTCCGGTCGATGAGCAGCCCGCCGAAGAGGTTCAGCCACACGATCGCCGGCAGGAGGATCGCGATCAGGGCGGTGGCCGACTTCCGGATCAGGGCGCAGCCGAACAGCAGCGGGATGGCCAGGCCCAGCCAGGGCAGGAAGGTCTCCGTGAGGCTGCCGAGGTTGCCCACCCGGTTCGGGATGTGCGAATGCAGCAGCATCACCAGGGCGAGGAGGAGGGCGAGGACCGCCAGGACGATGCCCCGGCGCCAGACGCGCGGATCTCCGCGCCAGCCGGAGAACAGGCGCCGGAGCCGGGATCCCGGTCGCTCGGGCCCCGAGCCGTCGCCCACCGTCTCCGAAACGTACGCCTGCTGCGCCATACCGTCTGCCTCACTGCCTGCCGTGCACACCGTCATCCCCCGTGCTCTTCCGACCCTAGGGGATGATCGGCTACGTTCCCGCCGTCCGGTGACGGCCGTCGGAAGTCCAGGACGAGCGAGGCGGGGCTGCGAGTTCCGTTTGCCCCCGGGACACCTGGGGTCTGTGACGAAACGCGCACATGGATGCTACGAGGCTGTCGAGCTGACGGGCCGTAGGCCCTCCAGGACCGTGTCGACGATCTGCTCCGCGAGGTCCTCGGGCAGGTCGCCTTCCGGGCGCAGGGTGCTGCGCAGCAGCATGGGGCCGACGAACAGGTCGTTGGCCAGCTCCAGGTCGACGTCCGGCCGGAGTTCGCCGTTGTCCCGCGCCCGGCGCAGCACCTCCATGCCGAGGGCGCGGCGGGGTGCGATGACACTGGTGTGGTACGCCGACCAGACCTTGGGGCTGCTCTTCATCTGGGCGTACACGTTGTGCAGGATCGCCGAGGAGCGGCTGGCGAGGCCGCGCCGGCGCAGGGACTCCAGCAGGATGACGAGGTCGTCGCGCAGGCTGGTGCCGGGGAGTTCGGGGTCGGCGGGTTCGGCGGCGCGTACGACGTCGACGAACAGTTCCTCCTTGCCGCTCCAGCGGCGGTAGATGGTGGCCTTGCCGACTCCGGCCGTGCGGGCGACGCGCTCGATGGAGAGCTCGGCGAGGGGGACGCCCTCCTCCAGGAGCTTCATCACGCCTTCGATGATGGCGCGTTCCACGGCCTCGCTGCGGGGGCGGCCCCGTACGGGCCCGTCCGGTCGCAGCCGGCCGTCGGTGTCGGTGTCGGCAAGGCTCACTTCGTTCCGTCCTCTCACTGTGCTGCGGTGATTGTCCCGCAGCCGCCTCCTTCCCCCGTGAGAACCTCGGTCCACGTCAGTCCGCGGCCGCGATCAACTCCTTCTCCTTCTCGCCCTGCTGACCGGCCGTCGGTTTGCCCGGCAGGAACAGGCCGGTCACCACGGCGCCGACCAGCGCGACGCCCGTACCGCACAGGGCGGTGACGTGCATGGCGTGCAGGAACGCGTCGTTGGCCGGGGTGATCAGGGCCTGGCCCTGCGGGCCGAGCTTCTGGGCGATGCCGAGGGTGGCCTCGATGGACTCGCCGGCCTTGTCGCGCAGGGCGGGCGGCAGCAGGCCGAGCTTGCCCTCGATGCCGTTGCGGTAGGCGGTGGCGAGCACCGAGCCGAGTACGGCGATGCCGAGGGCGCCGCCGACCTGGCGGAAGGTGTTGCTGAGCGCGGAGGCGGAGCCGGCCTTCTCACGCGGCAGGGCCTGCATGATGACGACCGAGGTCGGCGTCATGATGTGCGCCATGCCGGTGCCCATGAGGAAGAAGACGACCTCCAGCAGCCAGATCGGGGTGTCGGCCTCGAAGGTGGCGAAGGCGGCCAGCGTCGCGGCGATCAGCAGCAGGCCGGCGGTGGTGGTGGCCTTGTTGCCGATCCGGTCGACGACCAGCCGGGCGCGCGGCGCGAAGATCATCTGCGCGGCGGCGAGCGGCAGCATCAGGACACCGGACTCCAGCGGCGAGTAACCGCGCACGCTCTGGGTGTAGAAGACACCGAAGAACGTGACGCCCATCAGCGCGAAGAACACGAGCGCGATGGCGCTCATGGCGGCCGAGAAGACCTTGTTCTTGAAGTAGGTGACGTCGAGCGACGGGTGGTCGCTGCGCTTCTCGAAGACGACGAAGGCGGTCAGGACGGCGAGGCCGCCGAGGACGGTCGCCAGCACCTTCGGGTCGGTGAAGTCGGCCAGCTCGCCGCCCTTGATGATGCCGTAGACGAGCAGCACGAGGCCGACGACGGACAGGACCACGCCGACGGGGTCGAGGCGGCCCGGCCTGGGGTCGCGGGAGTCGGGCACCAGCCAGGTCATCAGGAGCAGCGCGACGATCACGATCGGCACGTTGACGAAGAAGACCGAGCCCCACCAGAAGTGGTCGAGGAGGGCGCCGCCGGTGATCGGGCCGATGGCGATGGCGAGGCCGACGCCGCCGGCCCAGATGCCGATGGCCTTGGGCTGCTCCTCGCGCTCGAAGACGTTCATGAGCACGGCGAGGGTGGCGGGCATGACGAACGCGGCACCGAGGGCCATCAGGGCGCGGAAGGCGATCAGCTGGCCCGGCGAGCCGGACTCGGCGGCCAGAGCGGAACCGATGCCGAACACGGCGATACCGCCGATCAGCACCTTCTTGCGGCCGAGGCGGTCGCCGACGAGGCCGGAGGTGAAGAGCAGGCCGGCGAAGACGAGGGTGTAGGCGTTGATCGCCCACTCGATCTGGCCCTGGGAGGCGCCGAGGCCGACGGGCGCCGGGGTGGAGATCGTCTTGATCGCCACGTTCAGGATCGAGTTGTCGAGCACCACGATGAGCAGGCTCAGCATCAGGACACCGAGGATCGCCCATCGGCGCCGGTGTACCGCTTCCGGTATGCGGGAGGCAGGGACAGGACTTGTCATGTGTCCGAGGCTACGATGATTTCGATACGGAACGGTCTCGTATCTAATTCCTTTACCAAGACCTTACATAGCGGGAGTACAGGCGGACTCGACGGGATCACAGGGGGTCCCCCTGGTCCTGGCAGGCACGAGGTGCCACCATGGAGGCGGTCCGGGGACGCCGTAAGGGCGCCTCGAGATGACTGAAGGAGCCGTTGCAATGACGCAGCTTTCGGCTGCCCGAACGAAGCCCACCGACGGCAGCAAAGCGCTGTACGGGGGCAAGGGCACACGCCGTATCACTGTTCGCGACATCACCCTCGCCAAGGAACGCGGCGAGAAGTGGCCCATGCTCACCGCCTACGACGCGATGACCGCGTCCGTCTTCGACGAGTCCGGGATCCCGGTGATCCTGGTCGGCGACTCGGCGGGCAACTGCCACCTCGGGTACGAGACGACCGTGCCCGTCACGCTGGACGAGATCACCATGCTGTCGGCCGCCGTGGTGCGCGGCACGCAGCGCGCCCTGATCGTGGCCGACCTCCCCTTCGGCTCGTACCAGGAGGGTCCGGTGCAGGCGCTGCGCTCGGCGACCCGGCTGGTCAAGGAGGCCGGGGTCGGCGCGGTCAAGCTGGAGGGCGGCGAGCGCTCGCACGAGCAGATCCGGCTGCTGGTGGAGTCCGGCATCCCGGTGATGGCGCACATCGGGCTGACCCCGCAGTCCGTGAACGCGATGGGGTATCGCGTGCAGGGGCGGGGCGAGGAGGCGGCCCAGCAGCTGCTGCGCGACGCCAAGGCCGTACAGGACGCGGGCGCGTTCGCCGTCGTCCTGGAGCTGGTGCCGGCGGAGCTGGCGGCCGAGGTGACGCGGGTGCTGCACATCCCGACCGTCGGTATCGGCGCGGGTCCGCAGACGGACGCGCAGGTCCTGGTGTGGACGGACATGCTGGGTCTGACGTCCGGCCGGGTACCGAAGTTCGTCAAGAAGTACGCGAACCTGCGTGAGGTCATGTCCGACGCGGCGAAGGAGTTCGCACAGGACGTCGTCGGCGGAACGTTCCCGCTGGAGGAGCACTCCGTCCACTAGACCATTGCGGCAACACCCAGGCAGCCCCGCTGATCTTCCCCCGTCAGCGGGGCTGCCGCTCTTTCGCGCCTGAACCGGCGCCGCGCTCGCGGACGTGGCGGCCCGCCGTCGTGGTTCCTCGATGGACGGCTGAGGTGGGCGTCGGAGAGTTGTCGGAGGCTGTCGGCGCCCTGTCGGTGGTTTGTCGGTGGGGGCTGGCACTGTCGTCCGCATGACGCGAATCGATGACGACCCCGTCGGCGAGAGCCACGCCGTGACGGTGCGGGGACTGGTCAAGCACTACGGCGAGACCAAGGCGCTGGACGGCGTCGACCTGGACGTACGCGAGGGCACCGTGATGGGTGTGCTCGGGCCGAACGGCGCCGGCAAGACCACCCTCGTACGGATCCTGTCCACCCTGATCACCCCCGACGCCGGCCGGGCCACCGTGGCCGGGTACGACGTGGTGCGCCAGCCCCGGCAACTGCGCCGGGTCATAGGACTCACCGGGCAGTACGCCTCCGTGGACGAGAAGCTGCCCGGCTGGGAGAACCTGTACATGATCGGCCGGCTGCTGGACCTGTCCCGCAAGGACGCCCGCGCCCGCGCCGACGAGCTGCTGGAGCGGTTCTCCCTGACGGAGGCGGCCAAGCGGCCGGCCAGCACCTACTCCGGCGGTATGCGACGGCGGCTGGACCTCGCCGCCTCCATGATCGGGCGGCCCGCCGTGCTGTACCTGGACGAGCCGACCACCGGTCTCGACCCCCGCACCCGCAACGAGGTGTGGGACGAGGTGAAGGCCATGGTCGGCGATGGCGTCACCGTGCTGCTCACCACCCAGTACATGGAGGAGGCCGAGCAGCTCGCCTCCGAGCTGACCGTGGTGGACCGCGGAAAGGTCATCGCGAGCGGCGGCATCGAGGAGCTGAAGGCCAGGGTCGGCGGGCGCGCCCTGCGTGTGCGCCCCGTCGATCCGCTGGAGCTGCGGCCGCTCGCCGCCATGCTGGACGAGCTGGGCATCACCGGGCTCGCGGCCACCACCGTGGACCCCGAGACCGGGACGCTGCTGGTGCCGGTCCTCAGCGACGAGCAGCTGACCGCGGTGGTCGGCGCGGTCACCGCGCGCGGCATCACGATCTCCGCCATCACCACCGAACTGCCCAGCCTGGACGAGGTGTTCCTGTCCCTCACCGGCCACCGTGCCGGTGCCCCGCAGGCAACCGCGCCCGTCGAGACCCGCGAGGAGGTCGCCGTATGAGCGCCGCCACCGCCACCGCCGCCACCGCCGACGCCGACGTCCGGATCCCGCTGCGCGGGCATCTGCGGCACACCGGCGCGCTCATCCGCCGCAATCTGCTCTGGATCCGCCAGGACCCGGAGTCGATGTTCGACGCGCTGTTCATGCCGATCGTCTTCACGCTGCTGTTCGTGTACGTCTTCGGCGGCTCGATCGGCCAGGCGCTGGGCGGCGGCCAGGAGCAGTACGTGCAGTACGTCATCCCCGGCATGCTGGCGATGATGAGCATGACGCTCTCCCAGGGCGTCGGCACCGGATTCAGCCAGGACTTCAACAGCGGTGTCATGGACCGCTTCCGCTCGCTGCCGATCGGGCGCGGCTCCGTGCTGTTCGCGAAGATCGCCGTGGAGCTGGCGCGGATGCTGTTCGCCACGGCCATCCTGATGGTCGTCGCCGTCCTGGTCGGGTTCCACATCCACCACTGGGCGGGCCTGTTCGCCACCGTGGGGCTGTCGGCGCTGTTCGCGTCCTCGATCATGTGGGTGTTCCTCACCCTCGGCGTGATGCTGAAGAACGCGCAGTCGGTGCAGGGCGTGGGCTTCCTGGTGCTGTTCCCGCTGCAGTTCGGCTCCTCGATCTTCGCGCCGACCGACTCGATGCCGGGCTGGCTGCGGCACTTCACCGAATACAACCCGCTCTCCGCTCTGGCGGACTCGGCCCGGGGCCTGATGGTGGGCGGCCCGGTCGCGCATCACCTGTGGGTGACGGTGATCTGGTCGGTGGGGATCACGGCGGTCATGGCACCGATCGCGATTCACAAGTTCCGTACCAAGAGCTGACGTTCACCGTGTCCGCACGGGTGCGTCACACCAGGGCGGTGGCCTCCGCGAGGGAGAGGCCACCGCCCTCGGCGTACGCGGCCGCGAATCCGGCCGCGTCGAGCTGCTCCCGGAGCCGGGCCTCGATGCGGTCGTGGACCCGGCGCTCCACCCCGGAGGGGACATGGCCGGCCGGCAACAGGGCGTCCGAGGCGCCCAGGCAGCGGGCACCGTCCGCGGCCCGGCTGCCGCCGTCCAGTGCGGCCAGGGCCAACGCGGCGACACCGAGGCAGAACGAGGGCATCTGCGGGGTGACCATCTCGGACAGCGGATCCCGGGAGAGCCGCAGGGCCCTGCGACTGCGCTCCAGGGCCTCCTCGGGCCGCTGGTCGAGGGCGTCCAGCCAGGCCTCCTGGTTGAGGATCATCGCGTCGAAGACCACGAAGTGCGCGATCACGAACTCCTCGCGCAGCAGCCGCAGTTGCTCGCGCGCCTCGCCGGTACGGTCGGTCAGGCCGAGCCAGCAGGCGAGGAAGAGCCGGGCGGCGGGCATCGCTTCGCTGTGGGCGCCGGCCCGGCCGGCGATGACTTCGCGCAGCATCCGCTCGCCGCGCTCCAGCTCGCCCACCTCCATGAGCACATTGCCGAGCCGGGCGCCCAGGATGGCCGTCTGGGCGCGGGCGCCGAGGCGTTCGGCGTACTCGATGGCGGCCTGGTAGTCGGCCCCGGCCGCCCGGTAGGCGCCCCTGCTCTCGTGGGCCTCGCCGCGCGCGGACAGCGCCTCGGCGGTACCCCAGGCGTCGCCGAGGCGGCGGTAGATCTCCAGTGCCTCGTCGGCGTCACGGTAGGCGTCGCCCGCCCAGGCGGTGCGGTTGGCGAGGACGTTGGCGCGCGTCTGGAGGGCGCCGGCCAGCTCCCACTCGTAGCCGGGGGTGTCCCGGCACGTCTGTACGGTGGCGTCGATGATCGTGCGCAGCTGCTCCGTGCCGCCGGTCAGCATCACGGCGAAGAACCACAGCACCCCCGGGGCCCGGCAGGTCTGCGGCAGACCCGGCTCGTACACCTCGGTGACGGCCCGCAGCTTGGCCTGTGCCGCGGGGGTCTGCCAGGCCTCCAACTCGGTCTCCATGCAGGAGAGATGGGCCAGATGGAGTCCGCGCCGGGCCTCGGCGAGCACCTCGCCGGTGTACGGGGGCGGGGTGTCGGTGCAGCGGTGCCACACCGGCCGGGCCGGGCGGACGGGTGCGGCGAAGGGGTCGGGGCCGAGCGCCATGACCTCCCGGCACCAGGTGCGGGTCTCGATGCGCTGGTCGCGCATCTGCCAGAACCACAGCAGGGACAGCACCAGGCACAGCGCCTCCTGCTCGTCACCGAGGGCGACGGCGTGCCGCAGGGCGGTGCGCAGGTTCTCGTACTCCAGCTGGAACCGGTCGATGGCGGTGCGCTGTTCGCGGCCGCGCAGCAACGGGTCGGTGGTGCGGGCGAGTTCGCGGTAGTACACCAGGTGGGCGCGTTCGGCCTCGGTACGGTGCCCGCTCTCGGCGAGCCGTTCGGCGGCGTACTCGGCGACGGTCTCCAGGAGCCGGTAGCGCATACCGCTCTCGCCCGAAGGAGCGGCCACCACCAGGGACTTGTCCACCAGCGAGCCGAGCGCGTCGAGTGCGACGGGGCCGCAGACGGCCTCGGCGGCGGCCAGGTCGCAGCCGCCGGCGAAGACCGACAGCCGGGCGAGGACGTCCCGTTCGTGCGCGCCCAGCAGATCCCAGGACCAGTCCACGACGGCCCGCAGGGTCTGCTGGCGGGGCAGTACGGTGCGGCTGCCGGAGGTGAGCAGCCGGAAGCGGTCGTCCAGCCGGGCGGCTATCTGCCGGGGGGTCAGCATGCGCAGCCGGGCCGCGGCCAGCTCGATCGCGAGGGGCAGCCCGTCGAGCCGCCGGCAGATCTCGGCGCAGGCCTCCGGGTCGTCCTCGGTACGGAACCCGGGCCGGGCCGCGGCGCCGCGCTCGGCGAGCAGTCGCAGCGCGACCGGCTCCGGCAGCGGTTCGACGGGCCGCACCAACTCCCCCGGTACGCCGAGGGGTTCGCGGCTGGTGGCGAGGACGACCAGGCCGGGGCAGCGGGCCAGCAGCCGGGCCACCAGCGTGGCGGCGGCTTCCACGACATGCTCGCAGTTGTCGAGGATGATCACCATCCGGCGCCGGGCGCAGTGTTCCAGGAGCCGTTCGAGGGGTTCGTCGTGCCGGTCGGTGACCGCGCGCATGCTTTCGACGCCGGCGCCGTGCAGGACGGTCTCGCGGGCCCCGATGGCGGTGAGCACGGCCTGCGGTACGGCCTCGGGGTCGTCCACGGGCGCCAGTTCGGCCAGCCACACCCCGTCCCGGACGGTGTGGCGTACCGCCTCGGCGGCCTCCTGGGACAGCCGGGTCTTCCCGGCCCCGCCGGGCCCGAGCAGGGTGACCAGCCGGGCGCCCGCGAGGTCGGCGCCGATGGCATCGATGTCGGCTTCCCGGCCGACGAAGGAGGTGAGCCGGGCGGGCAGGTTGCCCACTGCGGGCAACAGCTCCCGCGGCTTCGCGGACGCCGGGTGTTCCGGGGACTGCGCGGTCAGCAACTCGGTGTGCAGAGCGCGCAGTTCGGGTCCGGGGTCGACGCCGAGCCGGTCCACGAGCAGCCGGCGTACGTCCTCGTAGGCGGCGAGCGCCTGGGCGGGGCGGCCGGCGTCGCGCAGGGCCCGTAGCCGCAGCGCCTGGAGCGGCTCGTCCAGCGGGTGGCCGTCGCACAGGGCGGTCAGCTCGGGGAGAGCGTGCTCGGCCTGGCCGAGGGCGAGGGCGGCGGTGTGCCGGGCGCGCAGCGCGTCCAGCCGGCGGGTCTCCCAGCGGGCCGCCTCGGCGGTGCGGCCGGGCAGGTCGGCGAGGGCGGGGCCGCGCCACAGGGCGAGCGCGTCGTCCAGCAGGGCGGCGGCCTTGGCCGGGTCGTCGTCGAGCGCGCGCAGGCCGTCGCCGGTCAGCCGCTCGAACCGGGTGAGGTCGATGTCGTCGGAGGCGACGGCGAGCCGGTAGCCGCCGTCGGCGGAGGCGACGGTGTCCGCGCCGAGGGCCCGCCGCAGCCGGCCGACGAGCGCCTGGAGCGCGCCGGCGGCGTCGGCGGGCGGGTCGGCGCCCCACACCTCGTCCACGAGCACGCCCACGGGCACCGTCCGTCCGGTCCTGAGCGCGAGCACGGTCAGCAGGGCACGCAGCCGCGCCCCGCCGACCGGGACGGACGTACCGTCGGGGCGGAGTACCTGGGTGGTGCCGAGAAGCGAAAGGCGCACGGGTCCATTGTCACCGGAGGCCCGGATACCGTCAGTCGTCAGTCTTGCCCACCGCGCGGGACGTGCAGGACGTGCGTGGTGTCCGGGGCGTCCAGGGTGACGAGGGCGCCGCAGGTGCGGCGGACCCGTGCCAGGCCGTCCACCGTGCCGCGGTCGACCTCCTGGAACCACTTCGGGCAGCCGTCGGCGGACTCCAGCGTGACGCTCCCGGGCACGGGCTCCAGGCCGCGTCCCGTGCCCCGGATGACGAGTCCCCGCCGTGCTTCGGCGGGGTCGGGGTCCGGGTCGGGATCCCTCGGCCGGAAGGCGAACTCCTCGTGGACCAGGTCGACGGCGTGGACCCGGCCGGTCGTCGGGTGGTCGGGGCCGCCGTGGTTCTCCACCCACGCGTCGGCGCCGTAGTGCTCGCCCTGGACGGCCGGCCGGTCGACGGCGACCAGCTTCCAGGCCACCTCGTCGCCCACCGCGAACGGCGTGCCGCAGCATCCCATCTGCCAGTCCTCGTAGAACACCTTCATCAGGGGCATTCCCCCACCCTTGCGGAACCCGGGGGCGACCGCGAGACGTTTTCCCCGTATCCTCGCGATCCTCTCGGATCCTCGCGCATTCCCTCTCAGCCACAGGAGCCTGCCGATGACCACCGCCACCACCCGCCGCGGCGACCGGCGCGTCAGTCCCGTCTTCCTCGGGATCCTGGCCGTGACGGCGGTGACCGGCTGGGCCACCTGGAGCGGGTACGCGGAGCGGCCGGGCGTCGCCGTGTTCCTGTTCGTGACGGCGGCCTGGATCGTCTCCCTGTGCCTGCACGAGTACGCGCACGCGCGCACGGCCCTGCACGGCGGGGACATCACGGTCGGCGCGAAGGGCTATCTCACGCTGAACCCGCTGAAGTACACGCACGCGCTGCTGAGCATCGTGCTCCCGGTGATCTTCCTGATCATGGGCGGGATCGGTCTGCCCGGCGGCGCGGTGTTCATCGAGCGCGGCCGGATCCGGGGCCGCTGGAGGCACAGCCTGGTCTCGGCGGCGGGCCCGCTGACGAACGTGCTGTTCGCGGTGGTGTGCAGCGCGCCGTTCTGGCTGCACGGACTGGACGGGGTGCCCGCCGGCTTCCGGTTCGCGCTGGCGTTCCTGGTGCTGCTCCAGGTGACGGCGTCGATCCTGAACTTCCTGCCGGTGCCGGGCCTCGACGGCTTCGGCGTGATCGAGCCGTGGCTGTCGTACCAGGTGAAGCGCCAGGTGGCGCCGTTCGCCCAGTTCGGCCTGCTGTTCGTGTTCGCGCTGTTGTGGGTGCCGTCGGTCAACAGCGTGTTCTTCGACGCGATCGACGCCATCCTGCGCGCCCTGGGCGTCGACGACTACTCCCGCTACTGCGGCCAGGAGCTGTACCGCTTCTGGCGCGGCACCCCGGAGATCTGCACGGTCAGCCCGTGACGGACCCGCCCTGCCCGGCGGCGGCCCGGCCGCGCTTGATGTAGTACCAGCTCATGTTGGACGACAGGCCGGCCAGCAGCACCCAGACGATCCCCAGCCAGCTGCCCTGGGCGAAGGAGACGACGGCGGCGGCCACGGCGAGGACGCAGACGACGAGGGGGTAGAGGGCGATGCGGGGCATGGGGGTCGGCTCCTGTCGGATCCTGTCGGGGGACACTGCTGAGGTCACCAGTGTCCCCCATGGGGTCATACGTCCGTGACGCGGAGCCCGGCGTGTGCCTTGTAGCGGCGGTTGACGGCGATCAGGTTCGCGACGAGCGACTCGACCTGGTGGGCGCCTCGCAGCCGCCCGGCGAAGACGCCGCGCATGCCGGGGATGCGCCCGGCGAGCGCCTGGACGATCTCGACGTCGGCCCGCTCCTCGCCCAGCACCATCACGTCGGTGTCGATCTCGTCGATCTCCGGGTCCTGGAGCAGGACGGCCGACAGATGGTGGAAGGCGGCGGCGACCCGGGAGTCCGGCAGCAGGGCGGCGGCCTGCTCCGCGGCGCTGCCCTCCTCCGGCTTGAGGGCGTAGGCGCCCTTCTTGTCGAAGCCGAGCGGGTTGACACAGTCCACGACGAGCTTGCCGGACAGTTCGTCGCGCAGTGCCTTCAGGGTGTCGCCGTGGCCGTCCCACGGTACGGCGACGATCACGATGTCGCTGCGGCGCGCGGTCTCGGCGTTGTCGGCGCCCTCGACGCCGTGGCCGAGTTCGTCGGCGGCGGCCTGCGCGCGCTCGGCGGCGCGGGAGCCGATGATCACCTTCTGGCCGGCCCGGGCGAGCCGGTAGGCGAGGCCCTTGCCCTGCGGCCCGGTGCCGCCGAGGACGCCGACGACGTACCCGGAGACGTCGGGCAGGTCCCAGGGGTCCTTGGCGGGGGCCTTCTGTGCGCTGTCGGTAGAGGTCATGGGGCGACTCTACGTCCGTGCCGTGGGCGGCAGCGGGTCAGGCGAGCCGGTGCAGCGGGACCCGGCGGAAAGTGATCGTCTCGTAGGCGCCGAAGTCGCCGGTCTCGTAGAGGAGTCCGACGGTTCCGTCGTCGGCGCGGACCAGGTCGCAGTAGGCGGCGGGCAGTCCGTCGGCGGTGAACGCCGGGCGCCAGGTGGTGCCGTCGTCGGCGGAGGCGCGGATCGTCATCAGGGCGCGGTGGGCGGGGTCGGCCGGGCCCGCGTAGAGGAGCAGGTCGGGTTCGCGGAGCTGGAGGACGGAGGCCTCGCAGACGGGCGCGACGAGCCCCGCCTGCGGCCGGAACGGCTGGACAAGGGTCCTGCCGCCGTCGGCGGAGTGGGCGTCGGCGCGGTTGCCGGGCGACGGCGAGTCGTTGCGGGTGTTGAAGTAGACGCGCCCGTCCGGGAGTTCGGCCGCGGTGGTCTCGTTCACGTTGATGTACCCGTCGGTGTTCTCGTCGACGTACCCGAGGTACCAGTTCTCGCCGTGGTCGTCGCTGAGCAGGCAGTGGCCGCTGTTGTACTTCGGCTCAGCGCCGGTGTCGGTGCCGGTGGGCGGCAGGGTGTGGTTGGCAGGGACGAGCACGCGGCCGCCGCTCAGCTGGATCGCGTGCCCGGGTGTGGTGGCGTACCAGCGCCAGCCGGGCCGTTTCACCTGCTCGGTGATCTCCTTCGGGGTGGACCAGGTCAGGCCGTCGTCGTCGCTGTGCCGCACCCACACCCGCCGTCCGTCGGCGTCCTTGACCTGGCCGCGCAGGACGGCGTCCTCGGTCGCACAGGCCGCGGCGCGGACGTGCACGAGCAGGATGCGGCCGGTGTCGAGGACGACGGGGGCGGGGTTGCCCGCGAGATCGACGCCGTTGCTCGCGGCGACCGTGAGCGGGCCCCAGGTGCGGCCGCCGTCCGTGGACCGCTTGAGCACGATCTCGATGTGGCCGTGGTCGGCGGCGGAGTCGACGCGGCCCTCGCAGAAGGCGAGGAGGGTGCCGGCGCCGGTGGCCACGACGGCCGGGATCCGGAAGCTGGCGTAGCCCTCGTGTCCGGCGCGGAAGGGGACGGAGACTTCGGTGCCTTGGGTCATGGCCGGCAACGTCCCCGGGTCGGGCGAATTCCGGGTGAACTCCGGGTCACGAGTGGCCGGTTGCGGCAGGATGCGGTCGCATGGACGCCGTACGGGTCGCGTTGCTGCGGGAAGTGCTCGCCGGGACGGAGTGGCTGAGCGCCACCCGGAGGTTCGCGGGGGTGCTGCGCGGGTCGGTGGTGACGCACGGGGGCGGGCTGCTGCTGGTCGGCACGCCCGCGTACGAGCCGTGGCATCTGGCCGCGCATCTGGTGGACGAGGCGGCGTGGTCGGGTACGCCGGAGCTGGCGCCGACTCTCGTACGACACCGGGTGCGCCCTTCCGACCCGCCCCATCTGGCGGTCGGACCGGGCCGGATCGAGGCGGCGCGGCGCGGCGAGACCCTGCTGGTCGTGGCTCCCGAGGAGCCCGCGCCGCTGCTGGAACGTGTCCACTCGGCCCGGCGGGCCGGGGTCACGGTACTGGCTCTGGGCGCCGGCGACGGCGAGCTGGCCGCGATGGCGCACGACGCGCTGGCCGTGCCGGAGGGGGCCGAGCTGGACCTGGACACCGTCCAGCACCTGGTCAGTGCGGCGGCGGGCGAGAACGGGGGCTCCCCGCGGGCCCGGCGGGGTTTCCGCGACCGCCTGTCGAGGCTGGCAGAAGCCCTGACGGCACCGCCACCGGCCCCTTGGTGACCCGCCCGTCGTGGCTGGGGGGGGAGCCCGGCCGGCGAGGGAAATGCGGTTGCCTGCCGCTCCCGGCCCACCGAGCATGACCCCTTGTGCTGCGCAACCTCCTCCCCGACCTCGCCCCCTGGAAGGCCTCCGCCGACTTCCGCCGCCTGTGGAAATCAGGGCTGATCAGCAACTTCGGCAGCTTTCTCACCTTCGTCGCGCTCCCCGTCCAGCTGAAGGACCTCACCGGCTCCGCGGCGGCGGTCGGCGCGATCGGGGCCGTGGAGCTGCTGCCCCTCATCGTCTGCGGCCTGTACGGCGGTGCCCTCGCGGACGCGCTCGACAAGCGGAAGCTCATCCTGTGGACGGAGGCCGGTCAGGGGCTGCTCAGCGCGGCCCTGCTGCTGGGCGCCCTGCTCCCGCACCCGGCGATCTGGCCGCTGTACGCCGTCGCCGCCCTCTCCTCCGCCCTGGTCTCCGTCCAGCGCCCGGCGCTGGACTCGCTGTGGCCCCGGATCGTCGCCCACGCGGACATGCCCGCCGCGGCCTCGCTGAACTCGCTGCGCTGGACCGTCGGCGGAGTCGCCGGCCCGGCGGTCGCGGGCGTGATCGTCGCCTATGCGGGCCTCGGCTGGGCCTACGCCGCCGACCTGCTGACCTTCGCCCTCTCGCTGGCGTACATCGTGCGGATCGCGCCCTGTCCCGCCCCGCTCCCCCACTCTCGGCTTCGCTCGAGCGGGGGGACCCCCACGGCCTCGAAGCCCTCGCTGGGCGCCATCCTGGAAGGCGCCCGGTACGCGTGGAGCCGCAAGGAACTCCTCGGCACCTATGTCGTCGACCTCGCGGCGATGTCGCTGGCCATGCCGCTCGCCGTCCTGCCGTTCCTCGCCGACGAACTGCACGCGGACTGGGCGCTGGGCCTGATGTACGCCGCTCTCCCGGCCGGCGCGCTGCTGGTGGGCCTGACCAGCGGCTGGGCCTCGCGGATACACCGGCACGGGCTGCTGGTGGTGCTGTCGGCCACCGGCTGGGGCCTGGCGGTCGCGGCGGCGGGCCTGTGCGGCAACGTGTGGCTGGTCCTGCTGTTCCTGACCGTCGGCGGCGGCTTCGACATGGTCTCCGGGATCTTCCGGGCCGCCATGTGGAACCAGACGATCCCCGATGAACTGCGCGGCCGGCTCGCCGGGATCGAGCTGCTGTCCTACTCGGTCGGTCCGCAGCTCGGCCAGGTCCGGGCCGGCGGCCTGGCCGCCTGGGCGGGCCTGCGGTCCTCCGTCGTCTCCGGTGGTCTGGCCTGCGCGGGTGCCATGGGGCTGCTCGCGCTCTGCCTGCCGGGCCTCATGACGTACGACGCCCGGACGAACGAGCACGCCGTACGGATGCGCGAGCGGCGCGCCGCCACCGCGGGGAGTGTCGGCTGATCACTCCTCGTCGGCATCCCCTTGCTGGGCCTTGTCGTGCCAGCGCGGATCGGTCTCCCACTCCAGGTTGCGCTCGGCGGCCGTCCGCATCGCGTGCTCGGCCTCCTCGCGGCTGGTGTACGGCCCGAAACGGTCCTTGGCCGGGCACTCCGGCCCCTCCTCGACCTTGCCGTGCACCAGGCAGTAGTACCACTCGCCCGGCTTGCCGACGGTGCGCTTCTTGAACAGGGGCATGGACAGCTCCTCTCGCCACGGACATGTTCCCCCATCTCCGCTGGATAGACTCGCTGGCATGTCTGGCCAGTCGCTGCTCGTACCAGGGGAGCTGTCCCCCACCCGTTCGGTCCCCGGAAACATCCGCCGCCCCGAGTACGTCGGCAAGCCCGCGCCGACCCCGTACACCGGGCCGGAGGTGCAGACCCCCGAGACCATCGAGGCGATGCGGATCGCCGGCCGTATCGCCGCGCAGGCGATGGCGGAGGCCGCGAAGCTCATCGCGCCCGGGGTCACCACGGACCAGTTGGACGCCGTCGCCCACGCGTACATGTGCGACCACGGCGCCTATCCGTCCACGCTCGGCTACCGCGGCTTCCCGAAGTCGCTGTGCACGTCGGTCAACGAGGTCATCTGCCACGGCATCCCGGACTCGACGGTCCTCAGGGACGGCGACATCGTCAACCTGGACGTGACGGCGTACATCGGCGGGGTGCACGGCGACAACAACGCCACCTACCTGGTCGGGGACGTGGACGAGGAGTCGCGGCTGCTGGTGGAGCGGACCCGGGAGTCCCTCACCCGCGCGATCAAGGCGGTCAGGCCGGGCCGGCAGATCAACATCATCGGCCGGGTCATCGAGTCGTACGCCAAGCGCTTCGGCTACGGCGTCGTCCGTGACTTCACCGGCCACGGGATCAACTCGTCGTTCCACTCCGGCCTGATCATCCCGCACTACGACAGCCCGCACGCGACGACGGTCATGCAGCCGGGCATGACGTTCACGATCGAGCCGATGCTGACGCTGGGCACCCACGAGTACGACCTGTGGGAGGACGGCTGGACGGTCGTGACGAAGGACCGCAGGCGGACGGCCCAGTTCGAGCACACGCTGGTGGTGACGGACACCGGCGCGGAGATCCTGACCCTGCCGTAGCGCCGCGCCCGCCCCGGCCGGAACCTGACGCCCGCCCTCTGCGAGGGCGGGCTTCCTCTTGTAGACTTTTACCGACATGGTGTCGGCAAGACGCTGAGGGGACGGCCTCATGGACTCCTTCTCGACCCTCATCCGCACCGCATCACATGAGCAGCACGTGGTGGCAGAGACCTCGTCCTTCATGAGCGACCTGCTCGGCGGAAGGCTGGGCGTGGCCGCGTACGCGCGCTACACCGAGCAGCTGTGGTTCGTGTACGAGGCGATGGAGGCCGGCGCCGACCGGCTGGCGGCGGATCCGGTGGCGGGGCCGTTCATCCGGCCCGAGCTGCTGCGGCTGGCCGCGCTGGAGCGGGACCTGGCGCATCTGCGGGGTGCCGGATGGCGGGCGGGACTGAGCGCGCTGCCCGCGACCCGGGCGTACGCGGACCGGGTCCGGGAGTGTGCCGAGTGCTGGCCCGGCGGCTATGTCGCCCACCACTACACGCGCTATCTGGGCGATCTGTCCGGCGGCCAGATCATCCGCGACAAGGCGGAGCGGACGTGGGGCTTCACCAGGAAGGGCGACGGGGTGCGCTTCTACGTCTTCGAGGGCGTCTCCAACCCGGCCGCGTTCAAGCGGGGTTACCGGGAGCTGCTGGACGCGATCCGGGTCGACGACCTGGAGAAGCAGCGGGTCATAGCGGAGTGCAAGGAGGCGTTCGCCCTGAACACGGCGGTGTTCAGGGCCCTGGGTGAGGAGTTCCCGCTGAGCGCCTGACGCCGCCTAGGCGCTCCGGCCGGCGTTCCAGGAACACCCGCCCGCCGATCTCCACCCAGCCGTGCGGCTGCGGGGCGGTGAGGATCTGGGAGCCCTTGCCCTGGGTGATGTTGAGGGCGCGGCCCAGTTGACCGGTGAGCAGGAGGGCCGCCGCGCCGGTGGCCTCGTCCTCGTCGATACCGTCGTTCCGGCCGGGGAAGGCGCGGGCGCGGATCCGGCCGGCCGCCTCGTCCTCCCACGCCCAGGCATAGATCCACTCACCCGGCGGCGGTACGTCGAGGGCGTCGACCTCGGCGGGGGTGGCGTGGCGGCGCAGGGTACGCGGCGGCGCCCATTCCGCCCGGGCCTCGATCCAGCTGAACTCGCCGTCCAGCCGGGCGCCGACGACTCCGGCGGGGGTGACCAGTTCGGGCACGTCGAGCAGCCAGGCGGTGCCGACGCAGGGGTGACCGGCGAAGGGCAGCCGCAGGGTGGGGGTGTAGATGTCGATGACGCCGCGCTCGGGGTCGTCCACGAACACGGTCTCGCTGAAGCCGAGTTCGGCCGCGAGCGCCTGCCGGCCGCCGCGCTCGGGCAGGACCGAGCCCTCGCGGACGACAGCGAGTGCGTTGCCGTGGTCACCGTGCGGTCCGCAGAAGACGCGGAGTACGTCGTAATCAGTCACTCGGGAATTGAAACATCGCGGGGCCGGCGAGCGCGTGCCAGGCGGGGGCTCCGCCGGAAAGGGGCCAGGTGCGGATGGCCGAGGGATCGTAGGGCAGCTCGGCCAGGACGTCGCCGACGCCGCGCTCCGAAGTCGCGCGCTGCCGCTCGGTCTCGGGCGTGGCGGGGCGTGCGGCCAGCCGGCGCACGCGCTGTCGATGGCCTTCGGCCATCGCCTCCGCGTCCCGGCGCCACAGCTCCTCGTCGCGCAGGCGGGTCAGGACGACGCACTCCGGGCTCCGCCCCTCGGCCAGGGCCGCCACCGCCCGGTCGTGGCCGTCGAGGAGGAGCCAGCCGTCGAGGAACGGCACCCACCACAGCAGGACGGGTGCGAGGGTGCCGTCGCGCAGGTGCTTGCGGTACGCCTTCACCCGGGCGGCGTCGGGGGCGGAGAGCCGGCGCAGGGGCAGGATGCCGTGCCAGCCACCGCCGCAGTACAGCTCCAGCAGCCCGCCGGGCCAGGTGTCGACGAGGTCGGTGGTCCAGATGCCCGGCGCGAATGCGGTGCGCGGGGACAGCTGCCAGCGGCCGTCGTACAGAGGCGCCCCCTCGGACCGCTCCAGCCAACGGGCGTACTGGTGGCCCCAGTCGACGGCCGAGCGCATCCGGGGGGAGTCGACGGGCGGCAGTGGTGAGCGGTAGGCGCCGAGCCGGTGCAGGTGGAGGTCGTGGCAACAGCCGTCTCCGGTGAGCGCGCCCAGCAGCACGGCGCGCTCGCCCTGCCGGAGCAGTTTCAGCCGTCCGCCCTCGGCGGTCTCGAAGCGCAGCGCCGGCGGATCCGGCCGGTCCCGGATGTCCAGTACCAACCGTCCGGCCGCCGGTGTTTCCCTGCGCGCGTTCCCCATGCCGCCCACCCTGCCACGCGCCTTGTGAGACCTGGATCACGCCCCCGAAAGGTATGAGCAAGGTAAGGCTCAGGTAAGTTAGGCCAGCCTCACCACACCAGATTCGCCATTCGCCGGGAGCCTGCATGCGAGCCGTCCGACTGACCGTCACCGCCGCCACGACCGTGGCCGCTCTGACCGCCCTCTCGGCCTGCACCGCGAAGAGCGACGCCAAGGACGGCGACGCCGTCCGGGTCACCGCGGCCGACTCCAGGTGCGACACCTCCACGGCGTCGGTCCCGGCCGGCCAGGTCACGCTGAAGATAGAGAACACGGGGTCGAAGGCCACCGAGGTCGAGATCCTGTTCCCGGACGACCGGATCGTCTCCGAGAAGGAGAACATCGGGCCGGGGACGAAGTACACGCTGACCGCCGAGGTGAAGGCCGGGGCGTACGAGATCGCCTGCCGGCCGGGGATGAAGGGGCACGGTGTCCGGCAGAAGCTGACCGTGACCGGCGGTGGCGGCACCGCCCGGCGCGATCCCGCGCTCGACCGGGCCGTCGCCGAGTACCGCCAGTACGCCCAGGACCAGGCCGACGCCACGCTGCCGCTCGTGGAGGCCTTCGTGAAGGCCGTCAAGGCCGGTGACGTCGACGCCGCGAAGAAGGCCTACGCGCCCTCCCGGCTCGGCTGGGAGCGCACCGAGCCGGTCGCCGAGTCCTTCGGTGACATCGACCCCAAGGTCGACATCCGCAAGCCCGACCTGGAGCCCGGGCAGAAGTGGACCGGCTGGCACCGCCTCGAGCAGGCGCTGTGGGAGAAGAAGACGGCCGGGGACGAGGAGAAGGCCCTCGCCGGCCGGCTGCTCACCGACCTCAAGGACTGGCAGAAGCGGGTCGGCAAGGCCGAGATCACCCCGACCTCCATGGCCAACGGCGCCAAGGAGTTGCTGGACGAGGTCGCCAAGGGCAAGGTCACCGGCGAGGAGGAGTTCTACTCGCACACCGACCTGGTCGACTTCAAGGGCAATGTCGAGGGCGCGCAGAAGGCGTACGAGCTGCTGAAGCCGGTCGCCGCGAAGAACGACCCGGCTCTCGCCAAGGAGCTGGACAAGCAGTTCGCGGCCCTGGACACGCTGCTGGACAAGTACCGCCCGGACAAGGGCTCCTACGGCTTCGTCTCCTACGACAAGGTCGGCGGGGAACAGCGCAAGGAGCTGTCGGACGCGGTGAACGCGCTCGCCGAGCCGCTGTCCGAGCTGGCCGCGACGGTGGTGAAGTAGGCATGGCCGGGGCAGGCGGCAGCACCCCCTCGCGACGGGCGCTGATCGGCTGGGGCGGAGCCGGGCTCGCGCTCGGTGCCGCCGTGGCCGGCGGTGCCGTGGCGATCGCGGGCGATGACACGCAGGCGGCCTCCGCCGCCGAAGCGGGCGGCGCGGTGGAGTTCCACGGCGCCCATCAGGCCGGTATCACCACCCCGGTGCAGGACCGGCTGCACTTCGCCGCGTTCGACGTGAAGACCGACGACCGCGAAGAGTTCGTCCAGATGCTCAAGGACTGGACGGAGGCGGCCCGGCGGATGACCGCGGGCAGGTCGGTCGGTGAGGGCGCCTACGGCGGGCTCGCCGAGGCCCCGCCGGACGACACCGGCGAGGCGCTGGGGCTCAGGCCGTCCCGGCTGACACTGACCATCGGCTTCGGGCCGTCCCTCTTCGACCGGTTCGGGCTGAAGGACCGACGGCCGCCGGCCCTCGTCGACCTGCCCGCCTTTCCCGGGGACGCCCTGGACAAGGCCCGTACCGGCGGTGACCTGTGCGTCCAGGCCTGCGCCGACGATCCGCAGGTCGCCGTGCACGCCATCCGCAACCTCGCCCGCATCGGCTTCGGCAAGGTCGCCGTGCGCTGGTCCCAGCTGGGCTTCGGCAAGACGTCCTCGACCACCCCGGACGCGCAGACCCCGCGCAATCTGTTCGGCTTCAAGGACGGCACCCGCAATATCGCGGGCACCGAGAGCGACCGGCTGACGAAGCACGTGTGGGCCGGGGGCGCGGACGGCCCCCACTGGATGGCGGGCGGGTCGTACCTCGTCGCCCGGCGCATCCGCATGAACATCGAGACCTGGGACCGGACCTCGCTCCAGGAGCAGGAGGACGTGTTCGGGCGGGACAAGCGCGAGGGCGCGCCGGCCGGCCGGGCCAAGGAGCACGACGAGCCGTTCCTGAAGGCGATGAAGCCGACCGCGCACGTGCGGCTCGCGCACCCCGAGGCCAACGGCGGGATCACCATCCTGCGCCGGGGCTACTCCTTCACGGACGGCACCGACGGCCTCGGCCGCCTGGACGCGGGCCTGTTCTTCCTGGCCTACCAGCGCGACGTGCGCGAGGGGTTCATCCCGTTGCAGCGCCGGCTGGCCGCGCACGACGCCCTGGGCGAGTACATCCAGCACGTGGGGTCGGCGGTCTTCGCGGTTCCCCCCGGCGTCCGGGACTCCGGCGACTGGTGGGGCCGGTCGCTGTTCACGAAGGAGGCGTAGCAGCCCGTGTTCTCCAACTATCTGATCGGCCTGCGCGAGGGGCTGGAGGCGTCGCTCGTCGTCTGCATCCTCATCGCCTATCTGGTCAAGACCGGCCGCCGGGACGCCCTGAGGCCGATCTGGGTCGGCATCGGGATCGCGATCGCCCTCGCGATGGGCTTCGGGTGCGCCCTCGAATTCGGCTCCCAGGAGCTGACGTTCCAGGCGCAGGAGGCGCTCGGCGGCTCGCTGTCGGTCGTCGCCGTCGTCCTGGTGACCTGGATGGTGTTCTGGATGCGGCGCACCGCCCGGCATCTCAGGTCGGAACTGCACGGCAGGCTGGACGCCGCCCTCGCGATGGGCACGGGCGCGCTGGTGGCCACCGCGTTCCTGGCCGTCGGCCGGGAGGGCCTGGAGACCGCCCTGTTCGTGTGGGCGTCGGTGCACGCGGCGAGCGACGGCACCCCGCGCCCGCTGATCGGTGTCGCCCTCGGCCTCGCCACCGCCGTCCTCCTGGGCTGGCTGTTCTACCGGGGCGCTCTGAAGGTCAACCTGGCGAAGTTCTTCACCTGGACCGGCGCCATGCTGGTCGTGGTCGCGGCGGGCGTGCTGGCGTACGGCGTCCACGATCTGCAGGAGGCCGACCTGATCCCGGGCATCAACAGCCTGGCCTTCGACATCAGCGGCGCCGTCCCGCCGGACAGCTGGTACGGCACCCTGCTCAAGGGCGTGTTCAACTTCCAGCCGGACCCCACGGTGGTCCAGGTCACGGTGTGGCTGCTGTACCTGGTCCCGGCGCTCGCGGTGTTCTTCGCCCCGGTAGGGTTCGCCTCCGGGAAGGCGAAGGTGAAGGGACCCGATGAGCAGGGATCGCAGCCCGCGCAGGCTCCGCAGGCGTGACCGAAACGCACTCATAGCAGCCTCGCTGACCGTTTTGTCGCTGACGGCGAGCGGGTGCGTGGTGGTGCACGGGGAGCGGGAGGTGCTCCCCACGGCCACCCGCGCCGAGGCCGCCAGGGCGGTCACCGCGTTCACGACCGCGTACAACAAGGCCGACAAGGCCTTCGACAGCTCCCTCGACGCGCCCTACGTCACCGGTCCGTTCGGCGACATCGACGCCGCCCGGCTGAAGGCCGGGCACACCAACAGTCCGTCGGGCAACGCGGATCACGTGCCGTTGAAGCTGTCGGACGTGAGGATCACGATCCCGAAGAAGGCCGGCTGGCCGCGCTGGTTCGTCGCCGACGCCAGGGGCAACAAGGCGGGCGCCGACCGCTGGCTGCTGGTGTTCACCCGGCACGGCCTCGGCGAGCGGTGGCAGGTGGCGTATCTGACGCTCCTCGCGCCGGACGCCGTACCGAGGTTCACGACGGACAAGGACGGCTGGGCCGAGGCCGTACCGGCCGACTCGGCTCGGCTCGCCGTCGCGCCCGGCAAGCTGAGCCAGGGCTATGTGACGTACCTGCAGAAGGGCGGGAAGTCCTTCGCCGACGGCTCGTACACGAGCGTCGAGCGCGCGAACCGCGCCCAGCGGGCGCACAAGCCGGGTCTGGTCACGCAGTTCATCGACAAGCCGCTGACGAGCGGCGACTACGCGCCGCTGGCCCTGCGCACGGCGGACGGCGGGGCGCTGGTGTTCTTCACCACGCACCACTACGAGAAGCGGACCGTCGCCGCGGGCACCACGATGCCGGCCCAGAACAAGGACGTGCAGGCCCTGACCGAGGGCGAGGTGAAGCAGTCCCTGACCCTGGAGTTCATGTCGAACGAGGTCGCCCTGGACCCGGCGGGCAGCGGCGCGGTGTCCATGCTGGGCCGGGTGCCGGGGCTGACGTCGGCGCAGGGCGCGTAGCCGGGCCTCAGTGCCTGAGGGGCCAGGCCGCGCCCTGGTGCTCGGCGCCCGTGTACCGGGCGCAGGCGTCGGTCAGGGTCTCCAGGAGGCTGAGCGGGTCCGGCAGCGGGTGCTCCGGGCCGCGTACCCAGCGGACCTGCTGGTCGTCGCCCGGGAGCCGGGCGGGCGGTACGAGGACGTACGACCCCCGGCAGTGCCAGCGCAGGCCCGGGTGCTCGTCCATGGTCTCGGGGTGGCAGTCCAGCTCACAGGGCCACCACTCGTCCTCGTCCTCGGGGGTGCCGCGGGTGAGGGTGAAGAACAGCATGCGGCCGTCGTCGCTCTCGGCGACCGGACCGACCTCGACATCGGCGCCGAGCAGCCGCTCCAGGGCCTCCCGGCCGGCCTGCAGGGGCACGTCGAGGACGTCGTGGGTCATGCCGGTGGCGGTGATGAAGTTGGCCTGCGGCTGGTGCCGGGCCCAGCGCTCGATCTGGGCGCGGTCGGTGGTGGACTGCGTCTGCCAGGCGAACGACACCGGGTGCCGGGCCGGGGTGGGACAGCCGACGCGGTCGCAGGAACAGCGGTAGCCGGGGGCGGGGTACGCGGCGGGGGCGAGCGGCAGGTCCGCCGCCGCGGCGGCGAGCAGCAGGGCCTCACGGCCGTCGGTGCCGGCGGCTTCCTTCGGGCGGCGGCCACGCAGCCACTGGGAGAGTCTGCCCTGCCGGCCTGACCGGTCGCCGAACGTCGCGCTCATCTATCGCCTCGCCTCGGTACTCGCCTCGCTGGGTGTGCGGACAGCATGCCTTATCGTCCCATCTTCACGTGCTTCGGGGCGTCTGGGGTCCGATTCCGTGCAGGGCGTAGTCGACCAGGGTGTCCGTGTAGGCGTACGAGATCGGGGCCGTGTGCTGGAGCCAGCGCTGGGCGAGGGGGGACACGAACAGCTCCAGGGCGATCCGGGGATCGACGTCCGCCCGCACCGCTCCGGTGTGCTGCGCGGCCCGCAGCCGGTCGACGTACAGCTGGAGCTGGGGTTCGAGCAGCTTGGTGACGAACTCGCGGCCGAGGGGCTCGTTGACCACGCCCTCGGCGGCCAGCGCCCGGGACGGCGCCTCGAAGCGCGGGTCGAGGAGCTGGTCCACCGTGATCCGCAGCACGGCCTTGAGGTCGGCGGCCAGGTCGCCGGTGTCCGGGATGGTGTACGGCACCTGCCCCGCCGCCTGTGCCGCCTGCGTGGACAGGTCGAGGAACGCCTCCAGCAGGACGGCCGCCTTGGAGGGCCACCAGCGGTAGATCGTCTGCTTGCCGACCCCGGCCCGGGCGGCGATCCCCTCGATGGTGGTCTTGGGGTAGCCGACCTCGCCGACCAGGGCGAGGGCGGCGTCGTAGATCGCCCGGCGGGACTTCTCGCTGCGGCGGCCGGCGTCGGGGGCAGGCTTCTTGACCATGGGGCGACGCTAACAAGCCCGGCGGGCTACGCGTCCACGTCCGGCGGTGGCCACGGGTCCCCCCAGTCGGCGTCCCGGGCCGCCTTGTAGAGGTCGCCGTGGCGCTTGGTGACCGTCGTGCGGGCCAGTCGCTCGTCGGCCTCGCACAGGTCGAGGAGCACCTGGCCCTTGCGGATCTGCGGGCGCCGGACCACCCGGGCGGGGGCCGGCTCGGCGGGCAGGCGGCTGGCGACGACGTAGGAGAACTTCTCGTCCTCGTAGGGCAGGGTGCCGCCCTTGATCTGGCGGTGCAGGGAGGAGCGGCTCACCCGAGCGGAGAAGTGGCACCAGTCCTTGCCAGGCTCGATGGGGCAGGCGGCGCTGTGCGGGCAGGGGGCGACGATGTGCAGCCCGGCGCGGATCAGCCGGTCGCGGGCCTCGATGACGCGGGCGTAGCCGGCCGGGGTGCCGGCCTCCACGATCACCACGACCGGCGCGGCGGCGGCAGCGGCGTCGACGAGTGCGGCACGGTCGGGCTCGGAGAGTTCGTTGAGGACGTACGACACCGTGACCAGGTCGGCGTCGTCCAGGGTGAGACCGGCGCCGATCCGGGCGCGCTGCCAGCGGGCGCCCGCGAGGGCCGGGTTGGCGGCGGCGATCTCCCGGCCGAGGGCGAGGGCGGGTTCGGCCCAGTCCAGCACGGTGACGCTGCGCTCGCCGGGCCAGGTCGCGGTGACGGCCCAGGTCGCGGCTCCTGTGCCGCCGCCGACGTCCAGATGGCTGCCGGGCGCCCAGTCGGGGGCGGCGTCGGCGAAGGCGCCCAGTGCGTGGCGGACGGCCTCGAAGGTGGCCGGCATGCGGTAGGCGGCGTAGGCGGCGACGTCGGCGCGGTCGCGGAGGATCGGCGCGGTGGTGGGGGTGTCGCCCCGGTAGTTGGCGATGAGCCGCTCCACGGCTGCGGCGGCTTGCTTGGGCGGGAGTCCGTCGAGCAGATCGGCGAGGCTCCTGCGGAGGGCGTCGGCCGGTGGTACGGGGGCGTTCACCCGGTGATTCTAAGGCGCCCGGCACCGACGCGACCCCCCTGGGGGCTCCGCCCCCAGGCCCGCCCGCCACCCGACTCGCTCGGCTGAAAGGGCAGCCACGGGGTCCGGCCCGGGGTCCGGCCCGGGCGCCGCTTCGGCGAGGAGGCTCGCACCGTTGCACGGGCTGGGGGGGCGCTCCGGCCGCTGGGAACGGACCGT
The DNA here is from genome assembly GCF_001280015.1 of Streptomyces sp. MMG1121. Classification (GTDB taxonomy): domain Bacteria; phylum Actinomycetota; class Actinomycetes; order Streptomycetales; family Streptomycetaceae; genus Streptomyces. The sequence goes on from NZ_LGDV01000001.1 coordinate 346,160, forward strand.
CGGTGGTGGCTCGGGGCCGTCCCGGGCGCGCAGGGCACCGGCCTCCGGGGCGGAGCGGGGCGAGGGGACGGCGGGGTCAGATCGCCGCCCTCGCCAGTCGTGTCGCCAGTGCCGCCCTCGGGGCGCTGTTCGGCGGGCGGCGGTTCGGGTGGACCGTGTTGGCCAGCAGGATGAGGAAGGTGTCCGTCGCCGGGTCCAGGACCAATGACGTGCCGGTGAAGCCCGTGTGGCCCGCCGCGCCGTTGCCCGCCAGGGCGCCCATGAACCAGGGCTGGTCCACGGCGAAGCCCAGGCCCGGTGGGGTCAGGAGCAGTTCGACGAAGTCGGGGCCGAGGATGCGGGCGGGGCCGTAGGAGCCGCCGGCCAGCAGGGTGCGGCAGAAGACAGCCAGATCGGGGGCCGAGGAGAACAGGCCCGCGTGGCCGGCCACCCCGCCCAACGCCCAGGCGTTCTCGTCGTGGACCACGCCCCGCAGCATCCCGCGGTCCGCCTTGGCCCACGGCCGCCGCTGGTCCTCGGTGGCCGCCGCGCCGGGACAGGGCCCGAAACGGGTCGCGGTCATGCCGAGGGGGCGGGTGATGCCGTCCTCGATCAGGACGTCGAGGGTGCGGCCGGTGATGCGTTCCAGCGCGAACTGGAGCAGGAGCATGTTCAGGTCGGAGTACGTGTACGTGCCCGGCTCGGCCGTCGGGGACTCGGCCCGGAGCAGGGACAGCCGCGTGGCGTCGTCCGGGCAGTCGTACAGCGGGAGTTCGGGGCGCAGCCCGGAGGTGTGGGTGAGGAGTTGGCGGACGGTGATGCCGTGCGCGGCCGCCGCGTGGAAGTCGGGCAGGTAGTCACCGACCCGGGCGTCCATGCCGAGGGTGCCGCGCTCGATCTGCTGCACCGCCGCCACGGACGTGAACAGCTTGGTCAGGGAGGCCAGGTCGAAGGGCGTGTGCACGGTGGCCGGGACCCGGGCCTCGGGCGGCAGTTCGACGCCGCTGTCGGTCTCGGGGTCGTAGGCGGCGTAGCGCACCGCCCAGCCCGCGGCCTCGGCCACGGCGATCACGGGTCCGCGGCCGGCCAGGGCGACGGCGCCGGCCGCCCAGGGGTGGTCGCCGGCGGTGAGGGCGTGCACCTCGCCGACCAGGTGCTCGACGGCGGCCGGGTCGAGCCCGGCCCGTTGCGGTGTGTCGGCGCGCAGTCTGGGTGCGCTCAGTTCTCGTCTCCCTCCGACCCCGCACGGGTGTTCCCCCGTGTGTTCCAGGGACGGCACATTCCCACGAAGCAGGCCGCCGCGACCAGTGCCCCGGCCAGTTGGACGAGCGCCATGGGTACGGCGGTGCGCTCGCCGGCGACGCCGACGAGGGGTGAGGCGACCGCGCCGACGAGGAAGGAGGTGGTGCCGAGCAGCGCCGATGCGGAGCCGGCGGCGTGCGGGGTGCGCAGCAGGGCGAGGGACTGGGTGTTGGGGAGGGTGATGCCCATCGCCGACATGAGGACGAAGAGGGCGGCCGCGATGGGGGGCAGGCCCACCGCGCCGAAGGCTCCCGTGGCCATCAGCAGCAGGGCCGTCGCGGCGAGCACGATCACCGTCAGGCCGCAGGCCAGCACCTTCTCCAGGGCGACCCGGCCGACCAGCACCTTGCCGTTGACCTGCCCGGCGGCCACCAGACCGACCGAGTTGAGGCCGAAGAGCAGGCTGAAGGTCTGCGGGGAGGCGCCGTAGATCTCCTGGATGACGAAGGGGGACGCGGATATGTAGGCGAACAGCGCGGCGAAGGCGAAGCCGCCGGCCAGGGTGTAGCCGGTGAAGGGCAGGTCGGCGAGGAGGGTGAGCATCGTGCGCAGGGCTTCCTTCGCTCCCCCGCGGTGCCGGTCGGCCGGCGCCAGTGTCTCCGGCAGGCGCAGCCAGACGAGCGCGGCGAGCACCGCGCCGACCGCGGTGAGCAGCAGGAACACGCCCCGCCAGTCGGTTACCCGCAGGATCTGCCCGCCGATCAGCGGCGCCACGACGGGCGCGGCACCGGAGATCAGCATCAGGGTGGAGAAGAAGCGGGCCATGGCGACGCCGTCGTACAGGTCGCGGACGACGGCGCGGGCGATGACGATCCCGGCCGCGCCCGCGAGACCCTGCTCGAGCCGGAAGGCGACCAGCGTCTCGACGTTCGGCGCGAACGCGCACAGGGCGGTCGCGAGGACGTAGACCGCGAGGCCCGCGAGCAGCGGCCGGCGGCGGCCCCAGCGGTCGCTCATCGGGCCCACGACCAGCTGTCCGAGCGCCATGCCGGCCAGGCATGCGGTGAGGGTGAGCTGGACCGTGGCGGCGGGGGCGTGCAGGGACGTGGTGACCTCGGGCAGCGACGGCAGGTACATGTCCATCGCGAGCGGGGGTGTCGCGGTGAGGCCGCCGAGCACGAACGTGACGAGCAGACCGGTGCGGCGGGTGGCGGCGGCCGGCGAGGGGGCTGCGGGGATGCCTCCGCGGCGCTCCCGCTCCCGCTCCGGTGTCGGTGCCGTCGCGTGCTCGGGCATGTGTCCCTCCCCTGTCCTCCCCCGTCGTACAGAACCGGCACCCATGCTCTCAGCTCGCACGCACCACCGGGGAACGGACGAGCGAGGTCGCGCCGGTCGCCGTATGGCGGACACGCCATTCCGCATGGCGGACCTGCCGCCTACGCTGCGGAGCCATGACTGACAGGGAATCGAAGATCGCGGTGGTCACGGGTGCCGGTTCCGGCATCGGGCGGGCCGTCGCCGCGGAGCTGCTGAACGCCGGCTGGTCGGTCGCGCTGGCCGGCCGGCACCCCGAGACGCTGGAGGAGACGGCAGCGCTGTCCCCGCAGGGCGCCTCGCTCGCCGTGCGCACCGACGTGTCCCGGCCCGAGGACGTGGCGGCGCTGTTCGCGAAGACGGTGGACCGGTTCGGCCGGGTGGACCTGCTGTTCAACAACGCGGGGACCTTCGGACCCGGCGGGGTGCCGGTCGAGGAACTCTCCTACGACGCCTGGCGGCACGTGGTGGACACCAACCTCAACGGTGCGTTCCTGTGCGCGCAGGCGGCGTACCGGCAGATGAAGGAGCAGGATCCGCAGGGCGGCCGGATCATCAACAACGGCTCGATCTCGGCCCACACGCCCCGTCCGCACTCGGTGGCCTACACGGCGACCAAGCACGCGCTGACCGGGCTGACCAAGTCGCTGTCGCTTGACGGGCGGCCGTACGGCATCGCGGTCGGGCAGATCGACATCGGCAACGCGGCGACCGACATGACGGCCCGGATGCAGACCGGCGCGCTCCAGGCGAACGGGGAGGTGGCCCCGGAGCCGGTGATGGACGTGGCCGACGTGGCGCGGACCGTGCGGCACATGGCCGAGCTGCCGCCGGCGGCGAACGTGCAGTTCGCGACGGTACTGGCGACGGCGATGCCCTACATCGGGCGCGGCTGAACCCTTTACCACAAACGGAGTTCAAGCATCCGCGGTATTGCGGCCGGTCGAGCACCTGTGCTCAACTTTCCTCCACGAGAGCTTCACAGTTGGAGCGCGTGGATTCCGCAGGCCATACCGAGGGGGGAGGCGGCGGCCGTTCCACCGGGCCGGAGTTGGGGGTGGACCTCGCGCGGGACGCGGGGTACGCACCGGTCGCTGGAACGGCCGCCGTACGTTCAGCGCCGGTGTCTGCCGCTGCCGGTCTCCGTCGGCTCGCCGCCCGTCTCCGCCTCCGCCTCGGCCGGCGCCGCGGCCGCGACTGCCCTGCGGCGCCGCTTCGCCGCCCAGGCCCCCGCCGCCGCCAGCAGTAGCACCGTACCTCCGGCGCCCTCCACCAGCCGCCCGGCGGACGGGCCGCCGTCGGACGACGAGCCGGAGTCGCCCGCCGCCCGGGTCGCCTTGGAGCCCGGTGCCGGGCCCGCCTTCGCGCCGCCCTCGCTGAGCGGATCGACCAGCATGCCCACGGCCTGCGCCGTACGCCCGTACCCGAAGCCCCAGTCGAGCAGCGCGGCCGTCTGCTCGTAGACGGCGTTGCTGCCCTCGGCGGGATGCATGACCGTCACCAGCAGGGTGCGTCCGCCCCGGGTGGCGGCGCCGGTGAAGGTGTTGCCGGCATTGCTGGTGTAGCCGTTCTTGACACCGATCAGGCCGTCGTATGTCTTCAGACCCCATGCCCCGGTCAACAGGCGGTCGGTGTTCTGGATCTGGAAGGTCTTCTTGCCGCCCGCCGGGAAGTCGGCGGTCCTGGTGCCGCAGTAGCCGCGGAAGTCGGCGTTCTTGAGGCCGTGGCGGGCGAAGAGCGTGAGGTCGTACGCCGAGGAGATCTGGCCCGGGTGGTCGAAGCCGTCGGGGCTGACCACATGGGTGTCCAGGGCCTGCAGGTCCTCGGCCTTGGCCTGCATCTCGGCGACGGTTTTGGCGATCCCGCCGTTCATGTGGGACAGCACGTGCACGGCGTCGTTGCCGGAGCGCAGGAACACGCCCTGCCACAGCTGCTCGACGGTGTAGGTGATACCGGGCTTGATGCCGACCAGGCTGGAGCCGGCCGGGATGTCGGCGAGGTCGGCGTCCTTGACCGTGTACCGCTCGGTGCGGCCGAACTGCTGCAGCACCGCGTCCGCGAACAGCATCTTCAGCGTGGACGCGGGTGCGAGCCGCCGATGGGCGTTGCTGGCGGCGAGCACCTCGCCGCTGTCGGCGTCGGCGATCAGCCAGGAGCGGGCGGTGAGTTTCGCGGGCAGCCTGGAGGCACCGCGCACCTGGACGCCGGTGCGGGCCAGCCGCTCACCCCCGATGACGGTGGACGGGGCGGCCGCGGCCTCGGCGGCCGTGGACAGGGGAAGGGCGGCGGCCGTCAGACCGAGGACGGCACGCCGACTGAGCCGGGAACATTCACGCACTCCGGGACCGTACACCGCGCCCAGCAGCGACTTCCCTGACCGACGGCCATGACGGCCTGGAATTTGCCGCGTTATGAAAATCCGATGAGTTACCCCGGTTTCCTAGGCCTAACACATCCTTTACTCAGGGTGGCTCAAAGGTTCCTCCCCAGCTTGTGGCCGCGCCCACAGCGGGCGCCCAGAACCTCCGACCCCATCCACCGATGGCCCGGCATCCGAAGCCGAGCGCGCGCACGTCGATCCCGCTGCGTCCCGGTGTCCTGGTGGTCTCCATGCCTGAGGACGCCAGGAGTTGAAGCGCACGCGAAGACAAGAGGCCGGGCGGGACCGAGTACGAGAGCCTCGGCGGGACCGCTTACGCCTACGCCTGCCCGGTCTCGAAGCGCGAGATCCGCTCGTCGCTCTCAACGGTGAAGCGCCACGCGGTGCGCATCTCGCCCCAGGTGTCGTTGCGGTAGCGGGCGACCAGTGACCGGCCGCCGTCGGACTCCCGCTCGACGTCCAGGTGGCCGTTGGAGGAGAAGATCTCCCGGTCGATCCAGTCGGCGAGGTCGCGGTCGGAACCGTCGTCGGACATGGTCGCGCCGGGCGCGAGGAGCTGCATGAAGCCCTCGCGGTCGTGGGCGTTGACGGCGTTGACGAAGGCCCGGACGGCCGGGTCGCTGAGGTTGGCTGGCTTGATCGTCATGGCGCCAGGCTCACACCGCCGCGCCGGACCCGCCACCCGAACGCCCTTCCCAGCGGGCCCATAGGAGTGAGACCTGCGACGGTGGAGGCACGGGAGGCCCCGTACACATGCGTCCGCCCCTCCCCTGTTCTCTCCTCATCCTCTCCTCTCCGCCCGCGAGTCTGCATGGGAGTCGCCGTGAGCTGTTTCGACCGACGTGATCTGGGCCTGCTGCTGCTCCGGCTGGGGACCGGCGGGGTGCTCGCCGCGCACGGCGCGCAGAAGCTGTTCGGCTGGTTCGGCGGGCACGGTCTGGAGGGCACCGGCCAGTTCATGGAGTCCGTCGGTTACACGCCGGGCAAGGCGAGCGCTACGGCGGCGGGTCTCGCGGAGGCCGGCGGTGGCGCCCTTCTCGCCCTGGGCCTGGCGACCCCGGCGGCGGGCGCGGCGGCGGCCGGCGCGATGGCGGGAGCGGCGGCGGTCCACGTACCCAACGGCTTCTTCGCCCAGTCGGGCGGCTACGAGTACGCGGCGAGCCTGGGCCTGGCGGCGGCCGGCCTCGGTGTCACCGGCCCCGGCCGCCTCTCCCTGGACCATGCCCTCGGCCATGTCTTCGACCGGGGGTGGATGGTCCCGGTGGCCCTGGGAGCCACGGCTGCGGTCACGGCGGCGGTGGTGGGGGCACGGAACTGCCGGGTCCGGGCGAAGGCCGAGGGCAAGCAGGAGACGCTGTTCGAGGAGTAGCCGAGGGTTTCTCCTGCCCGGCGTGGCAGGCTGCGGGGCATGGACGATCAGGACACCGCCGCCGCCCTCTGGCCGGTCATCGACGAACTCCTCACCCGGCTGGAAGCGAACCGCACGAACACCGGCACACAGGGCGCCCTGCTGCGCGTCCTCAAACTGTCGGAGGAGGTCGGCGAGGTGGCCGAGGCGGTCATAGGCGCGACCGGCGACAACCCCCGCAAGGGCTTCTCCCACACCTGGGAGGACGTGCAGCGGGAGCTGTGCGACGTGGCCATCACCGCGCTCGTGGCCCTGCGGTCCCTGACACCGCAGGCGCAGGAGGTGTTCGAGCAGCACCTGAAGGGGGTGCGGGAGCGCCCGCTGTCACCGCCGGCGTGACCGGCGCCGGGGTCGCGGGAGCGGTATCGGGGTCGGGATCCGGCCGGAGTGCCGTCCGACGGCGGGAACGGGGCGACCGCGGGATGGCACGTGAACGGCCGGACGTCTGGGTGCGCCGCTTCCATACGGCCGCGGGCCACGCCGACGCGAACTGGCCTGTTTCCCGCATGCGGGCGGCTGCGCCGGCTACGGGAACCCGCTGTCCGCGGCGTTGATCGCCCAGGCGCTCGAGGACCCTCCCCACGCCGGGCGGAGGCTGTTCCTCGGCCACAGCATGGGCGCCACGCTCGCGTACGAGGTGGCCCTGTGCCTGGCGGGCTGGCCGGGCGGCCCGAGCGGACGGTTCGTGTCCGGGTGCCCGGCGCCCTCCCGCCGGGGCGGCAACTCCTTCAAAGGCCTGGTCGCACTGGGCCCCCTCTTCCGCCCCCACTGTGTCCCCCACTCGGGGGCTGCCCGAGCTGTTGCTTCTACACGTCAGCCCGCTCTCCTCTGAGTACAGCGTGGGCGGTGCGACGGTGAAGGTTCCGACAGGATGCATGTTCACGCACATCATCCGCGGCAGCGGCAGGCGGATCACGTACCAGAACGCGGGCGTGGACTGCGCCTTCGTCGCAGCCCTCAGCAGCGGATTCTGCAACTGGCGCATCGACTTCACCTACGCCGACACCAACAATCGGACATACCGAACGTCACGCGGGAAGACGCACAACAAGTGCAAGATCGACCCGATGCGGAACAACTCCCCGCAGTCGCTACCTCGTTACGGCAAGGCGTGCGCCCACCTCTACGTCAACGGAGTGCGCCGCGTGAGTCAGTGCCACCACGTCACGAAGTGAGTCCTTCATGGTCGAGCAGCAACAAAGGCAGGACGCGGACCAGGCTGCGGAAGCCCGGCGGCAGCGTGCCGGGGTCGTCGCGTTCCTCGTGGGACTCGTCGCCACGCTCGGCTTCTTCGCCTTCTTTCCCGGGTTGCCCCACGTCATCGACTGGGGCGCCGTCCTCGCCGCTCTTGCCGTGGGTGGGCTCGCCCGGTGGTCCTGTCTGTCCCGGATGACGAGGACGGCTGGCAGGAAGAGCGGAAGCAGGTGATCGCCCCAGTGGGCCGGGGCGCGGCCTGAGCGGACAGACGAGTCGGGCTATACGCCGGGTTCTGTTCCCCGGGTTCCTCGCGGAGCCCGGGGCGACGGCCATCCATCTAGGGCCGGCGTTGCCGCCGGCCTCGTGCGGTCTACCCGCGGACTCGGGCGGGCAGCCCTCGAACGTCCGCGCAGAAACACCGGGGTGTTTCCTTTTGACCTTGCTCCGGGTGGGGTTTACCTAGCTGCCCAGGTCGCCCTGGGCACTGGTGGTCTCTTACACCACCGTTTCACCCTTACCCAGCGCCTGAGCGCCGGGCGGTCTGTTTTCTGTGGCACTGTCCCGCGGGTCACCCCGGGTGGCCGTTAGCCATCACCCTGCCCTGTGGAGCCCGGACGTTCCTCGGGAAGCCCCTAGGGGGACTCCACGCGGCCGCCCGCCCGGCTCGTCTGCCGTGTCGACCATGGTACCGGGCGCCGACCGTGCCGTGGACCGGCAGCGGCCGTGGCCAGCACCGAGCCCGCCAGGATCAGGGAGAACGCGACGAGGACCGTCGGCGTCAGCGGTTCGCTCAGGAAGATCGCGCCCGCCGCCACCGCTACCGCCGGGTTGACGTACGTGATCACAGTCGCCCTGGTCGGACCGGCCTCCTTGATCAGCTCCAGGAACGCCACGAAGGCCACGGCCGTGCAGATCACGCCCAGGCCGGCGAGGGCCGCCAGCACCTGGGCGGAGGGGACGGAGGAGGGGTACGTCATGGCGGCCACGGGGGCGTAGGCGACGGCCGCCAGGGTCAGACAGGCCGCCGTCAGGTGCCGGGTCGGGACGTCCTTGAGGCGGCGCGCGGCGATCAGGGGCGCGGTCGCGTAGCCCAGGACCGTCACCAGCACCTCGGCCAGGGAGCGGGCGTCACCGCCGGTCAGATGGGGAAGGGTCAGGGTCGTCACGCCACCCAGGCCCAGGGCCAGGCCCGTGAGGCGGCGGGGCCCCAGGTGTTCCGTGTCGCCGAGTACGCGGGCCACGACCACGCCCACGATCGGCACGCCCGCGATCAGCAGACCGGCCGTCGAGCTGGACAGGTGCCGTTCGGCGTCGGTGAGGGTGAACCAGGGGACGATGATCTCCAGCACCGCGAAGGCCAGCAGGGGGCGCCAGTGGGCCCGTACCGTCCCGGGCAGGCCGCCCTGGCGCAGGGCTACGGGGAGCAGCAGGACCGCGCCGAGCGCGCAGCGCGTGAACACCACGACCGGCGGCGACACCTCGTCCACCGCCACCTTGATCATCAGATAGGGGATGCCCCAGACCACTCCCATCAGGGAGAACAGGAACCAGCCGCGTGCAGTCATGCGCCGAGTTTCGGCCACACCCTCAGGGCGCGTCTTGAACGCTGTTGCGGTACGCCGCCGGGGTCACCCCGAGCACCCGGCGGAACCAGCGGGTCAGATGCGCCTGGTCGGCGAAGCCCACCAGTCCCGCCACCTCGGCCGGGCGCAGTCCGGCGGCGAGCAGCGCACGGGCCCGGGTCACCCGGTACTGGGCGAGCCAGGCGTACGGGGGTATGCCCATCGTCGTACGGAAGGCCCGCAGGAGCTGGTAGCGGGACAGGCCCAGGTCGGCGGCGAGGGAGGCGAGCGTCGGCGGGGCGGTGAGCTCGTCGGCCAGGCGGTCGCGGACGGTCAGGGCGACGGTGGCCGCGCCGGGGACCAGGCCGGGCCCGGATCGGGCCGTGGAGTGGCGGCGGGCCAGCGCCGTCAGCAGCCAGGGCACGCGGGACTCCGCCTCCAAGGGGTCGGGGCAGACGCTGAGTTCGGTGTGGGCGAGGCGGAGCGCGGCGGCGAGTTGGGGGTCTTCGAGAAGGGGTTCGCGGAAGTACGGCAGGCCGCCGAGGATTCCGTCGGCCAGCAGCGACGGCTCGGCGTACAGGGCACGGTAGGCGTAGCCGTCGGTGGGGTTGCCGGGGCCGCCGGTGTGCATCTCGCCGGGGTCGAGGACGACGATCGTGCCCGGTCCGGTGTGGATGCGGCCGCCCCGATAGTCGATCACCTCGAAGCCGCCTACGCAGACGCCGACGGTGTACTCCTCGTGGGCGTGCGGGGCGTAGACGTGCTGCCGGAAGTTGGCGGTCAGCAGGTCCAGCGGGGGTCCACAGCGGCCCAGCCGCGCCCTGGTCCACAGCGCCTGCTCCGCCGCCATCGGGCACCCCCTTGCCTTGTCGTCCCGCGCCCATGGGTGCAACGCCTCCGGGGTGCGCTTCCATGCCCGCCGGACGCGGCTCCCGCTACCGGGGCCCGTCCTCGGCGCTCGCCCGCTCCAGCGACGCGAACGCCGTCTGCAGCCGGGCCCGGTGGTCCCGGGCCACCTCGGCCACCGGGTCGCCGGCCAGCAGACGGCGGGCGGAGGCGACGAAGACCGTGCGGTAGGCCGCGACGGTCACGGCCGCCAGGAGGTCCGGGTCGGCCGTGTCCGCCTGCGCGAGGGCGGTCGCGAGTGCCCGCTCCACCTCCTCCACACCCTCCCGGGCCCGGGAGCGCAGGGCCGGGGAGGCGACGACGATCCGGTAGAAGCGCGGGTAGCGCTCCCCCACCCCGCTCAGCGGGTGCCGTTCGTCGAGGAGACGGAGCGCGAGGCGGCGCAGGGCGGCGAGCGGGGACTCGTCGGGGGCGCGGTCGTGCACGGCTCCGGCGAAGAGTTCGGCGGCCTGCGGGATGCGGTCGAGGAACAGGTCCTCCTTGCGCGGGAAGTAGTTGAAGACCGTCATGGCGGAGACGCCCGCCGCGCGCGCGACCTCGGCGACCGTCACCGCGTCGAAGCCGCGCTCGGCGAACAGCTCCGTGGCGATGTCCGAGATCCGCTGCCGCGTGGCCCGTTTCTTGCGCTCCCTGAGCGAAAGTTCCTCATCCATGGGAAAACTATAGCCACTCAAAACTTTTAGTGACTACAGTTAGGTCCATGACGACGATCGATTACGACGTGGTGGTGGCGGGCGCTGGGCCCGTCGGACTGTTCCTCGCCTGCGAACTGCGGCTCGGCGGAGCGCGGGTGCTGGTCGTGGAACGACTGCCCGAGGTGGACGAGACGATCAAGGCGGGCGCGATCAACGTCCCGAGCGCGGTCGCCCTGTACCGGCGCGGGCTGCTGCCCGAACTGACGGCGGTGTGGGAAGCGGCGCGCGAGCGGATCCGTGCCTTCAGGGGCGAGGACGGCGAGGCCAAGCTGCCGCCCAAGTTCGCCGGGCACTTCGCCGGGATCATGATGACCAAGGACCTGTTCGACGGCTCCGACCCCGCCTGGGCCGAGGTCGGCCCCGCCGGCGACACGGGGCTCGGCGTGCCGCAGGCCGCGCTGGAGCGGATCCTGGCCCGGCGCGCCGAACGGCTCGGGGTTCAGGTGCGCCGGGGCGTGGAGCTGACCGGCTTCGACGCGGACGCGGACGGGGTCGCGGTACACACCAGCGAGGGAACGATCCACGCCGGCTGGCTGGTCGGCTGTGACGGCGGGCGCAGTACGGTCCGCAAGGCCGCCGGGTTCGATTTCCCCGGCACCGCCCCGGAGATCACCGGCTATCAGGCGATCGTGGAGCTGACCGGTGACGAGCGGCTGCGCGAGGGCTGGAACACGACGGACACCGGGACGTACGTCCACGGGCCGTTCCCGGGCCGGATCCTCACCGTGGAGTTCGACGGACCCCCGGCGGACCGCACGGCACCCGTCACCAAGGAGGAGTTGCAGACCAGCCTGCGCCGGGTGTCCGGGGTGCCCGAGGTCACCATCACCCAGGTGCACAGCGTCACCCGGTTCACGGACAACGCCCGCCAGGCCACCGACTACCGCAAGGGCCGGGTGCTGCTCGCGGGTGACGCGGCGCACGTGCACTCGCCGTTCGGCGGGCAGGGGCTCAACCTCGGCCTCGGGGACGCGATGAACCTGGGCTGGAAGCTCGCCGCCGTCGTACGCGGCCGCGCGCCCGAGTCCCTGCTGGACACCTACACCGCCGAACGGCACCCGCTCGGCGCCTGGGTGCTCGACTGGACCCGGGCCCAGATCGCGGTCATGCGCCCCGACCGGCACGCCCGCGCCCTGCGCCGGGTGATGAGCGACCTGGCACTGACCACCACCGGCACGACATACCTCGTCACGAAGATCTCCGGCGTCTGGCAGCGCTACGACCTGCCCGGCGACCACCCGCTGACCGGCGCGAGCGCGCCCGACCTCGTACTCTCCGACGGCACCCGGCTCGGCGACCACCTGCACACCGGCCGCGCCCTGCTCCTCGACCTCGCGGACGACCCCGCACTGCGCGAACGGGCCGGGGGCTACGGCGACCGGCTGCAGATCCGCACCCTCGCCTGCCCGGACCGGCCCGGCCTCGGGGCGCTGTTCATACGCCCGGACGGCTTCGTGGCGTGGGCCGCCGACGCGGAGACGGAGGACGCCAAGGGGCTGCCCCAGGCACTGGAAGACTGGCTCGGCGCCCCCGCGCCCAAGAAGGCCGGGGCCGTCCCCTCCTCCGCTTCCGTCACCGTTTGACCCTGCCGCGACGTCAACGTCTGCACTGGTCCCATGCGGATCGGAGAACTCGCCGCCGCCGTCGGGGTCACGACGCGCACCGTGCGGCACCACCACCGCCTGGGCCTGCTGCCCGAGCCTGAAGCCCGTTCGAACGGCTACCGGCACTGCACCCCACGAGCGCGCCGCCGGCCGACTGGACCCGGCGGTCGGCTCCCGGACCTCCGTCACCCTCGAACTCGCCGGGCCCGTGACGCACTTGACGCTGCTCGGCAAACGGAGGGAGGTCAGCGTCGTACGGCTGCACGCCGACGATCCCGGCGGCCTCGTCCGGGCGCTCACACGGCCGTGAACAGGATCTTCGACGTGCCCGGGTCGGCCCGGGTGAGCCGTACGCGCAGGCGCTCGCCCAGCGGGAGGTGGTCGCCCTCGATACGGCCGATGACCGCCGGGGAGATCAACTGCACGGTGCCGACGGTCGGTTGACGCTCCTCGACGTCCACCACACAGGCGTCGAAGACGTCCCCGACCCGGTCCTTCAGCAGGGCCGCCTCCACGATGTCCACGCACGCGCGCTCGACCGTGCCGGCGACGCGGGAGCCCTCGGCCATCTGCCGGGGCAGGGCGTCGAGTGCGGCGAGCACCCAGTCGGGCGGGGCCTGGCCGGCGACAGCGGCGAGGCAGATCTCGGCGGCGTAGCGGTCGGCGAGGCGGCGCAGCGGGGCGGTGCAGTGGGTGTAGGGGGCGGCGACGGCGGCGTGCGTGGTGATCGCGGGCAGGACGCCGCCCCGGAAGACCGTGTAGCCGGCGCCGCGCAGCAGGGTCGTGCACTCCTGGAGGAAGGCCGCGTGGCGCGGGTCGGACGGGTCGAGGGAACGGATCAGGGCCGCGTACGACACATGGTGCGGCCAGTCGATGCGGAGCGCGGTCGCGGTACGCCGCAGCCGGGCCACGGCGCCGTCGGGGGCGGCCGGGAGGGTGCGCAGCACGCCGGTGCCGTGGGCGAGCATCAGCTCGGCGGCGGCCATGCCGGTGAGCAGGGAGAGCTGGGCGTTCCAGCCGTCGGCGGGCAGCGGGGCGCGGTAGCCGAGGACGTAGGTGTGGTTCTGTGCGGTGATCTCCTGCTCGGGCACGTTGAGGGAGATGCCGCCGCGCTCCACCTCCAGCCGCTCCCGGGCCTCGCCGATCTCCTTGAGCAGCGCGACGGGCTCCTCGGCCGTCCCGGTGTCGATCTGCTTCTGCACGCCCGCGTAGTGGAGCTTGGCGCGGCTGCGGACCAGGGCGCGGCGCACGTCGACGGCGGTGGTCCGGCCGTCCGCGTCCAGGTCGAGCGTCCACAGCGCGGCCGGGCGGACCTGGTCCGGCAGCAGGCTGGCGGCGCCCTCGCTGAGCACGACCGGGTGCAGCGGGACCTTCTCGTCGGGGAAGTACAGGGTGTTGACCCGCTGGTGCGCCTCGGCGTCCAGCGCGCCGCCGGGTGCGACGAAGGCGGCGACGTCGGCGATGGCGTACCGGACCCGGTAGCCGGCGCCCCGCCGGGACAGATGGGTGGCCTGGTCGAGGTCGGTGGAGGCGGGCGGGTCGAGGGTGAAGAAGGGGATGTCCGTGGCGTCGTACGCCGGCCGGGCCGGCGCCTTCGCCACCCGCTCGGCCTCGGCCCGGGCCGGTGGCGGGAAGTCCTCCGGGACGCCCAGCTCGGTGCGCAGCGCGGCGAGCGCGGCCCGGAGCGGCGCCTCGGGGGCGCCGGTCACACGGATCTTGCGGCGGGGCATACAGCGAGCGTAGGTCGGGGCGGGGTGGGTGGCACGCCGTACGCTGTCGCGGAGGTCTACGTGAGGAGTACGTGGTGCTGGTCCTGTTGCCGCCGTCGGAGGGCAAGGCGAACTCGGGCGCGGGTGCCCCGCTGGAGCTGGAGTCGTTGTCCCTGCCCGGGCTGACCGCCGCACGGGAGGCGGTGCTCGGCGAACTGGTCGAGCTGTGCGCCGGTGACGAGGACAAGGCACGCGAGGTGCTGGGGCTGAGCGAGGGGCTGCGCGGCGAGGTCGCGAAGAACGCCGGCCTGCCGACCGCCGGCGCCCGCCCGGCCGGGGAGATCTACACCGGCGTGCTCTACGACGCCCTCGGCCTGGCCACGCTGGACACGGCGGCGAAGAAGCGCGCGGCGCGCTCGCTGCTGGTGTTCTCGGGGCTGTGGGGCGCGGTGCGGGTGACGGACCGGATCCCGTCGTACCGCTGCTCGATGGGTGTGAAGCTGCCCGGACTCGGTGCGCTGGGCGCGCACTGGCGGGCGCCGATGGCCGAGGTGCTGCCCGAGGCGGCCGGGGCCGGCCTGGTCCTGGATCTGCGCTCGGCGGCGTACGCGGCGGCCTGGAAGCCGAAGGGCGAGGTCGCCGGGCGGACGGCGACCGTACGGGTGCTGCACGCGCCGACCCGGAAGGTGGTCAGCCACTTCAACAAGGCGACCAAGGGCCGGATGGTACGCAGCCTGCTGACGGCCGGCGCCGCGCCGAAGGACCCCGCCGAGCTGGTGGAGGTGCTGCGCGAGCTGGGATACGTCGTGGAGGCGGAGGCGCCGGGGAAGACGGGCAAGGCGTGGTCGCTGGACGTGCTGGTGGAGGAGATCCACTGAGGGGCGCCCCACTGAACCGATTGCATTGCAACATGCGCAACATGCATTGCGTGTAATGCGTCTGCTGGGCACGATGAGGGCATGACCTCACCGCTGCCCTCGCCCTCGGCTGCCTCCGTTCCGGATCTCATGGATATCGCCCCCGTCGTGCCCGTGGTGGTCGTCTCCGACGCCGCCGACGCCGTACCGCTCGCGCGGGCGCTGGTGGCGGGCGGGCTGCCCGCGATCGAGGTCACGCTGCGGACACCGGCGGCGCTGGACGCGATCCGCGCGATCGCCGCCGAGCTGCCCGCGGCGGTGGTCGGCGCGGGCACGGTGATCACGCCGGAGCAGGTGAGCGCGTGCGTGGCCGCCGGGGCGCGGTTCCTGGTCAGCCCCGGATGGACGGACGCGCTGCTGGCGGCGATGCGCGGGTCGGGGGTGCCGTTCCTGCCCGGGGTGTCGACCACCTCGGAGGTCGTCGCGCTGCTGGAGCGCGGGGTGCGGGAGATGAAGTTCTTCCCGGCGCAGGCGGCGGGCGGTACGGCGTACCTCAGGTCGCTCTCCGGGCCGTTGCCGCAGGCCCGCTTCTGTCCGACCGGCGGGATCGGCCCGGCGAACGCGCCGGAGTACCTCGCCCTGCCCAACGTCGGCTGTGTGGGCGGGAGTTGGATGGTCCCGGCGGACGCGGTGGCCGCCGGGGACTGGGCCCGGATCGAGCAGCTGGCGCGGGAGGCGGCCGGGCTCGCCGGGCTCAGGGACGCAGGTGGGACGTGTCGTTGAAGAGCCGGACGCTGGCGTTGCCGTCCGCGTAGTACGCCACCGCCGACAGGGAGGCCGCCGAGAGCTCCATGCGGAACAGGGACGCGGGCGGGGCGCCGAGGGCGAGGCGGACGAACGTCTTGATCGGGGTCACATGGCTGACCAGCAGGACCGTACGGCCCGCGTAGGCGGCGACCAGCTTGTCCCGGGTGGCGGCGATCCGGGTGGCCGTCTCGGCGAAGCTCTCGCCGCCGCCGGTGGGGTGGGCCTCCGGGTCGGCGAGCCAGGCGTTCAGATCGTCCGGGTGGCGCTCGCGGGCCTCGCCGAAGGTGAGGCCCTCCCAGACACCGAAGTCCGTCTCGCGCAGGCCGTCTTCGATCAGCACGTCCAGACCGAGCCGGTCGGCGACGATCCCGGCGGTCTCACGGGTACGGGCGAGCGGCGAGGCGACGATGGCCTGCACGGTGCCGCGCCGGGCGAGGGCCTCCGCGGCGCGGCGCGCCTGTTCACGCCCGGCCTCGGACAGGGAGGGATCGGTGCCACCGCTGCCGGAGAAGCGCTTCTGGGGGGTCAGGGGGGTTTCGCCGTGGCGGAGCAGGACGAAGGTGGCGGGGGCGCCGAGGTCGGGAGCACTGCTCCAGCCGGGCGCCGAGGTGCGCTGCTGGTCCGGGGCCGACCGGTGCTGCTCGTCGGCGACACGACCGCCCGCAGCCGCGGCGTCGCTCCCCGCGTCGGCCGTACCGCCGCCCGCGGCCACGGCGTTCCTGCCCGCGTCCGCCACGTCGGCCGCGCCGTTCCCCCGGCCCTGCGCCAGGGCCGCACGTGCCCTCGCCGCGCCCGCGACGGCGTCGCCGGGCGGGCCCGACGGCTCCGGGGCGGCCGGCGCGGTGGCCAGGGCGGCCCGGGACGCCGAAGGCGACCACTGTTCGCCCTTCGCGCCCGCGTCCATCGCCTCGTTCGCCAGGCGGTCCGCGTGTTTGTTCCGTTCGCGCGGGATCCACTCGTAGGTGACCCGGTCGGGCGGGAAGACCGACCGGGCCTGTGTCGCCAGGGGCTTCATGTCCGGGTGCTTGATCTTCCAGCGGCCCGACATCTGCTCGACGACCAGCTTGGAGTCCATGCGCACGTGCACCGACGCGCCCGGGTCGAGGGCGTGGGCGGCGCGCAGGCCGGCGAGGAGGCCGCGGTACTCGGCCACGTTGTTGGTGACGACGCCGAGGTACTCGGCCGCCTCCGCCAGCGTCTCCCCCGTCGCCGCGTCGCACACCACGGCGCCGTAACCGGCCGGCCCCGGGTTGCCCCGCGAGCCGCCGTCGGCCTCGACGATGAACTCCCTCACCCCACAGGCCCCTTGCCTCTTACAGACCCGACTCGGCCGTGCGCACCAGGATGCGGCTGCAGTTCTCGCAGCGCACGACGGTGTCCGGCGCCGCCGAGCGGATCTCGTTCAGCTCGGTGATCGCCAGCTCCTGGCGGCAGCCCTGGCAGGTGCGGGCGTACAGCTTGGCCGCGCCGATGCCGCCCTGCTGCCCGCGCAGCTTGTCGTAGAGCTTGAGCAGGTCGGCGGGGACGGAGGCGGCGACCACCTCGCGTTCCTTCGTCACCGTGGCGGCCTCGCCGTCGATCTCCTCGGACACGCCGTCCCGGCGGCTGGTCGCGTCGTCGATCTTCGACTGCACCGAACCGACCCGCTCGGTCAGCTCGCGCACCCGCTCCTGCGCGCTCTCACGGCGCTCCATGACCTCCAGGACCACGTCCTCCAGGTCGCCCTGTCGCTTGGCGAGGGAGGCGATCTCGTGCTGGAGGTTGGCCAGGTCCTTCGGCGAGGTGACCGCGCCGGAGTCCAGGCGCTGCTGGTCGCGGACGGCACGCTGGCGCACCTGGTCCACGTCCTGCTCGGCCTTCGTCTGCTCGCGGGCGGTGTCGCTCTCCTCGGTCTGCGCGGCCACCAGCAGGTCGCGCAGCTGGGTGAGGTCCTTGGTGAGCGAGTCGATCTCGGCGTGCTCGGGCAGCGACTTGCGCTTGTGCGCGAGCTGCTGGAGACGGACGTCGAGGGCCTGGACGTCGAGGAGTCGGATCTGGTCGGCGGGCGCGGCGTTCAGTTGGGGGCTCCTGTTGGGTTAATGAGAGGTGGTGGACGCCGCGTGGGCGGTCCAGGGGTCGGTGACCGTCGTGGAGACATGGACGCGCAGGTCCCAGCCGTGGCGGTCGGAGATCTCGTCGAGCTGGCTCGCGGCCAGCTCGCACCAGGGCCACTCGGTGGCCCAGTGCGCCGCGTCCAGCAGCGCGAGGGGGCTGGTGGCCACGGCCTCGGAGACGGGGTGGTGGCGCAGGTCGGCGGTGAGGAAGGCGTCGACGCCGGCCGCGCGGACCTGGTCGAAGAGGCTGTCGCCGGAGCCGCCGCTGACGGCGACCGTGCGGACGACGGCCTCGGGGTCGCCGGCCAGCCGGATGCCCTGCGCGGTGGCGGGCAGCCGCTCGGCGGCCCGGGCGGCCAGCTCGCGGGCGGTCAGCGGGTGGTCCAGCTCGCAGACCCGGCCCAGGCCCCGGCGGCCCGCCGGATCGGCCGGGTCCGGCACGAGGGGGCGTACGACACGGAGGTCCAGGGCGCCCGCGAGCGCGTCCGAGACACCCGGGTCCGCCGTGTCGGCGTTGGTGTGGGCGACGTGCAGGGCGATGTCGTTCTTGATCAGGGTGTGGACCACCCTGCCCTTGAAGTGCGTGGCCGCGACCGTCGTCGTACCGCGCAGATAGAGCGGGTGGTGGGTGACCAGCAGGTCGGCGCTGAGTTTCACCGCCTCGTCGACGATCTCCCGCACGGGGTCCACGGCGAACAGGACCCGGGTGACCTCCTGGTCCGGGTCGCCGACCACCGTGCCGACCGCGTCCCAGGACTCGGCCCGCTCGGCGGGCCACAGGTTCTCCAGCGCGGCGATGACTTCAGACAGACGGGGCACGAAGCAAAGGCTACCTGCCTGGTCTGCGGGGCCGTACCGCATCCGCACGCTCCGGTCCCGCTCAGCACAGGGGCCCCGGTTTCCTCAGGTGAATCGCTTCTGCGCCACCCGTATGTGTGAAGCGGCCATCTGCGGGTCCCACGTCTGTGCGTGCGAAAACTAGCTTCGTCGCCGGAGGTGACCGAACGATGACGGCCTGTGCGACCGAACCGCCGGCCACGGACGAGAGGCCCCGGGTGGCCTGCGTCCTCACGGCAGACGGGGCGTACGCCGCCCGGCTCGCGCCGGCCGGCGACTGCTGGTTCCCGGAGCGCTGGACGCTGGACGGCCCCGAGCCGTACGCGGTGCCGCTGCCCGGCAACCAGCCGGAGGAGCCCGGTACCGAGGTGCAGCCGCTGGCCGACGGCCGGGTGCTCATCCACCGGCTGGTCGAGCGCCGGCACGCCTTCTCGCTGCTCTACCCGACCGGGCCCGGCACCGGCGAGCTGCCGCTGGGCGCGGTGGAGTGCGCCGAGCCCGGCGCCCGGCTCACGCTGCTGCCGCCCGCGCCGGGGGGCACACGGGCGTACGCCCTCGCCGTCGGCCCGCGCTCCAGCGTGGTCTGGCTGGTGGCGGGCGGCGCGTTCGGTCCGGAGCGGCTCGCCGAGGTGCCGGGGCGCTGTTCGGGCGGGGTGTGGCTGGACCGCGCCGGGCGGCTGCTGGCGCTGGACCGGGAGCTGGGCGGGCCGGTCAAGACGGTCGTGGTGGACCTGGCGCGCGCCGAGGTCTCGCCACTGCTCCAGATCGCGGCCGACAGCGACGACCGGCTGCTGCTGGCCGACCCCGACAGCGGGCTGCTGCTCATCTCGTCGGACGCGCCCTCGCCGGGGCAGGAACGATTGGGCTGGGGCGTGCTCGGCAGCACGCTGCCGGTGCGTTTCCCGGAGTGCCTGCGGGTGCCGGACTGCCCGGTGACGCCGTTCGCGATCCAGCCGGGGCAGGTGCTGATGCCGGAGGACTGCGCGGTGGCGCTGCGCGTCGACGGGCCGTTCGGCAGCTGGGTGGGGACCTGGCGGCCGGCCGGGCGGCAGGTGAGCCATCTCCCGGCACCCGAGGGGTGGCTGACCGGCGCCGGCCTGTGGACACGGGACGGGGTGCTGCGGCTGCCGTACGCCACGGAGGAGACCCCGTGCGGCGTGGCGGAGCTGACGGCGCCCACCGGGGAGACGGGGACCGCGGGGGGCAGGGTCGCCGCGGACCCGGGAGGACCGGGGGAAGCGGGGGAAGCGGGGGGATCGGGGGGCGCGGGTCCGGAGGGTCCGGCCCGGGACGGCACGGCTGCCGGGGCGCCCGAGGCGTCACGGAAACCGCCGGAACCGGATCCTCCGGAACCTGTGGTGACACGTCCGGTGCCGTTGCAGCAAGCACCCCTGGGGCGTCTTGTAACGAACTAGTGCCGGTTGGCGTGTGCGCCTGGATTCGGCCCGTGGTGTGCCGGTTACACTCGCCCGGCTGTACGAAAGATGATGTTGACGGGGTGAATTCTTCCGATGAACGAGACCAGCACCACGGACCAGTTGTCTGCCGACTCCTCCGAGGATGCCGGCCACGGCCGGCACCGGGGCCCGATCGCGGCCCAGGAGAGTGAGGCGGCTCCGCACGGCAAGCACCGCAAGCCGGGCGCGGAGACCGTCGAGGCGGCGGCCTGACGGTCGTAACGGAAGAGGGGGTGCCCGCTGGGCACCCCCTCTTTTCTGCGTCCCGGGCCTTTCTGTGCCTCAGCCCCGCTTGAGCCCCAGCACCTCCGCCGCCGCGAACGTCTCCCCCGGCGGCCGGTCCGCGTAGTGCGGGGTGAGCAGCGCGTCGAGTTCGTCGTGTGTGAACGTCTCCTGCTTGCTGTCGAACTTCGCCTGCACCCGCGGCCGTTCGATGATCGCGACCATGCCGCCGTGTACGACCAGGAGCTGGCCGTTGACCCGGGCGGCGGCCGGTGCGGCCAGATAGCCGACGAGCGGGGCGACGTGCTCGGGGGCCAGCGGGTCCAGGCCCTCCTCCGGTTGCCCGAAGCCCGCGAAGACGTCCTCGGTCATCCGGGTCCGGGCGCGCGGGCAGATCGCGTTGGCCGTGACGCCGTACCGGGCGAGGGCGAGGGCGCTGGAGGTGGTCAGGCCGACGATGCCGCCCTTGGCCGCCGCGTAGTTGGGCTGGCCGGCGGAGCCCGCGAGGAACGCCTCCGAGGAGGTGTTCACGATCCGCCCGTACACCGGTCCCCCGGCCGCCTTGGACCGCTCCCGCCAGTGTGCGGCGGCGAAGTGGGTGGTGTTGAAGTGGCCCTTGAGGTGGACCCGGACCACCGAGTCCCACTCGTCCTCGGTCATGGAGAAGACCATGCGGTCGCGCAGGATGCCCGCGTTGTTGACGAGGATGTCGAGTCTGCCGTACTCGGCGACGGCCAGCTCGACGAGTTCCCCGGCCTGTTCGAAGTCGGCTACGTCCCCGGTGTGGGCGCGGGCCGTGCCGCCGGCCGCCCGGATCTCGGCGACGACCTGCTCGGCGGGGCCCGCGGAGGCCGCGCCGGAACCGTCCCGGCCCGGCTGTCCGTAGTCGTTGACGACGACGGCCGCGCCGAGCCGGGCGAGTTCGAGGGCCTCGGCCCGGCCGAGTCCGCGCCCGGCGCCGGTGACGACGGCGGACAGCCCTTCCAGTGGCAGTGACATCGGTGGAGTCCTCAGATCTCGATGCACGTACGCAGGGCGGTCCCGGTACGCATCTGGTCCAGTGCCTCGTTGATCTCCGCCAGCGGCACCCGGTGGGTGATCAGGCCCGCCAGGTCGATCCGGCCGGCCCGCCACAGGGCGATCGCGCGCTCGTAGGAGCGCAGCACGTCCCCGCCGCCGTACATGGACGGCAGGATGCGCTTCTCGTCGAAGAACAGCTCGAACATGTTGAGCTGGAGGAAGTCGTCCAGGGCGCCCGCGCCGACCACGACGAGGGTGCCGCCGCGCCGGGTGTTCTCGTAGGCGGTGCGGGCGGTGGCGGACCTGCCGACGACCTCGAAGACGTAGTCGAAGCCCTCGCCGCCGGTGACCTGCTGCTTGGCGTCGGCCAGTTCCTCGGGCGAGACGGCCTTCGTGGCGCCGAACCTCAGGGCGGCCTCGCGGCGGGAGGCGACGGGGTCCACGGCGACGATCTCCGCGGCGCCCTTCAGCCGCGCCCCCTGCACCGCCGAGATGCCGACGCCTCCGCAGCCGATCACGGCGACCGACGAACCGGCCTCCACATCGGCGGTGTTGAGGGCGGCGCCGAGCCCGGTCGTGACCCCGCAGCCGATCAGGGCCGCGACGTCGAAGGGCACGTCCTCCGGGAGGGGCACGGCGCAGCCTGCGTCGACCACGACCTCCTCGGCGAAGGTGCCGGTGCCCGCGAAGCCGAAGACGTCTGCGCCGAGGCGCTTGAAGTTCGGGGTGCCGGCGTTCATGAACCCGGCCAGACACAGCTGGGTCTGGCCACGCTTGCAGGCCGGACAGGCGCCGCAGGCGGGCAGCCAGCACAGGACGACCCGGTCACCGGGCTTCACCTGGCGCACCCCGTCGCCGACCTCGAGGATCTCGCCCGCGCCCTCGTGGCCGGGCACGAACGGCCCGGGCTGCGGCAGTACGCCGCTCATCGCGGACAGATCCGAGTGGCACAGCCCGGTGGCGCGCACCCGGACCCTGACCTTGCCGGGGCCGAAGCCCACGGCTTCGACGTCGTCGTGGACCTCGAGCTTTTCCTGGCCGATCTCGTGCAGTACGGCTGCGCGCATGGTGCGGCTCTCCCCTCGACTGCTGGCTGGATCAGGAGTGTTGTCAGGAGTGCTGGACGACGGTGTCGGCGAGGACCGGCGCGCCGGCCCTCCCCCACTCTCGGCTTCGCTCGAGCGGGGGGACCCCCATCACCGCGCCCACCGCGACCCGCACCCGCCCCTCCCCCTCGCGCCACATACGGATGCGCAGGGTCTCGCCGGGGAACACGACTCCGGCGAACCGGGTGGTGTACGACCGCACCCGGCTCACGTCCCCGCCGAGCAGCGTGTCCACGACCGCCTTGAGCGTGATGCCGTAGGTGCACAGCCCGTGCAGGATGGGCCGGTCGAAGCCGGCGAGCTTGGCGAACTCGGGGTCGGCGTGCAGCGGGTTCCAGTCGCCGGACAAGCGGTAGAGGAGGGCCTGGTCGGGGCGGACCGGCCGCTCGACGGTCCGGTCGGGCTCGCCGGCCGGTGGCTCCAGGCGGGTGGCGGGGCCGCGGTCGCCGCCCCAGCCGCCTTCGCCGCGTACGAAGATCTGCGCGTCGTTGGTCCACAACGGGCCCTCGGCGTCGGCGACTTCGGTGCGCATGACCAGGACGGCGGCCTTGCCCTTGTCGTACACGGCGGCGATCCGGCCGGTGGCGGTGGCGGTGCCCGCGACCGGGATGGGCCGGTGGATCTGCAGGCTCTGGCCGCCGTGCAGCACCTTGGCCAGATCGACGTCGACACCGGGCATGGACAGTCCGCTGATCACGCCGGGCGAGCCGGCGCCCGCGACTGTGGCGAAGCTCGGCAGGACGTGCAGCCGGGACTCCAGGGTGTAGCGCAGCTCGTCGGGGTCGGTGGCGGGGCTGTCCTTGTCCGGGTCGGAGCCGGCGCCGATGCCGAGGTGGTAGAGCTGGACGTCCTTCGTGGTCCAGCTGATCTCACCGGTCCGGGGTTCGGCGGCGACGGCCTTCGCTGCGTCGATGGGCATGGGGCTCCTGACGGGTCTCAAGACCTCGGTGCGGACGTCCGCACCGTCGGCCGCACCGAGGTCGTCCACGGGCGGATCTAGAACGCGTTCCAGTCCGGCGCCCCCTGTATAGCCGAGCGCTCCGCACTTGTGAAGGCTCCTGACACTGCGTCAGGTGTCGTCGGCCGTGACATTTGTACTGCCCGAGTCCGTACATGCGCATCTGCCGGACCGGCTCCGCGCCCTCTAGCGTCGTGGACACGGCGCGGACGGCGCTGCCGGGTTCGTACGCTGTGCTGTCGTACCGCCGTGGGGCGGGGACCAGCTGATCGGGGGAGCACGGACATGACGGTGTGGCGCAGAGTGCAGTGCCAGGCGCGGACCTGGCAGGCGGCGCGGCTCGAGTGGAAGGCGGAGCACGAGCGGTTCAAGGCGGCACTGCGGGCCGCCCGGAGGAAGGGTGAGGCCCCGGCCGTCGACCATCCGGGTCCGCCGCCCACCGGCTTCGCGCTGCTGCCCTGGCTGCTGATGGGGATGGGGTCCTTCTCCAACCTCCTGCAGGGCAAGACCCCGAACCCCTGGGTCGGCGGCCTGGGTCTGCTCGCCTTCAACTCCCTGTACGTCTACGTCACGTTCCGCTCCTTCGACCGTGAGAAGCGCGAGGCGCTCTCCACCCGGCTGGCACTGGGGCTCATGGGCCTGCTGACCACGGGCCTGGCCCTCGGCTACGGCGGCAACTGGCTGATGTTCTTCCCGTTGCTGGGCCTCGCCGTCGGCGCCGCCCTGCGCGGGCCGTGGCTGGGCCGGACCGGCCTGCTGCTGACGGTGTACGCGGCCTGCGTCTCCGCCGTGCGCGACGACTGGGGCACCGCCACGAACATCGGCTATGCCACGTTCCTGTCCAGCATGGTGACCGCCGCCATCCTCGGCCTGTCCGAGGCGGTGCGGGAGCTGCGGGCCGCCCGCGAGGAGCTGGCCCGGCGCGCGGTGGAGAAGGAGCGGCTGCGCTTCTCGCGGGACCTGCACGACCTGCTGGGCCACACGCTGTCGGTGATCGTGGTGAAGTCGGAGGCGGCCCGGCGGCTGGCCCCGCGCGACATGGACGCGGCACTGGGGCAGATCGCGGACATCGAGTCGGTGGGCCGGCAGGCCCTCACCGAGATCCGGGAGGCGGTGACCGGCTACCGCGAGGGGAGCCTCGCCACCGAGCTGACCCGGGCCCGCTCTGCGCTGTCCGCGGCGAGCGTGGAGCCGGTGGTACGGCAGTCCGGCACGCCGCTCGCCCCGCAGACCGAGGCGCTGCTCGGCTGGGTGGTGCGCGAGGCGGTCACCAACGTGGTCCGGCACAGCGACGCGAGCCGCTGCGAGATCACCATCGAGAGCGGCGTCGGGCGGACCCGGCTCGCCGTCACCGACAACGGCACCGGCGAGCCGGTCAGCCGCCCCTGCGAGGGCATCGGCGGCACGGGTCTGAAGGGGCTGACCGAGCGCCTCGCGGCGGCGGGCGGCTCCCTCACGGCCGGCCCGTCGCCGCGCGGCGGTTTCACGGTCACCGCCGAACTCCCGGTGGAGTCGGCGCAGTTCGCGGACGTGGTGGCTACGGCGCCCAGGGCGAGCTGACCGCCCAGCTCACGTCGTCGGTCCAGGACGTGGCGCTGTCGAAGTCGTTGGACCCGCCGTCGCTCGCCATGTAGAGGTTGTAGTCGTAGTGGCGCAGGTATCTCGTCGGGTAGTTGTACGAGGCGAACGAGGTACCGGTGCCGCTCTTGCCGGTCTGCGGGCAGAAGGTGGCGTCGGCCCGGAACTGGGCGGTGCCGTCCATGGCCTGCCGGTAGAGCTTGTAGTCGTAGTGGCGCAGGTAGTCGCCGGGGTAGTTGCGCGATTCGAAGGAGACGCAGGAGCTGTCGGCGAGGCCCTTGCGGACGATCCAGGTGGCGTCGTTCTTGTCGAGGGAGGAACTGCTGGAGGTGATGGAGGACAGGACACCCGCGTTGGCCTGGTGCCGGACGTAGTCGCTGGTGCAGCAGGAGGTGGTCGCGCGCAGCGAGATCTCCGAGCCCGCGTTCAGCGTGCCCGTGCTGCCGGTCGCGCCGCCGTAGCCGGCGGAGACGATGTCGGCCTGGACGGCGTTGTCGGCGGCGTCGGTCGGGATGCCGGAGGTCATCACGCCCTCGAAGAAGGACCCGATCGAGCCGTTGCTGTTGTCGCCACCGGTGCCGAGGACGATCGCGCCCTCCTGGTGCATCGGCGAGTACCCGCCGGCGGTCGGCTCACCCCCGGAATACGTGGTGGTCAGCCCGCCGGATTGGGCATTTCCGTATTTCAGCGCGAAATGGTCCTGCCCGTTGTTCTTGAGCAGAGCCGTCACGAACGGCATGGCCCCGGTCCCGGTGTTCGAGGTGTTCTTGCTGTATCCGGCGTCGGACTGGAACAGCCCGTTCTCCAGGTCGGCCTGTACCCACGGCCCCTGTCCGTAGCACGGCGAGAACCAGCACTCGGTGCCGAAGTTGATGGCGTCCATGTGCCCGTTGCCGGTGTCCTTGTTGTTGGTCTCGGCGTTGCCGTAGTCGAAGCAGCAGGAGCCGTTGACGTGGGTGCCGGACGTCACCATGTACATCCCCTCGGCGGCGCCGTTCGTGGCGACGCCCGAGGTGGAGTCGTTCCGGTAGCCCATGCCGGCGGAGATCTCCAGGCCGTAGACCTGGTGGCCGCCGACGGTCACCGCCAGCGCGTCCGCGGGCGCCCCGACGTCGGCCTTGCCGGCCCCGCCCGCGCCCTCGACGGTGAGGTCGTTGTGGCGGGCGGACTGGTCGTAGATCTTGGTGATGATGCAGGTCGTGCCGGAGCAGAAGGAGTCCTGGGCCGCCGCGTTCGCGTATCCGCCGGCGGCCAGCAGCCCGATGTCCTTCGTGGCGCCGTCCGAGGCCCGCCGCACCTGGTACAGCGAGCCGTCGTACGAGGAGTACAGCGCCCGGACCAGGCTGTGC
Organism: Streptomyces sp. MMG1121; assembly: GCF_001280015.1. GTDB lineage: Bacteria > Actinomycetota > Actinomycetes > Streptomycetales > Streptomycetaceae > Streptomyces. The sequence continues at coordinate 372,440 of NZ_LGDV01000001.1, forward strand.
GCGGCGACGCACGGGGTGCCCGCGGCGGCGTAGACGTCGCAGGGCAGCGAGCCGGCGGCGGCCGCCTGGGGTGCGCCGGTGCCGAGGAGCAGCGCGGCGACGGTGGCGCAGACGGCGAGCACGCAGAGGACGGCGCCCCTGAGGCGCCGCGGGCGGGTGCGGGGGGATCCGTGGGGGGAACTCAGGAGCACGATGCACCTCGGGTTCGTCGTAGGGAAGTGCGGGTTCGCGGGACGTCCAGCTCCGTCCGATATCCCGAACGCCGTTCGATCGAAATACCGAACCTATTCAGCCGCGGAATTGCCTTGGATTTATGGAAATGCAGAGGCGATTGTTTGGGCGGCACCGGATGACGTCAAGCCCCGCCGCACGGGAAAATGCGATCTCTTTAATCGGCCGCGGCTGCCCGCGCCACGAGCAACGGCTGGGAGAAACCCGTCTCTTCGGGCATCAGCCAGACGATGTCCGCGCATCCCTCGGCAGCGGCGAATCCGGCGAGCGGCTCCCGCCCGAGCGCCCGGCAGGCCCGCGCCAGTGCCACAGCCGAAGGTGACCGTCCGCCCGGTGCCGCCGGCGGACGCGTGCACCTGCGCGAGCGCGGCCCGCACGTCCGGCTCGGCGTAGCACCGGGACGTCGACGCAGCGTCCGGCGTCCCACGAGCGCGGGGCTCGGGTACGGCGCACCGGAACCTCCCGGTACGGGTGACGGGACCACCGTCAGCGGATGTGGCCGGACTCTTCGGCCGTAGGCTGGGCCCATGGACGAGATGCCCCGGGACGGCAGGCCCGCCAAGTGCATCCGGGTTCTGCTCGCCGAGGACCAGGGGATGATGCGCGGGGCCCTCGCGCTGCTGCTCGGCATGGAGGACGACATCGAGGTCGTCGCCCAGGTCTCCCGTGGGGACACGATCGCCGAGGAGGCGCTGCTGCACCGGCCGGACGTGGCCCTGCTGGACATCGAACTCCCGGGCGCCAGCGGGCTGGACGCGGCGGCCGAGCTGCGCGAGCAGGCGCCCGACTGCCGGGTGCTGATCCTCACCACCTTCGGCCGGCCCGGCTATCTGCGCCGTGCCATGGAGGCCGGGGCGGCCGGGTTCCTCGTCAAGGACGGGCCCGTGGAGGACCTGGCCGCGGCCATCCGGCGCGTGCTCAGCGGCGAGACCGTGGTCGATCCGGCGCTGGCCGCCGCCGCGCTCAGCGCCGGGCCGAACCCGCTGACGGCCCGCGAGTGCGACGTACTGAAGGCGTCGGTGGACGGGGCGACCGTCGCCGACATCGCCGGCCGGCTGCAGCTGTCCGAGTCCACCGTCCGGAACTACCTGTCCTCGGCGATCGGCAAGACGGGCACCCGGAACCGGGCGGAGGCGGTACGGGAGGCCCGGCAGCAGGGGTGGCTCTGAACCACGCGCCCCCACCCGGCCCCGCCGCGCTCCGGCCAGCGCGAACCCTACGCCCGCAGCAGCGTCACCACCGCCGCCCCGCCCAGCCCGATGTTGTGCGCGAGCCCCACCCGCGCTCCGGGCACCTGCCGCTCCCCCGCCTCGCCGCGCAACTGCCAGACCAGTTCGGCGGTCTGCGCGAGGCCGGTCGCGCCCAGCGGGTGCCCCTTGGAGATCAGTCCGCCCGACGGGTTCACCACCCAGCGGCCGCCGTACGTCGTCGCGCCGCACTCCACGAGCTTGCCGGACGCGCCGGTCCCGCACATGCCGAGCGCCTCGTACGTCAGCAGCTCGTTGACCGAGAAGCAGTCGTGCAGCTCGATCACGTCGACGTCCTCGATGCCGATCCCGGCCCGCTCGTAGGCCTGGCGGGCCGCCTCGCGGGACATCGGCTGCCCGACGACGTCGATGCAGGAGCCGGACGCGAAGGACTCCTCGGTGTCCGTGGCCATGGCCTGTCCGGCTATCTCCACGAGCCCGCGGAGCCCGCGCTCGTCGGCGAACCGTCGCGACACCACCACCACGGCCGCAGCGCCGTCCGAGGTCGGCGAGCACTGGAGCTTGGTCAGCGGCCGGTGCACCGTCCGCGCGGAGAGGATGTCGGCCACCTCGTACACGTCCCGGAACTGCGCGTACGGGTTGTGCGCGGAGTGCCGGTGGTTCTTGGCGGCGACGGCGGCGAGCTGCGCCTCGGTGGTGCCGTACCGCTCCATGTGCTCGCGGGCGGCGTCGCCGAAGATCTGCGCGGTCGGCGGGGCCGGTTCGAAGCCGTGCCGGGCGGCCATGACGCCGTAGTGCCGGGCCACCGGGGACGTCGCGAAGTCGCCGCCGTCGGCTCCCCCGCCCAGCGCGCCCTTCTTCATCTTCTCGAAGCCCAACGCCAGGACGCAGTCGGCCGCACCGCCCTCGACGAGCTGCCGGGCCAGCATCAGGGCGGTCGAGCCGGTCGCGCAGTTGTTGTTGACGTTGTAGACGGGGATCCCGGTGAGCCCCAGCTCGTAGGCGGCGCGCTGGCCGGCGGTGGAGGGCTGGAAGCAGTAGCCGACGGGAACCTGTTCCACATCCGTGTAGGCGATCCCGGCGTCCGCGAGGGCCGCCCCGCCCGCTTCCCGCACCATGTCCCAGTACTGCCATGAACGGGTCTCGGGCTTCTCGAACCTGGTCATCCCGACCCCGGCGACATAGGCCTTCATGGCACGTCAGATTAGAACGTGTTGCAATGACACACCAGAGCTGACGATGCATCAGAAACCCATGAGCGGGTCAAGGATCCGTTAGGGGGCCGAAGCAACGGAATAGTTGCCTGTGCATACGAGGTTTACCGAGCACTTATGTCCACGGGAGGCCTCACTCAATGACCCACACGACGACCGACCAGCCGCCCCGGCGGGCCAGCGGGGCCGTTGTCCCGGTGCTCGCCTTCGCGGGCATCACGGTCGCGGTGATGCAGACCCTGCTCGTGCCGGTCATCAAGGACCTGCCGCAGCTGCTGAGCACCGCCCCCAGCAACGCCACCTGGGTACTGACCTCGACCCTGCTGTCCGGCGCCGTCGCCACCCCGATCATGGGCCGCCTCGGCGACCTGTACGGCAAGCGGCGGATGCTGATCCTCAGCCTCGCCATCATGGTGGTCGGCGCCCTGATCAGCGCGTTCACCAGCCAGCTGCTCATCATGATCGCCGGCCGTACGCTCCAGGGCTTCGCCATGGGCGCGATCCCGCTCGGCATCGGCCTCATGCGCGACATGCTGCCGCGCGAGAAGCTCGGCTCGGCCATGGCCCTGATGAGCTCCTCCATAGGCGTGGGCGGCGGCCTCGCGCTGCCCGCCGCCGCCCTGGTCGCGCAGCACATGGACTGGCACGCCCTCTTCTACGGCGCCGCCGGCCTCGGCGTGCTCGCCATCGCCCTCACCCTGCTCACCGTGCCCGAGTCGCCGATGCGCGCCGAGGGCACCTTCGACCTGGTGGGCGCCCTCGGTCTGTCCGCCGGTCTGGTACTGCTCCTGCTGCCGGTCACCAAGGGCAGCGACTGGGGCTGGTCCTCCGGCACCACGCTCGGCCTGTTCGCCGCCTCCGTCGTCGTCCTCCTCCTGTGGGGCATGTTCGAGCTGCGCAGCAAGGCGCCCCTGGTCGACCTTCGCACCACCGCACGCCCCGCCGTCCTCTTCACCAACCTCGCGTCGATCATGGTCGGCGTCGCGTTCTACGTCGTCTCGCTCGTCCTGCCCCAGCTGCTCCAGCTGCCGAAGGCGACCGGCTACGGCCTCGGCCAGTCCATGGTCGTCGCGGGTCTGTGCGTGGCCCCGCTGGGCCTGACGATGATGTTCACCGCCCCGGTCTACGCCCGCCTGTCCGCCCGCTACGGCCCCAAGACCACCCTCATCCTCGGCCTGCTGATCATCGCGATCGGCTACGGCGGCGGCCTCGGCCTGATGCACGCGGCCTGGCAGACCATCGTCACGTCCGTCATCCTCGGCGCGGGCATCGGTCTCGCGTACTCGTCCCTGCCGGCGCTGATCGTGGGTGCCGTGCCCGCCTCGGAGACCGGCGCGGCCAACGGCCTGAACACGCTGATGCGGTCCATCGGTACGTCGGTGTCGAGCGCCGTCATCGGCATGGTGCTGGCGAACACGGCGAACAACGTGGGCGGCATCGCCGTCCCGACCATGCACGGTTTCCGGGTCTCCTTCCTCATCGCCACGGCCGCCGTCGCGGTGGGCCTGCTGCTCGCGCTGTTCCTGCCGAAGGCCCCCCGTCCGGCCCAGCAGGTCCAGCACACGCAGTTGCGGGCCAGCAGCGAGGAGGACGACGTCCTGGAGCAGGCGGAAGAGGTGCTGCGGGGCTTCCGCGGCCGGGTCCTCGGCCCGGACGGGGCTCCCGTCGCACGCGCCAAGGTCACCCTGATCGACCGGCGGGGACGGCAGGCCGGTGCCACCGTGTCCGCGGAGGACGGCTCCTACACGCTCGCCGTGCCCGGTGGGGGTGCGTACGTGCTCGCCGCGAAGGCCGCCGGCCATGGGCCGCGTGCTTCTTCCGCCACGCACTCCGGGGACGAGTCCGCTGTCGATCTGGATCTTTCGCTGCCCGGGGAAGTCGTGAGCGCCCAGTAGTTTCTCGCGCAGTTCCCCGCGCCCCTTCTCACCGCACCCCCTGTCCACGAGTGACAGGGGGTGCGGCAGCATGGGCGGTCGGAAACGCCGTACGACGGGAAGGCCCCCATGTCCGCCACCGCCCCCCAGCCCGAGATCCTCGCCGCGTTCGAGGCGGCCAAGGGGTTCATGCCCGTGGACGAGGGGCTGGCCCTGTACGCGGCGGCCGGGGAGGCCGGGCGGCTGGGGTTGCCGTTGCTGGAGGTCGGGACGTACTGCGGGCGCTCCACCGTGCTGCTCGCCGATGCCGCCCGGGCGGCCGGGGTCAGCGTGCTGACCGTCGACCATCACCGGGGCAGCGAGGAACAGCAGCCCGGCTGGGACTACCACGACCCGGAGACGGTCGACCCCGAGGTCGGAGTCATGGACACGCTGCCCGCCTTCCGCCGCACGCTGTTCAAGGCGGGCCTGGAGGAGCACGTGGTCGCGCTCGTCGGCCGCTCCCCGCAGATCGCCGCGCTCTGGAACTCCCCGCTCGGCCTCGTCTTCGTCGACGGCGGCCACACCGACGAGCACGCCGGCGCCGACTACGAGGGCTGGGCGCCGCACGTGGCCGAGGGCGGGCTGCTCGTCATCCACGACGTCTTCCCCCATCCGGAGGACGAGTTCACCGGACAGGCGCCGTACCGCGTGTACCTGCGAGCCCTTGCGTCCGGGGCGTTCGAGGAGGTGTCCGTCACCGGTTCGCTGCGTGTCCTGCGGCGAACGCGGGCGGGGATCTGAAGGCCCGGTTAGAGTCGCAGACGTGTCGTACACAGGCCCGGAATTCGAACCTCCGCAGCCGCGCCGGCCCCGGCGCGGTCCGCTGACCGTGGCGCTCGCCGCACTGGTGCCGGGCGCGCTGCTCGGCTGGGTGGTGTACGAGGCGGTGGGGGGTGGCGGAGGCTCGGACCGTACGGCGTCCGCCACGTCCGCTGCTTCCGCCCACTCCGCCACCGCGTCGGCAGGCTCGCCCTCCCCGTCCGGTACCTCCGCCGCCGACGCCAAGGGAGCGGCCGGCGGGCCCAGCGCGCTCAAGGGCAAGGTCGTCGTCATCGACCCGGGGCACAACCAGGGCAACTTCCAGCACGCCACCGAGATCAACCGCCAGGTCGACATCGGGACGAACCGGAAGGAGTGCGACACCACCGGGACGTCCACCAACGCCGGTTACACCGAGGCCCGGTTCACCCTCGACGTCGCCCACCGGCTGCGCACGCTGCTGGAGAAGCAGGGCGCCACGGTGAAGTTCACCCGTGACGGAGACAGCCCGGCCTGGGGACCGTGCGTGGACGAGCGGGCCCGGATCGGCAACACCGCCCACGCCGACGCGGCGATCTCCATCCACGCCGACGGCGCCGCCGAGGGCGACCGCGGCTTCCACGTCATCCTGCCGGGGACCGTGCACGCGGGCGCCGCCGACACCCGCAAGATCGTCGGCCCCTCCCGCGACCTCGGCACACGCGTCGCGGGAGACTTCCTCCGCGACACCGGCGAGCCGCCGTCCAACTACGTCGGCAAAGGTACCGGTCTCGTCACGCGCACGGACCTGGGTGGTCTCAATCTGTCAACGGTTCCCAAGGTGTTCATCGAGTGCGGCAACATGCGCGATAGCAAGGACGCGGCACTGCTGACCAGCGGAGCCTGGCGGCAGAAGGCTGCGCGAGGGATCTCTGAGGGAATCGTGAGTTTCCTGCGCCGGTCGTGACCGGCGGGTGGATACGGCCGGACGGCCGGATCTTGCGGACGGTAGTGTCTACCGACGACGAGAGACGACCTACGAAGGACCTGAAGTGAATATCCGCTCCCTCACTAGAGGCGACGGCGTGGTGATCGGAGCAGCGGTGGTGCTGTTGATCGCGTCGTTCCTCGGCCTCTACTCGATCGACGGAGTCAGCAGCTCCCAGATCCCCAGCGCCTGGAGCAGCGGTCCGGTGATGCTGGGCGTCATCCTCGCGGGCATCATCGGGGCCGCGCTGATCGTCGTCGCTCGCGGGCTGCCGCAGGTGCCCAAGGTGGCCGGTCTCGACCTCGGTCAGTTCGGTGTCGCGTTCACCGTCTTCGCGGCATGGAGCGCGCTCGGGAACATCTTCGACCCGGCGGGCGGCCTGGACAACATCGGCAACGGCGGCTCGGGCAGCGGGTTCAGCGCCGGCACCGGCCTGATCCTCGCCCTCATCGCCACGCTGGTCATGGCCGCCGCGGCCATCGCCACCCCCCTCGTCCCGGCGCTGCAGGCCACGCTGGTCCCGGCGCCGAAGCCGGTCACCCCGCTGCCCTACGGCGCCCAGCCCCCCGGTGGTTACGGCTACCCGGGCGCCCCGGCCCCGCAGCCGTACGGTGCGCAGCCGCAGCCCGGTCAGCCGTTCGGGCAGCAGCCGCCGGCCGCCACGCAGGGGGCCCCGGCTCCGGCTCCGGCGGCCGCTCAGCCGGCTCCCGCGGACTTCTCGCCGTTCTGGTTCGCCGTGCCGGTGACGCGTCCGCTGTTCGGCGAGGACGGCGCGCCGACCCCGATCGCCGAACTGGCGCCGGGCACCTGGTACCTGGCCGTCGAGCAGCGTGGTGCCCAGTTGGTCGCACAGACCCAGGACGGCCGCCGGGGCGTCCTCCAGGACACCTCGGGCATCCAGCGCGGCTGAGCCCCACGCGGCACGGCGCACGGCCCCTCGCCCTTCCGGGCGGGGGGCCGTTGTCGTACTCTCGCCTCCCGACGGTGATCTGACGAATCGTCAGGAGGCAGGCGTATGCGGCTCGGTCTCGCACTCGGCTACTGGGGACGCGGTCCGGACGCCGGGCATGTGCCGCTGGCCGTCGCGGCGGAACGGCTCGGGTACCACTCGGTGTGGACGGCGGAGTCCTGGGGCTCGGACGCCTTCACACCACTCACCTGGATCGCGGCCCGAACGTCAACGATCAAGCTGGGTACGGGTGTTGCCCAGATGGCCGCCCGCACCCCGACCGCCACCGCGATGCACGCCCTCACCCTGGACCACCTCTCCGGCGGGCGCATGCTGCTCGGGCTCGGTCTGTCGGGGCCACAGGTGGTGGAGGGCTGGTACGGCCGTCCGTTCCCCAAGTCGCCGCTGACCGCGACCCGGGAGTACGTGGACGTCGTACGGCAGGTGCTGCGGCGCGAGGCGCCGGTGGAGGTCGACGGGCGGTTCCATCCTCTGCCCTACCGGGGGCCGGACGGCACCGGGCTCGGCCGGCCGCTGAAGTCGATCACGCATCCGCTGCGGCCCGACCTGCCGGTGCTGCTCGGCGCCGAGGGGCCGGGGAACGTCGCCCAGACCATCCGGATCGCCGACGGCTGGCTGCCGCTGTACTGGGCGCCCAGCCGGCCCGAGGTGTACGGGGAGGCGGTGGGCAAGCTGCCCGAGGGGTTCATGGTGGCTCCGCTGGCCCAGGTGCGGGTGTGCGACGACGTGACCGAAGGGCTGCTGCCCGTCAAGGCCATGCTCGGCTTCTACATCGGCGGAATGGGGCACGCGGCCCGCAACTTCCACGCCGACCTGATGGCCCGCATGGGGTACGAGGGGCAGGCCCGGCGGATCCAGGAACTGTTCCTGGCGGGGCGGCGGGAGGAGGCCGTACTGGCCGTGCCGGACGCCTTCGCCGACGAGATCTCGCTGGTCGGGCCCCGTGAGCGCATCGCGGAGCGGCTCGCGGCATGGCGCACGGGCCCGGTGACGGACCTGCTGGCCGTGTCACCGGACCCGCACTCGCTCAGAGTGCTGGCGGAGCTGAACTCCTAGCCGCCGCTGGTGAGCTGGGAGGCCGAGGGCACCTTGTCCTTGACCGGGGCGCCGGCGCCGGCGCCCGCTCCCTTGACCTTGTTGATCGTGTCGTTGAAGGAGCTGACCGCGCTGTCGTCACCGCTGCGGAGCTTCGACGGCAGGTTCTTCAGCCCGTCGATGCCCGAGGAGAGCGGTGCGAGCGCCTTGGCGAGCGTCGGGTCGCCCTGGGCGTTGCGCTCGGCGGCCTTGAGGCGGTTGTAGGTGAAGGCACCGGCCAGAGCGGCCTTCACCAGGGCCCGCTTGCGGCCATGGGCGCCCTTCTTGAACTTGCCCGCCTTCCAGGGCTTCACGATCCATTGGTAGGTCGCGCCCGCCGCGAGTCCCGCGTTCGTCACGAACCGGGTCTTGGCGAACTTCTGGCGTTCCGCGGATGTCGTCGGTTTGGGGGTGGCGGCGGCGGGGACGGCCTGGACCGCCGCGGTGTCCTTCGTACTGGTCTTCTCGCCGGTGCCGCAGGCCGTGGTCCCGGCCAGCAGGGTGGTAGAGAGCGTGAGCGCCACGAAGAGGCGCCGTATCGGTACGGGCACGGGGTCCTCCGGACGTTTTCCCCGAGCGGTTTGCTTCCTCAGGCAGCCTCTCCTGCTCCGCTCGGCTGCGCCACTTGGGGGACGCCGTTCAGGTGCCCCTTACGGGGCGCTCAGCCGCAGCAGTCCGGGTCCAGGCCCGTCGGCAGGTGTTCGCCGCCGAAGATCGCGCACGTGGCCTCGTGCCCGCCCAGCGCCGCCACCGCGAGCAGCAGGGAGCCCGCCGTCCACGTGGTGAGTTCGCGGGGCCAGATCGCGTCGTCCTCGTAGACGTAGCCCGTCCAGTACAGGCCGCTGTCCGGATCGCGCAGGTGCTGGATGGACTGGAGGATCTCCAGCGCGCGGTCCGACTCGCCCACCGCCCACAGGGCCAGGGCGAGTTCGCTGGACTCGCCGCCGGTCACCCAGGGGTTGGGGACCACGCAGCGCACGCCGACGTCCGGTACGACGAACCGGTCCCAGGACTGCGCGATCCGGGCCTTGGCCTCCTCGCCGGTCAGGGCGCCGCCGAGGACCGGGTAGTACCAGTCCATCGAGTAGCGGTCCTTGTCGAGGAAGCGCTCCGGGTGGCGGCGGATCGCGTGGCGCAGTGCGCCGGCCGCCAACTCCCAGTCCGGCTGCGGCTCTTCACGCTGGTCGGCGATCGCGAGCGCGCAGCGCAGGGCATGGTGGATCGAGGAACTGCCGGTGAGCAGGGCGTCCGCGGTGGGCGTGCCGTCGTCGTCGCGGCGCCAGCCTATCTGGCCGCCGGGGCGCTGGAGCCGCAGCACCCACTCGACAGCGGCGTAGACGCACGGCCACATGCGGTCCAGGAACGTGTCGTCGCCGGTGGACAGGTAGTGGTGCCAGACGCCGACGGCTATGTAGGCGACGAAGTTCGACTCGCGGCCGCGGTCGGTGACGTCGTCGTGGGCGCCGTCGGCGTAGGCGGCGTACCAGGAGCCGTCCTCGTTCTGATGCCGGGCCAGCCAGCCGTACGCCCGCTCGGCGGCCGCGTGCTCGCCGGCCGCGTCCAGGGCCATCGCGGCCTCGGTGTGGTCCCAGGGGTCCAGGTGGTGCCCGCGGAACCACGGGATCGCGCCGTCCTCCCGCTGCACGGCGAGGATGCCGCGAACGGTCGCGGCGGCCTGCTCGGCGGTGAGGACCCCGGGCAGGACGAGGTGTTCTGTCCGGGGGGTGGTCACCGGGCGGCCGCCTCGTCGGACAGGCGAGGCAGGTGCGGCTTGGTCGCGTAGACCACGAAGCTCTTGCCGATCAGCGGGTTGAGCGCCTGCTCGGCGACCCGGGTGGCGAGCGGTTTCTTCATGATGTCCCAGACCAGCAGCTTGTGGTACGCCCGCACCGGCAGCGCCTTGTCGTTGTCGACGCCGAACGCGCACTTCAGCCACCAGTACGGCGAGTGCAGGGCGTGCGCGTGGTGGCTGCCGTACGGCCTGAGGCCGGCCTCGCGGACCCTGGCCACCAGTTCGTCGGCCTTGTAGATGCGGATGTGGCCGCCCTCGACCTCGTGGTAGGCGTCGGACAGCGTCCAGCAGACCTTCTCGGGGCCGTAGCGCGGCACGGTGATCGCGATGCGGCCGCCCGGCCTGAGCACGCGCACCATCTCCGCCAGTACGCCCTTGTCGTCGGGGATGTGCTCCATCACCTCGGAGATGATGACGACGTCGAAGGACTCGTCGGGGAAGGGCAGGGCCAGCGCGTCGCCTTCCATCGCCGTGGCGGTGGCGCCCTCGGGGGCCTCGCCGGCCTCCTTCATCGCCGCGAACCACTTGGCGACCTCGCGGATCTCCTCGCCGTTCTGGTCCAGGGCCACGACCTGGGCGCCGCGCCGGTAACACTCGAAGGCGTGCCGGCCGGCCCCGCAGCCGAGGTCCAGGACACGGTCGCCGGGGGCGAGCGGGAACCGGGAGAAGTCGACGGTCAGCACGTGGCCCTGCTTTCGGTGTAGACGCCTGTTGCGGCCGCGGGGCGGCCCTCGGTCTGCTCGGTGTGCGGCGCGCGGCGCGGGCCGCCGCTACGGGCGATGGCCTCGCGGTAGCGGGCCACGGTGCCCTCGGCCGCCCGGGCCCAGGTGAAGTGCGCGAGCACCCGCTCCCGCCCGGCCCGGCCGAGCCGGGCACGCAGTTCCGGGTCGCCGAGCAGTCGTACGAGCCCGGCGGCGAGCGCGCCCGGGTCGCCGGGCGGTACGGCCAGACAGGTCTCGCCGTCGCGGCCCGCGACCTCGGGGATGGCGCCGCCGGTCGTGGCGACCAGCGGGGTGCCGGTGGCCATGGCCTCGGCGGCGGGCAGCGAGAAGCCCTCGTAGAGCGAGGGCACGCAGGCGACCTCGGCGGAGCGGATCAGGTCGACGAGTTCGGCGTCGGAGATGCCCTTGACGAACTCGACGGCGCCGGTGAGGCCGTAGCGCTCGATCGCCGCCGCGACCGGCCCTTCCTCGGGGCGCTTGCCGACGACGACGAGATGGGCGGCCGGGTGCTCGGTGCGCACCTTGGCCAACGCCTCCACGAGGAACACCAGGCCTTTCAGCGGCACGTCGGCGCTGGAGGTGGTGACGATCCGGCCCGGCACCTCGGCCACGGCCGGATTCGGCGAGAAGAGGTCGGTGTCGGCGCCGATGTGGACGACGTGTATGCGGTCGTCGCGCACTCCGAGGTGGTCGACGATCTCCTGCCGGGAGGTGCCGGAGACGGTGAGGACCGAGGGCAGCCGGCGGGCGACGCGCTTCTGCATCCGGGTGAAGCCGTACCAGCGGCGCACCGAGTACCGCCGCTGCCAGCCCTCGGCGGCGTCCAGCTCCAACTGCCGGTCGACGGTGATGGGATGGTGGATCGTGGTGACCAGGGGCGCGCCGATGTCGCCCAGCAGCCCGTATCCGAGCGTCTGGTTGTCGTGCACGACGTCGAACTCGCCGCTGCGGGCCAGCAGATGACGGCGGGCGCGCAGGGAGAAGGTCAGCGGCTCGGGGAAGCCGCCGGTCCACATCGTCGCGACTTCCAGGGCGTCGACCCAGTCCCGGTACTCGTCCCGTTTGGGGGTCCGGAAGGGGTCGGGCTGGCGGTACAGATCGAGGCTCGGCAGCTCGGTGAGGGTGAGTCCGGGATACCCCTCGTCGAGGACGGGGTACGGCTGCGAGCCGATGACCTCGACGCGGTGTCCGAGGCGGGCCAGCTCACGCGAGAGATGCCGTACGTAGACACCCTGGCCGCCGCAGAACGGGTTCCCTTTGTAGGTGAGGAGCGCGATGTCGAGCGGTCGCTCTCCCCCGCTCTCGGCTGCGCTCGAGCGGGAGGGGCCCCCACCAGCAGCGGGGTCCTGGTCGGCGCCCGCCACCCGGGCCTCAGCGGTCACTCCGTGCCCCCTTCTGCCTGCGCTGTCCCGCGAGACTACGCCGGGACGCTAATCTAGAACAAGTTTCAGACTTGATCGTTCAAGAAGCTCTGAATCTACCGGCAGGTAGGGGTGCTGTGAGCAGTGGATCAGGTGATTCACGCCACGGCGGGCCGCCCTGCCATGCTGTCTGATCACGTGCCCTACAGACGCCCTCACCGACTGTCACGGAACGGGACCCATGCCTGCGGAATTGCCTGCGGAAGCCAAGGCGGAAGCCACCACGGTCCGGCCCTCGTCGCCTCCCTCGTCTCCGCTCACCGAGCGGCAGGAGGCCCGCCGCCGCAGGATCCTGCACGCGAGCGCCCAGCTGGCCAGCCGGGGCGGTTTCGACGCCGTACAGATGCGTGAGGTGGCGGAGTCCTCCCAGGTCGCATTGGGCACGCTCTACCGCTACTTCCCCTCCAAGGTCCACCTGCTGGTCGCGACGATGCAGGACCAGCTGGAACACATGCACGGCACCCTGCGCAAGAAGCCTCCGGCGGGCGAGACGTCGGCCGAGCGCGTCGCCGAGACCCTGATGCGCGCCTTCCGCGCCCTGCAGCGCGAGCCGCACCTGGCCGACGCGATGGTCCGCGCCCTGACCTTCGCCGACCGCAGCGTCTCCCCGGAGGTCGACCAGGTCTCCCGCCAGACGACGGTGATCATCCTGGACGCGATGGGCCTGGAACGCCCCACCCCCGAGCAGCTCTCCGCGGTCCGCGTCATCGAGCACACCTGGCACTCGGCCCTCATCACCTGGCTCTCCGGCCGCGCCTCCATCGCCCAGGTGAAGATCGACATCGAGACGGTGTGCCGCCTGATCGACCTGACGGAGCCGGACGACCGCGCCTGACCGGTGCCGCACGGCCCGCACCGGGGCAGCGGGGCGCCCGTGATCGGGGGCCGGCATCCGGGCTCCCCGCCCCGAACCTCCGGTCGCGGTGGCGCCGGCCGCGGTGGCCCGCCCACACCGCACGCTTCGAGGCCGACCCGGCGTGCAGCCGGGGACGGCGGCCCGGGTGGCGACGGCTCCGGCCGGCAGCAGGGCCGACCCGCGGCACCCGGTCGGGCAGGGCGAAGCGGGACTCCCGGTGCGGTACGGCGGCCGGTCACGCGCCGGGCCCGGCCAGATCGGTACGGCCGGGCGCGGACGGGCACGCCGACAGGTTCGTCCGCTCGGGCAGGGCTCGCCGCTCAGGCAGGCCGCACGGGCGCGCCCCGCGCAGGCACGCCCGGCAGGACGGCCGCGGCGAGACGGGCCCGGTCCCGCGCAGCGCGGCAGCGGCAGCGGCAGCGGCAGCGGCAGCGGCAGCGGCAGCGGCAGCGGCAGCGGCAGCGGCAGCGGCAGCGGCAGCGGCAGCGGCAGCGGCAGCGAGGAGGCCGATCCGCGTGGGAAGGCGGCCCCGTTCGGCACCGGGCGCATCGGGCCGCGGGCGCGCGCGACGAGTCGGCCGTAGCGCGCCGGCGGTGGGCCGGGGCGATCCGGGTGCCCTGTGTACGGTCGCCGGGCGGGAGTCGGGGCCGGTCCGGGTGGCGCCCGGTGCCGGCGCCACCCGCTCCCCCGCGCCTCCGGCCCGCCTCCTCCCCCTACTCCTCCGGCGGAAACACCGCCTCCCCGCTCTCCAGCAGCGTGATCAGGATCGCCTCCACCGGGCAGCTCTCGGCCGCCTTCAGGATCGGTTCGTTCGCGTCCGTGTCCGGGTCCGTCGGGTGGGACTGGCGGGCGGAGTCGAGGCGGAAGGCGGTCGGGGCGTGGTGGAGGCACTGGGCCGAGCCGATGCACACCGACCGGTCGACCTCGATGTGCCAGCGGTCGCCCATGGTCTACGCCCCCGCCGGGAGGTGGATCATCTTGTGCTCCAGGTACTCGCCGTACCCCTCCGGGCCGAACTCCCGCCCCAGACCGGAGTTCTTGTAGCCGCCGAACGGGCCGAGCATGTCCAGGCTGAAGGTGTTGACCGAGTAGGTGCCGGTGCGGACCTGGCGGGCGATGTCGATGCCGTGCTCGACGTCGGACGTCCACACGCTGCCGGACAGGCCGTAGTCGGAGTCGTTGGCGATCTTCACGGCCTCGGTCTCGTCGCCGTACGGGAGCAGGCAGATCACCGGGCCGAAGATCTCCTCGCGGGCGATCCGCATGGAGTTGTGGACGTCGCCGAAGAGGGTCGGCTCGACGTACCAGCCCTGGTCCAGACCCGCCGGACGGCCCCCGCCGGTGAGGATCTTGGCGCCCTCCTCCTGGCCGATCCGGATGTAGTCGAGGTTGCGCTGCTGCTGACGGCGGGCGACCAGCGGGCCGACCTGGGTCGCCGGGTCCAGCGGATCGCCGACCGTGAGCGCGCTCGCGGCCTGGGCGAGGGCGTCGGCGAACTCGTCGTAGCGGGCGCGCGGGACGAGGATGCGGGTCTGGGCCACACAGGCCTGCCCGTTGTTCATCCAGGCCGCCGGCACGATCCCGGACACCGCCGTCCGCACGTCCGCGTCCGGCAGGACGACCGCCGCCGACTTGCCGCCCAGTTCCAGCGTGACCCGGGTGAGGTTGCGGGCGGCGACCTCCATCACGCGCTTGCCGGCCGCGACCGAGCCGGTGAAGGAGACCTTGTCGACGCCGGGGTGCCCGACCAGGTACTCGCTGACCTCGCGGTCGGCGGGGAGGATGGAGAGCACGCCCTCGGGGAGGCCTGCCTCACGCGCGATCTCGCCGAGGAGGTACGCGTCGAGCGGGGACTCCGGGGACGGCTTCAGTACGACCGTGCAGCCGGCCAGCAGTGCGGGCGCGAGCTTGGCGGCGGCCACGAACTGCGGGACGTTCCAGGGGACCACGGCCGCGACGACGCCGACCGGCTCGCGCCTGACGAGGATCGGGCCGAGCACGCCGTCGCGGCGCTCCTCGTACGTGTAGCCCTGTGCCACCTTGATCGCCGCGTCCCACACCATCATCGCGCCGAGCGCCTGGGCGAGGACGCTCCAGGAGTAAGGGGAGCCGTTCTCCGAGGAGATCACCCGCGCGATCTCCTCGTGCCGGGCGGCGATGCCGTCCTTGATGCGGGTGACGACCTCGATCCGCTCCGCCTGCGTCGCTCGCGGCCAGGGCCCTTCGTCGAAGGCGCGGCGCGCCACGGCCACCGCCCGGTCGACGTCCGCCCGGGAGGCGTGCGGCACGCGGCCGATGACCTGCTCGGTGTGCGGCGAGATCACCTCGATGACGTCCTTGCCCACGGGGTCGGTCAACTCCCCGCCGATGAACAGCTGTCCGTGTTCCACGAGCTCGGTCATGGCCGCACCCTTTCTGACACTGTTTCAGAACTGATACCAGTTCTAGTTATCGGGGGCAATGGGTCGCCATGGCGGACGCGACGCCCCCCGCACATCTATCTGACGTTCCATCAGTTCCCGTTATAGTGGGCCCCGGCCGCAGGGTGGAGGGGCGGAGGGCGGAGGGGTGGAGGGCCTGATGGTGACTGTGTCCGACCACGGCGGGGGCGTGCGGTCCGTTCGTGTGCCCATCCCTGACAATCCCCTGGGCCACACCCTGGTGTATGTCGTGGACACCGGCCGGGGGCCCGTCCTCGTCGACACCGGGTGGGACGATCCCGGGTCCTGGGACACGCTCGTGGCGGGGCTGGCGGCCTGCGGTGCGGCGGTGGGTGACGTGTACGGCGTCGTCGTCACGCACCATCACCCGGACCACCACGGACTGTCGGCGCGGGTGCGTGAGGCCTCCGGGGCCTGGGTGGCGCTGCACGCGGCCGACGCCGCGATCGTGCGCCGGGCACGCGAGACGCGGCCCGAGCGGTGGTTCACGTACATGGCGGCCAAGCTGACGGCGGCCGGGGCGCCCGAGGAGCACGTGGCCCCGCTGCGCGTCGCGCGCCGCCGGCGCACCCTGCCCGGCCTCTCCCCCGCCCTCCCGGACCGGGAGATCGTCCCCGGTGAACTCCTCGATCTGCCCGGGCGGCGACTGCGCGCCATCTGGACGCCGGGACACACCCCCGGGCATGTGTGCCTGCACCTGGAGGAGGAGCATCCGGCCCAACTGGCCGGTCAGGGAAGGCTGTTCAGCGGAGACCATCTGCTGCCGGAGATCACCCCGCACATCGGTCTGTACGAGGATCCCGACAACGCGACCGTCACCGACCCCCTCGGCGACTACCTCGACTCGCTGGAGCGGATCGGGCGGCTCACGCCCGCCGAGGTCCTCCCCGCCCACCAGCACACCTTCACCGACGCACCCGGCCGCGTACGGGAGTTGCTGGCCCACCACGAGGAACGGCTCGTCGGTCTGCTGGCCCTCCTCGCCGAGCCGCTCACCCCCTGGCAGCTCGCCGAGCGGATGGAGTGGAACCGTCCGTGGGGGGACATTCCCCACGGTTCGCGGAACATCGCCGTCTCCGAGGCCGAGGCCCATCTGCGGCGGCTCGTGAAGCAGGGCCGGGCGGAGCCGGTGGCGGGCAGCGAGCCGGTGGTGTACGTGGCGGTGTAGAGGGTTCGCCCCGTACGCGGCGCGGCTGCTACACCCCTCCCATGAACCCCGTCGAGCAACTCCTCGCCCAGCACGCCTGCGAGCGGGTCGTCCTGCACTTCGTCCACCGCCTCGACCTCGGTGAACCAGCCACCGTGGCCTAGCTGTTCACCGAGGACGGCGTCTGGGAGTGGCCCCCGTCGGGAGACGGGCGCCGGGTGCGGGGGCGTCAGGCGCTGCGGGAGCACTTCGGTTCCCGTCCCGCCGACCGGCTGTCCCGCCGGTTCATGTCCAACGTCCTCGTCACCCTGACCGGCCCGGACACCGCCGACGCCGTCTCGTACTTCTCGACGTACCGCGTCGACGGGTACGAGGGTGGCATGGCGCCGGCGGGCCCGCCCGTCCAGGTCGGCCACTACGAGGATTCCCTGCGCCGGGTCGACGGGCGGTGGCTGCTGGCCCACCGGGTGCTGCATCTCCCCTTCGCCGGGCCGACTCCCCGGGCGACGATGGTCAGTTGAGACCCACCGCCTCCCGTTCCGCCCTGCTCAGGGGCGGTCCGGGCAGCGGGCCCTTGCGGGGGCCGACGGCGATGTTCCAGAGCATGTCGGGGGCGAACAGCCGGGTCGCCGGGGCCTTCAGACTCATCACGTCCAGCAGGCCGCGCAGGGCCCGCGGGTTCTCCGAGCCCGCGGCCACGGCCTGGTCGACGTATGCACTGAGCAGCCGTTCGACGAGGGTGGGCGGGTTGGGCGCGGCGCCGGGGTAGGAGGCGTCCTGGCCCACCGCGAGGTTCCAGGCGTTGCCGACCGGGCGGGCGACGGCGCGCTGGACGCGGCGGGCGGTGCCGGGGGCGGCGGGGCCGTACCGGTCGAGGACCCGGCCGAGGACGATCGCGCTCTGCCCGGCGACGGACAGGCCGTGCCCGTAGACCGGGTTGTAGCCGGCGACGGCGTCGCCGAGGACGGCGAAGCCCTCCGGCCAGGTCGCGGACTTCTCGTAGTAGCGGCGGCGGTTGGCGGTGCTGCGCGTGGTCACCGGGTCGGTCAGCGGCTTCGCCCGGGCCAGGAGCCGGCCGATGATCGGGTCCTTCAGGCCGGTGAGCGCGAAGTGCTCGAAGGCGTCCGGGTCGGCGGTCGGCCGGCCGCCCCGGGTGCCGGAGAGCGTGACGAGCCAGCGGTCGCCCTCGATCGGTACGACGACCCCGCCGCGGCCCGGTGCGTCGCGCGGGTCCGCCTGGACGTTGATCACCGGGTAGCGCCGGCCGAGCGTGCCCTCGGGGGCCGCGTAGAGGCGGCTGGCGTAGGCGACCCCCGCGTCGACCACGCGCTCCTCGAACGGGCCGTGGCCCAGTTCCCGCAGCCATGCGGACGCCTGCGAGCCGCGCCCGCTCGCGTCGATGACCAGGTCGGCCTCCAGCACCGTCTCCCCGTCGCCGGGGCCGTCGGGCACGCGGACGCCGGTGACGCGGTCGCGGTGGCCGGTCAGGCCCGCCGCCCGGGTGCCGTCCAGCAGGGTGATCCGGGACCGGGCGAGGACGTTCGCGCGGACCACCGCGTCCAGCAGGTCCCGGCTGCACACGATCAGCTGGTGCCGGGAGTCGGTGAACCGCCGGAACCACTGCCCGGAGGGCGCCTTGCTGACCAGGTCGGTCATCACGTCCATGAGCCCGGCGCCCTGGCCGGTCAGCTCTCCGGTGACGCCCGGCAGCAGCTCCTCCAGCGCGGCCACCCCGCTGGACCACAGCAGATGGGCGTGGCGGGCCTGGGGCAGGCCCTTGCGGGGCGCGGGGCCCGCCGGCAGCCGGTCGGCCTCCACGACGATCACCTCGTCGAAGCGGGTGGCGAGGACGGACGCGGCGAGCATGCCGGCCGTGCTGCCGCCGATGACGACCGCTCTGCGGCGGACGGCGGCGGGTGTGTCAGGCATGTGCGGTGAGACCTTCCGTGGCGGCCGCCTGCCGGCGGAACCTGTCGATGGCCGGTGCATGACAGCGCAGCGCGTACGCGATGGTCTCCAGCTCGCTGTCGGAGACGTCACCGGCCGCACCGGACTGCCCCGCCGCGGGCGGTTCGCCCCCGCCGGCCGGACCGTGCAGCACGTCGGCCGCGATCAGGATGTCCACCGCCCCGGCGATGCCCCGCGCCTCGGTGTCCGGGTGGCCCGCCGCCACGGCCGCCGTACGGACCCGCTCGCGCCGGGCCGCGCTGAGGTGCGGGGCCAGTCTGAGCAGGCCGTCGTTGACGGCGGCCCGGCGCAGTTCGAGGCGGAGGGCGGCGCCGCTGACCCGGCCGGTCGCGGGGGCCGCAGCCGCGGTGACCGTCACCATGGTCTGCCACAGCGGCCGCAGCCGTCGGTGGGTGCGCACCAGCCGCCTGCGCTCCTCGACCACCGGCCCGGCCTGCGCGACGATGAAGCCCACGGCGACCAGGCCCGCCTCGGCGATGGCGAACGGCGGGGCGACGTACGTCGACAGCCAGTCCCAGTCGCGGCCGCTCCACCGGGCGCCGATCGCGGCGAGCTTGGAGACGTCGAAGACGAGCCCGAGGGCGTAGGCGACCTGGAGGAAGATCACGCCCCGGCGCAGCCAGGTCTCCTCCAGCTCCTTGTACCACGCCCACAGCATGCCGGCCGCGACCAGCGCGGACACCAGGTGCGCGACCAGGTACAGCATCCCGAACTCGCGCATCCAGGGCGTGTTGGCGTAGTAGGTGTCGAGGTCGCGCAGCCGCTCCACGTGGTGGTCACCGAGCAGGAACGTCGTCCACAGGCCCGCGATGATGGCCGTGTACGCCACCCACACCAGCCGGGTGCGCCGGCGACGGGCGGCGGACGGGGGCTCGCGCCAGGTGATGATGAGCCACAGGCAGGCGCCGCAGTAGGCGGTGAGCAGCGAATAGACCCACACGCCCGCGAAGTTGGGGATGCCGGTGACCTGGTTGATGCGGTGCAGGTTGGCCGGCGGCAGCGAGGCGAAGACGATCGCGCCGATGCCGAGCAGCAGCGCGGTGGCCCGCAGGATGGGGTCCTGCCAGGCGCGGCGCAGCAGTGGCAGTTTGATCACGAACGCCACGGCGAGCAGCGCGCCCGGGACCGCGTAGGCGGCGAAGGTGCCGGAGATGTCCCAGCGCATCAAGGTCCGCCGATGTTGCCCAGCGAGGACGACAGCCGGCCGGTGAGGGTGTCCTGGGTGGTCCGGCCGGCGGCCGCGCCGGGCCCGACGACCTTGGAGAACTTCGCGGCGAGGCGCAGCCCGCACTCCTCGGCCTCCCACTCGGCCGCGGCCGCTGCCGCCGCGGCGGCCGGCGAGCGGGTGGCCATGGCGACCACCTGGCCCCAGGGGATCTCCTCGTCGTCGGCGCGGTCCCCGACGTCCGCGTCCGCGGAGTGGCGGGACAGCAGCCGGCGGGCCGCGGCGGGCGGCCCGGCCGGATAGTGCACGTCGAGCGTGCCGTAGTGGATGTGGCCGATCTCGTGCCCGGCGATGACGAACTTGTGCGGGTCGGGGGCGCGGTTCTCGACCACGACGATGTACTGCTCGTCCATCGCGAGCGTGACTCCGGAGACGTCCAGCCCGGGCGGGAAGGTGACGAACTTCAGCCGGACCGGGCGGTCCAGCTCCGGGCTGAGCGTGGCGCACAGCGCGTGCAGGAAGGCCTCGGCCCCGGTCGGCGCGGTGAGGGTGCGGACGGTGTCGCGCACCAGCCGGTCGAGGAAGCGCTTCGGCGACTTGGCGGGCTTGGCGGACTGGGCCGGCTTGGGGGGCTTCGGGGACTTCACCGGCCGGTGTCCCCCGCCCCTTGCGACGCCCGCTCCGAGGAGATGATCATCTCGGCCAGGTCGGCGAGCGTGGCGAGCTGGTGGGCGTTCATCTGCGGGGCCCGTGCCGCGAGCCGGACCAGTCCGCTCTCGCGCAGCCGCAACAGCGGGTCCGCCTCGGCCTCCAGCCCTTGCAGCACCGGCTGCAACGCCTCGTGCAGCGCCTCCGGCTCGTCGGCCGTGAAGAAGCCGGCCGGCAGTCCGAAGAACCGGCGCAGCCGGTCGGTGTGCTCCAGGCTCGGCATCCCGCTCTTGCGCCACTCGCTCAGCCATTGCCGGCTGGTGCCGGCGATCCTGGCCAGCTCGTCCAGCGAGTACCGCTTTCCGTCGGGCCGGCGCCTGGTCTCCCGTATGAAGTCCAGGCGCTGGCGCACCCGTTGGGCCAGACCGGCCTCGGGCGCCCGTCCACCGCGGAGCAGTTCGACGACGACGCCGACGGGGATGCCGGTGCGATGGGAGAGGCCTGCCACGTCGACGGCCTCCGGCAGCCGGCCGGGCCGGCCGGTCAACTCTCCCAGCCGGGCCAGGACACCGGCCAGCGAGGTGTAGGTGTCACTCACCGAGGCCCCCCTGAGTGTGTGTCGTCCGTTCGGTGACGGGACGGACGCGAGGCTACCCGGTCGTCCGGTCGCCGACCAGACGTGACAACGCTCCCTGCCCAATGAGGCAGGAATAGTTGACAGTTGAGGGTGCGTCGGGTGAGGATCACGACACAGAGAGCGAACTTTCGAAACCCACCCCGGGTGCCGCCTATGGGGGAGCGGCACCCGGGGTGTCTCTCTGTCCCGCCCGACCCGCGAAGGTGATGCGCCGATGCCGCAGCCCGTCCTTCTGCTCGGGGCCGGCCCGGCCGCGTACGGGTTGCCGCTGGAGCGGATCGCCGAGGTCCGCCCCGTGATCCTGGTCGACACCGCCGTGCCCGGCTGGGCGCGGCCCTTCCTGTCCGGCCATCTCGGGGCCGACCCGGAGCGGGAGGCGGAGACGGCCGAGCGGGTCGCGCGGTACGCGGACCGGCAGCGGATCGCGGGCGTGCTGACCTGGACCAGGGAGCACCTGCCCGGCGCCGCGCGGATCACCCGGCATCTGGGCCTGCCGGGCCTGCCCTACGAGACGGCCGCGGTCTGCGCCGACCCGGTGGCGTTACGGGACCTGCTCGTCCGGCACCGGGTGGTACCGGAGGGGCCCGAGGACGCCGAGGGGTCACCGGTGTCCGCCGAGACGGTCGTCCTGGACGACGAGGTCCGCATCGCCGCGCTCACCCGCACGACGCCGGGTGCGCCGGGGCGCTCACCGCTGCGGCACTCGGTCCACGCGCACGACGGGTTGCTGCACAACCGGTTCCTGCGGCAGATGGTGGAACGGGCGGTCCGGGCGCTGGGTCTCACCCACACCGTCGCGCATGTGGATCTCCGGCTGACCGGTCGGGGGCCGCGGGTGACCGGGGTCGCGCCGTATCTGCCGGGTGACCTGATCCCCTGGCTGGTGGAGCGGGCGACCGGGGTGGATCTGGCGGAGGTGGCGCTGGGGATGGCGTGCGGGACGGCGGTGGACCTGACGCCTACGCGGCAGCGGGCCGCGGCGGTTCGCTTCGCGGATTCGGCGGATGCCGGCAGTGCACGTTCGCGGAGGATGTACTGGGGGGTGGAGGGAGACGATGTGGCGGCGTGCGACCGGGCGCTCGGGGAAGCGGCGGCGTAGCGGATTCGCCGTGGGGCTGCGGTCGCGTTCGGACTGCGGGTGCGTCGCGGTTGCTCGCGCCCACGCGGCGGAGCCGCATATCCCTACAGCCCCGCTCCGCTAAGGGAGTTGTCCCACAGCTCGTATCAAGTGCTCGGCGTCTCCGATGAGTTCCACCTCCCTGGACGTCATCGTCGGGTTCGCCGCCCTCCTGCGCCGCGCCTGCGACAGGGCCTGCTCCGTCAGCTCCGACGGGTCGCACAGCAGGGACCTGAGCATCGTGTGTGCCGGTGCGGCGAGCGGGGTGCCGGCCACGGCGACCTGGGCCAGGATCAGTGCGGACATCGCCCAGTCCAGGGCCGGCGGGCCGGACTCGGTGTTGGACCAGTCGATGACCCGGGGACCGGACGGGGTGAGCATCACGTTGTCGGGGTGGAGGTCGAGGTGGAGGACGCGGGAGTGCGGGTCGCCCGGGTCACGGCCCGGTACCGCGTGCAGGCGCCGCAGCAGGGAGGCGAGCAGGGTGCCCGCCTCCTCGGCGCCGGTCCGGCCCTCGGCGAGGGCGCTCAGCAGGGTCGGTCCGGACAGGCGCTCCATGATCAGGTCGGTGGGTGAGGCAGTGGGCCGGACCCGGGGTACCGGGTAGCCGTGCTGTCGTACGTACGTCATCACCGCGCCCTCGGCGGCCGCGTCGCCCCAGCCGTCCCGGTCCCGGCGCAGCACCCACGCCTCGTCGATCTCGTACACGTCGGCCGAGCGGCCCGAGCCGAGCAGTCTCCCCGTTGTCGTCATGGGCGTGACCCTAGTCACCGGCACCCTGTGCCCACAGCCACTCCTCGGCCCGCGCAGGGCTGCCGGTAAAGTAGCGGCGTCGTCATCACACCCGTACAGGGGGAAGCCGGTGCAATTCCGGCGCTGACCCTCCCCCCAGCTCTCGACTTCGCTCGAGCTGGGGGACCCCCATCCGTGAGCCGTCGCGACGACGGTGAGCCGGATCGCCCCGGACGGAACGTTGACCGGCTCACGTGCGCCGGCGGCCCGCCGCGCACCGCACCGTCGAGGTTGACGGAGTCGAGCCGCCCGGGGGGTGTCCTCGCGCGCTGCCCGGCTCCCCGCAGGAGAGGCAGTCGCCGACCATGAACGTCCGCAGCAGTGCCGCGGCTCTCGCCGCCGTAGGCGTGCTGGCCGCCGCCGCGCCCGCCACGGCCGCCGGCCCGTCCCCGTCGGCCTCCCCCAAGGCGAGCGTTCCGGCCGGCCTGTACGGCACGTCCGACCCGAAGTACGACGGCGTCTGGCGCCAGTCGCTGACGCTGATCGCGCAGCGCACGCTCGGCTACCGGCCGGCCGCGAAGGCCGTCGACTGGCTCGCCGGCCAGCAGTGCGCCGACGGCTCCTTCGCCGCCTTCCGCGCCACCCCGGCCCAGGCCTGTGACAGCAAGGCCACGGTGGACTCCAACAGCACGGCCGTCGCCGTACAGGCGCTGAAGGCGGTCGGCGGGCACGGCGCCGCGGTCGGCAAGGCGGTCGACTGGCTGAAGTCCGTGCAGAACAAGGACGGTGGCTGGAGCTACTACCCGGGCACGGCCAGCGACACCAACTCCACCTCCGTCGTCGTCGGCGCGCTGGCCGCGGCCGGCCTGGACCCGGCGTCCGTCCGCAAGTCCGGGAAGTCCCCCTACGACCTGCTGGCCGCCTGGTCCATCCCCTGCGACCAGGACGGCGGCGGCGCCCTCGCCTTCCAGCCGGACAAGAAGGGCAAGCTGGCCGCCAACGCGGACGCGACGGCCGCCGGCGTACTGGGCGCGCTCGGCAAGGGGTTCGTCGTCGAGGCGGCCAAGGCGCCCGCGCAGGAGGCGTGCGCCAAGGCCGCTCGCCCCACTCCGGCGCAGGTCGCGGACAACGCGGGCGCGTATCTGGCGGCGGCCGTCGCCAAGACCGGGCATCTGCAGTCCGTGCTGCCGGGAGCCGGGAGCCAGCCGGACTTCGGCAACACGGCGGACACGGTCGTCGCGCTCGCCGCGGACGGCCGCACCGAGCAGGCGAAGAAGGCGTACGACTGGCTGGAGAAGAACGCCGACCAGTGGGCGGCGCAGAGCGGCCCCGCGGCGTACGCCCAGCTGATCCTCTCCGCGCACGCCGTCGGCGCGCAGCCCGGTGACTTCGGCGGGACCAGCCTGGTCCGCTCCCTCAACGCGCTGGGACCGGCGCCGAGCATGGACTCCGCCACGCAGCGGACCGAGAAGTCCGACGACAGCTCGCACACGGGCGTCTGGTGGATCGTCGGGGTCGGTCTCGTCGCGGGCATCGGCATCGGCTTCCTGCTGAGCGGCCGGAAGAAGCGGCAGCCGTGACCGCGGTCCGCCGCGCCACGAGCCTGCTGCTGGCCGCGTTCGTCCTGCTGGCCGGCGCGGTGGCCGGCGCGGCCCAGGCGCACGCCGCCGGGTACCGCTACTGGTCCTTCTGGGAGCGGACCGACGGCCGCTGGGACTACGCCACGCAGGGCCCCTCGATCGTCCGTCCCGACGACGGCACGGTCCAGGGCTTCCGGTTCGCGGTCAGCGCCGACTCGGCCGACGCGAGCCGGCCGCGCGGCACGGCGGACTTCGGCACCATCTGCTCGGCCACCCCGGCCAGGTCCGGGACGAAGCGGGTGGCGCTGGTCCTCGACTTCGGCACCCCGGCGGACGCCCCGTCCGGCGAGAGTCCGCCGGCCGGGCGCACGGCCTGCGCCCGCGTGGCCGACGACGCGACGACGGCGGACGCCCTGGCCGCCGTCGCCAAGCCGCTGCGCTACGACACCAACGCCCTGCTGTGCGCCATCGCCGGGTATCCGCACAAGGGGTGCGGTGAGCAGGTGGCCGCCGGCCAGAAGGGCGGCGGCGGCAAGGAGAAGAGCGGCGGCTCGGACAGCGGGCCCTCGCTGGGCCTGCCGATCGGCGCGGGTGCGGTGGCTCTGCTGGCGGGCGCGGCGGTGTGGCAGTCGCGACGGCGGCGCAATGCCTCCGGCTGACCCCGGGCCGTCCGTGGCCGGTCGCGCCCCGGCGGCGGTGGCCGCACACCAGACGTGGGCCCCCGCCCCTTCGAGGCGCCGGACCACCCTGCACCCCGGGGCCTGGTGGCTCTGGGCCCTCGGGCTCGGCACCGCGGCCACCCGCACCACCAATCCGCTCCTGCTCGCCCTCCTCATATCCGCGTCCGCCTACGTCGTCGCGACGCACCGCTCGCCCACCCCCACCGCCCGCTCCTACACCGCCTTCGCCAGACTCGCCCTCGCCGTCCTCCTCATCCGCCTGCTGTTCGCGGTGGCGCTGGGCTCCCCCATCCCCGGCACCCACACCCTCCTGAACCTCCCCGAGGTCCCGCTCCCCCACTGGGCGCAGGGCATCCGTCTGGGCGGCAGGGTCACCGCCGAGGCGCTGGTCTTCGCCGCGTACGACGGGCTGAAGCTCGCCACGCTGCTGATCTGCGTCGGCGCGGCGAACGCCCTCGCCAGTCCGGGCCGGCTGCTCAAGTCCCTGCCGGGCGCGCTGTACGAGACCGGCGTGGCCGTGGTCGTCGCCCTCACCTTCGCGCCGCACCTCGTCGCCGACGTCCAGCGGCTGCGCGCCGCGCGCCGGCTGCGGGGGCGTCCGGACCGGGGCCTGCGCGGGCTGCTCCAGGTCGGACTGCCGGTCCTGGAGGGCGCGTTGGAGCGTTCGGTCGCGCTCGCCGCCGCGATGGAGGCCCGGGGCTACGGCCGCAGCGCCGAGGTGCCCGCCCGGGTCCGCCGTACGACGGCTGCGCTCACCCTCGGCGGCCTGCTGGGCGTGTGCGCGGGGACGTACGGGCTGCTCACCGCGGAGGGCGGTACGTACGGGCTGCCGGTGCTGCTCGCCGGGGTGGCCGCCGCGCTCGCGGGGCTGAAGCTGGGCGGCCGGCGCTCACTGCGCACCCGGTACCGCCCGGACCCGTGGGACGCGCGGGCCTGGCTGGTGGCCGGTTCCGGCGCGGCCGTCGCCGCGCTGCTGACGCTCGGCGCCGCCCGCGATCCCGAGGCCCTGCACCCCGGTGTCGTCCCCCTCGTCGCGCCCACGCTCCCGCTCTGGCCGGCCGCGGCCGTGCTGCTCGCCCTCCTGCCCGCCTTCATCGTCCCCAGGGAGCACGCGTGATCCGCTTCGAGGAGGTCAGCGTGACGTACGACGGCGCGGCCCAACCCACTGTCCGGGGCGTCGACTTCGAAGTGCCGGAAGGTGAACTGACGCTGCTCGTCGGCCCGTCCGGGGTCGGCAAGTCGACCGTGCTCGGCGCCGTGAGCGGGCTGGTGCCGCACTTCACCGGCGGCACGCTGCGCGGACGCGTCACCGTCGCCGGCCGCGACACCCGGACCCACAAGCCGCGCGAACTCGCCGACGTGGTCGGCACGGTGGGCCAGGACCCGCTCGCCCACTTCGTCACCGACGTCGTGGAGGACGAACTCGCCTACGGCATGGAGTCGTTGGGGCTCGCCCCGGAGGTGATGCGGCGCCGCGTGGAGGAGACCCTGGACCTGCTCGGCCTCGCGGGACTGCGGGACCGCCCCATCGCCACCCTCTCCGGCGGCCAGCGCCAGCGCGTCGCGATCGGCTCGGTCCTCACCCCGCACCCCCAGGTGCTGGTCCTGGACGAACCGACCTCGGCGCTGGACCCGGCCGCGGCGGAGGAGGTGCTGGCGGTGCTCCAGCGCCTGGTGCACGATCTCGGCACGACGATCCTGCTGGCCGAGCACCGGCTGGAGCGCGTGATCCAGTACGCCGACCGCGTCGTCCTCCTCCCTTCCCCCGGTGCCGCGCCGGTCGTCGGCTCCCCGGCCGAGGTGATGGCGGTGTCCCCCGTCTATCCCCCGGTGGTGGGCCTGGGCCGTCTGGCCGACTGGTCCCCCCTCCCGCTGACCGTCCGGGACGCCCGCCGCCGCGCCGGTGACCTGCGAGAACGCCTGGCCGGCTCGGCGGCGGCGGACGCGGGGGCGGCACCCGCCCCCGAGGGGACCCCCCCCGCCCCCGCCGCACCCCGGCGTCTCTTCCGGCGCCGCCCCTCCCCGCTCCCGGAGACCGCGCAGCCGCACATCGCCGAGGTCCGCTCCCTCTCCGTCCGCCGCGACCGCATCGACGCGCTGCGCCAGGTGGACCTGACCGTCGCCCCCGGCGAGACGATCGCCCTCATGGGCCGCAACGGCGCCGGCAAGTCCACCCTGCTCGGTTCGCTGGTCGGACTGGTGGCCCCCGGTGCCGGAAGTGTCCGCGTCGGCGGAGCCGTACCCCACCGCACCGCGCCCCCCGCCCTCGTACGCCGCGTCGGCCTGGTCCCCCAGGAGCCGCGTGACCTGCTGTACGCCGACACGGTCGCCGACGAGTGCGCGGCGGCCGACCGGGACGCCCGCGCCGAGCCGGGGACGTGCCGGGCGCTGGTGTCCGAACTGCTGCCGGGGATCACGGACGACACGCATCCGCGCGATCTGTCCGAGGGGCAGTGTCTGGCGCTCGCCCTGGCCGTCGTCCTGACCGCCCGGCCGCCCCTGCTGCTGCTCGACGAGCCGACGCGCGGCCTGGACTACGCGGCCAAGGCCCGCCTGGTGACCGTGCTGCGCGGCCTCGCCGCCGAGGGGCACGCGATCGTGCTGGCCACGCATGACGTGGAGCTGGCGGCCGAGATCGCGCACCGGGTGGTGCTGCTCGCCGAGGGCGAGGTGATCGCCGACGGACCGACGGCGCACATCGTCGTCTCCTCGCCGTCCTTCGCACCCCAGGTGACGAAGATCCTCGCCCCGCAGCAGTGGCTGACGGTGGCCGAGGTGCGGGAGGCACTGGGATGACGCCCGCCACCGGTACATCCCCGACACCCCGGCCGCACGCCGTCCGGCTGCGCCCCCGCTCGCTCGCCGCGCTGGCGCTGGTCAGCGCCGTCGGCGTGGTCGGCTTCGGCTGGCCCTTCCTCGCTCCGCCCGCCTCACAGCTGAGCGCCCACGCCCAGGACGCGCCCTGGCTCTTCGCGGGCCTGCTGGTGCTGCTGGTCGCGGTCGTGGCGGCGACGATCTCCGAGTCGGACCTCGGGCCGAAGGCCGTGGCCATGCTGGGCGTGCTGGCCGCGACCGGGGCCGCGCTGCGGCCGATCGGGGCGGGAACGGCCGGGATCGAGCCGATGTTCTTCCTGATGGTGCTCAGCGGCCGGGTACTGGGCCCCGGCTTCGGCTTCACCCTGGGCTCGGTGACGATGTTCGCGTCCGCCCTGCTCACGGGCGGGGTCGGGCCGTGGCTGCCGTTCCAGATGCTGTCGATGGGCTGGTTCACGATGGGCGCCGGGCTGCTGCCGGGCCCGGTCCGGCTGCGCGGCCGTGCCGAACTGCTGCTGCTGGCGGTCTACGGCTTCCTCGCCGCCCTCGCCTACGGCACGGTCATGAACCTGGCCGGCTGGCCCTTCCTGTCCGCCGCCGCCTCGAACATCTCCTTCGACGCCCATGCCTCCGTCCCCGCCAACCTGGCCCGTTTCCTCGCGTACTGCCTGGCCACCTCGCTGGGCTGGGACCTGGGCCGGGCGCTCTGCACGACGGTGCTGACCCTGGCCCTCGGCCCGGCCGTGCTGCGCGCGCTGCGCCGGGCCACCCGGCGGGCCGCGTTCGAGACCGCGGTCACATTCGGCGCCCAGGAACACTCACACGACGGACACGGCGCCTCACACAGCGGCACGACAGCGGTGAAGCACCCCACATGACCCAGATCACCTACGATCCGGGCCAGTAGTGCTAAATGTCCGATACGTCCCCTCGGGCACCCCCACTGACCTGCGCATGGAGACCCGCACCACAGAGGCACCTTTCCTCATCGATCCGGCCACAACTAGTAAAAGGGGTCATTGCGGCCAGCCCTCGAGCCTGTTTCTCTGGAGCACGTCGCCAGGCGCCTCGAGCCCACCCGGGCCGCGGCGCCGACGTATGGGACCAGGCACGAACAAGTGGTCCACGACATGCGGGCGATCCCCTGTCCCCGACGCAAGAGGTGCTCCGTGTCCGTCTCCTTCATCCGCCGCATCGCTTCCCCGAAGAAGGCCCTCACGACCGCCGCCGTGGCCGCCGCCACCGCCGGTCTGGCTCTGACCGCGGCGCCCGCCCAGGCCGCGACCCCTGCCTCGGCCTCCTCCGCCCAGGCGATCGCGCACAAGATGATTCCGGACGCCGCGCAGTTCAACGCGTTCAGCAAGATCGTCTCGCACGAGAGCGGCTGGAACCCCTCCGCCACCAACGGCTCCTCCGGCGCCTACGGCCTGGTCCAGGCCCTGCCCGGCTCGAAGATGGCCTCCGCCGGTGCCGACTGGAAGACCAACCCGGCCACCCAGATCAAGTGGGGCCTGGACTACATGAACTCCCGCTACGGCAGCCCGGTCAAGGCCTGGAGCTTCTGGCAGGCGAACGGCTGGTACTGAGCCGACCCTCCGTCGAGGCTCCCGCCGCCGAGCCGGCGCGCGATCCGAGCAACCGCACCCTCGCCCCTGCCGGGCGAGGGTGCGCGCGTATGTCCGGGCATCGCCGATCCCCGCCGGGACGCCGCAGACGCACGAATTCATCGTGTCGTGTCGTATGCCCGTGGTGGAGTGGTCACCACCCTGCCCGTCCGGCCGCCCGGAGGAAGCATGACGACGGCACCGACAGCGCCGCTGCCCGCACCGGACCCGGAGCTGCACGGGCTGCGGCTCGTGGTCGTGCTCCTGGTCCTGACGGTGGTCAGCGGGCTGATCGACGCCGTCAGCTATCTGGGCCTGGGCCGGGTCTTCACGGCCAACATGACCGGCAACGTGGTCGTCCTCGGCTTCGCGGCGGCCGGTGCGCCCGACTTCTCGGTCCCGCACACGGCCACCTCGCTGGGCTGCTTCCTGCTGGGCGCGGTGACCGGCGGCCGGCTCACGGCCCGCGTCGGCAAGGGCTCGCGCCGCCGCCGGACCCGCCTCACCCTCACGGCGGAGGCGGTCCTGGTGGCCATGTCGGCGGCGGTCGCCTTCGCCTGGCCGCACGCCACCGGCAAGGTCTACGCCCTGATCGCCCTCACCGCGTTCGCGATGGGCCTGCGCAACGCCACGGTCCGCAAACTGGGCATCCCCGATCTGACGACCACCGTGCTGACGATGACCCTGACCGGCCTGGCCTCCGAGTCCCGGCTCGGCGACGCCACCGGCCACCGCTCACCGCGCCGCACGGCAGCGGTGATCGCCATGCTCGCCGGCGCCTGCCTGGGCGCGTGGCTCGTCCTCCACCACGGCCTCGGCATCCCCCTGCTGATCGCGGCGGCGGCATCGGCCGTACTGGCAGCGGTGGCGTCCGGCCGGGAGTGAGGACGGCCACGGACGCCGACCGTGGGTGATGCCTCTTCTCAGCCGGAGGCGACCCGGAGTTCCTTGACGCCGTTGATCCAGGCCGAGCGCAGCCGCCGGGGCTCCTCCGTCAGCCGCAGGCCGGGCATGGCCTCGGCGAGGGCGTTGAAGATCAGGTCGATCTCCAGGATCGCGAGGGACTTGCCGAGGCAGAAGTGGGGGCCGCCACCACCGAACCCGAGGTGGGGGTTGGGGTCGCGGGTGATGTCGAAGGCGTCCGGGTCGGCGAAGACCTCCGGGTCGTGGTTGGCGGAGGCGTAGAACAGCCCGACCCGGTCCCCCTTCTTGATCCGTACGCCGCCCATCTCGGTGTCCTGGGTGGCCGTGCGCTGGAAGGCGTTGACCGGGGTCGCCCACCGCACGATCTCCTCGGCGGTCGTCGCCGGCCGCTCCCGCTTGAAGAGGTCCCACTGCCCGGGATGGGTGAGGAAGGCGTGCATCCCGTGCGTGATGGCGTTACGGGTGGTCTCGTTCCCGGCCACGGCGAGCATCAGCACGAAGAAGCCGAACTCGTCGGAGTTCAGGTTGCCCTCGTCCTCCGCCGCCACCAGGGTCGTCACGATGTCGTGCGCCGGGCACTGCTTGCGCTCGGCGGCCATGTTCATCGCGTAGGCGATGATCTCGACGGCCGACTGGGCGCCGACCTCCTCCGTGATGGCGTACTCGGGGTCGTCGTAGGCGATCATCTTGTTGGACCAGTCGAAGATCTTGGACCGGTCCTCCTGGGGGACGCCGATCAGCTCGGCGATGGCCTGCAGCGGCAGTTCGCAGGCGACCTCGGTGACGAAGTCGAAGGATCCGGAGCGGTCACGGGCGGCGGTGACGATCGCCTCGGCACGCGCCCGGAGCCGCTCCTCCAGGGCACGGATGGAACGTGGCGTGAAGCCCCGCTGCACGATCTGCCGGACCCGCGTATGTTCCGGAGGATCCATGTTGAGCAGGATGAGGCGCTGTGCGTCGATCGCGTCGCGCTGGATGTGCTCGTTGAAGCGGATGATCGCGGTGTTGAGGGTGGAGGAGAAGAGTTCGGGGTGCGTGGAGACGTACTTGACGTCCGCGTGCCGGGTCACGGCCCAGTAGCCGGTGTCGGCGAAGCCCGCGACGCCGTGCGGCTGCGGGATCCAGCGGACCGGTTCGGCACGGCGCAGCTCGGCGAACTCCGGGAGGGGCACGCGGTGGTGGAGCAGGTCGGGGTCGGTGAAGTCGAACCCGTCGGGCAGCGCTGGACAGGGCATCGGTGACTCCCAGCCATCTGACGGACCATCAGCGAGTGTCGTGAACGTAGTAACGGGTTCTACAAGTCGCAAGGGGTACGGCAGCCCCAATCGGTGCGGAAGTCGTGCAGATCGAGCCCTCGGCGCCTGCAAGACCCTTGCGGTGATGGACATCACGTCAGCAGACTGCTCAACAGAACTAGAACGCGTACTAGTTCTGGAGGAGAGCCCTCTCGGAGAGGACCCGCACCCATGGCCGCCGAACCCGTGATCGTCGAAGCCGTCCGCACCCCGATCGGCAAGCGCGGCGGCGCGCTCGCCAACCTGCATCCCGCCTATCTGCTGGGCGAGACCTACCGTGAACTCCTCGGCCGCACCGGCATCCCCGCCGACGCCGTCGAGCAGATCGTCGGCGGCACGGTCACCCACGCCGGCGAACAGTCCATGAACCCCGCGCGGACCGCCTGGCTGGCCATGGGCCTGCCGTACGAGACGGCCGCGACGACCGTCGACTGCCAGTGCGGCTCCTCGCAGCAGGCCTCGCACATGGTGGCCAACATGGTCGCGGGCGGCGTCATCGACGTCGGCATCAGCTGCGGTGTCGAGGCGATGTCCCGCGTCCCCCTCGGCTCCGGCTCCAAGCACGGCCCCGGCAAACCGTTCCCCGACGAGTGGAACGTCGACCTGCCCAACCAGTTCGAGGCGGCCGAACGCATCGCCCGCCACCGGGGGTTGACCCGCGAGGACGTCGACGCACTCGGCCTGCGCTCCCAGGAACGGGCGGCCCTCGCCTGGGCGGAGGAACGTTTCAAGCGGGAGACGTTCGCCGTGCAGGTGCCGACGACCGAGGAGGAGCAGTTCGCCGGGCAGGGCATGTGGCGCCTGGTGGACAAGGACGAGGGCCTGCGGGACACCTCCCCGGAAGCCCTGGCGGGCCTGAAGGCGGTGATGCCTTCGGCGGTGCACACGGCGGGCAACTCGTCCCAGATCTCCGACGGCGCGGCGGCCATCATGTGGGCGTCGAAGCGGATGGCCCGCGCCCTGAAGCTGAAGCCGAGGGCCCGTATCGTCGCCCAGGCCCTGGTCGGCGCCGACCCGCACTTCCACCTGGACGGACCCGTGGACGCGACGCGCGCGGTGCTGGGCAAGGCGGGCATGTCCTTGAAGGACATCGATCTGGTCGAGATCAACGAGGCTTTCGCGTCGGTGGTGTTGAGCTGGGCCCAGGTCTTCGAGCAGAACCTGGAGAAGGTCAACGTCAACGGCGGTGCGATCGCCCTGGGCCACCCGGTCGGAGCGACGGGCGCCCGCCTGATCACCACCGCCCTGCACGAACTGGAGCGCACGGACAAGGAGTTCGCACTGATCACGATGTGCGCGGGCGGTGGCCTGGCCACCGGGACGATCATTCAGCGGCTGTAGACGAGCTCCAGTTGACGAAGGTGGTGAAGGTGGCGCACTGGCCGCCCTGGTCGCTGCTGTACGACGACTTGCGCCACGCGAGCGGGCCGAGCGGAGCGCACTCGACGCACTGCCCGCCCTGGTCGCCGCTGTAGCTGGACTTACGCCACTTGCTCTCCATAGCGGTCCTCCATCACGCGCCGGATCAACTCCGCCGAGTCCTTGAGGGAGAGTGCGGAGGCTTGCAGGTGATCGCAACGGAGCGAGCACTCATTGACCGTTTCCGGGTTCGCCGTGGGATGCCCACTTCGGAAGCTCTCGGTGTAGAGGATGGTCAGATCATCACCGAACCGGTAGAGGTCGAACGAGCCGGTCAGCCCCGCGTGCGCTCCGGCAGAAAGGGGCAGCACCTGAATATTGAGCCGGGGGTTGTCCTCAAAACTCAACAAGTGAGCCAGTTGACCTCGCATAGTCTCCCGACCTCCGATCTCCAAGTACAGGGCAGCCTCGCTGAGGACCGCCCAGAAGACCGGCGGTACCTTCTTCTCGAAGACGTTCTGGCGCGCCAGCCGGACGGCCGTGCGGTCGTCGAGTTCATCTCGGTCCACCGCTCCGAGCACCGCACGGGCGTAAGCCGGAGTCTGGAGCAGACCGAGGATCATGTGCGTCTGGAAGGAACAGATCTCCGCCGCCCGCACCTCCAACTCCGCCACCTGCTGGAACCACGCCGGAAGCTGGCTTCGCATCACCAGCGGATGGAGCCGCGTCAGTAACCCGCCCGTGCACAGCGCCGCGTCCGCCCGCTGGCTGAAGTCCAGCGTCGGCAGCTTTCTGGCCGTCTCCACCTGGCCGACCATCGACCCCGTGTAGTTGATGACGTCCCCGAACTGCCGCTGAGTCAGCCCCGCCGCTTCCCGGTACCGGCGCAGCTCGAAGCCGTAGTAGTCGAGCGGTGAGGCGCTGGGGTCGAGGGCGTTGATGTTCACCATGCCAAGTCCCCTCCCGGACCTGTTGTGTTCGTCCGGTTGCCCAGCGTAGTGACACCAGGTCAGCCTCGCCCTGTGACCTCAATATTCCCCGCACTCCCCAGTACCGCCTGCGCCTCACCGTCGGCGACCACTCGGTACGCCACATCCGCCGCATCGCCCGCTCGCTGCTCCACGAATGGGGGCTGGCGGAGCTGACGTTCGCCGTGGAGCTGGGCCGGAGTGAGCTGGTCACCAACGTCGTACGGCACGTTCCCGACCGGCGCTGCACCGTGCTGCTCGTACGGCAGACCGCCGGTGTCCGGGTCGAGGTGGCCGACGGGTTCCCCCAACTGCCGGAACAGCTACTCCAGTTGGACCTCGATTCGGAGGGCGGCCGGGGTCTCGCGCTGCTGGATGCCGTGGTCGGCAAGTGGGGCGTGACCCCGTGGGTGCTGGGCCATAAGACGGTGTGGTTCGAGTGCGGTCACGTGCTGCCGACGCTCACCTTCTCTGCCTCCTCCTGGGCGCCTGTCACCGCTGTGACCATCTTCGCCCGCGGCCCCTGCAGCAGATACGACAGCCCGAACCCCGCGCTCACCACCGCCGCGCCGCCCACCGCGTCGAGGACCCAGTGGTTGCCGGTGGCGATGATGGCCGAGACGGTGAAGAGGGGGTGCAGGAGGCCGAGGGCCTTCATCCACCACTTCGGGGCGATGATCGCGATGACCACGCCGCACCACAGGGCCCAGCCGAAGTGGAGCGAGGGCATCGCCGCGTACTGGTTGGTCAGCGCGGTCAGGGTGCCGTAGTTCGGCTTGGAGAAGTCCTGGACGCCGTGGACCGTGTCGATCATGCCGAGGGTGGGCATCAGGCGCGGCGGGGCCAGCGGGAAGAGCCAGAAGCCGATCAGGGCGAGGAAGGTGGCGAAGCCGAGGGAGGCGCGGGCCCAGCGGTAGTCGACGGGGCGGCGCCAGTACAGGACGGCGAGGACCGTCAGCGGCACCACGAAGTGGAAGGACTCGTAGTAGAAGTTGAAGAAGTCCTTCAGCCAGCCGATCTTCACGACGGCGTGGTTGGCCCAGTGCTCGATGTCGATGTGCAGGAAGCGTTCGACGTCGAGGACGATGCGCCCGTGGTGCTCGGCCCGCGCCCGGCCCCCGGAGATGGTGCCGCCGGTCGCGGCGAGCCGGACCTGCTGGTAGGCGGCGTAGACGACTCGGATGAGCAGCAGTTCCAGCAGCAGGTTCGGCCGGGTCAGGACCCGGCGCAGGACGGGGATCAGCGGGACGCGCCGGAAACGGGTGGGCACCCGCTGCGCGTACTCCGTCGGGATCGCGGTCTGGTAGTAGGGGGACGTCCGGGACAGGAAGGGGACGGCCGTCGCGGCGGCCAGGGCCGCGAGCAGGACCAGGTTGTCCCGCAGCGGGTACACCACCGACATGTTCGGCAGCATCATCTTCGCCGGGAGCGTGGTCACCAGGACGACCGCGACCGGCCAGACATAACGGTCCGAGACCCGCTTGCCGACCCGGCCGACCACCGCGAGCAGCACCCACAGCAGCTGGTACTGCCAGGCGGTGGGCGAGACGGCGATGGCGGCACAGCCGGTGATCGCGACGGCGAGCAGCAGCTGGCCGTCGGCCGCGTAGTGGACCGCGCGGCGCATGGCGAGGGCCGCGACGGCGGCGCTCAGGAGGAAGAAGACCGCGATCTCCAGGGGACCGGTGAGGTCGAGGCGGAGCAGGGCACCGTGCAGCGACTGGTTGCCGAGGGCGTCGGCCTTGCCGCCGAGGCCCACCCCGGCCATGTGGTGCACCCAGTACGCGTACGAGTCGTGCGGCAGCGCGGCCCAGGCGAGCGCGGTGCAGGCGGCGAAGGTGCCGGCCGAGCTGAGCGCGGCCCGGCGCCGGCCGGTGAACCACACCAGCGGGGCGAACAGCAGCATCGTCGGCTGGAGGGCCGCCGCCAGGCCTATGCACAGGCCGCTGGCGCGCTCCCCGCGCACGGCGAACAGGCCGAGCAGGACCAGCAGCACCGGAATGATGCTGGTCTGGCCGAGCCACAGGGCGTTGCGGACCGGCAGCGACAGCATGAGCAGGCTGACCGCGACCGGCGCGGCCAGCAGGGACGTACGGCGGCTGACCGGCTGGGGCAGCGCGCGGGCGGCGAGCAGGCCGAGGGCGACGACCAGCAGCAGGGTGCCGAAGGTCCAGCCCCAGCCGAGCGCGGCCTGCGCGGAGCGGGTCAGGGGCTTGAGGACCAGCCCTCCGAAGGGGGTGCCGGTGAACCGCGTGGAGTCGTAGATCGAGCCGTTCACATGCAGGACGCCGTGCGGGCCGACCCAGGTCTCCAGGTCGGTGAGCCGCTCTCCGCTCGGGGTGCTGAGGACCACGGCCACCTGCCGTACCGCGAGGATCGCGGCCACCGCCCACAGTCCCAGCCGGGCGGCGCGCAGCCGTGCTCCGGTCGTGGCCTGCCCGAAGGCATCCGTCGGTCGCCCGCTGTGCTCCACGTTCGCCACGCCTCGTCGGCCTCCCGCCCCGTTCGTACCGGCGCCGTATACGCCACGTTCTTCTGTGAACCCTATGAGGCTCGCAGACCCCTCGGACAGAGACGCGGGCAACCCCCGATTCACCTGACGTCCGTCCTACTTTTGTCCGGATGACGTTAGTCCGGGGTCCATGCGGTTCCGCGGGCGGGGCGCGAGAAGGATCACAGCGGCGGGGTGGCATGAACGGCCCCGAGCGGGCAGACGTCCCTGCGTACGCACCATTTAGCTGCACTGTGCAACGATGCGCGTACGGTACGTAAGGGACTGAAACCCACCTATGGTCGTTTTTCGGCCCGTTTCCCGGCAGCGCCGCCGGACGGACCGCGTCCCCGTTCCCGTCGAGAGGTAGGCGAGCCCCGTTTTGGCGAGCGCCACAGCTGTCACCCCGCACCTGAAGACCCCGCGGGCCGCGAAGGCCCCCACCGACGCCACCGTCACCGACCCCGCGCTCGTCAAGCGCGCCGTGAAGGCGGCGGCGCTCGGCAACGCGATGGAGTGGTTCGACTTCGGCGTCTACAGCTACATCGCGGTCACCCTGGGCAAGGTCTTCTTCCCGTCCGGAAACCCGACCGCGCAGTTGCTGTCGACGTTCGGCGCCTTCGCGGCGGCGTTCCTGGTCCGTCCGCTGGGCGGCATGGTCTTCGGTCCGCTGGGCGACCGCGTGGGCCGGCAGAAGGTCCTCGCCGTCACGATGATCATGATGGCGGCGGGCACGTTCGCGATCGGCCTGATCCCGTCGTACGCCTCGATCGGCGTGGGCGCGCCGCTGCTGCTGCTGGCCGCCCGGCTGGTGCAGGGCTTCTCGACCGGTGGTGAGTACGCGGGCGCGTCGACGTTCATCGCCGAGTACGCGCCCGACAAGCGCCGGGGCTTCTTCGGCAGCTGGCTGGAGTTCGGCACGCTGGCGGGTTACATCGGCGGCGCGGGCCTGGTCACCCTGATGACCGCGCTGCTCTCGTCCGAGGACCTGCTGTCCTGGGGCTGGCGGATCCCGTTCCTGATCGCGGGCCCGATGGGCATCATCGGCCTGTATCTGCGGATGCGGCTGGAGGAGACCCCGGCGTTCGCGGCGGAGGTCGAGAAGGCCGAGGCGGAACGGCCGAAGGTGCCGCTGCGCGAGATGGTGGCAGGCCAGTGGAAGGCACTGCTGCTGTGCATGGGCCTGGTGCTGGTCTTCAACGTCACCGACTACATGCTGCTGTCGTACATGCCGAGCTATCTGACCAGCGAGCTGAAGTACGACGAGACGCACGGGCTGCTGGTCGTGCTGGGCGTGATGGCCCTGATGATGATCGTCCAGCCGTTCGCGGGCGCACTGACCGACCGGGTGGGCCGGCGTCCGGTGATCGCGGCGGGCTGCGCGGGCTTCCTGTTCCTGTCGGTCCCCGCCCTGCTGCTCATTCGCCAGGGCAGCCTGCTCGCCGTCGCGCTGGGCATGGGCGCGCTGGGCCTGCTGCTGGTCTGCTTCACGGCGGCCATGCCGGCCGCGCTGCCCGCGCTCTTCCCGACCCGGGTGCGGTACGGCTCCCTGTCCATCGGCTTCAACGTGTCGGTGTCCCTGTTCGGCGGGACGACTCCGCTGGTCGTGACCGCGCTGATCGGGGCGACCGGGAACATGATGATGCCCGCGTACTACATGATGGCCGCGGCTGTCGTGGGCGGGTTCGCGGTGTGGCGGATGTCGGAGTCGGCCGGGCGGCCGCTGCCCGGTTCGGCGCCGGCGGTGGAGCAGCGGTAAGCGGCTGTGTGCCGTCTGTGCACATGTGACTGTGTTTCAGTCACGGAGGTTCCGTGAACGGCCGATGAAGATGATCACGTTGTCTTCGTTTCTGATGTCGCGCTAGCCTCGCGCCCGACCACTTATTTTTGCTTTACATCTGTGCATGGGGGACTGCAGATGTTCTTTCGTCATGCCGTCACCCGTGCCGGGAAAGGAATTCGGGTGACTCCTGGCATACGCAGGATGCTTCCCGTCGCGGGGATCGCTGCCATCGTCGCGCTCGCGGGCACTCCGGTGCTCGCGAGCGCCGACCCGCAGCCGACCGGGGGAACCGCAGGGGCCACGCCGCCGTCCGCGGTGGAGGACTACGCCTATCCGGACGCGGATCAGATCCAGAAGGCTCAGGGCATCAAGCTGATCAAGGGCGACGGGCACATCACCCTCGCCGCGTGCGACGACTCGGGCTCGCAGATCAAGGTCATGACCGTGCAGGGCCCCAGCGGCAACCCGCAGGGCGCCTACTGCTTCAGGGCGAGCGGCAAGAGCGGCTATCTCACGCTCGAACTCTCGCGGATCTTCGCCCTGGAGACCGCCGACCACCCCATCAGCGCCGACCTTCGGCCGCAGGCCGACCCCACGGCGCCCGCCAAGACAGTCACCGTGGACAAGAACGGCTACCAGAGCGTGGGTGAGGGGGCCGCCGGTGGCGCACCGAGCGTCCTGCTCCAGCTGCGCGTCACCGGCTGACCCCGCCCGCCCCGACTCTTCCCGTTCTCGCACGACCATGAGGAACTTCATGTCCGGCTCACGTCCGCGCACCGCGTGGACCGGCGGCCTTCTCGCCGCCACGTCGTTGGCCGCCGCCGCCCTGACCGCCGCCCCCGCGACCGCCGTATCGGGCCCGCAGGCCCCCGACACCGTGTCCGCCGCCACCGCCCGGCTCGACATCGGCGGACAGCGCGGCTGTTCGGCCACCCTGGTGGCCCCGCAGTGGCTGCTGACCGCCGCCAGCTGCTTCACCGACACCCCCGGCGCCACGCTCACGCCCGGCGCACCGAAATCGAAGACGACGGCCGCCCTCGGTGGCAGCGCCCAGCAGGTGGTGAACCTGGTGCCGCGCACGGACCGCGACGTGGTGATGGCCCAACTCGCCAAACCCGTCACCGGTATCACCCCCGTCCCGGTAGCGGCCGCCGCGCCTGGTGCCGGGGACGAGGTCCAGGCCGCCGGGTACGGGCGCACCCACGACGAGTGGGTGCCCGACCAGGTCCACGCGGCCGCCTTCACCGTCCAGAACACCGCCGCCACCACCCTCGATCTGGCCGCCAAAGCGGACGGCGCGGCGATCTGCAAGGGCGACACCGGCGGTCCCGTCCTCACCGCCACCGGAGCGGTCGTGGGTGTCAGCAGCCTGTCCTGGCAGGGCGGTTGCCTGGGCAGCGACCCGGCCGAGACCCGCACCGGCGCGGTGGCCGCCCGGGTCGACGACCTCGCCTCCTGGGTCCAGCAGGTCGCCTACGCCCCCGTCTTCGCGGCCGCCCCGTGGAAGCACGCCGTGCAGCTGACGGCCGGCTACTACGCGGGCGACTCCGCCGGCGGTACCCGCCACATGGACCTGATCGTCGTCTGGGACGACGGCGAGGTCACCCTCTACCAGGGCGGCTACGGCAACGACCCCGCCCGCCCCTTCGCCGCGGAACACCAGCTCATGCCGGGCAAGAGCATCTGGACCCACGCCGTCGACGTGACCGGCGTCAACACCGGCGGCGGCACCGACGGCGTGGTGGTCCGCTGGTCCGACGGCGAGATGACCCTCTACACCACGGTCGATGCCAAGGGCTTCCACGGCGAGAAGCAGCTCGCCGCGCCGAACACCGCCGTGTGGAAGGACGACGCCCAGCAGCTGACCGGCGGCCGCTTCACCGCGAACGGCCGGCGTGACGACCTGCTGGTGACCTGGAAGGACGGCCACGTCTCCGTCTTCAGCGACCTGGCGGTCAACGGGCTGAAGAAGCAGACCCAGACCGTCGCCAAGAACAACACCTGGCCCTACGCCGAGAAACTCGCCACCGGCTCCTTCACCGGCAAGGACACCGACGACCTGCTGGTGCGCTGGACCGACGGCGAGACGACCATCTACCCCGGCATGACCGGCAAAGCCCTGCCCGGCGAGATCAAGGTCCGGCCCGCCAAGTCGTACTGGACCAACGCGGCCGCACTCACCATCGGCGCCTTCACCACCAACACCACCGCCAACGACATCCTCGTCCGCTGGAACGACGGCCACCTCAGCTACTTCACCGGCGTCGACGCCAAGGGTCTGCACGACGAGATCCAACTCGCTCCGGCCAACTGACCGGTCCGGCACAGCCCTTGAGGAGCGGCCCGCCCCGGGACACCCCGGCGGGCCGCCCCTCGGGCATCCCACCGCGCCCGCCCGGCCCCTGACCAGGCTCGCGGCCCGGCCGGCGCACACCTTAGAACCATCACACACGAATAGAGTCCGCAGTGACACATCCACGACGCCCACGGCGCGTGGTGGCAGGCACACGGCACGCGATCCGCGCGCTGTGTCTGGGCCTGCTGCCCGGCGCGCTCGTCCTGGGCCTGCTGGGACCCACCCCCGCCCGGGCCGACGACCCGGCACCGACGGACACCACCGGCATCGGCACCACT
Source organism: Streptomyces sp. MMG1121 (assembly GCF_001280015.1). Lineage (GTDB taxonomy): Bacteria > Actinomycetota > Actinomycetes > Streptomycetales > Streptomycetaceae > Streptomyces. Next base: position 413,557 of record NZ_LGDV01000001.1, read on the forward strand.
CTTCCCGACACCGACCGCGCCAAGGTCGTACGACTGTGGGAGACCGGCGGACCCGGCGTGAAAGCCGCCGCCGAAGTCGCACTCGTCAGCGGTGACGACGACGTCAAGAAGTTCCTGGACCAGGCCTCGGGCCTCCAGTTCCAGGACGACCGCGTCGCCGCCGCCCAGGTCGCCGACGTCGGCGGCCTCAGTCTCCAGGATGCCGCCCGCAAGGCCCTCGACAGCGATTCGCCCGACGTCCTGAAGGCGTTCCTGAAGGACGGCTGGGAGGCACCGCTGGCACAGGACCAGCGGGTCCGGGTCGCCCAGATCATCGACGCGGGCGGCCCCGAGGTCCAGAAGGCGGGCCGCGCCGCGCTCGACGGCACGCCCGACGACATCCGGAACTTCCTCGCCAACGGTCAGTTCGACACCCGCGAGCAGGACGAGCGGGTCGAAGTCGCGCAGATCATCTCCGTCGGCGGATCCAACGTGCAGGCGGCCGGCCGTCTGGCCCTGAACGGCACCGCCGCCGAGATCCACGAGTTCCTCCAGGTCGGCCAGTACGTGGCCCGCGCCCACGACCAGGAACACGCCACCATCGCGCAACTGGCCGACCAGGCGCAGCGGGCGGGCAGAATGGCCCGGCAGCAGACCGAGGCCGCCAAGGACGCGTCGAAGCGTGCGGTGAACGCGGCCCAACTGGCCAAGGCGGCGGCGGAGAAGGCCGCCGAGGAGACTCAGAAGTCGAAGTCGGACTCGCAGACCGCCGCCGCCGACGCGGCCCGGGCCGCGAGCGCCGCCAGCCAGGCGGCCACGGCCGCGCAGACCGCCATCGCCGCGGCGCAGGCGGCCGACTCCGCGGCCCGTGTCGCCGCCAGTGCCGCCTCGCAGGCTGCGAGCGCCGCCGTCGCGGCGTCGCAAGCGGCTTCCCGCGCGGGCAAGGCCGCCGCGGACGCCGCCATCCACTCCGACCAGGCCGGCGCGGCCCGCAAGGCGGCGCAGGACGCACGGGACGCCGCCAAGGGTGCCCGCGCCGCGGCCGATGCGGCCGCCGCGGCGGGCGCGGCCGCCACCGACGCGTCGGCGGCCGCACGCGACGCCTCGAAGGCCGGTGCCGACGCCGACGCCGCGGCCGACGCGGCGGACCAGGCCAACACCTACGCCGACCAGGCCCACGCCCACTCCGACGCGGCGGCGAGCGCTGCGGCCGCGGCGCATCGCCACGCCCGTGAGGCGACCCGCGCCTCGAACGCCGCCGACTCACTGGCCCGCGAGGCCGCGTCCGCGGCGAACGACGCCCACGACGCCGCCGAGGCCGCTGCCGACCACGCGGAGAACGCCGCCAAGGCTGCCGACGACGCGGCCGAGCACGCGGGAGAGGCGGCGAAGGCCGCGGCCCAGTCCAAGGTCCACGCCCAAGCCGCCCAGCACGACGCCGACGCCGCCACCACGGCGGTGAACCAGGCCAAGAAGGTCTTCGATCTGGCCCGCCGCGTCGACGCGGAGGAGCTGACGGCACGCACCAACGCGGGCATCGCGCACGCCCTGGATCTCAAGGGGCAGGAAGAGCAGCACGACGCCGACCGGGCAGCCGCCGTCCAGCAGGCCAAGGATCTCGACGCGCAGGCCCAGCACCTCAGCGAACAGGCCACGGCGGACGCGGACGCGAAGACCCTCGCTCCCCAGATCCGCAAGGTGGCGCTGGGCATCCTCAAGACCGGCAGGCCCTGGAGCCGTGCCGCCGCCGAGGAAGCGCTGGCCGGCTCCGACGACGACACGCTCGCCTACATCCGCACCGCCTGGAAGCTCTCCGCCCAGCAGGACGACCGCGCCCAGGTCGACAAGCTGGCCCTGACGGCCGGTTCGGCGGACGTCCGCAAGGCTGCGGGCGACGCTCTCAGCGGCGACGCCGCGGCGATCAGCGCCTTCCTGTCCACCGGCCAGTACCAGGCCGTGTCCCAGCGGATGCGGGTCTCCATCGCCCAGATCATCAGCGGCGGCGGCCCCGTGGTGCAGCAGGAGGGCAGGAAGGCCCTCGACTCCGACTCGCCCCAGACGATGAGCCGGTTCATCACCGCCGGCCAGTCCCAGGCCCGGATCCAGGACGAACGCGTCCGCGCCGCGCAGCTGGCCGACAGCGGCGGGCCGGAGCTGAAGTCCGCCGCCCGTATCGCGCTCGAGGGCCCGTCGGACCTGCTGCACAGCTTCATCCAGGTCGGCCAGTACCAGGCCCAGCGCAAGGACCTGCTCGACGCCACGCACGTCTCCCAGGTACAGCAGCTCATCGCGCAGGCCGCGAATGTCGCCGCCACCGCCCAGCAGGACGCGGCCGAGGCAGCCGGGGCCGCCGCCCTCGCGGCCAAGGCGGCCACCGAGGCAGCCGGCTACGCCCAGCAGGCCAAGCAGCACGCCGCCGACGCCAAGAACTACGCCGCCCAGGCCGCCGGCTACGCCAAGGACGCCGACGCCTCCGCCGCCCGTGCGGCGCAGTCCGCGAAGGCCGCCCGCCAGGCGGACGCCCAGGCCCAGCAGGCCGCCGCCGACGCCCTCAACTCGGCCACCGCCGCCCACGACTCGGCGAACTGGGCATCGACGTCCGCCGCCGGTGCGTGGACCTCCGCCAAGCAGGCCCGCGCCTCGGCCACCGCGGCGGGCAAGGACGCCACCGCGGCGGCCCAGGCCGAGACCGTCGCCTACCAGGTCACCATCGCCAAACAGCAGAGGGAGATGGCCGACCGCTGGAAGGCCTACGAGGCCTGGCAGGAGCAGAACACCAAGGACGACGACGACAGCTGGGTGCCCGACTGGCTGCAGAACGGCCTCGACACGGTCGGCACCTACGCCAACGCGTTCTGGGACAACAGCCCGCAGATCCTGTCCGGTCTCGTCGAGAGCATCGGCAGTGGCTGGCTCACCGACATGGGGTTGCTCGACGGCATCGTCGGCGGGGGCGCGGGACTGCTCCTGTGTCCCGAGACCGGGGGGCTGGGCTGCCTGGCCGCCGGAGGCGCCGTGGTCAGCGGCACGGCCATGGTCGGGGCGGGTATCTACGGCATCGGCGACGGCGCGAGCCGCTTCAGCGACGGTATCGAGAACGCCCTGCGCGAGGCCCGCGCCGAACGGGCCACCTCGGGCGGCAGCGGCCGCCTGTCGGACCCGCTTCCGGACAAGCAACTGTCGAAGCCGTTCCTCAAGGCGTACGACGACATCAAGATGGGCCAGGGCCAGCCGCGGCTCGACGACAACGGTGTGCAGAAGATTTTCAGGGGCGACAACCCGAAGAGGCCTTGGGAAAAGCAATGGGCCGGTTCTCTGGAATTCGAAGTGCCGGGTTCGAAGGACCCGACCAAGACACGTATCCTCATGAAGTTCCTGCCCGACGGCAGGACGGTCATGGGGTGGACCACCGACCACTACGACACGATCAAAAAGTTCACCGCTCCGCACTTCCCCGACGCCGGTTGGAAGTGACCTGAGCCGAGAGCCCAGGGGGACCGCTCGCCTTTCGAGCGGTCCCCCGCCCCGAAGCGGAACAGGAAAGACCAATGATCGCAGATCCGACCAGTGACCGCACTTTGCGCTATGCCGACGAGATCACCCGCGCCGACCAAAACTCGATCCGTCAATTCATCGACGCTCGATTGCAGCCCCATGTGGATGATGCCGAAGGAAATCAGGACAAGTGGGCGGCGGCCTACGGTCTCATGAGCCTGGTGAGCGATATCAACATGTCCCTTGAAATCGAACTGAATCTGCGGGAAAAGCACCCCGAATCGCTGGTTCACCGCCGCGGCGTCCGGCGTGAGTGGAACCGGCTGGCGAGCCTGGCCGGCCGCTGGAACGGGCTCCACGACGGCTACGACCACGACCGCTGGCGGCGCACCCCCTTCCTGGACTCCGAGGAAGAGGCCGCGTGGGAAGCGGAACGTGCGCGGATCATCGCCCACTCCGAGGCGGACGAGGACGCCTCGGACTGATCACGGGCACCGCCCGCCCACTCTGCCGCCCGGTCCACGAGAGGTCGTCGTCCGGGCGGTGGACATCATGCGAGAGTAGCCCCGGCAGGCACCGAACGGCACTCGGGAAAGGCAGCAGCATGAGCGGGTCGCAGCTCTGGGACGACGTCGACGACTACTTCATCAGCCGGCTATCGCCCGACGACGAGGCGCTGCAGGCGGCGCTGCGGGAAAGTGAGGCCGCCGGGCTGCCGCACATCGCCGTGACGGCCGCCCAGGGCAAGTTCCTCCAGCTGCTCGCCCAGGTACAGGGCGCGCGGAACATCCTGGAGATCGGCACCCTCGGCGGGTACAGCACGATCTGGCTGGCCCGTGCCGTCCCCGAGGACGGCCGGGTGATCTCGCTGGAGTACAGCGCCAGGCACGCCGAGGTCGCCGTACGGAACATCGCCCGGGCCGGTCTTGACCGGATCGCGGAGGTGCGGGTCGGGCCTGCCCTGGAATCGCTGCCCAAGCTCGCCGACGAGAACCCGGCCCCCTTCGACCTGGTCTTCATCGACGCCGACAAGGTCAACAACCCGCACTACGTGGAGTGGGCGCTGCGGCTCACCCGCGCGGGCAGCCTGATCGTGCTCGACAACGTGGTCCGCGAGGGCCGGGTCGCCGACGCGAAGAGCGCCGAGCCGGACGTGGTCGGCACGCGTGCCGCGATCGAGCTGATCGCCACCCACCCGCGACTGACCGGTACGGCGATCCAGACGGTCGGCGCCAAGGGGTACGACGGCTTCGCACTGGCCCGCGTGCTCGGCTGACCGGCCCCGGCGCGGGGCTCACACCTCGTGGTAGAAGCCCACGTTGACGCTGCGCGGCGCGGTGCGGTCCTGGACGACGATCTCGCCGGACCCGCCGTGTCGCAGCCGCACCGTCGTGCCGTAGGCGAGCGGCTGCGCGTACTCCCCTGCCGTCAGGCGTACTTCGGCGGACGGCTCGTTCTGCGAACCGCGCAGCCACGTCACCTGCCAGCCGCCGTCCGGGCCGCAGAGGAACTCCAGGTGCACCCGGGAGACGAACAGCCAGTCCTCCGGGGTGACCAGCCGGCACACGGACGCGTCCCGGCCGACCCGGAGCACGGCGCCCGGCTCGCTCGGCGCGTCGGCCATCGTCATGCCGGCCGTGGATCCCGAGTCGGCCCCGGCGACGGTGGCCATGGTGAGTTCGAGCACGCGCGTTCCCCCTGTGACGTGTGATGTCCGCACGGCAGCCGGGTTGCCGGGCCGCCGCCGCATGATAAAACGCCCCGCGAGGCCGCGTCCGGCACAATGGAGCCATGACCGAGCGAAAGCCACCGGGTGTGCCGTTCGAGAACTGGGTCGACAAGCAGATCCGCGACGCGGAGGGGCGCGGTGAGTTCGCGCAACTGCCGGGCGCGGGCGAGCCGTTGCCCGCCGAGGTCGACGCCACCTACGACGAACTGTGGTGGATCAAGCGGAAGATGGCGCGCGAGGGGCTGTCCGTGCTGCCGCCCGCCCTCGCCCTGCGCAAGGAGGCCGAGGACGCGCTCGCGGCGGCGTACGCGGCCCCTTCGGAGCGGATCGCCCGGAAGATCATCGAGGACGTCAACGTCAAGATCAAGGACATGATGTTCAAGCCGCCGCCCGGTCCCCCGCTGGGCAAGAAGCCGTACGACGTCGAGGAGGTCGTCCGGGAGTGGCGTCGGCGCGGAGCGGGCCGCGGTGGGCCCGCATGACGTGGACCATCGCCCCGGAACCGCACGACTCCCCGGTCGCCGCCGCGCTGTGGCGGGCGTACTACACGGAGGTCAGCGACCGCTGGTACGTGCTGCACGAGGGGCACCGCACCGACCCCGATGAGCTGGAGCGGGAGATCGCGGCCCAGATCGGCGCCGAACTCGCCTCGCCCACAGGCCAGTTGCTCATCGGCCGGTACGCCGGCACGCCGGGCGGTTCGGCGGGCGTGCGGCTGCTCGACGCGGACACGGCCGAACTCACCCGGGTGTTCGTCAGCGAGGAGCTGCGCGGCAGGGGCGGGGCCCCGCTCCTCGTGGCCGCCGCCGAAGAGGCCGCCCGCGCCCTCGGTGCCCGGCGGCTCGTCCTCGACACCCGCAGCGACCTCGTCGAGGCCCGCGCCCTGTACGCCCGCCTCGGCTACCGCGAGACCGGCCCGCACAACGACGGCGTCTACGCCGACCACTGGTTCCGCAAGGAGCTGGCCGTGAGCTGACCTTCAGGCGAACCGCGTCGCCGCCGCGACGTCGCGGGGCTGTTCCCGCTCCGAGCCGCACAGTTCGCCGGTCAGCTCCTTCACCAGCTGCGTCAGATCGGTCGAGCGGCCCAGCTGCCACCAGTCGCCGAGGAGTTCGGCGAGGGACTCCTCGCGGGCCGTCGCGAGCCGTTCGGCGGTCTCGCGGCCCGAGTCGGTCAAGTACAGGTCCAGACCCCGGCGTTCGGCGAGGCGCCGTTCCTCGACCTGGCGGGCGGCGGCGAGGACGACCTCGAAGGGGACGGGGCCGCCCTCGGCGAGCACGCCCGGCTCGACCGAGCCGTATCTGCGGATGCGCAGCAGCAGCCAGCTGGCGCCGGGCTGCAGGTCGTAGCCGGCGCGTTCGGTGATCTCCCGGTAGATCTGCCGGCGCCCCTCGCGGGTGCCGAGCACGGACAGCGCGCGGCACACCTCGTCGTAGGAGGAGCGCTGGACCGGGTTGGGCGGGATGGTCTCGGAGGCGTCCGGTGCGGTGACCGAGCCGCGCAGCCGGTCCTCCTTCAGGAACCAGGCCAGCAGGAAGCCGAGGACGGCGACCGGGGCGGCGTACAGGAAGACGTCCGTGATGGAGGACGCGTACGCGTGCAGGGCCGCGGGACGCAGGGCGGGCGGCAGGGCGGCGATGCCCCGGGGGTCGGACTTCAGGGCGTTCGCGGAGGCGCCCGGCGGCAGGCTCAGGCCCCGGAAGGCGGCGGCCAGTTGGTCGCCGAGACGGCTGGAGAAGACGGTGCCGAAGATGGCCACGCCGAAGGAGGCGCCGATGGAGCGGAAGAAGGTCGCGCCGGAGGTGGCCACGCCCAGGTCCTCGTACGAGACCGCGTTCTGCACGATGAGCACCAGGACCTGCATGACCAGGCCCAGGCCGAGGCCGAACACGAAGAAGTAGACGCTCATCTCGGCGGTCGAGCTGTGTTCGTCGAGCCGGTGCAGGAGGAGCAGGCCGATGGCGGTGACGGCGGTGCCGGTGACCGGGAAGACCTTCCAGCGGCCGGTGCGGCTGACGATCTGCCCGGAGATCGTGGAGGACAGCAGCAGCCCGAACACCATCGGCAGCATGTGCACGCCGGACATGGTCGGCGAGACGCCGTGCACGACCTGGAGGAAGGTCGGCAGATACGTCATCGCGCCGAACATGGCGAAGCCGACGATAAAGCTGATCAGGGCGGCGAGGGTGAAGGTGCGGATGCGGAACAGCTTCAGCGGCAGGACCGGTTCGGCGGCCCGGCGTTCGACGGCCACGAAGGCCACGGCCAGCACGACGCCCAGCACGGCGAGCCCGATGATCTGCGCCGAGCCCCACGCCCAGGTCGAACCGCCGAGGGAGGCGACCAGGACCAGGCAGGTGGCGACGGCGGCGATCAGGAAGGTGCCGAGATAGTCGATGACGTGGCGGGCGGCGCGGCGCGGGATGTGCAGGGCGGTGGCGATCACGGCGAGCGCGACGACGCCGACGGGCAGGTTGACGTAGAACACCCAGCGCCAGCTCAGCTGCTCGGTGAACACCCCGCCGAGCAGCGGGCCCAGCACGCTGGTCGCACCGAAGACGGCGCCGAACAGCCCCTGGTAGCGCCCGCGTTCACGCGGTGGCACGATGTCGCCGACGATCGCCATCGACAGCACCATCAGCCCGCCGCCGCCCAGGCCCTGCAGGGCCCGGAACCCGATCAGCTCGCCCATGTTCTGCGCCATGCCGCACAGCGCCGAGCCGATCAGGAAGATCACGATGGCCGTCTGGAACAGCCGTTTCCGGCCGTACTGGTCGCCGAGCTTGCCCCACAGCGGGGTCGCCGCGGTCGAGGCCAGCAGATAGGCGGTGACCACCCAGGACAGATGCTCGAGACCGCCGAGTTCGCTCACGATCGTCGGCAACGCGGTCGACACGATGGTCTGGTCGAGCGCGGCGAGCAGCAGCCCGAGGAGCAGGGCGCCGATCGGGACGAACACATTGCCGGGGACGTGTTCGCCGTCCTTCACGTCCTTCTCCGTACCGTGCGTGTCGACGGCCATGGAGACCTCCCGGAGACTCGCGTGCACCTCTTCCATCGTCGTCGGTGTGGCCGTTTATGGCCTGTCGAGTCCCGCGTTTCCGGGAGCGGATGCGGAGAAGATGCGCATAGTCTCGGTAGTTCGTGAGGAGACACGAGGGGAGGGAGCGCACACGTGAGCGGATCCGAGGGCCGTACCTGCCCCGAGTGCGGGGCGCCGAGGGGCCCGGACCGCAGCCCGTCCTGCGACTGCACCGAGCGGGCGGCCGAGGCCCTGCGCGAGACGCGTACGGCGGAGGCGGCAGCGGCGGAGGACTTCGATCCGCTGCGGATACGGCCCTATGTGGAGATCGAGGGAGCCGAGGAGACCCGTCCGGTGCCGCCCGTCGAGGCCACCCTGCCGCTGCGCCCGGTCCCGGGGCCGAGCACGGCCGGCCCGCGGATGCCCGAGGGGGCCGGGGCGGCGGAGCCCGTGGGTGGCGACGAGGTGCCGCGACGACGGCGACGACGTTCCGGGCGTGCCGTCCTGCTGTCCGTCGCGGGCGTGGGAGCGGCGGTCGTGGCGGCGGCCGGGTTCGCCGGCGGGCTGTTCTCCTACGACGCCCCGTCCTCCCGGGACCGGTCCGCCCAGGAGGTCAGGGCGAGCGTCCCGGACGTGAGCACACCGGAATCGGCGCCCCCGACGACAGCGGGCTCTGCCCCCGTGTCCCGGTCGCTGACGCGCTCCCCCTCGACCCCGCCGAGCCCGACCGCATCGACCGCACCCTCCCCGTCCCTTGCGACACCGTCCCCCCGCCCGTCCCGCCCGGCCACCGCCTCCCCCTCCTCGACCGTCTCGGCCGGCCCACGCACCACACCCGCAGCGGTGCCGGTGCTGCGCCGCGGCGACAAGGGCCCGGAGGTCACCGAACTCCAGGAGCGGCTAAGGCAGTTGAACCTCTACAGCGACGAGATCAACGGCGTCTTCACCCGCTCCGTGGAGGACGCGGTACGCACGTACCAACTGGCCCGGGGCCTCATCGGCGACCCGTACGGGGAGTACGGCCCGACGACCCGGAAGAGCCTGGAGACGGAAACGACAGCACCGTGAGCCGGCCCCGCTTCTCGCCGGCCCCGGTCGTGTGACACATGGGCGCTCGACCGACCGGGTGTGGCAGGCGGCGGCGAGGCCCTGCGGGCCGGGAGGCGCAGCCACCCGGACCTGCTTCCGACCGGCCCGCCCCCGGCTGGCGTGGAACCCGACCCGCCCGCGCGGCCGACCCGCAGTCTCTCGACCGGCCGAGCCAGGCGGCGGCCGGCACGTGGGCAAGGCCCCGGGGACCAGGGGGCGCAGACGTCGAAGCCATGCCCCGCACCCCCTGGCGACCGACCCGCCCGGCTGGCACGTGGGCTCCCGAGGGCCGAGCCAGGCGGCGGCCGGCGCGTGGGCAAGGCCCCCGGGCCTGGGAGGCGCAGCCACCGGAGCCGACACCCGGACCTGCTTCCGACCGACCCGCCCGGGTGACACGTAGCCCCTCGACCGACCGCGCCGCGCGGCGCGCGTCGCGCGGGCCGAAGCCCCGGGGACCGGGAGGCGGAGCCCCCGCGTCAGCCGATGTGCAGCCGGTCCGCCCCCGTCGGCCGATGTGGAGCCGGTCCGCCCCCGTCGGCCGATGTGCGGCCGGGCCGCCCCGTCAGCCGACGTACAACCGAACCGTCCCGTCCGCCGTCGCCTCGACCCGTACGTGCGTGAGGTCCGGCACGACCACGTCAGGTTCGTGCCGGCCGGCGCGCGGGCCCACTCCCACCACGGTCATCCCCGCGGAGCGCCCCGCCGCGATGCCGGCCCCGGAGTCCTCGAAGACCACGCAGTCGGCCGGGTCCACACCCAGCTCGGCGGCGCCCTTCAGGAAGCCCTCGGGGTCGGGCTTGCTCGCGCCCACCGACTCGGCGGTGACGCGGACCTCCGGCAGCGGCAGCCCGGCGGCGTTCATGCGGGCGGTGGACAGCGCGACGTCGGCGGAGGTCACCAGGGCGTGCGGGAGGTCGCGGAGGGAGGCGAGGAAGGCGGCCGCGCCGGGGATCTCCACCACTCCGTCGGTGTCGGCGGTCTCCTCGGCGAGCATGCGGGCGTTGTCGGCGAGGTTCTGCTCGACGGGCCGGGCGGGCAGCAGGACGGCCATGGAGGCGTGCCCCTGGCGGCCGTGGACGACCTTCATCACCTCGTCGCCCACCAGCCCGTGCCGCTCGGCCCAGCGCCGCCAGATGCGCTCGACCACGGCGTCCGAGTTGACGAGGGTGCCGTCCATGTCGAGCAGGAGGGCACGGGCGGTGAGGACGGTGGGCGCGGCGGTGGCCGTCATCGGCAGCTCCAAAGGCGAAAGACCCCGAGGTCGGAAGGGACAAGGTGGCCCCGCCCGCCGGTCAGGGTGAACGGACGGGAGCCACTTTGTTCCTCCACGGTACAAAACCGGTCGCCATCCCGCCAGCGCCACCGCCGAGGCTTCACCCGCCGTTCAGCTCAGCCCGCCACCGCCTCGTACAGGCTCCATACGCCGAGCCCCAGCATCAGCAGCGCCGCGATCTGCGTGATCAGCCGCAGCGGCACCCGCTTCATCAGGGCCTTTCCGCCGACGATGCCGAGCCCGGCGACGGCCCACAGACCGAGGGTCGCGCCGAGGCCGACGGAGATCGGGTCGTCGTAGCGGGCGGCGAGGTTGGCGGTCATGATCTGGGTCAGGTCGCCGAACTCGGCGACGAGGATGAGCATGAAGCCCGTACCCGCGACCTTCCAGAAGGACTGGTCGGCGGGCTTCTTGATCTCCTCCTCGTCCTCGCCCTTCTGCAGCAGCAGCATGGCCGCGCCGCCGAGGAAGAGGACACCGGTGATCGCGTGCACGATCTGCTGGGGCAGCAGGGTCAGCACGCTGCCGGCCGCGACGGCGAGCACGACGTGCAGCAGGAAGGCGGCGGCGACGCCCGCGAAGACGTAGCTCGCCCGGTAGCGGGTGCCGAGGACGAGGCCGGCGAGCGCGGTCTTGTCCGGCAGTTCGGCGAGGAAGATGACGCCGAAGACGAGCGCCGTCACGGTGATGCTGATCAAGGTTCCTCAATCGGTCGGGCCGCCCCGCCGAGAGTGTGTGGTACGTCACGCGCTGACACCTCGGCATGGCAGCACACTGGGCGCCCGCGCCGGTGGGCACGGGCGTGCACTGCTTGCCGAAGGTCTCGCTGGCGGGCCTCGACGAGATGCGTCGGTCCGCCTCCGGGCGCCGGCTCAGGCTCGCTGAGCAGTATGTCGACGGTCCGGCGAAGAGCTACTCCCCTTCTGCGCTCCCCATCGTACGGGATGTGAAAGTTCAGCCGCGAACCTTGTCGTGTCATGAACGCGTCATTAGCTTCTTACCGAGCGCTCACCCTCCGGCAACACGGCACCGCGAGCATTCCCTCGCTCGCGCTCCACCACCCCCACCCCACAAGGGAGTTCGCATGCCGAAGTTCTACGCGCGTCGACGGCTGAGCATACTCGCCGCCCTCACGGGCGTCATGACCTCCGCCGCCCTGTTCAACTCCCCGAGCGCCTCCGCCGCCCTGCCCACCCCGGTCAGCGCCGCCACCGCCCGCGGCTACCTGTCCCAGCTCACCGTCGCCACCGAGGACCGCACCGGCTACAGCCGCGACAAGTTCCCGACCTGGATCACCATCGAAGGGACCTGCAACACCCGCGAGTGGATCCTCAAGCGGGACGGGGAGAACGTCGTCACCAACTCCGCCTGCACCGCGACCAGCGGCAGCTGGTACTCCCCGTACGACGGCGCGACCTGGGCCTCCCCCTCCGACGTCGACATCGACCACCTCGTCCCGCTGGCCGAGGCCTGGGACTCCGGCGCGAGCAAGTGGACCACCGCCCAGCGGCAGGCCTTCGCCAACGACGTCACCCGCCCGCAGCTCCTCGCCGTCACGGACAACGTGAACCAGTCCAAGGGCGACCAGGACCCGGCGACCTGGGTCCCCTCCCGGTCCGCCTACGTGTGCACCTACGTCCGCGCCTGGGTGCAGGTGAAGTACTACTACAACCTCTCGGTCGACTCCGCCGAGAAGACGGCACTGACGAACGACCTGGCGAAGTGCTGACCGGCCGCTCGGGCCGCTGATCCGCTCGGCCGGCCGCTTCCCGGCCGGCCGGGCGACGCCTCAGGAAGCGGGCCTGCGCCGCATCAGATACCCCGCCGCCGCGCCCGCGCCGAAGAGGGCGGCCAGGGAGACGGCCGTGGCGAGCCAGGTCGCGCCGAGCCACTGGGCGCCGTAGTAGCCGAGGGCGACGCTGTACGCGGCCCAGGACAGGCCCGCCAGCGCGGACCAGGGAACGAAGTCACGGGCGCGCCGGTGGGCGGTACCGGCGCAGAAGGAGACGACCGAGCGGCCGGCGGGGGCGAAGCGGGCCAGCACGACGAGCGCGCCGCCGCCCCGGGCCAGGGCGTCGCCCAGCCGTTCCTGTGCGCTGGTCAGCCGCCGGGAGCGGGCTATCGCCCGGTCCAGCCGCTCCCCGCCCCGCCAGGCCAGGCGGTAGGCGACCAGATCGCCGAGGACCGAGGCGGCCGCCGCGCAGAGGATCAGGACCAGGAGGTCCGGCACGTCGTGCGGGACCCGGCCGGCCGCCGCGCCCGAGCCCGCCGCCGCGGCCGTACCCGCCGCGATGACGAGCACACCGCTCGGCAGCACCGGGACGAACACGTCGAGCAGCACGGACAGGGCCACCACGGCGTAGATCCACGGCCCGTCGGCCAGTGACCCCACACTCTCGAACACCACGACTCCCGTTGCTCCCCCGTTGACAGCCATACAGCGTACGCCGGGGGTGTGACAGCAGGTTCCAGGGGGGCCGATGGGGCTGTTCGGGCGCTCGTTCACCCGTGCGGCGCGTCCTGTGCGGCGAAGCCGCCCCGGGTGTCGTAGCAACGGAGAGAGGCCTGTCCACGGACATCCGACCCACATTCGAACGAAGCAGCGCATATGCGCGGAAAAAGGTGCACATCATGGTGTCAGCCGTATACGCGGGCGCACTGGCCGCAGCCCTGTTCGCGACCGGATGCGGAAGCACGGACGTCTTCTCGCGGAACACCGACGGCGTGTTCGCGCCGGCCGGTATCGCCGCGTCGCAGGCCGTGACGTACGACCAGAACCTCGTTCCGACGGGCTCCTCCATCCACGTCCGGCAGCGGACCGAGGCGGGTGGCGCCACGACGGTCGAACTGCGGGTCGCGGGCGTCAAGGCCGGTCACGCCTACGGGGTCCACATCCACCAGAAGGCCTGCGGCGCCAACCCCAAGGACGCCGGCATGCACTACCAGAACGAGCCCGGCATGGACGCCGCCCACGTCAACGACAAGAACGAGGTCTGGCTGGACTTCAAGGCCGACGCGGACGGCAACGCCAGCGTGAAGGCACAGCACAGCTGGGCCTTCCGCAAGGGCGAGGCCGGCTCGGTCGTCATCCACAGCGTGCAGGGCACCAAGGGCAGCAGGGCGGCCTGCTTCACCGTGCCGTTCGACAGCGCGTCGTAGGCAGCGGCCGGCCGGACACAGGGCGGCGCCCTTCCCCCTCGTGGCGGGGAAGGGCGCCGCCCTGTGCCGGGCGCGTGCGGATCAGGCCGCTATCGGGGTCTGCTCGGCGACGGGCTCGGCGCCCTCGGCCGTTCCCCGGCCGGCGGCCCGGCCGACCAGCCGGTCGAGGCCGAAGGCGCCGGAGCCGGTGAAGACGAGCAGGAAGAACGCCCAGCAGAACAGGACCGACAGCTCGCCGCCGTTCTGGATGGGCCACAGCGCGGCCTGCTGGTGCACGTCGAAGTAGGCGAACGCCATCGAGCCCGAGGCGATCAGCGCGGCGCCGCGGGTGCCGAGGCCGAGAAGCACCAGAGCGCCGGCGACCAGCTGGATCACGGCCGCGTACCAGCCGGGCCAGGTGCCGGACGGGATCGTGCCGCCGTTGGTGCCCGCGGCGCCGCCGAGTACGCCGAAGAGGGACGCGGCGCCGTGCACGGCGAAGAGCAGGCCTACGACGATCCGGAAGAGCCCGAGGGCGTAGGGCTGGGCGGAGTTGAGGCGAGCGGACATGGGGTTCTCCTCTTCGGTGCCGGCCGGGGACGGGCCGGTCGTGGGGGGGGTGTCATACCGAACGAGGGGTCCAGGTTAGGCGAACCTAATCAATGCTTGCAAGTTCAACATAAGGCCGCTCCTCCGCGTCCGCCGACGGTTCCGCTTCGGCGCCGGCCACCCGCAGAACGGCCCGGGCGACCGCGTCGGCGTCCGACAGCGTCACCGAGTCCACCCCCGGCCGGGCGCCCGCCGCCGTCACCCAGTGCACGCCCTCCGTGGGCACCCCGAACGCGAACCTCCTTGCATGGACGGCTCCTTGACGGTCGATCAGCCGGTAGGGCCGCCGCGTCACGTCCACCCCGCCGGTCTCGTAACCGTCCACCGTGTGCGGCCGGCAGCCGCCCTCCGCGAGGAGCCGCGCGAGCAACTGGTCGGCCGTGCACCGCAGATCGGGTTCCGGAAGCCGCGCCTCTATGAGGGTCGTCACACGCACGTCGGAGCCCGGCACGTCCGGCGAGGACGCCACCCAGGCCGCGGGCCCGTCGCGCACGTCGAGCCGCGGGCCGAGCACCTCCATCACGCCCGCCTCCAGCAGGGCGGTCAGTTCCTCGATACGGCGCCGGGGCGGCCCGATGGACAGGAAGGCGTTGAGCGGGGTGTACCAGCGGTCCAGATGCGCACGCCGGGAGGCACCGCTCAGCCCGCCGTGGTCGACCACCAGCCGTATCTCGTTGCGCAGGTCGCGCAGCACGTCGAGGGCCGCCTTGAGCGGGCCGCGCACATTGCCCAGGGCGGCCTGCTCGGCGTCCTCGTGCAGGTACTCCAGCAGCCACGCCCGCCACTGCCCCGGATCCGCGAACTCCCGCTCCCCGTACGGCCGGGCGATCCGGTCCCAGCACCACCGCTCGCCCGCGCCGACCCCGAACTCGTCGAGCAGCGCCACCTCCCGGGGGTCACCGTGCGGTACGGCCAGAAAGCGCTCGACGAGGTCGGTACGGCCGGTCAGCGCGCCGTAGTACACCGTCTCCACCTCCTTGGCGACCAGCGGCCATATCTCGGCGAGGAAGTCGGGCGCCTCGCCGGAGTCGGCGCGTTCGCGGAAGCCCTCGATCACCTCCGGGGTGAGCAGCAGCGGGGTGTGCCGGCCGTACGGGCCCTTGGCGTTGTCGCCGCGCGCCTGGTACGGCACCCCGCGCCGCGAGCCGGCGTAGAGGCGGGGTTCACGGCCGGAGGGCAGATAGCGCAGCCCGCCGGACGGGCGCCGGACGAAGCGGCCGCCGCGGCCGCTGGTGAACAGGGCCAGGTGGTCGAAGAAATTGAGCCCCAGACCGCGCAGCAGCACGGCCTCGCCCGGCCGGACGGCGTCGAGGTCCACGTCGGCCGGGTTGGCGGGCGGGACATGGGTGAGGCCGTGCCGGGCGGCGTACGCGGCGGTGCGGCGCTCCTCCTCGGTGCCGGCGGCGGGCAGATGCCCCTGCGCCAGCACCACCGCGGCCAGACCGGACAGGACCCGGCCGTCGTCGAGGGTGAGCACCTGGCGGCCGTCCTCGGCGTCGTCCAGGCGAACGGCACGGGCCCGGTGGACGCGGACGTCCACCGGGTCCGGGGCCTCGCGGACGGTCCTGGCGAACACCCACTCCAGATAACGGCCGTAGTGCGCGCGGCTCGGATACGCGTCCGGACCCAACTCGCCGTCCGCCCACTCGTGCAGGCTGGGGCCGGGCCGGACGGGGCCCGCGCAGTCCACGCTGGCATCGGTGAACAGCGTCACCTGGCTCGCCACGGTGTTCATCAGCAGCTCGGCCGGCTGCGCGGTGCGCCAGACCCGGCCGGGTCCGGGCGGTGCCGGGTCGATCACGTGGACCGTCAGCCGGACACCGGGCAGGAGCAGCTCCGGCGCGGAGGCGCAGAGGCGTTCCAGCACGCTGGTTCCGCGCGGACCGGCTCCGACCAGGGCGACGGAGACCGTGGGGGATTCCTGGGTCGGTGCAGACAAGGACTGACTCCCGGGCGGTTGGCGTCCGCCGGTCAAGCGGACGGGGCGCCTCATCATGCCCGGTGTGGTCGAACGGCCCTGGCTGTGGACCGAGTGATGCGGAGTGTGGGAGGTGGTGCGCGGATTTGTCGGGCTGCGGGTGCATTGTGGTCGCTCGCGCCCACGCGGTGGAGCCGCACATCGATCACGCGGCGGAGCCGCATATCGGTACAGCCCCGCGGCCCTTCAAGGCGCTACCTGCCCCGGACCTCCAAGCCCCCGAGCAGCTCCGCCGTCGCCTGCGCCACCGCCGCCACCGCCCTGTCGAAGACCTCGCGGTTGTGGGCGGCGGGGGCCCGGAAGCCCGAGACCTTGCGTACGTACTGCAGCGCGGCGGCGTGGATGTCCTCGTCCGTGGCCTCGCCGGGCAGGACGGGTGGGCGCAGCGTCTTGATACTCCGGCACATGTCCTCAGTCTCCCGCACCCGGCGCACGCCTGCGATGATCACGGTGAAGGCGGCCACCGACTCCCGGGGCCGACCGTCGAAAGGAACAGCCTCATGGCAACCAAGAGCACCGTGGCCATCCTCGGCCCGGGCGGCACGGGGGGTCTCCTCGCCGCCCTTCTCTCCCGCTGCGGCCACCGCGTCGTCTGCCTGGCGCAGGACTCCACGGCCGACACCCTGCGCCGTACCGGAATCACCGTCCGCAGCGCGCAGTTCGGCGAGTTCACCGCGTCCGTCGGGGCGGACACCGAGCTGCGCGAACCGGTGGACGCCTGCGTGATCGCCGTCAAGCACACCGCGCTCGACGCGGCCCTCACGCGGGTGCCGCCGGCCGTGCTCGGCGACGCCCTGGTCGTACCGCTGCTGAACGGCGTCGAACACCCCGCCGCGCTGCGCGAGCGCTACCGCCCCGACCGGGTCGCCCCGGCGGTGATCCGCGTGGAGTCCACCCGGGTCTGCCCCGGTGTGATCGAGCACGGCAGCCCGTTCACGGAGATCGACCTCGCCGGGGACGGCGTACCCCGCGCCCGTCTGGACGCCTTCGCCGCCGACCTGACCGCCGCCGGTACGACCGCCCGCGTGGTCGAGGACGAGACGGCGGCACTGTGGGCCAAGATGGCGTTCCTGGCCCCGTTCGCACTGCTCACCACCCGGTACGGCCTTCCGCTCGGCGAGGTCCGCACCCGGCACCGCGCGGAACTGGAGGCCCTGGTCGCCGAGACCGCCGCGGTCAGCCGCGCCTGCGGTGCCCCCGCCGACCCGGCCCAGGCGCTGGCCCGGTACGACGCCTTCCCGCCCGGCGCCAAGTCGTCCATGCAGCGTGACGCCGAGGCGGGCCGCCCGCTGGAACTCGACGCCATCGGCGGGGCGCTGCTGCGCGCCGCCGGCCGGCACGGGGTCCCGGCACCGGTGGCGGCCCGCCTGATCGACGAGCTGCGGGCGGCCGGCCACCCGTTCGGCTGAACCTCCCCCGGACCCCCCGAAGGAGCTCGCCTCCCAAAATCGAACAGGCGTAGCATTGCCGCGTGGCTACGACCCATGAATTCCCCAGTGACCTCCTCGCCGGGCAGGAGGAGCTGCATCAGGTCAGGGCAGAGCTGTCGGCCCTGCTCAAGCGGCTGCCCTGGTCGGTCGAGCCGATGGACGGGTTCAGCGACGACACCGGCTGGCGCCAGGTGGAGCGGCCCGCGTCCCCGGGCTGGACGGAGGACGAGCAGGCCGAGGTGGAGAAGCTGCGCCGACGCGAGCACGAGCTGGCGGTGTTCGTCAGCACCCACCGCTTCTGGGCCGAGGTCGCGGCGGCGGACCGGGTGGAGACCCGCACCCGGCTGAAGCACGCCCGCGAACGGACGAAGGAGTAGAAAAGGAGAAGCCCCCGGCCGTGCGGCCGGGGGCTTCTCGCCGGTGGGCGCGGACGGTTTCGAACCGCCGACATCCTGCTTGTAAGGCAGGCGCTCTACCCCTGAGCTACGCACCCCGAACACCCGGGCTCACGCCCAGGACGAGTCGACAGCCTACCTTGCCGGGGCCGGTGTATCGCAAACCCGTTCCGGCGGGCCACAGGGGGGCTAACCCCACCCCCGGGCCGGGAGCCTTCCGGATTCCCGGCAGCGCGAAGATCAATTAGCGTCGTCGCCGACCGACACACTCGGGCCGCCGCAGCCGGCGGTCCGGCCCAGGGGGAGAAAGATCGCATGGCCCGTTCCGTTCCTGCCCGCGCCGCCGCCATGACCGTGGTCACCGGGGTACTCGTCGCGGGGGTGAGCGCCTGCGGCGCCTCCGCCGACGACGACAAGCACCCCGACCACCGGTCCTTCGCACTGCACGGCCGCACGCTCACCGTCGACTCCGACGACGCGGCACTGGAGATCGTCGCCGCGCGGGGGAACAAGGCGGGGACGGTCCAGGTCACGCGGTGGTTCAAGGGGAGGGTCGTCGTCGGGGGCAGCCCCGGGGTGAGCTGGTCCTTCCAGGGCGACCGGCTGAAGCTGCGCATGCACTGCAACGGGTTCATCGCCGACTGCGCGGCCAAGTACCGCGTCGAGGTGCCCCAGGGGGTCGCGGTCAACGTCGACGACGGGAACGGGAGCGTGCGGGCGCGCGGGTTCGCCGACGCCCTGGGCATCCACACCAGCAACGGTGCCGTGCACGTCACCGACTCCACCGGTCCGCTGGACCTGCGCTCCGACAACGGCTCGCTCCGCGCGGAGGTCTCCGCGCAGCGGGTGCACGCCGAGGCCGCCAACGGCGCCGTCGGCCTCACCCTCGGCCGCGTACCGGATCAGGTGGACGCCACCAGCTACAACGGCGCGGTGACCATCGCGTTGCCCCGCGCCACGTACCACGTGAAGGCCCACTCGGACAACGGAGCCGTCTCGGTGTCCGTGCCCCGGGACGACAGGAGCCCGCACACCGTGTCGGCCGGGTCCTCGAACGGGAAGGTCACGGTCCGTACGGCGAACTGACCGGCCCGTGTGTTCGTCCTCCACGGGTGGGAGAATGAGACCACCCACGGCGGACCAGTACGGGAGAGGGATGTGACGGCGACACCGGGCACGCCAGCGACGCGGACGTACCCGCCGTCGACCGCAGGGGCCCGGAACGGGTCCGCTGCGCTGCGCGACACCCTTACCCTGCTGACCCTGCCGGTGCTGGCCGCGCTCGCGCTGCCCGCCGCGTTCGCCGGCGGCGGCACCCGGCGCTGGTTCGGCGGCCGGGCGGAGAGCCAGCGGGCCGAGGCGCAGGCCGCGAAGGACGCCGCGGCGGCCGCGTTCTACGAACTGGACAGCGCCCAGCGGGACTTGAGGATCTCCGTCGAGACCATCACGGCCGTGGACGACTCCCCCGCCGCCCGGCGTGCCGCGAGCGACTTCGAGGCGCTGGGCCGGCGGATCGACGAGGTCAGCCAGCGCTACATCCAGGCCGTCGACGCCCACGACCTCGACCGGGACGACCTGGAGGCCTCGGCCGCGTCCCGCGCGCGCTCCGAGCTGACCGCCGCCAAGGACGAGCTGCTGCGCGCCAAGCAGGAGCTGGACCGGTTCGGCAGCTCGCTCGGGCCGCTGCTCGGCACGGCCGAGACCCAGCTGGCCCGGCTGGCACCCGCCGTGGAGCGGGCCCGGCAGGCGCTGCTGGCCGCGAGTAACGGCCTGGACTCCGTACGCGAGCGCGGGCTCAGGGCCGATGACCTGGCCGGCCGGCTCGCCGCGCTGTCCCCGGAGCTGACGCGGCTGAACCAGGGCGCCGGGCAGCACGGGGTCGCGGCGACGTTGGAGCGGGCCGAGCGGGTGCAGCGGGAGGCCGGGGCGATCCGGGCCGAGGCCGAGCGGCTGCCGGAGCTGGCAGCCGAGATCGACCACCGGCTGGTCTCGCTGCGGACCAGGGCGCAGGCGCTGACCACACGGGCCGGACAGGTGGACCCGGTGCTGAGCGAGCTGCGGCGCCGGTTCGCGGCGGCCTGCTGGCAGGACCTCCAGCACGTGCCCGAGCAGGCCGCCAGGAACGTGGAGCAGGCCGAGCTGAAGCTCCGCGAGGCGCAGTCCGCCCGGGAGGCCCAGCGCTGGCCGGACGCCACGTCGCTGCTGTCGACCGTACGGGCGCTGCTGAACACCACCGACGAGGCCGTGTCGGCCGCGGGCGACCGGCTGGCCAGGCTCAACGCCGTACAGAAGGATCCGCAGGCGGAGATCGAGCGGACCCGGTTCGCGATCCGGGACGCCCAGCGGCTGGCCATGACGGGCCGCACGACCCCCGACCCACGGCACGCCCGGCCCCTGGACGACGCGGTGGCCCGGCTGGAACGGGCGATCGGCACGCTTCAGGGGCGCCACCCCGACTACTGGCACTTCCTGACCGAGACGGACGCCGTCCGGCAGGCGGTGGCGCGGGTGGTGACCGGGATCCGGGAGCAGCGGGGCGGGGGGCACTGAGGGGCGCTGCTGTTGCCGGATCCGCTGGGGCGGGCGGATATTGAGGGGAGCGCACGGCCTCCGCTACACGCCTGAGGGAGGCGGACATGGCCACACACGCAGTGCACACGAAGCCGCGGGAGCGGATGAGGTTCGATCAGCATCTGCCCGTCGACCACCGGCTGAACACGGTCTACCGGATCGGCGCGGGTCTGATCGGCGCGTTCCTCGTCGTCTTCGGGATCCTGGGCCTGCTCGACCACATCGGCTTCTTCAACACCGGCGGGGCGACCGTCGCGGGGCTGAACGCCAACGGCTCGCTGAGCGTGCTGTCGATCGTCGTCGGCGCGATCCTCATCGCGGGCATGGCCGTCGGCGGAAACGTCGCGTCCACGCTGAACATGGTGTTCGGGGTGCTGTTCCTGCTGGCCGGCTTCCTGTTCCTCGGTCTGCTGGACACCACGCACAACTTCCTGGCGTTCAAGATCCAGAACGTGTTCTTCAGCTTCGTCGTGGGCCTGCTGCTGATGACCTTCGGCATGTACGGCCGGGTCGGCTCGACCCTGCCCCACGACAACCCGTACTGGCGCTACCGGCACCCCGAGGCGGGGCAGCGGGTGGGACAGGGCGAGCCCGACCAGGGCGATCAGGTGCGGTAGGCGTAGTAGTACGCGTTCGGGTAGGACGCCACGAGGCTGGCCACCGACCGGTTGTAGGTGTTGGTCGAGTGGTACGTCACGTACGGCACGCCGTAGCGGTCGCGGTAGGTGACGATCATCGAGTGGTCCTTGGACCCGTCCCGGTTGAAGTCCATCTGGAGCACGTCACCGACGTCCAGCTGGTAGACGTTGGCGAGGGGCGTGACCCGCTTGGAGGACAGCGCGAACCAGGAGAACTCGTTGACGCCGACGAACGAGTCCGACTGGATGTCGGCGGTGCCGAACCACTTGTGGAAGTCGTTCGTGTAGCCCGGGACGTGCTTCCAACCACCCGCCTTCAGCACCTGGCTGACGAAGTTGGTGCAGTCGCCGCCGTCGCCCTGCCCGTTGTAGTCCGGGTAGGCCGGGTTGTAGTTGTTCCAGTACTCCTGCGCGTACGCGACCATGGCCTGGTAGTCGTAGCCGGAGGCGGAGAAGTTCTTGGGGTTGGCCGCACCGAATCGGCTGGTGGAGGCGCGGGGCGCGTCCGGCGGCCCGTCGTCGGCGGTCGTCTTCGCCTTGGCGACCGACGGCGTGGCCACCTGGTTCACGGCGAGGTAGCCGTCGTCGGTGTCCTTGATGCCGGTCAGCTGCCAGTCGCCCTGGCGGTCCGCCTTGAAGGTCAGCTCGTGGTGGGCCTGGAAGCCGGTGGTCTTCGGCCCCTTGGCCGTCGCCTTGTCGTAGGTCAGCGTCGTCGTCTCGGTGACGGCGACCTGGGCGCGCCGGCCGGCCACGTGCGTGGCGTCCAGCGTGACCTTCGTGCTGCCGGCCTTGTACTTCTCGCCGAGCTTGGCGAGCAGGCTCTTGCGGGCGCGCAGCGTGGTCAGGGCGGAGGTCTGCTCGTGCGTCTGCCCGCCGGACAGGCGCACCGACCCGGAGAAGCCGGACGTGTGCCGCGTGCCCGCGCTTCCGGCGCCGTCCACGAGGGCCTGCGTACGGTCGGTGAACACCGCGTCCGCCAGCCGCTGGAAGGTCGCCTTGGTGGCCGCGTCCACCGTCGGGTCGTCGGTGACGGCGGCGCCCGCGCTCCAGTTGGGCACCAGGGCCACGCCGGCGACCAGCGAGGCTGCCGCGGCGCCGACTATGGTGGCGCGGCGCCGCTTACGGCTCAGTTTTCTCGATCTCAATGATGTTCCCCTCTATGCCGGTACACCTACCGGGGGTTAGGCATCCTCGCATGAAACGTGTGACGGGTGTGAAGGGGGCTGCACAAGTGGAACCGCTGTTATCCGCTTGTCACTTGACGACCGTCGACCAGTCCGGCGACTGGGCCGGGTCGAGGCCGCGCAGCGCGGCGAGCGTCGCCGGCTTCTGTACGTCCATCCAGTCGGCCAGCTCCTTGAAGGACACGCACTTGACGCCCTTCTTGGTGCAGATCTTCGGGATGATCTGGTCGATGGCCTTCATGTAGATGCTGCCGTTCCAGTGCTCGAAGTGATTGCCGATGAACAGCGGGGCGCGGCTGCCGTAGTAGACCCGGTTGAAGCCGGCCATGTACGAGTCGACGGTCTGCTGTTCCCACTGGGAGTACTTGGCCGGGTCGCCGTCGGTCTCGCCGTTCGACTGGTTGTAGAGGAAGTTGAAGTCCATCGAGAGGCCCTGGAACTTGCCGTTCTCGTACGGGAGCATCTGGAGCGGGAAGTCCCAGACACCGTTCTTCTTGGCGGGCCAGATCTGGAAGTCGCCCGGGGAGCTGGCGTCGTAGCGCCAGCCGTAGCTCTTGATGGCCTTCAGCAGGTTGGGCTGGCCCTCCAGACAGGGGGCGCGGCCGCCGGTGACCTCCTGCTTGAAGTCGAAGGGCAGGGCGGGGATGTCCTTGTAGCCGGTGTTGGTCTTCCAGTTCTCCACGAAGGAGTAGAACTGGTCGATCTCGCTCTTCCACTGCTCGACGCTCCAGTCGCCGCCGCCCTTGGCGCCGCAGAAGTGGCCGTTGAAGTGGGTGCCGATGTCGTTGCCCTGCTCGTAGGCGAGGCGCAGCTGCTCCAGCGTGGTGCGGATGTGCTCGTCGGTGGGGTAGTCGATGGCGGCGTCACCGGGGTTGTGCATCGGGCCGTGGTACAGGTCCTTCTTGCTCTTGGGCAGCAGGTAGATGCCGGTGAGGAAGAAGGTCATGTGGGCGTTGTACCGCTGGGCCATCTCCCGGTAGTGCGAGAAGAGATGGTCGTCGCCCTCCAGGGCGCCGTCCCAGGAGAAGACGACGAACTGGGGCGGCTTCTCGCCGGGCTTGAGCGGCACCGGCTTCAACGTGCCCTTCTGCGGGCCGGTGTAGGAGGTGGAACCGTCCCCGAGGATCTTCGTCCTGCCGTCCCAGGAGGCGCTCGGGCTGGGCCCCGGGGAAGCGGTCTGCTTCGGCTGCGGGTCGGCGGAGGCGGTCGGGCTGGTGCGGTCCGTGCGGGTCAGGGCCAGGTACCCGGCCACCAGTGAGGCGACGACGAGAAAGGCGGCCAGCGTCAGGACCTGCGGCCGGCGTATGAGGGCCGGGGCGGGTGCTTGTCGGCGGCGCGGCGACTTCTTGCGGGACATGCGCGGCTCAATCTGCGAAGGGGGCGGCGGGTGCGGGTGCGGTGGGCCGGGTCAGCCCAGTCCCATGGCGGCCGACCAGAGGCGGTACGGCACGCTGTCGGCGGACGTTCCGGCCAGCCCCTGGAGCGGCAGCGGCTCCAGGGACTTCGCCAGGTCCATCCGGTAGACGACGACCGCGGTGGACACGGAGTCGTCCGTACCGGCGTACCAGGCGGCGGTGTCGTCCGCGGTGGTGCCGGCCTTCCCCGCCACCCCGGGCCGGCCGGCGGCGGTGGTCGGGTGGGCGGCGCGGAAGGAGTCGGTGAGCGCGTCGGTGACCTCCTGGGCCACCTGGGCGCCGACCGCGCGCCTTGGGTGCGGAGTGGCCAGGGCGACCGGCGCGCCGTTGCGGGTGATCCGGCCCACCGAGTACGGCTCGGTGTGGTTGCCGCCGGCGGCGAACGTGGCGTACCCGCTCGCCATCCGGATCGCGCTGGGCGTCGAGTTGCCCATCGACAGCGCGGGCACCTGTGGGCCGATGCTGTCGGACAGCAGCCCGGAGGCCTCGGCGGTCTGTCGCACCTGGTCCAGGCCGGTGTCCATGCCGAGCTGCATGAACGGGGTGTTGACCGACCGGGCGAGCGCCTGGCGCAGGGTGATCTTCCCGTACGACTTGCCGCCGTCGTTGCGCGCGGCGACCTTCTTGCCGCTGCGGTCCCAGTACGGCCCCTCGGGGGTGGTGACGGGAATGTTGTCGTCGCCGTCGTAGACGCTCTGCGGGGTCACCGGGGTGGCGGGCCCGCCGCGGGTCGTGTGGACGCCGTGCTCCAGCCCGGCGGCGTAGACGAACGGCAGGAAGGCGGTGCCGGCCGGGACGGTGGCCGCGTTGGACTCGTTGTAGCCCTGCGTACGGTGGTCCGGGCCGCCGTAGACCGCGAGGATCCGGCCGTCGGCGGCCACCGAGGAGGCGCCGTAGTGGGCGTTCTTCGCCGCGTCCGGGGTGCTGTGCGCGGCCTGCTTGCGGGCCTTGGCGACGGCGTCGGTGAGGTCCTTCTCGCGCTTGCGGTCGAAGGTCGTGTAGATCTGGTAGCCGCCCAGGTCGAACTGCTTGTCGGTCAGATGCCCGGCCTTCTTGGCGTAGCTCGACGCCAGCTCCACCAGGTAGTCGCTCTGCTCACCCGTGTTGTACAGCGGGTTGGTCTTCAGCGGCTCCGGGAAGGTCGTGTACTTGGCCCGCTCCTGCGGCGACAGCTTGCCGATCTTGACCATGCGGTCGAGGATCCACTTCCAGCGCGCCACGGCCCGCTGGTGGTTGGCCTTGCCGAGGGTGGGGTCGTACAGGCCGGCGCCCTTGAGCAGGCCCGCGAGCATGGCCGCCTGGGAGACGTTGAGCTTGCTGACGTCCTTGCCGTAGTAGGCCTGGGCGGCGCGCTGGATGCCGTAGGTGCCCCGGCCGAACCAGCTGGTGTTGAGATAGCCCTCGAGGATCTTGTCCTTGCTCATCTTGTTGTCGAGCTTGAGGGCGATCATCGCCTCGGTGAACTTGCGGCTGACGGTCTGGTTCTGGGTGAGATAGACGTTCTTGACGTACTGCTGGGTGATGGTGGAACCGCCCTCGGTGTCCCCCTCGCCCACGGTCCGGTACAGCGCCCGGGTGATGCCTTTGACGGATATGCCGGGATCCGAGTAGAAGCTCTCGTTCTCGGCGGCCAGGACGGCCCAACGGACGTTGACGGGTATGTCCTTCAGCGGCATGGCCTGCCGCTGCACCCAGCCCGTACGGGCCATGGGCGTGCCGTCGGACCAGAAGAAGACGTTGTCCTGCTGGGTGGCGTACGAGTTCAGGTTGCTCGGTATGTCGGTCATCGCGTACGCGGTCACGAGGAAGGCGCCGAGCAGACCGAACGAGGCGAGGACACCGCCGATCCACTGGCGCCAGGAGGGCATCCAGCGCCGCCAGCCCGTGCGGCCCGGACGGGGATAGACGGGCTTCAGCCGGCGTGCGTAGGGCGCGAGGCGGCGCGCGTAGGGCGCCAGGGGGGCGAGCGGCGCGAGCAGCCGGCGGGCCGTTTCCACGGCACGCTGCCGCCCGGAGGGGCGCGCATCGCGCCGCCGCTCGGCCCGTCCGCCCTGCCCGGGCCGCGGCTCCGGCGGCGCGGGCACCCGCAGCTGCATGGTCTCGTCCGGCCGGACGTCACCGACCCTCAGATGCAGGGTCTCCTCGGCATCGGGCAACTCCTCGCCACGGTCTCCCTCTTGGGAACGGTCCTGTCCCCCCGACGCGTCACTCAAGACGGCGTCTCCCCTCCGCACTCGCTCTTGCTCGCGCGGTGAGCTGAGCGTTCTCACAACGGCGGAAACAAGCTATCAGCCGCATTTTCGAAACCCTCACACATGTGTCTGTGAGGATGGTCGTTCGACAGGGATTGGCGCACCGGATTCCCGGCCACGACGGTTAACCTGGGCCCATGCCTCGCTACGAGTACCGCTGCCGGACCTGCGGCGCCACCTTCGAACTCAGCCGCCCCATGGCGCAGTCCGCCGACCCCGCGAACTGCCCCGCGGGACACGCCGACACGGTGAAGCTGCTGTCGGCCGTCGCCGTGGGCGGAACGGCCGCCCCCGCCGCGGGTGGGGGCGGCGGGGGCGGGTGCTGCGGTGGAGGGTGCTGCGGCTAGCCCTGCCGTGCCGCCCTCAGGAACTCCCGTGCGATCCGCTCCCCCGCCATGACCCCCCGTTCCGGCAGGGCGCTGATCGCCGGGGCCGTCCAGTCCGTGTCCGCCAGCTCGCCGTGTCCCGGGCGCCAGCCCCGGTCGGCGGCCAGGAGGAGGTCGGCGTCCAGCAGGGAGTCACCGGCGGCCAGGGTCAGTTCCGCGCCGGTGCGGCGGGCGACCTCGCGGACGGCCGCGCTCTTGGTGAGCGGCTGCGGGACGGCGTAGATCTTGCGGCCCTGGAGCGAGACCGTCCAGCCCCGGTCCTCCGCCCACACCGCCAGCTCCTTGACCCAGTCCTCGGGCAGCAGCTCGCGCTCGACGACGAGGTAGGCGAACAGATCCTCCGCGACCCGGTGCTTGCGCACCCACGCCGGGTCGGCGGAACGCTCCAGATGCTCACGCACCTGTGCCAGCGGCGCGCACTCGTCCGCCAGGCGCGCCTGCACCCCCGTGTGCCAGTCGGCGTCGGTGACCCCGTCGACCAGCAGATGGCCGCCGTTGGCACAGATCGCGTACTTGGGCGGCGGCCCCGGCAGGTTGATCCGCTGGTACTGCTTGCGGGTCCGGGTCGTGGTCGGCACGAACACGGTCGCGTCGCCGAGGTCGGTCAGCAGCTGCGCGGCCGTCTCCGTCATGTACGACAGCGGCCTGGCCTCGTGCACCTCCACGCACAGCAGCCGGGGCGCCCGGGCATCCGGCATGGTCAGCGCGAGGGCCGCCGAGGAGTAGATCAGCGTGCGGTCGAGGTCGCTCGCCACCAGCACCGGCATCAGACGTTCACCGCCCGGCCGTCGGCGCCCGTCGCACCCCGGGTGTACTGGGGGTGGATCAACCCGACGCAGGTGTACGGCAGTTCGCCGACCTCCTCGACGGGCACCCCGCGCTGCTCGGCGAGCAGTCGCACGTGGTCCAGGTCGGCACCGGCCCCCTGGCGCGCGAGGATCTTCCACGGCACCCGGCGCAGCAGCACCCGGGTGGTCTCGCCGACGCCGGGCTTGACGAGGTTCACGTCGTGGATGCCGTACTCCTCACTGATCCGCTCGACCGCCCGCCAGCCCGCCCAGGTCGGGGTACGGTCCTCGCCCATCAGCTCCTTGACGGCGGCGGCGACGGTGTCGGCGACCTCGGGGAAGCGGGCGCAGACCGCGTCGAGGAAGGCCGCGGAGACGTCGGAGCCGGCGAGTTCGCGGTAGAACTTGGCGCCGTGGAAGTCGTCCGGACCGACCAGGTCTGCGCGCAGGACGGTCCGCGAGACCAGGCCGGAGACCGTGGAGTTGAGGCAGGCCGAGGGTATGAGGAAGTCCTCGCGGGTGCCGTAGGTGCGCACACAGGAACCCGGGTCGGCGAGGACGGCGATCTCCGGATCGAACCCGGTGACCCCCTCGCTCTTCTCGAACTCCTCGACCGCCTGGGCGAGTTCACGGGTGATCGCGCCCTTGCCGGTCCAGCCGTCCACGAAGACGACGTCCCGGGGGTCGTGGTGCGCGGCCAGCCAGCGCAGCGCGTTGGCGTCGATGCCCCGGCCGCGCACGATCGAGACGGCGTAGTGCGGAAGGTCGAGACCGTGCCGGAACTGCGCCCAGCGGCGCATCAGGACGCCGACCGGGGTACCGGCCCGGGCCAGCGACACCAGCACCGGACGCGGCGACCGCTCGGCGAGCACCGTCTCGGTCACCACCCCGACGGCCTGCGCGATCCGTCCGGCGGACGCGTCGAGGGCCGTGTGGAACAGCTCCTGGTACTGCTCGCTGGGCTGGTACTCCACCGGCAGCGACTCGGCGTAGTGCGCCCCGCCGCTCTGGATGGCCTCCTCCCGCTCCTCGGTCGGCGCCTCCAGGGTGACCTCGGAGAGGTCCTGGAGCAGCCAGCCGACCTCCTCGGGCGCGTACGAGGAGAATGCGGGGCCGCGGAGGGGCTCGGGCAGCATGACCGGCCTTTCGGGAGCGTGCGGGACGTACGACGGGATGACCGCGAGCAGGACGTGCGGGGCGTGTGCGGCGAGGCCGGCCAGCAGTCCGCCGGGCGCGTGCAGGGCCGGGGTGTCGGCGACGGAGTCGACCACGGCGACGACGGCGTCGAAACCGGCGCCGGCGACGTTGTAGGCGTACCGCTCGCCCGGTCCGTCGGCCGGGTCGTCGTGGGCGGGAAAGACCAGGCGGGTGCGTATCGCGTAGCCGGGATCGTCCAGCGCGAGAACGGGCGAACGGGTCGTGGTGGAGAACCGCACCTCGGCCCGGCTCACCTGCTCCAGCTCACGGGCGATCCGCAGCGGGGCGTACATCAGCTCCTCGAAGCCGAGGACGAGGACGCGGTGGGCATCGGCGGGCAGGGAGCGCCGCTTCGAGGCGGGCGCGGTGGGCGGGGGTGAATCCGTGCCGGCCGCCGTCGGGAAGGCGGTGGGGCCAGTGGAGGCCGACGCGGGTGACGCGGCCGTTTCCGCACGACCGCTCGTACGGTTCCTGGGCCGTGTCATGCCGTGCGACCAGTTCCTGCCCCTTCTCCAGCACGCCCTCCGGCAGTCGTACGGCCCCGGACGCGGCGGCGACGAGATCCACCCGCGCGCCGGTCTCTTCGGCGAACCGCTTCATCCGCGCAACGTCCTCCGGGGAGCGCATATCGACCAGCGCGACCACCACGTACCGCCCGCGCGGATGCCGTCCGTGCAGGTCGCGAATGGTGTTCAGCACGGTGTTGCCGGTGGAGAACTCGTCGTCGACCAGCACCAGCGGGCCCTCGCCCGCCAGCAGCGAGGGATCCTCCGGCAGCAGCAGGTGCGACGTGGCGTGGGAGTGCGACTCCTCGAACCCGCCCGCCCGGGCGACCCCGGCCACCGGCCGGCGCGTGGAGTGCAGGTACGGCGCGGCACCGAGCCCGTCGGCGACCGCGTGGCCGAGCCCCGTCGCGGTCTCCGCATAGCCGAGGACGACAGCGGTGGCCGCCTCCTCGCCCAGCAGCTCGGCGACCTTACGGCCCAGCCGGAACCCGTGTCCGTAGACCACGGACGGCGACTGCGGTACGTGCTTGCCGAGCACGTTCGAGACGAGCAGGTGGGCCCGCTTGGGGTTGCGCCGCAGCGCGAGCCCGAGCATGGCCCGAAGCCCGTCGTCACCCACGAGTTCGACCCCGAGCCGCTCCGCGACCCAGGTGCCGGACCAGACCCCGTCGTTCACTGCGTTCTTCATGCGTTCCTTGGACGAAATGGGAAGGATCAACCGCGGATACCGGCGGCCAGCAGCTCCACGAAGCCGACGTCCTCGTGGGCCACGCCGAACGCCTCGGCACGCAGCAGGGTCCGCTCGGCCCAGGCGCGATGCGGCTTCACTTCGTTCATCTTGTTCGTGTAGGCCGACCGGAGTACACCCCCGCCGCCCCGCTCCGGGCGCAGGATGTCCTGGGCGTCGCTGTACTCCTCGTGGCTGACCACGGACAGCGCGTGCACGGGCAGCACATGGGAGGGGTGGATGCAGGTCTTGCCGAGCAGGCCGTTGGCCTGGTCGAGGGAGATCTCCCTCAGCAGTCCGTCCATGGCGTGCTCGATCAGCTTCTCGCGCAGCTCGACGGCCTGCACCTCCAGGAAGGGGCTCTGCCTGAGCTGCGGCTTGAACATGCGCTCGGAGACCCGGAAGTACTCCCACACGGGGCCGGTCACGGTGAACCCGGTGCCGTCCGCCCGCCCCAGCATGTTCACGACATCGGCGATCACGGAGGCGACGACCTGGACGTCGTAGGCGGTCATGTCGGGGGCGCGGCGCAGGCCGTACGAGGAGCAGAAGTCGGTGACGCCGAGGCGGAGGGCGAGCACGCGGTCGCGGAACTTGTCGACGGCGCGGGCGATGCCCTCCAGGGTGTCCACGCGGGACTCGCGGTAGAGCAGCTCGGGGGATTCCAGGACGGGCATGGCGAACAGCCGGCGGCCGCTCCCGGCCTCGGCGGCCGTCAGGGCCTCCAGGAACGGGATGCCGCGCTCCTCGGTGAACTTGGGCAGCACGAATCCCGACAGCAGCCGTACGGACGGGCCGAGCCGGCGCACGAGGTCGGGGATCTGCTCGGGGGCGCGCACCCGGACGAAGAGCAGCGGCGGTTCGAGGCCGGGTCGGGCGGCGAGGTCGGCGAACTGGCGGACGAGGTTGTCCTCGCCGGCCGCGACGTCCGCGTCGTCGATCGAGTCCTCCAGGCACAGCACCATCGAGACCACGCCGTTCCCGGCCTGTTTGACGATGTCGTCGGCGAGCCTCGGCCGGGTGGCCGGGCTGTACAGGGTGGCACCGAGGGCGGCGGCGAGCAGCCGGGCCGGAGAGCCGGCGGTGAACGCGCCGGGCTCCCGGTGGAAAAGACGCTGCCGCATCTCGGGGGCGATGTGCCCGAAATGACGCATAGGACTCCCTATGGGCGCGGGCCCGAGTCTGTGTGTTCGGTAAAAGGTGGCCGGTAATAGTACGTAGGGATCCATGTCCGGGGTTCCCGACGGGCATGAATTTCCGGTAACTCGCTTGTGTCGACGGCCCTCGACGGCACCACCCCGCATTGTCGTGACCAGGACCGAGAAGGCAGGATGACCGCATGACGCACGCGATGTCGAAGGGGTCGAACGTCCCGCTGGAAGCCACCACGGTCCGCGCCGTGCTGCGCTGGACTCCGGGGCAGGGGGTCCCGGACGTGGACGCCTCGGCGCTGCTGCTGGGCCCCGCCGGCCGTGTGCGCTCCGACGAGGACTTCGTCTTCTACAACCAGCCCCGGCATCCGTCCGGAAAGGTGTGGCGGCTCGGCAAGAAGCGGGTCACCGAGGGGCTGACCGACACGATCCAGACAGATCTTCCCGGCGTCGAGCCCGGTGTCGGCCGCATCCTGCTGGTCGCCTCGGCGGACGGCACCACGTTCGACCAGGTCCCGGCGCTGTGCATCCTGCTGTACGACGCGGCCGCCGACGGGGAGCCGCTCGCCCGTTTCGACATCAAGCCGGAGACCGGCGCGGAGACGGCGCTGATCTGCGGTGAGCTGTACCGGCGCGGGGAGGGCTGGAAGTTCCGCGCACTGGGCGAGGGGTACCAGGACGGACTGAGGGGGCTCGCGACGGACTTCGGTATCTCGGTGGACGAGTCGGAGGCGGCGGAGCCGCAGGAACCCTGGCAGTCCCAGCCGCTGCCGCCCGAGCAGCCGACGGCCGCCGTACCGCAGCAGCCGCCCGCCTACGGCTATCCGCAGCCGACCTCGGGGCAGCCCGCCTACGGCTATCCGCAGCCGGCGTCGGGGCAGCCCGCCTACGGGTACCCGCAGCCCGTGCCGGTGTCCGTGGGGCCCATGGACCCGGGTTTTCGGCTGCCGCCGCAGGGTCCGCAGTTCATCGGGCGCTGAGGCCGGACACGAGGCCGGTCACCGGTCGACGGTCTTGTAGCCCCTGCCCCACTGCAGTCCCCACCCGTAGAGGCGGTCAAGTTCGCCCTGGAAGCCGTAGACGAACTTCACCTCGCGGCGCACCACCAGTTCGCCCTTCACGTTCTCGATCATGACCACCGCGCAGGAGCGGGCCTGGGGATGGCGTTCGTCGAGGCCTATCTCGATGCGGGGGCCGTTGCTGGGGTACAGCGTCACGACGGCGTGGGTACGGTCGAACGCCGGGGTCTGGTCGTAGATGTAGACGAAGACCAGCAGGCGTTTGATGGCGTCGCGGTGGTCGAGATTGACGTACATCGTCTCGCCGGACGCCGAGCCGAACCGGTCGTCGCCGCTGAGCTTGATGTACGGCGGGGCGTTGACGTCGCCGAGGTAGCCGCCGAGCGGCTGGACCACGCCCTTCGTGCCGTCGGCCAGCTCGTACAGACAGCCGAGGTCGAGGTCGACGTTGACCATGCTCTGGCCGTGGCCGAGCACCTCCGGCGGCTTGAGGGCCTTGAAGGGATGGCGGAAGAGACTGGTGCGCTGGGTGGTGTCGAAGTCGGAGGTGCGCATCCGCCAGGTCAGGTTGACGCGCAGGTTTCCGGTGGACGCGCCCTGTTTGGTGAGCGACACCGCCTGGTGCCGCTTGGTGAGTTCGATGGCGTTGCTCGACGCGCTGCCCGAGTCGAAATCGGCAGCGCTGGCGCCCCGTAGCCCGTCGAAGAAGCCCATTCCCGCCCCCAGGTAGCTCTTGTGAACGCCGTCGGGGCGGCCGACCCTGTCGGCCGCCCCGCTCAGAGCGTTCCTCACCGGCCGGGGTGTCACACCCCGGAGGAGATCTCGGCCATCTCGTCGGTGCCCTCGCCGGTGGCCGCGAGCGCGCGGTTGCGGCGGACGGAGGACCAGAAGGACAAGCCGATCAGGACGACGCCGACCAGGCCGGTGATGACCTCGTTGATCTCGTACTGGATGGTGACCATGAGGATCACGGCCAGGGCGCCGATGGCGTAGTGGGCGCCGTGCTCCAGGTAGACGTAGTCGTCGAGGGTGCCCTGGCGGACCAGATAGACCGTGAGCGACCGGACGTACATCGCGCCGATGCCGAGGCCGAGGGCCATCATGACGATGTCGTTGGTGATGGCGAAGGCGCCGATCACGCCGTCGAAGGAGAAGGAGGCGTCCAGGACCTCCAGGTAGAGGAACATGAAGAACGCGGCCTGGCCGGCCAGCAGCACGGCCGACTTCTTCTTGCCGGTGCGGGCGGCCTCTTCCTCCTCCTCGTGCTCGCGCTCCTCCTCTTCCTCCAGCTTGTCCTCGAAGTAGCCGGACAGACCACCGACGATCATGTACGTGATCAGGCCGGCGATGCCGGAGATCAGGACCGTCTGCGCCTTGTCGATGTGGGCGCCGCCGTGCTGGTGGGCGTGGGTGGCGAAGGTGAAGGAGGTGATCAGCAGGACGATCAGCGCGATGCAGACCGACAGCATGTCGACCTTGCCGAGCTTGGCCAGCGGCCGCTCGATCCAGCGCAGCCACTGGATGTCCCGGTCCTCGAAGATGAAGTCCAGGAAGATCATCAGCAGGAACATCCCGCCGAAGGCGGCGATCGCCGGGTGGGCGTCGGTGACCAGCTGCTGGTACTGGTCCTTGTCGGTCAGGGCCAGGTGGACGGCGTCGTACGGGTTGAGCTTGGCGGTGATGGCGACGATGACGACGGGGAAGACCAGCCGCATGCCGAAGACGGCGATCAGGACGCCGACGGTGAGGAAGATCTTCTGCCAGAAGGCATTCATCTTCTTCAGGATTCCGGCGTTGACCACGGCGTTGTCGAACGACAGCGAGATCTCGAGGACGGCGAGGATCGCCACGACCCCGAAGCCTTCCCACCCTCCGTAGAAGACGGCGGCTACGAGGCCGAGCGCGGTGACCGCGAACGACCAGCCGAAGGTTTTCAGAAGCACTGGCTACCCAATCGTGTTCTGGGGGCACCTCCCAGAGGAGGGTCTCCCCCGCGCCGTACTCGGCTTTGCTAAACGTTGACCACGAGTGTAGAGGGGCACCCTGCCCGCCGTACCGCTCAGGGCAACCCTCACGCAAAAGCCACAGCTCAGGCCTATGGGGAGGTGCTTCGTTACGAGACGTTCACCCCGAAGTCCAGTGCGATGCCGCGCAGTCCCGACGCGTACCCCTGGCCGACCGCGCGGAACTTCCACTCGCCGTGGTAGCGGTACAGCTCGCCGAAGATCATGGCGGTCTCGGTGGAGGCGTCCTCGCTCAGGTCGTAGCGCGCCAGTTCCTGGCCGTCGGCCTGGTTGACCACGCGGATGAAGGCGTTGGAGACCTGGCCGAAGGTCTGGCCGCGCTCGTCGGCCAGGTGGATGGAGACCGGGAAGGCGATCTTCTCGCAGTGCGCCGGCACCTTGGCGAGGTCCACGAGGATCGACTCGTCGTCGCCCTCGCCCTCACCGGTGAGGTTGTCACCGGTGTGCTCGACCGAGCCGTCGGGGCTCTTGAGCTGGTTGTAGAAGACGAACCACTCGTCGCCCAGCACGCGGTTGCCGGCGCCGCAGAGCAGCGCGCTGGCGTCCAGGTCGAAGGGGGCGCCGGTGGTCGAGCGCGCGTCCCAGCCGAGCCCGATCATGACGTTCGTGAGGTTCGGTGCGGCCTTGGAGAGGGAGACGTTGCCTCCCTTGGCGAGCGTGACGCCCATGATGCTGGTCCTCCCCTAGTGGTGCTTCTCTGGTTGTCCTGCGCGTCCGGCGCCGCCCGTAAACGGTGCGGCGCCGGACAGATGCGGGGACTGCCCGAAGGCCGGTCGCCGGCCCTCAGACGTTGACGCCGAAGTCCTGGGCGATACCGCGCAGGCCCGAGGCGTAGCCCTGGCCGATGGCCCGGAACTTCCACTCCGGTCCGTTGCGGTACAGCTCGCCGAAGACCATGGCGGTCTCGGTGGAGGCGTCCTCGCTCAGGTCGTAGCGGGCGATCTCCTGCTCACCCGCCTGGTTCACGACGCGGATGAAGGCGTTGCGGACCTGACCGAAGGACTGCTGGCGGTTCTCGGCGTCGTAGATCGACACCGGGAAGACGATCTTGTCGACGTCGGCCGGGACGCCGGCCAGGTTGACCTTGATCTGTTCGTCGTCCCCCTCGCCCTCACCGGTGACGTTGTCGCCGGTGTGCTCGACGGAGCCGTCGGGGCTCTTGAGGTTGTTGAAGAAGACGAAGTGCTGGTCGCTCGCGACCTTGCCGGAGCTGTTCAGCAGCAGCGCGCTGGCGTCGAGGTCGAAGTCGGTGCCGGTCGTGGTGCGCACGTCCCAGCCCAGACCGACGATGACGGCGGTCAGGCCTGGGGCCTCCTTCGTCAGCGATACGTTGCCGCCCTTGCTGAGGCTGACTCCCACGGGTCCTCCATGTGGTGTCCAGGGGCGGGGCGCCCCCGTCGTGCTTCGGATACGGGATCAACGTGCCGATCCTAGTGACGGGTTCCCGCACCCCGCAGACCCTGGACCCGAAGACGCACAGGTGTCGGCCACGGTCGGCCTACAGGGTGTCGAGCGCCTTCACGTACTCGTCCAGGTCACGGGCGTCCGGCAGGCCGTTGACCACGGTCCAGCGCACGACGCCCTCCTTGTCGATGATGAAGGTGCCCCGGACGGCGCATCCCTTGTCCTCGTCGAAGACGCCGTACGCGCGCGAGACGTTGCCGTGCGGCCAGAAGTCGCTGAGCAACGGGTACTCCAGGCCCTCCTGCTCGGCGAAGACGCGCAGGGTGTGGATGGAGTCGTTGGAGACGGCGAGCACCTGGGTGTCGCGGTCGGCGAACTTCGGCAGGTTGTCGCGCAGCTCGCACAGCTCGCCGGTGCACACGCCGGTGAAGGCGAACGGGTAGAAGAGCAGGACGACCTTCTTCTCGCCCCGGAAGTCCGAGAGCTTCACGGTCCTGCCGTGGTTGTCCTTGAGCTCGAAGTCGGGGGCCTTGTCGCCGACCTGGATCGCCATCGCGATATCTCCCTTTCGGTGGGCTGTTCGGAGGAGAACAGCCTACGGCGACGGGGCCGGCGGTCACCCGGAGGGACCGCCGTCCCCGCCTCGCTCACCTGCGGAAGACCGTCAGCGCTTGGCGCTCTTCGGAGTCGACAGCTTGCTGCCGTTCCAGTCCTTGCCCGCGCTGATGCTCTTGGTCTGCGACAGGCCGGCCGTCTGCGTCGCGTCGTTGACGTCGCTGGGCTCGACGTACCCGTCCCGCCCGGTCTTCGGCGTCAGCAGGACGATGTGGCCGTCCTCCTCGAGGAACCCGATGGCATCGACCAGCGCGTCCGTCAGGTCGCCGTCTTCGTCACGGAACCACAGCAACACGGCATCGGCCACGTCGTCGTAGTCCTCGTCCACCAGCTCGGTGCCGGTGGCCTGCTCGATGGACTCACGGAGTTCCTGGTCGACGTCGTCGTCGTAGCCGATCTCCTGGACCACCTGGTCGGGCTGGAAACCCAGCCTGACGGCCAGGCTCGTCTCCGCGTGGTCCGCGGTCGCGCTCACGGTCTGCCTCCTGATCATGTCTTTAGGGAATAACTCAGCCACGCGCGTGCGCGTGGTGCTTGGCCGTAGTCCACACGGGCGGGGCGGATCGCGCAAGTACCCGGCCCTCCGGACCGCCGAAACGGTGACGATCCCGACCTTGTCACCGCAACTCCCGGCACCGTATCGCGATCCAGCGTTGCCCACATCACACCAGTTTGCCCGATTTGTAACGCTTGGAATCATCTCTGAATCATCCGGCGATACGTCTCTCGAACGCCCTTGCCAAACATGTCACACCCCGGGCGTATCGTTGCGTTTTGACTGATGGAGCTACCGGTGGAGATGACGTGCGCCGCCCCGAGGTACACGATGGGGACGGTGTAGGCAGGTGCAGAAACTGGCCCTCTGACAGGTAAGGAACAGCGTGGCTTCCGGATCCGATCGCAACCCGATCATCATTGGCGGCCTTCCGAGTCAGGTTCCTGACTTCGATCCCGAAGAGACCCAGGAGTGGCTCGACTCCCTCGACGCCGCCGTGGACGAACGCGGCCGGGAGCGGGCCCGCTATCTCATGCTCCGGCTGATCGAGCGGGCCCGCGAGAAGCGCGTGGCCGTGCCCGAGATGCGCAGCACGGACTACGTCAACACGATCCCGACCAAGAGCGAGCCGTTCTTCCCGGGCAACGAGGAGATCGAGCGCAAGATCCTCAACGCGACCCGCTGGAACGCGGCCGTGATGGTCTCGCGCGCCCAGCGCCCCGGCATCGGCGTCGGCGGCCACATCGCCACCTTCGCCTCCTCCGCCTCGCTCTACGACGTCGGCTTCAACCACTTCTTCCGCGGCAAGGACGAGGGCGACGGCGGCGACCAGGTCTTCTTCCAGGGCCACGCCTCCCCCGGCATCTACGCACGCGCGTACCTGCTCGACCGGCTCACCGAGGACCAGCTCGACGGCTTCCGCCAGGAGAAGTCGAAGTACCCGAACGGCCTGTCCAGCTACCCCCATCCGCGCTCCATGCCGGACTTCTGGGAGTTCCCGACCGTCTCCATGGGCCTCGGCCCGCTCGGCGCGATCTTCCAGGCGCGGATGAACCGCTACATGGAGGCGCGCGGTATCGCGGACACCTCCAAGTCCCACGTCTGGGCGTTCCTCGGCGACGGCGAGATGGACGAGCCGGAGTCGCTCGGCCAGCTGTCCATCGCCGCCCGCGAGGGCCTGGACAACCTGACCTTCGTCGTCAACTGCAACCTCCAGCGGCTCGACGGCCCGGTGCGCGGCAACGGCAAGATCATCCAGGAGCTGGAGTCGATCTTCCGGGGTGCCGGCTGGAACGTGATCAAGCTGATCTGGGACCGCACCTGGGACCCGCTGCTCGCCCAGGACCGCGACGGCATCCTGGTCAACAGGATGAACACGACCCCGGACGGCCAGTTCCAGACGTACGCCACGGAGTCCGGCGCGTACATCCGCGACCACTTCTTCGGCGACGACCACCGGCTGCGCGCGATGGTCGAGAACATGACCGACGACCAGATCCTGCACCTGGGCCGCGGCGGTCACGACCACCGCAAGATCTACGCGGCGTTCCAGGCGGCCAAGGAGCACAAGGGCCAGCCCACGGTCATCCTGGCCAAGACGATCAAGGGCTGGACCCTGGGCCCCAACTTCGAGAGCCGCAACGCCACGCACCAGATGAAGAAGCTGACGGTCGACGACCTCAAGCGCTTCCGGGACCGTCTGCACCTGCCGATCTCCGACAAGGAACTGGAGTCCGGCGCGCCGCCGTACTACCACCCGGGCCGGGACACGGACGAGATCCAGTACATGCACGACATGCGCAAGCAGTGCGGCGGGTACGTCCCCACGCGCGTGGTGCGCTCCCAGCCGCTCGCGCTGCCGGACGACAAGACGTACGCGGGCGTGAAGAAGGGCTCGGGTCAGCAGTCCATCGCCACGACGATGGCGTTCGTCCGGCTCCTCAAGGACCTCATGCGGGACAAGGAGATCGGCAGGCGCTTCGTACTGATCGCGCCGGACGAGTACCGCACGTTCGGCATGGACTCCTTCTTCCCGAGCGCGAAGATCTACAACCCGCTGGGCCAGCAGTACGAGTCGGTGGACCGCGAGCTGCTGCTCGCCTACAAGGAGTCGCCGACCGGCCAGATGCTGCACGACGGCATCTCCGAGGCGGGCTGCACGGCCTCGCTGATCGCGGCGGGCTCGGCCTACGCCACGCACGGCGAGCCGCTGATCCCGGTGTACGTCTTCTACTCGATGTTCGGTTTCCAGCGCACCGGCGACCAGTTCTGGCAGATGGCCGACCAGCTGGCGCGCGGTTTCGTCCTGGGCGCGACCGCCGGCCGTACGACCCTGACCGGTGAGGGTCTCCAGCACGCCGACGGCCACTCGCAGCTGCTCGCCTCGACCAACCCGGCGTGCGTGGCCTACGACCCGGCGTACGCGTACGAGATCGCGCACATCGTGCAGGACGGCCTGCGCCGGATGTACGGCGGCGACGCCGAGCACCCCCACGGCGAGGACGTCTTCTACTACCTGACCGTCTACAACGAGCCCATCCAGCACCCGGCCGAGCCGGCGGACGTGGACGTCGAGGGCATCCTCAGGGGCGTTCACAGGATCGGCGAGGGCACGGCGGGCACGATCCCGGCGCAGATCATGGCGTCGGGCGTGGCGGTCCCCTGGGCGCTTCAGGCGCAGCAGATCCTCGCCGAGGAGTGGAACGTGCGCGCCGACGTCTGGTCGGCGACCTCCTGGAACGAGCTGCGCCGCGAGGCGGTGGCGTGCGAGGAGCACAATCTGCTGCATCCGGAGGAGGAGCAGCGGGTGCCGTACGTGACGCGGAAACTCAGCGGCGCCGAGGGTCCGTTCGTGGCCGTGTCCGACTGGATGCGATCGGTTCCGGACCAGATCGCGCGGTGGGTGCCGGGCACGTACCAGTCGCTGGGCGCGGACGGCTTCGGCTTCGCCGACACCCGGGGCGCGGCGCGTCGCTTCTTCCACATCGACGCGCAGTCGATCGTCGTCGCGGTACTGACCGAGCTGGCACGCGAGGGCAAGGTCGACCGCTCCGTACTGAAGCAGGCCATCGACCGGTACCAGCTGCTGGACGTCACGGCGGCGCATCCGGGGGCGGCGGGCGGCGACGCGTAGTGCTCCGCGGGTAGGCCGGTAGTCGGCTGCGGGCGCGTGGGGCCGGTCGCACGGCCCCCGCGCCCGTTCGGGGCGCGTTTACGATGCGGGCATGAACGATCAGTCGGCGCAGGCGCGTTGGGAACGGCGTACCCAACGGCCGTTGCTGGCGCTGGCGGTGGTGTTCGCCGTCGCCTACGCCGTGCCGATCGTGGACAACCCCGCGAGTCCGCCGCTGACCCTGGTCTGCACCGCCACGGAGTGGGCGGTGTGGGGGGTGTTCGCGGTGGACTACCTGATACGCCTCGCGCTCACCCGGCGGCGCCGGCAGTTCGTCCGCACACACTGGATAGACCTGTGCGCGGTGGTGCTGCCGCTGCTGCAGCCGCTGCGTCTGCTGCGGATGGTGTCGACGCTGCTCCTGGTGGGGCGGCGGGCGCGGATGGCCTCGCAGATCCGGCTGACGACGTACGTCGGCGGGTCGGTGATCGGGCTGCTGATGTTCGGCTCGCTGGCGGTGCTGTCCGTGGAGCGGGACTCGCCGAAGGGGAACATCCGCACGCTGGGTGACGCGGTGTGGTGGTCCTTCACGACGATGACGACGGTCGGATACGGCGACCACGCGCCGACGACCGGTCTGGGCCGGATGATCGCCGTCGGCCTGATGCTGTCCGGGATCGCGCTGCTGGGTGTGGTGACCGCGAACATCGCCGCGTGGTTCATCTCGCGGTTCGAGAAGGACGACGTGGAGGAACGCCGCCAGACGGAGGCGATCGCGGTCCTGACCGAGGAAGTCCGCCTGCTGCGGGCGGAGGTGGCCCGGTTGGCCACCGTGCCGGAAGGGGCGCGGGGCTGTGCCGACGTGCGGCTCCGCCACGTGGGCGCGACAGGCCACGGCGCACCCGGCAGCGAAACCGCGGCCCCACCCCCGTAGCCGCCCGGCCGAAGCGCCGCCGGCAGACGCGCGCTGCCCCCTCCGCAGCGCGCGCCGCAGACCGGCCATCCCCCATGTCCTGCGGAGGACTTGACCCACTGTGACCTGCGGCGCACGCTCGGAGCGAGGGATCTTGAGCGGAGTCACCCTGATAGGGGAACTCCGCCGCACAGAGGCCTCAGATGTGGCCCACGCCCGCACCGGCCTCGGCGTTCGCGCCCCGCTTGGTGAGCAGCGCGACGAGGATGGCGACCGCCGCCACGCCCGCCGCGACCAGGGAGGCGAGGCTCATACCGGAGATGAACGTGTGGTGCGCGACCTCGGTGATCTTCGCGGCGACCGGTTCCGGCGTGCCCTTGGCCACCGGAGCCACGCCGACCTGGACCGCCTCGGAGGCCTTGCCCAGCTGCTCCGGGGTCAGCTTCGGCAGCCCCGCCCCCGTCCAGTTGCCCGCCAGGTCGCTGTCGACCTTGGAGGCCATCACCGCGCCCAGCACGGCCGTACCGAGACTGCCGCCGATCTGCATGCCCGCCTGCTGGAGGCCGCCCGCGACCCCGGACAGCTCCATGGGGGCGTTGCCGACGATCACCTCGGTGGCGCCGACCATGACCGGCGCGAGACCGAGGCCGAGCAGCGCGAACCAGATCGACATCACGGCGCTGCCGGTGTCGGCCGTGAGCGTCGACATGCCGTACATCGCGACGGCGGTCGCGGCCATGCCGCCGGCCAGCGGGATGCGCGGGCCGAACCTGGTGATCGCCGCGCCGGCCAGCGGCGAGCCGACGATCATCATGCCGGTGAGCGGCAGCAGATGCAGACCGGCCTCGATCGGGCTCTGGCCGTGCACGTTCTGGAGGTAGAACGTCACGAAGAACAGGCCGCCCATGAAGGCGATGGCCATCAGGACCATCAGGACCACGCCCGCCGACAGCGGCACGGAGCGGAACAGGCTCAGCGGGATCAGCGGCTCGGCGACCCGCTTCTCCCAGACGGCGAAGACCACGAAGAGCAGCACCGAGACGGCGATGAAGGTCCAGGTCTTGCCGTCGCCCCAGCCCCACGCCGGGGCCTTGATGAGCGCCCAGACCAGGCAGAACATCGCGCCGGAGAGCAGCGCGATGCCGAGGATGTCGAAGGAGCGCGGGGCGTTCTCGGCGCGGTGGTCGCGCAGGATCAGCAGGCCCAGGATGAGGGCGAGGGCACCGACCGGCACGTTGATGAAGAACACCGACTGCCAGCTGACGCGCTCGACGAGGACACCGCCGAGGATCGGGCCGCCCGCGGTGGACGCGCCGATCACCATGCCCCAGATGCCGATCGCCATGTTGAGCTTCTCGGCCGGGAAGGTGGCCCGCAGCAGGCCGAGCGCGGCCGGCATCAGCAGCGCGCCGAACAGGCCCTGGAAGACGCGGAAGGTGACGACCGCGGCGATGCTGTTCGACAGCCCGATGGCGCCGGAGGCGGCGGCGAAGCCGGTCACGCCTATCAGGAAGGTCTGCCGGTGCCCGAAGCGGTCACCGAGCTTGCCCGCGGTGATCAGGGAGACCGCGAGGGCGAGGAAGTACCCGTTGGTGATCCACTGGACGTCGGCGAAGCTCGCCTTGAGGTCCTTTTGGATCGCGGGGTTCGCGATGGCCACGATGGTGCCGTCGAGGGCCACCATCATGACCCCTACGGCGACGGTGATGAGGGTGAGCCACGGATGGCCGCGCAGCCCCGTGGCCGGGGTCGCCTCCAGCGGGGCTGCCGGTGCCTTGTCCCCCGGCCCCGAGGCGTCGACGGTGGTCTGACTAGTCATACGTTCGAGGCTAGTGACAGGCACTGACAATTGACAAAGGAATTCACAAGTCAGTAACTGACACATATGGAAACGCTGCGCGAACGCAAGAAACAGCGCACCCGGGAGTCGCTCCTTCGAGCCGCTCTCGAGCTGTTCACGACCCAGGGGTACGAGCACACGACGGTCGACGAGATCGCCGGGGCCGTCGACGTCTCGCAGCGCACCTTCTTCCGGTACTTCGCCGGCAAGGAGGACGCGGCCTTCGCGGTGCAGGACGTGACCGAACGGCACTTCCTGGCGTGCGTACGGGCGCGGCCCGCGCACGAGGCGCCGATGGAGGCGTTGCGCCAGGCCATGCTGGAGGGCTGGGACGCGATCCGCGAGACCGTCGAGGCGTCGGTCCCGGTCGAGCTGTATCTGCGCATGTACCGGACGATCGAGTCGACCCCCGCGCTGCTCGCCGCCCATCTGCGCCGCTCGGCCGCGACGGAGGAGACCATCGCGCGCGTGCTGGCCGAGCGCGAGGGCGTCGACGTGGAATCCGACCCGCGGCCGCGGCTGGCGGTGGCCGTGTTCGGCGCAGTGATAAGGGTCACCGAGCGACAGTGGTGCACGGGTGAGGACTTCAGCCTGGAGTCGATCCGTCAACTCACCGCGTCGTACCTCGATCAGGTGGGTCCGGCACTCACCGGGAACTGGCGTGTGAAATGAGATCGTTGACGGGCCGTTCGATCTTCGGCGAAACGTGATACCTGTCACTCGGTTACCGCGAGACCGTCCCGTTCTCCTAGTGTGTCCTCCCAGTGACTTCCTTCGACTCCTCCCCGCAACTGAACGTCTGGCGCGCACTGCTGGCGCTGGCCGTGGTGTTCGTGATGCTCGCGACAACCGGCTGGACCGCCCTGCGGACCCACCCGGAGTCGACGGCGCTGCAGGCCTCTCTCACCAAGTGGGAGCACGGCTACCTCCACGGCCGCCACCTGCCGGACCCCGAGGCCGACCCGGCGCGGCTCACGCGTTTCTTCGCCTCGCTCACCCCCGGCGACCGCGACCGCCTCGCCCACCGCTACCCGCTGGCGGTCGGCAACATGAACGGCGCCCCCGTCACCCTGCGCTACCGCGCCAACCACATCGCGTTGGACCAGGCCCGCAAGGTCGAGAAGGAACGCATGCACGACGGCCGGCTCAGCGCGGCCGGACACCAGGACGCGGGCCGCCGCATGCACCGCTACGAGTCCCTGCTGACCCCCGGCCGGCAGATCCTCGCCTTCGACCCCGAGGGCTCGGGCCGGATCGCCGAGGTGCTCGGCGACCTGGACAAGGCCCAGCGGATCTCGGTCGTCGTCCCCGGCGTCGACACCGACGTGCTCACCTTCCAGAAGACCAACAACCCGTACACCGCCCCGGTCGGCATCGCCAAGGCCCTGTACGGGGCGGAGCGCA
Source organism: Streptomyces sp. MMG1121 (assembly GCF_001280015.1). GTDB lineage: Bacteria > Actinomycetota > Actinomycetes > Streptomycetales > Streptomycetaceae > Streptomyces. The sequence goes on from NZ_LGDV01000001.1 coordinate 457,336, forward strand.
CGGCGAGCCCGGGCACCCGCACGGCCGTGATCGCCTGGGCCGACTACACCGCGCCCGACGGGCTCGGCGTGGACGCGGCCACCGGGCTGCGCGCCGCGGAGGGCGCCGTACGGCTGAACGCCCTGCTGGACGCCCTGCCCGGCCGGGCCCCGGTGGCGATGATCTGCCACAGCTACGGCTCGGTGGTCTGCGGGGTGGCCGCGCACGACATGCCCCGCCGGGTGTCCGACATAGCGGTGGCCGCGAGCCCCGGCATGCGGGTCTCCAAGGCCTCCCACCTGCGCACCTCGGCCCGGGTGTGGGCGATGCGGGACGCCACCGACTGGATCCAGGACGTGCCGTATCTGGAGCTGGGCGGGCTCGGGCACGGTGCCGACCCGGTGTCCTCGGCGTTCGGCGCACGCGTGCTGTCCGCCCACGATGCCCAGGGTCACGCCGGCTACTTCCAGCCGGGCACGGACAGCCTGCGCAACCTCGCGGACGTCGGCGTCGGCGCGTACGACGCGGTGACGTGCGCACGCGAGAACGACGCGTGCCAGGCCGGTGCGCCCGGCACGGCGACGGCCGGACGCGCGTAGAAACAGCAGGAAGTGCGGTCTGCGCGGGTGGCGACGGAGGAGCACGTGCCGCATACGATGAGCCGCATGGGTGACGTACTGGCGGGTTTTCATGCCGTCTGGGAGTTCGAGTCCGACTCCGTGCTCATCCGTTACGAACGGGGGATTCGAACACCGAAGCTCTTCCAGGCGCTCGGCGAACGGCGTGTCCCGCTGTCCGCGTTCGAGGGCGTGAGTCTCGCCCCGGGCAAGCGCGGCACCGTCGTCCTGCGTCTGCTGCCGCGCGCCGGCGCCGATCCGCTGCTGGAGGCCGCGGCCGGGCAGCTGAAGGAGGGCTCCGATCCGTACCGGCTGGTGCTGCCGGCCGAGCGGGAGACGCTCGCCGAGTACTACGCGGACGAGCTGAAGGGGCTGCTGACCGAGTCCGGCCCCACCGACAGCCATCTGGTGGCCGCGCCCGAGGCGCCGCTGCACTTCAAGGCGTACGACGGGAAGGCGTCCTTCGACGGGACGTCCGTGCAGTTCCGCTGGTCCTGGACGGGCGCGTCCTCGGCGAAGTGGAAGGCGGGCGACCAGAGCTTTCCGGTGGCCGGCCTGAGCGGAGTGGAGTGGCGGTCGCCGGAGGTCTTCGAGGGGCATCTGCGGCTGATCGCGCGCTCGGCCGACACGGCGCCCGCCGCGCAGCCCGACCAGGACCCGGCGGCCGTCGTCTTCGGGCTCGGGTACGGACCGGTGCACGAGTCACTGCCGTTCGCCGCCGCGGTCCTCGCGGCCGTACGCACGAAGGGGCCGGTACCCGCGGTACCGGCCCCGGCGCGACGGGATCCCGCGGACATCGCCGAGCGGATCCGGCATCTCGGGGAGCTCCATCAGGCCGGGCTGGTCACCGACGAGGAGTTCTCCTCGAAGAAGGCCGAACTGCTGGCGGAGCTCTAAGGGGTCAGCGCTCCGTGGCGTAGAAGCTGATCTTCCGGTCGAGGACGGACAGGGTGTCGTGCAGCTCCGCGATGCGGGTCAGCACGTCCCTGCGGGTCGACTCCAGCAGTTCCTGGCGCTCCGCGTACGTGCTCTCGCCCTCCCGCACCAGTTCCGCGTACCGCACCATGTCCGCCACCGGCATGCCCGTCAGCCGCAGCTTGGTCACGAAGTCCAGCCAGTCCAGGTCGCGGTTGCTGTAGCGGCGCTGGCCGGTGTGGGAGCGGTCGACGTGCGGCATCAGGCCGATCCGCTCGTACCAGCGCAGGGTGTGCGCGGTGAGGCCGGTGAAGGCGACGACCTCGCTGATCGTGTAGCGGTCCTCACCGTCGGGGCGCGGATGGCGTCTGGGCGGGGCGGAGCAGATGTCTGCGGGAGCCGTGCGTGCGGTGTCCGCCGGCGTGGTCTGCATCACCGTCATGACCCCACGCTATGGCCTTCGAGTGCACTCCAAGCAAGCGGAACCCGGTAAGAAATACGCGGGACGTACGCCGGGGCGCATGGTTACCGTGCGGCGCATGAGTCTTGTACGCCGGGCCGTGCCCGAGGACGCCGCGGAAGTGCTGCGACTGCGCCAGGTCATGATCGACGCGCTGTGGAGCGGGGAGGGCGGCGGTCCGACGCAGTGGCACACCGAGTCCCTGCCGACGCTGCGCGCGCGGCTCGCGGAGGCCGACGGGGACTTCGCGGCCTTCGTCGTGGAGTGGCCCGACCGTCCGGGGACGCTGGCCGCGCTGGTGGCCGGGACGCTGGACTACCGCATCGGGAAGGCCGGCAATCCGCACGGGCGGGTCGGGCAGGTGTTCAGCGTGGCGACCGACCCGGACGCCCGGCGCCGCGGGTACGCGCGCGCGTGCATGGAGGAGCTGCTGGCCTGGCTCCGGGCGCGGGGGGCCGGGCATGTGCTGCTCAACGCCTCCCCGGACGCCGAGCCGCTGTACGCCTCGCTCGGTTTCACGCGTGATCCGGACCCGTCGATGCGGCTGCTGCTGTGAGCCGCATAGGCTCGGCTCCATGTCGTTGAAGAGCTTGGCGTCGATCGAGAACTGGCCCGTCCCCACCGCCGCGGCGGGCGTCGTACGAGCCGACGGGTCCGTCCTCGGGACGCACGGCCCGGTCGGGCAGCGCTTCCCGCTCGCCTCGGTCACCAAGCCGCTGGCGGCGTACGCGGCACTCGTGGCGTACGAGGAGGGCGCGATCGAGCTCGACGAGCCGGCCGGGCCGCCCGGCTCGACCGTGCGCCACCTTCTCGCCCACACCTCGGGGCTGGCCTTCGACGAGCACCGGGTGACGGCTCCGGCCGGAGAGCGGCGGCTGTACTCCAACGCCGGTTTCGAGCAGCTCGGCGACCACATCGCCAAGGCGACGGACATTCCTTTCCCGGAGTACCTGCGGCAGGCGGTGCTGGAGCCGCTGGGCATGACGTCGACGACGTTGGAGGGCTCCCCGGCGAAGGACGGCGTGTCCACGGTTTCCGACCTGCTGCGGTTCGCGGCGGAGGTGCAGGCGCCCCGGCTGCTGGATCCGCGGACGGTGGCGGCTGCGATGACGGTGCAGTACCCCGGGACGAAGGGCGTCCTGCCGGGCTACGGCCACCAGAACCCGAACGACTGGGGGCTGGGCTTCGAGATCCGCGACTCCAAGTCGCCGCACTGGACGGGCGGTTCGTCGTCACCGCGCACCTTCGGCCACTTCGGCCAGTCCGGCACGTTCCTGTGGATCGACCCGGACGCGGGGGTGGCGGGCGTCGCCCTAGCGGACCGCGCGTTCGGACCCTGGGCGGCCGAGGCGTGGCCGGCGTTCACGGACGCGGTGCTCGCGGAGTTGCGCGGCTGAGCTGCCGCTACCCCGCCATCTCCCACATCAGCAGTTCCGCCGCCGTACCCCCGACCGCCTCCACACCCTCCCCGTCGGTGATCCGGGCCGAGTCCCCCGCCCCCAGCTGCTCCCCCCCGAGCCGGACCTCGCCCCGCACCACGTGGACGTACACGTACGCCCCGTCCGGCACGGCCGTCCGCTCGCCCGGCGCCAGCCGCCGTACGTGCAGCATCGCGCCCGCCTCCGGGACGGCGTACGGCGTGGAGTCGGCGATCCCCGGGATGATCTCGTACGACGGGTCGCCGCCCGGCTGTCGCGGCGCCAGCCACATCTGGAGGAAGGCCAGCGGGACCGGGCCGTCGTTGCGTTCCACGTGGCGGACGCCCGCCGCGGCGCTGAGGTGCTGGACGTCGCCGGGGCGGACCCGCGTCTCGCGGCCCGTGGAGTCGCGGTGGGTCAGTTCGCCCTCGATCACCCAGGTGACGATCTCGGTGTGGCTGTGCGGGTGTTCGTCGAAACCGGCGCCGGGCGCGAGGTGCTCCTCGTTGCAGGCGATCACCGCACCGAAGCGCAGATTGTCCGGGTCGTAGTGCGGGCCGAAGGAGAAGGCGTGGCGGGACTCGATGCCGGTCCCGGGCTCGCCCCCGCGGTAGCGCTCACCGGCGCGCCGTACGTCCATCACGCGCACCACCGTAGACCTCACCCCTGACCCGGCGGCACACGGGCACGTCCGGATAAGGCAGTCTTGTCCACGTGCCCGAACCCGAATCCCGCAGCAGCGATCCCCACGCCGGCCCCCACGCACACGAGGTCCACCCGCACTCCGCGACCCTCAAACGGCTGGAGAAGTCCTCCGGGGCCCTCGCCGCGCAGGCCATCGCGCGCATGGACGAGAGCCTGCCGTGGTACCGGGCCATGCCCCCGGAGAACCGTTCCTGGATCGGGCTCGTGGCGCAGGCGGGCATCGCCGCCTTCACCGAGTGGTTCCGGCACCCGGACGCGCCGCAGGCGATCTCCACCGACGTCTTCGGGACCGCGCCGCGCGAGCTCACCCGGGCCATCACCCTGCGGCAGACCGTGGAGATGGTGCGGACCACCATCGAGGTCATGGAGAGCGCCATCGACGAGGTGGCCGCTCCGGGCGACGAGAGCGTGCTGCGCGAGGCCCTGCTCGTCTACGCCCGTGAGATCGCCTTCGCCACCGCCCAGGTGTACGCCCAGGCCGCCGAGGCACGCGGTGCCTGGGACGCGCGGCTGGAGTCGCTGGTCGTCAACGCCGTGCTCAGCGGGGAGGCGGACGAGGGCGCCGTCAGCCGGGCCGCGGCCCTCGGGTGGAACTCGCCGGACTACGTGTGCGTCGTGCTGGGCACCGCGCCCGACGGGGACAGCGAGCTGACCGTCGAGGCCATTCGCCGGGCCGCCCGGCATGCCAAGCTCCAGGTGCTCACCGGCGTCCTCGGGGACCGGCTGGTCGTGATCGCGGGCGGCAGCTCCAATCCGCTCGCCGTCGCCAAGTCGCTGATCGGGCCTTTTGCCGCCGGGCCGGTCGTCGCGGGACCCGTCGTACCCGATCTGCTGGCCGGCACGCGGTCCGCGCAGGCCGCCGCCGCGGGACTCAAGGCGTGTTCCGCCTGGCAGGACGCGCCGCGGCCGGTGCTGGCGGACGATCTGCTGCCGGAGCGGGCCATCGCGGGCGATCCGAGCGCCCGCGAGCAGTTGGTGGAGGAGATCTACAGACCGCTGGAGGAAGCGGGCTCGGCGCTCCTGGAGACCCTGAGCGTGTACCTGGAGCAGGCGAGCAGCCTCGAGGGCGCCGCACGCATGCTCTTCGTTCACCCGAACACCGTGCGCTACCGGCTTCGACGTGTGACTGACGTCACCGGCTGGTCACCCTCGGATGTACGATCCGCCTTCACGCTGCGGATCGCGCTCATCCTGGGGCGTCTGACCGATGGCGAACCTCAGACATAGGGTTTTGTCGAGGGCCTACAAAAGCCCTCCGTGTTCTTCGTCCCTGTCCCCACGGGCGGCCCCGGCCGTCCCCAAGAGAGAGTGTGAGAGTGCTCGTACTCGTCGCTCCCGGCCAGGGCGCTCAGTCGCCCGGCTTCCTGACCCCCTGGCTGGACCTTCCCGGCGCCAAGGACCGCGTCGCCGCGTGGTCGGACGCCATCGGACTGGACCTGGTCCACTACGGCACCGAAGCCGACGCCGACGCCATCCGTGACACCGCCGTGGCCCAGCCGCTGCTGGTCGCCGCCGGCCTGCTGTCCGCCACGGCACTCGGTGACATTGCCGAGATCGCCCCGGGCGCGGTCGCGGGCCACAGCGTCGGCGAGATCACCGCCGCCGCCTTCGCCGGGATCCTGGACGACTCCGCCGCGCTCACCCTGGTCCGCGAGCGGGGCCTGGCGATGGCCGAGGCCGCCGCGATCACCGAGACCGGTATGTCGGCGCTGCTCGGCGGCGACCCGGAGACGTCGGTCGCGCACCTGGAGAAGCTGGGCCTGACCCCGGCGAACATCAACGGCGCGGGCCAGATCGTCGCGGCGGGCACGCTGGAGCAGCTGGCCGCGCTGAGCGAGGACAAGCCCGAGGGCGTCCGCAAGGTCGTCCCGCTGAAGGTCGCCGGCGCCTTCCACACGCGCCACATGGCCCCGGCCGTCGACACGCTGGCCAAGGCCGCCGCGGAGCTGACGCCCGCCGACCCGAAGGTCCGCTACGTCTCCAACCGGGACGGCAAGGCCGTCGCGACCGGCGCGGAGGTCCTGGAGCGGCTGGTCGGCCAGGTCGCCAACCCCGTGCGCTGGGACCTGTGCATGGAGACGTTCAAGGAGCTGGGTGTCACCGCGCTCATCGAGGTGTGCCCGGGCGGCACGCTGACCGGCCTGGCCAAGCGGGCGCTGCCCGGCGTCAAGACGCTGGCCCTGAAGACCCCCGACGATCTCGACGCGGCTCGCGAGCTCATCTCCGAGCACGCAGGTGCCTAAGGAGCCGTACATGGCGAAGATCAAGCCCAGCAAGGGCGCCCCGTATGCGCGCATCCTCGGGGTCGGCGGCTACCGTCCGACCCGGGTGGTGCCCAACGAGGTGATCCTCGAGAAGATCGACTCGTCCGACGAGTGGATCCGCTCGCGCTCCGGCATCGAGACCCGGCACTGGGCGGGACCCGAGGAGACCGTGGCCGCGATGTCCGTCGAGGCCGCCGGCAAGGCGATCGCGGACTCCGGCATCTCCGCCGAGCAGATCGGTGCCGTGGTCGTCTCGACCGTGTCGCACTTCAGCCAGACCCCGGCCGTCGCCACCGAGATCGCCGACAAGCTGGGCACCGACAAGGCCGCCGCCTTCGACATCTCGGCCGGCTGCGCGGGCTTCGGCTACGGCCTCACCCTCGCGAAGGGCATGGTGGTGGAGGGTTCCGCCGAGTACGTGCTCGTCATCGGCGTGGAGCGGCTGAGCGACCTGACCGACCTGGAGGACCGGGCCACGGCCTTCCTGTTCGGCGACGGCGCCGGCGCGGTCGTCGTCGGCCCCTCGAAGGAGCCGGCCATCGGCCCGACGGTGTGGGGCTCCGAGGGCGACAAGTCGGAGACCATCAAGCAGACCGTCCCGTGGGACCGCTTCCACATCGGCGACGTCACCAACCTGCCCCTCGACAGCGAGGGCAACATCAAGTTCCCCGCGATCACGCAGGAAGGCCAGGCGGTGTTCCGCTGGGCCGTGTTCGAGATGGCGAAGGTCGCCCAGCAGGCGCTGGACGCGGCCGGGATCACCCCGGACGAGCTGGACGTCTTCATCCCGCACCAGGCCAATGTGCGGATCATCGACTCGATGGTGAAGACTCTCAAACTGCCGGAGCACGTCACGGTCGCCCGTGACATCCGCACCACCGGCAACACCTCGGCCGCCTCGATTCCGCTCGCGATGGAGCGGCTCCTGGCGACCGGGGAGGCGAAGAGCGGCGACACCGCGCTCGTCATCGGATTCGGGGCGGGTCTCGTGTACGCCGCCACGGTCGTTACCCTCCCCTAGGCACTCCGTGCCGGATCACACGATCCGGCAAGGGGACAACTGCCACAAACCGTCTGGAACATTGAAGAAGGAGCGCCAACATGGCCGCCACTCAGGAAGAGATCGTCGAAGGTCTCGCCGAGATCGTGAACGAGATCGCCGGCATCCCGGTTGAGGACGTCCAGCTGGACAAGTCCTTCACCGACGACCTGGACGTCGACTCGCTGTCCATGGTCGAGGTCGTCGTCGCCGCCGAAGAGCGCTTCGACGTGAAGATCCCGGACGAGGACGTCAAGAACCTCAAGACCGTTGGTGACGCCACCAGCTACATCCTCACGCACCAGGGCTGAGCCACCCCTCAGTCCCGCTGCTAGGCCCCGCCACCCGGCGGTGTTTCGCCGTATGAATCCCGTATCCGTTGGAGAAAGAATTCCCGTGAGCCCGACCAATCGCACCGTGGTCGTCACCGGTATCGGCGCAACCACACCGCTGGGTGGCGACGCAGCGTCGTTCTGGCAGGCGCTCGTCGCCGGCACGTCCGGCGTCAGTGTCCTGGAGCAGGAATGGGCGGCCGACCTGCCGGTCCGTATCGCCGCGCAGATCGCCGTCGAGCCGGGCGAGATCATCCCCCGGCCGCAGGCCCGCAAGCTGGACCGGTCCGCGCAGTTCGCGCTGATCGCCGCGCAGGAGGCCTGGAAGGACGCCGGTTTCACCGCCAAGGCCGGTGAGGACGCGTCCGTGAACCCCGACCGTCTGGGTGCGGTCATCGCCTCCGGCATCGGTGGCGTGACGACGCTCCTGGACCAGTACGACATCCTCAAGGAGAAGGGCGTACGCCGCGTCTCCCCGCACACCGTGCCGATGCTGATGCCCAACTCCCCGGCGGCCAACGTCGGCATCGAGCTGGGTGCCCGCGCCGGTGTGCACACCCCGGTCTCGGCCTGCGCCTCGGGCGCGGAGGCCATCGGGTACGCGATCGAGATGATCCGCACCGGTCGTGCGGACGTGGTCGTGGCCGGTGGTACCGAGGCCGCCATCCACCCGCTTCCCATCGCCGCGTTCGGCAACATGATGGCGATGTCCAAGAACAACGACGACCCGCAGGGCGCCTCGCGTCCCTACGACGCCGACCGCAACGGCTTCGTGCTCGGCGAGGGCGCCGGTGCGATCGTGCTGGAGTCCGAGGAGCACGCGAAGGCCCGCGGGGCCCGGATCTACGTCGAGGCGGTCGGCCAGGGCATCTCGGCCGACGCCCACCACATCACGCAGCCCGAGCCGTCCGGCGACGGCATCGCGCACGCGCTGCAGAACCTGCTGGACAACACCGACCTGAAGCCGGCCGAGATCGTGCACGTGAACGCGCACGCCACCTCGACCCCGCAGGGTGACGTGGCCGAGATCAAGGCGCTGCGCAAGGTGTTCGGCGACGACGTCGACCACATGGCGATCTCCGCGACCAAGTCGATGACGGGTCATCTGCTCGGTGGCGCCGGCGGTATCGAGACGGTCGCGTCGATCCTGGCGCTCGTGAACCGTACGGCTCCGCCGACGATCAACCTCGAGAACGTCGACCCCGAGGTCAACGCGGACATCGTGCGCGGCGAGGCCCGTCAGCTGCCCGAGGGCCGTATCGCGGTGCTCAACGACTCGTTCGGGTTCGGTGGGCACAACGTGGTCCTGGCGTTCAGGACCGTCTGACCTGTCCGAGCGAAAGGGCCCCCACCAGCAGGCGGGGGCCCTTCCTCATGTCCGGGTACCGCTCACACCACCTGGTGCAGCCAGCGCACCGGTGCTCCCTCGCCCGCGTATCTGAACGGCTCCAGTTCGTCGTCCCACGGCTTGCCGAGCAGCTTGGCGATCTCCGCCTCCAGGTCGGTCTCGCCGCGCTGGGACCGCGTCAGGGCCGCGCGCAGCCGGTCCTCGGGGATGAGGATGTCGCCGTGGATGCCGGTGACGGCGTGGAAGATGCCCAGGTCGGGGGTGCAGCTGTAGCGCTCGCCCTCGGCGGTCGGGCAGGGCTCGGCGGTCACCTCGAAGCGGAGCAGATGCCAGCCGCGCAGCGCGGAGGCGAGCTTGGACGCCGTACCCGCCTCGCCCTGCCAGGAGAACTCCGAGCGCCAGGTGCCGGGGGCCGCGGGCTGCCGGATCCAGTCGAGGTTGACGCGCGTGCCGAGCACCCCGGCGACGGCCCACTCGACATGCGGGCACAGCGCGCGCGGCGCGGAGTGCACGTACAGAACTCCACGTGTCGTCACCGGAACCTCCGGACAGAGCGGGACATCTTGCGGACTGGCTGGCGGCAGTGGCGCGACGGCCGCGTTTCATGGCGAGGCTACCCTGCGGCGGCGCAAGGAGGGTGACGTACCGTCGGTCCCGGTGCCAGGAAACCTCTGCCATTCACCCAGGGGGACGCTTGTACGGGGGTGCGCCGTTCCAAGACGCCCGGCCGGGAACCCTCTCACGTTGTTATGGGAGGAAGCACAGACGAAGACCGGATCCGACCGGTTTCGACGACGAGGGGACCAGCAGGGGATGCGGAAGCCGAGCAGCCGTACGCGAGCCGTTCTCGCCGTCGTGGCGGTCACCGCGCTGGGGGTCGCCGGCTGCGACGCCGGCGGCGGCAGCGCGCCCGTGCAGGAGGGCACCAAGGCGCACGCCGCCAGGCCCGCCCCGGTGTGGAACCGCACCCCGGACTCGATCGCCGCGGTCGGCGACTCCATCACGCGCGGCTTCGACGCGTGCACGGTGCTCTCGGACTGCCCCGAGGTGTCGTGGGCGACGGGCAGCGACGCCAGGGTCGACAGCCTGGCGGTGCGCCTGCTCGGGGCGGCGGGGGCGGCGCAGCACAGCTGGAACTACGCGGTGACCGGGGCCCGGATGGCGGACCTGCCGGACCAGATGGCCCAGGCGGCGGCGCGCGGCCCGGAGTTGGTGACGGTGATGGCGGGGGCGAACGACGCCTGCCGTTCCTCGGCGTCGGCGATGACCCCGGTGGCCGACTTCCGCGCGGACTTCGAGGAGGCGATGCGCACACTGCGCAAGGAGTCGCCGAAGGCGCAGGTGTACGTGGCGAGCGTGCCGAACCTGAAGCGGCTGTGGTCCGAGGGCCGGACCAATCCGCTGGGCAAGCAGGTGTGGAAGCTCGGCATCTGCCCGTCGATGCTGTCCGACGCGGACGACCTGACGAGCGCGGCCACCCGGCGCCGGGACCAGGTGCAGCAACGGGTGGTGGAGTACAACGAGGTGCTCAAGGAGGTCTGCGCCAAGGACCGCCGCTGCCGTTTCGACGGGGGCGCGGTCTACGACTACCGCTTCGGCACCGACCAGCTCAGCCACTGGGACTGGTTCCACCCCGGCAAGGACGGCCAGGCGCGGCTCGCGGCGATCGCCTACAAGACGATCACGGCACCGGATCCGGTCGCCTAGGACACCGGTCGCCTAGGGTTTTCCCATGGGCTCCCACACGACTGAACACATGACCGGCCTTTTCGGCACACTTTCCGACGGCACCGAGGTCCACCGCTGGACCCTGGAGCGTGCCGGAACACGTGTGGAGATCCTGACCTACGGCGGGATCGTACGGTCGCTGGAGACCCCGGACCGGGAGGGCCGCACGGCGAACGTGGTGCTGGGCTTCCCCACCCTGGACGGCTATCTCACCCACCCCGAGCCGTATTTCGGCGCCCTGGTCGGCCGGTACGCCAACCGGATCGCGGGCGCCCGCTTCCCTCTGGACGGCGCGGTCTACGCCCTGGAGCCGAACGACGGCACCCACTCCCTGCACGGCGGCACGCGCGGCTTCGACAAGCGGGTGTGGGACGCCGAGCCGGTCCAGCACGGGCTGCGGCTGAGCCGGGTCAGCCCGCACGGCGAGGAGGGCTTCCCGGGCCGCCTGGAAGTGTCGGCGACGTACACCCTGGACGCGTCCGGGGCACTGCGGATCACCTACGAGGCGGTGACGGACGCCCCGACCGTCCTCAACCTCACCAGCCACGGCTACGTCAACCTGGCCGGCCCGGACGCGGGTCCCGCGGACGGCCACGAACTGCGCATCGCCGCCTCCCGCTTCACCCCGGTCGACGCGGACCTGATCCCGACGGGGGAGCTGACGGACGTCTCCGGCTCCCGCTTCGACTTCCGCGAGCCCCGCAAGACCGGCTCCGGCTACGACCACAACTTCGTCCTGGACAAGGGCGTGACCGCCGCCCCGGAGGAGGTCGCCGAACTGCACGACCCGGCCTCCGGACGCACCCTGACACTCTCGACGACCGAGCCGGGCCTGCAGCTCTACACCGCCGACCACCTGCCGGTCCCGTTCGTCCCCGGCGCCGGCATCGCCCTGGAGACCCAGCACTTCCCGGACTCCCCGAACCACCCGCACTTCCCGAGTACGGTGCTGAGGCCGGGTCAGACCTTCCGCTCGGAGACGGTGTACGGCTTCTCGGCTCGCTAGCCGCGCTCCCCGCGCATCCGTTTCGCCGCCTTGCCCAGCAGGGACATCGCTCCGCCACAGATCAGCAGGGCCACGACGCCACCCACGACGGGTCCGACGGCGTGGCTCTTGATGCCCTCGCACGTCACGGTCGTGGCCAGTACGAAGATGATCGAGTACAGGCTCCGGCCGACCCTGGCGCCGGCCGGAATCACCTGGAGCAGCTGCGGGACGGTGGTCGCGGCGGCCAGCGCCATGCCGAAGGGCAGGGCGGCGGCGGTCATCAGCGCGCCGAACCCGAAGGAGTTGCCGTACGCGCCCCAGCCGGCGCCCTTGTGGAGCAGATAGCCGGTCGCGGCGAGGGACAGCAGGACCAGCAGGCCGTTGAGATAGGCGGCCTGTGTGGCGGCCTTGCGGGCGCCGGGCAGATGCGCGGCCGGGGAGCGCCAGGCGTCCGCCGTGATGAGCCGCAGCTGCCGCTTGAGGGCCTGCATCTGCATCAGCGAGTAGACACCGAAGGCCAGCAGGCCCAGTCCGGCGAGCGCCGCCACGAAGCCGAGGGGCTTTTGCGTGATGCCGTAGTGGACGCCGCCGAAGGTGAGCGGGATGCCGAGCACCATGCCGTAGGCCATGGGCTTGGACTTCGCCTGGATCTTCAGCGCCAGCTCGCGCTGGGCCGGCGTGAGGTGGGGATCCAGCCGCATCCGCCCCTCGCCGACCTGCCCGCCGGGCGCCTGGGCCTGCTGCTGGGGCGGGTAGGGCTGGGGCGGGTAGCCCTGCTGCGGATACGGTTGGTGTGGCGGATAGGGCTGCTGGTACTGCGGCTGCTGAGGCTGCTGGTACTGGGGCTGCTGGTACTGCGGCGACTGCCCGTAGGGCCCCGCCGGTGGCGGCTGCTGCCCGTAGGGCCCCATCGGCTGCTGCTGGCCTGGATACACGATCTCTCTCCCCCGTGCCCGGTCTGTCCGGTGTTCTCGCGGGCCGGGAGTCTGCCACACCCGCCCTGACGCTACGAGCCCCGGTCCGGGGGTCAGGTCCCGGACCGGGGCTGCTCAGGGGGGACTTGTCCCGGATCAGACGTTAATCGGCGCGGTGAGCCCGCGGTCGGCGATCGAGCGTCCGGCGGTGATCTCGTACGAACCCTTCACAAACACCCACGCCTTCGCCGTCTCGTCCCAGACCTCGAAGGCGCGGCGCGGGAGCGCGACCGTCACCTCGACGCTCTCGCCGGGCCCGGCCTCGACGGAGGCGAAGCCGGCCAGCAGCCGGGCCGGGCGCTCGGGGTCGGGCTCGGCCGGGCGGACGTAGACCTGGACGACCTCGCGGCCGGGCCGCTCGCCGGTGTTGCGCAGACCGACGCGGGCCGTGGTGCCGTCGGCGGCCAGGGTCTCGTAGGCCCAGTCGGTGTAGCCGAGGCCGTGGCCGAAGGGGTACGACGGGGTGCGGCCGGCCCGCTCCCAGGCCCGGTGGCCGATGAACACGCCCTCGGTGTACGGCAGTTCGCCGTCGGCGGGAGTGACCTGGGTGACCGGGGCGGCGGCGAGGGAGCCCCAGGTGGTGGGGAGCCGGCCGCCGGGCTCGTGGGCGCCGGTGAGGACCTCGGCGAGGGCGGAGCCGCCCTCCTGGCCGGGGAACCAGGTCAGCAGGACGGCGGCGACCTCGTCCCGCCAGGGCAGTTCGACCGGGGAGCCGGAGTTGACGACCACGACGGTGTTCGGGTTGGCGGCGGCGACCATGCGGACCAGGTCGTCCTGGCGGCCGGGCAGGCGCAGGTCGGTGCGGTCGAAGCCCTCGGACTCGACGCGGTCGGTGGTGGCGACCACGACGACGGCCGTGTCGGCGGCGCGGGCCGCCTCGACGGCCTCGGCGATCAGCTCGTCGGGGTCGCGCCGGGGCGCCGAGTGCGCGAGGGCGAAGGTGACGACCTCCATCGGGACGCCGTCGGGGAGCTGGACGACGTGGGTGAGGGAGACCTCGACCGGTTCACCGGCGGTGAGTTCGGCCTGGGCGCGGGGTACGGGGGCGCCGAAGAGGGCCTCGAAGGGGTCGTCCTTGTCGGGGCGCTGGACGTCGTCGAAGTACGTCGTGCCGTCGACGGTGAGCGTGAAGGCGCCCGCGCCCTTGATGCCGAAGGTGTGCGGGCCGGACTCGCGCGGGGTGAAGGTGCCGGTCAGCTCGACGGTGTACAGGGTGTCGTAGGTGACGCCGTCGGGGAGGTCCGAGCCCATCCACTGGACCAGCCCGCCCGGGGCCGACCGGGTGCCGATGACGGTGCCTTCGGTGTCCCGGCAGACGGTGCGCAGGGTGAATCCCCGGTCGGCGACGGCGAGTTCGGTGGCGGGGTCGGCGCCGACGGCGTAGGTGAGGGCGCCGTCGGGGAGTGCGGCGGTGAGGCCGTCGAGCGGGGAGACGATCCGGGCCGGGAAGACGGTGGCGGAGCCGCCGCCGAGGACCCGGGCGTCGCGGGCGGCGGCGCCGATCAGGGCCACGGTGCCGTTCTGCCGCAGCGGGAGGGCGCCGCCTTCGTTGCGGACGAGGACGAAGGAGCGGCGGGCGATCTCGCGGGCGAGGGCCTCGCCGTCGACCGGCGCGGGCGGTTCGGCGACGACGGGCTCGGCACCCGCCAGGATGCCGACGCGGGCGGCCAGCCGCAGAACACGCCGTACGGCGGCGTCCACGGTGTCCTCGGCGACCCGGCCGTCCCGGACGGCCTGGGCGAGGGCGGGGCCGTAGACGGTCCGGGGGCCGGGCATGGCGACGTCCAGACCGCCGTTGATGTCACCGACCGTGTCGCGGGCGGCCATCCAGTCGGAGACGTTGAAGCCGTCGAAGCCCCATTCGCCGCGCAGGACTTCGTTGACCAGGTAGTGGTGCTCGGTCATGGTCGTGCCGTTGACCGAGTTGTAGGCGGTCATGATGCCCCAGGGGTGGGCGTTCTCGACGATCGCCTCGAAGGGGGCCAGATACAGCTCGCGCAGGGCGCGTTCGGAGACCAGGTTGTTCACGGTGAAGCGGTCGGTCTCGGCGTCGTTGGCGACGAAGTGCTTGACGGTGGTGCCGACGCCGCCGGACTGGACGCCGGTGACGTACCCCGCGCCGATCACGCCCGTGAGGTACGGGTCCTCGCTGTAGGCCTCGAAGTGCCGGCCGCCGAGCGGGGAGCGGTGCAGGTTGACGGTGGGGGCGAGAAGGACGTGGACGCCCTTGCGGCGGGCCTCCTGGGCGAGCAGCACACCGGCGCGGCGGGCGAGTTCGGGGTCCCAGGTGGCGGCGAGCGCGGTCGGGGAGGGCAGGGCGACGGAGGGGTCGTCGGCACTCCAGCGCACGCCCCGTACGCCGATCGGGCCGTCGGACATGACGAGCGGCTTCAGGCCGATCTCCGGCAGGGCGGGCAGGGTCCACATGTCCTGGCCGGCCAGGAGCCGTGTCCTGGCGTCGAGGTCGAGCCGCCGCAGCGCCTCTTCCACGACGGCCTCGCGGGCCGTGTCGGCCGGGGTGGGCTGGGATCCCGCCATCGCGGTGCCTCCTCGCTGACGTCCGTGCAGGTGCCTCCATCGTGCATCCATTACCTGTAGAGCGGTAGGTTTCGTTATCTTGCCGTTATATTTGACTGGCACGGATGCCGTACGGTGACGGCATGAACGCGAGGGTCAGGAGCGGGGAGCGGCGCTCGGAGATCGTCGGGGCGGCGCTGGAGGTGATCGCCGAGCGCGGTTACCGGGGGGCGAGCCTGGCCGCGGTCGCCGAGCGGGTCGGCCTCACCCAGCAGGGCCTGCTGCACCACTTCCCCACCAAGGACGCCCTGCTGGTGGCCGTGCTCCAGGAGCGGGACCGGTGGGACGCGGTGCCGGACACGCACTGGCGGGTGGATCTGCTGGCCTCACTGGTCGAGTACAACGCGATGCGCCCGGCGATCGTCCAGACCTTCTCGGCGCTGCTCGGCGAGAGCGTGACGGAGGATCATCCCGCGCGGGCGTACTTCACCGAGCGGTACGCCCGGGTCCGGGAATCCATGGCGACGGTCCTGCGCACCGAGTACGGCGACCTCCTGCCGAACGGCCTCACCCCCGAGCGCACCGCCCCGCTGCTGGTCGCCGTGATGGACGGCTTGCAGTTCCAGTGGCTGCTGGACCCGGAGTCGGTCGACATGCCGGGGGCGTTCCGGGACTTCCTGCGGTTGCTGGGAGAGCCGGTGGGCTAGCGGGTGAGCGGCCCGAAGGGCGCGGGGAACTGCTCAGCCGCCGGCCGGCACAGCAGCGGCGCCCGGCAGGCCGGCCCCCTCGCCGCCCTCCCCCGCCACCTCACGAGCAAGCATCGTCGCCCCCGCCACCGCACCCGGCATCAGGAACACCGCGACGAACGGGACCAGGAAGGCCAGGCCGAGCGGGGTGCCGAAACCCCAGACCAGGGCCTTGCGGGAGCGGAGCAGGGCGAGCCGGGCGCGCAGTTCGACGCCCCGGCGCTGGAGGGCCACGGCGGTCAGTTCCTCGGTGAGGAAGAAGCCGGTGACGAAGAAGCCGAGCACGGGTACGACGGTCTGCCCGACGAACGGCAGGAAGCCGAGGGCGAAGAGCAGCACGCCCCACAGCCCGGCCCGCACCAGCACGCGCATGCTGTCGCGGGCCGAGACGCACAGCTCGCGCCAGAGCGACAGCTCCGACCGCGGGGCGGTGCCGTCGGGCGAGACGTCGGCGTCGACCTGCTCCGACAGGCTCTCGTAGAAGGGCTGGCCGACCAGCAGGGTCACGGCCGTGAAGGTCAGCACGGCCAGCAGCAGCCCGAGGGCGAACAGGACGGCCGTCAGAAAACCGCGGAACAGACCCTGCCAGGGGCCGGCCCAGTCGTCCGCGAACGGTGTCGCCCAGGTGACCGCGTCCTCGCCCCACACGGCGAGCGCGACCAGCGCCGCCCCGTACAGCACCAGGGTGACCAGCCCGGGCAGTAGCCCGAAGCCGTACTGCTTGCCGTGCCGGCTCACCCAGCGCTGGCCCTTCAGCAGATAACCGAACCCCACCCCGAGATCACGCATGGCCAAGACCCTACCCGCGGGCTCAGGCGTCCAGCATCCGCCGCAGCAGGTCGCGCAGGGAGCGGCGCTCGTCGTCGGAGAGGCCGGCGAGGGGCTCACGGGCGAAGCGCAGGCCCTCGCGCAGGTCCTTGGCCATGCGCAGGCCCTCGTCCGTGGCGGCGGCCAGCTTCACCCGGCGGTCGGCGGGGTCGGGGCGCCGCTCGACGAGCCCCCGGGACTCCAGGCGGTCCACGATCCCGGTCACGTTGGACGGCTCGCACTTCAGCTTCTGCGCCAGCTTCCGCATCGGCAGCGGCTCCAGCGAGAGCAGGCTGAGCAGCCGGGCCTGCGGGCCGGTCAGCGTGTGCTCCGCCGCCGCCTTCTCGTAGTCCGCGTAGAAGCGGGCCACCACGTCTCCGATCAGCTCGACGACCTCCAGGGTCAGGGCGTCGGGGCGGCGGGTCTTCGCTGGGCTGGGCGATGGGGTGGACATGGTCTCCAGGATACCCCGTTACTTGACATCATGAAATATTCAGGAGCATGGTTGTTTCAGGTTCTGAAGTATTTGCATGAGGCAAGTGAGGAAGGCCCGTCATGATCAACCGCGAGTGGCACCTGCTCAGCCGTCCCGTCGGCTGGCCGAAGCCCGAGGACTTCGCCCTGGTCGAGACCGAGATCCCGGCCCTTGGCGAGGGCCAGGTACTGGTGAAGAACAAGTACCTCTCGGTGGACCCGTACATGCGCGGCCGGATGAGTGCCGCGAAGTCGTACGCCGCCCCCTTCGAGCTGGGCAAGGTCATGCAGGGCGGGGCCGTCGGCGAGGTGGTCGAGT
Organism: Streptomyces sp. MMG1121; assembly: GCF_001280015.1. Classification (GTDB taxonomy): domain Bacteria; phylum Actinomycetota; class Actinomycetes; order Streptomycetales; family Streptomycetaceae; genus Streptomyces. The sequence continues at coordinate 474,966 of NZ_LGDV01000001.1, forward strand.
CCCGCGCCGAGGGCATCGAGGCCGGCGACCACGTCCTGCACTTCTTCGGCTGGCGCGAGTACGCGGCCATGGACGCGAAGCACGCCGTCAAGGTCGACTCCGAAGCCGCGCCGCTGTCCACGTACCTCGGCGTCCTCGGCATGACCGGCCTGACCGCCTACGCCGGCCTGCTGCGCACCGCCTCCTTCAAGGAGGGCGACGTCGTCTTCGTCTCCGGCGCCGCGGGTGCCGTGGGCAGCGAGGTCGGCCAGCTCGCCAAGCTGCTGGGCGCCTCGCGGGTCATCGGCTCGGCCGGCTCCGACGAGAAGGTCAAGCTGCTGGTCGAGGAGTACGGCTTCAACGCCGCGTTCAACTACAAGGACGGCCCGGTGGGCGAGCAGCTGCGCGAGGCCGCGCCCGACGGCATCGACGTGTACTTCGACAACGTCGGCGGGGACCACCTGGAAGCGGCCATCGGCTCGCTGAACCAGGGCGGCCGTATCGCCATCTGCGGCATGATCTCGGTCTACAACAACACCGAGCCCGCCCCCGGCCCGCGCAACCTCGCCCGGCTCATCCAGACCCGGGGCCGCATGGAGGGCTTCCTGGTCGGCGACCACTACGACCTCCAGCCGGAGTTCGTCCAGAAGGTCGGGCCGTGGGTCGCCTCGGGCGAGCTGAAGTACCGCGAGACCGTGGTCGACGGCGTCGAGAACACCCTGGAGGCGTTCCTCGGGGTCCTGCGCGGCGACAACATCGGAAAGATGATCGTCAAGCTGTGAGGCCCCGGCGGGCCTTCCCTGCCGTTTCCGGCATGCGGTAACTTCTTTCCGAAATCCGTCGTCGATCGTGGGCGCGAGTCGCGGCGGACCGAGGAGGAAGACAACCGCATGCCCATCACGCAGTCCGACGTCCTGTACACCGCCGTCGCCACCGCCGAGAACGGCCGTGACGGCCGGGTCGCCACCGACGACGGCAAGCTCGACGTCGTCGTGAACCCGCCCAAGGAGATGGGCGGCAACGGCGCCGGCACCAACCCTGAGCAGTTGTTCGCCGCGGGCTACAGCGCCTGCTTCCAGGGGGCGCTGGGCGTTGTCGCCCGGCAGGAGGGTGCCGACGTCTCCGGGTCGACCGTCACCGCGAAGGTCGGCATCGGCAAGAACGACGACGGGTTCGGGATCATCGTGGAGATCTCGGCGAACATCCCGAACGTGTCCGCCGAGGCGGCCCGGGACCTGGTCGAGAAGGCGCACCAGGTGTGCCCCTACTCGAAGGCGACTCGCGGCAACATCACCGTGACGCTCGTCTGACAATCGTCGTTGTGTCATCGGCAGCCGCACCCTTGGACGTGGGGTGCGGCTGTCGTCGTTCTCACCCGGCGAGCGCCGCCTTGTGCGCCGCTCTCACCAGCCCCTCGTTCTCCGGCGCCGCGCCGCCCGGAAACACCATGCGGCGCCTCGTGTAGCCGTAGGCCAGGCCGCTGCGGGGGTCGGCGAAGGCCTGGGAACCGCCGGCGCCGCTGTGGCCGAAGGAGCCCGCACCCAGGGACGGGTGCCACATGTCGGCCGTCGCCTGGAAGCCGAGGCCGTACGACTTGTGGGTGCGGGCCACCAGGTCGTAGCCGACGGAGTGGATCTGGCCCACCTCGGCGACCGTGTCGGGCTTCAGCAGGGGCGGGCGGTCGTCCACCTCGCTGATCGCCGCCGCGTACATCTTCGCGAGCCCGCGCGCGGAGGCCACCCCGCCCGCGGACGCCTGTCCCCCGGCCCGCACCCGGCGGGAGTTGACGTACTCCTCCAGCGTCCCCGGCCGCGGCACGTGCGCGTTGAAGGCGATCGAGGTCAGCGTGCGCGGGCCGGTGGGCTGGGCCGCGATCAGGGCCTGCTGCTCCGGGCTCGGGAGCGCCGGCTGCACGGTGCGGAAGCGGGACTCCTCGGACTCGGGCAGCCCCAGGTAGAAGTCCGTGCCGTAGGGCGCGCGCACCCGCTCCTCGTAGACCTCCTGGAGCGTGCGGCCCGTCGCGCGGCGCACCACCTCGCCCGCGAGCGCGCCGATCACCAGCGCGTGGTAGCCGAAGGCCGTGCCGGGCCGCCAGAACGGCTTCTGGTCCGCGAGCCGCTCGGCGATCGCACGGTCGTCGGCCATCTCCTCCGGGGAGAACCCGGCGTCGATCCCGACCAGGCCCGCCCGGTGCGCCAGCAGATCCCGGAGGATCACCGAGCCCTTGCCCTCGGCGCCGAACTCCGGCCAGTAGTAGGTCACTTTGCGGTCCAGCTCCAGCGTGCCGTCCTGCACCAGGAGCGCGGCCACCAGGTGCGCGGCGCCCTTGGTGGACGAGAACACGCCGTACAGGGAGTCCGCCGCGCCGCCCGCCCACAGGTCGACGACCCGCCTCCCGTGCACATACGCGCACAACTGACCCTCGTAGTCGTCCCGCTCCCCGGCGACGAACGCGGTGAACTCCTCGCGCACCGCCTCGAAGCCCTCGGCGACCGTGCCGTGGACGGTGTTCTCCTGCGTCATCCCGCTCTCCTCAACCTGAGCCGCTCTCGCTGCTCCCCCTCGTACAACGCCCGTTCCCGCTCCGGACGTTCCCCAGACCGGTACGGCGCGATGTGCCTGTTCGACTCAACCGCCGCGGCAGCCGGTGGGTGTCACCGATGCCCCGGATGGCGGAGGGCGCGGGGTGGTACGCGGAAGTGGAGCAGGGCTCAGGTACACCACCACAGGAAGCGGTTGCAGGTCTTGGTCGGCGACGGTGTGGCGGTCGGGCCGGACGTCGTCGGGGCGCTGGTCGGGGTGGCGGAGGGACGGGACGTGGCCGTGGCGGCCGGGGTGGTGGGGGTCGTACCCGGGCCCGTCGTGGCCGGCTGCTGCGCCCTGCCGGTGCCCTTGGGGCTCGGCGACCCGGCGGCCTTGTCCTTGGCGGACCTGCTCGCGGACGCGGAGGCCGAGGCGTCCGGGGCGGCGGAGGCGCCCGGGGCGGCACCGGAGGTGTCGTTCACCGGTCGGGCCGTGGTGCCCGGTGTCGCGGAGGCGGCGGTGCCGTCCGCCGACGCGTCCCCGGACGAGGCGGGGCTGCCGCCGGCGAAGGGCGAGAAGGGTGCGTCCGTGCCCAGTTCGGCGATGCTGAGTCCGCCCGCGGCCAGCACGAAGCCCGCGGCGATCAGCACGGTACGGCGGCGCCGGCGGCGGTGGGCGGCGGCCTTGCGGTCGCGGCGGCTGGCGTCGGACCCGGCGGGGCTCACGACGGCGGTGCCGCGCCCCTTGCGCCGGGCGGCCCGCCCACCGGGCTCATGGCCGGAATCCGCCCCCGCCCCCGCCTCCGCCTCGGACTCGGGCGCGGCTTCGGCATCGGGCTCCGGGGCGTAGGCGTCGTGCGACTCGGACTCCGGCCGCGACGCCTGCTGCCGCGGCTCGGCGGGCTCGTACTCCCGCGGGGTGCCCTGCCCTTGGACGGGCACCCGGGCGGCGTAGTCGCCCAAGGGGAGATGACCGCCCTGCGCCGGGACGTGACCGCCCCCGTGGCCCGGCGTCCCGCCCGTGCCCGCGTAGGCATACGGAACCGTCGCGTCCGCGGTCGCCGCGTGCGCCGGTGTTCCGCATCCGGGGCAGGCCAGGGCGCCGTTGAGGTGCCGTTGGCACGGGTGGCAGTAGTCCATGACGCCGGAAGACTAGATTCCCCGCCGGTCACGTTCCTAGGCGCGCCTGTGAAGGTTTCGTAGATCAGCGAAATTTTTCTCGAAAGGCTTGCCGAAACCGTTATCCGTTCGACCCATTGACACCCCCGCCGCCCCGTCCTTACTGTCACGCCAGCATTTCGAACGTGTGACGAAATCTCGAACAGCTGAAGGGCAACTGCCGTGCGCATCACCGGAATCAGCACGCACGTGGTCGGCACGCCGTGGCGCAACCTGACCTACGTCCAGGTGCACACCGACGAGGGGATCACGGGAGTCGGCGAGACCCGGATGCTCGGGCACACCGACGCGCTGATCGGCTATCTGCGGGAGGCCGAGGCCAACCACATTCTCGGATCGGACCCGTTCGCCGTCGAGGACCTCGTACGCCGCATGAAGTACGGCGACTACGGCCGCGCGGGTGAGATCGTCATGTCCGGCATCGCGGTCGTGGAGATGGCGTGCTGGGACATCAAGGGCAAGGCGCTGGGCGTGCCGGTGTGGCAGCTGCTCGGCGGCAAGGTGACCGACAGGGTCAAGGCGTACGCCAACGGGTGGTACACGACCGAGCGGACGCCCGAGGCGTACCACAAGGCCGCCCAGGCAGTGATGGAGCGCGGCTACCGGGCGCTGAAGATCGACCCCTTCGGCACCGGGCACTTCGAGCTGGACCATCAGCAGACCCTGTACGCCGTCTCGCTCATCGAGGCCGTGCGGGACGCGATCGGGCCGGAGGCCGAGCTGATGCTGGAGATGCACGGCCGCTTCTCCCCCGCCACCGCCGTCCGGCTGGCGAAGGAGCTGGCCCCCTTCAAGCCCGCGTGGCTGGAGGAGCCGGTGCCGCCGGAGAACCTCAAGGCGCTGGAGAAGGTGGCCGCCAAGGTGGACATCCCCGTCGCCACCGGTGAGCGGATCCACGACCGCATCGAGTTCCGCGAGCTGTTCGAGAGCCAGGCCGTGGACGTCATCCAGCCGGACGTCGGCCACATCGGCGGCATCTGGGAGACCAGGAAGCTCGCCGCCACCGCCGAGACGCACTACACGCTCGTCGCCCCGCACAACGTCGGCGGCTCGGTGCTCACCGCCGCCTCGCTCCAGGTCGGCTTCACCTCGCCGAACTTCAAGATCCTCGAGCACTTCAACGACTTCGCGGACGCGGAGATCAAGAAGGTGGTCAAGGGGGCGCCACAGGTCGTGGACGGCTACTTCCACCTCTCCGACGCGCCCGGTCTCGGCGTCGAGCTGGACACCGACGCCGCCGCCGAGTTCCCGCAGCAGCAGGCCCGGTTCGACCTGTGGGCCGAGGGCTGGGAGCAGCGCAAGCCGAAGGAATCCAAGTGAGCGACGCCATCGTCGTCGAGGCCCCGGGCCGGCACCGGGTCGCGCAGCACACCCCCCGCGACCCCGGTCCCGGCGAGGCGCTGGTGACCGTGCACGCGGTCGGCATCTGCGGCAGTGACCGCGAGGTGTACCAGGGCAACCGGCCCGAGGGGTACGTCCGTTATCCGCTGACGCCCGGCCACGAGTGGTCGGGAACGGTCACGAAGGTGGGCCCGGGCGTACCCGCGTCCCTCAGCGGCCGCAAGGTCGTCGGCGAGGGCTTTCGCAACTGCCAGGTGTGCGACCGCTGTCACGCCGGCGAGAGCACGCTGTGCACGGCCGGGTACGAGGAGACCGGGTTCACCCGGCCCGGCGCCATGGCCGCCACGCTCACCCTGCCGGCCCGGCTGCTGCACGCCCTGCCGGACGACGCCGACCTCACCGCCGCCGCCCTGCTGGAGCCGGCCGCCTGTATCGCGGCGGCGGCCCTGAAGGCACGGGCCCGGCCGGGCGAGCGGGTCGCGGTGGTCGGCACCGGCACGCTCGGGATGTTCGCCGTGCAGTTCCTGAAGGCGGTCTCACCGGCCGAACTGCTCGTCGTGGGCACCCGGAACGACCGGGAGGCGCTGTCGCGGCGGTTCGGCGCGACCGGCTTCCGCACCAAGGACCAGGAGCTGCCGGACGACTTCGACGTCGTCGTCGAGACGGCCGGCTCGGCCTCCGCCGCGCGCACCGCCGCCACCCTGCTCAGGCGCGGCGGACGCCTGGTCCTGACCGGGATCCCGGCGCCGGGCGCGGACGGGCTCGACCCGACCGGTCTCGTCGTACGGCAGCTGGAGGTGCACACCGTCTTCGGGGCACCGCCGGACGCCTGGGCGCACACCGTGCGGGTCTTCGGCGCCGGACTGCTGGACCCGCTGCCGCTGGTCACACACGAGCTGCCGCTGAGCGAGTTCGCGCAGGCCATCGAGCTGGTCGGGGCCGGTGATCCGAAGGTGGGCAAGGTGCTGCTCCGCCCCTAGCCGTACGCCGGCCGGGGCATGACCCGACGGCGCCCCGGCCGGCGTACCACCCGAGCCTCTTGCCACCCAGAGACGCGAACCTCGTCCGAAATCTCGAACGCCCCGACCACGAAGGACAGCTTGTGACCGACGCTTCCGCCCCGGCAGCCCGCAGGCCCGGCGAGCAGGTGCTCGCCGCTCTCGGCCTGGGCGCGCCCGCCCTCGACCCCGCCGACGCCTCCCCCCGCGGCTTCCCGGGCGGCGGCCGCTGGCGCACCGAGATCCCCTCGTGCGAGGGTCCCGAGGCGCTGGCGGTCGTCCTCAAGGAGGCCTCGCGCCTCGACGTGCCGATCCACCGGATCAGCCAGGGCAGCGGTGTGTGGATGCTCACCGACGCCGAGATCACCGAGATGGTCGACGCCACCGGCGAACGCGACATCGAACTCTGTCTGTTCACCGGCCCGCGCGGCACCTGGGACATCGGCGGCTCGGTGCGCTCCGACTCGCGGGGGGCCGGACTGCGCGCCCGGGGCCACGACGCCGTCGCCGGCTGCGTCGAAGACGCCGTTCGGGCAACGGAGTTGGGCGTCAAGTGCCTGCTCGTCGCCGACGAGGGCGTGCTGTGGACCCTGCACCGGGCGCGCGAGGCCGGCCTCCTCCCGGCCGACACGACCCTGAAGGTCTCGGCACTCATCGGGCCGGTCAACCCGGCGTCGTACGCCGTCTTCGAACGGCTCGGCGCCGACTCCCTCAATGTGCCCAGCGATCTGACGCTGGATCACCTCACCGAGATCCGCCGGGTGTCGGCGGCCCCCATGGACATGTACATCGAGGCCCCCGACGACCTCGGCGGCTATGTGCGGATGTACGAGGTCGCCGAGCTGATCCGGCGCGGAGCACCGCTCTACCTGAAGTTCGGTCTGTCCCGGGCGCCCGGCATCTACCCGTGGGGCACCCACCTGCGGGACGTGACCCTGGACACCGCCCGGGAGCGGGTGCGGCGCGGCCGGCTCGCCCTGGACCTGCTCGCCCGGCACGGCGCGGACGGCGACATGGCGCCGCTCGGCTCCCGGCTGCCCGGCCCGCTGAACCGCTTCCCCCTCGAAGCCTCCGCCCCTCTCCACGACGAGAACGACAAGGACTGATCCCCATGCGCAACCGCAGAGCCGCACTGGCCGCGATAGCCGGAGCCGCCTCGCTCGCCCTCACGCTCACCGCCTGCGGGCAGAGCGGCTCGGGCGGCAGCAAGGAGAAGACGGGCGACGTCAAGGGCGCCACGATCGGCATCGCCATGCCGACGAAGTCCTCCGAGCGGTGGATCAACGACGGCGACGACATGGTCAAGAACCTCAAGTCCAAGGGCTACAAGACCAAGCTGGTCTACGGCGAGGACGACCCGAGCACCCAGGTCTCACAGATCGAGAACATGATCACGCAGGGCGTCAAGGGCCTGATCATCGCGGCCATCGACAACAAGTCCCTGAACAACGTGCTCCAGGAGGCCGCCCAGGCGGGCATTCCGGTCATCGCCTACGACCGGCTCATCCTCGGCACCAAGAACGTCGACTACTACGCCTCGTTCGACAACGAGAAGGTCGGCACCCTGCAGGGCACCTACATCGTCCACAAGCTGGGGCTGGACAGCGGCAGGACGGGCCCGTTCAACATCGAGCTGTTCGCCGGGTCGAACGACGACAACAACACCCAGTACTTCTTCGACGGCGCGATGAAGGTGCTCCAGCCGTACATCGACAAGAAGCAGTTGGTGGTCAAGTCCGGGCAGACCAAGCTCAACCAGGTCACGACCCTGCGCTGGGACGGCACGACCGCGCAGAAGCGCATGGAGGACATCCTCACCGCCTCCTACAAGAGCGGGCGGGTCGACGCGGTGCTCTCGCCCTACGACGGCATCTCCATCGGCGTCATCTCCGCGCTGAAGTCCGACGGCTACGGCTCGGGCAGCAACCCGCTGCCGGTCATCACCGGCCAGGACGCCGAGCTGGCCTCGGTGAAGTCGATCATCGCGGGCCAGCAGACCCAGACCGTCTTCAAGGACAGCCGCAAGGAGACCGCGGTCGCGGTGACCATGGTCGACGACGTCCTGCACGGCAAGAAGCCGCAGGTCAACGACACGAAGACCTACACCAACGGCGCCAAGGTCGTCCCCTCCTTCCTGCTCCAGCCGGTGAGCGTCGACAAGACCAACTACGCGGACGTCCTGGTCAAGGGCGGTTACTACACCGAGTCCCAGCTCAAGTGAGCTCGACCGTCCGTCCGACCCCACACTGATTGGAAGGCACGACCATGGCGGGACCCGTCCTGGAAATGCGCTCGATCGTCAAGACCTTTCCCGGTGTCAAAGCGCTGTCGGACGTCACGCTGACCGTCCGCCAGGGCGAGGTCCACGCCATCTGCGGGGAGAACGGCGCCGGGAAGTCGACCCTGATGAAGGTGCTCTCCGGCGTCCATCCGCACGGCAGCTACGACGGCGAGATCCTCTTCGAGGGGGAGGTCTGCCGGTTCAAGGACATCCGGGCGAGCGAGCAGCGCGGCATCGTCATCATCCACCAGGAACTGGCGCTGGTGCCGCATCTGTCCATCGCGGAGAACATCTTCCTCGGCAACGAACACGCCACGCGCGGGTTCATCAACTGGAACGACACCCTCAGGCACGGCACCGAACTGCTGCGCCGCGTCGGCCTCGGCGAGCACCCGGAGACCCGCGTCAGCGACATCGGCGTGGGCAAGCAGCAGCTCGTGGAGATCGCCAAGGCGCTCTCCAAGGAGGTGAAGCTGCTCATCCTCGACGAGCCCACGGCGGCCCTGAACGACGAGGACAGCGGCAAACTCCTCGATCTGATCCTGGAGTTGAAGAACCAGGGCATCACCTCGATCATCATCTCCCACAAGCTGGGGGAGATCCGCCGGGTCGCCGACTCGGTGACGATCATCCGGGACGGCCACTCCATCGAGACCCTCGACGTGAAGGCGCCGCAGACCACCGAGGAACGGATCATCGCCGGCATGGTCGGCCGTGACCTCGACCACCGCTTCCCGGAGCGGACCGCGTACGCGGGTCAGGCGGACGCGGCGCCCGCGCTGGAGATCCGCGACTGGACCGTCCATCACCCCGTCGACCAGCAGCGCAAGGTCGTGGACGACGTGTCGATCAGCGTCAGGCGCGGCGAGATCGTCGGCATCGCGGGCCTGATGGGCGCGGGCCGCACCGAACTGGCGATGAGCGTCTTCGGCCGCACCTACGGCCGGTACGCGGGCGGCACGGTCCTCAAGGACGGCCGGGAGATCCGTACGAAGACGGTCGCGGAGGCGGTCGGGCACGGCATCGCGTACGTCACCGAGGACCGCAAGCACTACGGCCTCAACCTCATCGACACCATCAACCGGAACGTCTCGCTGACCGCGCTCAGGAAGGTCGCGAAGCGGGGCGTGGTGGACGAGCAGGCGGAGCGGCAGGTCTCCGAGGGGTTCCGGAAGTCGATGAACATCAAGGCGCCGACGGTGTTCGAGCCGGTCGGCAAGTTGTCCGGCGGCAACCAGCAGAAGGTCGTCCTCAGCAAATGGATCTTCGCCGGGCCCGACGTGCTGATCCTGGACGAGCCGACGCGCGGGATCGACGTGGGCGCCAAGTACGAGATCTACACGGTCATCGACCGGCTCGCCGCCGAGGGCAAGGCGGTCGTCTTCATCTCCTCCGAGCTGCCGGAGCTGCTCGGCATGTGCGACCGCATCTACACGATGGCCGCCGGGCGGCTGACCGGTGAGGTGCCCCGGGCCGAGGCCACGCAGGAAGTGCTGATGCGCCATATGACGAAAGACAAAGCGAAGGACGAAGAGGTAACGCGATGAGCACGGACGTCACCGACAAGACCCCGGCCGCCGCGCCGCCGGGCAAGGGCGGGCCGGCCGCCGGCGAGGGCCTGTGGCAGCTGGTACTCGGCGGCCTGCGCCGCAACATGCGCCAGTACGGCATGCTGATCGCGCTCGGTCTGATCGTCGTCCTCTTCCAGATCTGGACCGGCGGCGACCTGCTGCTGCCGCGCAACGTCTCCAACCTGGTGCTCCAGAACAGCTACATCCTGATCCTCGCGATCGGCATGATGCTGGTGATCATCGCCGGGCACATCGACCTGTCGGTCGGCTCGCTGACGGCGTTCGTGGGCGCGTTCGCGGCCGTGCTGACGGTCCAGCACAGCGTGGCCTGGCCCATCGCCCTGGTGCTGTGTCTGCTGGTGGGCGCGGTGGCGGGCTCCGTGCAGGGCTTTTTGATCGCCTATCTGGGCATACCGTCCTTCATCGTCACCCTGGCCGGCATGCTGCTCTTCCGCGGCCTGACCGAGATCCTGCTCAAGGGCCAGACCCTCGGCCCGTTCCCGAACGGCCTGCAGAAGATCGGCAACGGTTTCCTGCCGGAGGTCGGCCCGAACACCAACTACCACAACCTCACGCTGCTGCTCGGGATCGTCCTGATCGCGGCCGTGGTCTGGCAGGAGGTGCGCGACCGGCGCCGCCAGCAGGAGTTCTCCCTCGACCTGGTGCCCGTGAAGCTGTTCCTGCTCAAGCTCGTCGCCATGGTCGCCGCGATCCTCGTCGTCACCCTGCTGCTCGCCAGCTACAACGGCGCCCCGATCGTGCTGATCATCCTCGGTGTCCTGGTGGTCGGTTACGGCTACGTCATGCGCAACGCGGTCTTCGGCCGCCACATCTACGCGATCGGCGGCAACCTGCCGGCCGCGAAGCTGTCCGGAGTCAAGGACAAGCGGGTCACCTTCCAGGTGTTCCTGAACATGGGCGTGCTCGCGGCCCTGGCGGGTCTGGTGGTCGCCGCCCGGCTGAACGCGGCCTCGCCGAAGGCGGGTGACGGCTTCGAGCTGGAGGCCATCGCCTCCTCGTTCATCGGCGGCGCGTCCATGAGCGGCGGTGTCGGTACCGTCCTCGGCGCCATCATCGGCGGTCTCGTCCTCGGCGTGCTCAACAACGGCATGAACCTCCTCAGCGTCGGCACCGACTGGCAGCAGGTCATCAAGGGCCTGGCCCTGTTGGCGGCGGTCGGGTTCGACGTGTGGAACAAGCGCAAGTCCGGTTCGTGAGGGTCCACTGACAAGGGAGCCGTACCCATGGAACTGAACAGACGCACGGTCATCGCGGGAGCCGCGGCGGCGGGCCTCGCCGCCTCCGCTCTCGGCACAGCCCCCGCCCAGGCCGCCTCGGGCGGCGGGCCGGTGAAGGAGTACTTCGGCACGCTGGCCGACGGCACGAAGGTGTACCGCTGGTCGCTGGAGAACGGCGGAACCCGCCTGAAGGTCCTCTCCTACGGCGGCATCATCCAGTCCCTGGAGATCCCGGACCGCCACGGCCGGTACGCGAACGTCTCGCTCGGCTACGACAACCTCGCCGCGTACGTCGCCGGGACGACCTTCTTCGGGTCCACCATCGGCCGTTACGGCAACCGCATCGCCAAGGGGCGGTTCACGCTCGACGGCAAGAAGTACCAGCTGTCCGTCAACGACGGCGTGAACAGCCTGCACGGCGGCGCCAAGGGCTTCAACACCAAGGTGTGGGACATCGAGCCCTTCGCCTGTGGCCCCGACGTCGGCCTGCGGCTGCACTACACGAGCGTCGACGGCGAGATGGGCTACCCCGGCACGCTGCGGACGAAGGTCACCTTCACGCTCACCCGGCACGGCGACTGGCGGATCGACTACGAGGCCACCACCGACAGGCCGACGGTCGTCAACCTCACCAACCACACGTACTACAACCTCGCGGGCGAGGGCAGCGGCAGCGTCTACGACCACGAACTCTGGCTGGCGGCAGGCCGGTTCACGCCCACGGACCCGGGGCTGATCCCGACCGGGGAGCTGGCGGAGGTGGCGGGCACCCCGTTCGACTTCAGCCGCCCCAAGCCGATCGGCCGGGACATCCGCACCGGTCACCCGCAGCTCGTCACGGCCAAGGGCTACGACCACAACTTCGTACTGGACAAGGGGGTGACGGCCCGGCCGGAACACGTGGTGACCCTGCGCGACCCCGCCTCCGGCCGCACCCTGAAGATCTCCACCGACCAGCCCGGTGTGCAGTTCTACTCGGGCAACTTCCTCGACGGCACCCTCGTCGGCCCCTCCGGCCACACCTACCGGCAGGGCGACGGGCTGGCCCTGGAGACCCAGCACTTCCCGGACTCGCCGAACGAGCCGTCGTTCCCGTCCACGGTGCTGCGCCCCGGCCAGACGTACCGCACGACGACGATCCACTCGTTCTCGGCGTGAACCGGCTCACACAGCCGGTGAGTTGAACGCCACTGACGTCACTTCCGTATGCATGGGCGGCCCGTGCTCCCCCGCACGGGCCACCCTGAACGGAGGTCCCCTTGACCGGCAACGTCACCTCGCTGTTCCGCGGCACCGCCGCGCACAGCCCCTCGATGGCGGCGCTGACGAGGGAGGGCGGCGACGGAACCGGCCCGGTGGACTTCTGCATCCCGTGCAACCCGTACTTCCCGACTCCGGCCATGTTCGACGAGCTGTCGGCCCGGTTGCGCGAGATCGCCACGTACTACCCGAGCAGCACCGACACCATCACGGCCGAGCTGTGCGGCCTCCTCCAACTGCCCCCGCAGTGCGTGGCGATGGGCAACGGCTCGACCGAGCTGATCACCTGGATCGACCACCTCCTGGTCCGCGAGTCGCTGGCGGTCCCGGTGCCGGCCTTCGGCCGCTGGACCGACCAGCCGATGGAGACCGGCAAGCGGGTCGACATGTTCCCGCTCCAGGAGGCGGGCGACTTCGCCCTGGACCTCGCCCGGTACGCGGACTTCGTCCGACGGCGCGGCACCCGCGCGGCGGTCATCTGCAACCCGAACAACCCCGACGGCGGCTATCTGCGCAAGCAGCAGGTGGTGCAGTTCATGGACGCGATGGCGGACCTGGACCTGGTGGTCGTGGACGAGTCGTTCCTGGAGTTCGCCGACGCGGAGACGGACCCGAGTGTCGCCCAGGAGGCGATGCTCCGCCCGAACGTGATCGTCCTGCGCAGCCTCGGCAAGAACTTCGGCCTGCACGGCATACGCTTCGGCTACCTGGTGGCGAACCCGGCCCTGGCGGGCCGTGTCCGCTCGATGCTCCCGCGCTGGAACCTCAACTCCTTCGCCGAGCACGTGGTGTTCATGCTGCGCGACCACGGCCCGGAGTACGCGCAGAGCCTGCTGCAGGTCCGCCGCGACCGCCTGGAGATGACCAGCCACCTCTCCGCACTCCCGGGCCTGACGGTCTACCCCTCCCAGGGGAACTTCCTCTTCGTACGGCTGCCCGTCGGCGCCGAGGGCACGGTGGTCCGGGACCGGATGCTCACCGAGCACCGGATCCTGGTCCGCGAGTGCGGCAACAAGATCGGTTCCTCCAGCCGCTTCCTGAGACTCGTGGTGCGCCCCCAGGTCGACGTGCGTCGCCTGGTGTCCGGCCTGGAGCAGGTGCTCTACGGGTCCGGGAGGGGAGCCGCCGTACCCGAGCTGAGCACAGGGACCGGCTACAGCTCGGGTACGGCGGCCGTCGACCGGCTGGTCAGCGAGACCAACGGGTCCGGTGTCCGGGGCCTGGCCGCACAGGCCCAGTCCCTGCCCGCCGCACCCCCTCCGGCCGCCGGCACCGGCATGCCGCTCCCCGCCGCCGTACCCCCACCCGGCGCCGGGATGCCGATGCCGGCGGCAGCCCAGCCGGCACAGCTCCCGATACCGCCCCAGCCCGCACCGGTCCCGATACCGCCCCAGCCTGCGCGGTTCCCGATACCGGCCCAGCCGCCCATGGCGCCCGTACAGCAGCCGGCGGCCCCGGTTCCGGTCCCCCGGCCGGCCCCGATGCCGATGCCCGCGCCGGCGCCGCTGCCGCCCCCCACCCCCCTGCCGGCACCGGCGCCCGCCCCCGTGCCCGCCCCGCCGCGAGGACCGACA
>NZ_LGDV01000002.1 GCF_001280015.1 Streptomyces sp. MMG1121
GGAAACGCCCGGTTACATTCCGAACCCGGAAGCTAAGCCTCACAGCGCCGATGGTACTGCAGGGGGGACCCTGTGGGAGAGTAGGACGCCGCCGAACAAATTTTGAGAAAGGCCCACGCCATTTGGCGTGGGCCTTTCTGCGTTTATGCTCACAAGCATGCGCTATGACCTGGTCATCTTCGACAACGATGGGGTGCTCGTCGACAGCGAGCCCATATCCAATCGCCATCTCGCCGCCTGTCTCACCGAGTTGGGGCACCCGACCTCGTACGAGGACTCCATCCGGGACTACATGGGGTCGGCGATGCACCGGATCCACGAGCTGGTGCTGGAGCGGACGGGGCAGCGGCTGCCGGACGACTTCGACGACGTCTTCCACGCGCGGGTGTTCGCCGCGTTCGAGCGGGAGTTGCAGCCCGTGGCCGGCGTGGCCGGCGTACTGGAGAAGCTGGCCGCGGACAGGGTGCCGTACTGCGTGGCCTCCTCCGGGAGTCATGCGCGGATCCGGGTGGGGCATCGGGCGGCCGGGCTCGACCGGTGGTTCGCGGACGAGCGGATCTTCAGCTCCGAGGACGTGGGGCGGGGCAAGCCGGCACCCGATCTCTTCCTCTACGCGGCCGAGCGGATGGGGGTGGCGCCGCAGCGTTGTGTCGTCGTGGAGGACTCTCCGCTGGGCGTGCAGGCGGCCGTGGCGGCCGGGATGGACGTCTACGGGTTCACCGCGATGACACCGCCGACGAGGCTGAACGAGGCCACGCAACTCTTCGCCGACATGGGGCAGTTGCTCGACCTGCTGATATGACCCGAGCCATCGCTCGGGGCCTGACAATTGTCATGCGGACGTCCGGACGATCGTTTCTACTGGCGGACCCCCTGCGGCGGCGAAGCTAAGGGCATGACGAAGAACACGGGGAACCAGAGCGAGCAGCAGAAGCAGAACCCGAGCATGCTGGACAACCTCCGGCCCCTGCTCCTGGACGTGGCGGTGCCGCTCGGCTCGTACTACCTCTTCAAGGACGCCTTCGGGATGAGCACCTTCGCGGCGCTCGCCTGGAGCAGTGTCGTGCCGGCGGTGCGGACCGTGTGGGGGCTGGTCAAGGAGCGCAGGACCAACGGTCTCGCCCTGCTGATCCTCATCGTGAACGTCGTCGGGCTGCTGCTCAGCTTCGTCTCCGGTGACCCCCGGCTGATGCTCGTCAAGGACAGCGGGATCAGCAGCACGGTGGGCATCGGGATCCTGGTCTCCGTCGCCCTGGGCAGGCCGATGATGTCCGCCGGCATGAAGCCCTTCCTGGTCAAGGGGGACGCGGTGAAGGAGGCCGCCTGGGAGCGGCTGGCGAGCGGGGCTGCGGCCCAGTCCGGTGCCTTCCTGCGCAAGGAGCGGGCCTTCTCCGTCGTCTGGGGCGTCGCGCTGCTCGCCGAGTGCGTCGTACGGGTCGTGGGCGCCTACACCGTCCCCGTGGACACCATGGTCTGGCTCGGCACGCTCATCATGATCGGTGCGATTTTGATCGCCATGGTCGTCAGCGGTGGTCTGGCCGTCGAGCCGATGGAGAAGATGCTCGCCGCCGAGGTCGAGGCCGGGACCAAGGCCGAGGCCAAGACCACGGGGGCAGCCGGTGCGGGCTCGGTCCTCGCCGTCTGATCCTCTGCGTGACGAAGCTGAAGGAAATTCATCTTTGGCTGGATCTACCCACAGGTAGCCCGGGGCCCTACGCTCGCCGCCATGACTGATGTGCTGCGGCGCGGTAGGGCCTCGCTGGCGTTCAGCTTCTTCGCGCAGGGTGCCACGTTCGCTCTGCTGGTGACGCGCATTCCGGCGATCCAGGACCGGTACGGCATATCCGACGCGCTGCTGCCGGTCTTCCTGGCCGCCGTACCGATCCTGGCCGGGGTCGGCAGCGTGACCACCGAGAACCTGGTGAAGCGCATACGGCCCAGTCGGCTGCTGCGCTGGTCCCAGCCGGTGGTGCTGCTGGCCCTGCTCGGCGCGGGGGCCGGCGGCCGGATCGCCGAACTGGCGGTGGCGCTGGGCGTGTTCGGGCTGGCCGTGGGGACGCTGGACGCCTCCATGAACATGCTCGGGGTGAGTCTGCA
This sequence comes from Streptomyces sp. MMG1121, assembly GCF_001280015.1. Lineage (GTDB taxonomy): Bacteria > Actinomycetota > Actinomycetes > Streptomycetales > Streptomycetaceae > Streptomyces. The sequence continues at coordinate 2,098 of NZ_LGDV01000002.1, forward strand.
ACGGTCGTACGGGCGCAGCATCATGCTCAGTTTCCATGCCGCGTACAGCCTGGGCGGGATCCTCGGGGCCTCGCTGGCCTGGGTCGGGGCGCACTGGCATCTCGCGCTGTGGGTGTCGTATCTGCCGGTGGTGGTGTTGCTGCTGCCGGCGACGTTCGTCGGCAGCCGGTGGTACGTCGACGGGGAGCCGGCACCCGTGGGCGAGGAACAGGGCCAGGGTACGGGGATCGCGTTCAAGCTGCTGCTGCCGCTGTGTCTGGTGATGACCTTCGCCTACATCGGGGACTCGACCGTCTCCAACTGGAGCGCGAAGTATCTGAAGGACGTGCTGGGCAGCAGCGAGCAGCTGGCGACCGTGCCGTACAACGTGTACATGGTGACCACGCTGGTGGGGCGGGCCATCGGGGACTTCGGGGTGCGGCGGTTCGGGGCCGTGGCGGTCGTACGGCTCGGGACGCTGGTGGCGGCCGGCGGGTTCGCGGTGGTGGCCTCGGCGCCCGGGGCGTGGGTCGGGATGCTCGGGTTCATGCTGGTGGGGCTGGGATTGTGCGTGGTGGTGCCGCAGACGTTCGCGGCGGCCGGGCGGCACGCCTTCGAACAGCAGGGGGCCGGGGGTTCGGATGCGGCCATCGCGCGGCTGAACATCTTCAATTACGTGGGGTTCCTGGTCGGTTCGCCGTTGGTCGGGGCCTTGGGCGACGCGTGGAGCTATCGCGGGGCCATGCTCGTGCCGATGGTGTTGGTGCTGGTCACGTTGGTGTATGCCAGGTCGTTCGCGGTGGCGCCGGGCCGATACGGTGGCGGGCATGAGCGGCCGCGCACAGCTGATGTGGGACGAGGCAGTAACGGGCTATGACTTCGGCCCGGACCATCCGATGGATCCGGTCCGGCTGGCACTGACCCGGAGACTGGTGGCTGCCTTCGGGCTCGACCGGGAGCTGGAGGTCGTCGCGGCGAAGCCGGCCGGGGACTCGACGCTGCGGCTGGTCCATCGCGAGGACTACATCGATGCCGTGAAGGCCGCCTCGGCCGACCCGGCGGGGGCCGACGGGTCGTACGGGCTGGGTACGGCGGATGATCCGGCCTTCGCCGGGATGCACGAGGTGTCCGCACTGATCGCCGGGCAGTCGGTGGGGGCGGCGGAAGCGGTGTGGCGGGGCGACGTCGATCATGCCGTGAACTTCGCGGGCGGGCTGCATCACGCGATGCCGGGCGGGGCTTCGGGGTTCTGCATCTACAACGACGCCTCGCTGGCCGTCGCCCGGCTGTTGGAGCTGGGGGCCGAGCGGGTCGCGTACGTGGATGTGGACGTGCACCACGGAGATGGGGTGCAGGCCGCGTTCTGGGAGGATCCGCGGGTTCTGACGATCTCGCTGCACGAGCATCCTCGTACGTTGTTCCCGCAGACCGGGTGGCCGCAGGAGGCCGGGGCGGGGGAGGGCGAAGGGGCCGCGGTGAACGTGGCTCTGCCGGCGGGTACCGGGGACGCGGGGTGGGTGCGGGCGTTTCACGCGGTGGTTCCGGAGCTGCTCGCCGAGTTCCGGCCGCAGGTCGTCGTGTCGCAGCACGGCGCCGACACGCACTTCGAGGATCCGCTGGCCCATCTGGCCGTTTCGCTGGATGCGCAGCGGGCTGTGCAGGTGGCGTGCCATGAGCTGGCGCATGAGTACGCCGGCGGCAAGTGGGTCGCGTTGGGCGGGGGCGGGTACGCGGTGGTGGACGTCGTGCCACGGTCGTGGACGCACCTGGTGGGGATCGCCGCGGGGAAGCCGGTGGCCCCGGAGGCGATGATCCCCGAGGGGTGGCGGCAGGAAGTGTTCGCCCGGACCCGGCAGTTGGGACCACAGCGGATGACCGACGGGCGGTGGCCGGTGAGTTGGGCGTCGTGGGAGGCGGGGTACGACCCTGCCGATCGGCTTGACCAGGCCGTACTGGCGACCCGGCGGGCGGTGTTCCCGCTGCGCGGCCTGCTGCCGTGAACCGACCGGGAGGCTCCGCCCCCTGAACCCTCCCCATTAGGCCAACCGTGCGGAATTCCCCCGTTCCCGGCCCGCTCCCACTCTCGATGCGCGAGCATCTCAGCCGTGTGGGACGCCGGTGGTCTGCGTGCGCATCTGTTGGCTGTTCGGCTTGCGGGGGAGGTGCGGACCTCTCGGGAGGACAGTCTGCGGAGTTATCGGCTGTTCGCCGCCCGGGATCCTCGGGTGTTGATCGGGATCGACCCTGAAGGGGCTTGGCAGCAGCGGGAGTTGCTGGCCCTGATGGCGGAGAAGTGTGGGGTTTCGGCCGATCCGCGGATCACTTCTGGTCCTGATGTGATCGATCCGGAGCGGACAGTGGCCGCGCTGGATGCTTTCGCCGGTCGGATCGGTGAGGCCGCCCGGCGGAGGGCACCCGTGCTGTTCGGGACCGGGCATCCGCAGCGGCTGCTCGGGTTCTACGCCGGCTTGGCGGACGCGCTCTCGGCGGCGGGGTGTGAGGTGCTCACCCCGGCGCAGGGTCGTTGTGTCGACATATTGACCCGGTTCGGTCTACGTACCCATCACCTCGAGTACGTACGAGGAGTTGGGTTGGTGCGGGAAACCGAAGGCGGGCGCCCCGGTTGTGAGCCGGGTGTCCACAGTCATTCACCGCTGCCGGTTCGCGTCGTGCTGGAGGCCGCGGCGGAGGGTGGCGGCCCGCTGCCCGAGCTGGTCGTCGGGGATCACGGATGGGTCTGCGGTGCAGGTCAGCTGGGGTTCGAGGCCATCGGGCTGGCCGACACCGATGATCCGGCGCTGTTCGTGGGGGAGGCCGAGGGGCGCGTGTCCGTCGCCGTTCCGGTTGATGACGCCGTGCGGTCCGCGTACTACCGCCCGCTTACCCGCTACGTACTCAAACGAGCGCGTCTGTCACAGTAGGCCTGCGATGGGTGCACCTCTTCCCCACTTGCATCACCCGCCCCTACATTGGGGAGTGAGCACGCAACGACGAAGAGTCACCGGAAGGGGAAGCCGGTGGCCGTCGAGTGCGGAAGGTTCAGGTGTGTCATGGCTGATGCCGGCGAGAGGCCTCTGAACGAGGTTGTGTTCCTTACCGTGGCGGAAGTCGCCTCGGTGATGCGAGTGTCGAAGATGACCGTGTACCGGCTGGTGCACAGTGGTCATCTGCCCGCGATCCGGGTGGGGCGGTCCTTCCGTGTCCCGGAGCAAGCGGTACACGAGTACCTTCGCGAGAGCTATGTGGGGGTGGAAACGGCCTGACAGCGCTTCCGGGAAGATCCCGGAAGACCCTCGATTACGACCTCAGCGCTCGGTTGGGTAGGCTAGCCCCTCGTAGGTCGTGTGGGCCCATGGCGCCCAAACAACCGAGTGATGAGAAGTGAGCGAGGGTAGTCGTGGGCTCTGTTATCAAGAAGCGGCGCAAGCGGATGGCCAAGAAGAAGCACCGCAAGCTGCTCAAGCGCACGCGCGTTCAGCGTCGCAACAAGAAGTAAGCGGCGCGCGAGAGCGTGTCTCTGTGGCCTCCCACCGGAAACGGGTGGGAGGCCACAGGCATGTCCGGGTGCATCTCTGCGGGCAGCTTCGGGGCCCGGCGGGAACCGGCATATTCCGATCAGTGAATTTCCGTCACTTCATGCATCGGGGGGTCATCACAGCGCAACATCGACCCGCTAGGTTGGCCGCACGCACACCGTACGAGGGAAGGCGCGGATCTTGGGGAAGGTCGTGCTCGTCACCGGAGCGGCCCGACAGCTGGGCGGCCGGTTCGTACGGCGGATCCAGCGGGATCCGGAGGTCGACCGGGTGATCGCCGTGGACGCGGTGCGGCCGGCCCACCATCTGGGCGGGGCCGACTTCATCCAGGCCGACATCCGGCTGCCGACGATAGCCCGCGTGCTCGCCGAGACAGGCGCCGACACGGTCGTCCACATGGACGTGACGGGCACGGCGCTGGGCGGCGGCAACCGGGCCACGGTCAAGGAGACCAACGTCATCGGCACCATGCAGCTGCTCGGCGCCTGCCAGAAGTCGCCGGCCGTCAAGCGGCTGGTGATCAAGTCCAGTACCAATGTCTACGGGTCCGCGCCGCGTGATCCGGCCGTGTTCACCGAGACGACCGCGGCGAAGTCGCTGCCGAGCGGCGGTTTCGCGAAGGACGCCGTAGAGGTCGAGGGGTATGTGCGCGGGTTCGCCCGGCGGCGCCCGGACGTCGCGGTGTGCGTGCTGCGCTTCGCCAACATCCTCGGGCCGACCGCGGACACCCCGCTCGCCTCGTACTTCGCACTGCCCGTCCTGCCGACCGTGTTCGGCTACGACCCGCGGCTGCAGTTCGTGCACGAGGACGACGTCGTGGAGGTGCTGCGGATCGCCTCGCACGAGCCGCGCCGGGGCACCCTCAACAGCGGCACCTTCAACATCGCCGGGGACGGTGTGCTGCTGCTCTCGCAGTGCTCGCGGCGACTCGGGCGGCCCACCGTGCCGTTGCTGCTGCCCGCGGTCACCTGGGCCGGTTCGCTGGTGCGTACGCTCGGTATGACGGACTTCTCACCGGAGCAGATCCGGCTGCTCACGCACGGACGGGTGGTGGACACCGTCCAGATGCGCGAGACGCTCGGCTACGCGCCCCGGTACACGACAGCGGAGACGTTCGCGGACTTCGCGCGCGGCCAGGGCCCCGGGCTGCTGCCGCCGGAGACCCTCGCGGGGGCCGTCGACCGCATCGCCGCGCTGGCCGCGAGGAGCGGCGGCCGGCCCACGACGCACAGCGCCAACTGAGGAGAGCGGCAACGATGGCGGACGCCAAGGTCATTCCGTTCGACGACGACCGGTCCCGCGGGGGCGCCGTCACGCGCCCGGCGCGGCGCCGGAGTACGGGCAGCCGGCGCGGCACCCTCGGCGAGCCCGGTGAGCCGGGCGAGGTCCAGCCGCTGCCGGGGCGGCCCCGGGCGCGGGAAGATGGGCTTGTGAGCCGTGCGGAGGAGCCGCTGGAGCCGGTGGCTGCCGGCGGGCGGGACGGTGGCCTGGAGCGGCGTGTGGCGGCCGGGCTGGCCTTCCTGCGGCGCCGGCTGACCGGGGACTACGACGTCGACGACTTCGGTTACGACGAGGAGCTGACCGACCAGGTCCTGATGTCGTTGCTGCGGCCGGTGTACGAGAAGTACTTCCGGGTCGAGGTGAAGGGCATCGAGAACATCCCGGCCAAGGGCGGGGCGCTGATCGTCGCCAATCACTCCGGGACGCTGCCGCTGGACGGCCTGATGATGCAGGTCGCCGTGCACGACCACCATCCGGCCGACCGTCATCTGCGGCTGCTCGCGGCCGACCTGGTCTTCGTGCTGCCGGTGGTGAACGAGCTGGCGCGCAAGCTCGGGCACACGCTGGCGTGTGCGGAGGACGCCGAACGGCTGCTGGCCCAGGGCGAGCTGGTCGGGGTGATGCCGGAGGGCTTCAAGGGCATCGGGAAACCTTTCGGCGAGCGGTACAAGCTCCAGCGGTTCGGCCGTGGCGGCTTCGTCTCGACAGCGCTGCGGCAGGGCGCGCCGATCATCCCGTGCTCGATCGTCGGGGCGGAGGAGATCTACCCGATGATCGGCAACGCGAAGACGCTGGCGCGGCTGCTGGGCTTCCCGTACTTCCCGCTGACGCCGACTTTTCCCTGGCTGGGGCCGCTGGGCGCGGTGCCGCTTCCCACGAAGTGGACCATCCAGTTCGGCGAGCCGATCCCGACGGACGGCTATCCGCCGGAGGCGGCCGAGGACCCGATGCTGATGTTCAACCTGACCGACCAGGTGCGGGAGCAGATTCAGCACACCCTGTACAAGCTGCTCGTGCAGCGCCGGTCGGTGTTCTTCTGACCCTGCCCGTATGACTCTGCCCGTATGTACGACGACGGGGCGCCCCTGCTCGGGTGGGGCGCCCCGCTGCCGTCGTGCCGTACTGCCCTAGTTCGTGTCCCCGCCCTCGATCCCCAGTCCGGGCAGGAGGCCTGGGAGGAGTGGGGGCAGGGTGACGTCCGGGGCGGTTGTGGGGGGTTTGGTGGTGGACGGGGTGTCGCTGCCGGCGCCGGTCTTCGGCGGATCGAGCAGGCCGCCCGTGTTCCCGCCGAGCAGGCCCTCGCCGGTGCCGCCGGTGACCGAGCCGCTCGGGTCGCCCGGGCGCGCGTGCTTACCGGCGGACGGAGCGGTGCCGGCGGAGCTGGGCTTGGTCGAGCCGTGGCTGCCGGAGGTGCCGTTGGATGCCGGGCCGGAGCCCAGCCGCTTGCCGTCGCCGGTGCGGGCGTGCGACTGCGGGAGCCGGGACTGCAGCGGGGCGACCTCCTGGTCTATGGCGTCGAAGACCGACGACACCTTCTCTTTGACGTCCCCGAGCTGCACGGGCAGCTTGTCGCTGAGCGCGCTCCAGGCCTCGCGGTGGGACCGGGAGAACGTGGAAAGCGCCTGGATGGGGCCGAGGGACTCCGGGTCGGCCTCGTAGGCCTCGTGCAGCAGGCGGTGGCCCTCGGTGACGTCCTGCTGCATGCCCGAGAGCGTGCGGCGGATCTCGCCGAGGGACTCGTGGTCGAGATGGCCGCCGCGGCCGCGCTCCAGCAGTCGGCGGGCCTCCCCGAGCCGGGTGGAGGCCTGGTCGAGGTAGGTCTGACCGCGCTGGTCGTCGCCGTCGGTCAGATAGTTGAGCTTGAAATCCTCTATGCCGCGTTTGAGGCCGTACAGGGAGTCGCCGGGCAGTGCGCCGGAGCTGGCGGCGGCGACCCCGCCGAAGGCTCCGGCGGCCACACCGACGCTGAGCCCGCCCGCGGCGAGCCCCTTGGTCAGCCGGGACCGCGGGCGGAGCTTGCCCAGCGGACCCGCTCGATGTGCGCCTCTGGGCCTGGGTGACCGCTGTTCGGGTACCGACGCATCCGCCGCTCCGGTTCCCTCCTGGAGCATGGCCTCCATCGCGGCCACCAGCTGGGCGCGCTGGACGACCTTGACCTCGGGGTCGAGCTGTGGCTTGGGCAGTGCGCCGAGGTCCGTCGCCAGGGCCAGCAGCTCGCCCGGCTCGGACTGTTCCTCGGTGGTCGGCGGTGATCCCGCCGGCACTGACTGCTCGGCCGCCGTGTCCCGGTCGGGCTGCTCATCCAGGGCCTGGGCGAAGGCGTTCGCCCGCCGGTGCGCCGATACGTTCGCGATCACTGGCGGCACCTCCTCTCGTCATGACGGTCGACTCCCCAGGGGGCCTGAAGGGTTGCACGTCCGTGACCGAACCACACGATCGAGCGATCAGGGTCGGCCAGGACGTGACCACAGGGAGCCTGTATCCCGCACAACGACTGGCGCGGCACTTGGGTTACGGACGGCGGATGATCGGATCAGAAAGGCAACGGGCTTTCACGGAACGTGAGTTGAGTGTCGCTCAGTGTCGCCCGGCGCTGCCCGGCTCAGCGCGCGTCGTCCGGCAGGAGCCGGGCGAGGGTACGGACGGCGCGGTACTGGAGGGTCTTGATCGCGCCCTCGTTCTTGCCCATGACGCGGGCGGTCTCGGCGACCGAGAGGCCCTGGAGGAAGCGGAGCGTCACGCACTCCTGCTGCTGCGGGTTGAGCCGGCGTACGGCGTCGAGCAGCGCGGCGTTCGACAGTGACTCCAGGACGGAGTCCTCGGGGGAGCGCTCGACCTCGTTGGCGTCGAGCATCTCGCCGGTGGTGACCTCCAGACGGAAGCGGCTGGACTTGAAGTGGTCGGCGACGAGGTTCCGGGCGATCGTCACCAGCCAGGCGCCGAAGTCGCGGCCCTGCCAGGTGAAGGTGCCGATCCGGCGGAGGGCCCGCAGAAAGGTCTCGCTGGTGAGGTCCTCGGCCGTCGCCCGGCCGCCGACCCGGTAGTAGATGTACCGGTACACCGTGTCGCTGTACTGGTCGTACAGCCGGCCGAAGGCCTCGGCCTCGCCGGCCTGGGCGCGTTCGACCAGGTCCATCATCCGGGCACTGTCGCTGTCGGCGGCAGGGCGGCGGGCGGTGGCGGCGCCGGTGGCGCGGCCGCGTCTGCCGACGGCGGCGCTGCCGTCGGCCAGTGCGTAGCACGGACCGGCCGGCGCGGCGGCGGCGAAGGCGGGGACGGCGTACGCGGTGGGGACAAGGCCGCGCAGCGTCTCTTTGACCGTTGCGACAGTTGCGCGCAGCGTAGCCAGGCCCGAGGCGTCAACCCCGACGTGTGGGTACACGGGACTCCCAGAGGCAGAGCTTTCATCACGTGCAGTGCGGAACCGTTCACCCGTCGTAGCGACGGAGGGGTACCGGTTTGCGTCTGAGGAGAATAACGCTTCGTGCAGGCACTGCTACACCGAGTTGCTCAAATCATCGATTGCGTCGCTTCTGTTACCGATTGGCGCCCAGTCAAGTGCCGTAGGGTGATCACTTGTTGATCGAAAAAGGGCGGCTTTCGGTGAAGTACAGGGCGTGTTGAAATGGCCGCGGCATAATTCGGGCGCGCGCGGCCGGGGGCGGAGCTGGGGGAGCCGTTATCGGCGACGCCTGCTCAGAGCGATCGCGGCCGCCGTGCCGCCGGCCACCGCGCCGACTCCGGCCGCCGCCGGGATGCCGACCTTCGCCGCCTTGCGTCCCGTGCGGTAGTCGCGCAGGCGCCAGTCCTTTTCCCGGGCGTGTTTGCGGAGCTTGCTGTCCGGGTTGATGGCGTAGGGGTGGCCGACCAGGGAGAGCATCGGGATGTCGTTGTGGCTGTCGCTGTACGCGGCGCAGCGGGCGAGGTCCAGCCCCTCCGCCACGGCCAGGGCGCGGACCGCCTCCGCCTTCGCCGGGCCGTGCAGTGGTTCGCCGACCAGCTTGCCGGTGTAGACGCCGTCGACCGACTCCGCGACCGTGCCGAGAGCGCCGGTCAGGCCCAGGCGGCGGGCGATGACCTGGGCGATCTCGACCGGGGCCGCGGTGACCAGCCACACCTTCTGGCCCGCGTCCAGGTGGGCCTGGGCCAGGGCGCGGGTGCCGGGCCAGATGCGGTCGGCCATGTACTCGTCGTAGATCTCCTCGCCGATCGTCTCCAGCTCGGCGACCCGGTGGCCCTTGACGATCGACAGCGCCGAGTCACGGGCGTCCTGCATGTGCTCGGGGTCCTCGACGCCGGCCAGCCGGAACCAGGCCTGCTGCCAGGCGAACCTGGCGAGGTCGCGGGTCTCGAAGAACTTGCGCTTGTACAGGCCACGTCCGAAGTGGAAGAGCGCGGCGCCCTGCATCACGGTGTTGTCGAGGTCGAAGAACGCGGCTGCCCTGGTGTCGCCGATGACCGGGAACTCCGGTTCCTCCCGCGCGACCGGCAAAGCCTCCTGCGAGGACTTGCGGGCGGCCTCCGCCGAGGCCTCGCCTGCCAACACGCTCCGCGCCGTGGCGGAGCGCCTACGGGGAGTGAGCCATCCGAGAGCGGCCATGTGGGGAGCATAGCCAGTTTGTTCGGTGCTTCCGGAGTCGAGAGGTTGGAAGGGTGTGAACTCTCCGCTACCGAGCCGTTAAGCGGGCGCGGGGGCCGGCTGCGGGGGCGCGCGAGAATGGCCCGTATGAGTCCCCTTTTCCGGCGCAAGGCCGCCGCGCACGAGCGGCTGGTCACCCTCATCCGCAAGCCCGGCTGCCATCTGTGCGACGACGCGCAGCTGGTGATCGAGAAGGTCTGCGGCGAGCTGGGTGTCCCCATCGAGCGGAAGGACATCACCCAGGACCGGGCGCTGCACGATCAGTACTGGGAGCAGATTCCGGTCGTACTGATCGATGGTGAACAGCACACCTTCTGGCGCGTGAACGAGGAGCGACTGCGCCGGGCACTGACCGACTAGTCCAAACTGGGCCGAAAGTCGCTTAGGATCGACGGCGGTTTGGTCTCGGGGGCGGGATTCGTGAGGAGAGTGTGCGGTTTTGCCCCCAGAAATGAAGGAACGCGCGCGGGTGTGCGCCGGTTCCCGTCAAGGGCGCCGTACTTGCGTGACCCCGGTCACTTCTGCCGGGCAAATCGGACACCATCTTTGTGCACGCGTTCACAAAGACATAGCCTGCTGTCGACGGGGCGGTCTGGGGACGTATGACCGCCTGCAGCCCCGCTCTACCCGCAGGAGCACCGTGGCAACTGGCCGAACACACCGACCGGCGACCCGTAGCCGAGGGATTCCCGAGGCCACCGTCGCCCGGCTTCCGCTGTACCTCCGAGCGCTGACCGCACTGTCGGAGCGCTCGGTGCCCACGGTCTCCTCCGAGGAGCTGGCGGCCGCCGCGGGAGTCAACTCCGCGAAGCTGCGCAAGGACTTCTCGTACCTGGGTTCCTACGGAACGCGCGGTGTCGGCTACGACGTGGAGTATCTCGTCTACCAGATCTCCCGCGAACTCGGCCTGACCCAGGACTGGCCGGTCGTCATCGTCGGTATCGGTAACCTCGGCGCCGCGCTGGCCAATTACGGCGGGTTCGCCTCCCGTGGCTTCCGGGTGGCCGCGCTGATCGACGCCGACCCCGCGATGGCCGGCAAGCCCGTCGCCGGGATCCCCGTGCAGCACACGGACGACCTCGAAAAGATCATCAAGGACAACGGGGTCTCCATCGGCGTCATCGCCACCCCGGCCGGCGCCGCCCAGCCGGTCTGCGACCGGCTCGTGGCCGCCGGGGTCACCTCCATCCTGAACTTCGCGCCGACCGTGCTGTCCGTTCCCGACGGCGTCGACGTGCGCAAGGTCGACCTCTCCATCGAGCTGCAGATCCTCGCCTTCCACGAGCAGCGCAAGGCCGGCGAGGAGACCGCGGTCGAGACCGCCGCGGGCGACGGCGCGCTGCCCGCGGCCGTTCCCCGTGGCGCGGTCGCCGACGACTCCGCCGACCAGGGACCCGACGGGGACGTACCCGCCGTGATGCCGGCATGAGTCTCCTCGTCGTCGGGCTGAGCCACCGCAGCGCCCCGGTCAGCGTGCTGGAGCGGGCCGCGCTGAGCGCGGACGCCCAGATCAAGCTGCTGCAGGACACGGTCGCCGCCGAGCCGGCCACGGAGGCCGCGGTGCTCGCCACCTGCAACCGCATCGAGCTGTACGCCGACGTGGACAAGTTCCACGCCGGTGTCGCCGAGCTGTCCACGCTGCTCGCCCAGCACAGTGGTGTGGGGCTGGAGGAGCTGACGCCCCATCTCTACGTCCACTACGAGGACCGGGCCGTCCACCATCTCTTCTCGGTGGCCTGCGGGCTCGACTCGATGGTCGTCGGCGAGGGGCAGATCCTCGGCCAGATCAAGGACTCCCTGGCCAAGGCGCAGGACCTGCACACCGCGGGCCGGCTGCTGAACGACCTGTTCCAGCAGGCCCTGAGGGTCGGCAAGCGCGCCCACTCCGAGACCGGCATCGACCGCGCCGGCCAGTCCCTGGTCACCTTCGGCCTGGAGCAACTGGCCGCCGGCGGCGCCGTCCAGGACTGGGCCGGCGGCAAGAAGGCCCTGATCATCGGTGCCGGGTCGATGTCCTCGCTGGCCGCCGCCACGCTCGCGCGGGCCGGGGTCGACGAGATCGTCGTCGCCAACCGCACCTTCGAGCGCGCCGAGCGCCTAGCGCAGATCCTCACCGACGCCGACGACAACGCGGCGACCGCGCGCGCGGTGGAGATGGCCGCCGTGTCCGGCGAGCTGACACGTGCCGACGTCGTCGTCTCCTGTACCGGGGCGACGGGCCTGGTGCTGACGGCGGAGGCGATCACGCACGCGGTCGAGGGCCGCACCGGGCAGCCGGCCGTCGCCGACACCGCGCCCGCCGAGGTGAGCACGAAGACGCCGCCGGCGCCCGTCGGCGACGAGAACTGCCCGCTGGACCTGGCCGCCGTACAGCCCGGCTTCTCCGTCATGGGCGAGGCCGCCGTGGCCGGCATGGACGCGGCCACCCTGGAGCAGCACGCGACCTGGGCCGCGGGCGGCACGGTGGACCGGCGCGAGCGCCGTACCCCCGAGACCGACAGCGAGCTGATCACCGCGCTCGCCGCGACCGTCGCGACGGTCGGCCGGATCCCCGAGCGGCGCAGGCCGGAGCGGGTCGCCGAGCGTCCGGAGCCCGTCTTCTTCCTCCTCGACCTGGCCATGCCCCGCGACATCGACGCGGCCGTGCACCGGCTGGCCGGGGTGCGCCTGGTGGACATCGAGTCGCTCGCCGAGGCCTCCGCGGACGCGCCGATGGCGGCCGATGTGGACCAGGTCCGGCGTATCGTCTCCGACGAGGTCGCGGCCTTCGGCGCGGCACAGCGGGCGGCGCACATCACGCCGACCGTGGTCGCGCTGCGCACCATGGCCGCCGACGTCGTCGCCGGTGAGATCGCGCGGCTCGACGGCCGCCTGCCCGACCTGGACGAACGCCAGCGCGGCGAGATCCGCCAGGCCGTGCACCGGGTCGTCGACAAACTGCTGCACGCGCCGACCGTACGGGTCAAGCAACTCGCGGCCGAGCCGGGCGGCGCCGGGTACGCGGACGCGCTGCGCACCCTGTTCGACCTCGACCCCGAGACGGTGGCCGCCGTCTCCCGGGCCGTGGACAGCACAGAAACGAAGGACCGACCGGCATGACTGAGAAGGCACTGAGGCTGGGGACCAGGCGCAGCAAGCTCGCCATGGCCCAGTCCGGGCAGGTGGCGGAGGCCGTCCGCCAGGTGACCGGGCGGCCGGTGGAGCTGGTCGAGATCACCACCTACGGCGACACCTCCCGCGAGCACCTCGCGCAGATCGGCGGCACCGGCGTCTTCGTGACGGCGCTGCGGGACGCGCTGGCGCGCGGCGAGGTCGACTTCGCGGTTCATTCGCTCAAGGACCTCCCGACCGCGCAGCCCGCCGAACTCGTCCTGGCCGCCATACCGCAGCGCGAGGACCCGCGGGACGTGATCGTCGCCCGGGACGCGCTCAAGTTCACGGACCTGCCGCGCGGGGCGCGCATCGGTACCGGCTCGCCGCGCCGCATGGCGCAGCTGAACGGGTACGCCCGCACCCACGGACTGGACATCGAGACGGTCCCGATCCGCGGTAACGTCGACACCCGGATCGGATACGTCCGGGACGGCGAACTCGACGCCGTCGTGCTGGCCGCCGCCGGACTGAACCGGATCGGCCGGATCGACGAGGTGACCGACTTCCTGTCGGTCGACACGGTTTTGCCCGCCCCCGGCCAGGGGGCCCTGGCGATCGAGTGTGCCGCGGACCACGCGGATCTGATCGCCGCGCTCGGTGAGCTCGACGACCCGTTGACGCGGGCCGCCGTCACCGCCGAGCGGTCACTGCTCGCCGCCCTGGAGGCCGGTTGCAGCGCACCTGTGGGTGCGCTGGCCGACCTTCTGGCCGACGGGCAGATTGTCAAGGAAATGCGCCTGCGTGGCGTCGTCGGCACGACCGACGGCACCCGCATGGTGCAGCTGTCCACCACCGGTCCCGTGCCCCAGACGCACGACCAGGCGTTGGCACTCGGTCGCGAACTCGCCACCGAGATGCTCGCCCAGGGCGCGGCCGGTCTGATGGGGGAGCGAGCACATTGAGCCCCACCACCCTTCCCGCCGGCCTCGAACACGGGCACGTCACCTTCCTCGGTGCCGGACCCGGGGATCCGGGACTGCTGACTCTGCGCGCCGTGGAGGCGCTGTCGCGCGCGGACGTCCTGATCGCCGAGCACGAGGTGCTCGATGTGATCCGGACGCACGCCCGACAGGGCGTCTCCGTCCTACGTACGGACGCGGATCACTCTTCGGTCGCACCGCCGGGCACGGGCACGCCGCAGCTCAAGGTCGTTGACGGCACGTCAGCAACCGCCGCTGCCCCGTCCCCTGCCCGGGATGCCGCTCATCTTGTCATGGAGGCCGCACGGGGCGGCAGGCGGGTCGTCCGTGCGGTGTCCGGGGACCCGGGACTTGATACGTACGCGGCCGAGGAAATGCTCGCCTGTGTCGCCGCCGGTGTGCCCTTCGAGGTCGTACCGGGTGTGGCAGCCGCGGTCGGTGTGCCCGCGTACGCCGGTGTGCCGCTGCGGGACGCGCAGGGCGCGGACGTCCGGTTCGTGGACGCCCGTACGGCCTCCGACCGCTGCTGGACGGAGGTAGGGGCGTCGGACGGCACGGTGGTCGTGTCGACGACCCTGGACTCGGTGGCGGCGGCGGCCGGCGAACTGGTGTCCGCCGGGCGCAAGCCGGACACGCCGCTGACGGTCACGGTCGCCGGTACGACGACCCGGCAGCGGACCTGGTCGGCGACGCTCGGCACGATCGCGCAGACGCTGAAGCAGGCGAAGGTGCTGCCGTCGCCGGACGGCGGCCGGCCGGTCATAGCCGTGGTCGGCGAGCGTTCCGCCGCCGCCCAGCGCGACCAGTTGTCGTGGTTCGAGTCCAAGCCGCTGTTCGGCTGGAAGGTGCTCGTGCCGCGGACGAAGGAGCAGGCGGCATCGCTCTCCGACCAGCTGCGGTCCTACGGAGCCGTGCCGCACGAGGTCCCGACGATCGCCGTCGAGCCGCCGCGCACGCCCCAGCAGATGGAGCGGGCCGTGAAGGGGCTCGTGACGGGCCGCTATGAGTGGATCGCGTTCACCTCGGTGAATGCCGTCAAGGCCGTACGCGAGAAGTTCGAGGAGTACGGGCTCGACGCGCGTGCCTTCGCGGGCATCAAGGTCGCCGCGGTGGGCGAGCAGACCGCCAAGGCGCTGGTCGCCTTCGGTGTGAAGCCGGATCTGGTGCCCAGCGGCGAGCAGTCGGCCGCCGGTCTGCTGGAGGACTGGCCGCCGTACGACCCGGTCTTCGACCCGATCGACCGGGTGTTCCTGCCGCGTGCCGACATCGCCACCGAGACCCTGGTGGCCGGGCTCATCGAGCTGGGCTGGGAGGTCGACGACGTCACGGCCTACCGGACCGTGCGGGCCTCGCCGCCGCCGGCGGAGACGCGGGAGGCGATCAAGGGCGGTGGCTTCGACGCCGTGCTCTTCACCTCGTCGTCCACCGTGCGGAACCTGGTGGGCATCGCGGGCAAGCCGCACAACGTCACCGTGATCGCGTGCATCGGCCCGGCCACGGCGAAGACCGCCGAGGAGCACGGGCTGCGGGTCGACGTCATGGCTCCGGAGCCGTCCGTGCACAAGCTGGCGGAGGCGCTGGCGGAGTTCGGGATGAAGCGGCGGGCCGCCGCCGTGGAGGCCGGGGATCCGGTGACGCGGCCGAGCGAGCGGCGGCCGGGGGCGCGTCGGCGTCGTACGACCACGTGAGAAGCAGGCGGGTGCCCCACGGCACCCGCCTGTCGCGTACTCGGCTATTGTGCCGTACCGCCCTTGTAGTCGCCGGCGAACGTCGTCTCGATCGTCGACGCCACCGGCTGGGCCACGCCCGTGCCGGTCAGGATGATGCCCAGCTCGCGGTTGTTGCTCAGGGAGTTGCTGCTGTCGTTCATGGAGCCGGCCTCGACCGCCTGGGTGGACAGGCCGTAGTCGGCGACCATGGCCTTGGCGTGGACGTAGAAGCCGTTGGGGTCGGAGTAGCCGACGACCGTGCCGCCCGCGGCCTTGATCTTGGAGACCTCGCTGGAGTAGCTGGAGGGGTCCTCCAGGACCACGCGGACCGTCACGCCCGCCTGGGCGCGGGCCACGATCGCGTTGACCACCGTGCTGTCGCTGAACTCCAGTTCCTCCACGTCGAGGGTCTTGGTCGCGGAGTTGATGAAGGACACCAGGCGGCTGCGGGAGTCCGTGGGGGACCACAGCAGGTGGTCGCCGTCGCCGGGGGTGACCGAGGAGCCGGCGTAGTCGGCGGCGAAGACCTTCTCGATCGCGGCCACGTCGCGGCTGTCGTCGGTGAAGACGCCGTAGTCGCGGCCGGTCGTGTAGTACTGCGAGGTCAGGTTCCCCGTCAGGACCAGGGACTTGACGGCGTCGACCGTGATCGTCTTCTGGTGGGTGTAGGTGAAGGAGGACGAGGACCAGACCACGCCCACGCCCGCGTTCGTCAGGGCCGTGTAGGCCGAGTTGTTCGCGCTCTTGTGCTGGCGGTCGAGGACGACCCGGACCGTGACACCCTTGTTCTGCAGGGCTATGAGGTCGTTGACGGCCGTCGTGTCCTCCAGCTCGTACATCGTCATGTCGAGCGACTTGGTGGCCGAGTTGATGAAGTCGTAGATCTGGGGCTGGCCGGTCGTCTGGGAGAAGGCGAACGCCGAGTAGCTCGCGGCGTTCGCGGGCACGGCGGTGGCGACGACCGCGGCGCCGGCGGCCAGAGCGATGCCCGTGCGGGTGAGGACCTTCCACAGCATGCGTGACTCCTGGGGTGAGCTCACGAGGATGATGGCGCGTGCATGACACCACGCGCGTAGAACGGTGGGGAGTCCTCCGGATCCAGGGACGGCCAGGAGTGCGCAAAGACTTCCTATGGGGGGCTCTGCGGGGTCCGCTATGCCCGTCTTGGGCCGACAGGACGTCGGCAAAGGCGCGGGGCGGGCGGGCGTAGCGTAGAAGGCATGACGAAGTACGGATCCTTTCCCGGTACGCGTCCCCGGCGGCTGCGGACCTCGCCCGTCATGCGCCGGATGGTCGCCGAGACCCGCCTGCATCCCGCCGACTTCATCCTTCCGGCGTTCGTCCGGGAAGGCGTCAGCGAGCCGGTGCCGATCGCGGCGATGCCCGGGGTCGTGCAGCACACCCGCGACAGCCTGAAGAAGGCCGCGCTGGAGGCCGTCGAGGCCGGGATCTCCGGAATCATGCTGTTCGGCGTGCCGGAGGAGGGCAAGAAGGACGCCCTCGGCACGCCGGGGACCGATCCGGACGGGATCCTCCAGGTCGCGATCCGGGACGTACGGGCCGAGGTCGGCGACGACCTGCTCGTCATGTCCGACCTGTGCCTGGACGAGACCGTCGACCACGGGCACTGCGGGGTGCTGGACGCCGAGGGGCGCGTCGACAACGACGCCACCCTGGAGCGGTACGCCGAGATGGCACAGGTGCAGGCCGATGCCGGAGCCCATGTCGTGGGCCCCAGCGGGATGATGGACGGTCAGATCGGCGTCATCCGCGACGCGCTCGACCAGATCGGGCGTGAGGACGTCGCGATCCTCGCCTACACCGCCAAGTACTCCTCGGCGTTCTACGGCCCCTTCCGCGAGGCCGTCGCCTCCTCGCTCCAGGGTGACCGCAAGACCTACCAGCAGGATCCCGCCAACTGGCGTGAGTCCCTGCGGGAGTTGGAGCTGGACCTCGCCGAGGGCGCCGACATGGTGATGGTCAAGCCGGCCGGGCCGTACCTGGACATCCTCGCCCGGGTCGCCGACTCCGTGGAAGTCCCCGTCGCCGCCTACCAGATCTCCGGCGAGTACTCCATGATCGAGGCCGCCGCCGAGAAGGGCTGGGTCGACCGGGACCGGGCCATCTTCGAGACCCTGACGGGCATCAAGCGGGCCGGCGCCCGGAACATCCTCACCTACTGGGCGACGGAAGCGGCCCAGAAGCTGCGCTGACCTCGCTCATGGGCTTACCAGTCGAGGGCGTCGGAGGCGTTCTGCTGCCAGTACGCCACCTTCAGCGAGCTGTCGTAGTAGACGCCCTTCGCCGGCAGGACCGGGGTCGCGGACGGGCCGCCGTCGCTGTTCGGCGTGCGGCCCTGGAACATCACCGTCAGCTTGTGCCCGGTCGTACCGCCCTCGCCGCTGCCGTCGGCGGACGACAGCAGCACGCCCGCGTACCCCGACTCCCCGGGCCTCAGCGTCGTCACCGCCTGCGGCATGGTCTCCTTCGCCGCCTGCGGTGCCCACTGCATCTCGTCGAAGCGCACCACCGGGTAGTACGGCAGCTCGCAGATCCTGCTGCCGGTGTTCGTCACCGTGATCAGCATGTGGTTCAGCGGGCGGGTGACCGGAGCGGCGGTGACACGGGTGTTGGCGCCGTTGCACAGCACGACCGAAGCGCCCGTGCCGGTGCCGGTGCCCTTGCCGGTCGTCCTCCGGCCGTCCGGCTTCGTGGCCGGCCCGCCGGTGCGGGTCACCTGCGTGCTGTTCGCCGCCTCCCCGCCGGTCGCGGCGCCGGGGGCGGCGGTGGGCGTCCTGCCCGCTGTCGCCGCCGCCGTCGGCGCATCCGTCCGCGAGGCGCCCTCGTCCTTCGTCCCCGTCCCGTTGCCGCTGCACGCGGTGAGGGCGAGGGCGGTCACAGCGGTGCCGGTGGCGGCGAGCAGACGAATGTGGCTCATACGCATGGCAAGTCCTCTTTCGGGCTGGGCCGGTTGACGTGTTTGGATGACCCACAGCCTGTGCGCAACCCCGTCCCGGCGGCCAGCAGCAGCGGGCAATCCGGGACACTGGAACACCGACACAGGCTTTGACCTGCGGAAACAATCCCTGCCTGGAATGCCGGCATGGGACGAGGGGGGATGGGGAGACGGTGGCTGACGGCACCATGGAGAGCGGTTTCGCGGAACTTCTGCGGGAGTTGAAGAACCGCTCCGGGCAGAGCTACGGCACGCTCGCCAAGCGGCTCCACATGAGTACGTCGACGCTCCACCGCTACTGCAACGGGGACGCCGTACCGACCGACTACGCCCCCGTCGAGCGCCTCGCCCGCCTGTGCAAGGCCACGCCCGTGGAACTCGTGGAGCTGCACCGGCGGTGGGTGCTGGCGGATGCGGGGCGGGGGCGGAAGGAGGCGGGGACGGCTGAGTCGGTGACGGCTGGGGCGAGGGGCACGCCGGAAGCCTCCGAGCCGTCCCGGGAGCCGGAGCCGGAGCGGGAGGTGGAGGCGGATCCGGTGCCGGATCCGGTGTCTTTGCCTGTGTCGGAGCTGGAGCCGGTGTCGGACGTCCAGCCCCGCCCCCGGCGTCGTACCCGGACCGTCCTGGTCGCCGCACTCGCCTTCACCGCCCTGCTCGGCGGTGTCGCGCTCGCGCTGAACCTGGCCTCTGGTGGCGGGGAGGCGGACGGCAAGGGGGCGGCCTTGCCCGGCGCGGGCTCCGCCTCCGTACGGCAGCAGGTGCCGACGGCCGGTGGCTCGCAGGGCGCGGACTCCACCCGCTCGGCCTCCCCGTCGTCCCGTACCTCGTCCCCGTCCGCCGGCACCCCCTCCGCCGGCGAGCCGAGCGCCCCGCGCACCACCGGCGTGCCCGGCGGCGCGGACACCGCCGCGGCGCCGCTCGCGGTCACCACCCACCCCTACTCCTGGCCGGACCCCTGCTCCCAGCACTATCTGATCGACCGGCCGCCGACCGACGTGTCCCCGCCCCCGCAGGAGCAGGACGCGCCCGCCTGGGTGGCCGTGCACCAGGCGGTCTCGGCGGGGGAGCAGTACGTCACGTTCACCGTGCAGGGCACCGACGCGAACGCCGTCGTCCTGGAAGGGCTGACCGTGCGCACGACCGGCCGGCGCTCCCCGCTCTCCTGGAACGACTACGCCATGGGCTATCCGGGCGTGGGCTGCGGCGGGGGCGTGCCGACCCGCTCCTTCACCGTGGCGCTGGACGCCCTGCGTCCCCAGGTCGTACCGGAGTCCGGGCACCAGAACTTCCCGTTCAAGGTGAGCCGGACGGACCCCGAGGTCATCTATGTGACGGCCGACGCGTCCGCGTACGACGTCAGCTGGTACCTGGAGCTGTCCTGGTCCAGCGGGACGCGGCACGGCACGCTGCTGATCGGTGACAACGGCCGGCCGTTCCGCACCAGTGGCAACAACGGGCGGCCCGCGTACGCCTTCCCGCTGGGCGGCGAGACCTGGAAGCCGGCGGCGAAGGCCAACTGAGGGGCCGGAGCGGCGCCCGGGTCGACGTTCGTGTGGACATCCGTGTGGATGTCCGTGTCGGCGTCCGTATCGCGGAATTGCCGGTGTAGGTGGCACGCACCTTCTCTAGGGTGGCCGGATCCCGAGCCGAAAGAGAGCCACCCCATGACCGTCGCCGAGCCAGTCGCCGAGCCGGCCCCGACCCGCGCCCCCGTCCCGCCGCTCGCCGCGCGCACCCGCAGCGTGGGCGGTTCGCCGGTGCGGGACATCCTCGCGGTCACCGCGCGCCCCGAGGTGATCAACTTCGCGGGCGGTCTGCCGGCACCGGAACTCTTCGACCGCGACGGCATCGCGGCGGCCTTCGAGGAGGTCCTGGCGCACAGCCCGGCGCAGGCGCTCCAGTACTCCACGACGGAGGGCGAGCCGACGCTGCGGACCGCGCTGGCCGCGCGCCTGACCGCCCAGGGCCTGCCCACCGACCCCGACGGCCTGCTCGTCACCACCGGCTCCCAGCAGGCCCTGTCCCTCCTGGCCACGGCCCTGCTCGAACCTGGTGACACGGTCCTCGTCGAAGACCCCTGCTATCTGGCGGCACTTCAGGTCTTCGGCCTCGCGGGCGCGCGCGTGGTGGCGGTGCCGGGCGACGCGGACGGGGTGGATCCGGCCGCGCTGGAGGAGGCGGTCCGGCGCGAGCGCCCGAAGCTGCTCTACCTGGTCCCCACCTTCCAGAACCCCACCGGCCGGACGATGCCCGCGCCGCGCCGCGCGGCGATCGCCGGCGTGGCCGCCCGCGCGGGCCTGTGGATCGTCGAGGACGACCCCTACGGCGAGCTCCGCTACGACGGCGAGCGCGTCCCCTGGCTCGCCTCGCTGCCCGGCGCCGAGGACCGGACGGTCCTGCTCGGCTCCTTCTCCAAGATCATGGCCCCCGGACTGCGCCTCGGCTGGCTGCGCGCGCCGGCCGAGCTGCGCCGGGCGTGCGCGGTGGCCAAGCAGGCGGTGGACCTGCACACCCCGACGCTCAACCAGCTTGCCGCCGCCCGCTATCTGGACGTCCTGGACGCGCACGTGGCGCGGGTGCGTTCCGTGTACGGCGCCCGCCGGGACGCCATGCTGGCGGGCCTGCCCGGCGCCCTTCCGGCCGGCTCGCAGTGGAGCCGGCCCGAGGGCGGGATGTTCCTGTGGGTCCGGCTGCCGGAGTCGTACGACACCGTCGCCCTGCTCCCGCGCGTGGTCGAGCAGAACGTGGCCTACGTCCCCGGCGCGCCCTTCTACGCCGGTGCGCCCGACCCCGCCACCCTCCGGCTGTGCTTCGTCACCCAGACCCCGGAGGAGATCGCGGAGGGGCTGCGCAGGCTGGGGCGGGGGCTGGAGCCGGGGCCGGAGCGGGGCGTCAGGGGCTGACCCGCGCCGGGCTCGGTCCCACCGGAAGGTCCCTCAGTCCCACCAGAAGGTCCAGGTGTCCTGGCCGACCAGTTTCTCGGCGTAGGCCCGCAGGGTGGCCCGATGGCTCTGGGTGATGTTGTCCGGGCAGAACGCGAAGTGCTCCGCCGCCACCGCCTCGGCGTCCTCCACGGTGGCCGGCGGGGCCGCGACGGCCACGACGAGGGTGTCCAGGCCGAGGGCCACCACCCGGATGCCGAAGCGGTCCTCCCAGGAGCGCAGGACCGCGCATATGCGGGCCACGTCGCCGTCGTAGTTCACCGGACCCGTCCAGCCGATCGCCGCCGGTATGTCGGCGGACCGGCGAGCCGGGACCAGGGCGAGATGCGCCTCCTCGATCAGCGCGTCCCGGCCGCTCTCCAGGGCGTCGGCGACCTGGGCGGCGCGGGTGTCCGGGTCGGCGGCGAGGTGGGCGGCGGGCGCGAGACCGGGCCACTCGTACCCGAACGGCGCCGTCTCCTCCGTGTCCTCCAGCTCCTCCGTCTCCTCCTCCCAGTACTCGGCGAGGATGTCCTCGGCGTCGTGGTCACCCGGGTACGAGGTCTCGCCGGGCAGCAGGCCCCAGTCCTCCGGGCCGCCTCCGGGACCGCCCAGATCCACGAGCACCGGCAGCAGGCCGACCCGGGCGCCGGGCGCGCCCAGCGCCTTCCAGGTGCCGGGCCCGGCCGGCTTCTCCGCGTACCACAGCAGGGGCTCGTGCCAGGGGCCGTCGTCCGTCGCGTCGACCAGCCGGCCGGGAGGGAGCCGCAGCCCCAGTGAACGCCCGCTGGGGTCAAGGGCCAACTGGGGCAGCGGGTTGGGAAGAGTCGCCATGCCGGTGACTGTAAAGGGCCCCACTGACAATCCTGTTGCCGGTCCCCGCCGATGAACCCGTGGCCTTCTCAGCCCCTCTTAACGAACGGTGCGATGACGGGAAGGACGGAAGCGGACAGTGTGGATCGGGCGTTACCCGGTGCGGTGGCACATCGTGTTGCTCACCCTGTGGACGGCCGCCTGGTTCGTGGTGGCCGAACGCCACGCGGCCGTGTCCTGGCACTATCTGCGCGAGGGCCAGCAACTGCTCTTCGAGCAGGCCTCCGGCGGCGGCCTGGCCCTCTACGCCAATCACCCCGAGCTGCAGATAGGCCCGGTCAGCTTTCTGGTCGCCGGACTCTTCGCGCCGTTCCCGCTCGCCGTCGGCGAGAAACTCGCGGACGCGTTCATGTCCGGCCTCGGCCTGTACATGCTGGTGCTGATCGGCCGCGCCGCCGCCGACCACAACCGGGGCACCGGACTCAACCACAAACGCCTGCAGCAGCGCGTCCTGATCGCCGGCGCCGCCTTCATCCCGATGTGGGTGGAGGTCTCGGTCCGCTTCGCCCACCTCGACGACGTCCTGGCGTTGTTCTTCACCACCCTCGCCGTACGGGCGCTGGTCCGTGGCAACGCGACGGCGGTGGGCGTCTTCCTGGCGCTGGCGGTCGACTCGAAACCCTGGGCGGTGGGTTTCCTCCCCCTGCTGCTGGCCGTGCCCCGCCCGGCCCGGCTGCGTTCGGCGGCCTGGGCCTTCGGCCTGGTGGCGGTGGCCTGGCTGCCCTTCTACCTGTCCCACCTGGAAACCCTGCAGGCGGCCCGTTTCGCCATCCCCAACCAACCGGCGTCCTCCCTGCGCTGGTTCGGCGTGCACGACCCCGTGACTCCGCCGTGGGACCGCCCCGCCCAGATGGCCCTGGGCGTGGCCCTGGGCGTACTGGCGGTACGCCGCAACCGCTGGCCGGCGGTCGTCTTCCTGGCGGCCGACGCCCGCATCATGCTGGACCCGAGCGTGTACACGTACTACAACGCCTCGGTCCTCCTCGGCACCCTCATCTGGGACTCCATCGGCCAACGCCGGCTGGTCCCCTGGGTCAGCTGGATCGCCCTCATCTCCCTCTACGGCGGCGCCCTGCTGATCCCGTCGGACTCCACCCGGGGCCTCGTCCGGCTGGCCTTCTGCATCGGCTCGGCGGCGTACGTGCTGTTCTGGCCCCAGCGGGAGCCTCGCGGCGGGCGGGGCCGACGGTCAGGCGAGGGAGCCGGTGAGGAAGGCCCGGGCGGAGGACGCGAGCCGCGGGATCGGGCTGTCGGAGGGGTCGTTCTTTGAGTCGCGGACGTGGATGGTGCGGGAAGACGCGTTCTGCGGCCAGCCGCTGTCAGAGGGCGTACGCTCCCGCGCTCGGCCTTCTTGCCGCACGTACCTCGGGCTCGGCTCCCTCGGAGTCTGGGGAGGCGGTGCGGCTCCACAGACTCCGAGGGGCGCCGGTCAGAGCTTTTCCGGCGTCCTGATGCCCAGCAGGGCCATGCCCCGGTGCAGGGTGCGGGCCGTCACGTCGCACAGGAAGAGGCGGTTCTCCACCTGCTCGCGCGTCTCGGCCTTCAGGACCGGGCACTTGTCGTAGAACGTCGTGTACAGGGACGCCAGCTGGTACAGGTACGCCGCCAGCTTGTGCGGGGCGTACTCCGCCGCCGCCTCCGCCACCGTCTCCGCGAAGAAGTCGGCGTGCAGGCCCAACGCCCGCTCCGCACCGGCCAGTTCCAGCTCCGGGTGCGCGGCCGGGCGGATCTCGCCGGCCTTGCGGAGGATGGACTGGATACGGGCGTACGCGTACTGGAGGTAGACGCTCGTGTCGCCGTTGAGCGAGACCATCTGGTCCAGGTCGAACTTGTAGTCCCGGTTCGCCGACGTCGACAGGTCCGCGTACTTCACCGCGCCGATGCCCACCTGGGCGCCGCGCTCGGCGATCTCCGCCTCCGAGAGGTCCTGCGCCTTCTCCCGGACCACCGCGGACGCGCGCTCGACCGCCTCGTCCAGCAGGTCCACCAGGCGGACCGTCTCACCCTCACGCGTCTTGAACGGCTTGCCGTCCTTGCCGAGGACCGTGCCGAAGGCCAGCTGCACCGCCGTCACGTCGTCGTTCAGCCAGCCGATCCTGCGCGCGGTCTCGAAGACCATCCGGAAGTGCAGGGCCTGGCGGGCGTCCACGACGTAGAGCAGCGTGTTCGCCTTCAGGTTGAAGACGCGGTCGCGGATGGCCGAGAGGTCGGTCGCCGCGTAGCCGTAGCCGCCGTCCGACTTCTGCACGATCAGCGGGACCGGGTTGCCGTCCGGGCCCTTGATGTCGTCGAAGAAGACACACAGGGCGCCCTCGGAGCGGACGGCCACGCCCGACTCCTCGAGGAGGCGGCAGGTCTCGGCCAGCATGTCGTTGTAGCCCGACTCGCCGACGATGTCCGGGTCCTGGATCTCCATGTCCAGCTTCTCGAAGACCGAGAAGAAGTAGATCTTCGACTCGTCCACGAACTTCTGCCACGTCGCCAGCGTCTTCGGGTCGCCGGCCTGGAGGTCCACCACCCGGCGGCGCGCCCGCGTCTTGAACTCCTCGTCGGAGTCGAACTTCCCCCGCGCGGCCTTGTAGAGACGGTCGAGGTTCGACATCGCCTCCTCGCCACTCACCTGGGCGTCCTTGTGGTCCAGCTCGTGCGGGTGCTCTTCCAGGTACTGGATGAGCATGCCGAACTGCGTGCCCCAGTCGCCGATGTGGTGGCGCCGGACCACGTTCTCGCCGGTGAACTCGAGGAGGTGGACCGCCGCGTCGCCGATGACCGCCGACCGCAGATGGCCCACGTGCATCTCCTTGGCCACGTTCGGCTGCGCGTAGTCGACCACCGTCGTGCCCGGGCGCGCGGCGGTCGGCACGCCGAGCCGGCCCGTCTCGTCCGCGTACCGTGCGGCCAGGTTCGCGGTGATCGCCCGGTCCGCGATCGTGATGTTCAGGAAGCCGGGGCCCGAGACCTCGACGTCCTTGATCAGCTCGTCGCCGGTGACCACCTGGGAGATGACCTGCGTCGCCAGCTCCCTCGGGTTCGCCTTCGCCTTCTTGGCCAGGGCCAGGATCCCGTTGGCCTGGAAGTCGGCCCGGTCGCTTCGTCGCAGCAGCGGGTCCGCGCCGGCGGCCTCGGGCAGGGTGGCCGTGAGGGCGGACGCGAGGTGCTGCTGGACGGAATCGCTGAGGGACGTGACCGAGGCCATAGGAAGGGGTGCCGTTCTCCTCGTGGGGATGGATAGACCCGGCCAGTATCCCATGGTGGGTAAAGCGGTTTTCGCGGGCGCGAGGAGGTCTGGGAGAATGGACCGTCACCCCGTTCAGAAAGAAGGACGTGCCGATCGTGGCTCAGAGCACCGAGACCGCCGACTGGGTCTCCCGTTTCGCGGATGACGTCATCGAGGAGTCGGAGCGCCGGGCCCCGGGTAAACCCGTCGTCGTCGCGTCCGGACTCTCCCCCTCCGGGCCCATTCACCTGGGCAATCTCCGCGAGGTCATGACCCCGCACCTCGTCGCCGACGAGATCCGCCGGCGCGGATACCAGGTCCGGCACCTGATCTCCTGGGACGACTACGACCGCTACCGCAAGGTGCCCCAGGGCATCGCCGGGGTCGACGACTCCTGGGCCGAGCACATCGGCAAGCCGCTGACCTCCGTCCCGGCACCGCAGGGCTCGTCGTACGCGAACTGGGCCGAGCACTTCAAGGCCGCGATGGTCGAGGCGCTGGCCGAGCTGGGCGTCGAGTTCGACGGGATCAGCCAGACCGCGCAGTACACCTCCGGGGTCTACCGCGAGCAGGTCCTGCACGCCATGAAGCACCGCGCCGACATCGACGCGATCCTCGACCAGTACCGGACCAAGAAGGCCCCGGCCAAGAAGCAGCAGCAGAAGGCCGTGGACGAGGCCGAGCTGGAGGCCGAGGAGGGCTCGGGCGCCGCCGCCGAGGACGACGGCAGCTCCGGCTCCGCCGGGTACTTCCCGTACAAGCCGTACTGCGGCAACTGCGGCAAGGACCTGACGACCGTCACGTCGTACGACGACGACACCACCGAACTGGCCTACACCTGCACCGCCTGCGGCTTCTCCGAGACCGTCCGGCTGAGCGAGTTCAACCGCGGCAAGCTGGTCTGGAAGGTCGACTGGCCCATGCGCTGGGCCTACGAGGGCGTCATCTTCGAGCCGAGCGGCGTCGACCACTCCTCGCCGGGGTCCTCCTTCCAGGTCGGCGGGCAGATCGTCGGCATCTTCGACGGCAAGCAGCCCATCGGCCCGATGTACGCCTTCGTCGGCATCTCCGGCATGGCCAAGATGTCGTCCTCGCGCGGCGGTGTGCCCACGCCCGGCGACGCGCTGAAGATCATGGAGCCGCAGATCCTGCGCTGGCTCTACGCCCGCCGCCGGCCCAACCAGTCCTTCAAGATCGCCTTCGACCAGGAGATCCAGCGGCTCTACGACGAGTGGGACAAGCTGGCCGGCAAGGTCGCCGACGGCTCCGCCCTCCCGGCCGACGTCGCCGCCCACAGCCGCGCCGTCGGCACCGCCGCCGGTGAGCTGGCGAAGACGTCGCGTCCGCTGCCGTACCGCACGCTCGCCTCCGTCGCCGACATCACCGCCGGGCACGAGGACCAGGCGCTGCGGATCCTCTCCGAGCTGGACCCGGAGCAGCCGCTGGCCACCCTGGACGAGGCGCGTCCCCGCTACGACAAGGCCGAGGCCTGGATCAACACGCACGTCCCCGTCGACCAGCGGACCATCGTGCGCGAGGAGCCCGACGCCGAACTGCTCAAGTCCCTCGACGAGGCCTCCCAGCAGTCCGTACGCCTGCTGCTCGACGGCCTCGCCGAGCACTGGTCCCTCGACGGGCTGACCCACCTCGTCTACGGCGTGCCGAAGGTGCAGGCCGGCTTCTCCGCCGACGCCACGCCCAAGGAGCTGCCGCCGGAGATCAAGACGGCCCAGCGGACCTTCTTCGCCCTGCTGTACCACCTGCTCGTCGGCCGCGACACCGGGCCGCGTCTGCCCACGCTGCTGCTCGCGGTCGGGCAGGAGCGGGTGCGCAGGCTGCTCGGCGAGTAAGAGCCCGGAAGAAACCGCGTAAGAAAAGAAGGGGCCCTCCTGTGCCGGAGGGCCCCTTCTTTTATCGGCTTCTTCTCTTGGCGTTATGCGATGTGGTCGTCCTGCAGCTCCGCGGTGTGGCGGTTGGTGAAGCGGTTGACCATGCGATTGGCGTCGTTCAGCGTGAGGGTGATGCCGAAGGTCGCCTCGACGTCGTCCTTGAGCTGGGGGCCCGTCGGGTAGCTGCCGTCTATCGACTTACGGAAGACCTGGTAGAAGTCCTCCTCGGTCGGCTCCGGCTCCGGGAGGCCGCCGCCCTCGCCGAGTTCGCGGGTACGGTTCGGGCCCACCGGGATGGGAAAGCTGCCGGTCTCCTCCGGGGACGGCTGCTGGAACTGCTCCGCCGGCTGCTCCTCGTACCACTCCTCGTACTCCTCCTCCGGGAGGTACTGGGGCTCCGGCGGCGGCTCGTAGGTCGGGTCGTAGCCGCCGTGGTACTCGATCTGCTGCGGGGCCTGGAACCAGGGGCTCTGCTCGTCCACCTCGATCGGCGGCTCGCCGCGCCGCTCGCCACGCGGCCCCGCCTGCTGGGGGAGGACGGGCGCCGGCCCGGCGGCCCGACCGCCCGCGGCGGCGGTCAGCTGTGGCTGCGGCGGCGCGGGCGGCAGAAGCGTCGGCTCGATCCCCGCCGCCGCCAGGCCCGCCGGGGCCGTCTCCGCCAGCGGAACGCCGTACCGCGCCAGCCGCAGCGGCATCAGCGACTCCACCGGAGCCTTCCGGCGCCACGCGCGCCCGAACCGCGAGCGCAGCCGGGCCTGGTAGACGAGACGTTCCTGCTCCAGCTTGATGACCTGGTCGTAGGAGCGCAGCTCCCACAGTTTCATCCGGCGCCACAGCAGGAACGTCGGGAGCGGCGAGAGCAGCCAGCGCGTGATGCGGACGCCCTCCATGTGCTTGTCGGCCGTGATGTCCGCGATCCGGCCGACCGCGTGGCGGGCCGCCTCGACCGCGACCACGAACAGGATCGGGATCACCGCGTGCATCCCCACGCCCAGCGGATCCGGCCAGGCGGCGGCGCCGTTGAACGCGATCGTCGCCGCCGTCAGCAGCCACGCCGTCTGCCGCAGGAGGGGGAAGGGGATACGGATCCAGGTCAGCAGCAGATCCAGGGCCAGCAGGACGCAGATACCCGCGTCGATACCGACCGGGAACACGTACGAGAAGTTCCCGAAGCCCTTCTTGATGGCCAGCGCTCGGACCGCCGCGTACGAGCCGGCGAAGCCGATGCCGGCGATGATCAAGGCGCCGGAAACGACCACGCCGATGAGAATGCGGTGCATCCGGGTCAGTTGCAGTGGCGCGGCCACTCGTACTCCCCTCCCCTTGCCTGTTGTTGCGCGCAACAGGGTGGCACACGCTCACGGCGAACGTGGCATCG
This sequence comes from Streptomyces sp. MMG1121, assembly GCF_001280015.1. Taxonomy (GTDB): domain Bacteria; phylum Actinomycetota; class Actinomycetes; order Streptomycetales; family Streptomycetaceae; genus Streptomyces. The sequence goes on from NZ_LGDV01000002.1 coordinate 30,549, forward strand.
GACAGGGGTTCGGCGCCGTCCCGGCCGTCGGCGGACGACCGGGACGCCCGGTTGGAGCGGACCGGCGATCAGCTCTTCTTGTCCGCCGACTTGGACGGGGAGGCGCTGGAAGAAGGGGACGAGGAGGGCGACTTGGCCGGGTCCTTCGACGCCGACTCGGACGGCGCGGGCGAGGACGCCGACGAACCCGACGACGAGGCGCCGTTGGCCGCGGAGACCGCTCCGACCGCCTCCTTGACCGCCTTCTCCGCCGCCTGCGTCAGGTCGTCCGCGCTCGGGGTCTCGTCGCCCGCGAGACCGGCACCGTTGTAGTCGAGCGTGACGACCACGTTCTCGACCCGGGCCACCACCGTCTGCTGCTTGAAGAGGCCTTCCTTCTTCTTCAGGTCGTAGCGCACCGCCGCCGCCTCCGCGCCCGCGCCGGACAGCGGCACCTGCTTGGCGTTCTGCGCGCCGTCCACCGTCTGGGCGTCCTTGACCTGCTGCGTGAAGTACGTGTGGGCCTGCGCGTCACCGGAGCCGCGCGCGGTGTCCGAGTCGAAGCGCAGCAGCGAGACGTTCAGCCAGCGGAACTGCGAGCCCTTCACACCGTTGTTGTCCAGGCTGCTCCAGGAACAGGAGGAGCGCGCGGACGAGTCGTTCGAGGTGCCCTTCTTGCCCGCGGAAGCGGCCTTCGGCACCAGGTCCGTCAGCGTCTTCTTCGACAGCATCGCGCACGGGTCCGGAAGCTTCTTGTACGCCGCGGCCTGCACGGTCGGGGACGCGCCCGCCGACGACGGCGTACCGGAACCGCCCGTCGACGCCTGCGCGCTGCTGTCGCCGCCCTTGCTCTTGGAATCGCCCGAGTCCGACGAACAGGCGGCGGTGATCAGCACCGCGGGAACGGCTGCCGCGCAGACAAGCACACGGCTCAGGCGCTTGCCACGCCCCTCACTCCTCCGCTTCGCGGGAGGTACCCCCAGGGCACGGTCGTCTCGCTGGACTGCTCGCTGCATGGTTCCTTCACTACGCTCGGTGATCGTTCGGGTTCCTGCGGGGCCACGGTACGCGGTGAAGGAGCTGTGCGGTTTCGGTTCGCGTTCTTTGCGAGCGGGGGAACAACGGGTCGCGGCGGCCGTCAGCCGCCCAGCGCGTCGTCCAGCCGGGCAGCCAGATTACGGGCCCTGTCCTGCATTTCCTTGCTGTCCGGGACCGTGCCCGTCGCCATCGGCTGCTCCTCGTACACGATGGTGACGAGGACGTTGGACGTGCGGAACACCACAGTCACCGTCCGCTGTTCGGCCGTCGAACCGGACGTGGCGAGCTGGTCGTTCAGATACGCCTGGTCACCGAGATCGGTCAGCACGCGCGGTTGCAGATCGGTCGGAGTGGCACCGGGGGACGACGCGGAGCCGGAGGGGGAGCCGGACGCGGAGCCCGAGGGGGAGGCGGAGCCGCTCGGGGACCCCGAGGGGGTGCTGTCGGCCGACGGGGACGGAGTCCCGCTCGCCGACGGAGAACCGGAACCGCTCGGCTCCGGGAGGCCGGCGGCCGACTGCTTGTCGTCGAAGAGCTTCTTCGCCTGATCGTCGTCGCTGACCGTGTTGTCGTACGACACCACGCGCTCGAAGTCGACCGACAGATGGTCCGTGGCGTCCTGGGAGTCGACCTTCCAACGGCAGCCGACCTTGCGGTCGGTGTCGTACGTCAGCTCCGCGTCGCCCTGGTAGGCCTTGCTGCGCTGATCGGGATCGGCGATCTGCTTGATGCCCGGCAGCAGCGAGTCGAGGGTGTCGTGGCCGACCGCGCCGCAGGGCTCGGGCAGCGTGCGGTACTTGCCCGGCGGCGCGGCGGCCGCGGTCGTGCTCGCGTCGCCGGGGTTGGCGTTGTCCGTCGCGGTGTCACCGCCCGAGCCGCTCGTGCAACCGGCCAGCAGCGCCGCGAGGAGGACGGCGGTGCCGGGTACGTACGCCTTCCGCTGCACGGTCGGGCTCCTCTCGGGTCTGCGCTCTCGGGCCGCTCCAGTGTCCCCGCTGGTTATTCGCTTGCCGCAGCGGGGCGCCCCCTGGAGACAATGTGTATCGCACGCACTGCGGTGGACGCCGGTCCCCTGTCCTATTTCATCGACCTTGGCGCCGCTTTTGCGTTTTGCTGCTTTTAAGTCTTTTGTTGTTGTGTACGGGGGAATGGGGAAGTCATGTCGTATGTGGAGATGCCGGGCGCGAAGGTACCGATCCGGATGTGGACGGACCCCGCGACGGTCGAGGACGTGGCCCTGCGCCAGCTCCAGAACGTGGCGACCCTGCCGTGGATCAAGGGCCTGGCCGTCATGCCGGACGTCCACTACGGCAAGGGCGCGACGGTCGGCTCGGTGATCGCGATGCAGGGCGCGGTGTGCCCGGCGGCGGTCGGGGTGGACATCGGCTGCGGGATGTCGGCGGTGAAGACGTCGCTGACGGCCAACGACCTGCCGGGCGACCTCTCCCGCCTGCGCTCGAAGATCGAGCAGGCGATTCCGGTGGGCCGGGGGATGCATGAGGACCCGGTCGAGCCGGGGCGGTTCCACGGGCTGGCCACGTCGGGGTGGGACGACTTCTGGGGGCGGTTCGAGGGGGTTGCTGATGCGGTCAAATTCCGTCAGGAACGCGCCTCGAAGCAGATGGGAACGCTCGGAAGCGGTAACCACTTTGTCGAGGTGTGCATAGATACGGCCGGTTCTGTATGGCTCATGCTTCACTCCGGCTCCCGCAACATCGGCAAGGAACTCGCCGAGCACCACATCGGCGTGGCCCAGAAGCTCCCGCACAACCAGGGCCTGGTCGACCGTGACCTCGCCGTCTTCGTGTCGGACACCCCGCAGATGGCGGACTACCGCAACGACCTGTTCTGGGCGCAGGAGTACGCCAAGTACAACCGCACGCTCATGATGGCGCTCCTGAAGGACGTGATCCGCAAGGAGTTCAAGAAGGCCAAGCCGGTCTTCGAGCCGGAGATCTCCTGCCACCACAACTACGTGGCGGAGGAGCGGTACGAGGGCATGGACCTGCTCGTCACCCGCAAGGGCGCGATCCGGGCCGGCTCCGGCGAGTACGGGATCATCCCGGGCTCCATGGGGACGGGCTCGTACATCGTGAAGGGTCTCGGCAACGAGAAGGCCTTCAACTCGGCCTCGCACGGCGCGGGTCGGCGGATGAGCCGTAACGCCGCGAAGAAGCGTTTCTCGACGAAGGACCTGGAGGAGCAGACCCGGGGCGTGGAGTGCCGCAAGGACTCCGGCGTCGTGGACGAGATCCCGGGCGCCTACAAGTCGATCGACCAGGTCATCGACCAGCAGGGGGACCTCGTGGAGGTCGTGGCGAAGCTCAGGCAGGTGGTCTGCGTGAAGGGCTGACGCCCTCCACGCGTGCTCACTTCCCGTGCCGGACCGCGTAGATCATGACGAAGGCCACGATGTGGATGCCGAAGAGGAAGTAGGCGAGGAAGTACCAGACCTTGCGTTCGTTCCTGGTCTCTTCGGCCAGGCGGCGTTTTTCGAGTGAGTCGGGAAGGTCGGGGGAGTCGGCCTCGGGCATCACGGTTCCCGGTGGACCTTGGTGTTGGAGGCCTGGGCGCGGGGGCGCAGCACCAGGAGGTCGACGTTGACGTGGCTGGGGCGGGTGACCGTCCAGGTGATCGTCTCGGCCACGTCGTCCGCGGTGAGGGGTTCCGCCACGCCCTGGTAGACCTTCTCCGCCCGCTCCTTGTCGCCGCCGAAGCGGGTCAGGGCGAACTCGTCGGTCTTGACCATGCCGGGGGCGATCTCGATGACGCGCACCGGCCGGCCGACGATCTCCAGGCGGAGGGTCTCGGCGAGGACGTGCTCGCCGTGCTTGGCGGCGACATAGCCCGCGCCGCCCTCGTACGTGCCGAAGCCGGCGGTGGAGGAGACGACCACCACCACGCCGTCGCCGCTCGCCTCCAGCTTGGGGAGCAGGGCCTGGGTGACGTTCAGGGTGCCGATGACGTTCGTCTCGTACATCGCGCGCCACTGCGCCGGGTCGCCGGTGGCCACCGGGTCCGCGCCGAGGGCGCCGCCCGCGTTGTTGACCAGGACGCCGATCGCGGCGAAGGCCGTCGCGAACTCGTCGACCGCCGCGCGGTCCGTCACGTCCAGCGGGTACGCCGTCGCCGAGTGGCCCGCCTTCGTCAGCTCCTCGGCGATCGCCTCGATGCGGTCCGCGCGGCGGGCGGTGAGGACGACGCGGTAGCCGGCCTCGGCGAGCTGCCGGGCGGTGGCGGCTCCGATGCCGCTGCTCGCACCGGTGACGACGGCGATGCGGGAGGCGGGGGCCATGGGGCAACTCCTGGTGTTCCGGTGGCGGTGGGCTCCGCCCAGCGTAAGTGAGGTTCAGGCGCCGTTCCGCGGCGCCCACATGATCACGGCCATGCCGACGAGGCAGATGAGGGTGCCCGTGACGTCGTAGCGGTCGGGGCGGTAGCCGTCGGCGACCATCCCCCACAGGATCGAGCCCGCCACGAAGATGCCGCCGTACGCGGCCAGGATGCGGCCGAAGTGGGCGTCGGGCTGGAAGGTGGCGACGAAGCCGTACGCGCCGAGGGCGAGGACTCCGCCGGTCATCCACAGCCAGCCCCTGTGCTCCCGCACGCCTTGCCAGATCAGCCAGGCACCGCCGATCTCGAACAGCGCGGCGACGACGAACAGGGCGGCGGAGCGGAGGATCGGCATGGGCACCAGCCTGTCACCTGTTGGAGGGCGCCTGAGAGGTGGCTCGGGTGGCATACATCCCTGCGTACGGCAGTCGGGCCGACGGCAGTGGGGAGTGGTGAGCGGCGTGCGGATGCGGATGCGGGCTTTGGCGGTGTCGGGGGTGTGTGCCGGTGTGGTCCTGGTGCCGGGGGGAGCTGTGGCGGCTCCGGTTCCGGTGTCCGAGGCCGACCTGGCCTTTCACGGGACCGCGTCGATGGACGGGGGCAAGGTGGAGGTGCGGCTGACCCCGCGGAACAACGGGCCCGACGCCGTTTCGGACGCGAGCGTGCGGCTGCGCTGGTCGGTGCCGTTGGCCCCGGCGCAGCAGTTGCCCGCGCGGTGTGCGCGGGAGGACGAGCGGACGGTGCTGTGCGGGACGGGCGGGCTGGCGGCGGACACGACGGGGGAGCAGCTGCGGGTGGCGGTACGGCTGGAGGAGCAGCCGTCGGAGTTCACGCTGGAGATCGACACGGCGTGGGGCGGCGGAGTGGTGGACAAGGACCGGTCGAACGACCGGCTGAAGGTGCTCGTGCTGGACACCGGGGACGCGTACGCGTTCTGAGGCGCCCTCGCTGGAGTACTTCACCGAGCAGACCCCGCTGACCGTCGGCTCCCCGCAGCAGGTGATCGAGAAGACGCCGGGCTTTCGCGAGTACGCCGGCGACTACCAGCGCCAGCTGTTCCTCATGGATCATGCGGGGCTGCCCCTGAAGACCGTGCTGGAGCAGCTCGACCTGCTGGGCGAGGAGGTCGTGCCGGTGCTGCGGAAGGAGTTCGCCGTCGGCCGTCCGGCGGACGTCCCCGAGGCGCCGACGCACGCTTGCCTGTCGGCCCGCGCGCGGAGCGGGGCCTCCACCGCGACCTCCGTGCGATGGTGAGAGGACGGTAGGGGGCGGGGTCGGGTTCCTTTGTGACGGTGAGAGAGCGGTAAAAAGGGTGATCGTAGGCCCGCCCGTCCCGGCCGAACGGGCGGCGGCCTTGGCAGACTGGGTGCGTGCCCCAGACTGTGCTGCTCGCCGAAGACGACCGTGCCATCCGTCATGCCCTGGAGCGTGCCCTGACCCTGGAGGGGTATGAGGTGACGGCGGTCGCCGACGGTGTGGAAGCGCTGGCGCAGGCCCACAAGACGCCGCCGGATGTCCTCCTCCTCGATGTGATGATGCCCGGGATCGACGGTCTCCAGGTCTGCCGGGTGCTGCGTGCCGAGGGCAACCGCACCCCGATCCTCATGCTCACCGCCCTCGTGGAGACCGCCGACCGTATCGCGGGCCTGGACGCCGGGGCCGACGACTACGTCGTCAAGCCGTTCGACGTGGAAGAGGTCTTCGCGCGGCTGCGCGCGCTCCTGCGCCGTACCAGCCCGGTGCCCGCCACGACCGGCGGCAGCGGCGGCGGGAACGGGACCGACACCGGGCGGGCCGACGTCCAGATCTCCGACCGGCAGGTGGAAGCCGCCGGTATCCGTATGGACCTGCAGGCCCGCCGGGCCTGGCGCGGCAAGCGCGAGCTGGAGCTGACCCGCACCGAGTTCGAGCTGCTCGAACTGCTCGTGCGCAACGCCGGCATCGTGCTCGACCACTCCACGATCTACGACCGGATCTGGGGGTACGACTTCGGACCCGGCTCCAAGAACCTCGCCGTGTACGTCGGCTACCTGCGCCGCAAGCTGGACGAGCCCGGCGCCCCGCAGCTGATCCACACCGTGCGGGGCGTGGGTTACGTGCTCCGGGAGGACTGAGTGGGCCGCCTGCGGCGGTTGCGGCGGTTGCTGGCCCGGCGCCGGCCCAAGCTGGTCTCCCTGCGCACCACCTTCGTCGTCTCCTTCGCGGCCGTCACCGCCGCGGTCACGATCCTCGTCGGCATCGTGTCGTACAGCTCCGCCGCCCGGCTGGTCCGCGTCGACCAGCAGACGGTGTTCTCGCAGGTCGTGCAGGACGTGCGGGACGAGGTACGGCAGCACGAGATGGTGCCCGAGGACTTCTCCTCGTCCCGGCCGGGGCATGATCTGGTCCGGCCGGCCCGTACCGATGTGCAGGTGCTGGGCGCGCAGGGCCAGATCGTGGACCACGGCAACCCGGTGCTGCCCGTCACCTCCCACGACAAGGCCATGGCCCTCGCGCAGACCGCCGGGAAGGTGGTCGAGCACAAGGACGTGCGGGTGGACGAGGACCTGTTCCGTATCGCCACCGTCTCGCTCGGCGACGGGCGGGGCGCGGTCCAGGTCGCGCAGGAGTTCAGCGACACCGAGGACCTGCTGCGGACCCTGCAGCAGCGCACGCTGATCCTGATGGCGGCCGTGGTGGTGGCGGCCGGGCTCTTCGGTTGGTGGCTGGCCCGGCGGATCACCCGGCGGCTGGTGATCCTCACCTCCGCCGCGGAGGACGTGGCCCGCACCCGCCGGCTGGGCATCGAGGTGCCGGTCGCCGGTCTGGACGAGGTGGGGCGGCTCGGGCGTGCCTTCGACCGGATGCTGGGCCGGCTCGCGCAGTCCGAGGAGGACCAGCGCCGCCTCGTCCAGGACGCGGGCCACGAACTGCGCACCCCGCTGACCTCCCTGCGCACCAACATCTCCCTGCTCCGCCGTATCGACGAGCTGCCGCCCGCGACCCGCGAGGAGCTGGTCGCCGACCTCGGCCAGGAGGCCCGGGAACTGACCGACCTGGTCAACGAGCTGGTCGACCTCGCCGCCGGCCAGTCCGACACGGAGCCGCCGCAGCAGGTGGACCTCGCCGACATCGCCGAGGAGGTGGTGGGGCTGGCCAAGCGCCGCACCGGCCGCGAGGTCGTCCTGCACACGAGCGGCGACACGAGCACCGACGGGCGGCCCGGGATGCTCCAGCGGGCCATGTCCAACCTCGTGGAGAACGCCGCCAAGTTCGACCGGGACGGCAAGGCGCCGATCGAGATCAACATCACCGGACCGGCGCGGCCCGGGACCGTACGGGTGGAGGTGCTGGACCGGGGGCCGGGCATCGCCGAGGGCGACCTCATCCGTATCTTCGACCGCTTCTACCGGGCCGCCGACGCGCGCTCCCTGCCGGGTTCGGGCCTCGGGCTGTCCATCGTCCGCGAGGTCGCCATGGCCCACGGCGGAGCGCCGTTCGCCTTCCGGCGCGAGGGCGGCGGCGCGGTCATCGGGTTCACCGTCGGCGGCGGGATCGTGAAGGGCGGCTCCGGCGGCTGACCTTGCGCCGGAGCCGGAGCCCTCCTACGACCGCTCACCCATCCCCGGCAGCGTGAGGAACCCCTCCGCACGGGCGCTCGCCAGGCCGATCCTCGGGATGTCGCTGGACTTGGCGAAGAGGAGGAAGCGGGGTTCCCAGACCGGGCGGTACTTGGCGTTGGCGCGGTAGAGGGACTCGATCTGCCACCAGCGGGAGAAGAAGGTGAGGGTGGAGCGCCACAGGCGCAGGACCGGGCCCGCGCCGAGCCGGGCGCCGCGTTCGAAGACCGAGCGGAACATGGCGAAGTTCAGCGAGACCCGCTGGACGCCCAGCTCCTTCGCCTGGAGGAGGAGTTCGACGACCATGTACTCCATCAGGCCGTTCTCGCAGTCGCGGTCGCGGCGCATCAGGTCCAGGGAGAGGCCGTTCTCGCCCCAGGGGACGAAGCTGAGCAGGGCGCGCGGTTCGTCGTTCGCGTCGCGGCACTCCAGCATCACGCAGCGGCCGTCCCCCGCGTCGCCGAGCCGGCCGAGGGCCATGGAGAAGCCGCGCTCGGTGGCGCCGTCGCGCCAGTCGTCGGCGCGCTCGATGAGCAGGGCCATCTCCTCGGCGGGGATGTCCTCGTGGCGGCGGACGCGGACGGTGTACCCGGCTCGCTTGACCCGGTTGTGGGCCTGGCGGACCACACGCATGGCGCGGCCCTCCAGGGTGAAGTCCGCGATGTCGACGATCGCCTCGTCCCCGAGTTCCAGCGCGTCCAGGCCATGGCGGGCGTAGATCGTGCCGGCCTCCTCGCTCGCGCCCATCACGGCCGGGGTCCAGGCGTGGCTGCGGGCCTCCGCCAGCCAGGCGTCGATGGCGCCGGGCCAGGCCTCGGGGTCGCCGATGGGGTCGCCGGAGGCGAGGGAGACCGCGCCGACGACGCGGTAGGTGACGGCCGCCTTGCCGGTGGGGGAGAAGACGGCGGCCTTGTCGCGGCGCAGGGCGAAGTAGCCGAGGGAGTCGCGGGCGCCGTGCTTGTCGAGCAGTGCGCGCAGCTTCTCCTCGTCCTCGGCGGTGAGCAGCCGGCGGCCGCGCGGGGAGCGGAAGCAGGCGTACAGGACCAGGCAGAAGGCGGCGGCGAGCAGGATGTTGACCGTGATGTCGGTCCAGCGGGGCGCGTGGACGTGGTCGATGCGGTCGGCGAAGATGCCGACGCTGATGCCGCGCAGGTACGTGTAGAAGATCTCGTCGGTCAGGCCGGCGCCGGGCAGCTTGTTGGTGGCGTGCACCAGCAGGGTGCCGAGGCCGCCCGTGGCGAGCAGTGCGCCCGCGCCGACGGCGAGCGCCAGCTTCGGGTTGGAGGGGTCGCCGACCGCGTTGAACTCGCGCCGGCCGATCAGCAGGGCGGCGACGAACAGGGCGGTCAGGGCGGCGGAGACCCAGTTGAAGACGTGGTCGGCGTACCGGTCCTGGGTGAGGCCGAGGACGTAGACGAGCAGGAGCGGGGCGGCGAGCAGCATGTTGGTCACCCACGCGGCCCGCTTGCGGCGGCGCATCACCAGCATCAGGAAGATCGCGAGCGTGGCCGAGACCAGACCGCCGGTGGCCAGGTACGGCGTGAAGAAGGCGCCCACGTGGTGCGGATGGGCCTGGTGCGGGGTGAAGAGTTTGCTGGTGTTGTGCTCGTGGACCTCTTCGCGGAACGGCAGTGAGACGACCGCGAGGACGTTGACCACGGCGATCAGCCGCAGGTACCAGACGGTGGTCGAGGCCGCCGCCGCGCGCAGCCGGGGGCTGGGTGCGGGCATCTGGAACTCGCGGCGGGTACCGCGTTGACCGGGGACCTGCGCGTCGATGAGGGCCGACTGCTGAGCGGGCATGGTGACTGGTCACCTTGAGTGGGGAGGGGACAGGACAAAACGCTCACCCTACAGCTCGTAGGGTAAGCGCGGGAGTGCGTGAGCGCGGCCCCGATGCGGCGCCATTCACCGGATTCATACGGAGCGGACGGGAATGGCCCGGGCGCCGGGGCTCACCGGGAGCGTACCGGCATCCGCTCTTACCGGATCTCCCTGTGTCCGCCTTCCTTGGAACTCCCTGTGTCCGTCTTACCCGGACTTACCCTGGCCGCGGCGGGCCGCCGTCAGATGCCAGGCCAGATTGCCCACCGCCGCGCCGGCCGCCACGGCGGCGACGATCACCCCGCCGGTCGCGAGGCCGTCGCTGAACAGATGCGGACGCCGGTCCAGGCTGTGCAGGCCGAAGCCGCACAGCTCGTACACGCCTACGGCGGCGATGATCAGGCTGACGACCAGCAGGGTCACCGTCGGCGCGAGACTGCGCGCACGGGCCTCCCCGCTGGCTTGCGTCCCGGTGTCCGGCATGGGTCCCCCGTTGAACAGACGTGTGGCCGCTGGCGGTTGGGAACCTACAATACGTAGGGTTTCCGAGTGCCGCCGCCGGGCCGAGGTCACCGGCGGGAGTGCGGGTAAGCCACCCGTACGAGTCGGGTCTGTTGCCGGTGGGTTCTCGCCCCGCTCTCTTACGCGCACCTTCTTAGGCGCACCTTCTCGCGCGTGGCTTCTTGTGTGGGGCTTCTTACGTGCGGCTCCTCATGCGTGCCGGGCCTGCTACGGCGCTGCCCGCTCCTCTTCGTCCCTGCCGGTGCGGCGGGCGTAGGCGCGGGCCGCACGGGCGCGGTCGCCGCAGCGGGTGGAGCACCAGTGGCGGCGGCCGTGCCGGAGCAGGTAGCGGCTGCAGGGGGCGGAGCCGCAGGCGATGAGGCGGTCGGCGTCGGGGCCGGTCAGCAGGTCGGCGGCGTCGGCGGCGAGGGCGGCCAGGGCGCGCTCCATGATCTGGGTGGTGGGGTGCGCGGCGGCGCGGTGGAGGCCGCGCTGCGGGGACCAGTGCAGCAGGGAGGCGGCCGGGGCGCGGGTCAGTGCCTCGTTGACGGCGTCCAGGGCGTCGGGCGGGGCGGGGCGGCCGTCGATCCGGGCGGCGAGCAGCGGACGGATCCGCTCGCGCAGGGCCCGCAGCCGGCTCGCGCACGTCTCGCGCAGATCGGCGTCGGCGGGGGCGAGGCCCCGGTCCACCAGCCAGCGCTGCGCGGCGGCGGGGGTGTCGAGGAGGTCCGTCCGTCGTCCGCCGGGCTGGGTGATCACGCTGTTGGCGAGGTCGAGGGCGAGGTGCCGCTCGGCGCCGGGGGCGGGGGGCGGGGCTGGGTCGCGGGTGTTTTCGGGACTCACGATTCTCATGGTACGGCTTGCCGTGATCCGTGAGGAAGGGGTAGCGTCCCTCACGGATGATGTCCCTGCTATCCGTGAGGTGAGCTGTCATGTCCGCTGAGTACGCCGAAACCGCTGAGCTTTCCGTGTCCGGCGAGCGGATACCCGTCCGTGTCCTCGGCGGTCCCACCGTCCTCATCGAGTACGGCGGCGTCCGCTTCCTCACCGACCCGACGTTCGACGACCCCGGCGACTACCCCTCGCCCAGCGGCCGCACCCTGACCAAGACCGCCCCGCCACGCACGAGCGCCGCCGAGCTGGGCCCCGTCGACGTGGTCCTGCTCTCGCACGACCAGCACGCCGACAACCTCGACCACTCCGGACGCGCCGTGCTCGCCGCCACCCCGCGCACCTTCACCACGCCGGCGGCGGCGGAACGGCTGGGCGGCGGCGCCGAGCCGCTCACTGCGTGGCAGTCCGTCGAGCTGCCGCGCCCCGACGGCGGTACGGTCACCGTGACCGGCGCCCCCGCGCTGCACGGCCCCAAGGGCTCCGAACCGATCGTCGGCGAGGTCACCGGATTCCTGCTGACCTCCGCCGACCTGCCCAGCGTCTACGTCAGCGGCGACAACGCCTCCCTGGAGCTGGTCCAGCAGATCGCCGACCGGTACGGCCCCGTCGACACCGCCGTCCTCTTCGCCGGCGCACCCCGCATGCCGGTCCTGGACGACGCCCTCCTCGTCCTCGACGGCAAGGGCGCGGCCGTCGCCGCCGGGCTGCTCGGTGCGCGACGGGTGGTCCCGGCCCACTGCGACAGCTGGGCCCACTTCACGGAGGGCCGTGAGGAGATCGTCTCGGCGTTCACGGAGGCGGGCCTGCGGGGTCGGCTCGAGGGGCCCTGACGCCGCCCTGCCGCGGTCGGCTGATCGGCGGCGCCGACCGGCCCTTGCCCCCGGTCCCCGAGCCGGTCGCGCCGCGTCCGGCGCGTGGCGTTCCGGTCAGCCGCCGTGGCTGTGCCCGTCCGTGCCGGGCCGGTCGGACGCGGCCGGCCGGACCCCGAGGACGTCGAGCATCGCCCGGGTGGCCGGGCTGGGGTTGAAGCGGCTCCACGCCAGGTACTCCAGCCGGTGCGGCCCGTCCGCCAGCGGAACCAGGGCCAGTTCGGGGTCTCCGGCGGCGAGCGGCCGGATGAACGCCGACGGCAGCAGCGCGACACCGAGCCCGCGCCCGACCAGCCGCGTGATCAACTCCACCACCCCGGCCTCGTACGCCACTTCGCGGACCAGACCCGCGGCGGTGAACGCCTGGTCCGACTGGGCCCGCGCGGGCGTCCCCGCCACGAAGTCCACGAACGTCTCCCCGGCGATCTGTGCCAGCGTCACCCGGGACCCGCCCGCCAGCCGGTGCCCGGCCGGCACCACCAGGACATGCTCGTCGTGATCGAGGACGACCGTCTCCACCCCGGCCGGCCGCTCGCCCTCCGGCAGGCCCAGGAACGCGATGTCCAGCTCACCGGCGCGGATCGCCGCCGCCAGGTCGTCGCTGCGTCCGGACCGCAACGCGACCGCCACCTCCGGGTGTTCGGCGCGATATCGCTGCAGCAACTCCGGTACGTCCACGGCGGCCGTGGTCACGATGACGCCGACCCCGAGCCGTCCGCGTACCACCCCGGCCGCGGCGGCCGCGTCCGCGACGGCCCGGTCGGCCGCGGCCAGACACTCGCGGGCGCCGACGAGGAACGCCGCGCCCGCGCCGGTCAGTTCGACCCGGCGACTGGACCGGGCGAACAGCCGGACCCCCAACTCCCGCTCCAGGGCGGCGATCCGGTGACTGAGGGACGACTGCACGACGAGGCAGCGCTCGGCGGCACGGGTGAAGTTGAGGGTGTCGGCGACGGCTACGACGTAGCGCAGCTGCTGAAGATCCACGTGCCCACCGTATCGATCGGTTTTGTGCATGGCTGTGATGACAATGATGCTTTGGAATCATGGCGGCCTCCTGCCGAGACTTCCCCCATGCACGCCACGCACCCCACGCACCGGTACCCGGCGCGGGCGGCGACCGTCGCCCTGACCGCGCTCGCCCCCGCCTCCTGGGGCACCACGTACGCCGTGACCACGCGGCTGCTCCCGCCCGGGCATCCGCTGTTCGCCGGGCTGATGCGTGCCCTGCCCGCGGGACTGCTCGCCCTGGCGATCACCCGGGTGCTGCCGCGCGGGGAGTGGTGGTGGCGGACCGCGGTGCTCGGCGCCCTCAACATCGGTGCCATGCCGCTGCTGTTCGTGGCGGCCGAACGGCTGCCCGGCGGGGTCGCCGCCACCCTCGGCGCCGCCCAGCCCCTGCTGGTCGCCGGGCTGGCCATGGCGCTGCTGCACGAGCGGCCCTCGGCCTGGCGGCTGGCCTGGGCGGTGACCGGCGTGCTCGGCGTCGGACTCGTCGTACTCGGACCGGGAGCCGGAATGGACGCCGTCGGGGTGCTCGCCGGCCTCGGGCATACGGCGACCATGGCGGGCGGGGTCGTCCTCACCAAGCGCTGGGGCCGGCCCGCGGAGGTCGGCCCGCTGGCCCTGGCCGGCTGGCAACTGACCTGCGGCGGACTGCTGATGCTCCCGCTCACGCTCGGGTTCGAGGGGATACCGGGGCGGATCGACGCGGGCGCCGCCGCCGGCTACCTCTGGCTCGGCAGCATGGGCGGGCTGATCGCGTACACCCTGTGGTTCCGCGGGATCGGCCGTCTCCCGGTCGGCGCGTCGGCCCCGCTGGTGCTGCTGTCCCCGCTGGTCGCGACCGCCATCGGCCTCGCCCGGGGGGAGTCGCTGAGCGTGGCGCAGACCCTCGGTTTCGTGGCGGCCCTGACCGCGCTGCTGGCCGCCCAGTTCAGTCCCCTCGGATCCAGGAAGACCCGGCAGGAGAAGGAGAGTTGCGATGACCACGAGGAAGGCCACAAGGACGGCCACGGGGATGGCCGCAGAGATGACGGCGGGGAGGACGGCGGGGCTGACGATCGCCGTGCTCGGCGCCACCGGGATGGTCGGCGGCCGGGTGACCTCCGAGGCCAGGGCACGCGGGCACCGGGTGCTGGCGCTGTCCCGGACGCCGACGGGTGAGGACCCGGGAGTGACGCCGGTCGCGGTCGACGTCACCGACGCGGCCGCCGTGCGCGAGGCGCTCGCCGGGTCCGCCGGGTCCGGGGTCGCCGACGCCGTCGTACTGGCCGTACGGACGTTCCCCGCCGACCAGGAGTTCCTGGTCGGCGCCACCCGGACGGTGCTGGACGCCGCCGCACGGCTCGGGATCCGGGTGCTCGTGGTCGGCGGCGCCGGCGCGCTGCGCAGCCCGGACGACCGCGAACTGCTGGTCGCCGAGAACCCCGTGTACGTGCCCGCGGAGCACCGGGCCGTCGCCGTGGCCGGCGTCGCCCAGCTGCGGGCCTGTCAGGCCCACGCCGGTGCCGACTGGGTCTGTCTGAGCCCGCCGGCCCTGCTGGAGCCCGGCGAGCGGACCGGCCGCTACCGGCGTGGCACCGACACCCTGCTCACCGGCGCCGACGGACGGTCGTCCATCAGCGTCGAGGATCTGGCCGTGGCCGTGCTGGACGAGCTGGAGTCGCCCGGCCGGGACCGTCACATCACGGTCGCCCACGAGGACGCGTACGCGCCGGCGTGAGACGGCCGGCGGGCGGTCCCCGGTCGGCTGGTCGGCCGGTCGGCTAGTCGACGTTGACCGGACCGTCGTCGCCCGGCATCCGGTCCTTGCCCGAGCGCAGCTGGAGCAGGCCGGTGTCGTTGTCGTTGTCGCTCTTGTCCTGGCCGCCGTTCAGGTTGTGCCGGACCGAGTCGAGGATCGTCAGGCCCTGCGAGACCAGACCGGCGGCGATCTCGCCGAGGCCGTCTGCGCCGTTGAGGACGTTGACGTTGGCGCCGGCCAGACCGCCGGCGGCCTCCTTCACGATCTGCGGGAGCTGGTCGATGATCATCCGGTCCAGCGCCACCCGGTCGTAGGAGGCCGCGGCCTCCGCCTGGATCTTCATGCGCTGGGCCTCGGCGGCGGCGAGGATCCTGACCCGCTCGGCCTCGGCCTGGGCGGGCTTGACGACCTCGGCGACCAGCTGCTGCTGGCGCAACTCGGCCTGCCGCTCGGCCAGTTCGGTCTGCGCGGCGAGCACCTCCTGCTGCGCGTGGGCCTGCGCCAGCGGTCCGGCCTGGGCGGCCTGCGCCTGGGCGCGGTCCACCTCGGCCGAGTACTCGGCCTGGACGACGGCGGTCTGCCGGGCGTACTCGGCCTGCTTGCGGGCCGCCGCCTGCTCGGCCTCGACCGAGGCCTGGGTGGCCTGCGCCTGGGCGATCTGGGCCTGGCGCTGGATGGCCGCCTTGTGCGGGGCGGACATCGCGGCGATGTAGCCGGTGTCGCCGTCGTCGATCGACTGGATCTGGAGCGAGTCGACGATCAGGCCGATCTTCGCCATCTCCACCTTCGAGGTGTCGAGCACCTCGGCGGCGAGCTTCTGTCGCTCGGTGACGATCTCCTCGACGGTCATCGAGCCGATGATGGCCCGCAGGTGGCCGGCGAAGATCCGGCCGGTCAGCACCGACATCTGCTCCTGGTCGGAGAGGAAGCGCTGACCTGCGTTGATGATGCTCTCGGAGTCGTTGCCGACCTTGAAGGCGATGACTGCGCGAACGTGCAGCGAGATGCCCTGCTTGGTCACACAGGTCTCGGTGACCTCGGCCTCGCACATGGCCAGGGAGAGGAAGCGGGTCTTGCGGAAGAACGGGACCACGAACTTGCCATGGCCAGTGACCACGCGGAACGGAGCGCCCCCCAGTCCCCGCCTGCCTCCCGAGATCAACATCGCCTCGTCGGGAGCGGGAACGCGGTATCCGAACATGCCTGTACTCCTCAGCTTGCGCCGGCGGTGTCTCCGTCGAGCGCGTCCAATGGATCCACCCACTCGATGACGCCGACCTCGCGGCGCCCCCGTGATTCGATCACGAGGACCGTAGCGCCCGCAGGCAGGGGATCCTCGGACCAGGCCAGGAAGGTCTCGGAGCCGCCTCTGACCCGGACCAGCACTTCGCCGGGGCCCGCGGAGCCGCGCGTCCCGATGAGCACCCTGCCCGTACAGCCGATCACGGCCTCGTCCTGCGGCATCACCGGCCGTCCTCCTCGTCCTGACCTCAGGATTCCGACGATAGTCGCACTGGGGCCGGGACCCAACGGTCTCACTGCGAGGCGTTCCGGAACCGTAGCTTCCAGAGGGTGGGCACGAACTCGCCCCGGCCGGCCGGGTTCCTCCGCAACCCCGGTCGCACGGCGCGCAGGCCGGTACGACGACGGCCGTCGGGGCAAGGGGGTGTGCGGGGGGTTCCGGTGCTGCGGCGGCCAGGGGCCGCGAGCGAGGGGCCCGGTGACGGCGGCCGGGCCGGGAGCGGTGCGGCGAGGGTGATGCCGAGCGGCAGCGGGGCGGGCCGGTGGCCGCGGTCGGCGCGACCAGTGCGGCGGGCATGACGCGGCGGGGCCGGCCGGGGAACGTCTGGGGCCGGTCGCCGGGGTGCGCCCAGAGCCGCACGGCCCCCGTGACGGTGCCGGGCCAGGGCCGGACGCCCGCCGCGGCACCTCCCTGCCGATGCCCGTGCCGCGGCGCTCGCGTGCGGCCGGCGGCGCGGACACGGGCCATCTGCCCCGGTTCGGAGGGCAGTTGGTCGCGGGCCTCCAGCGGACCGGCGCGCCGTACGGCCGGTCGGCTCTTCGGCCGCGGTGCTGACGGCGTACCCGTGCGGCGGCCCGTCCGATGCTCCTCGCGCCGTACTACGGCGCGCGTACTACGGCTGGGCGGCGACCGGCAGTACGTGGTCGCCGGTCTTGTCGGTGCTGAGGCACAGGGAACAGACGACCGCGTCGTGGGTGGCGCAGGCCGTCAGGTCCGGGCGTTCGTACGGCCGGCGGCAGACGTGGCAGTCGAGGGTGACCGCGCTGGGGTTGCCGGCCGCGTCGAGGAGGGGCTCGGTGATGCCGTCGTCGGTGCGGCGGAGGTAGTACCGGCCCTTGGTGACGATCGCCGTCAGCGGGGTCAGGACGAAGGCGATCACGGCCGCGGCCACCGGGGAGTACGGCTGCAGGGCGTCGCCGAGCAGGTGGAAGTACATCGCGATCGACAGGCCGGAGGCGGCGACGAAGGCCACGACGCCGACCGGGTTGACGGCGTACAGCATGCCCCGGCGGAACTCCGGCCGGCGCGGGGACAGCTTCAGTACGTACTTGTTGACGCCGATGTCGGTGGCCACGGTGACGACCCAGGCGATCGCGCAGTTCGAGTAGAAGCCGAGGATGCTGTTGAGGAAGCTGAACATGTCGGCCTCCATCAGGGCGAGCGCGAAGCCGAGGTTGACCAGCACGAAGACCATGCGGCCGGGGTAGTGCCGGGTGACCCGGGTGAAGGAGTTCGTCCAGGCCAGCGAACCGGAGTACGCGTTCGTCACATTGATCTTGATCTGGCTGATGACCACCAGGGCCACGGCCAGCGGGACGACCATCCAGGACGGCATCATCGCGTCGAAGGCGCCGCGGAACTGCTGGATCGGCTCGGTCGCGGCGGCCGGGCCGACCTTCGCGAGGACGTAGACGGCGAGGAAGACACCGATGGCCTGCTTCAGCGCGCCGAGCACCACCCAGCCGGGACCGGCCATGACCACGGCGGTCCACCAAGTGCGCTTGTTGGCCTCGGTCTTGGGTGGCATGAAGCGCAGATAGTCGATCTGCTCGCCGATCTGCGCGATCAACGACAGGCACACGCCCGCACCCAGCAGCACGGACGCGGTGTCGATGCCGCCGTCGCCGTCCGTGCCGGCGTAGGCCAGGAAGCGGTCGACCGTGCCGGGGTCGGTGGCGATCAGGTAGACCAGCGGGCCGATCATCAGCAGCAGCCAGACGGGGGTCGTCCACACCTGGAGCTTGCTGAGCGCCTTCATGCCGTAGATCACCAGCGGGATGACCATGAGCGTGGAGATCAGGTAGCCCAGCCACAGCGGCAGTCCGAGGCCGAGCTTGAGGCCCTGGGCCATGATCGAGCCTTCGAGGGCGAAGAAGATGAAGGTGAAGCTGGCGAAGATGACGCTGGTGAGGACCGAACCGTAGTAGCCGAAGCCGGAGCCCCGGGTGATCAGGTCGAGGTCGATGTTGTAGCGGGCGCCGTAGTACGCCAGCGGGAAGCCGGTGACGAAGATGACGACCGCGGCCACCGCGATGGCCACGAGCGCGTTGCCGGTGCCGTGGGTCAGTCCGATGCCGGCGCCGATGGAGAAGTCGGCCATGTAGGCGATGCCGCCGAGTGCGGTGGTCGCCACGACCATGGGGGTCCAGCGGCGGTAACTGCGGGGAGCGAAGCGGAGGGTGTAGTCCTCCAGGGTCTCCCTGACCGCCTGGTCCTCGGTGGATTTCGCCGGCTCCGGCGTCGTCAGCCGTGACTCGGTGGTGCTCATGTCGCGCCTCCGGATGATGCGGGTGCGGGTACTCCGTCGGGAGCAGGGCCCCGCTTGGCGTCATCGGCAGGACGGGGGAGCCGACGGACCGTCACGCTAGGAACCCGTTGTTACCGTCGATTCCTGTCGTCGTGAACGCGACGTTTCCGAGAACTCACCTGCTGCGAGGGCCTGCGGGGGTGGGCCGCGGGATGCAGGGCCGCGTACTCCAGGGGCGCCGACGGGTCGACGGACACGTCCAGGGGCGCCGGTTCGGCTCCGGCGCGGACGAGGAGGTCGCCGACGGCGGCGATCATCGCGCCGTTGTCCGTGCACAGCCGCAGAGGCGGCACGCGCAGGGTGAGCCCGGCGGCCCGGCACCTCTCCTCGGCCAGCGCGCGCACCCGTGAGTTGGCGGCGACCCCGCCGACCACGACCAGCGTGCCCACGCCGTGCGCCTCGCAGGCCGCGACCGCCTTGCGGGTCAGCACGTCCGCGACCGCCTCCTGGAGGGACGCGGCCCCGTCGGCGACCGGCAGTTCCGCGCCCGCGTGGCTCTCGGCCCAGCGCGCCGCCGCCGTCTTCAGACCCGAGAAGGAGAAGTCGTACGAGCCCGGCAAGGGGCGGGGGAGGGGGACAGCGCGCGGATCCCCCACGCGCGCTGCCCGGTCGATGGCCGGACCGCCGGGATACGGCAGCCCGAAGACCCGCGCGACCTTGTCGAAGCACTCCCCGGCGGCGTCGTCGAGGGTGTCGCCGAGGTGGACGAGGGGATCGCGGGCGAGGTCGCGGACGAGGAGCAACGACGTATGGCCGCCGGAGACGATCAGCACCATGCAGGGGTTGGGCAGCGGGCCGTGTTCGAGCGTGTCGGCGGCGACGTGGCCGGCGAGGTGGTGGACACCGTGCAGCGGGACACCGAGCGCGTAGGCCAGCCCCTTCGCCCCGGCCAGCCCGACCTGGAGCGCGCCGGACAGGCCCGGCCCGGTGGTCACCGCCACCGCGCCGATGTCGGTGAGCCGCAGTCCGGCTTCGTCCAGGGCGCGTTCGACCACCGGTCGGACCGCGTGCACGTGCGCGCGGGCCGCGATCTCCGGTACGACGCCGCCGTAGTGGGCGTGCTCGTCCATGCTCGACGCCACCGCATGCCCGAGCAGCCGCCCTTCCCGGACGAGCCCCGCACCGGTCTCGTCGCAGGACGACTCGATACCGAGCACGATGGGGGAGCCGCCCATGGCTGCGCCTCTCTGCAAGAAGATCCTTATTACAACTAGTATGCAATAAGGAAGCCCCGTGTCGGGCGCCCGGGCTGGACGCACGAGGCTCCCGCGGGGACGTGTGCCCCACGGGAGCCTTCCGGCCGGCCGGGCGGTCTTTGGCCGATGGTCCGCCCGGGGGTCAGTTCGCCGGTGCCGCTGCCGCCCCGGCGGCCTGGACCGCGGCCGGCTCGAATCGCATGGGCGTGATCTGCCTGACGTCGTAACGGCTGCGCATACGTGCCACGGCCTCGGCGTCCACGGACCGGCAGGTCGACCAGATCTCCGCTATTTCCTCGAAGTAGAGTTCGTGATCGGGCGACGGGAAGCACTGGAACAGCATGCGCACGGGTCTGTCCGTGGCATTCCTGAACGCGTGCGGAGTGTTGGGCGGGACGAACATGCTACTGCCCTCGCCCGCGCGGACGAGGCGGTCGCCGTCGGCGGACTCCCAGTCGAGCCAGTCGTCGTCCGTGCGCTCGGTCGGCTCGAACGCCATGAGTTCCAACTCGCCCTCCAGGATGTAGAAGAACTCCTGCGAGTGCTGGTGGAAGTGCGCACCGGTGTCGAATCCCGGCGGAACGACGACCTCGAAGATGGACACCGAGGAGCCCTGCGCTCCGGTGGCCTTGAAGGTTACTTCCTGTGCCTTGGTGACCAGTTTTCGCCCCTGGCCCGGAAGGACGATGAGATCGCCCACGGGATCAACTCCTTGAGTAGACGGTCGGTGATCGCCGAAACCGTAAGATTTTGCCCTTGAGGAGTACTCGAATTCCCATCCACAGACCCTCTTCGTCCGCTCGGGGCGGGAATCGGCACTCCGGGCATCGTCTTCCGCTCCCGCCTCGGCCGGAGCCCGCAGGACGACCCGGCGGCCGCGCCGTGGGCGCGGATCTTCGGCAACCCGCTCACCTGGGACGACCTGACGGGCTTCTACATCACCGCCTCGGCCCGCCTCGAAGACATCCAAGAACATCCGCCTCCTCGGTCTGCTCCGCCCGTCCGCCCGTCGACAGTGCGGGGATGTCAGGAGAGCCAGTCGGCGTAGCGGGTGGGGGCGAGGCGGGCGTTCTGGTCGGTGAGCACGTCGCCCTTGACGACGGCGAACATGCCGGCGGTGGGGTCGATGACGACGGTCCGGCTGTCGCCCTTGTGCGACAGGGTGATCCGGCCCAGCTCGTCCAGGG
Source organism: Streptomyces sp. MMG1121 (assembly GCF_001280015.1). GTDB lineage: Bacteria > Actinomycetota > Actinomycetes > Streptomycetales > Streptomycetaceae > Streptomyces. The sequence continues at coordinate 51,545 of NZ_LGDV01000002.1, forward strand.
TGAAGATCTCGGGGCCGGCGATGTTGCGGATGCCGTTCAGCGGGGCGCCCGCGGCGACCTCCGCCACCGCGGTGGCCACGTCCTGGGAGGCGATGGGCTGGATGGGCGTGGCGGGCAGCCGGACGGTGTCGGCGTCCGAGGTCCACGACAGGACCGCGTCCATGAAGTCCATGAACTGCGTGGCCCGCACGATCGAGTAGGGAATCGGCCCACCCGCGAGGATCTTCTCCTGGAGCGCCTTGGCGCGGTAGTAGTCCAGCTCCGGCACCTGGTCCACGCCGACGATCGAGAGGATGACGAAATGGCCGACGCCGCCCTTGTCGGCCGCGGCCAGGAGGTTGTCCATCGAGGTCTGGAAGAAGGGGAGGGAGGCTTCGTCGAAGGTCGGGGAGTTCGTCAGGTTGACGACGACGTCGGCTCCCGCCACCGCCTCGTCCAGTCCCTGGCCGCTGATGATGTCGACCCCGGTGGACTTCGAGTGCGGTACCGCCTCGTGCCCGGCGGCGTTCAGGTTCTTGACGACCTGCGACCCGATCAGTCCGGTACCGCCGATGACTGCGATCTTCATAGCATGCCTTTCGTCGGGTTTACGTGCGCAATATGGCATATGAGCCGCTAGGTGGGTGCGGCATGAAACGGCTGGTTGGCCGACCGGGGAGGAGTGGGCCTCAGAGACCGTCGACGAACGTGACCGTCTCGTGCAGCGGCGCCCGGCCCGTGCGGGCGTCGCCCGCCGTGACGTCTTCGAATCCGATCGACATGCCGCAGAAGAGGATGAGTCCGTCCGGCGGTGACAGGACCTCCGCGACGGTCTTGTGGTACTTCGCCCAGGCCATCTGCGTGCAGCTGTGCAGCCCTTCGGCGCGCAGCAGCAGCATGACGGTCTGCAGATACATGCCGGCATCGGCCCATTGGGGCGAACCCATGTCCTTGTCGATGTAGCAGAACAGGGCAGCGGGTGCGCCGAAGCAGTCCCAGTTCGCGGCGGCGGCCCGCTGGCGGGCCTCCAGGTCCTCACGTGCGATGCCGAGTGCGCCGTAGCGCTGCTCGCCGAAGGCGGATCGGCGCTCGCGGTACGGAGACTTCAGTGCGGGCGGGTACATCTCGTACTCCGGTGCGTCCCAGGGGTCGCCCGCGGCCACGCGCTCGCCGGCCCGCTTCTTGACTTCGGCCAGTGGCGCGTCGGTCAGCACGTAGGTGTGCCACGGCTGGAGGTTCGATCCGGACGGCGCCCAGGCCGCGGCGGAGAGCACGCGCTCCAGCGTCTTCCTCGGGACAGGCCGGTCGGTGAATCGACGCACCGCTCGTCGGCTCGTGACCGCCTCGTAGACGTCCATGATCACCCGTCTCCCTCTGCTCGTCGGGTTCATCTCCGTTACGCTCACAACGGTATCACTTAATACCGTATCGTCTGCAACTATCATCGAGCGCGAATCCCCTGCCCCTGGTTCCCCGCCTCGGGCGTCGTTCTTTGGAGAAAGCCCATGGCCACGCTGCTGCACATCGACTCGTCCGTGTTCTACGGCGAGGCGTCCTCGTCCCGTTCGGTCACGGCCGCCTTCCGCAAGACCTGGGAAGAGCAGCACCCGGAGGGCACGGTGATCCACCGTGACCTGGCCGCCGACCCTGTCCCGCACATCACCGCCGACGCCTGGTCCGCCGGTTACGCCGCCCCCGCCGAGCGCACCCCGGGGCAGTCCGCCGCGTTCGCCGCACGCGAGCGGCTCATCGAGGAACTGGAACGGGCGGACGCCGTTCTGATCGGCGCTCCCATGTACAACTTCTCGATCCCGTCGACCCTCAAGGCGTGGCTGGACAACGTGCTCCTGCTCGGCCGTACCGCGGGCGGGACGCCCTCGGCGCAGGGCACCCCCGCGATCGTCGTCGCCAGCCGCGGCGGCTCCTACGCGCAGGGCACCCCGCGCGAGGGCTACGAGTTCGTACAGAACTATCTGGAGGCGGTCCTCCAGGGAACTCTCGGCCTGGACCTCGACTTCATCGTCCCGGAACTCACCATGGCCCCCCGCAACCCGGCCATGTCGGAACTGGTCCCCCTCTACGAGGCGTCCCGCGACCGTGCCTTCGAGGACGCGACCGCCAAGGCGAAGGAAATCGCGGAGCGACTCGCCGCGTAACCCCCGCGGTCTGCGGATGCCGCGTGACGCCCGGCCCGGGACGCCACACGGCACCCTCGGGGCCCGCACCCCCTCCGAGGGGGCTCTGCACCTGGACGATCGGGCACCCCGGCGCTGAGGGGCGGCCGGGCGTTCCGCCCTGTCGGCGGGACGGGTGTGACGCCCGTCGATACGACGGTGAGTGATGCCGGGCGTGGGTGAAGAGCACGCACGCCGCCGGCCGGACACGCGGCTCGCCGGCCGCGCGGACGACTCGCCCCGTCAGCGGGCCGGCGCGTGGCGACGACAGCCGCAGCCGGCTCTCAAGGCCGGAGGTTCACCGCGGAAATCGCACGGGACGAAGCGCGCCGATGCGGCGGGCGGCCGGTGCGGGCGGGCTTACGCCTCGCCGTCCGCGGGATGGGCGAGCAGGGTCAGCAGGGCCGTCAGCTGCTCGATGTCGCCGGGTCCCAGTTCGGTGACCAGCCGCTCGGCCAGCGGCCCCGCAGCCGCATGGGCCGCGTCGAAGAGTTCGAGTCCCTGAGGCGTGATCTCCACGGCTCGCACCCGCCGGTCCCCCGGAACGGCCTTGCGCACGGCCAGGCCCTTCCGCTCCAGGTCGTCCACGACCCGCATGATTCCCGCCTTGTCCGACCCCGTCGCCGCCGCCAGGTCCCGCTGCACCGTGGGCCCGTGGTTGACCAACTCGATCAGCACGGCGAAATGCCGCAACTCCACGCCGAGCGGCCGAAGCGCCTCCCCCATCACAGCGGCCGCGCGCCAGTGCGCCCGGCGCAGCAGCAAGCCGAGAGCGAAGGGCGAGGCGTCCCCGGGGCGGTCGGTCGCCCGCGAGGCGGTGGATGGGTGAGGAGCGTCGGGGGCCATGAACCCAGACTACTTCATTCGATACGGTATCGTTTGAAACGAAATCGCACCGCGTCCGCTGTGGCCCTGTCGCCGCACCCATGCGGTGCGAGTCGCCTTACCCATGCGGTGCGATCGGCTACGGGAAACGCCGCGGGCGGAGCCCGAAAGCCCCGACCGAACCCCATGAAACCCGAGGTCAGGTCAGCACACGCCCCCGGCGCACTCCCCAACCGTGATCGGCTGTACCACGACACGGGACGCCATCGACAACAGTGATGCCTGCCGCTACGCCAGCGACTTTCGCACCGCGTCGACCGGTGACATTGCACGCATATCGATGGGGCCCCGATGATGTTGTTCATCGCATAGCCAAGGGCGATCCCGTACTCCGGGTCGGCGAAGCCAAGTGAGCCCCCTCTACCGGTGTGGCCGAAGGCGTTCGGTCGGCGACGTCCTTGCGACGCCGTCCCTCCCCGGTCCACAAAACGACGCGGGTCCGAAGCGCCACATCGACTGCCACATGCCGGTCCCCCGCCAACTTGCGCGATTCCGCTTCCTGTTCGGGAGAGAGATCCATGCCTGGCCCAACGAGTCAGAACACTCCAGGCGACACGAGCCGGATCACGGAACACCAGCCCGGTGTTGTACTGGGCGGCGGCGAGTGGCTGGCGGTGCCTCTGCGGTCAGTACTGGGTGTTGAGATCCGTGCCCTTGGGAGCCCGCCAGCAGCCGGAGACGATGTTGATCAGGATCTTCGGTTCCTTCTCGTGGCCGACTGTCGGGCTCGATACCCAGAGTTCGGCGTTCACGGAGAAGGGCTCGGTCTTGGAGTCCGCCGTGAGTTCGAGGGTCTTGTCCCGGCTCTTGTTCGGGCCGTACTGGACGATCTTCCACCCCTTCCCGGGAAGGCCGTCCCGCAGCCGCTGGAAGCCTGCCTTCAACTCGTCCTCGGACACGTCGTAGACCGACCATGGGTGAACGGTTTGGTAGAGGTGCTCGGGGTCCTGGTCACAGGTGGAGATGCTCGGGCCCGGCTCGGTGACTTTAGCGGAGGGGATGTTGATCAAGTCGTAGATCTGACTGGATACGGCCTTCGCCTTCTCACGAGCTTTGTCCACGTCGAGGACGGTGGGCTTCGAGCTGGTCGTCTCGTGCGTTGCCGCGGCGTCTGCTTTGTGATCCATAGTGTTCGAGCAACCTGTTCCGGTGAGGGAGAGGGCGGTGATAGTGACCGCGATGCCAAGCCGATTGCCCCGGGAGCGGTGACGGGAGGGGGGAATCAATTGTCCTCCTGGACCTTGTCATAGCGGCCGACGACTACCGCTGCCTGGTTCTTGAGGCTGTCCGATCTTTCGTCCCAGTAACCGCTGTGACCGCTGGTGTCGACGTGCATCCTGTGGGCACCGAATGCCTCGTCTGACGGGACTGTCTGGACGTAACCGGCATCGTAGGGCAGCCCGTGGAAGGTCTGGACGCCCCACTTGTAGCCACCGAGGTGGGCGACTTTGCCGCCCAGTGGGACCGCGTCGTCGCCTGCGGCCTCGGACCACACGTGGTTCTTGCCGACGTCCAGATCACTCGCGTCGCCGACCAGCATGCCGGGGCTGCCCGCCACGACGATGTCATCCGCAGCAAAGTGCCCGGGGGCCTTGGACGCGGCGCCGACGGTGGTGGATCCGTAGCTGTGGCCGATGACAGTGGTGTGGCTGGCGTCCGGGCCGCCCTGGACCGTCTGCAGACCGTCCAGGAAATTGTTGAGCTTGGGTGCGCCCTCGTAGGCCCAGTGCTTCTCCATGGCCTCGGGGACGATGCTCTGCGGGGCGTCGTATCCGATCCACGTGATCGTTGAGGTTGACTGGCTCACTGACATGCCGTGGGCTTCCTTCCACACCCGCGTCATGCGCCCGATGTCCCCTCCGGCCCCCTCAAGCTTCGACTTCGTCCCCGGCACATACACAGCCGTGTTGTCCGCCGTGTCCGGGTTGCCGTTCGCCAGGATGACGTGTCCGTTGCCCTTGAGGTCGAAGCCCAGCAGGTAGGCCGACGGCAAGCCGTCGATGCCAGTCTGGTCGAAGCGGGACTCGATGGCGTCCATGCCCGTGAGCTGGTTTTTGAACCGCGTGCCGCCCTTGGCGTTCCATATGTTCCACTCCGGGTTGCTGCAGGTCCTCCCAGCCTCGTTGAGGATCGTCTTGGGTGGCTCCGGACCCAGCGCGTCAAGCTCGCTCTTGACCTGGACACGCGACTCGTCCAGCACGATCCGGTTGGACGAGTCACGGACCACGCTTGGTAGTCCGTCGAGCGCACCGATCTCTGCCGGATACACCGTCTGATACTCCTCGCGCTCCTCCTGCGTGAGGCCGTCCCACCACTTCTTGTTGTCAGCCGGGGACTTGCCTTGCGGAATGCTGTCCTTGCTGAGGTAGGTTCCCACCGTCTTCTGGACATCGCCCATGTCGTGGGCCTCGTCCAGGAGCATGTCGTCGGTGACGGCCAAGCCGTCCGGGGCCTTCAGCTCGCGCAGGATCTTCGCGTACCGGTTGTCGATCTCGATGGCGCTGTTCGCCGCCTGCGAGATGCGCTCGGCGATGTCCTCGGCCTTGCCCTTGTTGGGGTCGCCATTAGCCTCGCCCGCGCCGGGCAGGTACGGGACCGGGGCGCCCGGCTTGGCGGTTCCGGTGCCGGAGGGGGTGCCGGGGGCCATGGGAAGCTCGGTGCTCCTCGGGTACTCGACCGAGCCGTCCTCGTTGACCGTGAACTTGAGATCGGCCGCGTCGTCGAGGGCCTGCTTCAGCTTCTTCTGGGCACCCGACAGTTCCGAGGCGAGAGCGTTCAGGGTCGTACGGACGAGACCACATTCGCTATGGATGTACTGGTAGTTCTGGCCCAGCCGGGTCAGATCCCGCTCAGCCGAGGTCTGCGCCTCGCCTTTCTGCGTAGCACGGAGCGGGCTGGCCATCTCCTGATCGGTCCGGATGCGTGCGGCGTCGGCCCGGTTGCTGACCATGCTCCAGCCGTCGGCCGCGTTCTCGTACTCGGTTAACTTCGCGTCACGCAGCTGCTGCCATGTGGGCATGCTTGCCTCACCGCGCCCAATCGGGCTTGTTGCCGCCCACGTTCACGCCGTTGACCTTGCCTGCGACGGCGGGATCGATCTCGCCGAAGACTCGGCCGGCCTTGGCGAGCGCGCCGTGCAACCGGTCACACTCGTTGCGCACCGAGGTCAGCCGCTTCTCCCAAGTGGGCAGGATCTCGTTCAGCGCGGCGGTGCTCGTGAAGCCGTCGGTCCCACCCTTGACACCCTCGTGGGCCGTCTTGAGTTCCGTCAGCCCCGCGTTCGTGACCGTCCGCAGATCCTGAGCCACGCCGGAAGCCTTGGTCCACGGACCCTTCGACGCCTTCAGGTCAGGAGCCGACCCGCCGGGGGTACAGCTCGATCCCCCGCCTCCCGGATCAGCCAGATGGTCGATCTGCATCCGCTGGGCCGCACCTGCCTTGAGCTGCTCCCACTCGTCCCACGCCATGCGTGGCCCCTCCCCGTATCTCGTTGCACGTCGCCGAGTTGTTGTCAACGTGCGACCGCGATGCTGCGGTGGTCGAGGAGCACAGTAGTAACGCTGCGTCGAGTGCCCCATCCGTATCAGCCACCAGCCCGTCTGAGTAGGCGTACTCAGACAGCGCCAGGTCCTCGATCGGACGGGGGGCGGTTGTCCGGTGGGACCGGTGGCCCGTACGACGAGGGCGTAAACCCACGGGCGGGGTAGTGCCCTTGGCCCGGGGTGGGCGCGGTCGTTGGGAACGGCGCTGCGGTTGTCCGACGCTTCCGGATGACGACGGCAACCGCGATCCCTAGTCCGAGAAGTACGACAGCGCCGACGCCCAGCACTATCCAGGAGGTGCTGCTGTCCTGGGACGCTGACGCCACCGCAGGCGAGTTGCCACCCTTTGCCCAAGCATCCGAGCCTTCAGATCCCGATACCTTCGGCGAAGCCGACTGAGACGCCGCTGTCTTGGAATCGGGGAGTGGGTAGATGTTCGCCGGGCCGGGATCGCCGGGGTTCTGCAGGGCGATTCTCGGACGGACGATGCCGTATCCGATGGCGTCGTTGCGCTTGGCGCCGCTGGTGGGGGCGCCGATGGTGTTGAGCATTACGCGGAGGACCTGGTTGTTGGTCCAGTCCGGGTACTTGGACCAGATCAGGGCAGCGCTGGCCGAAGCGAGGGCGGTGGCATCGCTTGTTCCATGGGTCTCGCACAGTCCGGTCTTGCTTCCACAAGCGTGGACCATGTCCTCGCCGGGTGCGGCCATGTCCACCTGTGACCCGGTCTCGGATTCAGTAGTCCTGTGGAGATCCTTACCCACGGCCGCGACACCGACCACGCCCGGCGTGGCAGCCGGGTACATCACCTCGTTGGCCCCGCCTCCGTCGTTTCCGACGCCGGCGAAGATCAAAGATCCCTTGTCGAGAGCGTATGTGACCGCTGTGGTCAGCTGCGGTGAGCCTTCCGGTGCGGCCTGGGAGATGTTGATGACCTTCGCATGCTCATCGGCGGCGTATCGGATCGCTTGTGCGACAGCCTCGTTGAAGCGTCTGTCTCCTTCTGCCTCATTGGCTGCCGTGTCTCCCTTCGGCAAGCGGATCGGGAGAATCTTGACACCGGGGGCGAGACCGAAGGCGCCGTTTCCCCCGCCGTACGCGCCGGTTCCGGCGATCAGGCCGGCCATGCCAGTGCCGTGTCCCTCGTAGTCGGTGTGCTCGTCACCTGGCTGGTCTGGGGCGAGATCCTTGCCTTTGAGTACCTGGCCCTTCAGGTCGGGATTGGTGGGATCGACGCCGGTGTCGATCACTGCGACCGTAACGCCCTTGCCGGTGCTGGTCTGCCACATCTGCTCGGCCTTCATAGCGTCGAGGAACCACTGCTCCCTGCGCGTCGACTCCGCTTGCACCGGTGCTGCGGCGGCGCCCACCAACAGCAGACCCACGGCAGCCGATACCGCAGCCCAACGGTGCCGGTGACGCATTCCGTTGGCGAGCATGTATGTCCCTCTCACTGTTGCTGACCTGTCAGTCGACTACTGGCGGCACATAGCGACGGTCCTGCTGCCGCCGTACTTCATCCTCGTCTTCGGTGCGGTTGTTGCGTCCACTCCGTCTCGTGTCCTCACGTCGGGTGGATGCCGCCTGAGGCGCTTGCCGCGTGCCACCGCTACGAGCGCCAGCACCTCGCGCGGCGGTAGGTTTCCCGCCCGAGATTCCCCCTCGCTCCACAGCCCCGCCTACCGCGGAAGACGAACGAGCACCCGTACGCCCCGGCTGCTTCGTGTTGTCGCCGATCACACCACTGTTCCGCACGGGGAGACGGCTGCCTGGCCCCGTTGCTTGCCGCCCTGCCACCTGCCCCGAAGAGCGAGCGCCCGCAGCAATCCCCACCGGACCGCGAGCGGTCGGTTCCTCAGCACCCACGACGGTCCCCCTGGGGATGGCACCCGACGAGTTGCCCGCAGGAGACGGAACCGGTCGGCCACCGATGACGCCGCGGCTACCGCTCTGCATACGGCCTGGCGTGGACGGGGTTGCTCCCTGTTCAGGCAGAGCCGAGGTCCGGCCTCCGAGTTCAGGCATGGCCGGAGTCCGGCCTCCGATTGGTGTCTGCCGCAGGCCGGGGGGTTCCGAGGGCACACTCGGGCCCAACCGGCCCGAAGGCATTCTTGGGCTCAATGGGCCCGGGGTCACTTTCGGCCCGCCAGCGATGGGCGACGGAAGCATCCCCGTCGTCGGCGTGGCCGGTGTGGCACCCGCGTCAGCATGGCTTGGGCCCGGGAGACCGCCCATGGTGCTCGGCGTGTGCGGCGCTTGCGGCAGGGAAGCCACCGAGTCGATGCCCATCCGCGTGGGCTGCTCTGCCTCCACCGGCACGACGTGCGCAGGTGATGCCACAACCGGCGACTTTCGCACGTCGCCGCCAGCGGCCGTGGTACCCGTGGAACTGTCCCGGCCTTGCGCCACGTGCACGACGCCAGCACCGTCAGGCGAGGAGGCGGCCCCCGGAGCAATCCCACCGGGGCGGGCCTTGGCCTCGCTACCGTCAATCGACCGGGTTCCTCCCGGCACGAGCGCCGTCGGTGGCGGCGGAAACTTCGGCCGCTCCAGCCTGTTCATCTGGGTGGCCGACCACTCGTAGGTCTGCCCCAGCTTCCGCATCTGCGCCGCCGCCTCCAGGCGGACCTTCTCCTTGTGTGCTGCCAGTGCGGCCGGCTCGCTGTCGGGCTTGGTGCTCACCGCTCCCGTGTCCGGGTCGTTGTGTGCCGCGTTCGCCGCGTCCGGGTTCGCCTGCGCGCCCTTGGTGTCGCGCGGGATCGATGCCTGCGCGTGCGCGATCGCCCCGGACGCCTCGCTCAGCCACTTCCCAGCGCCTTCGCTGAAGTCACCAAGGCGCAGAGTGGAGTTGGCCAGGTCGGCGGACCAGGTGCGGAACGCGTGCGCGCCCTCACCCTTCCATTCCACCCATTGTGGGCGGACCTTGAGTTCCTCGGCGATCTTGCGGATCTCCTTGGCGGCCGCGGTGAGTCGGTCCGCGGCGGCCTGCACCATGCCGGGGTCGGCCTGGTCGAGCCACGCCAGCATCTGCTCGTGGCTCATGTCCTCGAAGGCCGTACCGCCGCCGGATCCCTTGCCAGACATCAGAACGCCCCCGCTCCCGTCCGTCCCATCAGATCGAACCGCCCGCGTCGCCGCCCGCCTGCGCCGGCTTCGACGGCTGCCCCGTCTGCGTCCCGTTCCCGCCGCCGTGGGCCTTGCTCAGCCCCTCGGGGTCGTAGCCGCCGCCGTAGTTCTTCGTCGTCTCCGCGCTGATCGCCGCCATGCGGTCACGGACGTCCAGATCGACGTTCTGGTAGCCCTTGTGCGAGGCCATGACCGCGATGCCCATGCCCTCCATGGAGTCCGACAGCAGCTTTGACAGCGTCTCCAACTCGCTGATCACCGTCTCGTACGTGCTGAACAGTCCGGCCGCCTCTGCCCACGCCCCGGCCCCGCCCCCGAACTGATGGCGTGCGAGCTGTTCCTGCCCGATCTTGCCCGGACCTGCCTGCGAGCCCTTCAGGTCGTGGACCAGAGTGTCGACGCGCTTTTGGAAGGTGGTGAACGACGACAGTTCCGTGGCCACATCGGCGACGGCTTCGCCTGCCACGTCGAACAGGCCAGACGTCCACGACGACGTGCCCGACGTCGCTCCGCCATCGCTCGGACGCACAACACCCTCCCCGATCGTCAGAACAACCAACGGCTCACATCCGCACCAGCAACTTTAACTACCAGCAGTGACAGACCATGGTCGCCGCGTAGCGGTGAGCGGCCGAGAACAGGCCATCCACGCAGGGCCGCCTCGCCCGCAGTCACGAGGGCGGCGACTCATCAGGCATGCCACCACCCAACACCCCGGCGTGATGAGGCACATGAGTACTTGTGCTCAGGTGCAGGCGCTCGGCCGTTCTGAATGGCCGATACCCGACAGTGGGTGGCGCAGAGGTGACCTTGACCGGACCGGCTTCACGACTTCCTGCGCGATTACGTCCGCGGTCTCGCTGACGAAGGGGACAGCATGGATCACGTACCGGCCGTCCCATCGGCGCCGGTGTTCACGGCAGGCTCGAACCCTTGCCCGGGGCCTTCACGGAGCCCTCCTGGCGCATGACAAAGGCGGGGTCCGAAAACCCCGCCCGCACGCAACGAAACCCCAGCTCAGGGCCAGACAAGGCAATAAGGCTGATGCCCCGCCTCATGAAGCCGATGCGAGAAGTCCTGCCACTCGTGCAGCAGCTGGTACACATTGAACGCGTCCCGAGGCCCCCCTCGATCCGGCACCGTCGACCAGATGAAGGCCGCCGCGCCGACCGCCTCCTCGCCGATGCCGCGCAGGGGGTCGACGACCGTCATGGGGAGTTTGACGACCGCGTAGTCCGGGTGCAGGACGACCAGTTCCAGGGGCGGGACCTTGTGCAGGGGGACGCCTTCGATGCCGGTCAGCACCATCGCGGCCATCGTCTCCGGCTTGATCTTGGTGAACATGCCGTTCATGCCCAGCTCGTCGCCGCCGAGTTCCTCGGGGCGCATCGAGATGGGGACGCGGGCCGCGGTCGCGCCGTCCGGCGCGCCGAAGTATTTGTACGTCACCCCCACCCGACCACCATTCCTGCTCCCCGCCCAAAGGCGCTCACCCGGGGCACCCCGCGTCTGATGTGCGTCAGTCTGACGTGTCTCGGTCGTTTCCTCCGCGTCGCGCCGGTGCCTTCCCCGCCGGGCACGTCGAGGACCCAGGTCATCAGTCCCCTCGCCCAGTCCGCCACCGCGATGCATATCTCCACCCGACTGCTTTTCTAGGACGCGTGGCCCCCGCCGCGCAACCCGATCATCGTGTCAGTGACCTCCCCCACGGCCGCCCGCCGAAACGTGCGGTGGAACAACAGTCCACGGGTTCTTCCCGGCCTCTGAACCATCCCCTGATCATTACGTGCGTGAGGGCTGTGTGTATCAGGTCTCAGTCTCGCAGATGGCGGATCGCGGTGGCGGGGACGACGGCGGCGGATGGCGCTTCGATCTTGAGGCGGACCGCGCTCCCGCCGGGCCGCGGCCTACCCTGAGGAGGTCACCCCGCAACCGGAGTCCGAGAAGCCGGAGTAGCCGCACGTCATGAGTGCCCTGAGCGAAACGCCCTATCCCTACGATGCGCCCGTCTCCCAGGCGCTCTTCGACCGCGCCTCAGCCGTCACGCCCGGCGGTGTGAACTCCCCGGTGCGCGCCTTCCGCGCCGTCGGCGGCACGCCTCGTTTCATGGTGTCCGGCCGCGGCCCGTACCTCACCGACGCCGACGGGCGCGAGTACGTCGACCTGGTCTGCTCCTGGGGGCCGATGATCCTGGGGCATTCGCACCCCGAGGTCATCGCGGCCGTCCAGGAGGCCGTCGCGCGCGGTACGTCCTTCGGCACGCCCGGCGAGGGCGAGGTCGCGCTCGCCGAGGAGATCGTCGCCCGGGTCGAGCCCGTCGAGCAGGTGCGGCTGGTCAGCAGCGGGACCGAGGCGACCATGAGCGCCATCCGGCTCGCCCGCGGATTCACCCAGCGGTCCAAGGTCATCAAGTTCGCCGGCTGCTACCACGGGCACGTGGACGCGCTGCTCGCCGCCGCCGGGTCCGGGGTCGCCACCTTCGCGCTGCCCGACACCCCGGGTGTCACCGGCGCCCAGGCCGGCGACACGATCGTGCTGCCGTACAACGATCTGGAGGCGGTGCTGGAGGCCTTCCACCGGCACCCCGGTGAGATCGCCTGTGTGATCACCGAGGCCTCGCCCGGCAACATGGGCGTCGTGCCGCCGGACCCCGGGTTCAACCAGGGGCTCAGGGACGCCTGCCGGAAGAACGGCGCTCTCTACATCTCCGACGAGGTCATGACCGGGTTCCGGACCAGCCGCGCCGGGTGGTACGGGATCGACGGCGTCAAGCCCGACCTCATGACCTTCGGGAAGGTCATGGGCGGTGGGTTCCCCGCCGCCGCCTTCGGCGGGCGGGCCGACGTCATGGCTCACCTCGCGCCCGTCGGGCCCGTCTACCAGGCCGGCACGCTGTCCGGGAACCCGGTCGCCACCGCCGCCGGGCTCGCCCAGCTGCGGCTCCTGGACGATGTCGCGTACGACAAGGTCGACGCCGTGTCCGCGCAGATCCAGGCCCTCGTCACCGAGGCGCTGAGCAAGGAGGGCGTCGCGCACCGGGTGCAGAGCGCCTCCAACATGTTCTCCGTCTTCTTCACCGACCGGCGGGTGCGCACTTACGAGGACGCCAAGCGGCAGGAGTCCTTCCGCTTCACGGCGTTCTTCCACTCCCTCCTCGCGAACGGCGTCTATCTGCCGCCGTCGTCCTTCGAGTCCTGGTTCGTGTCCACGGCCCACGACGAGCGGGCCCTCCAGAAGATCGCCGACGCCCTTCCGGCGGCGGCCCGAGCGGCTGCGGAGGCCACCGCGTGAGCATCAGCGACAGCGGCAGCGACGCGAGCAAGGACGTCACCGTCGTTCATCTCATGCGGCACGGTGAGGTAGAGAACCCGACGGGGGTTCTGTACGGGCGGCTGCCCGGCTACCACCTGTCCGAGCTGGGCCGGCGGATGGCCGACCGGGTCGCCGAGCACCTCGCCGACCGGGACGTCACCCACGTCGTGGCCTCGCCGCTGGAGCGGGCGCAGGAGACGGCCACCCCGATCGCCAAGGCGCACGGGCTCGACCTGGACACCGACGAGCGGCTCATCGAGGCCGACAACGTCTTCCAGGGCAAGACCTTCGGTGTCGGCGACGGCGCGCTGCGCAAGCCCGACAACTGGAAGCACCTCGTCAATCCGTTCCGGCCGTCCTGGGGCGAGCCGTACGTCGACCAGGTCGTGCGGATGATGGGCGCGCTGAACGCGGCCAAGGACCGGGCGCGCGGGCACGAGGCGGTGCTGGTCAGTCATCAGCTGCCGATCTGGATCGTCCGGTCCTATGTCGAGCGGCGCCGGCTGTGGCACGATCCGCGCAAGCGGCAGTGCACCCTCGCCTCCCTGACGACGTTCACCTACCTCGGCGACAAGATCGTGTCGGTCGGCTACAGCGAGCCCGCCATCGATCTCGTCCCGGCCCATCTGCGGGCCGGCGCCAAGCCGCAGAAGGGTAAGAACGCGGCTCAGGGGAAGGCGTTCGGGGCCTGACCACCGGCGGGAAACCAGCTCGACACCGTTTCGTGACGGTCCGTTTGGCGCCGCTTAACATGCCTTTGCCGCAACTATTGCGAAAAACATAAGAATTATCGGAACCTCCCCGATCGCCGTGCCCTCTGAGTGGGTGACCACACCAGCAGGCGCGACGAATCGGGGATTTTCCATGCGCACCGTCTCCCGGACCCTTTCCCGCCGGGGAGCACTCGGCCTCGGCGCGGGTGCCGCGGCCGCCGCCACTCTCGCCGGCTGCGGCAGCCACACGTCATCGGACGGCAACGGGGGTGCGTCCGGTTCCGGTGACGGCAAGAACGGGCAGGGCGGGGACGCGGGCGACGCACCCCAGGGCCGGCTCATCGGGGACGGCTCCACCTCCTTCACCGGCAAGCAGCCGCACCAGCCGGCCAAGCCCGAGCCGCTGGAGCCGGGCCAGACCCCGCCGCAGTTCGTGGTCTTCTCCTGGGACGGTGCCGGCGAGGTCGGCAACGGACTCTTCCCGCGCTTCCTGGACCTGGCCAAGGAGCACGGCGCGAGCATGACCTTCTTCCTGTCGGGCCTTTACCTGCTGCCCGAGTCGAAGAAGCGCCTGTACGCCCCGCCGAACAACCGCATCGGCGCCTCCGACATCGGCTACCTCACCGACGAGCACGTCAAGGCGACGCTGACCAACGTCCGCCGGGCCTGGCTCGAGGGCCACGAGATAGGCACCCACTTCAACGGCCACTTCTGCGGTGAGGCCCACACCTCGGTCAAGTGGTGGACGCCCCAGCAGTGGCACAGCGAGATCAAGCAGGCCAAGGCCTTCGTCAAGGAGTGGAAGACCAACACCGGCTTCACCGACATGCCGGCGCTGCCGTTCGACTACGAGAAGGAACTGGTCGGCGGCCGTACGCCCTGTCTGCTCGGCCAGGACAACCTGCTGCCCACCGCCCGCGAGCTGGGCTGGCGCTACGACGCCTCCTCGCCCGGCGGCCTGCAGACGTGGCCGGTGAAGCGGAAGGGGCTGTGGGACCTGCCGCTGCAGGCGATCCCCTTCCCCGGGCGCAAGTTCCAGGTCCTGTCGATGGACTACAACATGATGTACAACCAGTCGCAGAACTCGACCAAGGCGCCGGCCTCCAACTACCCGGCCTGGCGCGAGCAGTCGGCCGGGGCGTACATAGCCGGCTTCCAGCGGGCGTACGAGACGAACCGGGCGCCGTTCTTCATCGGCAACCACTTCGAGCACTGGAACGGCGGGATCTACATGGACTCCGTCGAGCAGGCCTTCAAGCACATCGCGCGCGAGAAGGAGAAGGGCGCCGACGTCCGCCTCGTCTCCTTCCGGCAGTTCGTCGACTGGATCGACGTGCAGAAGCCCGAGGTGCTCGCCAAGCTGCGCACGCTGGCTCCCGGGCAGCAGCCCGCCGGCGGCTGGAAGACCTTCCTCGCCTAGTACCCCGCGTGCCTCTCGTTCGACCCCTTGCCGGAAATGTCCCGTGTAAATAGCTCCTGAAATGCGGTTTTCCGCCCGGCAGGGGGGTGCGCGAGATCCTCGGAACTGGCATGCGAAACTTTTCACATGAGTACCCGTAGCCGCGCCGCCCTGCTGAGCGCCGTGGCCGCCATCGCGGCCCTGACCCTGTCCGCGTGCGGCAAGGGCGGCACCTCCGGCGGCGGTGGCAACACCAACTTCGTCACCGGCAACAACGGCATCGCCACCGCCCCCGTGGGCAAGCGCGACGCGGCCCCGGACCTGTCCGGCAAGACCATCGACGGCAAGACCCTGGACGTCGCCTCCTTCAAGGGCCAGGTCGTCGTCGTCAACGTCTGGGGCTCGTGGTGCAGCCCGTGCCGGGAAGAGGCGCAGTACTTCGCCAAGGTCTCCCGGCAGTACGAGGGCAAGGGCGTGCAGTTCGTCGGGATCAACACCCGCGACACCAGCACCACGCCCGCGGTGAACTTCGAGAAGGAGAACGGGATCGGCTACCCGAGTCTGTACGACCCGACGGGCAAGCTGATGCTCCGCTTCAAGAAGGGCACCCTCAACCCGCAGCTGATCCCCTCCACGCTCATCATCGACAAGCAGGGGAAGGTCGCCGCGCGGGCCCTGGAGGCGCTCGACGACACGGCCCTGCTGAAGATGCTCAAGCCCGTCCTGGCGGAGAAGTGACGTGAGCGGGCTGCTGACGCTGGCTGCTACGGGCCAGAACCAGACGGTGCTCAACGGCGCCCTGCTGATCGCCCTGCCGGTGGCGCTGCTCGGCGGGCTCGTCTCCTTCTTCTCGCCCTGCGTGCTGCCGCTGGTGCCCGGCTACCTCTCCTACGTGACCGGAGTCGCGGGCACGGACCTGGGCGAGGCCCGGCGCGGGCGGATGGTCGGCGGAGCCGCGCTGTTCGTGCTCGGCTTCAGCGCCGTGTTCGTCTCCAGCGGGGCGCTGTTCGGCTACTTCGGTTCGAACCTGCAGGAGTACCAGGACACGCTGTCCAAGGTGCTCGGCATCGTCATGATCGTCATGGGCGTCTTCTTCATGGGACTGATGCCCTGGCTCACCCAGCGCGAGTTCCGCTTCCACAGGCGGCCGACCGCCGGACTGCTCGGCGCGCCCGTCCTCGGCGCCCTGTTCGGCATCGGCTGGACGCCCTGCATCGGCCCGACCCTCGCGTCGGTGAACCTGCTCTCCATGAACCAGTCGAGCGCCGGGCGCGGCTCGGTGCTGATGATCGCCTACTGTGTCGGCCTCGGCGTGCCGTTCGTGCTCGCCGCCGTCGCCTTCCGCAAGGCGCTCGGCGCGTTCGCCTGGGTCAAGCGCCACTATGTGTGGGTGATGCGCATCGGCGGCACGATGATGATCGTGACCGGTGTGCTGCTGCTGACCGGTGCCTGGAACAGCCTGGTGCAGCAAATGCAGACCTGGTCCAACGGCTTCACTGTGGGGATCTGATCGATGAGCGACACGGCAACCGACAAGAGCCAGGACCTGGAGGACCGCCAGGAGGATCTCGGCGCGGCCGGCTCCCAGCTGTCCACCGCGCCGAAGGAGGAGATCTCCCTCGCACCCGGCCTCGGCGTCATCGGCTGGGCCCGCTGGTTCTGGCGGCAGCTGACCTCCATGCGGGTCGCGCTGCTGCTGCTCCTGCTGCTCTCGCTGGGCGCGATCCCCGGCTCGTTGATCCCGCAGACCGGCGCCGACATCAACAAGGTCGACGACTTCCGCAAGGCCCACACGACCCTCGCGCCGATCTACGACAAGCTCGGCCTGTTCCACGTCTACAGCTCGGTGTGGTTCTCCGCGATCTACATCCTGCTGTTCGTCTCCCTCATCGGCTGCATCATCCCGCGCACCTGGCAGTTCGTCGGCCAGCTGCGCGGCCGCCCGCCGGGCGCGCCCAAGCGGCTGAACCGGTTGCCCGCGTACACCAGCTGGCGCACCACGGAAGACCCCGAGAAGGTGCGCGAGGCCGCGCTCGCGCTGCTCAGGAAGAAGCGCTTCCGCGCGCATGTGGCCGGTGACGCCGTAGCCGCCGAGAAGGGCTATGTGCGCGAGCTGGGCAACCTGGCCTTCCACCTCGCCCTGATCGTGCTGCTGATCGCCTTCGCCTGGGGCCAGCTGTACAAGTCGGACGGCACCAAGCTGGTCGTCGAGGGCGACGGCTTCTCCAACTCCATCATCCAGTACGACGACTTCAAGTCCGGCAGCCTGTTCAGCAACGACGACCTCGTGCCGTTCAGCTTCGACCTGAAGCAGTTCCGGGGCACCTACGAGGTGAGCGGTCCCAACAAGGGCACGCCGCGCACCTACCAGGCGAAGATCGCGTACAGCGCGGGTGCGTTCGGCAAGGAGAAGTCGACCACCGTCAAGGTCAACGAGCCGCTGCACATCGGCGACGCCAAGGTCTACCTCGTCAGCCACGGTTACGCGCCCGTCATCACCGTCCGCGACGGCAAGGGCAAGGTGGTCTACCAGGACGCCGTGCCGCTGCTGCCGCTCGACGGCAACGTCACCTCCAACGGCGTGATCAAGGTGATGGACGGCTACAAGAACGCGCGGGGCCAGTCGGAGCAGCTCGGCTTCCAGGCCTTCTTCGTGCCGACCTTCGACGCGAAGAGCGGCACGATGCTGTCGCAGTTCCCGGCGCTGCTGAACCCGCTGCTCGCCCTGAACGCCTACCACGGCGACCTCGGCGTCGACTCGGGCATTCCGCAGAGCGTGTACCAGCTCGACAAGACGCACATGAAGGCGTACAAGGACGCCAAGAACCAGCCGCTGAAGAAGCTTCTCCAGCCGGGCGACACCCTCACGCTGCCGAACGGCGCAGGGTCGGTCACCTTCGAGAAGGACATCAAGCAGTGGGCCGGCTTCGAGATCGTCCAGGAGCCCGGCAGCATCTGGGCGCTGGGCGGCGCGATCACCGCGATCTTCGGTCTGGCCGCGTCCCTGTTCATCCAGCGCCGCCGGGTGTGGGTGCGCGCGGTGCGCGGCGCCGACGGCGTGACGGTCGTCGAGATGGCCGGGCTCGGCCGCAGCGAGTCCGCCAAGGTGCCCGAGGAACTGGGCGACCTCGCCGGAACCCTGTACGACCAGGCGCCGGGAGCCCCCGACGCCGACGCCGACTCCACCGAATCTTCCGTCGTACCTGCCGAAGGGGCTGAGAAGTGACTCTCGCCGCCGCAACCGAGCTCGCTGCCGCGACCAACGAACACCTGGCGAGCATCAGCAACACGCTGATCTACTCGTCCATGGCCGTCTACACCCTGGCCTTCTTCGCGTACATCCTCGAATGGATCTTCGGCAGCCGCAGCAAGGTGGCCCGTACGGCCAACGCGCTGACCGACGCCGGCGAGGCGAAGGCGAGCGGCCCGGCCGTCACCGTCAAGCAGGCCGGCGGCACCGCCGTACTGGAGCGGCCCAAGGTCGTCGTCCGCGCCGCCTCCGGCGCCCGGGACGTGCCGGACGGTCCCGGCGCGCACGGCGGCGACGCCCAGGGCGACCTGTTCGGCCGGGTCGCGGTCTCCCTCACGGTGCTCGCGTTCCTCGTGGAGCTGAGCGGCGTCATCGCCCGCGCGGCCTCCGTGGAGCGCGCCCCGTGGGGCAACATGTACGAGTTCAACATCACCTTCTCCACGGTCGCCGTCGCCGTGTACCTCACGCTGCTGGCGCTGAAGAAGAACGTGCGCTGGCTCGGCCTGTTCCTGGTCACCACGGTCCTGCTGGACCTGGGCCTCGCGGTCACCGTCCTGTACACCGCGAGCGACCAGCTGGTCCCGGCCCTGCACTCGTACTGGCTGTACATCCACGTCTCCACCGCGATCTTCTGCGGCGCGGTGTTCTACGTCGGCGCGGTCGCCACGATCCTGTACCTGTTCAAGGACGCCTACGAGACCAAGCTCCAGAACGGCGGCAAGCCCGGCGCCTTCGCGACCTCGGTGCTGGAGCGGCTGCCCGCCTCGGCGTCCCTGGACAAGTTCGCCTACCGGATCAACGCGGCGGTGTTCCCGCTGTGGACCTTCACGATCATCGCGGGCGCGATCTGGGCGGGCGACGCCTGGGGCCGGTACTGGAACTGGGACCCGAAGGAGACCTGGTCCTTCATCACCTGGGTCGCCTACGCCTGCTACCTGCACGCGCGCGCGACGGCCGGCTGGAAGGGCCGCAAGGCGGCCTACCTGGCGATGATCGCCTTCGGCTGCTGGCTGTTCAACTACTACGGCGTCAACATCTTCGTCACCGGCAAGCACTCGTACGCGGGCGTGTAACCCCTGACGGACTTCCTTACGGCACAGGCCGGTTGCCGTGACTCAGGTCACGGGAACCGGCCTTCGTCGTACGACGGGCAAGAGAGCGCGGACACACATCCGCGCAGCCGGATCCGGGCCGGGTACGCCGACGCCTTCGGCGCTCTCTTCGGCACCTGCGCGCGCTCCGTCCACAGCCACGCCTGGCGGCTGCGCGCCGACCGGAAGACCCTGCACCGGGTGATCGTGGACCGGGCCGGGCGGCGGCCGTGACCGGGTGCGTTTCCCCGGGCCGGGGCGCAGGCTGGTGTCATGAGCGGTTCCATCGCGCAGGGCGCCGGCCGGACCCGGGGGAACGCGCACATACTCCACTTCCTGGTGCGGCTCCCGCGACCCATGGGGGACGTCTGGCCGGCGGTGGCCACCGCCGAGGGGCTCGCGGGGTGGTGCGCCGCCGTCGATGTGCTCCAGCCCCGGCTCGACGGCGCGGTCGGCCTGGGGGAGCTGGGCTCCGGGCGGGTCACGGCCTGGGACGTGGACCGGGTCGCCGAGTACACCTTCGAGGGCGGCGGCCGGATCCGGTTCCATCTGGAGCGGGACGGGGACACGGCGAGCGTGCTGCGCTTCACCCGGGAGTACCGGGGCGAGGGCGAGTCCGAGGCCGACTGGCGGATTCGATTCGAACGACTTGTCGAACGACTCGGCTCCGCCTAGACCGGCGGCCCCGGCCCTCCTAGGCCGGGGGCAGGCACTCCTTCGCCGGCGGCTTCCCCTCCGGCCAGGCGATCCGTACGAAGCGCGAGCCGCCCTCCGGGGTCAGCTCGACGATCGGTACGGCCTTGTCGTACGGGTTGCCGTGGGCGTCCAGGCAGATCCAGCCGCTCGCCCCGTTCACCCGCAGCGACGAGCCCTTGACCTGCGGCCACTGGAGGCCGACGTCGGCGAGTTCGGGGATGGTCTTGCCGTCCGGCACCGCCTCGCGGATGCCGTGCACGGCCAGCCGCAGGGCGTCGTAGCCGATGATCAGCTGCCCGTCGTCCAGGGCGACCGAGCCGATCGGGCCCACCGGCGCCCGCTCGGCGGACGTCAGCAGGGCCTGGAGGGTGGCGAAGTCCGCCGCCGAGCCGCCCGTCGGCTGCGGGTCCTTCGTCCATTCGTCCGGGTGGGCGAGGGAGGTGAAGCGCACCGAGAGGTTGTGCCGCAGGGCGTCGCGGTTCAGGGCCTTCTCGTAGGTCAGATAGGAGGCCTCGTCACCGGTGAGCACGGTGAACTTCCGGTCCTGGCAGCCGCGTCCGCCCAACGCGTTGATGAACTGCCTGAGCTGCACGTGCCGGCCCGCGAACAGGATCGTGTCGGTCTCCCGCGAGGTGTCGCACACCAGGTTCGTGATCTGCCGGAAGGTGTTCGCGGTCGTCCCCTCCTGGCTGCGGTCGGCCGGCGGGGTGAACGGCTGCGGCTCGTACGGCGAGCCCTTGATCAGCGCCGCGAACGACTGCTGCAGCGTGCGCGTGTACGGGTCGCCGGGCTTGTCGTACACCAGCAGCGCCCTGCCCGCGGTCACCTTGGCGAACGAGGTGAGCGCGCGGGCCTCGTCGGTGTTGGTCGGCGCCACCCGGGCGAGCCCGGGGTAGGGGTCCTTGCCGTCCTGGCCGTTGGCGAGGTCGTCGGCGGTGATGGAGGAGCCGATCACCGGGATGTGCAGCCGGGTCAGCTCCGCGACGGCCGCCTTGTTGGGCTCGGTGCTCTGCCCGATGCCCGCCACCGCGCGCAGCCGGTCGGCGCTCGTCGTCATCCGCTCCAGCCGGTCCACCGTCTGCCGCCAGTACCCGCCCGTGGCCCCCGGGTTGGCGAGCACCAGCCGGATCTGCGGCGACTGCCCGTTGGAGTCGTGGTTGGCCTGGTACTGCGCCAGATAGGCGCCCTGCAGCTGGTGCTGGATGTCGTTCAGGCTCGTCGGGGAGGTGGAGGTGTACGGCAGCATCAGCGCGACCGTGACATAACTTCCCGGCTTGAGCTGGGAGTTCTCCCGGGCGATCGCCTGCACGGCGTCGCTCAGCCGGCTCTGCCCGAAGTCGTAGGCCGCCGGCCCCGTCGCCACGCCCACGCACTCGTCGCTGCCCGCCGGCCGGGACACCCCGGGCGCGCAGGAGCGGTCGTCGTGGGTGAGGACGCGGACCGCGAAGACCGCGCCGGTCACCAGGGCCGCCGCCAGCAGCAGGGCGAGATACCGGCGCAGCGGGATCTCCCACACGCCTTCGCGCAACCACGTCCCGACACCCCTGCGCGCCATCACGCCTCCCCGCTGTGGTCGTCCGGACCGCCGTCGCCGTCCCCGTCGCCGTCGTCCTCGGGTCCGGTCATGGGGCGCCCGGCGAGCGCCGCCGCCGGCCAGTCCCGGGAGGCCCGCCACAGCAGTGCGCCCGCCGCCGGCCGCAGATTGGACAGCTGCTCCAGCTCGAAGCGGAGCCGGTCGCACACCTGCGGGTCGGGCAGCACCAGCGGGTCCGCCAGCTGCCACACCGCGTGCAGCAACCGCCGTATCCGTAAGTGCAGCACGGCGTCCGCGCCCTCCGGTACGGCGTGTGCGGCGTCCGTGCGGCCGAGCGCCACCGCGGTCCTCCGGTCGCCGCGGCCGGTGAAGTCGCGGCCCTCGGCGTCGTGCGCGTGGAAGTAGGGCGCGGACGCGGCGAAGCGCAGCGTGTGCAGCCAGTCGCGGGTGTCGGCCGTGGGGAAGGTGTCCCGCAGATGGGCGACGGCGGACTCCGTGACACCCAGGGCGAGTTCGTGATGCAGCCGGAAGCGGGCGTCCTCGGGCGCGGTGTAGTGGGCGGCCAGCGTCTCGTGCGCGGTACGCCACGAGGCGTGGGCCGCCTCGTCCCCGTCCAGCAGATGCAGCCGGAGCAGCAGCAGGGTCCGTACGAACCGGTCCCCGACGAACCGGCCCGGCACGTCCGGCAGCCCCTCGGCCGCCAGCAGCGTCCGCAACTCCCGTACGCTCGCCGGTCCGAAGGTGTCCGGCAGCAGCGCGGACGCCACCGCACAGGCCGAGCCGTGGTCGTGGGCGGCGGCCAGCACGGTCAGCTCGGCGAAGTGCTCGGGCGGCACCAGCCGGTCCAGCAGCGCCTCGTAGGCGGGTGTGCCGGGCAGGTCCTCGGCGGGCCGCACCGGCGCGGTGAGCAGCTCGCCCAGTGAGGACGCCCCGGGCAGGTTCTGCGCGGCCGACTCGGCGAGCAGCACGATGCCCAGCGGGTTGCCGCCGGTCAACCGGTGCACGGCGTGCGGCAGATGGGGCGGCACCGGCAGGTCCCCGCAGACCGAGCCGACGATGTGCAGGGTGTCGTCCGGGCTCAGCGGTGTCAGCGCGACCAGCAGCGCCCGCGAGGAGGGTGCCGCGTCCGGCGTCCAGTCGGTGCGCCGGGCCACCTCCGCGAGCTCCCGCCGAGCCGCGCTGCGCAGTTCGTCGCGGCCCTCGCCGCGCCGGGCCGCGACGAACGCCACCTGGTCGGCGACGCCCTCGGCCCGGTCGCGCAGCACGGCGGCCACGAGCCCCGGGCCGGGCGCCGTCTGCGCGTTGTCCAGCAGCACCACAGGGCGGCCGAGGCGCTGCATCCGCGGCAGCACGCCGCTGTAGGCCTCCGTCAGGTCGGCCAGCAGCGCCCGCACCAGATGGCGCTCGGCGTGCTCGCGCGCGGGCCCGTCCTCGCGGAAGTGCCGGGAGAGCAGGATCAGCCCGCGTTGCGCGTGCCCGCCCGCGTTCGGGTACGTCCGGTACCACACGGACGCCTTCTGGTGCCGCCGGCTGGAGAAGCCCTCGGCGATCGACTCCAGGGTCGCCTCGATGGCGCCCGACACCAGCGGGCCGGTGCCGGTGGCCGCGGCGACCACCTTGGCCGCCACCTTCCCGGCCCAGCGCCCGGCGAACCCGCTGATCCACGAGCCGCTCTCGTTCAGCAGCAGGATCCGCTCGACCTCCCGGCGGATCCGCTCCGAGTCGGCGTCGCCCCAGCCGCCGGCGGCCACCGCGACCAGGCCCGACATCAGCCGCGGGAAGGTGATCCGCCCGGCGCCGGTCACCGGCTCCGCGAGCTGTTCGGCGATCACCAGCACGGCCTGGGCGAGCGGCGACCAGGACGCGGCGGGCCGGTCGGCGGGCGGCCGGGCGAACTGCTCCTCCGCGCAGTCGGCCAGCGCGACCGGCGTGTGCCCCTGGTAGGCGTCCCGCAGCTCGGCGAGGACCGCGCTCTTGCCGAGCCCCCGGGCACCGGTGAGCACCACGAAGGGCGGCTCGTCCGGGTGCTCCAGCGTGGCGGCGCGGTGGTGATGGGGGCGCAGGCCGATGAGCCGCGGCGCGAGACCGGCCGGATCGGCGTCGAACAGCGCCCCGCGCCCGTGCAACCGTCTGCCCACCCGATCGCCCCCCTCAACAGCAGTGTAAGAAGGGGGAGTTGCTTCGGGCCAGGGTCAGTGGTGTCCGTTGGGTTACGAAATCCGGTGATGTCAGTTCCGGATCACGACACCGCTGCTCACGACACCACCATTCACGACACCGCCGTCAGGCTGCCCCGGGCGACGAAGGCGATGTGGTCGCGCAGCCGCTCGACGTACAGCCGCAGGTTCTTCGCCGCCACCTCCGTGTCCGGATACCGGCTGGCCAGCCAGAGCCCTTCGGGCAGCCGGTTCACCCACACGCACACCTGGTCGCCGTACGACACCCGGATCAGCCCGTGTGCCCGCTGCTCGGCCCAGCGTTCGGCACCCGGCATGGACCGGGTGTCGCAGTACGAGACGATCGAGTACAGGTCCGGCGAGGTCGGCCGGAAGTCCGCGCCGAGCAGGCTGAGCACCCGGGCCAGCGGCATCCGGGTCAGCGGACGGTTGGCGCGCAGCTCGTCCCGCACGGTCCGCATGGCGTCCCGCAGGGCCGTCGTACGGCCCACCGCGACCTCGATCGGGGCGCCCCCGACGTACCAGCCGACCGAGTCGCTCCACCGGGACCTCACCCGCGTGTGGAAAGGCACCACCGTCCGGTACACCGACTGGCCGCCCAGCTCGCGCACGATCAGCGCGGTCGCGGCCAGCAGGCCGACCTGGCTGCCGCCGTAGGGCCGGCAGTACGCCTCGAACGCCGCCGCCTCGGCCGCCTCCGCCAGCGGCTCGCTCAGCATCCGCTGGCGCGGCAGCGGGCCGCCCGGCTCCACGCCGAGGTCCAGCGGGAAGCTCGGCAGCGTGCCGTCGCAGCGCCGGATGAAGGCGCGCCAGCGGTCGACGACCGCGTGCCGGGCGTCGATGCCGTCCGCGTCCGCCCGCTCGATCTGGCAGAAGTCGACGTAACTGGCCACCGATTCACCGCGGTCGGGCTCGGCACCGGTCAGGCCCGCCGTGTACAGCTCCTGCACCTCGGCGGGGATCCGCTGCAGGGAGTAGGCGTCGACGTTGCTGTGGTCGAAGGCCATGTACACGCTGACTCCGTCGGCCCGGACGACCGCCGTGTAGATCAGGTTGGGCCAGCGCAGCGCGTCCGCGACCGTGTCGAAACGGTCCTGGAGGTGCCGGACCAGTTCCTCGGCGTCGGGGAAGTCGCCCGCCTCCTCCCGGTGCAGGGTCACGTCGGCCGCGTCGAGGGTGAACCGGCGCAGTTCGTCACCCGCCCAGCGGAAGCCGCTGCGCAGCGTCTCGTGCCGTACCGTCCAGGCACGCAGCGCCTCCTGGAGCACGTCGAGGTCCACCGGACCCGGCAGGTCGAAGGTGGTGCCGAGCCAGGTCGGCACGAACAACCCGCCCTCCCGGACGCACTTGGCGGTGCGGATGTGGGACTCCTGGATGTAGGCGGGGGGCCTGGAGTCCTCCGGGAGCGCCGTCGCCGCCGCGACGGTCGCCGGGCTCAGCGTCCACTCGACGAGCCGTCCCGGCCGGGCCTCGCAGCGCTGGATGTCAGTGATTCGCACGCGTCTCCCATCACAGAAAAGGGGCCCTGGATGCGGGCCCCCGCCAAGGCAATGCCGTGGGACGCGACCGGGACATGCCCGCCCGGTTCATTTCAAACGATCGGGTGGCCCGGCGAACGCGGGGTTGATTAACCGACGGTGATCGAGTCCAGCTTCTCGCGCAGGTACACATGCGAGTCGACCGGCGGATACGCCACGCGCCCGACCGGCGCGGGCACGGACTCCACCAGGGTGCCCGGGGTGCACTCACCGAAGTACACGAGCGACATCAGCTCCTCGGCCGGCGCGTCGGCGGGCGGTGGCAGCACCCGGTGCCGCCCGGACCGCCACCGGTCACCGGTCCAACGGGCCAGCAGATCGCCGACGTTGATCGTGAGCGCGGTGGGGTCGTGGGGCGCGTCCTCCCAGCCGCCCGCCTCCGTGTACACCTGGAGCCCGCCCTTGCCGGCCTGCCGGTCGAGGATGGTCACGGTCCCGAAGTCGGTGTGCGGCCCGATCCGGAACTGCCCCGGCTCCGGCTGCCCGACTACGTCCGTCCCCGGGTACCAGTTGATGTTGAAGCCGTACGTCGGATGGTCCATGTGCCGGGTGAAGAAGTCGGGTTCGAGCCCGAGGGCGTAGCCCAGCAGGGACAGCAGTTCCTTCTCCAGGCCGGCCATCCTCGCGAGGTACTCCTCGCACAGCGGCCGGAGCCCGGGAACCTCCGCCGGCCACACGTGGGGCGCGGACCACTCGGCGCGGACGACCGGGTCGGCGAAGGCCTCGTCCGCGGCGAAGGTCAGCGACTCCTTCAGATCGGGCGGTGTCTCGGTCCCTTCCGCGTACCCGTTGGCCTCGGCACCGGGTCCGAGCCAGCCGCGAGCGCCGACCTTCGCCTCGTAGGCCCGTTTGACCTCGGCGGGCAGCAGGAAGAACTCCCGCGCGGCCGCCCGGATCCCGGCGGGCAACCGGGGGTCCACGCAGTGCCCGGTGACCAGCAGGAACCCGGCGGTCTGCAAGGCCTGGTCGACGGTACGGGCGAGGGCGGCGCGGCTCTCCTCGTCGCCGCTCAGCCAGGGGGCCAGGTCGATGGTGGGAACACGCGCGTCAGTCACCGATGTCCTCGTTCCACAGTTCCGGGTCGTCCTTGACGAAGGCGCGCATCAGCGCGACGCACTCCGGGTCCTGGAGCACCAGGATCTCCACACCGTGCCCGGCGAGCCAGTCGTGGCCGCCGTGGAAGGTGGTCGCCTCGCCGATCACCACCCGGGAGATGCCGAACTGACGGACCAGACCGGAGCAGTACCAGCAGGGGGAGAGGGTCGTGACCATGGTGGTGCCCCGGTACGACCGCTGCCGCCCCGCCGCCCGGAACGCGGCGGTCTCCGCGTGCATGGAGGGGTCGTCGTCCTGGACGCGCCGGTTGCGGCCACGGCCGAGCAGGGTGCCGTCGGGGCCGTAGAGCGCGGCGCCGATCGGAATGCCGCCCTCGGCCAGCCCGGCACGGGCCTCGGCCACGGCGGTGGCGAGCCAGGCGCGGGCCTGTTCCCGGTCCATACGGTCATTGTCCGGCAGCCGAGAGGACCGCGTGGTCGGCGCGCCGGATCCTGCTGCGTCCCGTCCCTCAGTTCTTCGCCGCGCTGACCGACAACCAGATCCGGTCCGGCAGGACCACCGCGGCCTCGTCCAGGTTCGCGTCCTCTATGCCGGACAGCCGGCGGCGGGCGACGGCGATCACCGGGCCCAGGATCAGCGCCTCGAGCAGCGGCGCCGGAAGCGGAGCCAGCTCGCCGGCGTCGACGTAGCGCTGTGCCCACTGGGCCAGCGGTGACAGCCGGGCCTCCTGCGCGTCCCGCAGCCGCCGGCCGTCGGCCATGCCCTGGCGGTCGGCGTAGGAGGAGTGCAGGAGCGCGGCGGCCTCGCGGTGCTCCTGCACGAAGCCCAGATAGGCGCCGACCAGGGCCCGGATGCCCGTGTGCGCCGTACGCGTGCCTTCCAGGGCCCCGACCAGTTCGCCCAGCAGCCGTTCCAGCCAGCGCGCCACCAGCGCGTTCATCAGCCCGTCGATGCTGCCGAAGTGGTGGTAGAGGCTGCCCGGGCTGACCCCGCTCGCCTTCGTGACGGCCCCCACCGTCAGCCCCTGGTCGCCCGCCTCCGCGTACACGCGCAGGGCAGCGTCCAGAACGGTCTCTACGGTCGCTTCACCGCGTTGTTGTTTCCGGCTCATACTGGAATGCTTTTCTAGAAAGGTATTTTAGAACAGTGGTCTGTCGCACCACCCTGGTGCACATCCTCACATCCGGGAGCCGCCCATGTCGTCACCCCAGTCGCCCCAGCCGTCCGAGCCGAAGAAGCAGGGTGTGGCCTGCCTCGGCGTGCTCGGAGTCGTCGCCCTCGTGCTGATCGTCCTCTTCGCGGTCAACCACGGCGGGAGCGGCGACGGTTCGGCCGACGGCGCCGAGCCCTCGGCGTCCTACTCGGGGACGTACGACCCGTACACCAGCGAGCCGACCGCCAGTGACCCGTACACGAGTGATCCGTACGTGAGCAGCAACCCGTACGCCAGCCCCACCCCCACCCCCACCCCCGAGGCGAGCCCGTACACCTCCGGCACCTGCCTCAACGGCAGCCTGCCGGACTCCACCACCGCCCAGTCCGTCAGTGGCGTGGACGAGGTCTCGTGCTCCGCGTCCGACGCGCACTACCAGGTCATCGAGACCATCCCGCTGACCACGGACATGAGCCGGTGCAGCAGCAACCCCCGTACCCAGTACGCCTTCTCGTCCCGCTACACCATCAACGGCGCGACGATCAACTCGTACGTCTACTGCCTGGTTGGTCTCGGGTCGTACGCGCGCTGACGGTAGGTTTCCGGAAGCCAACTGATCCACAGGGGGAAAGAGTTGAACGGGGAACACTGCGGCGTGGAGCCGCTGGAGGGCGACGATCCACGGCGGATCGGTCCGATCCCGCTGGTCGGACGTCTCGGGTCCGGCGGCATGGGGCGCGTCTACCTCGGTGTGCACCAGGGGCGGTACGCCGCCGTCAAGCAGGTCCTGCCCTCGGTCGTCGGCGAGGACAAGGACTTCGTCCGCCGCTTCGGACACGAGCTGGACAACCTCTCCCGGCTGCCCGCCGGAGCGACCACACCGCTGCTCGCCGGGGACCGCGACGCCCGGCCGCCTTGGTTCGCGACCGCGTACGTGCCCGGGCTGACGCTGCGCGAGGCCGTCGAGGCGCACGGCGGGGCGCTGCCGGCCGAGTCGCTGTGGCTGCTGCTGCGCAGGGCGGCGGAGGGACTCGCGGCGGTGCACGCGCTGGACATGGTCCACCGGGACATCAAGCCGTCCAACGTCATGCTGACCCTCGACGGCGTCACCCTCATCGACTTCGGGGTCGCCCGCGCCGCCGAGCAGAGCCAGCTGACCCGGACCGGCATGGTCGTGGGCACTCCCGCCTACATGTCACCCGAACAGGCCTCCGGGGCAAGGCGGCTGACCGGTGCCGTCGACGTCTTCGCGCTCGGGTCCGTGGTGGCGTACGCGGGGTGCGGGCGTCCGCCGTTCGGCGACGAGTCCGGGCACGCGGTGCTGTACCGGATCGTGCACGAGCAGCCCGACCTGGGCGAACTGCGCGCCCTGGACCCGGAGTTGGCCTCCGTCGTCGCGTCCTGCCTGGACAAGGACCCCGAGGGCCGGCCCACCGCCGCCGAACTGCTCGACCTGACGGCCGCCCACGCCCCGACCGGCACCCCGCTCTGGCCGGAGTCCGTCACCGGACGCCTCACCGTCCGGGCGCAGTTCGCGGCACAGGTGCCGGAGGCGGGGGAGCGGGCGACCGAAGTCGAGGACGGGGGCGCGGGAGCCGAGGAGGAGGCCGAGCCCGAGCCCGAGCCCGAGGTCGTCGTAAGGCCCCGGCCCGATGCGCGGCCGGAGCGGCCGGAGCGGGAGCGGAGGCGCAAGCGCGTGGTGCTGGCCGTCGTACCGATCGTCGTCGGCGCCGGGGTGGCGACCCTGGCCTTCCAGCTGGCCCCCTACACCACCGACACCCACCGCGACGGCGCCGCCGGCACCCCGGGCACCTCGGTCTCCGCGTCGGCGGGCCCCTCCGGGTCGCCGGGACCGGACACGAGGGACTCGTCCTCCGCCTCCCCGACGGGCGGGAAGAAGAAGGACGACAAGGGCGGCAAGGACGACAAGGGTGCCAAGGGTGGCGGGGGCAACGCGGAGAAGGGGCAGCCGGACCAGACGGATCAGAAGGGGACGGACGGCTCCGACGGAGGGGGCGGCGGCGGTGACTCCGGCTCGGGATCCGGGGCCGGCGGCTCGGGAGGTTCGAGCGGCTCCGGCGGTGGATCCAACAGTTCCGGAGGGGCCGGGGGCTCGGGCGGCTCGGGCGGCTCGTCGGGCGGGAGCGCCGGGTCAGGGTCCGGGTCAGGGTCCGGTTCGGGGTCCGGGTCCGGCACCTTCCACCTGAAGAACGGCGAGAACGGCAAGTGCCTGATCCAGGTCTACGGCTCCTCCGGCCTCGGCTCCTGCTCGGACCCGTCCGCCCGCTGGACCTTCCGCAGTGCGGCCGGCGGCAGCGTCAAGGTCGTCAACGTCTCGACCGGCAGCTGCCTGAGCGCCAACGGCAACAACCAGGCGGTCTTCGTCGGCGACTGCAGCCTGGACGGCGGCAACCTCCACTGGAAGACGGGCTCCGGCGACTCCCTGCACACGGTCCTCGACGGCGGCTGCCTCGACCTCGCCTTCGGCGGTGGTGTGGGCGAGGCGACCTGCCAGTCCGGGGCGTCCTCGCAGAGCTGGGCGAGGACGTGAGGGGCTCGGCTACCCGCTGATCATCCCGATGATCGCGCGCACCGCCTCGGCGACCGGCTGCCCGACCGCCCCGACGGTGCTCGCGATCCCGGCGATCGCCATCAGCGCACGATGCCGCTCCTGCGCGGGCACGGCGGCGTCGGGGCTGACGGCGGGCAGGGACTCGTCCAGCAGCTGGGCGCTGGGGGCCGGGACCTGGGCGCGCAACGCGGCGATGAGGCTGTGCAGTTCGGCGAGGGCCGCGACCAGGGCGGGGTCCTGCTGCCCGGCACCGGGGACCCCGTGGTTCTTCACGATGCCCTGGTTGCCCTGGCCGCCGTACATGTTCACGTTGTCGCCGTAGTAGTAGTTGCCGCTCATGCGCCGATCCCCACGTTTCCGCTGCCGCCGTACATGTTGACGTTGTCGCCGAAGTAGTAGTTCTTCGGCGAGAAGTGAAGGCTCTCCACCGTCACCTTGAACTCGGTGTCCGGATGATCGATGGCGTAGGAGATCTGACCGACGACCTGGTCCAGATACCTCGGGTCCTGGCTGGTCACCAGCGCGGTGGACGCGCCCGAGGTCTCGACCGCGAGGACGTGGTGGTCGGCGGCCAGCAGCACCGAGAACAGGTCGACGACGAGGTAGATCTCGACGGCGAGGGCCGCGATCCAGACGAACGTGACATAGCCGGCCGCGCCGGAGTCCCCGCCGCCGGCCGCGAGCGAGGGCAGCCCCGGCAGCATCGCTATGAACCCGGTGATCAGCGTTCCGGCGGTGTAGCGCAGGAACCGCAGCACGGCCTCCTTGCGCTTGGGGCGCAGGAGGAAGCTGTAGACGCGGGCGATGTTGTGCAGCGGGTACACCGCCGCGCCGATCCACAGGATCCGCTTGCTGACCCGCAGCTCCACCCCGATGGCGGCCGGACGCCGGGGCGGCGCGGGCACGTCGGGCATGAACGGCGGGGAGGCGGGCGGGGCGCTCGGCGGCGCGGGTGGTGCGGTGGCGGGCGCGGCCGGTGGCTCCTGGGCCGGGTGCATGTCTCTGTCCCCCAGAGGTCAAACGATCAGGTGCAGCTCGTAACAGCCATTAACCACAGGTCAGTTGGGGGAAGGCAAGTCGTTTCGCGGCGGTCACTCGCTCTTGGGGTCGTCCTTTTTCCCGAGCGACTTGAGGAACTCGGGGTTGTCGTCGGGAGCGACCCAGTTCGGCGCGGCGGTGCGGTGCCGTTCGGAGGGCGTGGGCCCGCCGGCCGCCGCCCGCCGCCCCCGTCCGGTGATCAGCCAGGCGACCGGCCCGACCAGCACCTCGCCGAAGAGCAGGATGATGATCACCCACACCACCTTCGGCAGATGCCGTACCTCTTCCTCCGGGGTGTTCAGGCAGTCCACGAAGGCGTAGATCCACAACGCCAGGACCAGCAGAAACGGCAGATACCTGAGCATGGCGTGCGATCCCCCGACGAAGTGAGACGGCCCCGGTGACCGGGCCAGAGTAGCGGGTGGCCGATACTGGTACGCATGGCTTACGACGATCTTCGCTCCCTGCTGCGGGCGCTGGAGCGCGAGGGAGACCTCAAGCGCATCAAGGCCGAGGTCGACCCCCATCTGGAAGTCGGGGAGATCGTCGACCGGGTGCAGAAGGCGGGGGGTCCCGCACTGCTCTTCGAGAACGTGAAGGGCTCGGCGATGCCCCTCGCGATGAACGTCTTCGGTACCGACCGGCGACTGCTCAAGTCGCTCGGGCTGAAGTCGTACGGCGAGATCTCCGAGAAGATCGGCGGACTGCTGCGGCCCGAGCTGCCGCACGGCTTCGTCGGTGTGCGCGAGGCCTTCGGGAAGCTGGGCGCGATGGCTCACGTCCCGCCGAAGAAGGTGAAGGCGGACAGCGCGCCGGTGCAGGAGGTCGTGCTGCAGGGCGACGAGGTCGACCTCGACCGGCTCCCGGCGCTGTTCACCTGGCCCCAGGACGGCGGCTCCTTCTTCAATCTGGGGCTCACCCACACCAAGGACCCGGAGACCGGCATCCGGAACCTGGGCCTGTACCGGCTCCAGCGCCACGACCGGCGCACCATCGGCATGCACTGGCAGATCCACAAGGACAGCCGCAACCACTACCAGGTCGCGGCGCGCCGGGGCGAGCGCCTCCCGGTCGCGATCGCCTTCGGCTGCCCCCCGGCCGTGACGTACGCCTCCACCGCTCCGCTGCCCGGCGACATCGACGAGTACCTGTTCGCCGGGTTCATCGCGGGCAAGCGGATCGAGATGGTCGACTGCAAGACGGTCCCGCTGCAGGTGCCCGCGAACGCGGAGGTCGTCCTGGAGGGCTGGCTGGAGCCGGGCGAGATGCTGCCCGAGGGTCCCTTCGGCGACCACACCGGCTTCTACACCCCGCAGGAGCCGTTCCCGGCGCTGAAGATCGACTGCGTGACGATGCGGAAGCGGCCGCTGCTCCAGTCGATCGTCGTCGGCAGGCCGCCCACGGAGGACGGCCCGCTCGGCCGGGCCACGGAGCGTTTCTTCCTCCCGCTCCTCAAGATCATCGTCCCGGACATCGTGGACTACCACCTGCCCGAGGCCGGCGGCTTCCACAACTGCGCGATCGTCTCGATCGACAAGAAGTACCCCAAGCACGCGCAGAAGGTGATGCACGCGATCTGGGGGGCGCACATGATGTCCCTGACGAAGCTGATCGTGGTCGTGGACTCCGACTGTGACGTCCACGATCTGCACGAGGTCGCCTGGCGGGCCCTCGGCAACACCGACTACGCCCGCGACCTCACGGTCGTCGAAGGCCCCGTCGACCATCTCGACCATGCCTCCTACCAGCAGTTCTGGGGTGGCAAGGCGGGGATCGACGCGACGAAGAAGTGGCCGGAGGAGGGCTACACGCGCGACGGCGGCTGGCCCGACATGGTGGAGTCCGACCCGGATACGGCGGCACTGGTGGACCGCCGCTGGAAGGAGTACGGCCTGTGAGCACCGCCTCTGCCGCGATCCCTCAGCCGGGACGCACGAAGGCCTTCCTGCGGCTGGTGATGATCGAGCACTCGGTCTTCGCGCTGCCCTTCGCCTACATCGCCACGCTCACGGCGATGTACGAGTGGGACAAGAACATCCACTGGGGCCGGCTGCTGCTGGTCACGGTCTGCATGGTCGGCCTGCGTACGTTCGCGATGGCGGTCAACCGGATCATCGACCGCGAGATCGACGCCCGCAACCCGCGCACCGCGCACCGCGAGCTGGTCACCGGCGCGATGTCGGTCCGGCACGCCTGGACCGGTGCCCTGATCGCCCTGGTGGTCTTCCTCGGCGCGGCGGCCCTGCTCAACCCCCTGTGCCTGGCGCTGGCCCCGGTGGCGGTGATCCCGATGGTGGTCTACCCCTACGGCAAGCGCTTCACGAACTTCCCGCAGGCGATCCTCGGCCTGGCCCAGGCCATGGGCCCGATCGGCGGCTGGCTGGCCATCTCCGGTACCTGGTCCTGGGACGCGGTGCTCCTCGGCCTCGCCGTGGGCATCTGGATCGGCGGTTTCGACCTGATCTACGCCTGCCAGGACGTCGAGACCGACCGCGAGATCGGCGTCATGTCGGTGCCGGCCCGCTTCGGCATCCCGGCGGCGATCCGGGGCGCGCGGGTCTGCCACACGCTGACGACGGCCCTGTTCGTCTGGTACGGGGTGGCCACGGGCGCCGGGGCCTTCTTCTGGCTCGGCCTCCTGATCGTCGCCGGCGCCTTCCTCTACGAACACCGCATCGTCCGCCCCCACGACCTGTCCCGCCTCAACCGGGCCTTCTTCCAGGTCAACGGCTTCATCGGCATTGCCCTGTTCGTGTGTGCCCTGCTGGACCTCCTGGTCCGGGGCCTGACCGTCTGAGTGACCTCGGGCCTGCACGGGCCCGAGGCCCCCGCGTCCGGGACGCGGACCCCAAGGCGTCCGACCCGGCCTGAGTCCTTCCCGACCCACCGGTACGCTCAAGGTGTGAACGCAGGAGAAACGCAGCGCGAGCCTTGGATCGTGGGGGTGTCCGGAGCTTCCGGGACGCCCTATGCGGCGGCCGTGCTGCGGGCGTTGCTGGCAGCGGGGGAGGCGGTGGACCTGGTGGTCAGCCGGGCCTCGCGGCTGACGCTGCTGGACGAGACGGGGATCTCGTTCCGGGACGCCCACTGGCAGGACGACCTGCGGGAATGGCTGGGCCGGGGGGCGGACGGCAAGCCCGGGACCTTCGACGCGGACATCAGCGGGGTGCGGTACTGGAGCGCGGGCGACCTCGCCGCCGGTCCGTCCTCGGGGTCGTACCCGGCGAAGGGCATGCTGATCGTGCCCGCGTCCACGGCGTGCGTGGCGGGTGTCGCACTCGGGCTGTCCAAGGACCTGCTCCAGCGCACGGCGAGCGTCACGCTCAAGGAGCGCCGGACGCTGGTCGTGGCCGTACGCGAGGCTCCGCTGAACGGGCAGACGCTGCGTCACCTCGTGGCGCTGGACGACGCCGGCGCCACCGTCGTACCGGCCTCGCCCGCCTTCTACGCGGGCGCCACCCACATTCAGGACCTGGTGGACTTCGTCGCCGGGCGGGTGCTGGACGCGGCGGGCGTCGAGCACGGCCTGTACCGGCGCTGGAAGGGCGACCTGGGCGGCGGGTCGGCCGACTAACCGGGCAGGCGCGGTCGCACCGGGTACTACTCAGCACTACCTCTCATCAACTCGGAACTCTTCACCGGAAGGCTTCGATCGCATGGACGCGGTGGACAGGCAGCTCATCCAGGCCCTGAGGGAGAACGGCCGGGCCTCGTACGCGGAGCTGGGGCGCCTCGTCGGCCTGTCGGGACCCAGCGTCACCGACCGCATCAACCGGCTGGAGGCGGCCGGTGTCATCACCGGCTACCGCGCCACGGTGAACGCGGCCTCGCTCGGCCTCGGCGTCACCGCGCTGATCGGCATCTCGCTCTCCGACGCCGCCGACCACGAGGACGTCGCCCAGCGGGTGCGGGACCTGCCGGAGATCGAGGACTGCTGGTTCATCGCCGGCGACGACTCGTTCATGCTCAAGGTCCGGGCGGCCGACGTGGACGGTCTGGAGCGGATCATCCGTAGGCTCAGCGGGACCAAGGGTGTCTCCCGTACCCGTACCACCATCGTGCTGTCCACGAAGTGGGAGAACCGGGTCGGAGAGCTGCCCGAAGAGGTGTAGGGATACCGTGGGGCAGTCGTCGTAGAAAGGTGTTGGCATGGATGTCGGGCTCAAGCGCGAGCTGGAGGAGAAGGTCCGCTCCGGCGAGCGGCTGACCCGCGAGGACGGCATCGCGCTGTACGAGTCGGACGACCTGGCCTGGCTCGGCGGCCTCGCGCACGAGGTGCGGACCCGCAAGAACGGTGACGTCGTCCACTTCAACGTCAACCGGCACCTCAACATGACCAACGTGTGCACGGCGTCCTGCGCCTACTGCTCGTTCCAGCGCAAGCCGGGCGAGAAGGACGCGTACACGATGCGCATCGAGGAGGCCGTCAAGCTCGCCACGGCGATGGAGTCGGAGAACCTCACCGAACTGCACATCGTCAACGGCCTGCACCCGAACCTGCCGTGGCGGTACTACCCCCGGTCGCTGCGGGAGCTGAAGGCCGCGCTGCCGAACGTGTCGCTGAAGGCCTTCACGGCCACCGAGATCCACCACTTCGAGACCATCAGCGGTCTGTCGGCCTCGGAGATCCTGGACGAGCTGATCGACGCCGGTCTGGAGTCCCTCACCGGCGGTGGCGCCGAGATCTTCGACTGGGAGGTCCGGCAGCACATCGTGGACCACCGCACCCACTGGGAGGACTGGTCCCGGATCCACCGGCTGGCGCACGAGAAGGGTCTGAAGACCCCGTGCACCATGCTCTACGGCCACATCGAGGAGCCGCGGCACCGGGTCGACCACGTCCTGCGCCTGCGTGAACTCCAGGACGAGACGAACGGCTTCCAGGTCTTCATCCCGCTGCGCTACCAGCACGACTTCGTGGACATGAAGGACGGGAAGGTACGCAACCGGCTGCAGGCCCGGACCCAGATGGCCACCGGCGCCGAGGCGCTGAAGACCTTCGCCGTCTCCCGTCTCCTCTTCGACAACGTCCCGCACGTGAAGGTCTTCTGGGTCATGCACGGCGTGCAGACCGCCCAGCTGGCCCTCCAGCACGGCGCCGACGACATGGACGGCTCGGTCGTCGAGTACAAGATCACACACGACGCGGACAACTACGGCACCCCGAACAAGCTGACCCGCGAGGATCTGCTGGAGCTGATCCGGGACGCCGGCTTCCGTCCGGTGGAGCGCAACACGCGCTACGAGATCATCCGCGAGTACGACGGTCCCGACCCGGCCCGCCGGGAGTCCCCGCAGCCGATGCGGGTGTGATTCCGCTCGGTACGAGGGCGTGCGGGTAATGGATACGATGCCCGCATGCCCCTTACCTTCACGCTGGACCCCGTCATGACCCCCGACCTGCGCGACGGCTTCCTGGAACTGTGGACGGACGTCTCCAACGCGGGCGGGGCCGTCGGCTTCGTGGCGCCGGTGACGGCGGAGGACATACGCCCCGAGGTGGTCCGGTACCTCACCCAGCTCGCCGAGGGGCGCAGCCGGCTGCTCGTCGGGCACGACGAGCAGGGGCGGGTCGCCGCCACGGCGTTCCTCACCTCCAACACCCACCGGCTGATGACGCACTGGGTGTGGCTGTACACGGTGATGGTCCACCCCCGGCACCAGGGCAACGGGTACGGCCGGGAGCTGCTCGCGGCCGCCGCCGACGCGGCCCGCACGCTCGACGGCGTCGAGGCGATCCGGCTCGGCTGCCGGGGCGGCCTGGGCCTGGAGCGGTTCTACGCCTCCTGCGGCTACAAGGAGGTCGGCCGGGTGCCCGCCGCCATCCGGGTCGCGCCCGGGGACGACCGCGACGACGTCACCATGCTGCTGCCGCTCGTCTGACCCCCCTGCATGATCGCCCCCGGACCGTGCTTCACTGGACGCTGACCCTTTTGGAATCGGACGAGTGGATTGAGATGCTCCGCTACACGCTGATGCGCCTCGGCATCTTCGCCGGCTGCCTCGTGGTCGTCTGGGGAGCCGTCTACTCCGGCATCTTCCCGCGCGGCTTCGGCAACTCCAACCTCCTGTGGGTACTGCTGCTCTCCCTGGTGCTGTCGGCGCCGATCAGCTGGGTTGTGCTGCGCAAGGAGCGGGAGCGGGCCTCGGTGCAGATCGTGGGCAAGGTCGACCGGATGAAGGCCAACCTGGAGGCGAACCGCAGCCAGGAGGACATCGCCGACGACAGCGCCCGGGCGCAGGGCCAGCCCTCCTGACCGACGGCGTGGCGCCCGGTCCCCGGGCCGCCATTAGCCTTGCTCCCATGGGTGGGGCGAAGACCAAGCGGATGCCGCGTGCGGTGCGGGAGCAGCAGATGCTCGACGCCGCCGTGCGGATCTTCGGCCAACGCGGCTACATGGCCGCGTCGATGGACGAGATAGCCGAACTCGCCGGCGTCTCCAAGCCGTTGGTCTATCTGTACCTGAACTCCAAGGAAGACCTCTTCACCGCCTGCATCCGCCGCGAGGCGACCGCGCTGACGCGGGCCGTGCGCGCCGGGGTCCGCACCGATCT
This sequence comes from Streptomyces sp. MMG1121, assembly GCF_001280015.1. Taxonomy (GTDB): domain Bacteria; phylum Actinomycetota; class Actinomycetes; order Streptomycetales; family Streptomycetaceae; genus Streptomyces. The sequence goes on from NZ_LGDV01000002.1 coordinate 89,335, forward strand.
GCCCGCCGACCGTCAGCTGTGGGACGGTCTGCTCGCCTTCTTCGCCCACACCGCCGAGCACCCTGACGCCTGGTCCGTCCTCCATCTTCAGGCCCGCACCCACGGTGAGCCCTTCGCGGCCGAGGTCGCCGCGATGCGCACGGAGATCGTCGCGTTCGTGACCCGCCTCGTCGTCGTCGCCGCACGTGCGGCCCACCGCGACCCCGATCTGCCCGAACACGAGGTCGCCGGCCTCGCCGAGGCCCTGGTCGGCGCGGCGGAGTCGCTGGCCGCGTGGGCCAACGCCACACCTGGCGTCACGGCCCGGCAGGCGACGGTCACGCTGATGAACTTCGCCTGGGCGGGGATGGGCAATCTGATGAGGGGCAACCGGTGGGCTCCGCCGGCTGACGAGGTCTAGCGCCGTCGGGGGACTTCGCCCGGCGACGGCGAGGAACACCGACGGCGCCCAGCCCACCGCCCCCACCTCCGCGGGGCCGGCGCCACCCGCTTCCGTCCCACCCCGTACAACTTCTTCGCCCCGCGCCCGGCAGCCCGCCGCGCGGCGCCCCGTACGCCCCCCGGACCGGCGGACACCACCGGCAGCGGACGTCAGCGCTGCCGTACGGGTCGGTGACACCGGGCAGACATGCCGTGAAGGTCAGGACGGGGTATGAGGGCGAGCGGGGAAAGGGCTGGGAAATTCCCTGCCGATCGGCCTCGACTCGCCTTGATTCACCGTGCGTTCGCCGGAGGGTTCAGCCGGAGAGCGGTTCTGCTTCCCCGGTCAGCGGCCGTACCTCCCCGGACAGATGGAGCCGGTCGCGGCCGTCGCGCAGTTCGAAGCGGCCGGTGCCGTCCGCGCCGTACGCCACCGTCCCCGGCAGCAGCACCGGCGTGGCGAACCGGGCCCGGACCACGGCCGCGCCGGGCGTGCCGTGGGCGGCCAGGCAGCGGGCCACCGTCCACATGCCGTGCGCGACGGCCCTCGGGAAGCCGAAGAGGCGGGCGGTGAACGGGTGGAGGTGGATGGGGTTGCGGTCACCGGACGCCGCGCCGTACCGCCGCCCGACGTCCTCGCCGAGCCGCCACTCGGCTACGCGCGGCAGCGCGGGCGGCCGTTCCTCGCGGGGGCCGCGGGCTTCGCCGGTGCGGTGCCGGGCGAGATAGGTGCTGCGGGACTCCCAGACGAGGGCGTCGCCCGAGGCCAGTTCGGTCACCACCGTCGCCTCGGTGCCGCGCCGGTGCGGGGCCAGGCCGTCGATGCGGACGGCGAGGGTGTACTCGCCCGTGGCCGGCAGATCGGTGTGCCGGACGATGTCGATCGAGGTGTGGACCAGGCCCAGCAGCGGCAGCGGGAAATCGCGGCCGCTCATCAGCCGCATGGCCAGCGGGAAGCCCAGGACGTGCGGATAGGTGACGGGCAGCGCGTCCTCCCCGGCGCCGATGCCGATTCCGACGCCGGTGGCGAAGCCGCACACCCGCTCGTAGGCGGCCAGCCGCGCCAGATCGACGCGGAGTTCGGGCAGGACGAGCCTGGTGCGCGGGAACTCCGCGTCGGGGGAGGGGCGCCTGAACGGCGAGCGCAGGGCGCCCCGGGCCAGCAGGGGCGCGAGCGCGGGCGTACCGGTGAGGGTGACGACGGTGGTCATCAGGCCTCCAGTCGGAGATTACTCTGGAGTAAGGTTACCGGTGGTAAGTCTATGTGATCCACTTAACGCGAGCCCCTGTCATAAAACCCACGAGGTTGCACATCCCCGGCCCCGGACCATCCCGGAACCCGCACAAGGCCCTCACGGCGGGCCCGTACGATCACCTGGCCTGACCGGCGGTAACCCCTTTCCGCGGCCCGCCGCCGGTGAACGCCTCGGTGTGCGAGGCACGTACGTCATGCAGCAAGCAGTGCACCGCTGCACGCCTGAGGAGCCGCCCGTGTCCACCCCGTACCCGAACGCCCCCGCCTCCTCCGCCGCCCCCGTCTCGGCCGTCGACTACGACGGCCGCCCGGTCCTGGTGGAGCCCTGGGTCCAGCGGCTGGACGGCTCTGTACGCGAGGCGCACGTACCGCCGTTCGTGCCCCCGGTCACCCATGGCTCGCTCGCGGACCTGCCGTTCGAGAACGCCGAGTCCGCCCCTGGCGCCGTCGTGCTCGGCCGTCGGCAGCCCGACGGCCGCTGGGCGGACGTGACCGCTGCCGACTTCGCCGGGCAGGTGCTCGCGGCGGCCAAGGGGCTGATCGCCGAGGGGCTGGTGCCGGGCGACCGGATCGCCGTCATGGCCCGCACCCGCTACGAGTGGACGCTGCTCGACTTCGCCGCCTGGGCGGCCGGACTCGTCACCGTGCCCGTCTACCCCACCTCCTCCGTCTTCCAGACCCGCTGGATCCTGCACGACTCCGGCGCCCGCGCCCTCGTCACCGAGACCGCCGCCGAGGCCGCCGCCATCGGCCCCGAGCTGCCGCACCTGCCCGACCTGCGCCATCTGTGGGTGATGGACAAGGAGCACGTGACGCGGCTCGCGGAGGCCGGTGCGCAGGTGCCGGACGGCGAAGTCGCCGTACGGCGGGGCATGCTGGGCCCCGACACCCTCGCCACCCTCATCTACACCTCCGGCACCACCGGCCGCCCCAAGGGCTGCGCCCTCTCCCACGGCAACTTCTTCGCCGAGGTCGACAACGCCATCGAGCTGCTCTACCCGGTCTTCAAGGCGCAGGACGAGGACCCGTCGGTGCTGCTGTTCCTACCGATGTCCCATGTGTTCGGGCGCATGGTGGCCATCGCGTGCGTGCGGGCGCGGGTGCGGCTCGGGCACGCCCCGAGCCTGGCCGCCGAGGACCTCCTGCCGGACCTGGCCGTCTTCCGGCCGACCGCCCTGCTGACCATCCCGTACATGCTGGAGAAGATCTACAACTCGGCCCGCGCGAAAGCCGAGTCGGGCGGCCGGGTCGCGGTCTTCGACCGGGCGGCGACCGTCGCCGTCCGCTACGGCGAGGCGCTGGAGGCCCGGCAGACCGGCACCGGCGGCGGCCCGAGCCGCTCCCTGAAGACCGCCCGCACCTTCTACGACCCGCTCGTCTACCGCAAGATCCGGGCCGCGATGGGCGGTCGGGTCCGGTACGCCATCTGCGGCGGCTCCCCGCTCGGCCGCCGCCTCGCCGCGTTCTACGCCGGCGCCGGCATCGAGATCTTCGAGGGGTACGGCCTGACGGAGACCACCGCCGCCACGACCGTCACCCCGCCGCTCAAGCCACGCCTCGGCACGGTCGGCTGGCCGCTGCCCGGGACACGGGTGCGGATCGCGGCCGACGGGGAGATCCTCGTCGCCGGCGACCATGTCCTGCGCGGCTACTGGGATCCGCAGGCCGGCGGTGTCGTCCCCGCGACCCGGGACGGCTGGCTGGCGACCGGCGACATCGGCGAGCTGGACGACGAGGGCTACCTCACCATCACCGGCCGCAAGAAGGAACTGCTGATCACGGCGGGCGGCAAGTCGGTGGCCCCGGCGCCGCTGGAGAACTGGCTGCGCCAGCACCCGCTGATCTCCCAGGTGATGCTGGTCGGCGACGGCCGTCCGTACGTCTCCGCGCTGATCACCCTCGACCCCGACGGCGTCACCCACTGGCGCCTGATGCTCGGCAAGCACCCGGTGCCGCCGGAACTCCTGCTGGGAGACCCCGAGTTGGAGGCGATCCTGCAGCGCGCGGTGGACGAGGCCAACAAGCTGGTCTCCCGCCCCGAGTCCATCCGCCGCTTCGTCGTCCTCCCCACGGACTTCACCGAGACGGCCGGCCACCTCACCCCGTCGATGAAACTCCGCCGCGACCAGATCATGCGCGACTTCGCGAGCGAGGTGGAGGAACTGTACGCCGTCCGGGGGCGCTGACACCGGGCCGGCCGCGGCCCGCGTTCACGGTCGGCACCCGCTCCCGCCGGTCCCGCTTCGGTCCGGACTCCGCGGGGGGCGTGGAGCGGGTTGCCGCCTGGGTCGGTTGCGGCCCGCCGTCGATCCTCGTACGGCACTTGAGGTCCAGTCAATCCTTGGGTTTTATCGGCAGACCCCAGTGTTAGCTTGGGTGTTGTGACCCTCGAAGACCTGCGTGTGTTCGTGGCCGTGTGCCGGGCCGGCAGTCTCAGCTCCGTCGCCCGGGACCTCGGCTGTACCCAGTCCGCCGTCAGCCAGCACGTCAAACGGCTGGAGCGGGAGACGGGGCTGGCCCTGCTGGAGCGCCAGCCGCGCGGGGTCGTCCCGACGCAGGCCGGCCGCGTCCTGGAGGCGGCGGCCGCCGAGGGCATCTCCGGTCTCGACCTCGCCGTACGGCAGTTGCGCGATCTGCTCGACGGGCACAGCGGGCACGTCCGCGTGGCCACCGGCGCCACCACCGTGCGGCACTTCATGTCCGACGCGGTCGTCACCTTCCGGCGCCGGCACCCCAAGGTCAACCTGGAGTTCCGCACGGTCAGTTCGGGTCGCGGCACCTTCGACGCGCTCGCCGACGGCACCCTCGACCTCGCCTGGATCACCCTGGGCCCGCCGGTGCGGGGCATCGAACAGCGGACCGTGGTCGAGCTGCCGTGGGTGCTCGCCGTCCCGGCCGACGACCCGCTGGCCGTCCGGCCCCGGCTCGACCCCGCCGACCTGGCCGACGTCCCGCTCATCCGGCTGCCGCCGAACTCCGCCTCCGCCGCCCATCTGGACGCCGCCTGCGCCGAGTCGGGTGTCCGGTTCGCCTACGACGCCTCCGTCGCCGACTGGGACACCGCGCTGCTGCTCGCCGAACTGGGCGCGGGCCGGGCCGTCGTACCCGCCGTACCCGGGCTGCCCATGCCCGGTGAGGGCCCGCTGCGACTGATCCCCCTGCCCGGCCTGAGACCGCTCCCGGTCGGCTGGGCGGTCCGCCGCTGGGACGCGCTCAGCCCGCCGGCCCGGGCCTTCGCGGACACCGTGCGCGTCCGCCCGCGGCATGGGTGCGGGGACGGGTAGCGGGTGCGGGGGCCGTCGTCCCGGTCTGTTGCCGCGGCCGGTCCGGGGGTCGGGGCCGTGGCCGTCCTCGGCCGGCCGGGCAGTGCGGTTCCGGGACGTGCTCGGTCCCCCGGCCCGGGCCCTCGCGGACGTCGCGCGCATCCGCCCGCGGCACATGCGGGAAAACCGGTAGCGTGCTCTGAAAGCCCGTCACCCGAGCCCGCCGGCCCAGCGGGAGCCCGTGCAGGGAACCGTCCGGGACCGGAACGGTATCGCCCGCTCATAACCTGCCGTTCCACCCTCGCCGACTTCGTCCCCCGAGCAGAGGCATGAAAGAAGACAACGACGTCCGCCGGATCTTCCTGCTGAACCCGGACCAGCGTCTCGTCCGCGAGGCCGTGCACGCCGGTGTCCAAGTGCGCTCGGCCCGGGCCGACGCCCACGACGAGCCCGCCCTGCGCGCCCTCCTCGACGAGGCCGCGGCGGCCGGGCTGTTCGTCAACCCCGCCCGCTCCCTCACGCTGCTGGCCGACCCCGAGGCCGTCCAGCGGCTGGTCCGCGACAACCGGCTCTCGCCCGGTGACGCCCAGGTGGCCCCCGGCTCCCTCGGGCTGACCGTGGAGACGCTGAGCGTGCACGGCATGCACCAGGCCGTCGGGATCACCGCGCGCATGCCCTACGGCCTGCTGCACCCGGCCCCGCTGACCGAGGACACCGCCGCCGAGGTGCGCGCCGTGGTGACCGCCCTGCTGGACCTGACCGGATACCAGTACGGGCCCGCCCACACCAGCGTCGCCCTCACCCCGCGCGGCCCGGTCATCACCGGCTGCCGGGCGGGCCTCGCCCGGGACCCGGTGCCCGAGCTGCTCAAGGCGGCCGGCGGCTGCGACCTGGCGGCCGGCGCCGTCGACGTGCTGTCCGGACGGCTCGTGGACACCGTGCGGCCGGGCCGGTTCGCGGCGGCGGCCGTGCTGAACCCGCCGTGGCGGCTGGAGACCGCCGAGGTGGGCGTCCTGCCGCACGTGCGGCACGTCTCGCCCCCGGACGCCCTCGGCCCCGGACACCTCGTCGTGCACGCCGACTCGCCCGAGGTGGCCGCCCAGCGGGTGACCTCCCTGACGGCGCTGGTCACCGGCGACGCGAGCTGATCCGGGGACCGGGAACGGATCGGGAACGAACCGGTACGGCCCGCGGGCACCGTTGATATGTCGCCGGAAGAAGGACGACGACGCCAGCGACACCAACGGGAGGCGGAGTCAGGATGCTGAAGTTCTCGGTCCTCGGGGCACTGCAGATCCGTACCGTGTCCGGTCCCGCGGAGATCTCCGGCGACCTGCAGCGCACCCTCGTGCAGACGCTGCTGATCAGCGAGGGCCGGCCGGTCTGCGGGGAGAGCCTCGTCGAGGAGATGTGGGGCGAGGCCGTGCCCGACAACCAGGCCAACGCCCTCCAGGCGCACGTCAGCCGGCTGCGCCGCAAGCTGCGCGCCCTGGAACCGGACCGGCCGGCCTCGCGGGTCACCATCCACCCCTCCGGCTACCGGCTCACCGTGGCCGAGGGCGAACTGGACGCCGCCGAGTTCGTCAGCGCCGTACGACGGGCCGAGGCGGCCGCCCCCGAGGACGCGGACGACACCGCCCGGCTGCTCGGCGCGGCGCTGGCGCTGTGGCGCGGGCCCGTCTTCGGCGGCTTCCCCGGCGGCACCCTGTGCCAGCTGGCCGGCGCCCGCTACGAGGAGTACCGGATGCGCGCCATGGAGCTGCGTTTCGACGCCGAGCTGCGCCTCGGCCGGCACGCCGCCGTCCTCGCGGAGCTGACCGAGGCGCACACCAACCACCCGTTACGGGAACGGTTCTGCGAGCAGCTGATGATCGCCCTGTACGGCGCGGGCCGACAGGCCGACGCCCTCGACGTCTTCCGCCGGATGCGCCGCCTGCTGGACACCGAGCTGGGCATCCAGCCCTCCCCGGCGCTGCGCCGCGTGGAGAACGCGATCCTGTGCCACGACCCGGCCCTGGCAGGCGATATGCATTCGACCCTCCTCCAGCTCGCGTGAAGATGGTTAGCTGTCCGCCAGGACCGAACGGGGTACCGGGACCCAGCTGTTCACCGGGACCGGGCCGTTCACCGGGACCGGGCCGGGCGCCGGGACGGCGGAATCATCCCCTCCGTGCCGCTCGTTCGGGTACAACCTAGGTGGTCCCGAACATCTCGGGCCGGTCGGTGCGACGGGGCGGAGGGGACGGGTTCGTGGAATCGGCGGCATCCGGTCGTCCTGTCGTACGGTTCAACATCCTCGGGTCGCTGGAAGGCTGGCACGGCGAACGCCGGCTGCGGCTCGGCAGCCCGACCCAGGAACGCGTCCTGGTGACCCTGCTGCTGGAGCCCGGGCGCATGGTGCCGCTGACCCGGCTGGTCGCCGCCGCCTGGGACGAGGAGCCACCGCAGACCGCCGGCCACCAGATCCGCAAGTCCGTCGCCGCGCTGCGCACCCACATCCCCGACGGCGCCTCGACGATCGTCACCGACGGCGCCGGATACCGGGCCATGCTCGGCGAACAGCAGCTGGATCTGCACGAGTTCACGCAGTGGGCACGCCAGGCCCGGCAGGCGGTGTCCGCCGGACGACCCGCCGAGGCGGTCGGGCATCTGCGGGCCTGCCTGGACCTGTGGCGCGGCCCGGTCATGGCGGGCGCCGGCGGCACGGTGATCTCCGCGGCCTCCGCGGCGCTGGAGGAGCGCCACATGGCGGTCGCCGAGCAGTACTTCGAGTTACAGCTCGAACTCGGCCAGTCCGCCGAACTGGTCGGCCCCCTGCGCGAGTTGGTCATCGCGCACCCGTTGCGGGAGACCCTGCGCGGCCGGCTGATGGTCGCCCTGTACCGGGCGGGCCGGCAGGCCGAGGCACTGGAGGAGTTCGGCCGGGTCCGCGCGCTGCTCGTGGAGGAGCTGGGCATCGACCCCGGCGCCGAACTGACCCGGCTGTACGAGGCCATCCTGTGCGACAGTCCCGAAGTCGCCCCGCGGGTACCGCAGTCCGTCGCCGACCGCGCCGCCCTCCTCGCGCCCGCGGCCTACCTCCAGCCGTCCGCGTCCGAGCCCGCGCCCTGCACCCTGCCCTACGACCTGCCGGACTTCACCGGGCGGGAGCAGGAGCTGGCGCGGATCCTCGCCGTGGGGCGGGCCCCGGCCACCGGGAGCACCCGGATCGTCGGCGTCGACGGCATGGGCGGCAGCGGCAAGAGCGCGCTCGCCGTGCACGCCGCGCATCTGCTGGCCGCCGACTACCCGGACGGGCAGCTCTTCGTCGACCTGCGCGGTTTCAGCCCGGGCGAGAAGGCGCAGGAGCCGTCCGCCGTGCTGCACTCCCTGCTGCGCGCCGTCGGCATCCCGGACGACCGGATACCCGACGACCTGGAGCGCCGCACCACCTTGTGGCGAACCGTTTCGGCGCAGCGAAGACTCCTGCTGCTCCTCGACAACGCCGCCGACGCGGCCCAGGTACGCCCGCTGCTGCCCGCCTCCGAGGACTGCCTGGCCGTCCTCACCGGCCGGGTCCGGATGCTCGACCTGGACGGCGCCGAGTGGCTCTCCCTCGGCCTGCTCTCGGCCGACGACAGCGCCACCCTGCTCACCCGGACCCTCGGTGCCGACCGCACCACCGCCGAACCCCAGGCCACCGCCCGGCTGGCCCGGCTGTGCGGCGGGCTCCCCCTGGCCCTGCGCATCACCACCGCCCGGCTGCGCAACCGCCCCCGCTGGACCGTGCAGTACCTGGTCGACCGGCTCGCCGACGAGACCCGGCGGCTGCGCGAACTGAGCGCCGGGGAACGCAGCGTCGAGGCCACGCTGCGGCTGTCGTACCAGGCGATGGAGGAGGGCCAGCGGGTCGCGTTCCGCTTGCTGGGCCTGCACCCCGGCAGCGCCATCGACGTCCACTCGGCCGCCGCGCTGCTCGGCACCGACGTCCACGACGCCGAGGACACCCTGGAGAACCTCCTCGACGCCCATCTGCTGGAACAGCACGAGGCGGGGCTGTACGGGTTCCACGACCTGGTGCGCACCTATGCGATGAGCGTGCGGGAGGCGGAGGACGATGAGGAGGGGGCGGTGGGGAGGTTGGTTTCTTATTACACGTTGGCTACTGATGTGGCGTGTGAAGTGCTGTTTCCCGGTCGCGAGCCCTTCGGTGACCCACCGGCCGACGACGCGCCGGAACTGCCTCCGCTGGACGGCGGCGAGCAGGCGCTGCGGTGGTTCGACCGTGAGTACGAGGCACTGCTCGCGATCGTCGCCCAGGCGGCAGCGCAGGATCTGCATCGCACCGCCGCGCTGCTGGCCCGCAACCTGCTGTTCTATCTCAACCTGCGCGGACACAACGAGCAGTTCCGAGTGGTCAGCTGCATCGCGGTAGGTGTTTGCCAGCAACTTGGCGACCGGGAGCTGCTGGGTCTGAGCCTGACCAACCTGGCGGTTGCGCACTGGTGGCTCGGCGACTTCCAGGACGGCATCGCCACCGCGCAGGAGGCCCTGGGCCTGGCCAGTGCTGACGATCGCAGCACCAAGGCGTTCTGCCTCGACGTGCTGGGCCTGCTGCACGGGGCGCTCGGCCATTTCGACGAGGCCCGCACCCACCTGTCCGAGGGCATCCGTCTGCACCGGGAGCTGGGAGCACCCCGCGACGAGGCGCAGGCCCTGGTCAACCTCAGCACCGTACAGACCTGGGCGGGCCACTACGCCGAGGGCGCCCGGCACGCGGCCCGGGCCACCGAACTCAACCGGCGCCTCGGCGAGCGCAACAACGAGATCTCCTCACTGACCTGGCTGGCCCTCGCCCACCTCGGCACCGGCGACGACGAGCGGGCTCGTGCCTGCCTGGCCCAAGCGCTCGAACTGTGCGACGAGTCGCGCAAACCGGGGAACGTGGCGGTCGTCCTCGCGCTGTGGGCGCAGGTCTGCCAGCGCCTCGGCGATGTGCGCTCGGTCGCTGAGCACGCCGAGCGCGCCCTGGATCTGGTCACCGCCGAGGGTAACGCCCTGCGGCAGGCGACCGTGGCGAACCTGGTGGGTCTGGTCTGTCTGCACCGTGGCGCGCCCGACCGGGCGATGGAACTGCACTGCCGTGCACACGAGTTGGCTTCCCGCCTCGGCTACCGCTTCGAGGTCGCCCGCGCGCTGCACGGCATGGCGGAGGCGGCGGATGCGCTGGGCGACGGCCTGTCGGCCCGTCGGCACAGGCAGGCGGCGGAGGCGCTGTACGACGCGATGGGCGTGACTGGGGCGGGCAGGCGGCTGTAGGCGGCAGCACCTGTCGAGCAGGCGTTCAGGAAGAACTGCACCGACGGGGGCTGTGCCCTGTCGGTGCAGTCTCCGTCGTGGTGCGTGCTCCGTGCGAGGTCGGTCAGGGGGTGACGTTGCGCGGGTCGCGCTCGTCCGCCAGAACCGGTCCGGACTTCACCTGCTCGCCCGGCAGCCTGGCGGCGAGGTGCGTCAGGTCCCGCTCCACGCCGTTCGCCGGCGCGGCCGTGGCGATGCCGAGCGTCAGCACACCCGCGCCGGCGAGTGCGGTCAGAGCCGTCTTCGTACGCAGTGCGATGGAACGCATGGTGTATCCCCCAGGAAGACAGGATGAGACGGATCGTGATCCGGCCGCCGGGCTCTCCCCGACGTCGTGACCGATGCTCTTGAAGAACGATCCCCATGCCGTCCCCGCTGGTTCCCGTACCAGGTCAGGCCCCCGGTACTCCCGGATTCAAGCGTTCCTCCAGTGCGCCTCCAGTGGCTCTCGAGTGCCTTTACGCGGCTTTCCGGGCGAAGAGGAAGGCCTGCGGAACCTTCTCTTCGAGCCGCTCCTCGGGTTCGCGGACCGTGCGGGAGAGCAGGGTGAAACCGGCGGCCGTGAGCAGCTGCGCCATGTCGTCCGGGCGTCGGCGGAGGAAGTCCAGCGTCACCGGATGACCGAAGGGGCGCTCCAGCCGCCGGGGCTCGTCCCCGGCCTGGAAGGCGAGCAGGAGATGGCCGCCGGGCGCGAGGACCCGGTGGAACTCGGCGAAGAGCGCCGGGAGTCGGTCCGTGGGGGTGTGGATGGACGAGTACCAGGACACGACACCGGCGAGCGAGCCGTCCGCGAGGTCGAGGTCCAGCATCGAGCCCCGCTCGAACCGCAGTCCGGGATTCTCGCGCCGGGCGACAGCCAGCATGGACGCGGACAGGTCGAGTCCGAAGATGTCGAGCCCGAGCGAGGCGAGCCGCGCGGTGGTCCGCCCCGGCCCACACCCGAGATCGGCCACCGCACCACCGGGTCCCACCAGCCCGGCGTACAGCCCGAGCAGCGCCCGCTCCAGCGGCCGGTGGGTCAACTCGGCCTGGAAATGGTCGGCGTAGTCGTCGGCGATGGCGTCGTAGAAGGTGCGTGTGGCGCTCACGAAGTCTTGCGTGTCGGTCATGAGGGGGCACGATAGGGGGAGTCACTGACAAGCGAGGCGGGGGCCGGGCGGCGGCGAGCCGGGTGGGCGAAGACCTCAGGCGACCCCAGCCACCCGCAGCAACGCCGTAGCCGCAGCCGCCCCCACGACCACCACGACGAACGGCGCCTTTCGCCAGGCCAGCAGGACTCCCACCAGCACCCCGGCCGGCCGGGCCCACCCCGCGAACCCGCCGCCCTCGGTCAGCGCACCCGTGGCCAGCAGGGCGACCAGCAGGACCACCGCCCCGGCCGAGGCCAGCTCCTGCACGCGGGCGGGTATCTCGACCCGCCCGTGCAGCACCGGCCCCACCAGCCGGAAGGCATACGTGCCGACGGCCAGGGCCAGGATCACGAGGACCGTGGCGTTCATACGGAGGCCTCCTTCCGGGCCGGCCCCCGGTGCAGGAAGAGCCCGGCCAGAGCGACCAGCACCGGCACCCCGGCCGGTACGGCGGGCGTCACGGCCAGCGCCAGCGCAGCGCCGAGCAGGGCGCACCGCCGTACCGTCGCGTCCGCGCGCAGCGCCGGCAGGACCAGGGCGGCCAGCACGGCGGGGAAGGCGGCGTCCAGGCCGTAGCGGGCGGTGTCGCCGAGTGCGCCGCCGGCCAGCGCGCCGGCCAGCACCCCGATGTTCCACACGGCGAACAGCCCGAGCCCGGAGATCCAGAACGCCCGCCGCTGCCGTACCGGATCGTTCTGGGCGAGGGCGAAGGCGACCGTCTCGTCGGTGACGAGGTGCGCGCCGAGGAAGCGGGCCGCTCGGCTCGTGCCGAGGATCTCCGCCACGGCCAGGCTGAACGCGGCCGTGCGGGTGTTGAGCAGCAGCCCGGTGGCCGCGGCGGCCACCGGGCCGCCCCCGGCGAGCAGGACGCCGACCGCGCTGAACTGGGCCGATCCCGCGTACACCAGCACGGACATGAGCACCGGCACCCACAGCGGCAGCCCGCCGGCGACGGAGACCGCTCCGAAGGAGACGCCGACGATGCCGCTGGCCAGCCAGACGAGCGAGCTGTCACGGACCAGGGACCGGTCGTCGGCCGGGCCCGATGTCTGAGTTGTTCGTTGTACCGAACGCATGTTTCCTACAATGGACAGCAGACCGCCTGTCCGTCAAGGCGAACGATCGTACCGATGGAGCGAACGAGTATGGCTGAGCCGCCTCCCCGGCCCCCCGACCGGCTGTCGATGGAGTGGATCGCGGCGTCCCTCAAGCGCGAGCGCGCCCGCACCGGGCTGTCCCTGTCCGAGCTGGCCAAGCGCGCCGGGGTCGCGAAGTCCACGCTGTCCCAGCTGGAGGCGGGCGGCGGCAATCCGAGCGTGGAGACCATCTGGGCGCTGGGCGTCGCGCTGGGAGTGCCGTTCAGCGTGCTGGTGGAGCCGCCGACGCCGGCCGTCCAGGTGATCCGCGCCGGGCAGGGCCCGGGGGTCGCCTCCGAGCAGGCCAGCTTCGTCGGCACCCTGCTGTCCGCGAGCCCGCCCGGGGCACGCCGGGACATCTACCGCATCCGTGCGGAACCGGGCTCGGCCCGCGCGGCGGAGCCGCACATCCCGGGCACGGTGGAACACCTGATCGTCGGCACGGGGCGGGTGAAGGCGGGGCCGGCCGGAGAAGAGGCCGAACTGGACCCGGGTGACTACATGACGTACCGAGGGGACGTCGCCCACTCGTACGAGGCGCTGGTGCCGGGCACGACGTTCATCCTCGTCATGCAGCACGTGTAGAGAATTCGCCGTGAATTCATCCGGGGCCCGGACCGAAAAGGCAGGAGCCCCGTCGCCGGAACGGCGCGGGGCTCCTTGGGTACTGCACTCAGGTTCTGCGATCAGGCTGTGATCAGGCGGGGGTGACGTTCTCCGCCTGCGGACCCTTCGGGCCCTGCGTCACGTCGAAGGAGACCTGCTGGTTCTCCTCGAGGGAACGGAAACCCTGCGCGTTGATCGCGGAGTAGTGGACGAAGACGTCGGGGCCGCCGCCCTCCTGGGCGATGAAGCCAAAGCCCTTTTCGGCGTTGAACCACTTCACGGTTCCGGTAGCCATAAGCCCTCCTTGGGCTCAAAAGGGTTGCCCTGCTCCAGAACCTGCAAGTGCGAAACGGTGCTGCACGACTGCATATGTCTGAAAACGACGAGAGCCCGCGGTCACATGCTCCGCAGGCTCTGTACTGCAAGGGAAACCAAACTGCAACTTGCGGCGAGCCTAGCACGCGGGCGGCGGAATGCAATAGAGGCCAAGATCACTTCACCCGGATGTTTGAACGTCTGCTAGTCCGTTCGACGGCGGGGTCGGTCCGGGGCCGTACCGGGCGGGGTCTAGTCTCGCGATGTGGACAATTCTCGCACCCGGCCGCGCGTCGGCCACATCCAGTTCCTGAACTGCCTGCCCCTTTACTGGGGGCTCGCGAGAACCGGCACGCTCCTCGACTTCGAGCTGACCAAGGACACCCCGGAGAAGCTCAGCGAGCAGCTCGTGCGCGGCGATCTCGACATCGGTCCGATCACCCTCGTCGAGTTCCTGCGCAATGCCGACGACCTCGTCGCCTTCCCCGACATCGCCGTCGGCTGCGACGGCCCCGTCATGTCCTGCGTGATCGTCTCGCAGGTCCCCCTCGACCGCCTGGACGGCGCCCGGGTCGCCCTCGGCTCGACCTCCCGCACCTCCGTCCGGCTCGCCCAGCTGCTGCTCCAGGAGCGCTACGGCGTCCAGCCCGACTACTACACCTGCCCGCCCGACCTCAGCCTGATGATGCAGGAGGCCGACGCGGCCGTCCTGATCGGCGACGCGGCGCTGCGCGCCAACCTGCTCGACGGCCCGCGCTACGGCCTCACTGTCCACGACCTCGGGCAGATGTGGAAGGACTGGACCGGCCTGCCGTTCGTCTTCGCGGTCTGGGCGGCCCGCCGGGACTACCTGGAGCGCGAGCCGCTCATCACCCGCAAGGTCCACGAGGCCTTCCTCGACTCCCGCAACGTCTCCCTGGAGGAGGTCGGCAAGGTCGCCGAACAGGCGGCCCGCTGGGAGAACTTCGACGAGGCGACCCTGGAGCAGTACTTCACCACCCTCGACTTCAGCTTCGGCGTCCCGCAGCTGAGTGCCGTGACCGAGTTCGCCCGCCGGGTGGGCCCGTCGACCGGCTTCCCGGCGGACGTGAAGGTGGACCTGCTGCAGCCGTAAGCGGGCGTCACTACGCTGCTGCCCAGGAGGCGTTGAGGGGGAGTGCGCCATGCTGGAGCTGGAAGCCGACGAGCCGGCCACCGTCGGGCCCTACCGGCTGCTCGGCCGGCTCGGCTCCGGCGGCATGGGCCGGGTCTATCTCGGCCGCAGCGCGGGTGGCCGGACCGTCGCCGTGAAGACCGTGCATCCGCACTTCGCGCTGGACGACGAGTTCCGTGCCCGTTTCCGGCGCGAGGTGGCGGCCGCCCGCCGGGTCGGCGGCGCCTGGACCGCGCCGGTCCTGGATGCCGACCCGGACGCCCCGGTGCCCTGGGTCGCCACCGCCTACGCGGCCGGCCCGTCCCTCGCGGCGGCCGTCACCGGCACCGGCCGGTTGCCCGCGCACACCGTACGGGCCCTTGGCGCGGGCCTCGCCGAGGCGCTCGCGGGCGTCCACGCACTGGGACTCGTCCACCGGGACGTGAAGCCGTCCAACGTCCTGCTGACCCTGGACGGGCCGCTTCTGATCGACTTCGGCATCGCCCGGGCCACGGACGGTACGGCGTCCCTGACGTCGACCGGCGTGTCGCTCGGCTCCCCCGGCTACATGGCACCCGAGCAGATCCTCGGCAAGGGGGCCACGGGCGCCTCCGACGTCTTCTCCCTGGGCGCGGTCCTCGTCCACGCCGCCACGGGTGAACCGCCCTTCCGTGGCGACTTCTCGGCCGCGCTGCTCTACCAGGTCGTACACGAGGAGCCCGAACTCGGCACAATGACCGGTCAGTTGCGGGAACTGGCGGCGACCTGCCTGGCCAAGGACCCGTCGTCCCGGCCGACCCCACGCGAACTGGCCCATCACCTGGCCCCCGAAGGCGCCGCCCGCCTGATCACGGGCGGCTGGTTGCCGGGCCCCCTGGTGGAACAGGTCAGCCGCAGCGCCGTACAACTGCTCAATCTGGACACGGGGGAGACGGTGCGCTCAGGGCCGGTGGGGTTCGCCGGCCCTTCGGTGAGCGGGCCCTCGGAGCGGGGTTCCGGGGAACCGACGTCGCGGCCCGGTGCGTTCGGAGCCCCACCGGTGACGGTTCCGCCCACGGCGCCGCCGCCCGCAGCGCCTCCCGCCGTACCCGCCCGGCGGGACGCGCCGCCGCACGGCAAGGTCAGTGTCAGCGTGGCCGCCACGGCCACCCAGGCGGAGAGCGGCCGGGGGCGCAGGGTGAGCTGCACGGTGGCGCTGGCGGTGGCCGGTGCGCTCGCCGTGGCCACCGTGGGGCTGGGCGCCCTGCTGCGGCCGTGGCTGGACGGCGGCCACAGCGACGCGGGCAGCCGTGGCAGCGGTACGGCGCACTCCCCGGCGCCCAGCGCCGACCCCGGCGCCACCTCCGGACCGTCCGGACCGGCGTCCGTGCCCTCCCGCTATCTCGGCACCTGGCAGGGCCGGGCCACAGCACTGGACGGCAACCTGCCCATCGGCACCTTCCGTCTGACCGTCCACCCGGCGGGCGTGGGCGAGGAGTTGGGACGTCTCGTCCAGACCGACCAGCTCGGCGGGGTGTGCACCGACATCCTCACGCTGAAGCAGGTGACGCCGGCCAGGCTCCTGGTCACCTCGACGGGCGCCAAGGGCAACCACGAGGGATGCGATCCGTCCCCGCACCAGATCGAGTTGACGCCGGTCGGCGACGACCTGACGTACACGTCCGACAGCCAGGCGGAGGGCAATCCGGTCTCGCGGATGTCGAAGGCGGGCTGAGGGACCGGCATCCGGGTGTCGCTCCGATCCTCTCCTCGTCCACTCGCCCCCGCCACCTTTCCCGTCCCCGCGGTGATTACTGTGTCCCAGGCCGGCGATCACCGCCGTACGCACGACGGGGAAGGACGGGGTAGTCCCGCCATGGAGACACTGCAGCCTGACGATCCATCGGAGTTGGGCGGCTATCGCATGCTGCGCAGGCTCGGCGCCGGCGGCATGGGCCGGGTGTACCTGGCCCGTTCACCGGGCGGTCGTACCGTCGCCGTGAAGGTCGTCCGTCCCGACCTCGCCGCCGACACCGGCTTCCGTGACCGTTTCCGGCACGAGGTCGAGATCGCCCGGGCTGTCTCCGGCCACTACACCGCCGCGGTCGTGGCCGCCGACCCCGACGCACCGTTGCCGTGGCTGGCGACGTCGTACGTCCTCGGCCCCGACCTGACCGACGTCGTCGCCGCGCACGGCCCGTTGCCCGAACACACCGTGCGGGCGCTGGGCGCGGGCCTCGCGGCCGCCCTCCAGGAGATCCACGCCGCGGGGCTCATCCACCGCGACCTCAAGCCGTCGAACGTCCTGGTGGCCGCGGACGGCCCCCGCGTCATCGACTTCGGCATCGCCCGGGCGGTGGACGGCAACCGGATGACCCAGACGGGAGTCGTGGTCGGCTCGCCCGGCTACATGCCCCCGGAGCAGGCGCTGGGCAAGGACGTCGGCCCGGCGGGCGACGTCTTCTCGCTGGGCGCCGTCCTCGCGTTCGCGGCGACCGGCCGTACCGCCTTCGGCGAGGGAGCCGTCTCGCACGCGGCGCTGCTCTACCAGGTCGTCCACGGCGAACCGGACCTCACCGACACCCCGCGCCCGCTCCTCGGCCTGATCCGTGCGTGTCTGCAGAAGGACCCCGCCGACCGCCCCACCCCTGCCGAGCTGGCCTCCGCCCTGGTCCCGCAGGGCGTCGAGGGCGTCCTGAGCGACTGGCTGCCCTCGGCGGTGGCCTCCACGATCGCCACCCACGCGGCCGGCATCCTGGACCTGGAGGCACCGGAGCCGCAGCCGGGCAGGGCAGCGCCGGGATTCGGCCCGGCACCGGCGATGCCGGGCGCCCAGGGGATGCCTGCGGCGGGACCGGCGGCTGCGGGGTACGGCTACCCGCCCGCGGCCCCCGCACCGGGCTACGGCTCGCCCGCGGCTCCCGCACCGGGCTACGGTCATTCGCCTGCCGGTCCGTCCGTACCTGCCGCGGGAGCCGGCCCGGAGCCCGCCGCCGTGCGGCTCGGCAGCGCCGGTCCCGAGACCGCCCCGACCCGCCGCCGCGCCCTCTCCCTCGCCCTCGGCGGTGCCGTCGCCGTCGCGGCCGTCGGCGGAGGGACGGCCTGGTGGTTCGGGCGGGGCGGCGGCGCCGGCGGCGTGGGGACCGACGGCAAGCGCCACGACGGAGCCTCGGCCGAGCCCGCCGCCGACGACTTCACCACCCCGCCGGCCGGCGTCGCCCCGCAGCCCCTGTGGCGCCAGAGTGTGTCGAGCGACGACGTCAGCATGGAGGTGCCGCTCCTCACCTACGACGGTCTGCTGCTGGTCAGCGGTGATCCGCTGGTGGCGTACGACGTGAAGACGGGGAAGAAGCGCTGGTCCAAGCCGGACGTCTGCCGTGTCGCCGCCCAGCTGTTCTGCCACGACGGCAAGCTGTTCCTGATGGACGGCGAATACGACGGCATCCTGATCGCCTACGACATCAAGACCGGCCAGGAGGTCTGGCGCAGTCGGCTGGACAAGCAGGTGGACATCCAGCGCACGATCGGGATCGACGACGAGAACGTCTACGTCACCCTGTCCGAGTCCGGCGAATCGAAGAGCGCCACCGAGTACCGCACGGCCATCGCCGCGATCAGCCACACCACGGGGAAGACGGTGTGGCTGCAGAAGCGCGACTGGGGCACCGACGAGTACGAGGTCCAGGGAGCCGTCTACGGCAAGCGTCTTCTCTACACCGACTCCCGCTACAACCTCACCGTGCGCGACACCGCCACCGGCCGGCAGCTGTGGACCAAGAAGATCGGGGACAAGTGGAGCTGGATCCCCACGGTCGCGGACGGGCTCGTCTTCCTGCCGGGTGAGCAACTGACGGCCGTGGACGTCGAGACGGGCGACACCCGCTGGACCCTGTCCGCCAACGGGCGGCGCAGCTTCTACAACCCGACCGTCATCGACGGTGTGCTCTACGTCGGAGACTTCGACCGGGGCGTCTGGGCGGTCGACCTCAAGACACGGAAACGGCTGTGGCTCTGCGACCAGCCCAACAGGGGAGCGCAGACCTTCGTGAAGTCCGGGACGACGCTGTACGGGGCCGGTGACGAGCTGGCCGGCGGCGTCGCCGCCATCGACGCCCGTACCGGCAGGATCCGCTGGACCTTCGCCGACACGGACGAAGCCACCGGCACCTGGCAGATCGCCCTCGCCGGAGACCGGTTGATGGTGGCGAACGGGCCGCAGATCTATGGCATGCCGGCCGTGTGAGGGCGGGAACCTCGGTGGGCCCGCTGCCCGGCGGCACGGGCTGAAGGGAGGCAGTACGGGTGCAGATCGCCCAGATCCGGGTGAGTGACGTGCCGCTGTGGGCCGTCGCCGCGCTGTGGGGCGCGGCGGCAGGAGGGCTGCTGCCCAGGGCCGCGTACCGCTTCGCCGTCCCGGCGGGGGAGCGCTGGCGAGATCAGTGCTCGCGGGGTCACGCGCTCCGGGGCTGGCTCGGACCGGCGCGCTGCGGGGAGTGCGCGCGGGGTGGCGCACGAGGTGGCGCGCGGGGTGGTGCACAAGGTGGCGCGCGTCTTTCCGCGCCGCGGTACGCGGCCGAGTCGTCGCATGCGCGTCCTGCCACGCCGGCCGCCACCGCGACGGCGGCTCCCTCCGGCCCTCTCCTCTCCATCGCCACCGCCCTGACCTGCGCCGCCCTCGCCGCCGCCACCGGCACCCGGCCGGAACTCGCGGTCTGGCTGCTGCTCGCGCCCGTCGGGGTACTGCTGGCCGCGATCGACTTCCGGGTGCAGCGGCTGCCCGACCCGCTGACCCTGCCGCTCGCAGCGGCCGCCCTCGTCCTGCTGTGCCCCGCCGCCTTGCTGCCCGAGCACGCCGGCCACTGGCTCGGCGCGCTGTACGGAGCCCTGGCGCTCGGCGCCGGCTATTTCGTGCTCTTCCTCGTCAACCCGGCCGGCATGGGCTTCGGCGATGTGAAACTGGCCGTCGGCATGGGCGCGGTACTCGGCTGGTACGGCTGGTCCACGCTCCTGCTCGGCGCCTTCGCCGGTTTCCTGCTCGGCGCGTTGTACGGCGGTGCGCTCGTCGTCGCCCGGCGCGCGGGGCGCAGGACGGCGATACCGTTCGGCCCGTTCCTGCTGGCCGGGGCCCTCGCCGGGCTGCTGATCGGCGCGTACGCGGCCTGACGTCTGCCGGGCGGAACGCCTGGCGTAGGCTGGCCCGGTCTGTCCACAACCCTTGACGAAAGGGACGCCCTGGTGACCGAGAAGGCCGACCTCCAGTCTGTCCTCGACCGTGCCGCCGCCGGTGGGCGGATCACTCCCGAAGAGGCCCTCGTCCTCTACCGGGACGCCCCGCTGCACGCGCTGGGCGCCGCCGCCGACGCCGTACGCCGCCGTAAGTACGCGGGCATCGAGCACATCGCGACGTACATCATCGAGCGCAACATCAACTACACGAACGTGTGCGTCACGGCGTGCAAGTTCTGCGCCTTCTACGCGGCCCCCAAGGACACCGCCAAGGGCTGGACCCGCGACCTCGACGACATCCTGCGCCGCTGCGCCGAGACCGTCGAGCTGGGCGGCACCCAGATCATGTTCCAGGGCGGTCACCACCCGGACTACGGCGTCGAGTACTACGAGAAGCACTTCAAGGCCATCAAGGACGCCTTCCCGCAGCTGGTGATCCACTCGCTGGGCGCCTCCGAGGTCGAGCACATGGCCCGGATCAGTGGTGTGTCGGTCGAGGAGGCCATCACCCGGATCCACGAGGCGGGCCTCGACTCCTTCGCCGGCGCCGGCGCGGAACTGCTCCCCGAGCGCCCCCGCAAGGCCATCGCGCCCCTCAAGGAGAGCGGCGAGCGCTGGCTGGAGATCATGGAGACCGCGCACAAGCTGGGCGTGGAGTCCACCTCCACCATGCTGATGGGCACCGGCGAGACCAACGCCGAGCGCATCGAGCACCTGCGGATGATCCGGGACGTCCAGGACCGCACGGGCGGCTTCCGCGCGTTCATCCCGTACACCTACCAGCCCGAGAACAACCATCTGAAGGGCCGTACCCAGGCCACGCTCTTCGAGTACCTGCGGATGATCGCCATCGCCCGGCTGTTCATGGACAACATCCAGCACATCCAGGGCTCGTGGCTCACCACCGGCAAGGAGGTCGGCCAACTGTCGCTGCACTACGGCGCGGACGACCTCGGCTCGATCATGCTGGAGGAGAACGTGGTCTCCTCGGCCGGCGCCAAGCACCGCTCCAACCGCCTGGAGATCATCGACCTGATCCGCAAGGCGGGCCGTGTTCCGGCGCAGCGCGCCACGACGTACGAGCACCTCGTCGTGCACGACGACCCGGCGAACGACCCCCTCGACGACCGCGTGGTCTCCCACATCTCCTCCACGGCCATCGAGGGCGGCACCGCCCACCCCGAGCTGAAGCTGCTGACGTCCAACTGACGCCGCCGTGCTGACGATTCACGCCGACTCCAGGGGCGATGCCGTCGCCGTCGAGGGCGAGCTGGTCGCGGCCGTCGGGTCCCTGGAGGAGCTGGCCGCCGGGTACCCGCACGCGCGCGTGCGTACCTGGCCCGGCATCCTCACGCCCGGTCTCGTCAACGCCCACGGCACGGAGCTGCTGGAGGAGGCGTACCACCCGGACCCCCGGGAGGCCGACGACCTCGGCACGGAGCCGCTGACCGGCGACGCGCTCATCGCGCTCGCGCTGGACGACACCCGCTGGGGCGCGAGCGCCCGGCGTGGGGTGCAGCGGATGCTGGCGCACGGCACGGTCGCGGCCGCCTGCGATCCCTTGCGCAACCGCGCCGTTCGGGACGCCGTCCAGCGCACCGGACTGGTGGTCACCGGCCGCGCCCGCCGCCCGGCCGGTATCCCGTCCCTCGACCCGTTCGCCGCCGGGGTCGCGGTGGCGTCCGTGCCCGCACCCGTCCGCGGCTCGGCCGCCCGCTTCGCCGTCTTCGACGTTCGCGACGAGGCGGAGCTGGCCGAGCGGGGAGCGGGGACGTGCGTGGCGACGGTGCTGGCGGGCCGCTTGGTCTTCCGCCGCCGCTGACCCCTCGGGGCGCCGCTTCGGGCGGCTGCGGCGGCCGCCCGAAGCGGCCTGCCTCAGCCGGCGAAAGCCTTGCCGAACGCTCCCGAACTCTGGTGCACCCCGCTGCAGTTGGTCGCGGCGTCGTCGGACGTGGAGTCGTCGTCCTCGCACTGCCGGTCGCGGAAGGAGGACCACATCGACACCCAGGCGATCTCCTTCTCCTTCGCGAACGTCCGCACCTGCGCCGCGTCGGAGAGCGTGAACGTCTCCCGGGCCACGTCGTTGACCCCGATCATCGCGGTGAGCGCGATGCCCCGCCACGCGCCCGCGTCAGACAGCCCGAAGACCTTCTTCAGCTGGGCGTGCGCGGCCCCGGCGGAGGTGATGGCGTACTCGCCCATGTCCCCGGTGTACGACTCGCCGTAGTTCATGGTCATCAGGTTGGGCACTCGCGCTGATCAGGGTCGTCACGTACCACACCTTCGGCTGGGCCTGGTGCGGCATGGCCTTCCCCTCGATGGGCATCATGTTCGCCCTGGCCGGCACCCTGATGGCCAAGTCCCTGGAACGCCCGGCGCTGAAGGTCGTGCAGAGCAGACTCAGAAGACTCCTGCCGCCCTTCTGGTTCTGGGGCCTCTTCGTCGTCCTCGCGATGCTGGTCCACGACTGGATGCCCGGCTGGCAGATCGTCTACTGGGTCGTCCCGCTCGGCGATCCCCCGGGCAACGCGTGGGGCGAGCAGGCCTGGGAGATCCTCTGGTACCTGCGCACGTACCTCTGGTTCGTCCTGCTCTCCCCGGCCCTGCTGTGGATCTTCCGCAGGTCCCGCGTCCCGGTCCTGCTCCTGTCGCTCGCCCCGATCCTGGTGCTGACCTTCCTCTGGCCGGGCCCGGCGGGCCGCTTCGGCAGCGCCCTGTGGGACCTGTCGACATACCTCTTCTGCTGGATCCTCGGCTTCGCCCACCGCGACGGCCCGCTCCGGCGGACGAAACCGGCCCCGGCACTCCTGCTCTCCCTCGCGGCGATGGTCTACGGCGCCTGGTACGCCTTCTCGCACCAGGCCGACTTCGGCACCTACGACCTCGACGAGAACCCCCTCGCGCAGGCCTTCTGGTCGGCCGGCTTCGTCCTGCTGCTGATGTGGGCGAAGGCGTACTTCCGTATCGACTTCGCCTGGCTGACCCGCTTCCGGCGCCTCGACCGCACGGTGACGATCTTCAACGCGCGCGGTGACGATCTACCTCTGGCACGAGATCGCCCTGATCCTCGCCGTCCCGCTGATCGACCGGTTCTGGAACGTGCCCGCCTTCGAGACGTACCTGCCGCTGGACAGCCAGTGGTTCATGTTCGGCATCGGCTGGATCCTGATCGCCGCATTCGTCCTGGCGTGCGGCTGGGTGGAGGACGTGGCCGCCGGGAAGAAGCCGCGACTGATCCCGGGAGGCCCTGCTGCAACAATGGGCGGGTGACCCGCGCTTCCCTGAACAAGCAGCCGCACGAAGTCGCCTCGATGTTCGACGACGTGGCGGAACGGTACGACCTGACGAACGACGTGCTGTCGCTCGGCCAGGACCGGCGCTGGCGCAAGGAGGTGGCGAAGGCGGTCGACGCGCGCCCCGCGCAGAAGATCCTCGACCTCGCGGCCGGTACGGCCACCTCCTCGCTGCCTTTCGCGCAGAGCGGCGCGTACGTCGTCCCCTGCGACTTCTCCGTCGGGATGCTCCGGGCCGGCAAGAAGAAGCACGCCTGGCTGCCGTTCACGGCCGGGGACGCCACGAAGCTGCCGTTCAAGGACGACACCTTCGACGCCGTGACGATCTCCTTCGGGCTGCGCAACGTCCAGGACACGGACGTGGCGCTGCGGGAGATGTACCGGGTGACCCGCCCCGGCGGCCGCGTGGTGATCTGCGAGTTCTCGACCCCGACGTGGACGCCCTTCCGCACCGTCTACACCGAGTACCTGATGCGGGCCCTGCCGCCGGTCGCGCGTGCGGTGTCCTCCAACCCGGACGCGTACGTCTACCTCGCCGAGTCCATCCGCGCCTGGCCCGACCAGCCCGCCCTCGCCGAACGGCTGCGCAAGGCGGGCTGGTCGAAGGTGGCCTGGCGCAACCTCACCGGCGGCGTGGTCGCGCTGCACCGGGGCTTCAAGGAGAGCTGAGCCCCGGCAGGGCCTAGCGGTCGATCATCTCGAAGGCGTCCCCCGGCTCGCCGAGTTCGCGCCGCACCCCGCCCGTCGGCGGCCGTGGGATGCGTGGCTCGCGCACGCCCCCGCCGCCCTCGCCCTCACCGAAGTCGAACCACACGTACACCATCGAGTCCGGCGGCACCTCGGCACCGGGCTGCGGATACTGGCGTACGACGTAGTCGACAACGGTGAGGTGGAAGTCCGGGCGGTCCGGCGCGTTGAGGAACAGGCCCCGCGCCCGGGCCGTTTCGCGCGCGTCCACGGCCATCAGTCCGACCAGCCGTGGCACACGCACTTCGGGTGTATTGGGTGTTATGCGCACAGATGTCACCCCCAGCGGTACTGGAAGGGTAACTCCCGCGCGCTCCAGCCGGAAGGCGCCGGTGTCTTTCCGTAACAGACAACTACTCTGCGTTATCAGGGGTGTCGGGGACGTCGGGGTGGTCGGAGCGGGGAGCGAGGGTGAGCCGGAAGCAGAGCGCCGACTCGTCCAGTGTCGGGTGCGGATAGCTCTCCGCGGGCTCCATGCCGAGCCGCCGGGCCACCGCGATCGACCGCTCGTTGCCCGGCCGGACCATCGCCACCACCTCCTTCACCCCGGCCGCCCGCACCCGTCGCAGCGTCTCGCGCGCGGCCGCGGTGACGTACCCCTTGCCCCAGTGCGCCCGGCCGAGCCGCCAGCCGATCTCTGTCTCGCCGACCGGGCCCCAGCTCGGGCGCCAGGGCTGGGCGCCGGTGAACCCGATGACCTCGCCGGACTCGTCGAGCATCGTCCACAGGCAGAAGCCGCGCTCCGCGTCGTGCCGCCGCTGGCGCGCGGTGAGTTCCTCGTAGACGGACAGGGCCGCCGGCCTGCCCCCGTAGAACTCCATGACCTCGGGGTGGCCGAAGACCCGGTGCCAGGCGACCGCGTCCTCGTGTGTGGGGACGCGCAGCCGTACCGCGGGGAGAGGTCGGTTCACAGGGCAGCCCTTCAGCCGGGTGATCAATGCTGCTGAATAGACTGCCCATGTCCAGTGCCGGTCGGCACGCAGATTTCCAACCTTGGGGAGAACCCGCCGTGACCGAGCCCCTCTCCGACCACACCGCCGATGTGATCGTCGTGGGCGCGGGGCCAGCCGGCTCCACGACCGCGTACCACCTCGCCAAGGCCGGTCTCGACGTCCTGCTCCTGGAGAAGACCGAGTTCCCGCGCGAGAAGGTGTGCGGCGACGGCCTCACCCCGCGCGCGGTCAAGCAGCTCGTCGCCATGGGCATCGACATCTCCGAGGAGGCCGGCTGGCTGCGCAACAAGGGCCTGCGCATCATCGGCGGCGGTTCCCGCCTCCAGCTGGACTGGCCGGATCTCGCCTCCTACCCGAACTACGGACTCGTCCGCAAACGCGACGACTTCGACGAGCAGCTCGCCCGCAACGCCCAGAAGGCCGGCGCCCGCCTCCACGAGCGCTGCAACGTCTCCGGGCCGGTCATCGACGACCGCACCGGCCGCATCACCGGTGTCACCGCCAAACTCGGCGAGGAGAAGCGCGAGGTCACCTTCCACGCGCCGCTCGTCGTCGCCGCCGACGGCAACTCCACCCGCCTGTCCCTCGCGATGGGCCTGCACCGCCGCGAGGACCGCCCGATGGGCGTCGCGGTGCGCACCTACTTCACCTCGCCCCGCCACGACGACGACTACCTGGAGTCCTGGCTGGAGCTGTGGGACCGCCGCGGCGCGCAGGACCGGCTGCTGCCCGGCTACGGCTGGATCTTCGGCATGGGCGACGGCACGTCGAACGTGGGTCTCGGCGTGCTCAACACCTCCGCCGCCTTCAAGGAGCTGGACTGGCGCGAGATCCTCAAGGCCTGGTGCGCCTCCATGCCCGAGGACTGGGGCTACACCCCCGAGAACATGACGGGCCCGATCCGCGGCGCCGCCCTGCCCATGGCCTTCAACCGCCAGCCGCACTACACGCGCGGGCTGCTGCTCGTCGGCGACGCCGGCGGCCTGGTGAACCCCTTCAACGGCGAGGGCATCGCCTACGCCATGGAATCCGGCCAGATCGCCGCCGACGTCGTCGTCCAGGCCCACGCGCGGGCCACGCCCGCCCAGCGGGAGATCGCCCTGCAGCGCTACCCGCGCGTCCTCAAGGACACCTACGGCGGCTACTACACCCTCGGCCGCGCCTTCGTGAAGCTCATCGGCAACCCGAAGGTCATGCAGATCGCCACCCAGCGCGGCCTCACGCACCCGATGCTGATGAAGTTCACTCTCAAGCTCCTCGCGAACCTCACCGACCCCACGGGCGGCGACGCGATGGACCGCGTCATCAACGGTCTGAGCAGGGTGGCCCCGAAGGCGTGAGCCCCTCCTGGCTCCGGCTCAGCTTCTCGGCACGGGCGGCCCGGCGGGCGAACACCTCGTCCCGCCGGTCCGCCATCTGCCGCAGCGCGTCCTTTTTCTCCCGCTTGGAGAGCCGGTCCAGATAGATGTGCCCATAGGTGTGGTCGGTCTCGTGCGCCAGACAGCGGGCGAAATACCCCGTGCCTTCCACGACGAGCGGCCGGCCGTCCTTGTCCTGCCCGCGCACGACGGCCCGGTCCGGCCGCGGTACGGCCAGCACGGCGCCCGGCACCGACAGGCAACCCTCGCCCTCGTCGATCAGACGACGCCCGGCCGAGGCGGACTCCAGCACAGGATTGATGATGTGTCCGACATGCCGGATTCCTTCATCATCGGGGCAGTCGTATACGAAAAGGCGTAGATCGACGCCCACTTGATTGGCCGCCAGCCCCGCTCCCTCGGCGACGTACATGGTGAGGAACATGTCGTCGATGAGCGCGGCGAGGTCGGGTCCGAACTCCGTGACGTCCCGGCACGGCTTGTGCAGGACCTCCTCGCCGACCTCGGTGATCCGGCGCACCGCGCCACGCCCGGCCTCGGGGGCGTGACGGGGGTAGTAGTCGGCGGGGCTTCCCTGGACGAACACGCGTGGCATCGCGCTGTCTCCTCGACTCGTGGACGGGCCGCCGCACGGCGGCCCGTCCACGAGCATGTCAGGGAAGTCCGGCCCGGTGTGCCGGTAATGACGCAAGGGCCGCTGCCCTCGAGCGGCTGCGGCCCTGTGCGCGTGAGAGACGCGGGGTGCGCTCAGAGCACCCGCACGGCGCCGCTCGGCGGGTCGTACGACAGCGGGTGCTCCCCGACGCCGCTGGACGGGTTCTGCGCGCCGACGAACATGCCGCCGCCCACGTACACCGCCACGTGGTAGGCGCTGCCCGCGCTGCCCCAGTACAGGATGTCGCCCGGCTGGAGGTCGCTCAGCGAGACCTGGGTGCCGGCGGTCGACTGGTCCTGGGAGACGCGCGGCAGGCTGACGCCCACCTGCTTGAAGGCCGTCTGCACCAGACCGGAGCAGTCGTAGGCGGAGGGGCCGGTGGCGCCGGAGACGTACGCCTTGCCGATCTGCGCCTTGACGAAGTCGATGACGGCCGCGGCCGAACCGGTCGCCGAGGACGAGCCGGTGGAGGTCGAGGAGGAGGGCGAGTCGGTGGAGGTCGAGGCGGAGAGCGTCGTGCGCTCCGCGTTGCGCGAGGCGCGCGCGGCGGCCTCCTTGCGGGCGGCCTCCTCGGCCTTCTTCTTGGCCTCGGCGGCCTTCTGCTTCGCCTCCGCGAGGTCCGACTTGGCCTGCTTCGCGGCCTTTGCGGCGGCCGCGTCGCGGTCGGCCTGCAGCTGGTAGTTCGCGGCGGCCTGCTGCGTGGCGTCCGCGGACTGGGCAGCCTGCGCCGCCAGATCGGCCGTCAGGGTGGGCAGTTCGAGGGTCTGCGTCACCGGCTCGGCCGCGTTCGCCGAGCCGGACGCCCCGGCGACTGCCAGGGTTCCGAGGACGCCACCGGCAACTCCGGCCCGCATCGCGAGGGTCGACGCGCTGCGGCGGGGCTTCCGGTGGCTGCGTATGTGAGCGGTGTGGGACATGGGAACAACCGGTATCAGGGGCTCCTTCATATCTTCAAGAAACGTGTGCTGCGCCACAGTTGCTCAATCGAGACCATGAATCCCGGGCGTGTCGCTCTTTATTGACG
Source organism: Streptomyces sp. MMG1121 (assembly GCF_001280015.1). Lineage (GTDB taxonomy): Bacteria > Actinomycetota > Actinomycetes > Streptomycetales > Streptomycetaceae > Streptomyces. The sequence goes on from NZ_LGDV01000002.1 coordinate 117,185, forward strand.
CCGTAACGGACATTGCGGACTATGGCGATCAAGCCCTTGATCACGCTCTTTGATCATTACGTCCGAATTGCCCCCCGCCTACCACTGGTTGAGATGGTTGGCCAAGCCCGGTTCTCAGGGGTCTCTCATCAATGTGGCGGAGGTCACGGAACGGTTACCGGAAGGGTGGCGTCCCGTGCGCGAGGAGCTCGTGAACCCGTGCACGCGTCCGGACCTCCGTCCACATCGCACCCCGCGCTCCCTCTGATGTGTGAATGCGCTCCTTTACCAGGGGTCCCTGTCCGGCGCCAATTTGCATGCAAGTGAAGTCTCTTGATATTGAGACGCCCCCTCCGGCCTGCGGTGACTATCCAGAATGTCACTTCTAGTGATCAACTGAACGCTTCGCGTATGAAGATCACTCATCATCCGACTTCATGATCCTTCGTCAGGTGGTGGAGATCACAAAGCTTGTGTAATACCCCGTGTCGCAGATCACAGAGCGGCGGGCATAAGATGCGAGGCAGTTGGGCTTGTGACCTGCTTCACATGTTCTCGATCTTCGCCCGGGACGAGCGGGGCTCGTGGGACCGGTGAGGCGGGTGTGGGCCCTGTGCAACCGCCAGCAGTCAGCGCCGACTGAGAGGAGCGAGGAGCGGTGAACGCGTATGCGCCCATCCTCGTACTGGGAGCCCTCGGGGCAGGCTTTGCGATCTTCTCCGTGGTCATGGCCACGCTGATCGGTCCGAAGCGGTACAACCGCGCCAAGCTCGACGCCTACGAGTGCGGCATCGAGCCGACCCCCACGCCGGCCGGCGGCGGGCGCTTCCCCATCAAGTACTACCTGACGGCGATGCTCTTCATCGTCTTCGACATCGAGATCGTCTTCCTCTACCCCTGGGCCGTCACCTTCGACGCCCTGGGGATTTTCGGGCTCGTGGAGATGCTGCTCTTCGTGCTCACCGTCTTCGTCGCGTACGCGTACGTCTGGCGGCGCGGCGGCCTGGAATGGGACTGAGGGGCCTTTAAAGACATGGGACTCGAAGAAAAGCTGCCGAGCGGCTTCCTGCTGACCACCGTCGAGCAGGCCGCGGGCTGGGTGCGCAAGGCGTCCGTCTTCCCCGCCACCTTCGGCCTCGCCTGCTGCGCCATCGAGATGATGACCACCGGCGCCGGCCGTTACGACCTGGCGCGCTTCGGCATGGAGGTCTTCCGCGGCTCGCCGCGCCAGGCCGACCTGATGATCGTCGCCGGCCGGGTCAGCCAGAAGATGGCGCCGGTGCTCCGGCAGGTCTACGACCAGATGCCCAACCCGAAATGGGTGATCTCCATGGGCGTCTGCGCCTCCTCGGGCGGCATGTTCAACAACTACGCGATCGTCCAGGGCGTCGACCACATCGTCCCGGTCGACATCTACCTCCCGGGCTGCCCGCCCCGCCCCGAGATGCTGATGGACGCGATCCTCAAGCTCCACCAGAAGATCCAGACCTCCAAGCTCGGTGTGAACGCCAAGGAGGCCGCCCGCGAGGCGGAGGAGGCGGCGCTCAAGGCCCTGCCCACGATCGAGATGAAGGGGCTGCTGCGGTGAGCGACGCGAACGGCACCAACGGCGCGAACGGGTCCGCGAACGGGGTGAACCCCGAGAAGGACCTCTCCGCCTCCAACCTCCCCGGCCAGCGCGGCCAGGGCGGCGAGGAGATCCGCGTCCAGCACGGCATGTTCGGCGCAGCGGGCGGCGGCGACACCTCCGGCTACGGCGGACTCGTCCGCTCGGTCCGCCTGCCGGGACCGACGAGCAGGCCGTACGGCGGCTGGTTCGACGAGGTCGCCGACGAACTCGAAGGCGCTCTGGAGGAACAGGGACTCCTCCCCGAGAACGCCATCGAGAAGACGGTCGTCGACCGCGACGAGCTGACCTTCCACATCGAACGCGAGCACCTGGTCCGCGTCGCCCGTACCCTGCGCGACGACCCGGCCCTGCGCTTCGAACTGTGCACGGGCGTCAGCGGCGTCCACTATCCGCACGACAAGGGCCGCGAGCTGCACGCCGTCTACCACCTGCGCTCGATCACCCACAACCGGCTGATCCGCGTCGAAGTCAGCGCTCCCGACGGTGACCCGCACATCCCGTCGCTGGTCTCCGTCTACCCGACGAACGACTGGCACGAGCGCGAGACCTACGACTTCTTCGGCATCATCTTCGATGATCACCCGGCCCTGACGCGGATCATGATGCCGGACGACTGGCAGGGCCACCCGCAGCGCAAGGACTACCCCCTCGGCGGCATCCCCGTCGAGTACAAGGGCGCCCAGATCCCGGCTCCGGACCAGCGGAGGTCGTACTCGTGAGCACGCAGTCAGCATCCGCGGCCGACGCCGCATCGGCACGCGAGACCACCGAGGGCACCGTATATACGGTCACCGGTGGCGACTGGGACGAGATCGTCCAGTCCGCGACCCGCGCCGACGACGAACGCATCGTCGTCAACATGGGTCCCCAGCACCCGTCCACCCATGGAGTGCTCCGGCTGATCCTGGAGATCGAGGGCGAGACCGTCACCGAGGCCCGCTGCGGCATCGGCTATCTGCACACCGGCATCGAGAAGAACCTCGAGTTCCGCACGTGGACGCAGGGCACCACCTTCGTCACGCGCATGGACTACCTGACGTCCTTCTTCAACGAGACCGCCTACTGTCTCGCCGTCGAGAAACTCCTCGGCATCGAGGACGAGATCAGCGAGCGCGCCAAGATCATCCGTGTGCTCCTGATGGAGCTGAACCGGCTCTCCTCCCACCTGGTGTGCATCGCCACCGGCGGCATGGAGCTGGGCGCCACCACGATCATGATCTACGGATTCCGTGATCGTGAAATGATTCTCGACCTCTACGAGCTCATCACGGGCCTCAGGATGAACCACGCGTACATCCGTCCCGGCGGACTCGCCCAGGACCTGCCGCCCGGCGCGGTGGACCAGATCCGCGAGTTCGTGAGGAAGATGAAGAAGAACCTCCCGGAGTACGACAAGCTCGCCACCGGGAACCCCATCTTCAAGGCCCGTATGCAGGACATCGGCTATCTCGACCTGGCCGGCTGCATGGCTCTCGGAGCCACCGGCCCGATCCTGCGCTCCGCCGGCCTGCCGCACGACCTGCGCAAGGCACAGCCGTACTGCGGCTACGAGACGTACGACTTCGAGATCCCGACCGCCGGCACCTGTGACGCCTACGGCCGCTTCCTGGTCCGCCTGGAGGAGATGCGCCAGTCGCTCGGGATCGTCGAGCAGTGCCTGGACCGGCTCCAGCCCGGGCCGGTCATGGTCGCCGACAAGAAGATCGCCTGGCCCGCCCAGCTCGCCCTGGGGCCGGACGGACTCGGCAACTCCCTCGACCACATCAAGAAGATCATGGGCACCTCCATGGAGGCCCTGATCCACCACTTCAAGCTCGTCACCGAGGGCTTCCGCGTCCCGCCGGGACAGGCGTACGCGGCCGTCGAGTCACCCAAGGGCGAGCTCGGCGTGCACGTCGTCTCCGACGGCGGCACCCGCCCCTACCGGGTCCACTTCCGCGACCCGTCCTTCACCAACCTGCAGGCCATGGCGGCGATGTGCGAAGGCGGCCAGGTCGCCGACGTCATCGTCGCCGTCGCGTCCATCGACCCCGTGATGGGAGGCGTCGACCGGTGACCACCTCTTCTTCGGAGCGGGGCGTCAGCCTGGGCATGCCCGAACTGCCCGCGCCCGCCTACCCGGATGACGTCCGGGCCCGGCTGGAGGCGGACGCGCGCGACGTCATCGCGCGCTACCCGGACTCCCGCTCCGCCCTGCTGCCGCTGCTCCACCTCGTGCAGTCGGAGGAGGGCCATGTCACGCGCACCGGGATGCGGTTCTGTGCGGACATGCTGGACCTGACCACGGCCGAGGTCACCGCCGTCGCCACCTTCTACACCATGTACCGGCGCAGGCCCTCCGGTGACTACCAGGTCGGCGTGTGCACCAACACGCTGTGCGCGGTGATGGGCGGCGACGAGATCTTCGAGACCCTCCAGCAACACCTGGGCGTCGGCAACGGCGAGACCACCGACGACGGCAAGGTCACCCTGGAGCACATCGAGTGCAACGCGGCCTGCGACTTCGCGCCGGTCGTGATGGTCAACTGGGAGTTCTTCGACAACCAGACGCCCGGCAGCGCCAAGCGCCTGGTCGACGATCTGCGCACGGGGCGGCCCGTGCAGCCCACGCGCGGGGCACGGCTGTGCACGTTCAAGGAGACCGCGCGGATGCTGGCCGGCTTCCCCGACGAGCGGCCCGGGGCCGTCGAGGAGGGCGGCAGTGCGGGACCCGCGTCGCTGGTGGGCCTTCGCCTGGCAAGGGGAGAGGCCGCACCCGCGCGCGTGGTCCATCCGCGTGCGCAGGAATCCGAGGACGCGCCGTCCGCCGGCCAGGTCACAGAGGAGGGGGAGTGATGACCGTGGCAGCCGAACTGAAGGACACCAGCCCCGAGAAGCTGCTCGCACCCGTGCTGTCGGCCTTCTGGGACGAGGACCGGTCCTGGACTCTGGACGTCTACCGGAGGCACGAGGGGTACGAGGGGCTCCGCAAGGCGCTCGCCATGTCACCGGACGACCTGATCGCGTACGTCAAGGAGTCCGGGCTGCGAGGCCGCGGCGGCGCGGGATTCCCGACCGGAATGAAGTGGCAGTTCATTCCCCAGGGTGATGGAAAACCGCACTATCTAGTTGTCAACGCCGACGAGTCGGAGCCCGGGACCTGCAAGGACATCCCGCTCCTCTTCGCGAACCCGCATAGCCTCATCGAGGGCATGATCATCGCGTGCTATGCCATCAGGTCGTCGCATGCCTTCATCTATCTGCGTGGTGAAGTCGTCCCCGTTCTGCGGCGGTTGCACGAGGCCGTGCGCGAGGCCTACGCGGCGGGCTACCTCGGCGAGAACATCCTGGGCAGCGGAATCGATCTCCAGCTCACCGTGCACGCGGGCGCCGGCGCGTACATCTGCGGTGAGGAGACCGCACTGCTGGACTCGCTCGAAGGCCGCCGTGGTCAACCGCGGCTGCGTCCCCCCTTCCCTGCGGTGGAAGGCCTCTATGCCTGTCCGACTGTGGTGAATAACGTCGAATCGATCGCGTCAGTTCCCGCCATCCTGCAGAACGGGAAAGATTGGTTCAGGTCGATGGGCAGCGAGAAGTCCCCGGGCTTCACGCTCTACTCGCTCAGCGGCCACGTCGCCAGCCCCGGCCAGTACGAGGCCCCGCTCGGCATCACGCTCCGCCAGCTCCTCGACATGAGCGGCGGGATGCGCCCCGGCCACCGGCTGAAGTTCTGGACGCCGGGCGGCTCCTCGACGCCGATGTTCACCGACGAGCACCTCGACGTCCCCCTTGACTACGAGGGAGTGGGCGCCGCGGGTTCCATGCTCGGCACGAAAGCCCTGCAGTGCTTCGACGAGACGACCTGCGTGGTGCGGGCGGTGACCCGCTGGACCGAGTTCTACGCCCACGAATCCTGCGGCAAGTGCACGCCCTGCCGCGAAGGGACGTACTGGCTGGTGCAGTTGCTGCGGGACATCGAGGCCGGCAAGGGCGTCATGTCCGACCTCGACAAGCTGAACGACATCGCCGACAACATCAACGGCAAGTCCTTCTGCGCCCTCGGCGACGGCGCGGCCTCGCCGATCTTCTCCTCGCTCAAGTACTTCCGCGAGGAGTACGAGCAGCACATCACGGGCCGGGGCTGCCCCTTCGACCCCGCCAAGTCGACGGCCTGGGCGGACCGCCCGGAGGTGAACGCATGACCGTGACCACGAGTTCCCCCGCCGGAGGGGGAGAGGCGGCGGTCCCGCCGGAGGATCTCGTCACGCTGACGATCGACGGCATCGAGATCAGCGTGCCCAAGGGCACCCTGGTCATCCGGGCCGCCGAGCAGCTCGGCGTCGAGATCCCGCGATTCTGCGACCACCCCCTGCTCGACCCCGCCGGCGCCTGCCGCCAGTGCATCGTCGAGGTCGAGGGCCAGCGCAAGCCGATGGCGTCCTGCACCATCACCTGTACCGACGGCATGGTGGTGAAGACCCAGCTCACCTCGCCGGTCGCCGAGAAGGCCCAGCACGGGGTGATGGAGCTGCTGCTCATCAACCACCCGCTGGACTGCCCGGTCTGCGACAAGGGCGGCGAGTGCCCGCTGCAGAACCAGGCCATGTCACACGGCAACGCCGAGTCCCGCTTCGACGGAAAGAAGCGGACCTACGAGAAGCCCGTACCGATCTCCACCCAGGTCCTGCTCGACCGCGAGCGCTGCGTGCTCTGCGCCCGCTGCACCCGCTTCTCCAACCAGATCGCGGGCGACCCGATGATCGAGCTGCTGGAGCGGGGCGCGCTGCAGCAGGTCGGCACCGGCGAGGGCGACCCGTTCGAGTCGTACTTCTCCGGCAACACCATCCAGATCTGCCCGGTCGGCGCCCTGACCTCGGCGGCCTACCGGTTCCGCTCCCGCCCCTTCGACCTCATCTCCTCGCCGTCCGTCTGCGAGCACTGCTCCGGCGGCTGCGCGACCCGCACCGACCACCGGCGCGGCAAGGTCATGCGGCGGCTCGCCGCCAGCGACCCCGAGGTCAACGAGGAGTGGATGTGCGACAAGGGACGCTTCGCGTTCCGGTACGCACAGCTCAAGGACCGCCTCGACACCCCCCTGGTCCGGGGCGCCGACGGAACCCTGGCACCCGCCTCGTGGCCGGAGGCGCTGGAGGCCGCCGCGCGCGGGCTCGGTGCCGCCCGCTCCCGGGCCGGCGTCCTCATCGGCGGTCGGCTGACCGTCGAGGACGCCTACGCCTACAGCAAGTTCGCCCGCGTGGCGCTCGACACCAACGACATCGACTTCCGCGCGCGCGTGCACAGTGGCGAGGAGTCGGACTTCCTGGCCTCCCGGGTGGCCGGCCGCGGCCGTGACCTCGACGGTACGGGCGTCACGTACACCTCCCTGGAGAAGGCGCCCGCCGTCCTGCTGGTCGGCTTCGAGTCGGAGGAGGAGGCGCCCGGCGTCTTCCTGCGCCTGCGCAAGGCCTGGCGGGGGCACAAGCAGCAGGTGTTCGCGCTGGCCACGCACGCGACCCGCGGCCTGCGGAAGGCGGGCGGCACCCTGCTGCCGGCCGCGCCCGGCACCGAGACCGAGTGGCTGGACGCCCTCGCGAACGGCGCCGGCCTGGAGGAGCCCGGCACGCTGGCCTCGCAGGCCCTGCGCGCCGAGGGCGCGGTCATCGTCGTCGGCGAGCGGCTCGCCTCGGTCGCGGGCGGTCTCACCGCCGCCGCCCGCGCCGCCACCGCGACCGGCGCCCGGCTGGTATGGATCCCGCGCCGGGCCGGTGAACGCGGTGCCGTCGAGGTGGGCGCGCTGCCGTCGCTGCTGCCGGGCGGCCGCCCGGCGACCGACCCGCGCGCGCGGGAGGAGGTCGCCGCCGCCTGGGGGCTCGCCGAACTCCCGCTGCACTACGGCCGCGACACCCACCACATCCTCGAAGCCGCCGCCACCGGTGAGCTGTCGGCGCTCGTCGTCGCCGGAGTGGAGGTCGCCGACCTCCCCGACCCGGCACGCGCGCGTGAGGCACTGGACAGCGTCGGCTTCCTGGTGTCACTGGAGCTGCGGCCCAGTGAGGTCACCGACCACGCCGACGTCGTCCTGCCGGTCGCCGCGGTCGCCGAGAAGGCGGGCACCTTCCTCAACTGGGAGGGCAGGGTGCGGTTCTTCGACGCCGCGCTCAAGCCCGACCAGATGACGCGCCGCCTCGCACCGACCGACGCGCGCGTGCTGCAGATGCTCGCCGACGCCATGGACGTCCACCTGGGCCTGCCGGATCTGCGCACCACGCGCGCGGAGATCGACCGGCTCGGCTCCTGGGGCGGCCCGCGCGCCACCGAGCCCCAGGAAGTGGCGGGTGTGCTGCCCCGTCCGGCCGTCGGTGAGGCCGTACTCGCCGGGCACCGGCTGCTGCTCGACCAGGGCGTCCTCCAACAGGGCGACGAGGCGCTCGCCGGTACCCGGCACGCCGCCCACGCGCGCGTGTCGGCGGCGACGGCCGCCGAGGCGGGCGTCAAGGACGGTGACCTGTTCGCCGTCACCGGACCGGCCGGCACGGTCGAACTCCCGCTTCAGATCACCGAGATGCCCGACCGGGTGGTCTGGCTCCCGCTGAACTCCGCCGGCGCCGGCGTCGCCTCCGACACCGGGGCACAGCCCGGCTCCCTCGTCCGCATCGGCCCGGCGGCAGTCGCCGAAGAGGCCCCCAAGGAGGTGGAGGCATGAGCCCGTATCTCGCCGCTGAAGACCTCTCGATGTTCGGCCGCGACCCCTGGTGGCTGGTCGTCGTCAAGGCCGTCTTCTGCTTCGCCTTCCTGATGGTGACCGTGCTGTTCTCCATCGTCTGGGAGCGCAAGGTCGTCGCCTGGATGCAGCTGCGCATCGGTCCCAACCGGCACGGCCCCTGGGGCATGCTCCAGTCGCTCGCCGACGGCATCAAGCTGATGCTCAAGGAAGACGTCATCGTCAAACGCGCGGACAAGGCCGTCTACGTCCTCGCGCCGATCGTCGCGGCCATCCCGGCCTTCATGGCGATCGCGGTGATCCCTTTCGGCCCTGCCGACAACGAGATCTCCATCTTCGGTACGCGCACCACGATGCAGCTCACCGACCTGCCGATCGCGATGCTCTACATCCTCGCGGTCGCCTCCGTCGGCATCTACGGCATCGTGCTCGCGGGTTGGAGTTCTGGATCCACCTACCCGCTGCTCGGCGGCCTCCGTTCCTGCGCGCAGATGATCTCCTACGAGATCGCCATGGGCGCCGCGTTCGCCTCGGTGTTCCTGTACTCGGGGTCGATGTCGACGTCCACGATCGTGGAGCAGCAGCACGACCGCTGGTACATCCTGCTGCTGCCGGTCTCCTTCATCCTCTACATCGTCACGATGGTCGGCGAGACCAACCGCGCCCCCTTCGACATGCCGGAGTCCGAGGGCGACCTGGTCGGCGGCTTCAACACGGAGTACTCGTCCATCAAGTTCGCGATGTTCATGCTCGCCGAGTACGTGAACATGGTGACGGTCTCGGCCGTCTCGACCACCCTGTTCCTGGGCGGCTGGCGAGCCCCCTGGCCGATCAGCTCCTTCTGGGCGGGCGCGAACCACGGCTGGTGGCCGCTGCTCTGGTTCGTGATCAAGGTCCAGTTGCTGCTGTTCTTCTTCATCTGGCTGCGCGGCACGCTCCCCCGGGTCCGCTACGACCAGCTGATGAAGCTCGGCTGGAAGGTCCTCATCCCGGTCTCCGTGACCTGGCTGATGCTGGTGGCGACCGTACGGGCCCTGCGCAACGAGCACTACGACTTCGCCGACATCGCTCTCTACGTCGGTGGCGGCGTCCTGGCCCTGCTGCTCATCTCCTTCGTCGCCGACATGTTCCGCGAGAAGGCGAAGACGGCCGAGCAGCCCGCCTCCCAGCAGCCCGGATTCGACCCGATGGCGGGCGGATTCCCGGTCCCGCCGCTGCCCGGACAGGAGCTGCCACCCGTGCCGAGGCGCCGCCCCCGCCGCGAGCGCGAGCTGATTGTCAGTGGTGGGTCGGACACTGTCAGTGACGGATCTTCGGATGGAAAGGAGGCGTCCGATGGCTGAGGAGCCCAAGGAGACCGCACCCGGTTTCCAGAACCCCGTTGCCGGCTTCGGCGTGACCTTCAAGGCCATGTTCAAGAAGCGGCTGACCGAGCAGTACCCGGAGCAGAAGAAGACCACGGCTCCGCGGTTCCACGGACGGCACCAGCTCAACCGCCATCCGGACGGCCTGGAGAAGTGCGTCGGCTGCGAGCTGTGCGCCTGGGCCTGCCCCGCCGACGCGATCTATGTGGAGGGCGCCGACAACACCGACGAGGAGCGCTACTCGCCGGGCGAGCGGTACGGCCGCGTCTACCAGATCAACTACGCCCGCTGCATCCTGTGCGGCCTGTGCATCGAGGCGTGCCCCACGCGCGCGTTGACGATGACCAACGAGTTCGAGCTGGCCGACTCCAGCCGCGCCAACCTCATCTACACCAAGGAACAGCTGCTCGCCGGGCTCGAGGAGGGCATGGTCGACACGCCCCACGCGATCTTCCCGGGGACGGACGAACAGGACTACTACCGGGGCCTGGTGACCCAGGCCGCTCCTGGCACGGACCGCCAGGTCGCAGTCTCCAAGGGAGAGAAGCCCGAGGACCAGGAGGTGGAAGCATGAGCCCACAGCTCGCGGCCTACACCACCTCCACCGGAGAGGCCTTCCAGTTCTGGGTCCTCGCCACGATCGCGGTGATCGGCGCCCTGTGCACCGTCTTCATGAAGAAGGCCGTGCACAGCGCGCTGTGTCTCGCCGGCACCATGATCGTCCTGGCGGTGTTCTACCTCGCCAACGGCGCCTACTTCCTCGGCATCGTGCAGATCGTCGTCTACACGGGCGCGATCATGATGCTGTTCCTGTTCGTGGTGATGCTCGTCGGCGTGACGGCGGCGGACTCGCTCAAGGAGACCATCAAGGGCCAGCGCTGGCTGGCCCTTCTCTGCGGGGTCGGCTTCGGCGTCCTGCTCCTCACCGGCATCGGCAACGCTTCCTTGAAGGAGTTCACCGGCACCGGCCAGGCGAACGCGAACGGCAATGTGGAGGGCCTCGCCTCCCTCATCTTCACCAAGTACGTCTTCGCCTTCGAAATCACCGGCGCCCTGCTGATCACGGCCGCCATCGGCGCCATGGTGCTCACGCACCGGGAGCGCACCGAGCGCGCCAAGACCCAGCGCGAGCTGGCCGAAGAGCGCATCCGCGACGGCAAGCACATCCCGCCGCTGCCCGCCCCCGGCGTCTACGCCCGGCACAACGCCGTCGACATCGCCGGCCTGCTGCCCGACGGCACCCCGTCCGAGCTGACCGTCAACAAGACGCTGCGCGAGCGCGGCCAGATCCGCGACGTTTCGGCCGAGGCGCTCGGCGACCTGCGGGCGCTGGAACAGCGCGCGGAGGAGCGCCTGGAGCGCACGGAGATCGAACCGGCGACGTTCAAGCGGTCCGAGGAGGCGTCGAAGTGAACCCGGTCAACTACCTCTATCTCGCCGCTCTGTTGTTCACGATCGGCGCGACCGGCGTCCTGATCCGGCGCAACGCCATCGTGGTCTTCATGTGCATCGAGCTGATGCTGAACGCCTGCAACCTCGCGTTCGTCACCTTCTCCCGGATGCACGGCAACCTCGACGGCCAGATCATCGCCTTCTTCACGATGGTCGTCGCCGCCGCGGAGGTCGTGGTGGGCCTCGCGATCATCGTGTCGCTGTTCCGTACCCGCCACTCGGCCTCGGTCGACGACGCCAGCCTGATGAAGCTGTAAGGGGTCGGAAGAATCGTGGAGAACCTGATCGCGCTGCTCATCGCGGCGCCCCTGCTCGGAGCGGCCGTCCTGCTGGTCGGCGGCCGGCGCCTCGACCGCGTCGGCCACTGGATCGGCACGCTCCTGTCGGCCGCCTCCTTCGTGTTCGGCCTGATCCTCTTCGCCGACCTGCTCGGCAAGAACGCCGAACACCGCACCCTGATCAAGCACCTGTTCAGCTGGGTCCCGGTGGCCGGCTTCCAGGCGGACGCCACCCTCCGCCTGGACCAGCTGTCGATGACGTTCGTGCTGCTCATCACGGGCGTCGGCTCGCTGATCCACCTGTACTCGGTCGGGTACATGGAGCACGACGAGCGCCGCCGCCGCTTCTTCGGGTATCTGAACCTGTTCCTCGCGGCGATGCTCCTGCTCGTCCTCGCCGACAACTACCTGCTGCTGTACGTCGGCTGGGAAGGTGTCGGTCTCGCCTCGTACCTGCTGATCGGCTTCTGGCAGCACAAGCCCAGCGCCGCGACGGCCGCGAAGAAGGCCTTCCTGGTCAACCGCGTCGGCGACATGGGCCTGTCGATCGCGATCATGCTGATGTTCGCGACGTTCGGGACCTTCGCCTTCGGCCCGGTCCTCAGCCACGCGACCGACGCCTCCCAGGGCAAGCTCACCGCGATCGGCCTGATGCTGCTGCTCGCCGCCTGCGGCAAGTCGGCCCAGGTACCGCTGCAGTCCTGGCTCGGTGACGCCATGGAGGGTCCGACCCCGGTCTCGGCCCTGATCCACGCGGCGACGATGGTGACCGCGGGCGTGTACCTCATCGTCCGCTCGGGAGCCATCTTCAACGCGGCGCCCGACGCACAGCTCGCCGTCACCGTCGTCGGCGCCGTCACGCTCCTGTTCGGTGCGATCGTCGGTTGCGCGAAGGACGACATCAAGAAGGCGCTGGCCGGTTCGACCATGTCGCAGATCGGCTACATGGTGCTGGCCGCGGGCCTCGGCCCCATCGGCTACGTCTTCGCGATCATGCACCTGGTCACGCACGGCTTCTTCAAGGCCGGGCTGTTCCTCGGTGCGGGCTCCGTCATGCACGGCATGAACGACGAGGTCGACATGCGCAAGTACGGCGGCCTCAGGACGTACATGCCGGTCACCTTCATCACCTTCGGCCTCGGCTACCTCGCCATCATCGGCTTCCCGGGCCTGTCCGGATTCTTCTCCAAGGACAAGATCATCGAGGCGGCCTTCGCGAAGGGCGGCACCGAGGGGTGGATCCTCGGCGGCGCGGCCCTGCTGGGAGCGGCCATCACCGCCTTCTACATGACGCGCGTGATGCTGATGACGTTCTTCGGCGAGAAGCGCTGGCAGCCCGACGAGAACGGCCACGAGCCGCACCCGCACGAGTCCCCGAAGGTCATGACGATCCCGATGATCGTGCTGGCCGTCGGATCGGTCTTCGCCGGTGGCCTCTTCAGCATCGGCGATCGCTTCCTGCACTGGCTGGAGCCGGTCACCGGGCACAGTGAGGGCCACTCCCCGGTCAGCGCCTGGACGGTCACCGGGGCGACCATGGTCTGCCTGCTCGTCGGCGTCGGCATCGCCTGGGCACAGTACGGGCGCAAACCCGTGCCTGCCGTCGCCCCGCGCGGCTCGCTGCTCACCCGCGTGGCCCGGCGCGATCTGCTCCAGGACGACTTCAACCATGTGGTCCTGGTCCGTGGCGGCGAGCACCTGACGCGTTCTCTGGTGTACGTCGACCACACCCTGGTCGACGGCGTCGTCAACGGCACGGCGGCCGGCTTCGGCGGCCTGTCCGGGCGGCTGCGCCGGCTCCAGAACGGCTTCGCCCGCTCCTACGCGGTCTCGATGTTCGGCGGCGCGGCACTCCTGGTCGCCGCGACCCTGCTGATGAGGGCGGTCTGATACCGATGTCCTTTCCTCTGCTGACAGCGACGGCGGCGCTCCCGGCCGTGGGGGCCGTTGCCACGGCCGCCGTACCGGCCGCGCGTCGCACCGCCGCCAAGTGGCTGGCGCTGCTCGTCTCGCTCGCCACACTCGCCCTGGCGATCACCATCCTGGTCCGCTTCGACCCCGGCGGCTCCCGCTACCAGCTCACCGAATCCCACGCCTGGATCAAGGACTTCGGGGTCAGGTACGAGCTGGGCGTGGACGGCATCGCGGTGGCGCTGATCGCGCTGACCGCCCTGCTGATCCCGTTCATCATCCTCGCCGGCTGGCACGACGCAGACCCGCTGGAGACCGGCAGCCGGCGCTGGCGGCCCACCCAGGGCTTCTTCGGGCTGATCCTCGCCGTCGAGGCGATGGTGGTCATCTCCTTCGAGGCCACCGACGTCTTCCTCTTCTACATCTTCTTCGAAGCCATGCTCATCCCGATGTACTTCCTCATCGGCGGCTTCGGAGACCGCGCCCACGCGCAGGGCGAGGAAGCGGCCTCGAAGCAACGGTCGTACGCGGCCGTGAAGTTCCTCCTCTACAACCTGGTCGGCGGTCTGATCATGCTGGCCGCGGTGATCGGCCTCTACGTGGTGGCCGGTAACTTCAGCCTCGCGGAGATCGCGCAGGCCCGCGCCAACGGCTCGCTGCACATGGCGACAAGCACCGAACGCTGGCTGTTCCTCGGCTTCTTCTTCGCCTTCGCCGTGAAGGCGCCGCTGTGGCCGCTGCACACCTGGCTGCCCAACGCCATGCAGGAATCCACCGCTCCGGTCGCCGTCCTCATCACCGCGGTGGTCGACAAGGTGGGCACCTTCGCGATGCTCCGCTTCTGCCTCCAGCTGTTCCCGGAGGCCAGCAAGTGGGCGACGCCCGTCATCCTCGTACTGGCGCTCATCAGCATCGTCTACGGCGCACTGCTCGCCGTCGGCCAGCGGGACATCAAGCGCCTGGTCGCCTACGCGTCGATCTCGCACTTCGGCTTCATCGTCATGGGCATCTTCGCGATGACCAGCCAGGGCCAGTCCGGCGCCACGCTCTACATGGTCAACCACGGCATCTCCACGGCCGCGCTGATGCTGGTCGCCGGCTTCCTGATCTCCCGGCGCGGTTCGCGGCTCATCGCCGACTACGGCGGTGTGCAGAAAGTCGCCCCGGTGCTCGCCGGCACCTTCCTGATCGGCAGCCTCGCGACTCTCTCGCTCCCCGGCCTCGCGCCGTTCGTGAGTGAATTCCTCGTCCTGGTCGGCACGTTCACGCGGCACCCGGCGATCGGCATCATCGCCACCTTCGGCATCGTCCTCGCTGCGCTCTACACCCTCGTGCTCTACCAGCGCACGATGACGGGCCCGGTGAAGCCCGAGGTCTCGGCGATGCCGGACCTCCGCGCGCGCGAGCTGGTGGTGGTCGCCCCGCTGATCGTGCTGTTGATCTTCCTGGGCGTCTATCCGAAGCCCGTCACGGACATCGTCAACCCGGCGGTCAAGCAGACCATGTCCGACGTACACAAGACCGACCCCAAGCCCTCGGTGGAGGCGGCCAAGTGAGCACAGCAGCCGTCCACAGCCTGTGGACAACCGCGGCCGAGCCGATCTCGAAGATCCCGGCGCCAAAGATCGAATACGGGCAATTGTCGCCGACCCTGATCGTCCTCGGCGCGGCACTGGTCGGCGTCCTGGTCGAGGCGTTCGCCCCACGCAAGTCCCGCTACTACGCACAGGTGTTCGTGTCCGTCGTAGCCCTGTGCGCCGCGTTCGCCGCGGTGGTCGCGCTCGCGGCCGACGGCTACGGCACCACCAAGGCGCACATCGCGGCGATGGGCGCGATCGCGGTCGACGGCCCGGCTCTGTTCCTGCAGGGCACGATTCTGCTGGCCGGCCTGGTCGCCCTGTTCACCTTCGCGGAGCGGCGCCTGGACCCGGCCGCACACGGCAACCGCGTCGACTCCTTCGCCGCGCAGGCCGCCGCCGTTCCGGGCGGCGACGGCGAGAAGGCGGCGGTCAAGGCCGGTTTCACCACAACAGAGGTCTTCCCGCTTCTCCTCTTCGCGATCGCCGGCATGCTGGTGTTCCCCTCGGCCAACGATCTGCTGACACTGTTCGTGGCCCTGGAGGTCTTCTCCCTGCCGCTCTACCTGCTGTGCGCATTGGCCCGCCGCAAGCGGCTGATGTCGCAGGAGGCCGCGGTCAAGTACTTCCTGCTCGGCGCGTTCGCCTCGGCGTTCACGCTGTTCGGCATCGCCCTGCTGTACGGCTACGCGGGCTCGGTGTCGTATGCGCGCATCGCGCAGGTCGTGGACGGCACGGTCACCAACGTCGACCCGGCGCTCGCCAACACCATGGGCAACGACGCGCTGCTGCTCATCGGCGGGGCCATGATCGTGATGGGTCTGCTGTTCAAGGTGGGCGCGGTGCCGTTCCACATGTGGACGCCCGACGTCTACCAGGGGGCGCCGACCCCCGTCACCGGCTTCATGGCGGCGGCGACCAAGGTGGCCGCGTTCGGCGCGCTGCTGCGGCTGCTGTACGTCGTCCTGCCGGGCATGCGCTGGGACTGGCGACCGGTCATGTGGGCGGTGGCGATCATCACCATGCTGGGCGGTGCGATCGTCGCGATCACACAGACCGACATCAAGCGGCTGCTGGCGTACTCGTCGATCGCGCACGCCGGATTCATCCTCGCGGGTGTCATCGCCACGTCGAAGGACGGCGTATCGTCGGTCCTCTTCTACCTGGCCGGCTACTCCTTCGTGACGATCGGCGCCTTCGCGGTGGTCACGCTGGTGCGCGACGCGGGCGGCGAGGCGACCCACCTGTCCAAGTGGGCGGGGCTCGGCCGCCGCTCTCCGCTGGTGGCGGCGGTCTTCGCCGTGTTCCTTCTGGCCTTCGCCGGTATTCCGCTGACCTCCGGCTTCGCCGGGAAGTTCGCCGTGTTCAAGGCGGCGGCGGCCGGTGGTGCGGCACCGCTGGTCGTCATCGGTGTGATCTCCTCGGCGATCGCCGCGTTCTTCTACATCCGCGTGATCGTCCTGATGTTCTTCAGCGAACCGAGTCCGGAGGGCCCGACCGTGGCCGTCCCGTCCCCGCTGACCACGGCGGCGATCACCGTCGGCGTGGCGGTGACACTGGTACTCGGTGTGGCCCCGCAGTACTTCCTGAACCTGGCCGGCCAGGCGGGGGTGTTCGTTCGCTGACGCTTGCCGCGTGCAGGCCGCTGCCCGGCACTTCCGTCAGGGGTGCCGGGCAGCGGTGTGTCTGAGGGGCACTGGTTCCTGTCGCGGCGCGTCTTGATCTGCGTCAGGTCGAGGTCCAGTGGGAAGGGCATGTCCAGCTTCACGTGCTCGCGAGAGATGCCGGTGCTGGTGGAGGTGCCAGTCGTCGGCTCGAGCTCGAAGACGTGCGCCGCGGCCCGGCCCTTCTCGTTCTCGACCCGCCAGTAGTGGGGGATCTTCGCGCGGACGTACTTCAGGGCCTCGGCTTCGCAGTCCCGGGAGACTGAGTCCTCGGAGACGACCTCAGTGGCCAGGGCGACGGACTCTCGCCGGTCCTTTCAGACCATCGGGGAAACGGGCAGGTCTCCTGCGAACGTGTGAACGACGATCGTGTCCTTGGCGCGGAACGCCCCGGGGAGCCTGTGGATAACTCCGTGGCTGTCGGTCCGGCCCCCTATCGTGGAGGCAGCGGTCGAGAAACGACACACGGGGGACCGACGGGGGACAGGACCATGAAAGCGACGGGCGGGATCAGCGAGATGCCAAGGGTGACCGAGGGGCCGGGCGCGGCCGACAGCGAGGCGCTGGCCACGCTGCACCGGGTCTTCGGATACGGGGCTTTCCGGGGCGAGCAGGAAGCGATCATCGAGCATGTGGTGGCCGGCGGCGACGCCGTCGTCCTCATGCCGACCGGCGGCGGCAAGTCGCTGTGCTATCAGATCCCGGCCCTGGTCAGACCCGGTACGGGCGTGGTGATCTCCCCCCTGATCGCGCTGATGCAGGACCAGGTGGACGCCCTGCGCGCCCTCGGCGTGCGCGCGGGCTTCATCAACTCCACTCAGGACTTCGACGAGCGCCGTATGGTCGAGGCCGAGTTCCTCTCCGGCGAGCTGGACCTGCTCTACCTGGCCCCGGAGCGGCTGCGCCTGGACGCCACGCTCGACCTGCTCTCGCGGGGCAAGATCTCCGTCTTCGCCATCGACGAGGCGCACTGCGTGTCCCAGTGGGGCCACGACTTCCGCCCCGACTACCTCGCCCTGTCCCTGCTCGGCGAGCGCTGGCCGGACGTGCCGCGGATCGCCCTCACCGCCACGGCCACCCACGCCACCCATCAGGAGATCACCCAGCGGCTGAACCTGCCGACGGCCCGCCACTTCGTCGCCAGCTTCGACCGGCCCAACATCCAGTACCGGATCGTGTCCAAGGCCGACCCCAGGAAGCAGCTGCTCGCCTTCCTGAGGGAGGAGCACGCGGGCGACGCCGGCATCGTGTACTGCCTGTCGCGCAACTCGGTGGAGCGGACAGCGGAGTTCCTGACCGCCAACGGCATCGAGGCGGTGCCGTACCACGCGGGCCTGGACGCGGGCACGCGCGCCGCCCACCAGTCCCGGTTCCTGCGCGAGGACGGTCTGGTCGTCGTCGCGACCATCGCCTTCGGCATGGGCATCGACAAGCCGGACGTCCGGTTCGTCGCCCACCTGGACCTGCCCAAGTCGATCGAGGGGTACTACCAGGAGACCGGCCGGGCGGGCCGCGACGGACTGCCGTCCACGGCATGGATGGCCTACGGCCTGAACGACGTCATCCAGCAGCGCAAGCTGATCCAGTCCGGCGAGGGCGACGAGGCGTTCCGCCGCCGCGCCGCCGCCCACCTCGACTCGATGCTCGCGCTGTGCGAGACCGCCCAGTGCCGCCGCGCCCAGCTCCTCGTCTACTTCGGTCAGGACCCCGCCCCGGCGGGCTGCGGCAACTGCGACACCTGTCTCACCCCGCCGGAGACCTGGGACGGCACGGTCGCCGCGCAGAAGGTGCTCTCGACGGTGGTACGGCTGCAGCGCGAGCGCGGGCAGAAGTTCGGCGCCCTGCAGATCGTCGACATCCTGCTCGGCAAGCGCACCGGCAAGGTCATCCAGTTCGACCACGACCAGCTGTCCGTCTTCGGCATCGGAACGGACCTCTCCGAGGCCGAGTGGCGCGGCGCCATCCGGCAGCTGCTGGCCCAGGGGCTGCTCGCGGTCGAGGGGGAGTACGGCACGCTGACGCTCACCGAGGCGAGCGGCTCGGTGCTGAGGCGGGAGCGGGAGGTGCCGCTGCGCAAGGAGCCGAAAAAGCCGACCGCTGCCCGGTCGCGATCGGCCGGCGCGTCCAGCGGCGACCGCAAGGCCAAGGCGGCCGCTGCCGAGCTGTCCGACGAACTGTTGCCCGCCTTCGAGGCCCTGCGCGCCTGGCGTGCCGAGCAGGCTCGCGAGCAGGGCGTCCCGGCGTACGTCATCTTCCACGACGCGACCCTGCGGGAGATCGTCGCCCGCGGCCCCGCTTCGGTGCGCGAGCTGGGCACGGTGAGCGGCGTCGGCGAGAAGAAGCTGGCGACGTACGGGGAGGGTGTGCTGGCGGTACTGGCCTCCCTGAACGGCCCGGCCCCGGCCGACGGCGCCGCGCAGGAAGCCGACTGGCCGGAGCAGGACGAGGAGCCGGAGCCCGACGACTGGATATAGCGGCTCGAGCGTGCCGGTCTGCCGCGATGCGGGACGGCGTCACAGCCCCCGCGCCGCGTAGGCCCTGACGTCGGCGTCCGAGTCGGCGGTGGCGGTGGCGAGGGCCAAGCGGGCCTCCTCGGTCGCCCGGTGCCGGGTCAGGGCCAGTACGGCCGCCTTGCGCACGTCGGCGTTGGGGTCGGCCAGGGCCTTGGCCAGGGCGGGGACAGCGGTGCCGGCGGTCGTGGCCGACAGCGCGGTGGCGGCGCCGGAGCGCACCTGCCAGGCCGGGTCGGACAGAGCGGCCACGGCGCGGGCGGCGAGCGGCGCAGGGCAGCCGGTACCGGCCAGCGCGCCGAGCGCGGCGCCGCGCACCAGCGGATCGGTGTCCTCGGTGAGCCGGTCCAGGGCGGAGGTGAGCAGCTCGCGATCGACTTCGGTCAGGGACGCCGAGCCGACGGAGGCCAGCGCCTTGGCCACGGTGACCCGGACCTCCCGGGAGGGATCGTCCGCGGCACCCGTGAGCGGCCCCACGGCGTCGACCGAGACCAGCGCCCGTACGGCCTCGGTGCGCACGGTGATGTCGGGGTCGTCCAGTGCCGCCGCGAACACACCGGCCTCGCCGAGCCGCAGAACGCGCAGCACGTCGAGCGCGGCGGCCCGGACCACGGGGTCGGCCTGGGCGAGCGCACCGGTGAGGGCGTTGCCCAGGGCGGGTTCGGCGGGCAGGGTCTCGACGAGTTCGCGCAATGAGGCTGCGGCGGCGGCGCGGACTTCGGCCTCGGTGTCGGCGAGGGCACCGGCCAGGGCTTGCCCGGTGCCGGGCGGCACGGTCTCGGTGAGCACCGAGACGGCCGTGCGGCGGACAGCGGGGTCGG
The DNA here is from genome assembly GCF_001280015.1 of Streptomyces sp. MMG1121. GTDB lineage: Bacteria > Actinomycetota > Actinomycetes > Streptomycetales > Streptomycetaceae > Streptomyces. The sequence goes on from NZ_LGDV01000002.1 coordinate 137,071, forward strand.
GGTCCGCCAAGTAGCCCTCCAGAGCGGCGAGTTCGGGCTCCGCCTCGGCCAGCTCCAGTAGTTCCAGGAGCCGGGGCGAGACAGTGCCGTGGGCGCCGGCCGGCGCGACGGAAGCGGCGGCACGCGCGGAGGCCGGTCCTGTGGCGACCGGCGCCACCTCACGCGGCCCGGCCGTGGCCATGTGCCCGGGACGGACCTCGCCGATCCGCCGGGAGGGGCCGCCGGCAGGCGCGAACTCCTCGACCGGGACCAGATAGGGAGCCACGGGACGGGCCGTGAACTCCATTGCTCCAGAGGGGGACTTGTGCAGGTCGAGATGGTGCAACCAGGAGGTGTCGTCGCGCCCCGGGTGGTCGAGACGGTCGTGGTAGAGGCCCCAGCGGGACTCGGTGCGGGCGAGAGAGGCGCGGGCGGCCATCTCGGCGCAGTCGCGGATGAAGGTGACCTCGGCACAGCGCATCAGCTCGTGCGGGGTACGGGCGCCCATGGCGGCGACGTCGGCGCGCATCCGCTCGAAGGCCTCCAGGGCGAGGGAGAGCCGCGCGCCGGACTTCGGCGGTGCGACGTAGTCGTTCACGAAGCGGCGCAGCTTGTACTCCACCTGGGGCTGCGGCGGGCCGTTCGGATTGCGCAGCGGGCGGTAGATCAACTCGTGCGCCTCGCGCACCTGGTCCGCGGGAAGCTCACCCTCGTACGCCGTGTACCGGGCGGCGTCCGCGCCTGCGAGATCACCGAAGACGAAGGCGCCGATCATGTAGTTGTGCGGGACGCAGGCGAGATCGCCGGCGGCGTACAGGCGGGGGACGGTCGTACGGGCGTGGTCGTCGACGCGGACGCCGGAGGCGGAGTGGCCGCCGCACAGGCCGATCTCGGAGATGTGCATCTCGACGTCGTGGGTGCGGTAGTCGTGCCCGCGCCCGGCGTGGAAGGTGCCTCGTGTGGGCCGCTCGGTGGAGTGCAGGATCGACTCCAGGGCGGAGACCGACTCCTCGGGGAGATGGCTGAGCTTGAGGTACACCGGGCCGCGGTCGCTGGCGACCTCGGCGGCGAACTCGGCCATCATCTGCCCGGACCAGTAGTCGGAGTCGACGAACCGCTCACCGTGCCGGTTGACCTGGTAGCCACCGAAGGGGTTCGCGACGTAGGCGCAGGCCGGCCCGTTGTAGTCCTTGATCAGCGGGTTGATCTGGAAGCACTCGATGCCGGTCAGCTCGGCGCCCGCGTGGTACGCCATGGCGTAACCGTCACCGGCGTTGGTCGGGTTCTCGTAGGTGCCGTAGAGGTAGCCGGAAGCGGGCAGCCCGAGCCGGCCGCAGGCCCCGGTCGCGAGGATCACCGCGCCCGCGCGGACAGTGACGAAGGCACCGGTACGGGTGTGGAAGCCGACGGCGCCCACAGCCCGCCCCCCGGCGGTCAGCACCCGGACCGGCATCAACCGGTTCTCGATGCGGATCCGCTCCCGCATCTCGCGCCGCCGCAACTGCCGGTAGAGGACCTTTTTGACATCCTTTCCCTCTGGCATCGGCAGTACGTACGAGCCGGAGCGATGGACCTGGCGGACCGCGTACTCTCCGTGCTCGTCCTTCTCGAACTTGACCCCGTACGACTCCAGCCGCTGCACCATCGCGAAGCCGCGGGTCGCGGTCTGGCGGACGGTGGACTGGTCGACGATGCCGTCGTTGGCGCGGGTGATCTCGGCGACGTAGTCGTCAGGTTCGGCGCGGCCCGGGATGACCGCGTTGTTGACGCCGTCCATGCCCATGGCGAGCGCGCCGGAGTGGCGGACGTGGGCTTTCTCCAGCAGCAGGACGTTCGCGCCGCGCTCGGCGGCGGTCAGGGCGGCCATGGTGCCGGCGGTGCCGCCGCCGATGACGAGGACGTCGCAGGTCAGCTCCTCGGCGTCGGCGACGGCGGGAATCTCCGGGGAAGTGGGCGCGGGGGTGGTCACCGGGGTGCCTTTCAGGAGCCGGGCGAGGTGAGGATGTCGCGGCGCAGGGCCACGCGGGCCGGATCGTCCACGGCCCCGCGGTCGCGAGGGCCGGGCACGTCGCGTACGGCGGTCACCCGGCCGGAGCCGAGCAGGGCCACGCGGTCGCCGAGGAAGATGGCCTCGTCCACGTCGTGCGTGACGAAGACGACGGTCGCGCCCGTACCGCGCAGCACGTCCACCAGCAGGTCCTGCATGCCGGATCGGGTCTGTGCGTCGAGGGCGCCGAAGGGCTCGTCCATGAGGACCGCGCGCGGACTGTCGGCCAGTGCGCGGGCCAACTGGGCACGCTGGCGCTGCCCGCCGGACACCCGGTGCGGCAACTGCCCCGCCTGCGCGCTGAGTCCGACCCGCTCCAGCCAGGACTCGGCCCGGGCGCGGCGTTCGCCGCGCGGTACACCGCCGATGGCGAGCGGAAGTTCGACGTTTCCGCGCAAGGTGCGCCAGGGCAGCAGCGCGTCCTCCTGGAAGACCAGCGCACGGTCGGCCGACGGCCCGTTCAGCGGGCTGCCGTCCACCTCGGCGGTGCCGCCCAGCGGGGGCAGCAGCCCGGCGAGCGTACGCAGCAGCGTGGACTTGCCGCAGCCGGAGGGACCGACGACGGTGAGGATCTCGCCCGGGGCGACCTCCAGGTCGACGTCGTACAGCACCGGCGCGTCCGGTCGGCCGAGCACGGCGGTGCGGAAGGCGAGCCGGGTGCCGCGCACAGCCTCCGGTGCCGGCGCGGCGGGAGCGGTGGCGGTCTCAGACGAGGTGCTCATCACGGGCCTCCTCGGTGTCCTTCTGGCCCTGCTGCTGGGGCTGGGCATGCTGCTTGGGCTCGCCGTCGGCACGAACGGGGGCGACGGCGGGTCGGGGCACGCGGGTGCGCCCACCGGGGACGTACGAGGTGCGGGGCAGCCAGCGGGTCAGGCGCCGGCCGAGGAGTTCCACGGCAGTGGAGGTGATCCAGCCGAGGACGCCGATGGTGACCATGCCGACGAAGACGCCCGGGTAGTTCACCACCGTGTAGTCCTGCCAGGTGCGGTAACCGACCCCGTACTGGCCGGAGATCATCTCGGCGGAGATCACGCAGATCCACGACACGCCGATGCCGACCGACAGCCCGCCGAAGATGCCGGGCAGTGCGCCCGGCAGCACGACCGACGCGAGGATTCGCAGCCGGCCGCCGCCCATGGTGCGCACCGCCTCCACCCACACGGGGGCCAGTGCGCGGACCGCGTGCCGGGTGGAGACCAGCACGGGGAAGAACGCGGCGGTGCAGGTGATGAAGACAATGCCCTGCTCGTTGGAGGGGAACAGCAGGATCGCGACCGGGACGAGGGCGATCGCCGGAATGGGCCGGATGACCTCCAGCACCGGGCCGAGCAGATCCTCGGCGAGCCTTGAGCGGGCCACGAGCACGCCCGTCGCCACGCCCAGGACGGCCGCCAGCGCGAAGCCGGTGAGGATCCGGGTGAGGCTGTCGGTGAGGTCGGTCCAGTAGTCGTCTCCGGAGAGCCGGTCGGCGAAGGCCCGGGCCACGTCGGTGACCGTCGGGAACTGCGAGAAACGCAGCCACAGATCGACGCGCATGCTGGTCAGCAGCTGCCACAGGCCGAGGAACACGGCCAGGGAGGCGGTCCGCAGCGCATACCGGACCAGGGGCGGCCGGGTCATGAGGCCCGCTCCAGAGCCTCGCGGTACGACACGGTACGGGCGCCGGCGTGGGTGGTGACGTAGGCCTGCGCTGTCGCAGGAGCGACGAAGGGCAGAAGACGGTCGCCGTCGGCCACCCAGACGGCCTGGTCGGCGAACCAGAGCGTGCCGGTCGTGGCGTCGGGCACATAGGCGGCACGGATGCCGTCCTGGCGCCCGGCCACGTAAGCCAGCAGCTCCTTCGCGGACTTGAAGGGGAGGGTCTTCTCGCTGCCCTTGGGCCACACCTCGCTCGCGGCCGGCGGCGGTGCGGCGGCGAGCCGCTTGGCGTAGGAAGTGCCGAGGGCCTTCTTCACGTACTGGTCGTCGACGAAGGAGTCCACGTCGATGTCGCCGGTCAGCTTGGCGGCCTTCAGTACGGACACGTCCTGCTTCAGCGCGGAGACGAGCTGAGGCTTGACAGCCGGGTCGAAGGTGGCGATGCCGTGGGCGCCGTTGTAGAGGTAGACCACCTCGGCGGGCAGGCCGGTGGCCTTGGCGACCTTCTCCGCGGCAGCGACGGGGTGGGCGTTCAGGTAGTCCGTCGCCTCGGCCTGGGCCTTGAGGAAGGCCTCCAGGACGGACGGGTGCTGCCGGGCGAAGGCCTCGCGGGCGGTCACGCCGTGGAAGGTGGGCAGGTCCAGCTGTGCGCCGTCGTACAGGGCCTTCGCCTTGCCCTGGTACGCGAGCAGGCCCGGCCAGGCAACGAACTGCGACAGGGCGTCCACACTGCCGGAGGAGAGTGCCGAGGCGCCCACGGCAGGCTGCTGGTTGAGCTTGGAGATGCCCTTGTCCGGGTCGATGCCGGCGCGCTGCAGGGCCCGTACGAGGGTGCCGTCGGCGGCGGAGCCGATGCTTGTGGAGACTTTTTTGCCCTTCAGGTCCGTCAGCGAGGCGAGTTTCGAACCGGGAGCGGTGACCACGGTGTTGAGGCCGCCGCGCAGGTTGTAGCCGGTCACCGAGACCAGGCGGGTGGGGCTGCCGAGCTGTTTGCCGCGGGCCGCGTTGAGCAGCAGCGGGAAGTCGCCCATCGAGCCGATGTCGATCTTCCCGGCGGTCATCTGGGCGGTGATCGGGGCGCCGGTGGCGTAGTCCTGCCAGTCGACCTTGTAGGTGTGGCCGTCGTGCAGGGCGTTGAGTTGCTGCTCGAAGTAGCCGAGGGAGCGCAGAAGTGTCCCCGCGGTGACGGTGTTGATGGTCTTGGACTGGTAGCCGACGGTCACGGTGACCGTGGAGCCGCTGCCCGCCTCGGCGCTCCCGCCGCAGGCGGACAGGGGAAGGAGGAGCGCGACGGCGGACAGAGTAACTGCCGTGCGTTTCATGATGGTTCGGCCTCTCGCCGGAGCGGGTCTGAAGGGTCAGCGCAGCAGGTAGGGCATGTTGACCGTGACGGCTCCGGTGGGGCAGCGGGCCGCGCACGGGCCGCAGTACCAGCACTCGTCGACATGCATGTACGCCTTGCCGCTGCTGTCGTCGATGGCGAGGGAGTCCAGCGGGCACATGTCCACGCAGAGGGTGCAGCCGTCGATGCACTTCGACTCGTCGATGGTCACGGGCACGTCGGCCCGCTGGGGCGCCAAGGGCATGGCTGTCTCCAGGAAACGTGCTGGCAGGGTGGGTGTGGCGGCCGGTCAGTTCGACCGGTGGAGCAGGCCGCTCATGGTGGTGCGGTCGCCGCGGAAGCGGATGAACTCCAGGTCGACGGGGCGGCCGTCGGCGAGATGGGTGAGGCGTTCCAGCATCAGTACGGCGGCACCGCGCGGGGCCTGGAGCACGGTGGCGGAGTGGGCGTCCGCGTTCACCGCTTCCAGGGTGATCTCGGCGTGGCCGAGTCGCTGGCCGGTGATGGCTTCCAGGAGGCGGAAGACATCGGTGTTCTCCAGGTCGGCGCCGAGCAGGGCGGTGCCGAGATCGAGCGGGATGTAGGTGAGGTCGAGGGAGAGGGGGAGGCCGTTGAGGCGGCGCAGGCGCTCGATGTAGAGCACGTCCGCGCCGGCCGGGATGCCGAGGCGGTCGGCCACCGGGGCGGGTGCGGGGGCGGGGCCCATGGTGCGGACCTCGTTGGTGACGCGACCGTGTTCGCGGAGGGTTTCCGCGAGGCCCATCAGACGGTCGAGCCCGTGCGGGTATTTCTGGGCGACGACGACGGTGCCGACTCCCGGCAGCCGCTCCACCAGGCCCTCGGCCCGCAGCAGGTCGAGGGCTTGGCGGACGGTGTTGCGGGAGGCGCGGTAGTCGGCGGCGAGGGTCTGCTCGTGGGGGAGGGGGCCGTTCTGGAAGGCGCCGGTGATGATCTGGTGGCGCAGCAGATCGGCGAGCTGCCGGGCCCGGTCCGCGCGTAGCCGACGACGCGTGCGGTGGGCTGCGACGGTGGTCGCGGCGCCCTGACCGGCATGGTCTCGGGGGCGGTCGGTGGCTGGCATGGCTGGAACCATACCGATGAGGTAGGGAAAGTCGTGTTGCTGCAGTGTTGCGCCAGGTGAGGGGCTGTGGGGCGGGGCGCTGAGCTGGGTGTTTCCTCGGTCGGGCAGCAAGATCTGCCACCTGGCGGCCCTGTCAGGACAGCGCCGTCAGCCCCGGAGCGAAGGTGATCAGCAGGGGCAGCAGCGGCACCAGGGCGGCCACCGTCGTCGTCAGGGCGCGGTGCCGGCGCAGCAGGCGGGGTGGGGGCTCCAGCAGGCGGTCCACGCGCTCGCCCAGCAGACGGCGGCTGGAGTCGCAGGAGAGGACGCCACGGTGCTGGTTCAGCTCGATCAGCGCCAGGGCCGTGGTGAGGTGTCCGCAGCGCCGGGACGCCGTGTCGTCGGCGGCCAGTTCGACCAGGCGGTGCGTCTGGTCGCAGAAGTGGGCGAAGAGCGGCACGCGCGGGAAGCCCGTGGCGAGCGCGGTGGACAGATGCAGCAGCCAGTCGTGGTGGGCACGCGCGTGCCCGCGTTCGTGGGTGAGGACGGCGTCCAGCTGGTGGTCGGTGAGCCGGTGCAGCGCCCCCGTGGTGACGACCAGCTGCGGCGGATGTCCGGGCATCCACCACGCGTCCGGGTACTCGTCCTCCAGCACCAGCATCGGTCCGCGTGCCGCCGGCAGATCGGGGGCACGCTCGCGCAGCTGCGCCCGGGCCTGGCCACGGCTGCGGCGGGCCTCGACGATTTCCCGGGCCAGCATCGCCGTGGTCCAGGCGGCCCCGAAGGCCAGCAGCATGGTGAGGGCGGTGGCCCATACCGGTGCCGCCGAGAGGTCGTACGCGGCGGTGACGGAGGGCGGGGCGGGGGCGAAGACGCGGTCACGGACGGTGTGGAAGACGGCAGCCGTGCCCAGGACCAGTGCGGCCAGGCAACACAGCAGGACGGTGGCGACCAGGCACTGCCACACCCACAACGCGACCACGGGGTCCCGCTCGGGCCAGGCGGCACGGGTCAGCGCGCGCGGTGCCGGCAGGGCGGCCGTCAGGGCGACGACGCTCAGCAGGAGCAGGCAGACGGTCATGCCGGGGCTCCGGTTCCTGGTCGGAGAGGCGTGCGGGTGTCGGTGGTGCCGAGGGCGCGCCGCGCGGGTCCGGATCGGGCCGCGCGTCGCGTGTCCCCGCCAGTATGACGAAAACCGGCCGCACGAGGCAGGTGTCGGGGACGATCCTCGCGCGGTGCGGCGCCCGCGCGCGGGCGCCCACGTACCACCGCTGCCGCTCCCGCGCGGCCTCGTGGCTGTCCCGGTGGCCCCAGCCCTCGCCCCGCGGAGCCCCCTGTCGGTTGCTCGCGCAGCGCTCCCTGAAAGGCTCCGCACGGCCCGGGTGCGGCCCCGCGCGGCCGGGTACGGCCCGGTACGGCCCGTACCGCCTCGTCGTCGCTACCGGATGCCGGTCACCGCGTCACGACCCGGCCGCTGACCTCTCCCAGGCCGACCCGGTGTCCGTCCGCACCGGGGGCCCACGCGGACAGTGTCACCACGTCCCCGTCCTCCAGGAAGGCCCGCTTGCCGTCGGGGAGTTCGAGGGGCTCGCGGCCGTTCCAGGTCAGCTCCAGGAGGGAGCCGCGCTGGCGGTCCTCGGGGCCGCTCACCGTGCCCGAGCCGTACAGGTCGCCGGTGCGCAGCGAGGCGCCGTTCACCGTCATGTGGGCGAGCTGCTGGGCGGCGGTCCAGTACATGGTCGAGAACGGCGGCTCGGAGACCACCTGGCCGTTGATCGTGACGGAGATCCGCAGGTCGTAGCCGCCCGGCTCGATGCCCGGCGCAGAGTCGTCCAGATAGGACAGCAGGGGGTGCGTGCGTTCCGGCGCGGCCACGCGCGCGTGCTCCAGTGCTTCCAGCGGGGTGACCCATGCCGACACCGAGGTCGCGAAGGACTTGCCGAGGAAGGGGCCGAGGGGGACGTACTCCCAGGCCTGGATGTCCCGCGCGGACCAGTCGTTCAGGAGGCACAGGCCGAAGACGTGGTCGCGGAAGTCGGCCAGCGCGACCGGGCTGCCGAGCTCGGACGGGGTGCCCACGACGAAGCCGACCTCGGCCTCGATGTCCAGCCGGATCGACGGGCCGAACACGGGGGCCGGGTCGCCGGGGCCCTTGCGCTGCCCGGACGGTCGTACGACGTCCGTGCCCGAGACGACGACCGTGCCGGAGCGCCCGTGGTAGCCGATGGGCAGGTGCTTCCAGTTGGGCGTGAGGGAGTCCTCGGCGTCCGGGCGGAAGATCTGGCCGACGTTCCTGGCGTGGTTCTCCGAGGCGTAGAAGTCGACGTAGTCCGCGACCTCGAAGGGCAGGTGCAGGGTCACCTCGGACAGGGGGCGGTACAGCGGCTCGACGACCGTGCGGTGCACGGGGTCCGTGACCCAGGCGGTGATCGCGCGCCGTACCTCCGACCAGGCCGTGCGGCCGGCGGCCAGCAGCGGATTGAGGGTGGGGCGGGCGAGCAGGGTGTGGTGCGGCGAGCCGAGGGCCGTGGCGGCGGCACCCGCGTCGAGGACGTGGTCCCCGAGCCGGACGCCGACCCTCCGCTCCGTGCTGCCGGACGGCGAGAACACGCCATAGGGAAGGTTGTGCGGGCCGAAGGGGTCGCCCTCGGGGACGTCGAAGGGGGGCATGGGGTGCTGCCTCACTCTCATCCGGGCCATGCATGGCGATGCGTTCCATGTGGTCGCGCCACACGTTACGGCCGTGACGCGTGTCTTGGGCAGTGCCTCAGGGGCCAACCGTGCGGTGTCACCAGAGTCACCCGCGCGGTGTCCAAAGGGTTGCCCGCGCGATGCCTAAAGGGTTCGCAATGTCCGAATAAGCCTTGTCGGATTGGGCAATTCCGGCTTAGCGTCCTTTGGGGACACGGACGGGGTAAATCCGTTCCGTTGGGGGACACGTGGGGGGACCCGTGGCCGGAGACGCCGTCAGTGTGCCGTTCGAAGCGGACCGTGACGTGCCGGGACTCATCGTCAAGTTCGGCGACTATCCGCTGCACCACGGCGGTGTCGGCGCGATCCGCAGTCTGGGCCGCCTCGGCGTGCCCATGTATGCCATCACCGAGGATCCGTACACGCCCGCGGCCTCCTCGCGTTATCTGAAGAAGGCGTTCGTGTGGCCGACGACCGGCGCGGAGGACCCGGGCCACCTGGTCGAGGGCCTGCTGCGCATCGGCCGCCGGATCGGTCGCCCGACCGTCCTGATCCCGACCGACGAAGAGGCCGCCGTACTGATCGCCGAGCACCAGGACGATCTGGCCGGATCTTTTCTCTTCCCGCGGGTCGAGCCGGAGCTGCCGCGCCGGCTCGCCAGCAAGCAGGGCCTGCACGAACTGTGCGTCGAGCACGGCGTCGCGAGCCCGTCGGCCGTGTTCCCGGAGTCGTACGACGACATCGTCGCCTTCGCCGGCACGGCCCGCTTCCCGGTGGTGGCCAAGAACCGCGAGGCGTTCGTACGGCGTCGGCGGCCCGCCGTGAACGGCACCACGCGGATCGCCACCCGCGCGGGTCTGCTCACCCTGGCCCGCGACTGGGGCGAGGAACCGGGCGTGATCCTCCAGGAGTACCTGCCCCGGGAGGAGGCCGAGGACTGGATCGTGCACGCCTGCTTCGGCCCGGACTCCACCCCGCTCGCGCTGTTCACCGGTGTCAAGGTCCGCTCGTGGCCGCCGCACGCCGGCATGACGGCGAACGCGTACGTCGTCGACAACCCGGAACTCGCCGACCTCGCCGCGCGTTTCATCAAACAGATCGGCTTCACCGGCATCATCGACCTCGACCTGCGCTTCGACCGGCGCGACGGACAGTACAAGCTCCTGGACTTCAACCCGCGCGTGGGCGCCCAGTTCCGGCTCTTCGAGAACGAGTCGGGGGTGGACGTCGTCCGCGCCATGCACCTGGATCTCACCGGCCGCGCCGTACCGGAGGGGGAACAGCGCGCCGGACACCGCTACGTCGTGGAGAACATCGACCTGCCCGCCCTCCTCGCCTACCGCCGCAGCGGCTATACGACGCCGCACGCGCCCGCGAAGGCGAGCGGGACGGAGCTGGCCTGGCTCGCGGGTGACGACCCGCTGCCGTTCCTCACGATGCTCGCCCGCTTCGTGCGCCCGGGCGCGAAGCACCTCTATCAGCTGTGGCGCACCAACCGCCGCGGCAGCAGCACCTCCACGAAGTAGGCAAGGCACCACACGAAGTAGGCAAGGCCACCACGCGTGGCACACCGTGTCCTGGGGAGGGACTTCGTGACTCGACCGGTTGCAGTCATCGGGGCCGGGCCGTTCGGCCTGTCCACCGCCGCCCATCTCCGCGCGCGCGGCATCCCCGTCCGCGTCTTCGGCGACCCCATGGTCAGCTGGCGCGCCCACATGCCCGAGGGCATGCTCCTGAAGTCGACGCCCGCCGCCTCGAACCTCGACTGCCCGCAGCCCGGCCACACCCTCGCCGACTACTGCGACGCGGCCGGTATCCGTCGCCTGGTGACCGACGAGGACATCATCCCGGTGGAGACCTTCATCGCGTACGGCGAGTGGTTCCAGCAGAAGCTGCTGCCCGGCCTGGAGCGGGTGCGGGTCGTGTCCGTCGACCGCGCCAAGAGCGGGGGGTTCGAACTCAAGCTGGACTCGGGGGAGTTGTTCACCGCGCGCGCGGTCGTGGTCGCCACCGGCCTGTCCGGTCTCGCCCATCTTCCGGCGGAGCTGGCGGGAGCGGTGGCCGACGGACCCGCTGCGACCGGACCGGTCTCGCACAGCTCCCAGCATCACGATCTCGGCCGGTTCGTCGGCAAGGAGCTGATCGTCGTCGGCGCCGGCCAGTCCGCGCTGGAGACGGCGGCACTCGCCGGTGAAGCGGGCGCACGCGTGCGCGTGGTCGCGCGCGGCAGCGGCCGGGTCGCCTTCGGCGCCGCGCCGTGGGAGCAGCCGAAGCTACGCCCCGGGTCCCCCTTCGGCCGCGCCTGGTCGCTGTGGGCGCTCAGCTACTACCCGCACCCCTACCGCTACCTGCCCGAAGCCACCCGTCACTACCTGGTCCGCCGGGTCCTCGGCCCACTCGGCGCCTGGTGGCTGCGTGAGCGCTTCCAGAGTGCCGTGCGGGTGCGGGAGGTCGAGCGGGTCGTCACCACCGAGGCACCGGACGGCACCCCCGTCCTCACCGTCCGCACGCTCGACGGCCGCACCGAGCGGCTCACCGCCGACCACGTCATCGCGGCCACCGGCTACCGCGTCGCCCTCGCGGCGATGGACTTCCTCGGCCACGAACTGCGCACCCGGCTCGCGGTGAGCCGGGGTACGCCGAGGCTCGGCCCGGGTTACGTCTCCTCCGTCCCCGGCCTGTACTTCACCGGCCTTCCGGCGGCGTCGTCGTACGGCCCGGTGATGCGCTTCGTCTGCGGCACGGAGTTCGCCTCTCCGCGCCTGGCGCACCACTTGGCGGCGGCCCACGGCTGACCTCCGCGCGCACCGGGCCGACGGGCGCAACGCGCGCGTACGGTCACACGGTGGTCCTGCGTGAGACCAACGCGTGCCCGCCATCAGCCAGCCGGAGGGCACCACTTGGGGATGATGAGCACGTAAGTACGCAGGACGACAAGATGAGTCGGCGGGGCGCCGTATCCGTATTCTCTGATCATGGCAGCCTCCCCCGCATATGCACTGATCGCCACTGACCTGGACGGAACGCTGCTGCGCGGCGACGACACGGTCTCCGACCGGTCGCTCGCCGCGCTCGCGCGGGTGGCGCGGGCCGGTGCCCGGCACCTGGTGGTGACGGGCCGCCCGGCCCCGCGGGTACGGCCGCTGCTCGCGTACCTCGGCTGCACGGGGCTCGCGGTGTGCGGACAGGGCGCGCAGGTCTACGACGCCGCAGCGGGCCGTTTGCTGTGGTCGGTCCGGCTGGACCGGGAGCTGGCCGAGACCGCGCTCGGCAAGATCGAGGCCGAGGTGGGGCAGGTCTACGCGGCCGTGGACCAGGACGGCGTCGACGGGCTCACGCTCATCGAGCCCGGGTACCGGATGCCGCACCCGACCCTGCCCGCGGTGCGGGTCGGCCGGCGCGACGACCTGTGGTGCGCACCCATCAGCAAGGTGCTGCTGCGCCACGCCACCCTGTCCGACGACGAGTTGGCGGCCGTCGCGCGCGCGGTGGTGGGCTCGCTGGCGACGGTCACCATGTCGGGGCCGGGGACCGTGGAGCTTCAGCCGTGCGGGGTGACCAAGGCGACCGGGCTGGCGCTGGCCGCCGAGCGGCTGGGGATCGCGGCCGGACGGGCCCTGGCGTTCGGGGACATGCCCAACGACGTCCCGATGCTCGACTGGGCCGGGCGCGGAGTGGCCATGGCCAACGCGCACCCCGAACTCAAGGCGGTGGCCGACGAGATCACCTTGTCGAACGAGGACGACGGCATCGCCGTCGTCCTCGAACGACTCTTTCCGACCGACTGACCGGCACATCAGTACGTGCCGGTCACGGCGCCGGTCAGGGGCTGTCAGTAGGCGCTGGAGACGTTGTCGATCGAGCCGTAGCGCGCGGCGGCGTAGTTGCAGGCGGCGGTGATGTTCGCGACCGGGTCGTACGGGTCGAACGAGGTGCCGGCCACGTGGTAGGCCTTGAAGGTCGGGTCGATGACCTGGAGCAGGCCCTTGGACGGGATGCCGGCGGCGGCGTTGGAGTCCCAGTTGTTGATGGCCAGCGGGTTGCCGGAGGACTCGCGGATGACGTTGCGGTAGATGCCGTTGTAGGTGCCCGGGATGCCCTTCTGGGACATGATCGCGAGCGACTCGCGGATCCAGCCGTCGAGGTTGTTCGGGTAGCCGGCGGTGGTGACGGAGGCCGTGGTCGTGCTGGTGGCGGCGGAGGCGCTGGTGGCGCCGATGATCGGCAGCGCGAGGACGGCGGCACCGGTGCCGGCGACGACGAGGGTGCGCACGAGGCGGCTGGTCGGGGTGCGACGGTGCTGAGCGGCAGCAGACATGGGGAAGTTCCTCTCCGTCGCCTGCGAGGTGAGCTGTCGGGTTCGGGCGGGGAGGTGCCCGGCCGTGCCTTCGAGAAGGCACGGCTTCACCCCTAGCCGTTCCGGTGCGACGTGTGCCGACCGGTCCGGCGACTTACCTGGGTCCCCCGCTCCTGCCGTACGAAATTGAGTTCGCGGATGGTTATGCGGGCGGTGGCAGGATTCGGCGTCCGCCCGACTGGCCGGGAACGTATGCGAGAGCACATGTCGGGAACAAGTACCTGATTCACACAACGCACTATTTGACCTTGGTCTGTGCCGTATGGGGTACTTGATCCTTTGCGGTCGCCAACCCTCAACTCGCTGTCGGGGCAAGGGGGAAGGGTGGTTCGATGACCGGCACGCGTGCGTGGCGGCCCGTGACCCAACTCACGAAATGACAAATCGTGGCAAATTAGACATAGGGGATTCGGGGGATTCATGCCCAGGTGGGGGAGTGCGGAAGGGGGCGTCGGAGCGGGAGTGGTCGAGTGGTGGTCGGAGGGTGATCGGGGAGCGGTCGAGGGGTGGGGTGAGCGGGGTGAGTGAGGTGAGGGTGGACCGTGAGCTGGTCGGCGGGCGGCCTGGAGGCGACCCGGGAGGCGGTGCGGGAAGTGGTGCGGGGAGAGTGGTGTGGCGGGAGGGGTCCGAGGGGTGCGCCGAGGGGTGGATCGGGTGGCGGTGGAACCCGTGACGCGGTGCCCGTCGTTGTCGTGATGGCGACGCTCGCGCGAGAAGGGGGTGGAGGTGTTACTCCGCTCGCCCCTCGGTTCGCGACAAAGTGCAAGGGTTCCTGTTAAGTCGATAAATGTCCGTTCTTACCGTCCGATCAAAAACATTCCGGTCATGATCCAATACCGCCCGGGCTGGACCGGTGGGCGCTATCGGTGATCGAAACTGGACCGGATACGCTGACTTGAGTGATGGCAGCGACCTATCGACAAACCGTGTAAGCGCCAGCAGACACCAGCAGACAGGAGACCCCTCGTGACCGTCGTCGGGCCGTTCGGGCTGAGCGTGCGGGACCAGGCTCTCGAAGCCGATGTCCAGGCCGGATTGGCGGCTGTCGAGGAAGGCTTGCTCGAGGCCACCAAGAGCGAGGTCCCGTTCATCACGGAGGCCGCGCAGCACCTCGTGCGGGCCGGCGGGAAGCGGTTCCGGCCGCTGCTCGTGATGCTCGCGGCGCAGTTCGGCGACCCCTACGCACCGGGCATCGTGCCGTCGGCCGTCGTCGTCGAGCTGACCCACCTCGCCACGCTGTACCACGACGACGTCATGGACGAGGCGGCCGTGCGGCGCGGTGTGGACAGCGCCAACACCCGCTGGGGCAACTCCGTCGCGGTCCTTACCGGCGACTTCCTCTTCGCCCGCGCCTCGCAGATCCTCGCCGACCTCGGCCCCGAGGCGGTTCGGGTGCAGGCCCTCGCGTTCGAGCGGCTGGTCACGGGCCAGATCCTGGAGACCGCCGGTCCCACGGACGGCCGCGACCCGGTAGAGCACTACCTGGACGTGCTCGGCGGCAAGACGGGCTCGCTGGTGGCGGTGTCGTGCCGGTTCGGCGCGATGATGTCCGGCGCCGACGAGACGTTCGTCGACGTGCTCACCCAGTACGGCGAGCGGCTCGGGGTCGCCTTCCAGCTCGCCGACGACGTCCTGGACATCGCCTCCGACTCGCACGAGTCCGGCAAGACCCCGGGTACGGACCTGCGCGAGGGCATCCCGACCCTCCCCGTGCTCCGGCTGCGCGAGCGTGCGGCCCGGCTCGGGCTGCCCGAGGACCTCGCGCTGTGCGAGCTGCTCGACTCCGACCTCAGCGACGACGCCCGGCACACCGAGGCGCTGGCCGCGCTGCGCGCGCACCCCGCGCTGGAGCAGGCCCGCCGCGACACCGTGCGGTACGCGGAGGAGGCCCGGGCCGCGCTCTCGCCGCTGCGGGACTGCGACGCCAAGGCGGCGCTGGAGGAGCTGTGTGACGCGGTGGTGCACCGCGCGGGCTGACGTGTCCGCGATCTGCACGGTCGGGTGTCCGGACCTGGACGGTCCGGTGCCCGGTCACGCACGCTCCCCGGGGACGCCATGCCCGGCCACAGCCCCTGCGGACGCCATGCCCGCACGCACCGGCCCCTAGGGGTTGCCGCAGCCGTCACCCGTGGGTGTCATACCCCAGTCGTACACGGAGTTGGCTCCGTGGTCTGACGCTTCTTCATGGCCGATTTGGTGAGATGGAGAACACGGACATCACCACTCCTCACCGATTCGGGTGAGAATGGCGGCTCAGGGTGGACCAGCGTGAGGACAGCCGCCGCCGACGACGGAGGTAAGGCACACATGGCACCGTACGAATCCGACGACGCAGTGGACGACGCGCGAGGGGACGCCCCGCACGCCGGACGCCGCAAGGCCGCGCGCTACGCGGTCCCGGTCGCGGTGGTGGGCGTGGCGGCGGCCACGATCGGGCTGGTCCCGGCGCTCGCCGCCTCCGGTGACCCGGACCTGCCCAAGATCACCGCGAAGCAGCTCATCGACAAGATCGCCAAGTCGGACGTGCAGCAGCTGTCCGGCACGGTGAAGATCAGTACCGACCTCGGTCTGCCGAACCTCGGCGGTCTGGAGAGCGGCCTGGTCTCCGAGGCGGCCAAGGGCGCGGGCGACGGCTCCTCCGCCGACCCGCAGGCCAAACTGACCGAGCTGGCCTCCGGCACGCACACGCTGCGCGTCGCCGCCGACGGCCCTCAGAAGCAGAAGGTGTCGCTGCTGGACAGCGGCTCCGAGTACAGCCTCATCCATGACGGCACGAACGTGTGGGGCTACGACAGCAAGACCAACTCGGTCTTCCACAGCACCTCCGCCGACTCTGGCAAGGACCACAAGGCCGAGCCCCCGGCCACGCCCAAGGACTTCGCCGACCAGGCGCTGAAGGCGGTGGACGGCACCACGTCCGTCACTGTCGACGGCACCGAGCAGGTCGCCGGGCGCGCCGCCTACAAGCTGTTGATCAAGCCCCGGCAGTCCGGCACCACGGTCGGCGCGATCAGCATCGCGGTCGACTCGAAGACCGGCATGCCGCTGAAGTTCACGCTGACCCCGAAGAGCGGCGGCGCCGCCGTCGTCGACGCGGGCTTCACCGAGGTCTCCTTCGCGCAGCCGGCCGCCTCCACCTTCCGGTTCACCCCGCCCAAGGGCGCGAAGGTGACGGAGCAGAAGAAGGACGCCACGGCCCGGGAGCACGCGCCGGAGGGCGGCGAGGGCTTCGCCGGGGGCCACGACAAGGGCACGGTTCTCGGCAAGGGCTGGACGTCCGTCGCCACCTTCGACACCGGCGCCAAGGGCGGTCTGCCGACCGGCTCCAAGGCCGGTGACCTCGGCGGGTTCCTCGGCTCTCTCGGCGACCACGTCTCCGGGAAGTTCGGCAAGGGCACGGTCTTCTCCACCCGCCTGGTCAACGCCCTGATCACCGACGACGGCAAGGTCTACGCCGGCGCGGTCACCAAGGACGCCCTGGTGAAGGCGGCGAACGAGGGAAAGTGACCCTTTCCGGGCACTACGGGCCGTGACCGTGCGTTGACCCTTCACGGGAGTACGAATCGAGGGGGAGCCGATGGACGGACCGTCCGCCACGGAGCGTGAGGCGGGGGACGCGGGGGAGCGTGCCCCGGGGCGGGCGACGGCGAGCGTCATCGCCACGCGCGGCCTCACCAAGCGCTACCGCGGCGGACAGCTCGCCGTCGACGGCCTCGACCTGACCGTCCCGGCGGGCAGCGTCTTCGGCTTCCTCGGCCCGAACGGCTCGGGCAAGACCACCACCATCCGCATGCTGATGGGGCTGATCGAACCGACCGCCGGTACGGCCAGCGTGCTGGGCCGCCCGATGCCCCGGGCGGCCCGTGCCGTTCTCCCGCAGGTCGGCGCGCTCATCGAGGGGCCCGCCCTGTACGGCTTCCTCTCCGGCCGGGACAACCTGCTGCGCTACGACGCCGCCGACCCGACGGCCGACCCCCGCACCCGACGCGCCCGCGTCGCCGCCGCCCTGGACCGGGTGGGCCTCGCGGCCGCTGCCGGCAAGAAGGCGAGGGCGTACTCGCTCGGTATGAAGCAGCGTCTCGGCCTTGCCGCCGCGCTGCTCCAGCCGCGCCGACTGCTGGTCCTGGACGAGCCCACCAACGGCCTCGACCCGCAGGGCATGCGGGAGATCCGCACCCTGATCAGGGAGTTGGCCGCCGACGGCACGACCGTGTTCCTCTCCTCCCATCTCCTCGACGAGATCGAGCAGGTGTGCACCCATGCCGCGGTCATGGCGCAGGGCCGGCTCGTCACGCAGGGTGCGGTGTCCGACCTGGCGGCAGGGGCGCGCGGCCGGCTGGTGGTGACCACCCCGGACCCGGCCGAGGCGACCCGGGTGCTGAAGGAGCAGGGCGTCGGGGACGTCACCGCAGATGGGGAGCGGCTCACCGGGGAACCGCCCGCGCGGGACCTCGCCGAGGTGAACGCGGCCCTGGTCGCGGCAGGCGTACGGGTCCGCGGCTTCACACTCGAACGGGCCTCGCTGGAGGATGCGTTCGTGGCACTGACGGGGGAGGGCTTCGATGTCGCGGGCTGAGACATTCCCGGCGGACCCGGCGGACCCGGCGCACCAGACACTTCCGGCAGCCCCGACGCCCCCGACGGACAGTACGCCCCCGACGGACGCCGTACGCCGTCGGCCGAGTCCGCTGTGGACCTTCGGGCTGCTGCGCAGCGAACTGGTCACCACCGTCCGTCGCTGGCGCACGCTGGCCCTGCTCGGGGTGCTGGCCGCGGTACCGGTGCTGGTCGGGATCGCGGTGAAGATCGAGACGCGGGGCGGCGGGTCGGCGGACCACGGCGGCCAGGGCCCGGCGTTCATCTCGCAGATCACCAACAACGGTCTGTTCCTGGTGTTCACGGCGCTCGCCGCGACCCTTCCGTTCTTCCTGCCGATGGCCGTCGGTGTCGTCGCGGGCGACGCGATCGCCGGCGAAGCGGGCGCGGGCACCCTGCGCTATCTGCTGGTCGCCCCGGCCGGCCGGAGCAGACTGCTGCTCATCAAGTACACGACCGTGATGGCCTTCTGCCTGCTGGCCACCCTGGTCGTCACCGTCTCGGCTCTGATCGTCGGCGCGCTGCTGTTCCCGCTGGGCGACCTCACGACCATCTCCGGCACACGGATCAGCTTCGCCGACGGCCTCGGCCGGGCCCTGATGATCGCCCTGGTCGTCGCCCTCTCCCTGGTCGGCGTGGCCGCGCTCGGCCTGTTCGTCTCGACGCTCACGGGCAGTGGCATCGCGGCGATGGCGACCACGGTCGGGCTGCTCATCACCGTCCAGATCCTCGACCAGATACCCCAGCTGCACGCGCTCCAGCCGTACTTCTTCTCGCACTACTGGCTGTCCTTCGCCGACCTGATGCGCGACCCGGTCTACTGGGACGACCTGGTGAAGAACCTCGGCCTCCAGGCGCTGTACGCGGCCGTGTTCGGCTCGGCGGCCTGGGCGAGATTCACGACGAAGGACATCAGTGCCTGACCCGTCTCAGACGGTCTGGTAGGGGAAGCGGGCGAGGGGCGCGTCCTGCGTGAAGAACGTCTTCGCGCGCGTGAGCGCGTCCGTGTCCTTCAGTACGTCACCCGGTCCGCTTCCGTTGCCCAGCAGGACCCCGCCGAAGCGCATGCCCATGTAGGCGGCCGAGTTGTTGAGCGTGCCGACGTAGGGATCGGCGACCGACGGTTCGCTGTCGGCCAGTGCGGCGATGCCCCAGAGGGTGCGGCCGGCCAGGGTCGCCTTGAAGTCGACGTCCGGGGTGCGCAGCCAGCCCGACCAGTAGTCGAGATAGCGCTTGGTGAGGCCGGACACCGAGTACCAGTACAGCGGCGAGGCGATCACGATGTCCGTGGCCGCGAGCGTGGCGTCCAGCAGCAGACCGGTGGCGCTGTTCTCCGGCGGCCGGACGTGGTCGGTGTCGTGGCGCAGGTCCGCGAAGTCGGGCAGCGGGTGCTCGGCGAGGCGGATCCAGTGCTGTTCGGCGTCACCGGGCAGCTGCTCGGCCGCCCGGCGGGCCAGCAGCTCGGTGTTGCCCTCGGCGCGGGCGCTGCCGAGCACGAAGAGGAAGCGGCGGCTCATGGGTCCCCCAGAGAGTGCTGTCATACCAAGAATAAAGGCGCCTGCATTTTATGCACACGCAAGCAATTTGGGCCAGGGCCTCTTGGGTGTCCAGGGCCTTCAGGACTTCCAGGACTTCAGGGACTTCCAGGGCGCGGCTGGTGCGAGGCTGTGACGCTGCGGTGACGCGGAAGCCCGCGGGAACCGACACACTGGTGGGCAGGACGCGTACGACCGGATCGCGGCGCCGGGGGAGTGAGGAAACCGATGTCTCGACTGAGCTTCGAGAAGAAGCGGGCGCAGCAGCCCGCGGCGCATCCGGCGGTGGTGGCGGTCCGGGTGTTCGGCGCGGGAGGCGCGTCGGTGGGCGGGACGTCGGTGGTCGCCTCGCCGGGTGAGGAGATCCAGCAGGCGGTCCTGAATCACCTCCAGCGCCTCGCCATCAGCCTCGGGGCGCCGATACACGCCACGATCCAGGACGACCTGGCGGGCTGCGTGGTTCCGCTGGAGGTCTCGGCGGACGGCTCCAGTCGGGTCACGGGGGAGCCGGTACGGGCGGCCGCAACGGGGACCGTGGCGGCCGGGCCCGTGCAGGCGCCGACCGGACAGTTCGGCCCCGCGCCGGCCATGACGTCGGCCCCGGCCCCAGCCACGCCGGCCGTTTCCGGCGTCCCGGAAGCCGATGTCCCGGCCGACGCCCCGGAAACCCGCCTCCCGGAAACCCGCCTCCCGGAAACGGCGCTCTTGCAGACCCACGCCCTTGAGATCGAGGAATCCCTGAGCGCCGCCCCCACCCACACCCCCGCCCGGGGTTTCGACGCCGTTGCCGAGGAGGTGCTCGGGGACGGGCCCGTGACCGAGACGGCGGAGGGCGCCGAGCTGCTGACCGGGCCGATGACGCGGATCAACGAGGCCGTGCGGGCGGGCCGTATCGACGCCGCGGCGGAACTCGCCGACCGAACCGTCGTCGAGGCGGTCACCGTGCTGGGCCCCGGTCATGCCGAGGTACTGCACCTGCGCGAACTGTCCGCCTACATCGCCTACCTGGGCGGCGACCCGGTCCGCGCCTTCCGGCAGTCCCTGGACCTCGCCCGGCTGCGCCGGCAGGCGCGGGACACGGAGGCCGCCTACGGCAACGTACGGAGCGCGGCGACCGCTTGGCGCGCGGTGCGCGACCCGGAGGAGGGGCTGCGGCTGGGCCACGACCTGATCGAGCTGTGGACGGACCTCAGCGCCGAGCCGGGCCCCGCCGCCGACGACCTGCAGCCCCTGGAGTCCGCCCGCGCCCGCATGGTCCGCCTGACGGACCGCGCGACCCGCGCCGTGCAGTCGTGACCGGCGGGACCCGAAGGACCCGCGCCGTACAGGCGTGACCTGCGGTACTCGCGCGGCCCGCGCCACGCAGTCGTGACCGGTGGGACGTGAGTGGCCCGCGGTACAGCGTGACCGGTGGGACCTGCGCAGTCCGTGCCGCAGGGCGGCCGTAAGCGGTGGCATCCGAGCAGCCCGTGCCGCACAGCCATG
The DNA here is from genome assembly GCF_001280015.1 of Streptomyces sp. MMG1121. GTDB lineage: Bacteria > Actinomycetota > Actinomycetes > Streptomycetales > Streptomycetaceae > Streptomyces. Next base: position 157,801 of record NZ_LGDV01000002.1, read on the forward strand.
ACCGCCGGCGCCCGTGCGACCCGCGCCGCTCAGCCGTGACCGGCGGCGCCCGGTCGCCCCGGTCCTACTGCAAGCAGAACTCGTTGCCCTCCGGGTCCGTCAGGACGTGCCACTCCCCACTGGGCTCCTTCACCTCGCGTACGACCCGGGCGCCCAGTGCCTGGAGGCGGGCCAGTTCGGCCGTGCGTCGGTCCGGGGCGGTGTGCAGGTCGAGGTGGAGCCGGTTCTTGACCGTCTTCGGCTCCGGGACGCGCTGGAAGAGCAGGCGCCGGCCCAGTCCGGTGCCGGTCTCCGGGTCGTACGGGTCGTCGGGGTGCCGTACGGCGATCAGGTCACGGAAGGCGGGGCGGCCGTGGTACTCGACCGCGGCCTCGCCCGGCAGCGCGCCGGCGGACAGCAGCCGTTCCACGAGGGCGCTGTTGTCCTCGGCCGTGTAGTGCAGCGCGGCGGCCCAGAAGTCGGCCTGTGCGTGCGGGTCGGCCGCGTCGATGACGAGCTTCCAGTGCAGGGGTGCGGGCGTCTGAGTCGACATGGGCACCACTTATAGCGCCCGGCACGGACACGGCCCTCAGGCGTCCACCGGGGCGGCCTCGGCCTTTCCGCCCCGCGCCACCACGAGCGATGCCCTCGTCCGCCTCGCGGAGCGCAGCGCGTCGCCCGTGAGCAGGAGCAGCGCCACCCAGACCAGTGCGAACCCGGCCCATCGCTCGGGCGGCATGGCCTCGTGGAAGTAGAGGATGCCGAGCAGGAACTGGAAGACGGGGGCGAGGTACTGCAGCAGGCCCAGCGTGGACAGGGGGACGCGGATCGCCGCCGCACCGAAGCACACCAGCGGCAGTGCGGTCACGAAGCCGGTGGAGGCGAGCAGCGCGGCGTGCCCGGTGCCGTCGTTCACGAAGCTGGCCTCGCCGTGGGCGACGAGCCAGAGCAGATAGCCGAGCGCGGGCAGGAACTGGATCGCGGTCTCCGCGGCCAGCGACTCGACACCGCCGAGGTCGACCTTCTTCTTCACCAGGCCGTAGGTGGCGAAGGAGAGGGCGAGGGTGAGCGAGATCCACGGCGGGCGGCCGTAGCCGACGGTCAGCACGACGACGGCGGCCAGGCCGGTCGCGACCGCCACCCACTGCACGGGCCGCAGCCGTTCCTTCAGCAGCAGCACGCCCATCGCGATGGTCACCAGCGGGTTGATGAAGTACCCGAGCGAGGCCTCGACCACATGGCCGGAGTTCACGGCCCAGATGTAGACGCCCCAGTTCACGGTGATGACGGCGGCGGCCACGGCGACGAGTGCGAGCCTGCGCGGCTGGCGCAGCAGCTGTCCGGCCCAGGCCCAGCGCCGTACGAAGAGCAGCGCGACGGCGACGACGACCAGGGACCAGACCATGCGGTGGGCGAGGATCTCCAGCGCCCCGGCGGGCTTCAGCAGGGGCCAGAACAGGGGGACCAGGCCCCACATCCCGTACGCGGCGAAGCCGTTCAGCAGGCCTATCCGGTCCTCGCTCCCGGAGCTCTTGGACGTCCCGCTCACGGCCCCTCCTTCTCGTCACACCCGCGCACGCGAGAAAGAAGGTAGCGCCGCGCACCCCCGGCTGTCATGTCCGTATCGCCATACGGTCATGACAGCCGGGGAAGTCGGCACGAAGGGCGGCCGGGAAGGGCGGCGGGGAGGGGTGGCCGCGCAGGGCGGTTCAGCCCTTGACCGCCGCGGTGACCGCCTCGGCCAGCGTCTGTGCCGGGCGGCCGGTCAGACGGGAGAGGTCGCCGGTGGTGACGACCAGCTCGCCCTTCTCGATCGAGGCGTCCACGCCGGCCAGGATCCCGGCCAGCGGCGCGGGCAGTCCGGCGTCGGCCAGGATGCCGGCGAAGGCCTCGGTGGAGACCGGGGTGTAGGCGATCTCCTTGCCGGTCTGCCGGCTCAGCTCGGCCGCGTACTCGGCGAAGCCGAACGGCTCGTCGCCGCCCAGCTCGTACGTCCGGTTCTCGTGGCCCTCACCCGTCAGCACCGCGACCGCGGCGGCCGCGTAGTCGGCGCGCGACGCGGCGGAGATCCGGCCGTCACCGGCGGCCTGCACGACGGCGCCGTGCTCCAGCACCGGGGCCAGGTTCTCGGTGTAGTTCTCGAAGTACCAGCCGTTGCGCAGCAGCGTGTACGGCAGGCCGGAGGCGAGCAGCGCCTTCTCCGTCGCCCGGTGGTCGTCCGCCAGGTCGGCCTGCAGGGTGCCCGGGGCGCTGGTGTACGCGAGCAGCGCCACGCCCGCCGCCTTCGCCGCGTCGATGACGACCTGGTGCTGGCCCGGCCGGCCCTTGTCGAACTCGTTGCCCGAGATCAGCAGGACCTTGTCGCCGGCGGCGAAGACGGTGTCGAAGGTCTCGGGCGCGTTGTAGTCGGCGACGGCGAGCTTCACCCCGCGGGCCGCGAGGTCGGCGGCCTTCCGCTCGTCGCGTACGACGGCGGTGATCTGCTCCGCCGGGACCTTTTCCAGCAGCTGCTCCACGACGTGGCGGCCGAGGTGTCCGGTGGCTCCGGTGACGACGATGCTCATGGTTCGCACACTCCTTGTGGGATGCCCTGTGTCGTAATGCCCTATGGCACTCACCCTAGGAGCTGCACTAACCAACCGAAAGTACCCACTTTGAAGTAAGGTACTGGCATGACGGTAAGCAAGAGAGTCGCGGACGCCGAGGCCTTGTGCCCCCACCGGCTCGTCCTGGAGCACCTCACCAGCCGCTGGGGCGTGCTCGTGCTGGCCGAGCTGATGGAGCGGCCGTACCGGTTCAGCGAGCTGCGCCGGGCGGTCAGCCGCTTCGGCGGGCGGAACGTCAGCGAGAAGATGCTCACCCAGACCCTCCAGACCCTGGAGCGCGACGGCCTGGTCCACCGGGACGCCAAGCCGGTCATCCCGCCCCGCGTCGACTACTCCCTCACCGACCTCGGCCGTGAGGGGGCGGAGCGGGTGCGCGTCCTCGCCCAGTGGACGCACGACCGCATGGACGAGGTGGAGAAGGCCCGCCAGGTCTACGACGCCAAGCGCCGGGCATACGACGAGGCCCGGGAAATCCAGTCCCGGGCCTCGTCGTGAGCGAAAGAAGGACGGTTCAGCCCACGACCGTCCAGGTGTCGCCACCGGCCAGCAGCGCGCCCAGGTCGCCCTTGCCCTTCTGCTCGATCGCGGCGTCCAGCTGGTCGGCCATGGCCGTGTCGTAGACGGGCCGCTCGACCGAGCGGATGACACCGATCGGGGTGCGGTGCAGGGTGTCGGGGTCGGCGAGCCGGGAGAGGGCGAAGGCGGTGGTCGGGGACGCGGCATGCGCGTCGTGGACCAGGATGTCCGCCTCGTTCTGAGGGGTCACCGCGACCACCTTCAGGTCACCGGTGACCGGGTCGCGGACGACGCCGTTCGCGCCGTCGGCCCCGAAGCGGATCGGCTGCCCGTGCTCGAGGCGGATCAGCGCCTCCTCGGCCTGCTGCTTGTCCTTCAGGGCGTCGAAGGCGCCGTCGTTGAAGATGTTGCAGTTCTGGTAGATCTCGATCAGGGCCGTGCCCGGGTGGTCGGCCGCCTGGCGCAGCACCTCGGTCAGGTGCTTGCGGTCGGAGTCGATCGTGCGGGCCACGAAGGACGCCTCCGCGCCGATCGCCAGCGACACCGGGTTGAACGGCGCGTCCAGCGAGCCCATCGGCGTCGACTTGGTGATCTTGCCGACCTCGGACGTCGGCGAGTACTGGCCCTTCGTCAGACCGTAGATCCGGTTGTTGAACAGCAGGATCTTCAGGTTCACATTGCGGCGCAGGGCGTGGATCAGGTGGTTGCCGCCGATGGACAGCGCGTCGCCGTCACCGGTGACCACCCATACGCTCAGGTCGCGGCGCGAGGTCGCGAGGCCGGTCGCGATCGCCGGGGCGCGGCCGTGGATGGAGTGCATCCCGTAGGTGTTCATGTAGTACGGGAAGCGGGAGGAACAGCCGATGCCGGAGACGAAGACGATGTTCTCCTTCGCCAGTCCCAGCTCGGGCATGAAGCCCTGCACGGCGGCCAGGATCGCGTAGTCACCGCAGCCCGGGCACCAGCGCACCTCCTGGTCCGACTTGAAGTCCTTCATCGACTGCTTGGCCTCGGCCTTGGGGACCAGCTGCAGCAGCCCGTTGCCGGCGTCAGTCATGGATGGCCTCCTTCAGCGCCGCGGCGAGCTGTTCCGCCTTGAACGGCATGCCGTTGACCTGGTTGTAGGAGTGGGCGTCGACCAGGTACTTCGCCCGGATCAGCGTGGCGAGCTGCCCGAGGTTCATCTCGGGGATCACCACCTTGTCGTAACGCCGCAGCACCTCACCCAGATTCCGCGGGAAGGGGTTGAGGTGGCGCAGATGCGCCTGCGCGATCGACTCGCCGGCCCGGCGCAGCCGACGTACCGCCGCCGTGATCGGCCCGTACGTCGAGCCCCAGCCGAGGACCAGCGTCCGTGCGTCGTGCGGGTCGTCGACCTCGATGTCGGGGACCTCGATGCCGTCGATCTTGGCCTGCCGGGTGCGGACCATGAAGTCATGGTTGGCCGGGTCGTAGGAGATGTTGCCGGTGCCGTCCTGCTTCTCGATGCCGCCGATGCGGTGCTCCAGACCCGGCGTGCCCGGGATCGCCCACGGCCGCGCCAGCGTCTGCGGGTCCCGCTTGTACGGCCAGAAGACCTCGGTGCCGTCCTCGAGGGTGTGGTTCGGGCCCTGGGCGAACTGGACCGTGAGGTCCGGCAGTTCGTCCAGGTCCGGGATCCGCCAGGGCTCGGAGCCGTTGGCCAGGTAGCCGTCGGAGAGCAGCACCACCGGTGTGCGGTACGTCAGCGCGATCCGGGCCGCCTCCAGCGCGGCCTCGAAACAGTCGGCCGGGGTCCGGGGGGCGACGACCGGGACCGGTGCCTCGCCGTTGCGGCCGTACATCGCCTGGAGCAGGTCCGCCTGCTCGGTCTTGGTGGGCAGACCCGTTGACGGGCCGCCGCGCTGGATGTCGACCACCAGCAGCGGCAGCTCCAGGGAGACCGCGAGGCCGATGGTCTCGCTCTTGAGCGCCACCCCCGGGCCGGACGTCGTCGTCACCGCCAGCGAGCCGCCGAACGCCGCGCCCAGCGCCGCGCCGATGCCCGCGATCTCGTCCTCCGCCTGGAACGTCCGCACGCCGAAGTTCTTGTGCTTGCTCAGCTCGTGCAGGATGTCCGAGGCTGGCGTGATCGGGTACGAGCCGAGGAACAGCGGCAGGTCCGCCTGGTGCGAGGCCGTGATCAGACCGTAGGCGAGGGCGAGGTTGCCGGAGATGTTGCGGTAGGTGCCGACGGGGAAGGCCTTGGAGGCCGGGGCGACCTCGTAGGAGACCGCGAAGTCCTCCGTCGTCTCGCCGAAGTTCCAGCCCGCGCGGAACGCGGCGATGTTCGCCGCCATGATCTCTGGCTTCTTCGCGAACTTCGACTTCAGGAACTTCTCGGTGCCCTCGGTCGGCCGGTGGTACATCCAGCTCAGCAGACCCAGCGCGAACATGTTCTTGCTGCGCTCGGCCTCCTTGCGGGAGAGGGCGAACTCCTTCAGCGCCTCGACCGTGAGCGTGGTCAGCGGCACCGGATGCAGGCTGTAGCCGTCGAGCGAGCCGTCCTCCAGCGGGGAGGCGTCGTAGCCGACCTTCTGCAGGGCACGCTTGGTGAACTCGTCCGTGTTGACGATGATCTCGGCGCCGCGCGGCAGGTCGCCGACGTTCGCCTTCAGGGCGGCCGGGTTCATCGCGACCAGCACGTTCGGCGCGTCGCCCGGGGTGAGGATGTCGTGGTCCGCGAAGTGGAGCTGGAACGAGGAGACGCCGGGCAGGGTGCCGGCGGGGGCGCGGATCTCGGCGGGGAAGTTCGGGAGAGTGGAGAGGTCGTTGCCGAAGGTAGCGGTCTCCGAGGTGAAACGGTCCCCGGTGAGCTGCATGCCGTCACCCGAGTCCCCCGCGAACCGGATGATCACCCGGTCCAGGCGCCGCACGTCCTTCGCGTCGCCCGGGTTGCGCTGCTCTCTCACGACGTTTCCGTCGGCCTGCTCCGCTGGGCTGCTGACCTGGCTGGTCACTGAACTGGACCTCCTTCGAGGCGGCTGTCCGGGGAGTGGTCGTCCCACGGACCATCCCAGATCAACCCTACGTCGGTTAGGGTCGCCTTCCCGAGGTCATCCATGGATTGGACGACATTTCGAGACGGCATGTCGCGCTGGCTTCATCGGCTTCCATGATGTCCCGCTGTGCTCGAGCGCCGATCAAGGCGCTTCCCGCGCGTTCCACGGTTTTCCGCCCGTCTCCCAACAGAAGCCGGACGGTCTGACGCGCGGCTGACGGCATCATGAGTTCAGGTAGGTGAGAACGGCGAGAACCCGTCGGTGGTCGCCGTCGCTCGGCGCCAGGCCGAGCTTCAGGAAGATGTTGCTGACGTGCTTCTCCACGGCGCCGTCGCTGACCACGAGTTGCCGGGCGATCGCCGAGTTCGTACGTCCTTCGGCCATCAGCCCGAGCACCTCCCGCTCGCGCGGGGTCAGCCCGGTCAGCACGTCCTGCTTGCGACTGCGGCCGAGCAACTGCGCGACCACCTCCGGATCCAGCGCCGTACCGCCCTGGGCGACCCGCACCACCGCGTCCACGAACTCGCGCACCTCGGCGACCCGGTCCTTGAGCAGATAGCCCACGCCCCGGCTGGAACCGGCCAGCAGTTCGGTGGCGTAGCGCTCCTCGACGTACTGTGACAGCACCAGTACCCCGAGCCCGGGGTACGACTTGCGCAGTCGTACGGCGGCGCGCACGCCCTCGTCGGTGTGGGTCGGTGGCATCCGTACGTCCGCCACCACCACGTCCGGCAGTGTCCCTTGCGCGTCGAGGTCGGCGATGGTCTTCACCAGCGCCTCAGCGTCCCCGACACCGGCCACGACATCGTGCCCGCGGTCGGTCAGCAGCCGGGTCAGGCCCTCTCTGAGCAGCACTGAATCCTCGGCGATGACCACCCGCACCCTGTCCTCCACGATCTCCCGGCCCCCCATGCCCGCGCTCCGTCGACGCTCGTCCGTAGTCGTCCGTAGTCGTCCGTACGAAGGTCAAGCATTCCAGTAATCGCCACGGACCGCCGCCCCACCAGGAATTCCGCCGGCGAGGCAGGGGGGAGTAGGGGCCGGAGAGACCGGAGAGGGGCGTGGAGGCCGGTATTCCCATGACTTCTGGCTCATGGCCTACGGCGGCCTCTGGCTCATGGCCTGCGGCCATGGTCTACGGCCATGGTCTACGGCGGGCCCTCGGCCAGGGGGCTTCGCCGTCGGCCGGGGTGCCGTCAGGTCCGCCAGGGCAGTTCCGCGATCACCCGGGTGGGGCCGCCCTCGGGGGAGTCCACCACGAGGACGCCGTCCACCGCGTCCAGACGGCCGGCGAGGCCGGCCAGGCCCGAGCCGCGGGAGGCGTCCGCGCTGCCCACCCCGTCGTCGGCGACCTGGATCAGCAGTCGGTCCTCGGCGCGCCACACGTCCACCGAGGCGGACCGGGCGCGGCTGTGCTTGCTGATGTTCTGCAGGAGTTCGGAGACCGTGAAGTAGGCGATGCCCTCGATGGCCGCCGCCGGGCGGGCCGGCAGGTCGACCTCGACGCGCACCGGCACCGTGCAGCGCGAGGCGACCGCGGACAGGGCCGCGTCCAGGCCCCGGTCGGTCAGGACGGCCGGGTGGATGCCCCGGGCGAGATCGCGCAGCTCCTGCAGGGCCGTCTTCACCTCGCCGTGCGCCTCGTCCACCATCTGCGCCGCCGCCCGCGGATCCTCCCGGAGCTTCTCCTTCGCCAGCCCCAGATCCATGGCCAGGTTCACCAGCCGGGCCTGTGCCCCGTCGTGCAGGTCCCGCTCGATGCGCCGCAGGTCGGCGGCGGCCGTGTCGACCACGACCCCCCGGTCCGACTCCAGCTCCACCACCCGTGCCGACAGCAGCGACGGGCCCAGCAGCCCCCGTACCAGCAGCCCGTCCACCGTCGTCAGGGCCCGTACGATCCACGGCGTGGCCAGCGTGAACAGCAGCCCGACCAGCGCGGTCACGGTGATCTCGAACGGGTTGTCCAGATACACGCTGTGGTGCTCGTCGCCGTAGAGCTGGATGCCGCTCTGGCCGGCGTAGGCCGGAAGGACCCAGAACCACGCCGGGTACGTCAGCAGCGTCCAGCCCAGCGTCCAGAAGACCAGCGCCACCGTGAACGAGAACACCGCCCACGGGAACTGCACCAGCGCGTACAGCAGATTCCGCCAGGAGGTGCCGCTCTTGAGGACCGCGCCCATCCAGGCCAGCGCGCCCGGCTTGCGCACCTGGAGCGGCTCCGGCGCGGCCAGGTCGAGTCCGAGCAGCGCGCGCGCCCGCGCCCGCTCCAGCGCGCCGAAGCCCCGGCAGCCGGCGAGCGCCGCCGCGAGCACCGGGACGCCGAGGAAGGTCACGAGCAGGCCCGCCCCGAGCGAGACCATCGTCACCGTCCAGGTGAACAGCATGATCGAGATCGGCAGGCTCAGCAGGACGTACCCGAACTCGCGCCAGCTGCGCGCCTCGAACGGCGCCCGCAGTCCGGCGGGCAGCCGGTAGCCGGTTCCGGCGGGGCGCCCCTGCCTCCGCTCATACCCGTGTCCGTACTCCGTGGCCATCGAATCTCGTTCCGTTCTCGTCGTCTCTCGCTGTCCGGCTTCTTCAGCCCTGTTCAGCCGCGTTCAGCTGTGTCTCCAGGGTCGTGCGCAGCCGGTTTCGGTGCCATGGAGTCCGTCGGCGTCTCGACCCGGGGGTTTTCCCCACCCCACCCCACCCCGCCCCACGCCGCGCCGGCCGGGGAGGGGTGTGCCGTCGCTCCGTGCGCCGTGGGGGGAGGGGCGGGGCGTGCGTGCTGTTGCGCACGCCGTGCGGGCGGGGCGTGCGCGCTACTCGGTGCTCCGCGCGCCGTGGGGCCGAGGCGTCCCGGCTCTTCTTGAGGCCGGGGCGCGTGTCGGCTCTTCGTCCGCCGTGGGGCGGGGTGCGGGCCGGTTACTCCGTGCGCCGTGGGGCCCGGGCGTGGGTCGGCTACTCCGTCCGGTCCCGCCACGGCAGTTCCGCCGTGACCACCGTCGGGCCGCCGGCCGGGGAGTCGAGGACGAACAGGCCGTCCACCGCGCCCAGCCGTTCCGCCAGCCCACGCATCCCGCTGCCGCCCTCCAGCCGGGCGCCGCCCTGGCCGTCGTCGTGGACCTGGAGCATCAGCCGGTTCTCCGCGCGCCACACGTCCACCGAGGCGGAGCGGGCCCGACTGTGCTTGCTGACGTTCTGCAGGAGTTCGGAGACCGTGAAGTAGGCGATGCCCTCGATCGCCGCCGCCGGCCGGGCCGCCAGGTCCACGGTGACCTTCACCGGCACCGTGCAGCGGGCGGCCACCGAGGACAGGGCCGCGTCCAGGCCCCGGTCGGTCAGCACCGCCGGGTGGATGCCCCGGGCGAGATCGCGCAGTTCCTGGAGCGCGAGCTTCACCTCGCCGTGCGCCTCGTCCACCATCGCGGCAGCCGCGTCCGGGTCCTCCAGGAGCTTCTCCTTGGCCAGGCCGAGCCCCATGGCCAGGTTCACCAGCCGCGCCTGCGCCCCGTCGTGCAGGTCCCGCTCGATCCGGCGCAGGTCGGCGGCGGCCGTGTCGACCACGACCCCCCGGTCCGACTCCAACTCGGCGATACGGCGCTCCAGCTCGTCCGAGGGCGACAGCAGCGCGCGCACCATCGCCCGGTCCACGTTCGCCAGGCCCCGCGCCAGATACGGCAGCACCGGCCACAGCACGAACAGCGAGGTCAGCACGGTGGCGAAGGTGAGGATGCCCCAGGGCAGCCGGATCAGGTCGTACAGCAGCGTCCGCCAGCCCACCGGATCCTTCAGCGCCATCCACAGCCGCTGGAGCAGGCCCCCGCCCTTGGCGAGCGGCAGCGGGGTCGGCTCCTCCACCCGCACTCCGAGCAGCCCGCGGGCGCGGGCCCGCTCCAGCTTGCCCAGCTGCCGGGAGCCCAGCAGACTGAGCGCTAGCAGCGGCAGGCCGATCACGGTGATCGTGAGGGCCCCGCCGACGGACAGCGTGGTGATCGCGTAGACGAAGCCGAACACCGTCATCGGCAGGTTGAGCAGGAGATACGCGATCTCCTTCCACGTGTGCGCGTCGTAGGCCGGCCGGAGCGGAGGCAGGCGATCGGTGCCATCGGTCCGGTCGACGGCGGAGCTGGAAGCGGTCATACCGGCCAGCCTGCCGTGCGCGACACCCTCCGCGCCATGCGGTACGCCGCCCTCCGCTCGCGGGGGAAAACCCCACCCCCACCCCCCCGCCACCCGTCTCACCCCGTGACGGGCTGCTTACCGTCTCTTTATCAGGGCCTAGACTCCGGTGCGTACAGATCCTCGAACACGTGGGATCACAGAGTTCAAAGAGTTCACTCAGGTCACGAGGTCAGGGAGCGAGGCGCGGACGGTGCGGGAGACGTTGGGGGACTCGACGGTCGCCGCGGCGAACGTCATCGCGGCCGGCTACTTCCGGTCCTACTCGGTGGTGGGCCTGCTCGCGCTCGTCGGCGTGCTGTTCGTCGCGATCGCCTTCGGCGCCGGCCGGCTGCTGCGCCCCGTCGTGCCGACCCCCGAGAAACTCCTGACCTACGAGTGCGGCGTCGACCCCGTCGGCGAGGGCTGGGCCCACACCCAGGTCCGCTACTACGTCTACGCCTTCCTGTACGTGATCTTCGCGGTCGACTCGATCTTCCTCTTTCCCTGGGCGACGGTCTTCGCCGCCCCCGGCTACGGCGCCGCGACGCTCGTGGAGATGTTCGTCTTCCTCGGCTTCCTCGCCGTGGGCCTGCTGTACGCATACAAGAAGGGCGTCCTGGCATGGACGTGAACCCCTCCCCCTCGGTGTCCGAACCCGTCCTCCTCCCGGAGCCGAAGCGGCTGGGCACGCTCGCCCGTCTGGCTCCCGAGCCGATGAAGGTGATCCTGAACTGGGGCCGCCGCTACTCGCTCTGGGTCTTCAACTTCGGCCTCGCCTGCTGCGCGATCGAGTTCATCGCCGCATCGATGGCCCGCCACGACTTCATCCGCCTCGGCGTGATCCCCTTCGCGCCCGGCCCCCGCCAGGCCGACCTGATGGTGGTCTCGGGCACGGTGACGGACAAGATGGCCCCGGCCGTGAAGCGCCTGTACGAGCAGATGCCCGAGCCGAAGTACGTCATCTCCTTCGGCGCCTGCTCCAACTGCGGCGGCCCCTACTGGGACTCCTACTCCGTCACCAAGGGCGTGGACCAGATCATCCCGGTGGACGTCTACGTCCCCGGCTGCCCGCCGCGCCCCGAGGCGCTGCTCCAGGGCATCCTCAAGCTCCAGGAGAAGATCGCCCAGGAGTCGCTGGAGGAGCGGTACGCCACCACCCGGCCGTCGGTGGCCGCGCTGACCAGCGACCTGGTGAAGCCTCCGGCCGGTGAGGGGAGCGCCGGATGAGCACCGTCGGCTGGCTGCCCGCACCGGCCCAGGACCTCTTCGGCACGGACGCCACGGCCGAGGAGGCGTACGACCTCCTGACCGTGGACGTGCCGCCGTCCTCCTGGCTCACCGCCCTGGAAACGGCCCGTACGACCCTGGGCTGCACCTACTTCGACTGGCTCAGCGCGGTCGACGAACCGGGCACGGGTTTCCGCGTCTCGGCCCACGTCGTCGCCCTCGGCCCGGTCCGCCGTCTCCTCGTCCGTACGACCGTCCCGCACGAGGCGCCCGAACTGCCCTCAGCCGTCGGCGTCTACGCGGGCGCCGCCTGGCACGAACGCGAGACCCACGAGATGTTCGGCGTCCGCTTCGAGGGCCACCCGGGCCTCGCACATCTGCTGCTCCCGGAGAACTTCGAGGGCCACCCGCTCCGCAAGGACTTCGTCCTCGCCGCCCGCGTGGCCAAGGCCTGGCCCGGAGCGAAGGAGCCCGGGGAATCCGAACACGGCGGCCCGAAACGCCGCCAGATGCTGCCCCCGGGCGTACCCGACCCCAACGAGTGGGGCCCGCTGAAGGGTCAGCTCCCGCCCGCCCCGGCCCGCCCGGCCCGCGGCGCGGCAGCACGCGCGGCGGGCGAACGCCCGGTACGGCGCGCGCGTACGGCGACGGAGGGCTCCGCGAGCCAGGCGGCACCGGCGACCGAGCCGACAACAGCGCCCGGGGAGGCTGCCGAGGGAACTCCGGGAGCCGCCGCCCGGCCGCGTCGGACGCGGAGCGCGAGTCAGGGCTCGCTGAGCCAGACGGCGACACAGCCTGCGGCCGAGGGCGAGACCGGTCAGACCGCGGCGGATGATGCGGCCACCGAGCCTTCCGCGGCGCCGACGCCCACCCCGGCC
>NZ_LGDV01000003.1 GCF_001280015.1 Streptomyces sp. MMG1121
GGACTGGTCGGCGGGTGCGGTGTCGTTGCTGACGGAGGCGGTGGACTGGCCGGAAGCGGCGGGGCGTCCGCGCCGGGCAGGCGTCTCGTCGTTCGGGATGAGCGGCACCAATGCCCACGTGATCGTCGAAGAGGCACCGCCCGCCCCTGCCGTTCCGGACACCGCGGCCCCTTCGGACAGCCCTGCCGTCGACGGCGCGGCTGCCGCCTCCGGCGGCGCCGCGCCGCCCCTGCCCTGGCTCCTCTCCGCGCCCGACCGGAACGCGCTGTTGGCCCAGGCACGGCAGCTGCGCTCCTTCGTCGCCGAGCGTACGGAGCTGAGCCCGCTCGACGCCGCCTACTCGCTGGCGACCACGCGGGCGTCCCTGGACCGCAGGGCGGTGGTGACCGCCGGTGACCGGGATCAACTGCTCGGCGGGCTCGATGCGTTGCTGCTCGGGACACCGTCTGCGGCCGTCACCGAAGGTGCGGTCGCCGATGGCAAGGTGGCCTTCCTCTTCACGGGCCAGGGCGCGCAGCGGCCGGGCATGGGGCGGGAGCTGTACGTGGCCCATCCGGCCTTCGCCACGGCCTTCGACGCGGTGTGCGCCGAACTCGACCCGCACCTGGACCGGCCCGTCAAGGACCTGGTGTTCGGCCCGGACGCGGCGCCGCTGGACCGGACCGGCTACGCGCAGCCGGCACTGTTCGCCGTCGAGGTGGCGCTGTTCCGGCTGCTCGAGTCCTGGGGCGTGCGCCCCGACTACCTGCTCGGCCACTCGATCGGCGAGCTGACCGCCGCACACGCGGCCGGTGTCTTCTCCCTCGCGGACGCCTGTCGCCTGGTCGCGGCGCGCGGCCGGTTGATGGAGGCGCTGCCCGCGGGTGGCGCGATGGTGGCGCTCCAGGCCACCGAGGACGAGGTGCGCGCCTCGCTCGACGAGCTGCGCGCCTCGCTCGACAGCCACCAGGAGCAGGCAGGCTGCATCGACATCGCCGCCGTCAACGGGCCGCACGCCACCGTGATCTCCGGCCTCGACGAATCCGTCTCGCACGTCGCCGGGCAGTGGGCGGCGCAGGGGCGGAAGGTGAAGCGGCTGCGCGTGAGCCACGCGTTCCACTCGCCGCTCATGGACCCGATGCTGGCGGACTTCCGGGAGGTGGCGCAGGCGGTCGAGTACGGCGCACCCAGCATCCCCGTCGTCTCCGACCTGACCGGAACGGTGGCGAGTTCACAGGAGATCGGCACACCCGAGTACTGGGTCCGGCACGTCCGGGAGGCCGTGCGCTTCCACGACGGCATGCGCTTCCTGGAGTCGCAGCAGACCAGGACGTATGTGGAACTGGGACCGGCGGGCGTGCTCAGCGCCATGGGGCAGGACTGCCTCGCCGACGGCCCCGGCGCGGCACTGGTACCGGCGCTGCGCGCGGACCGGCCCGAGGACGAGAGCCTGGTCGCGGCGCTCGCCGCCGTGCACGTACGCGGCGTGGACGTCGACTGGCAGGCGGTGTTCGAGGGCTCCGGACCGCGGCGCACGGACCTGCCGACGTACGCCTTCCAGCGTCAGCGCTACTGGCCCACTGCCACGGCCTCCGCCGCGGTGCCCGGTGACGCCGCCTCGTCACCGACGGGAGACCGGACCGAGGACGCGGCGCCCTTCTGGGACGCCGTGGAGCGGGTGGACCACCGTTCGCTGGCGGCGATGCTGGAGGTGCGCGACGACCAGCCGCTGAGCGACGTGCTGCCCGCGCTGTCGGACTGGCGGCGTCGGCAGCGGGAACAGCGCACGGTGAACGGCTGGCGCTACCGGATCGCCTGGAAGCCGGTCGACGTCCCGCCGCCCGCCCCCGTACTCACCGGCACCTGGCTGATCCTTGTGCCCGCCGAACCAGGGGACCACCCGCTGGTCGAAGGTGCCGTGCGCGCGCTGACCGAGCGCGGCGCGAGCGCTCGTACCCTGCGGGTGCGCGACGGTGCGGACCTGTCCGCCGAGCTGCGCACCGGGATGGCGGACCCGGACGCGGGCCTGGTGGCGGGCGGTCCGCCGGCCGGCGTGCTGTCGCTGCTCGGCCTCGACGACACCCCGGGCGACGAAGGGCCCGCGACCACCCGGGGCGGCCTGGCCACCGTCGCCCTGCTGGCGGCCCTGGCCGACACCGGCCTCCAGGCGCCGCTGTGGTGTGCCACACGAGGCGCGGTCGCGGTGGGTCCCGCCGAGCCCACAGCCAGCGCCCTGCAGGGCCAACTCTGGGGACTGGGACGGGTGATGGCCCTTGAGCGCCCCGCATCCTGGGGCGGTCTCGTCGACCTTCCCGAGACGTGGGACGAGCCGTCCCGCGCCCGGTTCGCCGCCGTACTGACCGGCGCGCACGGAGAGGACCAACTGGCCCTGCGCCGCGGCGGTCTGTACGCCCGCCGGCTGGTGCGCGCAGCGGCGGCCCCCGCCGGGCCGGCCTGGCGGCCACGCGGCACCGTACTGATCACCGGCGGCACCGGAGCGCTCGGCGCGCGGGTGGCCCGCCGCCTGGCGGAGCACGGCGCGGAACACCTCGTGCTGGTGAGCCGCCGCGGCCGGTCGGCACCAGGAGTCGCCGACCTCGAGGGCGAGCTGACCTCTCTGGGCACCAAGGTGACCGTGGCCGAGTGCGATGTGACCGACCGGGCGGCGCTGGCCACCCTGGTCCACGGCCTGCGGGACACCGGCGCGCCCATCCGGGCGGTGGTGCACGCCGCCGGCGCGGCCGAGTACCCGGCCGCGCACACCGACCTCACGGCGCACGCCGCGGTGGTCTGCGCCAAGGTCGCCGGCGCGCTGCACCTGGACGACATCCTCGGCGACGAACCGCTCGACGCCTTCGTCCTGTTCTCCTCCATCGCCGCGGTCTGGGGGAGCGGCGGCCAGGGTTCGTACGCGGCGGCCAACGCCTATCTGGACGCCCTGGCCGAACAGCGCCGTGCCCGCGGCCGGGTCGCCACCTCGGTGGCCTGGGGGCCGTGGGACGAGGGCGGCATGGCCGGTGCCGCCGAGGACCACCTGCGCCGCCGCGGACTGTCCCCGCTCGCCCCGCGGACCGCGCTCGACGCGCTGCAGAGCGCGGTCGCGGACGGCGCACCGTGCGTGGTCGTCGCGGACGTGGACTGGGCACGGTTCGCGCCCGGCTTCACCGCGACCCGGCCTGGCCCGCTGCTCGGCGACCTGCCCGAGGTACGCGCGGCGGCGGACGCGACGGGCCGCGACGGCTCGGCGGGCGCCGGACCCGCCCCCCGTCCTGCCGAACGACTGGCCGAACGACTGCTCGCCGCGCGGGAGGCCGATCGCGAGCAACTGGTCCTGGATCTCGTACGCGAGCACGCCGCGGCGGCTCTGGGCCACACCTCGCCCGCGGGCGTGGGCATCGAGCCGGACCGTGCCTTCCGCGACCTCGGCTTCGATTCGCTGGCCGCCGTCGACTTCCGCAACCGGCTGGCCGGCGCCACCGGGCTGCCGCTGGCGACGACGGTGGTCTTCGACCACCCCACCCCGGCCGGGCTGGCCCGGCACCTGAGAACAGAACTCCTGGGCGTGGCCGCCCACTCGGGGCCGCGGACGGGTTCGAACACCGCTTCCGGCCCGGGTACGGGGGCGAGCCGCGCGCCGCTCGAGCTGATCGGCGAGCTGGAATCCGCCCTGCGGGCGCTCGCGGAGGACGACGCGGCCCGTGCCCACATCGGCGGACGGCTGCACCGCCTCCTGACGGCCTTCAACGAGCACCCGGCGGACGCGCGAGCGACGGCCGACGAAGAAGTCGACACGGCTTCGGCGGATGAGCTTTTCGAGCTCATCCAGCAGGAGTTCGGCAAATCCTGACCCGACCGGCAACACGAGGCCGCGTCTTTGAACCGAGAGCCGAGGGGTAACCCACCGATGGGGAACGAAGACAAGCTCCTGGAACACCTCAAGTGGATGACCGCCGAGTTGAGGCGGACCCGGCAGCGTCTGCAGGAGGTGGAGTCCGCCGAGCAGGAGCCGATCGCGATCGTCTCCATGGCGTGCCGGTTCCCCGGCGGGGTCCAGTCGCCACAGGACCTGTGGCGGCTGCTGCACGACCGGGTGGACGCCATCTCCGGCTTCCCCGAGAACCGTGGCTGGGACCTCGACGCGCTGTACGCGGCGGATCCGGACCAGTCCGGCACCTCGTACGTCCGCGATGGCGGATTCCTCTACGACGCGGGTGACTTCGACGCGGAGTTCTTCGGGATCAGCCCGCGCGAGGCGCTGGCGATGGACCCGCAGCAGCGCCTGCTCCTGGAGACGTCGTGGGAGGCGTTCGAACGGGCCGGCATCGACCCGACCTCCCTGCGAAGCAGCGCGACCGGCGTGTTCACCGGCATCAACGGCCAGGAGTACAGCCCGCGCGCCACGACCGCGCCGGAAGAACTGGAGGGCCATCTGCTCACCGGCACGGCCGCGAGCGTCGCCTCCGGGCGCGTCGCCTACACCCTGGGCCTGGAGGGACCGGCGGTCAGCGTGGACACGGCGTGCTCGTCGGGCCTGGTCGCACTCCATCTGGCCTGCCATGCGTTGCGGCAGGGCGAGTGCTCGCTGGCCCTCGCGGGCGGCGCGACGGTCATGGCGGGCCCCGGCCCCTT
Organism: Streptomyces sp. MMG1121; assembly: GCF_001280015.1. Classification (GTDB taxonomy): domain Bacteria; phylum Actinomycetota; class Actinomycetes; order Streptomycetales; family Streptomycetaceae; genus Streptomyces. The sequence continues at coordinate 4,609 of NZ_LGDV01000003.1, forward strand.
CGTCGAGTTCAGCAGGCAGCGAGGCCTGGCCGCGGACGGCCGCTGCAAGCCGTTCGCGGCTGCCGCCGACGGCACCGCCTGGGGCGAGGGCGTCGGCGTCCTGCTGCTGGAGCGCCTCTCGGACGCGCAGCGGCTCGGCCACCCGGTACTGGCCGTGGTGCGCGGCAGCGCGGTCAACCAGGACGGCGCCAGCAACGGCCTGACCGCGCCCAACGGCCCCGCACAGCAGCGCGTGATCCGGCAGGCACTGGCCAACGCCGGGCTGAGTCCGGACGAGGTCGATGCGGTGGAGGCGCACGGTACGGGTACGGCGCTGGGTGATCCGATCGAGGCGCAGGCGCTGCTGGCGACGTACGGACAGGAGCGGCCGGAAGGGCGGCCGCTGTGGCTGGGGTCCGTCAAGTCCAACATCGGGCACACCGCGGCCGCTTCGGGGATCGCCGGTGTGATCAAGATGGTGCTGGCGATGCGGCACGGCGTACTGCCGCCCACGCTGCATGTGGACGAGCCCACGCCGCATGTCGACTGGTCTCCGGGCACCGTGTCCTTGGTGACCGAACCGACCCGCTGGCCGGTCGCCGACGACCGGCCGCGGCGGGCGGCGGTGTCCTCGTTCGGGATGAGCGGGACCAATGCGCATGTGGTGCTGGAGGGGGTTTCGGACCTGGGGGAAAGGGAGCTGACCGGTGATGTGGTGGCTGGTGAAGCGGTGGTCGATGGCGGGCCGGCAGACGGGTCCGGGGACGGCGTCTCGGCGTGGGTGTTGTCGGCGAAGAGTGTGGAGGCGTTGCGGGGGCAGGCGGGGCGGTTGTTGTCGTTGATGGAGGGGCGGCCTGGGGTGAGGCCGCTGGATGTCGCGTTGTCGTTGGTGACGACGCGTGCGGTTCTTCCTCATCGCGCTGTGGTGGTGGGACGGGATCGTGGGGAGTTGTTGGCGGGGCTTGGGGGGTTGGTTTCGGGTGGGGCTTTGGCTGATGGTGTGCCGGCTTCGGGTGTGGTGGCTGGTGTGGCTGGTGTGGGTGGGAAGTCGGTGTTTGTGTTTCCTGGGCAGGGGGCGCAGTG
>NZ_LGDV01000004.1 GCF_001280015.1 Streptomyces sp. MMG1121
TCCAACGTCACCGGTACGCTCGCGTCCGCCGACGAGATCACCACCGCCGACTACTGGGTGGAGCACGTCCGCAGCACCGTCCGATTCCTCGACGGCATGAAGGAGTTGGCGGCCGCTGGCGTCACTTCCTTCGTGGAGGTCGGACCGGACGCGGTGCTCACCGCGATGGGACAGGAGTGCCTCGCCTCGCCCGGCGAGCCGTCGGCCTTCCTGCCCGCGCTGCGGCGCGACCGGTCCGAGACCAAGGCGCTGCTCACCGCGGTGGGACGGCTCCACACGCGGGGAACGGTCCTCGACTGGTCCGCGTTCTTCCCCGGAGCGCGGACGGTCGCACTGCCGACGTACGCCTTCCAGCGGGAGCGCTACTGGCTGAACGAAACCGTCGTGGCCACGGACGTGTCCGCGGCAGGGCTCGAATCGGCGGACCACCCGCTGCTGGGCGCGGCGGTCGAACTCTCCAGCGGAGACGCGTACCTGTTCACCGGGCGGCTCTCCGCGGCCACCCACCCCTGGCTCGCCGACCACCAGGTCATGGACACCGTCCTGCTGCCCGGTGCCGCCTTCCTCGAGCTGGCGATCCGAGCCGGGGACGAGGTGGGCTGCGGCCGCGTGGCGGAGCTGACACTCCAGGCCCCGCTGATCCTGCCCCAGAGCGGCGGGGTCAGGCTGCAGGTCCTGGTCGGCGAGGCCGACGAAGACGGTCGGCGTACGGTGCGGGTGTCCTCGCGTGGTGAGCTCTCCGCCGACCAGCCGTGGGTGTGCCACGCCACGGGTGTGCTGGCCGACGGCGGACCGGCTCCGGCCGGCGAACCCGGCGTATGGCCGCCTCAGGACGCGACACCGGTGGCGGTGGACGGTCTGTACGAGCGGCTGGCCGGGCTGGGCTATGGCTACGGTCCGGTGTTCCAGGGGCTGCACGCCGCCTGGCGGCGCGGCGCGGAGCTCTTCGCGGAGGTCCGACTCCCGCACGGAGCCGACGCCTCCTCCTTCGCACTGCACCCGGCCCTGCTCGACGCGGCCCTGCACTCGGCGGCTCTCGAAGCGCCGGAGGAGGATGCCGAGGCGGCCGTCGTCCGCCTGCCGTTCCAGTGGAACGGTGTGACCCTGCACAGCTCCGGGGCGGCCGGCCTGCGCGTGCGACTCGCCCCGTCGGGGGACAGCGCGATGACGTTGGAGCTGACCGACGACAAGGGACTCCCGGTGGCCACGGTGGAGTCGCTGGCCCTGCGGCCGATGTCGTTGCGGCAGCTGGCCGCGGCCGGATCCGTCCACCGCGACGCGCTGTTCGGCGTGGACTGGGTCGAGCCCGAGCCGAAGCCGTCGCCGCCGGTCACGGGCCGGTGGGCGGTCCTCGGTGCGGACCTGCTCGAGCTGTCCGAATCGCTGGCGGCGGCCGGGGTGTCCGCCTCACCTCTGCCGGAGCTCGGGCCGTTGAGTGGTTCCTCGGCCTCAGCTCCTGTGCCGGACGTGGTGCTGGCCGCGTACGCCTCGCCCGCCGCGGCGGACGCCCGGACCGTTCACGACACCACCCACCGCGCCCTGCGCCTGGTGCAGGAATGGCTGGCCGGCGAGCGGTTCGCCGAGTCCCGGCTGGTGCTGGTGACGCGTGGCGCGGTGGCCACCAAGGCGCGGGACGGGGTCGCCGACCTCGCCGCCGCCGCGCTCTGGGGACTGATCCGATCGGCCCAGGCGGAGCACCCGGACCGGATCACGCTGGTGGACCTGGACGACACGGACGGTTCGCGCCGGGCACTGGCCGCGGCGGTCGCCTCCGGTGAGCCACAGGTGGCGCTGCGGACGGGCCTCGCGTACGTACCGCGGCTGGTCCGTACGGCAGTTCAGGACGACGCGCCGGATCCGTCCTGGGACCCGGCCGGCACCGTACTGATCACTGGTGCGACGGGGGCCCTCGGCGGCCTGACGGCCCGCCATCTGGTCGCCGAACACGGCGTACGCCACCTGCTGTTGACGAGCCGACGCGGGCCGGACGCCGAAGGAGCGGCGGAACTGCGGGCCGAACTGGCGGGCCTGGGGGCCGAAGTCACCCTCGCCGCATGCGACGTGGCGGACCCGGCGGCGCTCATGGAGCTGCTGGCACGGATACCGCACGAGTTCCCGCTGACCGGGGTCGTACACGCTGCCGGAGTGGTCGACGACGGCGTCCTGCAGTCGCTCGACGCCGACCGGCTCGACCGGGTGCTGCGCCCGAAGGTCGATGCCGCGCTGAACCTGCACGAGGCGACCAAGGACCTGCCGCTGCACGCATTCGTCCTCTTCTCCTCCGCGGTCGGCACGCTGGGCGCCGCGGGCCAGGCCAACTACGCCGCGGCCAACGCGTTCCTGGACGCTCTGGCACAGCGGCGGCGCGCCGACGGGCTGGCCGCCACCTCCTTGGCGTGGGGCCTTTGGGCGCGGGAGAGCGGGATGACGGGCGAACTGGCCGAGGCGGACCGGCGGCGGATGAGCCGCGCCGGAGTGGTGCCGCTCTCGGACACGGAGGGGCTGGAGCTCCTGGACACCGCACTGGCCGCCGACCGGGCGCTGCTGGTACCGATCCGCCTCGACTCCGCCGCCCTGCGTGCCCGCGCCGACCGGCTCCCGCCGCTGTTCCAGGGCCTCGTACCGATCCCCTCGCGGATCACCCGCGCCGAACAGCAGGCCACATCGAGCACGTTGGCGCTGCGACTGGCCGGCGTCTCCGACGCGGAGCGGGAGCGCACACTCTCCGCCCTCGTACGCGGCGAAGCCGCCGCCGCCCTCGGACACGCCTCGTCGGCCGCCGTCGACCCGAACCGCACCTTCGGCGACCTGGGCTTCGACTCGCTGGCCGCCGTCGACTTCCGTAACCGGCTGACCGCCGCGACGGGCCTGCCGCTGCCCGCCACGCTGATCTTCGATCACCCCACCAGTGCCGCACTGGTGCGTTACCTGGACGAGCGGATTGTCGACAACCGCACGGCGAGCGTTCTGCCGCTGATGGCGGAACTGGACCGGATCCACGAGGGGTTGGCGTCGATCGCCGGGGACGACAACGCCCGCGCGCGGCTGGCCACGAGGCTCCAAGAGCTGCTGAACACGGTGGGCGGCGCGGGCGGCACCGGCGGCGAGGGCGACGGCAGCGGGACGGACGGCGACGCGGTCGTCGACCGGATCGAGTCCGCGAGCGACGACGAGATCTTCGAGTTCATCGACACGGAACTCGGCGCGCAGTGACCACCAACAGCAGCGGCTACGAGAGCAAGAGCACCAACTACCGCAAGAACCACATGTACGAGGGTTTTCCTTCCGGGGCGAGGAGCTGACGGCGATGTCGGAGCAGTCGAACGAGCAGAAGCTTCGCGGCTATCTGAAGCGGGTCACCACCGATCTGCACCAGGCCAGGCAGCGCCTGCAGGAGGTGGAGTCGAAGGAGCAGGAGCCGATCGCGATCGTCGCGATGGGCTGCCGGTTCCCCGGCGGGGTCCGGTCGCCCGAGGACCTGTGGCGGCTGGTGGCCCAGGGCACGGACGGCATCGGCGAGTTCCCGGCCGAGCGCGGCTGGAACGTGGACGCGCTCTACGACCCCGACCCGGAGCGCAGCGGCACGAGCTACACCCGCGAGGGCGGATTCCTCTACGACGCCGACCGCTTCGATGCGGAACTGTTCAACATCAGCCCGCGCGAGGCACTGGCGATGGACCCGCAGCAGCGCCTGCTCCTGGAGACCGCCTGGGAGACCTTCGAGCGGGCCGGTATCGACGTCGAGTCGCTGCGTGGCAGCCGCACCGGCGTCTTCGCCGGGGTGATGTACCACGACTACGCGGCCCGTCTGCAATCCATTCCCGACGGACTCGAAGGGTTCCTCGGCAACGGCAGCGCGGGCAGCATCGCCTCCGGGCGCCTGGCCTACACCTTCGGCCTCGAAGGCCCGGCCGTCACCCTCGACACCGCCTGCTCCTCGTCGTTGGTGGCCCTGCACCTGGCGTGCGAGGCGCTGCGCCGGGAAGAGTGCACGCTCGCGCTCGCCGGCGGCGTCACCGTGATGTCCACCCCGGGCGCGTTCGTCGAGTTCAGCCGCATGCGCGGGCTGGCACCCGACGGTCGCTGCAAGTCCTTCGCGGCCGGGGCGGACGGGACCGGCTGGGCGGAGGGCGTCGGCCTGCTCCTCGTGGAGCGGCTGTCCGACGCCCGGCGCAACGGTCACCCCGTGGTGGCCCTCGTACGCGGCTCCGCCATCAACCAGGACGGCGCCAGTAACGGGCTCACCGCGCCCAACGGCCCGTCCCAGCAACGCCTGATCCTCGAGGCGCTGACCGCGGCGGGCCTCTCCACCGACCAGGTCGACGCCGTGGACGCGCACGGAACCGGTACACCCCTCGGCGACCCGATCGAGGCCCAGGCGCTGCTGGCCACTTACGGCCGCGACCGCGCCGGTGACCGGCCCCTGTGGCTGGGCTCGTTGAAGTCCAACATCGGCCACACCCAGGCCGCGGCCGGCGCCGGCGGCGTGATCAAGATGGTCATGGCGATGCGGCACGGGATGCTGCCGAAGACCCTGCATGTGGACGAGCCGACGCCGCACGTGGACTGGTCCGCGGGCGCGGTCTCGCTGCTGACGGAGGCGCAGCCGTGGCCGGAGAGCGGACGTCCGCGGCGGGCCGCGGTCTCGTCCTTCGGAATCAGCGGTACGAACGCCCACGTCATTCTTGAGCAGCCTCCGGTGGACGAGACCGACGGTGCGGAGCAGGGCCGAGACGACGCTGCCGTACCTGCCGTTGCCCTGCCGTGGGTGATCTCCGCCCGGAGTGCCGACGCCCTTCGAGCACAGGCCGACCGGCTCGCGTCCTTCTTGGGCGCCGACAGCAACGCCGATCTCGCGCCCGCTGACGTGGCCCACTCCCTCGCGACCACGCGCAGCGCCCTCGACCACCGCGCGGTGCTGTTCGCCCATGACCGTGCCGAGGCGCTGGCAGCGCTTGGGGGGTTGGTTTCGGGTGGGGATGTGGTTGGTGTGCCGGCTTCGGGTGTGGTGGCTGGTGTGGCTGGTGTGGGTGGGAAGTCGGTGTTTGTGTTTCCTGGGCAGGGGGCGCAGTGGGTGGGTATGGCGCAGTGGGTGGGTATGGCGGTGGAGTTGTTGGATTCGTCGTCGGTGTTTGCTGCGCGGATGGGGGAGTGTGAGGCGGCGTTGGCGCCGTTTGTGGGGTGGTCGTTGTGTGAGGTGGTGCGGGGTGGGGTGGGTTTGGATCGGGTGGATGTGGTGCAGCCGGTGTTGTTTGCGGTGATGGTGTCGTTGGCGGCGTTGTGGGAGTCGTTTGGTGTGGGTGTGGATGCGGTGGTGGGGCATTCGCAGGGGGAGATTGCGGCGGCGTGTGTGGCGGGTGGTTTGTCGTTGGGGGATGCGGCGCGGGTGGTGGCGCTGCGGAGTAGGGCGTTGCGGGTGTTGGCTGGTGGTGGGGGGATGGTGTCGGTGGGTGCGTCGGTGGGTGTGGTGGAGGGTTTGTTGGGTGGGTTGGGGTCGGGTGTGGGGGTGGCGGCGGTGAATGGTCCGTCGTCGGTGGTGGTGTCGGGTGAGGTGGGTGTGTTGGATGAGTTGGTGGGGGTGTGTGAGCGTGAGGGGGTGCGGGTGCGTCGTATTGCGGTGGATTATGCGTCGCATTCGGCTCAGGTGGATGGGTTGGAGGAGGGGTTGTTGGCGGAGTTGGCTGGTATTGAGCCGGTGTCTTCGCGGGTGCCGTTTTTTTCGACGGTGACGGGTGGGTGGTTGGATACGGCGGGGCTGGATGCGGGGTATTGGTTTCGTAATTTGCGGGAGACGGTGCGTTTTGCTGAGGCGACGGATGTGTTGTTGGGTGAGGGGTTTGGGGCGTTTGTTGAGGTGAGTCCGCATCCTGTGCTGGGTTTTGGGGTGCAGGAGAGTGTGGATGCGGTGGGTGGTGATGCGGTGGTGGTGGGGACGCTGCGTCGTGGTGAGGGTGGGATGGGGCGTTTTCTGTCTTCGTTGGCTGAGGTGTTTGTGCGGGGGGTGGGGGTGGATTGGTCGCCGCTTTTCGCGGGTGGTGGTGTGCGGCGGGTGGAGTTGCCGACGTATGCGTTCCAGCGTCGCCGGTACTGGCTGGA
>NZ_LGDV01000005.1 GCF_001280015.1 Streptomyces sp. MMG1121
TCCAACGTCACCGGTACGCTCGCGTCCGCCGACGAGATCACCACCGCCGACTACTGGGTGGAGCACGTCCGCAGCACCGTCCGATTCCTCGACGGCATGCGGTACCTGGAATCCCGCGAGGTCCACACGTTCCTGGAACTCGGCCCGGACGGCGTGCTCTCCGCGGCGGGCCGTGCCTGCCTGACGGGGGACGGTGCCGCCGCCGTGCTGGTGCCCGCCACCCGCCAGGGCCGCCCGGAGGCGGAGACGCTGACCGCCGCCGTGGCGCACGTACACGTGCGGGGCGGGCACGTCGACTGGACCGCGCTGTTCGGAGCCGGTGCCCGACGCGTGGACCTGCCGACCCACGCGTTCCAGCGGCAGCGCTACTGGCTGCCGTCGTCCTCGACCACCGGAATGTCCGCAGCCGGACAGGCGCCGGTGGATCACCCGCTGCTCGGCGCCGCCGTCCGGCTCGCCGACGGGAACGGGCTGCTGCTCACGGGCCGGCTGGCCCTGTCCACCACCCCCTGGCTCGCCGACCACGCCGTGCTGGACACGGTGGTGCTGCCCGGTACCGCCTTCATGGACCTGGCGATCCGCGCAGGGGACGAGGCTGGCTGCGACCAGGTCTCCGAACTCACCCTGGAAACACCACTGTTGCTGCACCCGCAGGGCGCCGTACTGCTCCAGATCACGGTGGGTGAGGCCGACGCGGCCGGGCGCCGACCGATCGGCGTGTACGCGCGTCCGGAGGCCACGGCGGACGACCACCCGTGGACCCGGCACGCCACCGGCACGCTGGCGACGACGGACGCGACCGGTGCCGACGCGCCCGACGACGCGTACGAGTGGCCGGACGTGTGGCCGCCGACCGGCTCGACAGCGATCGACACCGACGCCCTCTACGCCCGGCTCGCCGACGCCGGGGTCACGTACGGCCCCGGATTCCAGGGACTGCGCGCGGCCTGGCGGCTCGGGGAGGAGATCTATGCCGATGTCCGGCTGCCCGAGGGGCTCGACGGCGACCGGTTCGGGCTGCACCCCGCGCTCCTGGATTCCGTACTGCACAGCCTGGCCGATGAGGCGGGCGCGGGAGAGCTGCGCCTGCCGTTCTCCTGGGCAGGGACGAGTCTGTTCGCGGCGGGGGCTGGCGCACTGCGGGCGCGTATCGCTCCCAATGGCGACGGCACGCTCTCGCTGCGGCTCGCGGACCCGGACGGCGGCCCGGTCGCGTCGGTGAACTCGCTGGCCATGCGGCCGGTGGCGCGCGAACAGCTCGACGCGGGCCGGGCGATTCCCCGCGACAGCCTGTTCCGGGTCGACTGGACGCCGGTGCACACGGTCCCGGCGGCGCCCGAGACCGCGGAGGCGGGCACGTTGCGCGTGGTCGAGGACCTCGCGGAGATCGGCGCGGACGACACCACCCCTGATGTGGTGGTGTACGCGGTCGCCACCGAGGCCGATGGCACCACCGAGGCCGACGGCGTCACCGCGGCGGTGCGCGCGGCGACGAGTGGTGTGCTGACGCTGGTGAAGTCCTGGTTGGCGACCGACCGGTTCGCCGGCTCCCGGCTGGTGATCCTCACTTCGGGTGCCGTCGACACGCACGACGGTGCGGGCGTACACGACCTCGCGGCGGCCGCCGTGCACGGCATGATCAGGTCGGCCCAGGCCGAGCACCCCGGCCGGTTCGTGCTGGCGGACTGCGATACGTGGCCCGTGGCGCCGGATGCGCTGCGGCGCGCCGTCGGTACCGGTGAGCCGCAGGTGGCGCTGCGGGCGGGCGAGGTGCTGGTGCCTCGCCTGACGCCCATGGTGTCCCTCGCGTCCGCCCGCACCGGCGATGCCGCCGGTACCACCGACACCCCATGGAACGGCGCGGGCACGGCGCTGATCACCGGCGGCACCGGTGCCCTCGGCGCGTTGGTCGCCCGCCACCTCGTAGCCGAACGCGGCGTACAGCACCTGGTGTTGACGAGCCGCCGCGGTCCGGACGCCCCGGGGGCCGACGCGCTGGTGGCCGAGCTGACCGAGCTGGGCGCGGACGTGACCATCGCGGCCTGCGACGCGGCCGACCGCGACGACCTGGCGGCCCTGCTGGCCCGTATCCCAGAAGAACACCCGCTGAGCTGCGTCGTACACGCGGCCGGCGCACTGGACGACGGCGTGTTCGACGCCCTGACGCCGGAGCGCTTCGAGACGGTCCTGCGCCCCAAGGCCGACGCCGCTCTCCACCTGCACGAGCTGACCCGGGACAGCGACCTGGCGGCATTCGTGCTGTTCTCCTCAGCCGCAGGCACCATCGGCGGCGTCGGCCAGGCCAACTACGCAGCCGCCAACGCCTTCCTGGACGGACTCGCCCAGCAGCGCCGCGCCGCCGGTCTGTCCGCGGTGTCGCTGGCCTGGGGCCCCTGGGCGCAGGCCGACGGCCCGGCCGACAGCACAGCCCGTGGCATGTTCGGCGCCCTCAGCGCGTCCGACCGGCAGCGGATGGCGCGTACCGGAGTCGTGGCACTGCCGTCCGACGACGCCCTGCGGCTCTTCGACGCCGCGCTCGACGCGCCGGCGGTGACGACCAGCCCCGTACTCGTCCCGCTGCGGCTGAACACCTCCGTACTGCGCACCCGCGTGGCGGAACTCCCACCGCTCTTCGCGAGCCTCGTACGCGGAACACCGGGCCGCCGGACCGCGTCCACCGGATCGGGCTCCAGCGACCCGGCCTCGCTGCGGCAGCGCCTGGCCGCGATGGCTCCGCAGGACCTTGAGCGCACGCTGCTCGAGCTCGTACGCGGGCACGTCGCCAGCGCGCTCGGCCACGCCTCACCCGAAACGGTGGACACCGACAAGGCGTTCAAGGACCTCGGCTTCGACTCGCTCACCGCCGTCGAACTGCGCAACCACCTGGACGCGGCCACCGGTCTGCGGCTGCCGGCCACCCTGGTGTTCGACCACCCCACCGCCGCCGCGCTGGCCGGGCACCTGCGGACGGCGCTGACCGGCGCCGGGAGCGAACCCGTGCCCCCGTCCGTATCCGCGACGACGCCGATCGCGGACGACCCCATCGCGATCGTGGCGATGGCCTGCCGCTATCCCGGCGGCGTCCGCACCCCCGAGGACCTGTGGCAGCTGACCGCCGGAGGGGGCGACGCGATCGCGGAGTTCCCGACCAACCGCGGCTGGGACCTCGACACCCTCTACGACCCCGACCCGGACCACCGGGGGACGTCCACCGTCCGGCACGGCGGCTTCCTCCACGACGCGGCGGACTTCGACCCGGGCTTCTTCGGGATCTCGCCCCGCGAGGCCCTGGCCATCGACCCCCAGCAGCGGCTGCTGCTGGAAACCGCCTGGGAGACCTTCGAGCGGGCGGGCATCGCACCGGCTTCGCTGCGCGGCAGCCGCACCGGTGTGTTCGCCGGCGTGATGTACAACGACTACGCGACGCGGCTGCGCACGGTCCCCGAGGAGTTCGAGGGCTACGTCGGCAACGGCAGCGCGGGCAGCGTCGCCTCCGGCCGGGTGGCTTACACGTACGGCCTCGAGGGGCCGGCCGTCACGGTCGACACGGCCTGCTCGTCCTCGCTGGTGGCCCTGCACCTGGCAGCCCAGTCGCTGCGGCAGGGCGAGTGCTCCATGGCGCTCGTCGGCGGCGTCACGGTGATGGCGACGCCGAACGGATTCATCGAGTTCAGCCGGCAGCGGGGGCTCGCGGCGGACGGCCGCTGCAAGTCGTTCGCGGCGGCGGCCGACGGCACCGGCTGGTCGGAGGGCGTCGGCATGCTGCTGGTGGAGCGGCTCTCCGACGCACAGCGCCTGGGGCACCCCGTACTGGCCGTGGTGAAGGGTACGGCGGTTAACCAGGACGGCGCGAGCAACGGCCTCACAGCACCGAACGGTCCGTCCCAACAGCGTGTGATCCGACAGGCGTTGGCGAACGCCGGGCTGTCGACCGGCGATGTGGACGCGGTGGAGGCGCACGGCACCGGTACGTCCCTGGGTGATCCGATCGAGGCGCAGGCGCTGCTGGCGACGTACGGGCAGGGGCGGGATGCAGACCGGCCGTTGTGGCTGGGCTCGGTGAAGTCGAACATCGGTCACACGCAGGCGGCCGCGGGCGTGGCCGGGGTGATCAAGATGGTGCAGGCGATGCGGCACGAGACGCTGCCGCGCACGCTGCACGTGGACGCGCCCAGCCCGCAGATCGACTGGTCGGCGGGGGCCGTCTCGCTGCTGACGGAAACGGTGGACTGGCCCCGGACGGACGGGCGCCCGCGCCGGGCCGGTGTCTCCTCGTTCGGCGTCAGCGGCACCAACGCGCACGTCATCCTCGAGCAGCCGGAGCCGACGGAGAACGGGGCGCACAGCGAGAACGGGGACGAGACTGTCGAGGCTCCGGACCTGCCCACCCTGCCCTGGGTCGTCTCGGGCCGGACCGAGCAGGCCCTGCGGGCACAGGCAGCCCGGCTGCGTGCGTACGTCCATCAGCACCCGGATTCCGGGGTCGCCGACATCGGCCGTTCGCTGGCGACGACGAGGACCGCGTTCCCCCACCGGGCCGCGGTGCTGGCCGGAGACCGGACGGGACTCCTGGCGGGCCTGGACGCGTTGGCGCGTGGTGAGGTGTCGCCGGATGTGGTCGAGGGTTCGGTGACGGAGGGCGCGTTGGCCTTCCTGTTCTCGGGGCAGGGGTCGCAGCGGTTGGGGATGGGCCGG
>NZ_LGDV01000006.1 GCF_001280015.1 Streptomyces sp. MMG1121
CGCATGCCCGATGTTCGACTTCAACGAACCCAGCCACAACGGCCGCCCGGCATCCCGACCCTGCCCGTACGTCGCCAACAGCGCCTGCGCCTCGATCGGGTCGCCCAGCGTGGTGCCGGTGCCGTGCCCCTCGACGGCGTCCACGTCACCCGGCTCAAGGCCCGCGCTCATCAGGGCCTGGTGGATCACCCGTTGCTGGGAGGGGCCGTTCGGTGCGGTCAGTCCGTTGCTGGCGCCGTCCTGGTTCACCGCCGTGCCGCGTACGACCGCCAGCACCGGGTGACCGTTGCGGCGGGCGTCCGAGAGTCGTTCCACGAGGAGGACGCCGACGCCCTCTCCCCAGCCGGTGCCGTCCGCCGCCGAGGCGAACGGCTTGCACCTGCCGTTCGCGGCCAGGCCGCGCTGCCTGCTGAACTCCACGAACGCACCCGGCGTGGCCATCAGCGAGACCCCGCCCACCAAGGCCATCGAGCACTCGCCCTGCCGCAGCGCCTGCCCGGCGAGGTGGAGGGCCACCAGGGACGACGAGCAGGCGGTGTCGACCGTCACCGCGGGGCCTTCCAGGCCGAAGCTGTATGCCACGCGACCGGAGATCACACTGGCCGACGTGCCGGTGAGCAGATAGCCCTCGGTGCTCTGCGCGGCCTGCTGGACCAGTGCCGCGTACTCCTGGCCGCTGACGCCCGCGAACACGCCGGTCCGGCTGCCGCGCAACGAGGTGGCGTCGATCCCGGCGCGCTCGAACGCCTCCCACGACGCTTCGAGCAGCAGCCGCTGCTGCGGGTCCATCGCCAGCGCCTCGCGGGGACTGATCCCGAAGAACTCCGCGTCGAACTCGCCCGCACCCGCGAGGAATCCACCCTCACGGACGTAGGAGGTGCCGGGGTGGTCGGGGTCGGGGTCGTACAGGCCGTCGAGGTTCCACCCGCGGTCGGTCGGGAACGGCGACATGCCATCGCGTCCGTCGGCGACCAACTGCCAGAGGTCTTCCGGGGATTCCACGTTGCCGGGAAGCCGGCAGCTCATCGCGACGATGGCGATCGGTTCGTCCGCGGCGACAGAAACGTCGAGCGGGGAGGCAGCGGATTCGGATGCGGAGCCGAGCAGCTCCGCACAGAGGTGGTGTGCCAAGGCAGTCGGCGTCGGCTGGTCGAAGACGAGGGTGGCCGGAAGGCGCAGCCCTGTCGCGGCGTTCAGGCGGTTGCGGAACTCGACCGCGGTCAGCGAGTCGAAGCCAAGGTCCTTGAACGCCTTGGCCGCGTCCACCGCCTCCGCCGAGGCGTGCCCGAGGACGGCGGCCGCCTCGGTCCGCACCAGCTCCACCAGCGCGCGGTCGCGTTCCGCGTCGGTCAGCGCGGCGAGGCGCCGTACGAGTGCGGAGCCGCCGGCGGTGGACGGACCGATGGACGCGAGGGCGCGCCGGGCCGGGGTGCGGACCAGAGCGTGGAACAGGGGCGGCACCGCTGCCGCCTTGCGTATGCGGCCGAGGTCCAGATGGAGGGGGAGCAGGACGGCCCGGTCGCGTCGGAGTGCGGCGTCGAAGAGGCGCAGCCCGTCGTCCGTGGTCAGGGGCGCCATACCGGCGCGGGTCATCCGGCGGATGTCGGCGTCGTCCAGGTGGGCGGTCATCCCGCTGCGCTGCTGCCAAAAGCCCCAGGCCAGCGACTGCCCGGCGAGTCCCGCCGCCCGGCGGCGCTGCGCCAGGGCGTCCAAGCAGGCGTTGGCAGCGGCATAGTTGGCCTGGCCCGCGCCGCCGAGGGTGCCGGACACCGAGGAGAAGAGGACGAAGGCGGCGAGGTCCAGGTCGTGCGTCAGCTCGTGCAGGTTCAGTGCCGCGTCGGCCTTCGGGCGCAGTACGGCGGCGATCCGCTCGGGCGTCAGCGTCTGGACGACCCCGTCGTCGAGCACGCCCGCCGTGTGCACCACGGCCGTCAGCGGATGCCGCTCCGGCACCTCCGCCAACAGTGCTGCCAGCGCCTCGCGATCCGCCGCGTCACACGCGGCGAGGGTCACCTCCGCGCCCAGGCCCGCCAGTTCGGCCCGCAGCTCGGCCGCGCCGGGCGCCTCCGGGCCACGCCGGCTCGTCAACACCAGGTGCCGTACGCCGTGTTCGGTGACCAGATGCCGCGCGACCTGCGCTCCCAGCACGCCCGTACCGCCGGTGATCAGCACCGTACCTTCGGGGTCCAGCGGCGGCGGCACGGTGACCACGACCTTGCCGACGTGCCTGGCCTGACTGAGGAAGCGCAGGGCATCCACCGCTTGCCGGACATCCCAGGTGGTCACGGGAAGGGGCCGCAGGACACCGCTGTCGAAGAGCTCCATCAGTTCGCGGAGCATCTCTCCGATGCGGTCCGGGCCCGCTTCCATGATGTCGTACACCCGGTAGGCGACGCCCGCGTGCCGCTCGGCCACCTCGGCGGGATCGCGCTTGTCGGTCTTGCCCATCTCCATGAACCGGCCGCCCCTGGGCTGCAGGCGCAGGGACGCGTCCACGAACTCCCGGGCCAGGGAGTTCAGCACCACGTCGACGCCACGTCCGTCGGTGGCGTCGAGGAACCGCTCCTCGAAGTCCAGGGTGCGGGAGGACGCGATGTGCGTGTCGTCGAGGCCCATCGCGCGCAAGGTGTCCCACTTGCCGGGGCTGGCGGTCCCCCACACCTCGGCCCCGAGGTGCCGGGCCAACTGCACGGCGGCCATGCCCACACCACCGGCGGCCGCGTGCACCAGCACCGACTCGCCCGACCGGAGGCGGGCCAGGTCCACCAGCCCGTAGTACGCGGTCAGGAAGACCACCGGTACGGACGCGGCCTCGGCGTACGACCAGCCCTCCGGCATCTTCACGATCATCCGGCGGTCCGCGATCGCCACCGACCCGATCGAGGCCGGGAACATCCCGAACACGCGGTCTCCCGGTGCGAAATCGGTGACTCCGGGGCCGGTCTCCAAAATGACGCCGGCCGCTTCGCCGCCGAGTCCGTCCTGATCGACCATGCCGAGGGTGAGCAGCACGTCCCGGAAGTTGAGACCGGCGGCCCGGACCGCGAGCCGGACCTGTCCGGCGGCGAGCGGTCCGTCCGCGTCCGGGCTGCTGACGAGCGCGAGGTTGTCCAGCGTGCCCTTGCTGGTGACCTCCAGGCGCCAGGCATCCGGCCCGGCGGGGAGGGCCGGATCCGCGCCCGTGGCCGCCCGCACCAGCCGTGGGGCCCACAGGGCACCGGAACGCACGGCCAGTTGCGGCTCTCCTGTGGCCACCACCGTCGGCAGCACGGACCAGGACTCCGGCGCGCCGTCCACGTCGACCAGTACGAACCGGTCCGGGTTCTCCGACTGCGCCGACCGCACCAGACCCCACACCGCGGCCGCACCAAGATCCTCGATGCCGCAGCGCTCGTCGATGGCCACGCCGCCCCGGGTCACGATCACCAGCCGGGACGACGCGAAGCGCTCCTCGGCCAGCCAGTTCTGGATCAGCGACAGGGCGCGGCAGGTGGCTTCGTACGCGGTGCCGCCTTCGCACCGGGCGAGGACCAACTCGGGCGCGGGCGTTGCCTCTTCGTCCCCGGTGGTGTCCGACAGCGCGGCCAGGTCCGCCACGGATTCGACGGAGTGACCGGCGGCCTCCCACCCGCCGTCGGGGGCCGGTACGCCGACCGCGGCGACCGTGGGACGGGGGGCGGCGGATGCCGTGTCCGCGGCCACCTCGGTCCACTCGATCCGGAAGAGCGAGTCGTCGGTGGCGGCGCCCGCTTCCGCGAGCTGCTCGGCGGAGACCGGCCGCAGGGTCAGGGAGTCCACCGAGGCGACCGGCCGGCCCGCTCCATCGGCCACCAGCAGGGACACCGTCTCGGGCGCGGCCGCAGGTGACACGCGTACCCGCAGGGCGGCGGCACCCACGGCATGCAGTGCGACGCCGCTCCACGCGAACGGCAGCCGCACCGACTCCGAGCCGCCGAGCCCGTCGGTGAGGCCGGCCGCGTGCAACGCGGCGTCCAGGAGCACGGGGTGCAGACCGAACCGGTCGGGATCGACGCCTTCGGGCAGGGCCAGTTCGGCGTAGACCTCATTGCCGGAGCGCCAGGCGGCGCGCAGCCCCTGGAAGGCCGGTCCGTAGGCGAGTCCGATGCCCGCGAGGCCGTCGTACAGGCCCTCGATGTCCACTGGGGTGGCACCTCGGGGCGGCCAGGCGGTGAAGTCGAAGGCCGGGATGGCCGAGGTCCCGGGCATCAGCGTGCCGCTGGCATGGCGCGTCCACGGCTGGTCGTTCGGTGCGTCTTCGGTACGGGAGTAGACCGCCAGCGAGCGACGGCCGGACTCGTCCGGGGTGCTAACCGTCAAATGGAGCTGAATGCCGTCCTGTTCGGGCAGCACCAGGGGTGTTTCGAGGGTGAGTTCGTCGATCCGGTCGCAGCCGACCTCGTCACCCGCCCGGATCGCCAACTCCACGAACGCCGTACCC
>NZ_LGDV01000007.1 GCF_001280015.1 Streptomyces sp. MMG1121
CCTGATTCACCGCCGAACCCCGCACCACCGCCAACACCTCATGACCACTACGCCGCGCATCCGACAACCGCTCCAACAACAACACCCCCACACCCTCGGAGAAGCCGGTGCCGTTGGCACCCGCGGCGAAGGCGCGGCACCGGCCGTCCGGGGAGAGGCCGCGCTGCCGGGAGAACTCGACGAACATCTTGCTGTCGGCCATCACGGCCGCGCCGCCTGCCAGCGCCATCTCCGACTCGCCCGTGCGCAGGGACTGGACGGCGAGGTGGATGGCGACCAGCGACGAGGAGCAAGCGGTGTCCACCGTCACCGCGGGGCCCTCGAGGCCAAGGGTGTACGACACGCGGCCCGAGGCGAAGCTGCCGGTGCTACCGCGCCCGAGGTACGCCTCCAGGTCCTCGGGGACCTGCCGTACGCGCGGGGCGTAGTCGTGGTGCATGATGCCGGTGTAGAAGCCGATCCTGCGGCCGCGCAGGGAGGTCGGGTCGATGTTGGCGCGCTCGAAGACCTCCCAGGAGGTCTCCAGGAGCAGCCGCTGCTGCGGGTCCATCGCCAGCGCCTCGCGCGGGGAGATCCCGAAGAACTCGGCGTCGAAACCTGCCACGTCGTCGAGGAAGCCGCCCTCACGGACATAGGACTTGCCCGGTACGTCGGGGTCGGGGTCGTACATGCCCGCCAGGTCCCAGCCGCGGTCGGCCGGGAAGGGGGTGATGGCGTCGACGCCGTCGGACACCAGCCGCCAGAGGTCCTCGGGGGAGGTCACCCCGCCCGGCAGACGACAGGCCATACCGACGATGGCGATGGGCTCCCACGCCTTCTCCTCGACCTCGCGCAGTCGGCGGGTGGCCTGGCGCGCGGTGGCGACTGCCTTGTTGAGGTATTCGCGGTACTTCTTGTCGTCGGCCACGGGAAAGGTCAGCTCCTAGAGAAAGTCTTCTGACTACGAGTGGGCAGCGGGGACGGCGGCGTCAGGAGACGGTGAACTCGTTGTCGATGATGTCGAAGACCTCGTCGTCGGAGACCGACTCGAGATCGTCGTCCGTTCCGTCCTGGGCGGCGTCCGGGGACCACTTGGCCAGCAGGACCTGCAGGGCGGCGGTGACCTGGGCGCGAACCGCCTGGTCGTCGGGGACGGAGGCGAGCGCGGCACTGAGCTTCTCGACCTCGGCGACCGCGCGGTGCGCCACGGGCCCGCCCTCGGGAGCGAGCGCCTCGCTCAGGTGGGCGACGAGCACGGCCGGTGCCGGGTAGTCGAAGAGCAGTGTGGCGGGCAGCCGCAGGCCGGTGGCCGTGGACAGCTTGTTGCGCAGTTCGACGGCGGTGAGCGAGTCGAAGCCCAACTCCTGGAAGGCACGGTCCTGGTGGACGGCGTGCGCGTCCTGGTGGCCGAGAACGACGGCGGTCTCCGCGCGAACCAGGTCGAGCAGTATCTCGCTGCGAGCGTCCTCTTCGAGGCCGGCCAGGCGCTGGCGCAGCGAGCCGGCCGTGGCGAGGTCGGCACGCCTGGCGCGGGCCTCGGCCGCCGCGATGCGGCGGGCCTCGGTCACGCCTTGCAGAAGCGCGGAGGGCCGGCGTGCGGTGAACGCGGGGTGGAATCGCTTCCAGTCGATGTTCGCGACGGTGACGCCGCTCTGACCGCCCGTCAGGGCACGGTCCAGGGCGGCCAGCATCAGCTCGGGGCGTACGGCCTCGATGCCCTGGCGGCGCAGCCGCGATGCCGAGGCGGCGTCGACCATGCCACCGCCGGCCCAGGCGCCCCAGGCGATGGAGGTGGCGGTCCGGCCGAGGGCCTGCCGGCGCAGGGCGAGGGCGTCCAGGTAGGCGTTGCCCGCTGAGTAGGCGCTCTGGCTGCCGCTGCCCCAGACGCCCGCGATGGACGAGAACACGATGAACGCGTCCAGGGGGGTGTCGCCGAGCAGCGCGTCGAGATGCGCCGCGCCGGCCACCTTGGCCGACACGACGGCGGCGAAGTCGTCGAGCGTCGTCTCCTCCAGGGAGCCGAAGCCGTTGACGCCGGCGGCGTGCACCACCGTGCGGACCGGGTCGCCGTCCGCCGCGAGCTTCGCCAGCAGATCCGCCAGGGCCTGCCGGTCGGCGACGTCGACGGCGGCCACGGTGACTCGGGCGCCGGCCTCGGCCAGTTCCGCGGTCAGTTCTGCGGCGCCCGGGCTGTCGGTGCCGCTGCGGCTGACGAGGACCAGGTGTTGGGCGCCGCCTGCGGCCATCCGGCGGGCGACGTGGCCGCCGAGGGCTCCGGTACCGCCGGTGATCAGCACGGTGCCGGTGGGCTGCCACGGGGTCTCGTCCGGCTGCGGCCGGTACAGCGGCGTCCGTTCCAGGCGGCGGGCGAGGACCGCCTTCGCGCGCAGGGCGAGTTGGTCCTCGTCGCCGCTGCCGCCCAGCACGGTGGTGAGCAGGGCACCCGTCTCGTCATCGAGGGTGGCGGGAAGGTCGATCAGTCCGCCCCAGCGGCCCGGGTGTTCGAGCGCGGCGACCTGGCCGAGTCCCCACAGGGCGGCCTGGTCGGCGCTGTGCACCGGGTCGGTGTCGGAGGTGGCGACCGCACCCTGGGTGACAAGCCAGAGCGGTGCGTCGATTTCGGCGTCGCCGAGCGCCTGGACCAGGGCGAGGGTCGCCGCCAGACCGCCGGTGACTCCGGGGTGGGCGGGGTGGGTGGCCTCGTCGAGAGCGAGCAGGGACAGGACGCCCGTGATGGTGTCCACGTCGGGCACCGCGGCGGTGAGGAGGTCGGCGAGGGTGTCACGGTCGGTTCCGTCGACGGGCAGCGGGACGGCGTCGGTACCCCTGTCACCGAGGGCGGTGAGACATGCGGTGACGACGGCGTCGTCCGTGCGGCCGGCGGGCACGACGACCAGCCAGGTGCCGGTAGGGGCCGCTGCCGGGTCCGTGGGCTCGGTCGGCGTCCAGGTCGTGCCGTAAACCCAGTTGTCCAGCCGGGAGGAACCGGTTTCGCGGGCCAGCCGGGCTCCGGCGAGCTGTTCCTGGGTCACCTGGCGGCCTATGAGGGCGTCGATGCGGGCGACGGGAACGCCCGTCTGGTCGGTCACCGTGACCTGCCAGGTCTCCTCGCCCGCGGGGACGAAGTGCGCGCGCAGCCGGGAGGCTCCCCGGGTCCACAGGGTGATGCCGTTCCAGGAGAAGGGCAGTCGGGGCAGGCCGGTGCCGTGGATCAGCGGAGCGTGCAGCGAGGCATCGAGCAGGGCGGGATGCAGGGAGAAGCGTCCCGCGTCCTCCTGCTGCTGCTCGGGCAGCGCGACCTCGGCGAAGATCTCGTCGTCGCGGGTCCATACCGCGCACAGTCCCTGGAAGGCGGGACCGTACTCGTAGCCGCGCTCGGCCAGGCCCGCGTACACGGACTCGAGGTCCACGGGCACGGAGGTGGCTCCGTCCGGAGGCCAGGCGAGCGCGGGTTCGTCGGACTCCAGGTCCTCCGGGACGAGCGTCCCGGCGGCGTGGCGCGTCCAGTCGGGTTCGTCGCCCTCGGGGCGGGAGTGGACGGAGACGGCGCGGCGGCCGGACTCGTCGGGCGCGGCGAGCTCGACGCGTACCTGGATGCCGCCCTCCTCGGGGAGGATGAGGGGTGCCTCGATGACGAGTTCCTCCAGTGAGCCGCAGTCGGCCTCGGCACCGGCGGTGAGGACCAGGTCGACGAAGCCGGTGCCGGGCAGCAGGGCCGTGCCCCACACGGCATGGTCGGCCAGCCAGGGGTGGGTGCGTACGGACCAGCGGCCGGTGAAGGCGATGCCGCCGGTTCCGGGCAGTTCCACGGCGGCGCCGAGGAGCGGATGTTCGGAGGGGGCGAGCCCGGCGGAGGAGACATCGCTTGCGGCGCGCTCCGTCTTCATCCAGTAGTGCTGGTGTTGGAAGGGATACGTCGGCAACTCCACCGGCCGCGCGGACCCCACGTCGAACACGGCCTTCCAGTCAACGTCCACACCCCCCGCTCGGCAACTCCACCGGCCGCGCGGACCCCACGTCGAACACGGCCTTCCAGTCAACGTCCACACCCCCCGCATACACCTCACCCACCGACCGCAAAAACCGCTCCAAACCCCCCTCACCACGCCGCAACGACCCCACCACCAGCCCATCCACACCCACCGCACCCATCGTCTCCGCCAACACAAAACCCAGCACCGGATGCGGACTCATCTCCACAAACACCCGACGCCCCTCCCCCAACAACACACGCGTCACCTCATCCAAACGCACCGACTCCCGCAAATTCCGATACCAATACCCCCTATCCAAAACCGCCGTATCCACCACACCACCCGTCACCGTCGAATAAAACGGCACCCCCGACGACACCGCCGACACACCCTCCAACACCCCCAACAACTCACCCTCAACACGCTCAACCTCCACCGAATGCGACGCATAATCCACCGGCACCCGACGCACCCGCACCCCCTCACCACGCAACTCCTCCTCCAACACCTCCAACACATCCACCACACCCGCCACCACCACCGACGACGGACCATTCACCGCAGCAACCGACAACCCCCCACCCAAACGCCCCTCCACCACACCCACCGGCAAACCCACCGACAACATCCCACCCCCACCAGCAAGCGACGACGCAATCACCTGACTCCGCCGCGCCACCACCCGCGCACCCTCCTCCAACGACAACGCACCCACCACACACGCCGCCGCAATCTCCCCCTGCGAATGCCCCACCACACCAGCCGGCTCCACCCCAACCGAACGCCACAACCCCGCCAACGACACCATCACCGCCCACAACACCGGCTGCACCACATCAACCCGCCCCAACGCCTCCTCATCACCCAACACATCAACCAACGACCACCCCACAAACGGCGCCAACGCCTCCCCACACCGCCCCATCCACTCCGCAAACACCACCGACTCCGACAACAACCCCAACGCCATCCCCACCCACTGCGCCCCCTGACCCGGAAACACAAACACCACACCCCCCCACCCACTGCGCCCCCTGACCCGGAAACACAAACACCACACCCGTGTCGCCGTGGGCGGCGGCCGGCACCGAGGTGTCCTCGGCCAGTGCCGCGAGGCGGCTCAGTGCCTCCTGGCGGGTGCCGGCGACCACCACTCCGCGGTGGTCGAACAGGGCGCGTGAGGTCAGGGAGAGGGCTACGTCGTGCAGCACGGCTTCCGGCCGGCTCTCCAGGAAGGCCGCGAGCCGCCTCGCCTGCTCGCGCAGAGCGTCGGGGGTCTTGCCCGACAGGGCCAGCGGTACCACGCCCCGGGGCACGACCTGTTCGGCGGCCGTCCGCGTGCCCTCGGTGGGTTCACGGGATCCGGTGGCTTCGGGTTCCGCCGGGCCGGACTCCTCGGACGCGGGCGCAGCGGGCCGTGCGGATTCGATGACGATGTGGGCGTTGGTGCCGCTGAGTCCGAAGGAGGACACCCCCGCACGCCGCGGCTCGTCCCGCTCGGGCCACTCCCGCGCCTCGGTCAGCAACTCCACCCCACCCGCCGACCAGTCCACCTCAGGCGTCGGA
>NZ_LGDV01000008.1 GCF_001280015.1 Streptomyces sp. MMG1121
CCTGCCCCCTGCCCCCTGCCGGTATGGAAGTCCACCGTCGGCAGTGGCCGAGCCTTCCTTGACACCCCTTACTTCCCCAAGGCCCAGAAGAAGCGGCTCGAGCCCGGGTGGAGCGGTCCCAGCCGGTCGTGGGCGAGATCCTCCAGGCCACACGGACCGAAGAGGAGAAGGTGAGATGAGCATGGCACGGACAGCCATGATCGCGGCCCGTGATCCATGGAGATCACGGTGACATATCCTCCACTAAAGGAGAGATATCTGACTTGCCCCGTTAGTGTGGCTATTTCCGCAGGATGCTGGTACGGGGTTGGAGTCGAGGGCATGGCGTTCGCAGAATCTGCCGGCAGCGGAGCGTCCGCCTCCCCCGGTCAACCAGGCAAGCGGTACAGGGCGCAGTCCTTGGTCCCGCTGCTTGCTGTGTGCGCCGGGTACTTCATGGTGATCCTGGACGTGACGGTCATCAGCGTCGCGGTGCCGGTGATCGGCCGGGAGCTGTCGGCCTCCGTCACGGGCATCCAGTGGATCACCGACGGATACACCCTGGTCTTCGCCGGTTTCCTGCTGACGGGCGGTGCGCTGGGTGACCGGTTGGGAAACCGCCGGATCTTCTGCGCGGGCGTGGTCGTGTTCACCGCCTCCTCCGCCGCCTGCGCTCTCGCGCCCAATGCTCCTTTCCTGACCGTCGCCCGTCTGGTGGAGGGGCTGGGGGCGGCACTGATCGTGCCCGGTTCGCTGGCACTGCTCCGGCAGGCGTATCCCGCTCCGGCTGCTCGTTCGAGGGCCTTCGGTCTGTGGGGATCCATGGCTGGCATCGCGGCCTCCGCCGGGCCGCTGCTGGGTGGGCTGCTGGTCTCCACGGTGGGCTGGCGATGGGTGTTCCTGATCAACCTGCCCGTCGGCGTCGCCTGCCTCGTGCTGACACTCCGCCATGTGGAGTCCTCCTCCCGCCTGGTCTCCCGTGCCGTCGACTGGCCCGCACAGTGTGCGGTCGTGGCGGCGGTGGCCTTGCTGACGGCCGCGCTCAACGAGGCTGGACGACGTGGGTGGACCGCTCCGGCGGTCCTCACGGGGGTGGGCCTGTCCGTGCTGGCCGCCGCGGCGTTCGTGGTCCGCGAACGGCTGGCGGGCTCTCCCGCCGTACCGCTGGACCTGCTGTGCTCGCGTGCTCTGGGCGGCGGCATCGCCATCGGCATGCTGTTCAACTTCGGCTTCTACGCCATGCTGTTCACCGCCAGCCTGTACTTCCAGCACCAGCGCGGCTTCAGCGCGCTCGCCACCGGAGCGGCGCTGCTCCCCGCGGTGGCGATGACCATGTTCGCTTCCGTCGTGTCGGCTCGGCTCACCCGCCGCACCGGAGACCGCCCCTTGGTGATCACCGGCATGCTCCTGGCCTCCGCCGGCCTGGCGGGATGGACCGCGGCCGGAGCCGACCCCGCCTACCCGCTGCTCATCGCCCCCATGATGGCAGCAGGATTCGGCACCTCTTTCGCACTCACCGGCGCGACCTCCACGGTGATGGGTGCCGCGCCCCTGGCGTACTCAGGGACCGTTTCCGCTCTCTTCAACACCACCCGCCAGGTGGGCAGTACGACCGGCGTGGCCCTCGGCGGCACCCTGCTCGCCACCGCCGCCACCTTCGGTCAGGGACTCCGCGTCAGTACGGCCATCGGCGCACTCGCCTACCTGACCGCCGCAGGCCTCGCATGGTGGTGCGTGCCCCCCAAACCCCCACACGATGCTCCTGGCACGAAGACCGGCACAGACCACTGACCCTGCCGGCGCCCCGTGGCAGACGACGCAGAAGCGAAGTCCGGGGCCTGCTGAATGTCCGGTCGCTAGGGCCTGTCCGACGGGTCGGTGACGAACCGAGAGGAAGACTCGTCTTCAGGTTCGTGGGGCGGAGAGATCTCAGTGATGCAGAGTGGGCCCGGCTGGAGCCGTATGTACCAAGGAACGTGGGGCGGGGTGGGCGTTGGAAGTGTCACCGCAGGGTGATCAACGGGATTCTGTTTCGGCTGCGGACGGGTATCCCGTGGCGTGATCTGCCGTCCCGGTTCGGTAAGTGGCAGACGGTCTACGACCGGCATCGCCGCTGGTCGGCGGATGGCACCTGAGAGATGCTCCTGCGAGCCGTTCAAGCCGACGCCGATACGCAGGGGCGAATCGACTGGTCGATGGTCGGCGTGGATTCGACGATCTGCCGGGCTCACCAGCACGCTGCGGGTGCCCGTCACCGGCCGCCGAAAATGCCAGGTAGACGAGCCCGGCCGGCTCAACACCGGGACGATGAAGGGCTCGGCCGCTCTCGCGGCGGGCTCACCACGAAGATTCATCTGGCGAGTGAAGGCGGCCTACGACCCTTGGCCTTGCTGATCACCCCCGGACAATGGGGTGATGCACCTCAAATGGTTCCCGTCCTGGAGCGCGTCCGCGTCCCTCGGCCGAACGGCGGGCGCCCGCGCACCCGCCCGGACCACGTCAGCGGCGACCGGGCCTACAGCTCGCGGCGCAATCGTCGCTACCTCCGGCGCCGCCGGATCAAGCACACCATCCCTGAGCCGAGGAACCAGCAGGCCAACCGTGTGCGTCGTGGGAGCCGAGGCGGTCGGCCAACCAGCTTTGAGAAGGCTCGCTATGTCCGCAGGAACGAAGTGGAACGTCTGATCGGGAAGTTGAAGACCAACCGGGCAGTAGCCACGAGGTTCGACAAGCGGGCCTATGTCTTCCACGGCACCGTGACCGTCGCTGCCCTTCGACTGTGGCTCTATGCCTGACCCACCGGACGCAATCCGGTGGGGAGTGGGGGCGACGGGCGGGCCGGGGGAGGGGGCGGGGAGATCCCGCTGGTGCTGTCCCTCGGCCCGGCCGTCACTGTCAGCTCAATCCCGGGGCGATCATCCGCCGAGGTTTTCGATGAGGTACGACTTGAAGATGACGTTGTTGCCCTTCTTCACTCCGGGGTCCACCTTCGTTCGTACGCCGAGGCAGTCCACCTCCGTGAAGACGTAGACAGTCTCTTCCGCCATCGCGTTGTTGGGCCCGATGCCGAACCACAGGGGATGCCCCTGGACCTCGGGGAGGTTGTAACAAACGCCGTCCGCCGGCGGGTTTTCGAGCTGGCCCGACTGCCACGTCGACTTCGGCAGGAGCGGGTCGCCGTACTGGAAGAGGACAAAGCCCGTCGCGGCGTCGGCCGGTGTGGGGAGGGTGACGAGGAGGGCGAGGGCGCCGAGGGCGGCGCCGACCGTGTGACGCAGACGCATACGCGAACTTCCTTCTCTCTGTGGCAGCCGATCCGCGATCGGCCATCCGAGGGGATCATGGCGGGAAAACCCTTTCAGCACGCCGTTAACCCACAGGCGCCCGAGTGATCAAGGGAGCGCACAAAAGCAAACCTAGCGTTCACTCTGGGTAATCGAGCGCTCCGCCATAAGGGTTACCCGGGCGACCGTGATGCGTCTGACGCAAGCGATCAAGGCGCGAGCCATCAGACGACCTGCCGGACACGCCCTAGTGTGGCGCGTTGTTAGTGATGGCCTCGCCGGACTTCGTGTAGAGGGCCACGTTCCCGTCGCCCTGCATGATCAGCCCCTTGACGTCATACCTTTGTTGCGGAGTGTTCTGGCACCGGGCCTCGCCGCCCCAGTAGATGCCGATTTTCCCATCCTGGCACTTGAACTCGACACTGCCGTCCTCACTAAAAAGAGAATTTCCTGTGAGGAGCCACTCACCGTTACCCAGCGTGCTGCGGTTCCCCGAAGCAGCGTAGGCGCTGGTGCTCATGCTGATGACGGCCGCACCGGTCAAGGCGATCGCGGCAAGGATGCACTTGGCGTTGGTCATACCTGAAGAACGATCAGTCGTACAGATCGTTTC
>NZ_LGDV01000009.1 GCF_001280015.1 Streptomyces sp. MMG1121
CCGCCCGCCCCCTGCGACGTAACCTTTCTCCACCGTGCCGGGACCGGCCCGTGTCGGCAGGCCTTGCCTGCGGCCGCGGGACACCGGCCGTCCCCGTACCGGCCCGTCCGAGGAGACCCCGCATGCCCGCCGCCCGTCCCCGTCTGCTCTACGTCACCGACCTGGCGTACCGGGCCCGCGGGCGCCGCTACTGCGACGAGGACATCTTCCTCACCTCCCGGCTCCGCGCCCGCTTCGACCTCGCCCTGTGCCACCCGCTGGACGCGGCCGCGCTGATGGACGGCTTCGACGCCGTGGTCGTCCGCAACAGCGGGCCCGTCCTCGGCTACCAGAGCGCCTACGACGCCTTCCGCACGCGGGCGCTCGCCGACGGGGTCCGGGTGTACAACCCGCTCACCGGCAAGGCGGACATGGCCGGCAAACAGTACCTGCTCGACCTGAGCGCCGCCGGCTTCCCCGTCATCCCGACCGTCGGCGGCGCCGAGGACCTGCACCGGCTGCCGCCCGTGGAGCGGTACGTGGTCAAGCCGATGCTCGGCGCGGACTCCGTCGGCCTGCGGACCGTGCCCGCCGGGCAGGTCGCCGCGGCGGCCGGCGGCGAGGTGCTCATCCAGCCCTGCGTCGACTTCGTCCACGAGGTGTCCTTCTACTTCGTCGACGACGACTTCCAGTACGCCCTGTACGCCCCCGACCCGGAGCGCCGCTGGGAGCTGAAGCCGTACGCCGCGACCGCCGCCGACCTGGAGTTCGCCCGGCGCTTCATCGACTGGAACGACCTCGGCCACGGCATCCAGCGCGTGGACGCCTGCCGTACCCGTGACGGCGGCCTGCTGCTCGTGGAACTGGAGGACCTCAACCCCTACCTGTCGCTGGAGGCGCTGCCCGAGGAGGCCAGGGACGCCTTCGTCACCGCGTTCACGGCGTCCCTGAACCGGTTCACGCGCGGCGCCCTCACCCCAGCCTGACCGTCACCCGCTGCGTGGCCCCCGCCGTGCCCGTGAGATCGCCGAAGGCCAGCCTCAGCGTGGTGCCGGTGGCCGCCGAGGCGAGCGTGGCCGGTGCGGACGTGACCGCAGCGACCGCCCGCCGCCAGGTCAGGGTGAGCCCGGTGCGCATACGCATCGGATCGCTCATCGCGATCACGGCGGTGCCGTCGTCGCGTTCACTGATCATCACGCAGCACGGATCGCTCGCGGTGAGCGTTCCGACCGTTCCGCCGAACCAGAAGTTCACCCCGGTGAAACCGAGCGAACGCACCGAAACGCCCTGCTGGCTGTCCGTGTTGGCGAGCACCGTCAGCCACTGCGTGTCCGCCGCTCGCGCCCGGGTGGCGGCCACGCTCGCACCCGGGAGCAGGAGGTAGGCGTACGACGCGTTCACCGGATCGGTGCCGTGATCGACGTACAGCGTCAGGTACTTGCGGTTCACGACGGTCGTCGAGCCGCCCTTGTTGATCGTGCTCCAGCTGCCGTCCCGGGCCTCGCGCAGCGCCCGTACCGTCGCCCCGCCGGGAAGGACATAGCCGCCGTGTCCGCCGATGCAGGCCCACTTGGCCCCGGTGAGCGTGGCCGACCAGGGGTAGGCGGCGGGTTCGAGCGTGCCGTCGACGGTGAAGGGGGCGCCGCCGGTGGGGCCGAGGTTGCGGTTGTCCACCGTCGTCTCCACGGCCGTGCCGTCGGTGCAGGTGATGCCGGCGCCGAGGCAGACCACCGTGTCGTCCAGGAAGAACCACGACTTCTTCGCCACCAGGGTCGACTGCAGGCCCTTGAGATACTGCCCGACGGCGGCGCGCTGTCCGTCGGTCGCCCCGCCCACCCAGTTCACGTCCGGTTTCGCCGCACCCCAGTCGCCGCCCGCCGCATCCGCCAGTGCCTTGCGGGAGGCCGTCGTACCCGGCAGCCGGTAGGGGTCCACGGTGGGCCAGAAGGCGTCGCTGTACTGGCCGTTGGCGAAGGAGTCGCCCCACCAGTAGAGCATTCCGGAACCGGTGTGCCAGCCGCGCAGGTTCTCGCCGTTGCCGGTCTCGTAATAGGTGATCCTCTTGTCGGCCATGCTCAGCGCGGCCGCCCAGCCCGGTCTGCGATGGGTGGCCCGCTCCATGGCGGGGAAGAG
Organism: Streptomyces sp. MMG1121; assembly: GCF_001280015.1. Lineage (GTDB taxonomy): Bacteria > Actinomycetota > Actinomycetes > Streptomycetales > Streptomycetaceae > Streptomyces. Next base: position 2,113 of record NZ_LGDV01000009.1, read on the forward strand.
CCGGTGCCCGGTGGGCTCGGCGACCGCCGTGACCGAGCCGTCGTCCTGAACCGCCTCGAGCCGGGCCAGATGCGGCAGGCTCAGCACCGGGTCGGCCAGCGGCGGGCTGTAGTAGTCGCGCTGCATCCAGCCCTTGACCAGAGCCCGCCAGCGCGCGTTCTCCGTGCTGCTCGCGCCCTGACCGAGCAGCACGATCGAGGCGAGGATCGGGTGGCCGCGCAGATGGTCGTCCTGCTGGATCTGCTGCGGGTCCGCCGCCGTGAGCCCCCGGCTGATCGCCCGGCCCGCGACGCCGTCCATGACCAGGCCGTTGTAGAGGAACGGCGCCCAGGAGTGCTCCACCGCGTCGAAGACGATCTGCCGGTTCGGGTCCGTCACCTCCCAGCCGGAGCCCGCCAGCAGCGCGAACAGCAGACCCAGCCCGCCGAGCAGCACCGAGCCGTAGGAGCCGGTGTACGGCACGGAGGTGTGCTGGATGAACGAGCCGTCGGCGTACAGACCGTCGCCCGAGGTGACGTACGGGAAGACGGGCGAGAGGGCGTCACGGGCCAGCGCCACCTTGGCCGCACTGGCCCCGACGACTCCGCGCAGCGCCAGCACCCGGCACAGGTCCACCCGGTTGGCGCCCGTGCTCGTCCCGCTGTAGGACGCCACCGCCGAGTCGGGCACGAAGTGGTCCACCGCGGCGAGGTAGCCGGCGAGCTGGGTGGCCGACAGGGCGTCGTACATCAGCACGCACACGTCGAGCAGCGCCTGCGGGGCGCCGATCTGCCAGCTGTACCAGTTCCCGTACGGGGCCTGACTCGCGTTGTAGACGTCGTCGTGCAGGTGGTCCAGGCCGGTGAGGATCGCGGCCCGCAGATCCGCGTCGCCGGTCAGCCCGGTCCCCGGCTGGCAGTAGGCCTGCGCGAGCGTGCTCAGCCGGGTGTAACTGGTGTTCATGTTGCCCGAGTAGCCGTACGACTCCTGGTCGGTGTCCGGGTCCGGGTCGGCGTAGACCAGGTCGGGCCACAGGGAGCCGGTGGCGGGGGCCATCGAGGACCGGTACCCGTTCGCCGTCGTACCCAGGCCGGCGAGCCGGGACGTGAACGGTGCGGCGGCGGGGTCGAACCCCTCGCCGAGGATCAGGGTGCGCCATCGCGCCCGCAGTGTCGCGAACTCGTCCGTCTCCGCGACCGCCCGGGTGCCGAAGCCCAGGGCGACAGCGGTGCCGGAACAGACGGCCAGAAAACCACGGCGTGACCAAGGATGTGACCGAGTCGTCATGACGGCGGTTTCTAGCACGCGCTTTCTTAAACGCTCAACACATCTTACCGAGTTGAGCGATTCGATCGTTTGGTGGGCGGGGTGACGGTCTGGGCGCAGGGCCCGGTGGAGAGAGGCGGCACGCGCCTGCGCGGGGTGCTCCTGAACGGGGGCGCCGTCGTGGCCGTATCCGAGCAAGGGGACCTCGCGAGTCCCGCCCGTCCGGAACGGGCGCGGGACGGAAGGAGAGCCAGGTGTCGACACCGCCCGAACCTGAACCACCGCGCCCCGGACCGGACCTGGAACCCGTCCGGGTGCTACGGGCCCGCCGCTTCGACGCCCTCGCGGAGCTGATGCGGGAGTTCCGGCCGGAACCGGTCACCTACGAGCCCGTCGCCACGGCACCGGGCCCGCACCCCACCCCGGAGCGAGCGGCACCCGTGGCCGAGGACGACACACAGGAACTGCCGCACGTGCCCCCGCCCCCCCCCCCCCCCCGCGCGGCCCGCCGCC
>NZ_LGDV01000010.1 GCF_001280015.1 Streptomyces sp. MMG1121
GGGGGTGGGGGTGGATTGGTCGCCGCTTTTCGCGGGTGGTGGTGTGCGGCGGGTGGAGTTGCCGACGTATGCGTTCCAGCGTCGCCGGTACTGGCTGGACGCGCCCGTTGTCAGCAGTGGTGCGCCGACGACCGGCGAGGGGGAAGCCGAAGCGGGTTTCTGGAGTGCGGTCGAACGGGCCGATGCCGCCGAGCTGGCCATGACGCTCGACGCGGACGGTGAACTGGTCGGTGAACTCCTTCCCGCGCTGTCCACCTGGCGCCGCAAATCGCTGGACCGGTCGACGGTCAACTCCTGGCGCTACAAAGTGACATGGCGCCCGCTGTCGACCCCACCCGCCATCGGCCGGCTCGCTGGAACCTGGCTGCTGGCGGTTCCGGCGGCGCTTCGTGACGACCCGCTGGTGGCCGAGGCAGCGGAGGCGCTGACCCGTTCCGGCGCGCAGGTCGTGCCGGTGGAGGTGGACTGCGCCACGGTCGAACGAGCCGCCCTCGCCCAGACGTTGGCGGCCGCGACATCCCCTCAGGAGCCGTCACCGATAGCCGGCGTACTGTCGCTGCTCGGTCTCGATGAAGCACCCCACCCCGACCACCCGGTGGTCCCACAGGGCGTAGCCGCCACGCTGGCCCTGGTGCAGGCACTGGGCGGGAGCGCGGACGACGGCGGGAGTCAGATCGACGCGCCGCTGTGGCTCGCCACCCGAGGCGCGGTGTCGGTGGCCGGCACGGACCGCCTGACCAGCCCGGCACAGGCGCAGGTCTGGGGGCTGGGCCGGGTGGTCGGGCTGGAGCACCCGGAGCGCTGGGGCGGGATCGTGGACCTGCCCATGGAGCTCGGCGAGTCGACAGGGCAGCGGCTGGCCGAGGTCCTGGGCGGGACCGGTGGCGAGGACCAGCTGGCCGTACGCCGATCCGGAACGTACATCCGCAGGCTGGTCGAGGCACCCCAGACGGCCAAGAACACCCGGACCTCCCGCAGTCCCCGGGCGAATCCCACCGCCTGGCAGCCGCGCGGCACCGTGCTGGTGACCGGCGGCACGGGAGCGCTCGGATCCCAGGTCGCGCGATGGCTGGCGAAGAGCGGCGCGGAGCATCTGCTGCTGGTCGGTCGGCGCGGCGCCGAAGCGCCCGGCGCCGAAGCGTTGCGCGCCGAACTCCACGCGCTGGGAACGGAGGTGACGATCGCCGCGTGCGACGTCGCCGACCGGGAGGCGCTGGCGCGGCTGCTGGCCGAACATCCGCCGACCGCCGTCGTGCACGCTGCCGGAGTCGGGCAGCTGACCCCGATCACGGACACCACGCTCGACGGGTACGCCGAGGTGCTCGGCGCCAAGGTGGGCGGTGCCGTGAACCTGGACGAGCTGCTCGCCCCCGATCAGCTCGAGGCCCTCGTGTTCTTCTCGTCGAACGCGGGTGTGTGGGGCAGCGGGGGCCAAGGGGCGTACGGGGCGGCGAACGCCTTCCTCGACGCCCTCGCCCAGCACCGACGGGCCCGGGGCGGCCATGCCACCTCCGTCGCCTGGGGCTCCTGGGGAGGCGCGGGCATGGCCGTCGAAGAGGGCGCCGACGCGCATCTGCGTGCGCGGGGCCTGCGACCGATGGACCCGGACCTGGCGATCGCCGCACTCGCCGGTGCGCTGGACCAGGACGAGACGACCGTGACCGTGGCCGACGTCGACTGGGCGCGCTTCGTCCCGCTCTTCACCTCCGCGCGCTCCAGGCCGCTGATCGCCGAACTCCCCGCGGTCCGGGCACTGTTGGAGGAGCCCGAAGAGCCGGACTCGGGGTCCGGCGACGCCGCGCTGCGCCAACAGCTGGCGGCGCTCTCCGCGACCGGGCAGGCGGACCTGCTGCTGGCACTCGTGCGCGAGCAGGCCGCGGCCGTACTCGGCCACTCGGAGCCCGGTACCGTAGCGGCCGGCCGTGCCTTCCGCGAGCTGGGCTTCGACTCGCTGACCGCGGTCCAATTGCGCAACCGTCTCAGTGCCCGCACCGGGCTGCGGTTGCCGACGGCCCTGATCTTCGACTACCCGAACGCCACCGCGCTGGCGGGACATCTCCGTGACCAGATCCTGGGCGTAGCGGCTCAGGGAACGACGGCGCAGGATGCCGCGCAGCGGGCCGGAGCCGGATCCGGGGCCGGCCCCCAGGGGGAGGACCCCATCGCGATCGTGGCGATGAGCTGCCGCTATCCGGGCGGCGCCGAGTCCCCGGAAGCGCTGTGGAAGCTGCTGGCCGACGGCGTCGACACGGTCACGCCGTTCCCCACCGACCGGGGCTGGGACCTCGATGCCCTGTACGACCCGGACCCCGACCGGCCCGGCACCTCGTACGTACGCGAGGGAGCCTTCGTCCACGACGTCGGACACTTCGACCCCTCCCTGTTCGGGATCTCGCCGCGCGAGGCCCTCGCCATGGACCCGCAGCAGCGCCTGATGCTGGAAGCGTCGTGGGAAGCCTTCGAACGGGCCGGAATCGACCCGGAGTTGATGAAGGGCAGCGCGACCGGAGTCTTCGTCGGGGCATCCTCGCAGGGGTACGGGGCCGGTGCGCGGCAGGCCGCCGAGGGCGCCGAGGGGTACTACCTCACCGGCGGTGCCACCGCCGTCGTCTCCGGCCGGGTCGCGTACACCTTCGGCCTCGAGGGCCCGGCCGTCACCGTGGACACGGCGTGCTCGTCCTCCCTGGTGGCCCTGCACCTGGCCTGCCAGTCGCTGCGGCAGGGCGAGAGCTCGATGGCGCTCGTCGGCGGGGTCGCCGTGGTCGTCAACCCCGTCGCGTTCGTGGAGTTCAGCAGGCAGCGGGGCCTGGCGCCGGACGGCCGCTGCAAGTCGTTCGCCGCGGCCGCCGACGGTACGGCCTGGGGCGAGGGTGCGGGAGTGCTGCTCCTGGAACGCCTCTCGGACGCGCGCCGCAACGGTCACGAGGTGCTCGCCGTCGTGAGCGGCACGGCCGTCAACCAGGACGGCGCCAGCAACGGCCTGAGCGCCCCCAACGGACTGTCCCAACAGCGCGTCATACGACAGGCGTTGGCCGCCGCCGGGCTGTCGGGCGGCGATGTGGACGCGGTGGAGGCGCACGGTACGGGAACCACGCTGGGTGATCCGATCGAGGCGCAGGCGCTGCTGGCGACGTACGGACAGGAACGCCCCTCCGGGCAGCCGCTGTGGCTGGGGTCGCTGAAGTCGAACATCGGCCACACGGCGGCCGCGGCCGGCGTGGCGGGCGTCATCAAGATGGTGCTGGCGATGCGACAGGACACGCTGCCGCGCACCCTGCACGTGGACGAGCCGACGCCGCACGTGGACTGGTCGGCGGGAGCGGTCTCGCTGCTGACGGAGGCGGTGCCCTGGCCGCGGCCGGACGGCCGGCCGCGCCGGGCGGGAGTGTCCTCGTTCGGCGTCAGCGGCACCAACGCCCATGTGATCGTGGAGGACGCGCCCGCGGCCGTGGGGGACGAGGGCGCATCCGCGGTCGGTGGCGCGGGGACGCCGCCAGTGGTGGTGCCGTGGGTCATGTCGACCGCGAGTGAGCCGGCACTGCGAGCCCATGCGCGACGGCTCGGTGCGTTCGCGGGGGCGAGCGACGACCTCGATCCGGCGGCCGTGGGGCACTCGCTGGCCACGTCGCGTGCCATGTTGGACCGGCGGGCGGTGGTGCTGGGTCGGGATGTGCGCCAACTGACGTGTGGGCTCGACGCGTTGGCGCGGGGTGAGGTGTCGCCGGATGTGGTCGAGGGTTCGGTGACGGAGGGCGCGTTGGCCTTCCTGTTCTCGGGGCAGGGGTCGCAGCGGTTGGGGATGGGCCGG
>NZ_LGDV01000011.1 GCF_001280015.1 Streptomyces sp. MMG1121
GGACCAGTCCACGTGCGGGGTCGCCTCGTCGACGTGCAGCGTCCGCGGCAGCACCCCGTGCCGCATCGCCAGCACCATCTTGATCACCCCGGCCACGCCAGCGGCCGCCTGCGTGTGACCGATGTTCGACTTCACCGAGCCCAGCCACAACGGCCGGTCTGCATCCCGGCCCTGCCCGTACGTCGCCAGCAGCGCCTGCGCCTCGATCGGATCACCCAGGGACGTACCCGTACCATGCGCCTCCACCGCGTCGACCTGGTCCGCGGTGAGGCCCGCCATGGCCAGCGCCTGACCGATCACGCGCTGCTGCGAGGGGCCGTTGGGGGCGCTCAGGCCGTTGCTGGCGCCGTCCTGGTTGACGGCCGTGCCGCGGACGACCGCGAGCACCTGGTGACCGTTGCGGCGCGCGTCCGAGAGCCGCTCCACGACCAGGACACCGGCCCCCTCCGACCAGCCGGTGCCGTCGGCCGCCGCCGCGAACGACTTGCAGCGGCCGTCCGCCGACAGCCCGCGCTGCCGGCTGAACTCGATGAACGCACCCGGGCTGGACATCACGGTGACGCCGCCCACCAGGGCCAGCGAGCACTCCTGGCTGCGCAGCGCCTGGCCCGCCAGGTGCAGGGCCACCAGGGCCGACGAGCAGGCGGTGTCCACCGTGGCGGCGGGGCCCTCCAGGCCGAAGGTGTAGGCCAGTCGGCCGGAGGCGACGCTCGCCGCCATGCCGGTCAGCTGGTAGCCCTCGACCTCACGCGGTGCTTCGTGCAGCGCGGGCCCGTAGTCCTGCGACATCGCTCCGACGAAGACACCGGTCCGGCTGCCCCGCAAGGAGGTGGGGGCGATACCGGCCCGCTCGAACGCCTCCCACGCCGTCTCCAGCAGCAGACGCTGCTGCGGGTCCATGGCGAGGGCCTCACGCGGGCTGATGCCGAAGTGGGCCGCGTCGAAGTCGGCCGCGTCATGGAGGAATCCGCCGCCCTGGGCGTAGTACGTGCCCGAGTGGTCCGGGTCGGGGTCGTAGAGCCGCTCGAGGTCCCAGCCGCGGTCGGTGGGGAACCCGGAGATGGCGTCGCCACCAGCGGCGAGCAGGTCCCACAGCTCTTCCGGGGAGCGCACATCACCGGGGAAGCGGCAGCTCATGCCGACGATCGCCAGCGGCTCGTCGAGCGTTGCCGCGGTGACGTGTGCGGTGGTCCGCGCGACGGCCGCGGTGGTGGCCGGGCCGAGAAGCTGCGTACGGAGGAAGCCGGCCAGCAGGGCGGGAGTCGGGTAGTCGAACACCAGGGTCGAGGGCAGGCGCAGACCAGTGGCCGTGCTCAACCGGTTGCGCAGCCGTACGGCCGTGAGCGAGTCGAAGCCCAGGTCCTTGAAGGCCCGGCCCGCGGCGATCGCATCCGAGGACGTGTGCCCGAGCACCGCGGCGACCTGCTCGTGCACGAGATCCAGCAGCGCGCCGTCCTGCTCGCTCTCGGCGAGCGAGCCGAGGCGCCGGCGCAGGGCGGACTGCGCCGGGGCGGACCGCGCGGTCCGCCGCCTCGGGCCGCGGATCAAACCGCGCAGCAGCTCCGGCACCTCGTCGGCCGGTACCCGTGCGGCGACGGTGGCGGTGTCCAGCTTCATCGGGACGACGAGCGCCCGGTCCGTCTCCAGTGCGGCGTCGAAGCGCGCGAGGCCCTCCGCGGCGGACAGCGGGGACATGCCGAGATCCGCGAGGCGCCGCCGGTCGGCGTCGTCCAGATGTCCGGTCATCCCGCCGGGCTGCTCCCACAGGCCCCAGGCGAGCGAGAGTCCGGGCAGCCCCTGCGAGCGGCGCTGGTGGGCCAGGGCGTCCAAGAAGGCGTTCGCGGCAGCGTAGTTCGCCTGTCCCGAGCCGCCGAGGGTGGCGGCCGCCGAGGAGAAGAGGACGAAGGCGGCGAGATCCAGATCGCGCGTCAGCTCGTGCAGGTGCCAGGCCGCGTCCACCTTGGGGCGCAGGACGTCGGCGAGCTGGCGGGGGGTCATGGCCTCGATGACGTGGTCGTCGAGCACGCCCGCCGCATGGATCACGGCGGTGAGCGGACGGCTCTTCGGTATGCCCGCCAACAGGTCGGCCACGTCGGTGCGTTCGGCCGTGTCACAGGCGATCACGGACACCTCGGCGCCCTGGGCGGACAGATCGGCCACGAGTTCGTCGGCACCGGGGGCGTCGGTCCCGCGACGGCTGGTCAGCAGCAGGTGGCGCATACCGTGCTCGGCTACGAGGTGCCGGGCGAGGAGGCCGCCGAGGAGGCCGGTGCCACCGGTGATGAGGACGGTGCCGGAGGGGTCGAGCTCCGTGGATGGTGTGTGCGCCGAATCCGGGAGGCTGCTGGTCGTTGCGCCCGGCGAGACCCGGGCCAGGCGCGGGACGTACAACTTCCCTGCCCGCACGGCCACTTGTGGTTCACCACAGGCGACGGCCGTACGCACCACGCCCTGGATGGACGCGCCCGCATCGGAATCGACGTCTACGTCTACGTCTACGTCTACGAGGACGAACCTGCCCGGGTGCTCCGACTGCGCCGACCGGATCAGGCCCCACAACGACGCGGCCGCGAGGTCGCTCACCTCGTCACCGCCGGTCGCGGAGACCGCTCCCCGGGTACAGAACACCAACTGCGCGCCGGCATGACGGCCGTCCGCGTCCGCCAGCCACTCCTGGACCAGGGAGAGTGCCTGCTGAGTGGCGGTCCGGACGGTGGAAGCCGGACTCACCGTGGTGTCGGATGTGGGGGTGGCGACCACGTGGGTCACCGGCTCGCCCGCGTCGAGGGCTCCGTACAGCGACGCCAGGCCGGGGTAGGAGTCCGCCCCGAGGAAGAACCACCGCGCCGCGTCCCCGGACGCATCCTCGGGTGCGTCCTCGGGGACCGGGGCGCCGGTCCACTCGACGCCGAACAGGGCGTCGGTATCGGCCGCGTACGGGTCGGCGGCCGATGCCGACTCCGCCGAAGCAGGCCGCAGCGCCAGCGAGTCGACCGTGGCCACCGGGCTGCCTGTCGTATCGGTGACGAGCACGGACACCGCGTCCGGGCCTATCGGAGACAGCCGAACGCGGAGTGCGGCAGCGCCGACAGCGTGCAACGTCACGCCGGTCCAGGAGAACGGCAGTCCGAAGCTCGACGCGGAATCGCTGAGGCCGGCGCCGTGCAGTGCGGCATCGAGCAGCGCCGGGTGCAGCCCGAACCGGCCGACCTCGACGCCTTCGGGCAGCCGGACCTCGGCGTAGATCTCGTCATCGAGCTGCCAGGCCGCGTGCAGCCCTCGGAAGATCGGGCCATACCCGAGTCCCGAGTCGGCCAGCTCCTCGTACAGACCCTCGATGTCCACGCGGGCCGCACCCTGCGGGGGCCATACGGCCAGGTCCGCGGGCACGTCCGGGGTCTGCGAGCTGAGCAGACCACTGGCGTGCTGGGTCCATGGCCGTTCCTGTGACGCGTCCTGCGGGCGGCTGTGGATGCTCAACCGGCGAAGGCCGTCCTGGTTGGGCTCGCTCAGCACCAACTGGATCTGGACGCCGCCGTTGTCGGGCAGCACCAGGGGTGTTTCGAGGGTGAGTTCGTCGACCCGGTCACAGCCGACCTCGTCACCCGCCCGGATCGCCAACTCCACGAACGCCGTACCCGGCAGCAGAACCCGACCCATCACCGCATGATCAGCCAGCCACGGATGC
>NZ_LGDV01000012.1 GCF_001280015.1 Streptomyces sp. MMG1121
TGGGTCGGGTTCTGCTGCCGGGTACGGCGTTCGTGGAGTTGGCGATCCGGGCGGGTGACGAGGTCGGCTGCGACCGGATCGACGAACTCACCCTCGAAATACCCCTGTTGATCGATGAGGGCGACGTCGTGTCGATCCAGGTGCGCGTGGCAGCCCCGGATGAGCACGACTGCCGGGCGCTGGAGATCTACAGCCGCCCGCAGGACGCTCCGCAGGAGCAGTCGTGGACCCGGCACGCCCGCGGTGTGCTGAGGGGCGGCCCTGCCGAGGGCGGGGTCCGGCTGGATGCCTGGCCGCCCGCGGATGCGGTGCCGGTGGGCGTGCCCGGCCTGTACGACTCGCTGTTCGGTACGGGCTACCACTACGGTCCGGCGTTCCAGGGGCTGGTTGCGGCATGGCGTTCGGGCGACGAGGTGTTCGCCGAGGTGCGGCTGCCCGAGGGTGTAGCGGTCGCCGGGTTCGGACTGCATCCCGCACTTCTCGACGCCGCGCTGCACGCGGCGCTCACCGACCCGGCCGCCGGGGCGTCCGACGTCCGGCTCCCCTTTGCCTGGAGTGGTGTCGTACTGCACGCGACATCCGCGCACACGCTTCGCGTACGGGTGTCGCCGACCGGTACGGACGCACTGTCGTTGGCCGTGGCCGATGAGACCGGTGCGCCGGTCGCCACGGTCGACTCGCTCGTGCTGCGTCCGGTTGCCGTCGAGGAGCTGCGTACCGAACGGTCGGACTCGGCGGACTCGTTGTTCGCCGTGGAGTGGCTGCCGCTGTCGACGTCGAGGACGGCGGCGAGCGCGCGGCAGCAGGCCGGCGGGCCGTACGTGACGGCGGAGAACGGTGCCCTCCCGTCGGGGGGCGAGAGCCCCGAGGCGGTGGTCGTGCCCATGAGCGGCGCCTCCCCCCTGGGGGCTGAGGCCGTACACGACCTGACATTGAAGGCGCTGGCCCTGGTGCGGGAGTGGCTGGCCGAGGAACGGTTCGCCGCGTCCCGGCTGGTGTTCACCACCCGTCGGGCGCTGGGGACGCGGGAAGGCGAGGCGGTCGAGGACCTCGCGGGTGCCGCGGTGTGGGGGCTGATCCGTTCCGCGCAGTCGGAGCATCCGGACCGGTTCGTGCTGGTCGACCTGGACGGAACCGAGGCGTCCGAGGTCGCTCTGCCCGCGGTGATCGCCTCGGGGGAGGCCCAGGTGGCGCTGCGCTCGGGCGAGGCGGTCGTTCCCCGGCTGACGAGGCCGTCCGGCTCGCCCTCCCCGGAGGGCACTCCGGTTGGCCGCGACACTCCGTACGCGAGCGGCACAGTCCTCATCACCGGAGCATCGGGCGCCCTCGGAGCCCTGGTCGCCCGCCATCTGGTGACCGCGCACGGCGCCCGGCAGCTGCTGCTGGTCAGCCGGCGCGGGCCCCAGGCCCCCGGAGCCGCCGGACTCGAGTCCGAGCTCGCCGCGCTGGGCGCCCAGGTGAGCACGGTGGCCTGCGACCTGACCGACCGGGACGCGCTGGCCGACGTCCTGAAGGAGATTCCGTCGGCGCACCCGCTGGCCTCGGTCGTCCACGCCGCCGGAGTCCTCGACGACGCGGTCATCGAGTCACTGGACGCGGAACGCCTTCAGGCGGTGCTGCGCCCCAAGGTCGACGCGGCGTGGAATCTCCACGAGCTGACCTGTGAACTCGGCCTTGATCCAGCTGAGTTCGTGCTGTTCTCCTCCATCGCGGGCACCCTCGGCGGCGCGGGCCAGGCGAACTACGCGGCCGCCAACGTCTTCCTCGACGCGCTGGCGCAGCACCGCCGCGCCGCCGGGCTGCCGGCGCAGTCCCTCGCCTGGGGGCTGTGGGCCGAGCCAAGCGGCATGACAGGGCACTTGGACGCGAAAGACCGACGCCGCATCGAACGGTTCGGCATGACGCCGCTGCCGCCGCAGGACGGGCTCGCGCTGTTCGACCGCGCGCGGGAGAGCGGACACGCGCTCCTCGTCCCGGCGCACCTCGTCGTCGCGTCGCTTCGTACGCAGCCATCGCCCCTGGTCAACGGCCTGCTGCGCGGCCCCGACCGCAGAACGGTGGTCGGACGCTCGGCGGCGGCCGGGTCGGGCGCGGCAGGGCAGGTGCCGGGCCCCACGTCGGGCGAGGCGCTGTCCCGGCAGTTGGCCGGGATGGAGACCGCCGACCGGGAGCGGGCGGTGCTGGATCTGGTCCGTACGCAGACCGCCGCCGTACTCGGGCACGAGGCGCCGGACGCCGTCAACGAGGCTCGTGCGTTCAAGGAGCTGGGGTTCGACTCGCTGACGGCGGTGGATCTGCGGAACCGCATCAGCGCCTCCACGGGCCTGCGCGTGCCGGTCACGCTGATCTTCGACTACCCGTCGCCGGCCGCCCTCGCGCGTTACCTCCTCGCCGAGCTGGCGCCCGCCGAGCAGCCCGAGGCGGGCTCGGTACTGGACGAACTCGACCGACTGGCCGAGGCGTTCGCCGCGCTGCCCGCCGAGGACGGCCGACGCGGCACGGCCGCGACCCGGCTCCGGGCACTGCTGCGGAAGTGGGACGGCGCGACGCCTGCGCACAGCGACGCCGAGGCAGACGCCGCGGCGGCCGACGCAGCGGAGTTGGGCTCGGCCACCGATGACGACATGTTCGAGCTGATCGACAGGGAACTGGGTGTGACGTGACCCGGTACGTACTCTCCTTCCGGCCACGTCAGGGGTGATCTCAGATGTCTCAGATATCCAACGAAGAGAAGCTGCGCGACTACCTCAGGCGGGTGACCGCCGACCTGAAGAAGGCACATCGACGGCTGCGCCAGTACGAGGCGGGCGAGCGCGAGCCCATCGCCATCATCGGGATCGGCTGCCGGTTCCCCGGCGGGGTGCGCTCGCCGGAAGCCCTGTGGGACCTGGTCCGGGAGGGCGTCGACGCGGTGTCGGAGTTCCCCGCCGACCGGGGCTGGGACGTCGATTCGCTCTACGACCCGGACCCGGCCGAGCCCGGCACCTCGTACACCCGCCAGGGTGGATTCCTGCACGACGTCGCCGACTTCGACCCCGGCTTCTTCGGGATCTCGCCCCGCGAGGCCCTCGCGATCGACCCGCAGCAACGCCTGCTGCTGGAGACCTCCTGGGAGGCCTTCGAGCGCGCGGGCATCGACCCGACCTCGCTCCACGGCAGCGACACCGGGGTGTTCACCGGGGTCATGTACAACGACTACGCCTCGCGCCTGCGGGTGATCCCCGAGGGGTTCGAGGGCTATCTGGGCAACGGCAGCGCTGCGAGCGTCGCCTCCGGGCGGGTCGCGTACAGCTTCGGTCTGGAGGGGCCCGCGGTCACCGTGGACACCGCGTGCTCGTCCTCGTTGGTGGCGTTGCACCTGGCCGCCCAGGCCCTGCGGCAGGGCGAGTGCTCACTGGCCCTCGCCGGCGGGGCGGCCGCGATGGCGACACCCACCGGGTTCATCGAGTTCAGCCGCCAGCGCGCGCTCTCCCCCGACGGGCGCTGCCGGGCGTTCGCGGCGGGAGCCGACGGGACCGGCTGGTCGGAGGGCGTCGGGGTGCTGCTGGTCGAGCGGCTCTCTGACGCGCGTCGGCTGGGCCACCCCGTGCTGGCGGTGCTGCGTGGCAGCGCGGTCAACCAGGACGGGGCGAGCAACGGTCTGACGGCGCCGAACGGTCCGTCCCAGCAGCGGGTGATCCGGCA
>NZ_LGDV01000013.1 GCF_001280015.1 Streptomyces sp. MMG1121
GGGCCGCGTCGTGACGACCGCCGCGACGACCGCGGATTCCGGCGCGACGACCGTGGCGGTGACCGCCCGGCCTTCCGCCGCGACGACGACCGCGGTGGTGACCGCCCGGCCTTCCGTCGCAACGACGACCGTGGCGGGTACGGCCGCCGCGATGACCGCCGCGATGACCGACGGGACGACCGGCGCGGTGAGGACCGTGGCGGTTTCCGGCGGGACGACAGCCGTGGGGATCGCGGTGGGTTCCGGGGTCGTGACGACCGTGGTGGCAGCCGTGGGCCCCGGCGGGACGACCGCGGTGGTCGGCCCGGTGGCTTCCGTCGCGACGACCGGCGTGACGACCGAGGCGGCTACGGCGGTCGGGACGACAGCCGTGGCGGTGGCCGCTTCCGCGACGAGCGCGACCGCGACCGGGACCGTGAGCCGATCAAGCGGCTGCCGATCCCGGAGGACGTCACCGGTGACGAGATCGACCAGGACGTGCGGCAGGAGCTGCTGAGCCTGCCCAAGACGCTCGCGGAGGACGTCGCCAGGAACCTGGTGATGGTCGCCCGGCTCATCGACGAGGACCCCGAGGGCGCCTACGGCTACTCCAGGGTGGCCCTGCGTCTGGCGTCCCGCGTGGCCGCCGTGCGCGAGGCCGCCGGGTTCGCCGCGTACGCCAACCAGAAGTACAGCGAGGCCCTCGCCGAGTTCCGGGCCGCGCGCCGGATGACCGGCAGTGCGGAACTGTGGCCGGTGATGGCCGACTGCGAGCGTGGGCTCGGGCGGCCGGAGAAGGCGCTGGACATGGCCGGCGCCCCGGAGGTGCACAAGCTGGACAAGGCCGGTCAGGTCGAGATGCGGCTCGTCGCCGCCGGTGCCCGGCGTGACATGGACCAGCTGGACGCGGCCATCGTGACCCTGCAGAGCCCCGAGCTGGCCTCCAACTCGGTTCAGCCCTGGACCGCCCGCCTGCGCTACGCGTACGCCGACGCCCTGCTGGCCGCCGGCCGGGAAGGCGAGGCGCGGGAGTGGTTCGCCAAGGCCGTCGAGGCCGACCGGGACAGCAGCACGGACGCCTCGGACCGGCTCGCCGAGCTGGACGGCGTGGAGTTCGTCGACGCACTCGTCGAGGCCGAGGCCGAGGCCGAGGGCGAGGGCGAGGCCGAGGGTGACAGCGCCAGCGCCGGCGACGGAGAGAGCGACGGCGAAGGCGAGAACCAGAGCGACAGCGAGTCCGTGAAGGCGTCCGAGGAGGACGGCGACAAGGACTGACGTCCGTCACCGAGAAGAGGGCAGGCTCCTGATGGGGCCTGCCCTCTTCTCGGTGCCGCTGGTTCAGATCTCCAGCGCCCGGAGCACCAGCCCCGACGCCGGCTTGGGGCCGAACGACGTCGACTTGCGGGGCATCGTCACGCCCTGGCGGGCCAGGTCGCGTACGACCTCCTCGCGGACGGGGTGCATCAGGACGGCCGTACCGCCGTCGTGTTCCGCCTTGGCGACCGTCGCGGCCGTGTCGTGGATGTAGGCGATGTGGGCCGGTGAGTCCTCGGGGATGTGCCAGACGTGCTCGAGGAGCGTGGCGTGCAGGACCGTGGCGTCCAGGGAGCGCCAGGCGGCCGGGCGGTCGGCCGGGATCGTGCGGGCCAGCAGGGCCGGGTCCGGCCGGTCGAGCAGGTGGAAGGCGCCGTCGCCGGCCAGCAGGAAGGCGTTGCCCGTGCAGGTCGCGTCCGCGAGCACCTCCAGGGCCTCGGCCAGCGGTGCGTCGAGGCGCCGTACCCGGAACAGGCCCTGCACGGCGGCCACCGCGTCCGCCACCGGCAGCCCGTGCAGCAGGCGGTGGATGGCGCGGACGCGCAGCGGATAGCGGGCGGTGTCCACCAGGAGGACCAGGCCGTGGTCCCAGGGGCCGGGGGAGGGCTGTTCCGCGCGGAGCAGCCGGTAGGTGGCCCAGCGGTGGTGGCCGTCGGCGATCAGGGCCTGGTGGTGGGAGAGATCCGCCTGGACGCGGGCCAGGTCGGCCGGGTCGGTGACCGACCACAGACGGTGGTGGAAGCCGTCCTCGGTGGTCGTGGACAGCAGCGGGGGCTTCTCCGCGGTGCGCTCGATCACCTCGGCGGTCGTGCCGTTGCCGCGGTAGGTCAGCAACAGCGGTTCCAGGTTCGCGCGCGTGGCGCGCATCAGGGCCGCGCGGTCGGCGACCACGGGCGGCATGACGTCCTCGTGCGGCAGCACCACGCCGTCCGCCGGTTCCGAGATCCGCAGCGCGCCGATGACGCCGCGCTGGAGCATGCCGTCTCCGTCCCGCTGCTCGTAGACGTACAGGCCGGGTTCCGGGTCCGCGACGAGGATGCCCTCGGCGAGCCAGCGGCGCAGGGTGTCGGCCGCCTGTTCGGTGCCGGCGCTCGGGGTTCCGGCCTGGGGCAGGATCAGCCGGACGATGTTGTGCGGGTCGGCGGACTGGAGATGATGAACCCCGTCGGGCCGTACGACGACGTCGTAGGGAGGGGAGGTGACGGAGGCGAGGCTGCCGACCCGGTCGGGGTCGTAACGAAGGCCTCGGAACGGGTTGAGTTCCAGGCCTCGGCGCGCCGTTGCTTCCGAGTGACCTGCAGTGTTCATCCCGGCATCGTACGTGTGTCAGTGGTGTGCGGGATGATCGGGGGAAAGGCCTTCGAACGAGGAGCGATGTGGAATGAGCCAGACGGTCAGGACGAGGCCCGAGGGCAGTGGGCAGCCCCTGAGCGAGGCGTACGACACGGCGCTGCTCGATCTGGACGGGGTGGTGTACGCGGGCGGGCACGCGATCGCGCACGCGGTCGACTCGCTGGATGTGGCGCGTGCGGGCGGGATGCATCTGGCGTACGTCACGAACAACGCGCTGCGGACCCCGGACGCCGTGGCGGAGCATCTGACGGAGCTGGGCATACCGACGGGGGCCGAGGACGTCATCACCTCCGCGCAGGCCGTGGCGCGGCTGATCAGCGAACAGGTGCCGGCCGGGGCGCGGGTGCTGGTGATCGGCGGCGAAGGGCTGCGGGTGGCGCTGCGCGAGCGGGGGCTGACGCCGGTGGAGTCGGCGGACGACGACCCGGCGGCGGTGGCGCAGGGCTTCGGCGGGCCCGAGCTGACCTGGGGGCGGTTCGCCGAGGCGTCGTACGCCGTCCGGCGTGGCGTGCCGTGGTTCGCGTCCAACACGGATCTGACGATCCCGAGCGGGCGGGGCATCGCGCCGGGCAACGGGGCGGCCGTGGAGGTCGTCCGGATCGCGACGGGTGCCGTGCCGCAGGTGGCGGGAAAGCCGCTGCCGCCGATGCACAAGGAGACGATCATCCGCACGGGCGCGCGGCGTCCGCTGGTGGTCGGGGACCGGCTGGACACGGACATCGAGGGCGCGTTCAACGGCGAGGTCGACTCGCTGCTGGTGCTGACCGGCGTGACCGACGGCGTCCAGCTGCTGGCCGCGCCGCCGCAGCACCGGCCGACGTACGTGGACGCCGATCTGCGCGGACTGCTCACCGGACAACCGGAGATCACCGCGGCGGGTGAGGGTTTCCGCTGTGGCGGGTTCACGGCGACGGCCGGAGCGGACCGGCTGGAGCTGGAGGGCGACGGCGAGGCGCTGGACGGACTGCGGGCCCTGTGCGCGGCGGCCTGGACGGCGGCCGGGGAGGGCTCCTGCGAGCTGGACGGAGGCAAGGCACTGGCGCGTCTCGGCCTGTGACGAGAACCCCGGGGGATCGAGATCAGGAGCGAGGGTAGGCTAACCTAACCTCGTGTTGGTCGACAGTCCCCCGGAACAGCGCGCGGTGCCCGCTCCCGCGCCCCCAACTCGCCAGGCGGTACGGGCCCTTGGGCTCCTGCTCTCTGTCGCGATCCTGCTGCTCGTCGCCATGGCGAGTATCGCGATCGGGGCGAAAGCGCTGTCGCCGGACCAGGTCTGGCACGGCCTGTTCCACGACACGGGCACATACGGCGACGTCGTCGTGGACGAGCGGGTCGCGCGCACCTGTCTCGGTCTGCTGGCCGGTGCCGCGCTCGGGCTGTCCGGTGCCGTGCTCCAGGCGCTCACCCGCAACCCGCTGGCCGATCCCGGGCTGCTCGGCATCAACGCGGGCGCGTCGGCCGCCGTTGTCACGGCCACGGCCTATTTCGGCGTCACCAGCCTCACCGGCTATGTGTGGTTCGCCTTCCTCGGGGCGGCGGTGGTCGGCGCGCTGGTGTGGTTCCTCGGCGGCAGCCGGGGCGCCACCCCCGTGCGGCTCGCGCTCGCCGGCACGGCCATCAGCGCGGCCCTGTACGGCTACATCCAGGCCGTGATGATCATGGATGATGCGGCGCTGGGCAAGATGCGCTTCTGGACGGTGGGTTCACTGGCCTCGGCCACCCACTCGACCATCATGCAGGTGCTGCCGTTCCTCGCGGTCGGCATGCTCCTCGCGCTCGGGCTGGCCCGGCCGCTGAACGCGGTGGCGATGGGCGACGACACCGCCCGCGCTCTCGGCGCCAACCTGGGCCGTACCCGCGCCCTGGCCATGCTGGCCGCCACCATGCTGTGTGGTGCCGCGACCGCCGCCTGCGGCCCGATCGTCTTCGTCGGGCTGATGGTGCCGCACGTCGTGCGCTCCTTCACCGGCCCCGACCTGCGCTGGATCCTGCCGTACGCCACGGTCCTGTCGCCCGTGCTGCTGGTCGGCGCCGACATCCTCGGCCGCGTCGTGGCCCGCCCCTCGGAACTCCAGGTCGGCATCGTCACCGCGATCATCGGCGGCCCGGTCTTCATCTTTCTCGTACGACGGCGGAGGACGGCCCAGCTGTGAAGACCCGAACCATGAACCGGGCGGTGCGCACCCCGGGCGGGCTCTCTCTGCGCCTGGACCTGCGAGCCCTGATCGTCGTCGCCCTGCTGCTGGTCGCCGCCGGTGCCGCGGGCATCGCGCTGATCGGCACCGGCGACGCGAAGATCCCCGCGTCCGACGTGCTCAGGACCCTCGCCGGGAACGGCACCGCGTACCAGGACTTCATCGTCAACGAGCTGCGGCTGCCACGCGTCCTGGTCGGCCTGCTGGTCGGCGCCTCGCTCGGGCTCGGCGGTGCCCTGTTCCAGTCCGTCTCCCGCAACCCGCTCGGCAGCCCGGACGTGCTGGGCCTCTCGCAGGGCTCCACGGCCGGCGCGCTGATCGTCATCGTGCTGATGTCCGGCACCTCCACCCAGGTCACCTTCGGCGCGCTGATCGGCGGCCTGGTGACCGGACTCGCCATCTATCTGCTCGCCTGGAAGCAGGGCGTGCACGGATACCGGCTGGTCCTGGTCGGTATCGGTGTCTCCGCGATCGCTACCGCGGTCAACGGCTATCTGCTCACCAAGGCCGACATGGTCGACGCGGCCCGCGCGGTCGTGTGGATGACCGGTTCGCTCAACGGGCGTGACTGGGACCAGGTCTGGCCGCTGCTCGCCCTGTGCGCCGTCCTCGTCCCGCTGGTTCTCGCCCACGCGCGCGGCCTTCGGATGATGGAGATGGGCGACGACGTCGCGAACGCCCTCGGAGTGCGCGTACAGCGTGTCCGGCTGGTGCTGATGGTCTGCGCCGTGCTGCTCACCGCCGCCGCCACGGCCGCCGCCGGACCCGTCGCCTTCGTCGCGCTCACCGCACCGCAGCTCGCCCGCCGCCTGACCCGCTCGCCGGGCCCCAACCTGGTGCCCTCGCTCTGCATGGGCGCCGCCCTGCTGGTCGCCGCCGACTGGGCCTCGCAGCGCGCCTTCGGCGCCGACCAGCTCCCCGTCGGCGTGGTCACCGGCGTCCTCGGCGGCGGCTATCTGCTGTGGCTGCTGGTCACCGAGCGCAGGGCGGGCCGGATATGAGCGCCACCCCCGAGTCAGTCAGCAAGAGGAGCACCGTGAACCGCCTGTCCGCCGAGAACGTCACCCTCGCCTACGACCAGCGCGTCATCGCCGAGCAGCTGTCGGTGGAGATCCCCGACAACTCCTTCACCGTGATCGTCGGCCCGAACGCGTGCGGCAAGTCGACACTGCTGCGGGCGCTGTCGCGGATGCTCAAGCCCAGCCGGGGCCGGGTGCTGCTCGACGGGCAGGTCATCCAGTCCATGCCCGCGAAGAAGGTCGCCCGGACCCTCGGCCTGCTGCCGCAGTCGTCCATCGCGCCCGACGGCATCACCGTCGCCGACCTGGTCGGCCGCGGCCGCTACCCGCACCAGGGCCTGCTGCGCCAGTGGTCGACGGAGGACGAGCGGGTCGTCCAGGAGTCCATGCGGCAGACGGGGGTCGCCGAGCTGGCCGACCGGTACGTGGACGAGCTGTCCGGCGGACAGCGTCAGCGCGTGTGGATCGCCATGGCGCTGGCCCAGCAGACCCCGCTGCTGCTCCTGGACGAGCCGACCACCTACCTCGACATCCAGCACCAGATCGACGTCCTCGACCTGTGCGCCGAGCTGCACGAGACCCAGGGCCGCACCCTCGTCGCCGTCCTGCACGACCTCAACCACGCGGCCCGCTACGCCACCCACCTGGTCGCCCTGCGCGGCGGCGAGGTCATCGCCGAGGGCGCCCCGAACGACATCGTCACGGCCGAGCTGGTCGAGGAGGTGTTCGGGCTGCGCTGCCAGATCATCGACGACCCCGAGACCGGGACCCCGCTGGTGGTGCCGGCCGCGCGCAAGGCACGGGCGGAGCACACGGGGACGGGGCAGAAGGTCACAGCAGCTTCCTGAGCCGGAACAGGTCCAGCAGGCTCGCCTCCAGCCGCACCCGGCCCTTGCCCCAGGCGGTCGCGAAGTTCAGCTCGCCGCCAACGAGGGCCACCAGGTCGTCGCCGGCCATGGCGAGCCTGATCTGCGCCCTCTCGCGCGGCGGTCCCGGGTGGGTGTCGTCGACCTCGATCCGGCCGCCGGTCATCCGTCCCTCGAAGGTGACGTCCAGGTCGGTGATGTGACAGCTCACCGAGCGGTCCAGGGCGGCGGCCGCCCCGACGTCGCCCTCGGCGCCCTGCATGTTGTCCGAAAGCTTTCCCAGTGCGGCGCGGCACTCCTCGATCGTGGCCATCGCCCACGACGGTACCCCAGCGGTTCGAGGTAGCGTCTGGGCATGAGCGAGTCCGTGTCCGAGGCCGAGATCGTCACCGTGGCAGAGCCCGAGTACGACCCCGCCGCCCCGGCCCCCCTGAACGTCCCGCGCACCCCCACCGGCAACGCCGAGGTCGACGACCAGCTCGACCGGCTGGCGGACACCGACCACCTCGCCACCGACGGACACGTCGAGGTGTACGAGGATGTACACCGGGGGCTGCGCGACGCGCTCACCGCGCTCGACGCACGCCCGGGATCTCCGGCTCCCACCCGTCACCCGACCGCCGCCCCCCAATGAGACCCTTCGGGTCGCACCTTTTGAATGGCCGTAACGAAAGCAGGAGCTGAACCGAACGTGGCAGGAGTCGTACGCCGTCGTCTGGACGCGGAGCTGGTCCGCCGGAAGCTCGCGCGCTCGCGTGAGCACGCCAGCCAGCTGATCGCCGCCGGGCGGGTCACCGTCGGCAAGACCGTGGCGACCAAGCCGGCCACGCAGGTCGAGACCGCCGCGGCGATCGTCGTCCAGAGCGACGACAGCGACCCCGAGTACGTCTCCCGGGGCGGCCACAAGCTCGCCGGCGCGCTGGAGGTCTTCGTCCCCCGGGGACTCGTGGTCGAGGACCGGCGCGCGCTGGACGCCGGCGCGTCCACCGGCGGCTTCACCGATGTCCTGCTGCGCGCGGGCGCCGCCCACGTCGTCGCCGTGGACGTCGGATACGGACAGCTCGCCTGGTCTCTCCAGAGCGATGAACGCGTGACCGTCAAGGACCGTACGAACGTACGGGAGTTGACGCTCGACGTGATCGACGGGGATCCTGTGGATCTTGTCGTGGGCGATCTGTCCTTCATCCCGCTCGGGCTGGTGCTGCCGGCCCTCAAGCGGTGCGTGAAGCCGGACGCCGACCTGGTGATGATGGTCAAGCCGCAGTTCGAGGTGGGGAAGGAGCGGCTCGGCAGCGGGGGTGTCGTACGGAGTCCGCAACTGCGGGCGGAGGCCGTGCGGGGAGTGGCCGAGAAGGCCTGGGAGCTGGGGCTCGGGGTGCAGGGTGTCACCGCGAGTCCGCTGCCCGGGCCCTCGGGGAACGTCGAGTACTTTCTCTGGCTGCGGGCGGGCGCACCCCAGGTGGACCCGGCCGATGTCGACCGTGCAGTGGCGGAGGGGCCGCTTTGACACAGAACCTGGCGCGTACTGTCTTCCTGCTCGCCCACACCGGGCGGCCCGCGGCGATCCGCAGTGCGGAACTCGTCGTCAAGGGGCTGCTCCGGCATGGCATCGGGGTGCGGGTGCTCGAGGAGGAGGCGCGCGACCTGCCGTTGCCCGAGGCGGTGGGGCTCGTCAAGGAGGCGACGCCGGACTGCCTCGACGGGTGCGAGCTGCTGATCGTCCTCGGCGGCGACGGGACACTGCTGAGGGGCGCCGAGTTCGCCCGGGCGTCCGGGGTGCCGATGCTCGGCGTCAACCTCGGACGGGTGGGGTTCCTCGCGGAGGCCGAGCGGGACGACCTCGATCGGGTGGTCGACCGGGTGGTGGCGCGGTCGTACGAGGTCGAGGAGCGGATGACCGTCGACGTCGTGGTGCACCGCAACGGGGACATCGTGCACACCGACTGGGCGCTGAACGAGGCGGCCGTGCAGAAGGCCGGCGCCGAGAAGCTGCTGGAAGTCGTGCTGGAGATCGACGGGCGGCCGGTGACGGGGTTCGGGTGCGACGGTGTCGTGCTGTCGACCCCGACCGGGTCCACCGCGTACGCCTTCTCCGCCGGCGGGCCCGTGGTGTGGCCCGAGGTGGAGGCGCTGCTGATGGTGCCGATCAGCGCGCACGCGCTGTTTGCCAAGCCGCTGGTGACCTCGCCGGACTCCGTGCTCGCCGTGGAGGTCCTGCCGCACATCCCTCCGGGGGTGCTGTGGTGTGACGGGCGCCGGACGGTGGAGTTGCCGCCGGGGGCGCGGGTGGAGGTGCGCCGGGGGGCTGTGCCGGTGCGGTTGGCCCGGCTGCACCACTCGTCGTTCACCGACCGGCTTGTGGCCAAGTTCGCGTTGCCGACCACGGGGTGGCGGGGGGCGCCGCACCACTCGACGGAGTGAGACGGGCGGCCTGTGTGCACTCCCCGCCCCAGACCTCGTATGGTCTGTTCCGTGTTGGAGGAGATGCGGATACGGTCGCTCGGGGTCATCGACGATGCCGTCGTCGAGCTTTCGCCTGGGTTCACCGCCGTCACCGGTGAGACGGGTGCGGGCAAGACCATGGTGGTCACCAGCCTGGGGCTGCTGCTCGGTGGGCGGGCGGATCCGGCGCTCGTGCGGATCGGGGCGGGGAAAGCGGTCGTGGAGGGGCGGATCACCGTCCCCGCGGGCGCCTCGGTCGTCGTTCGCGCCGAGGAGGCCGGTGCCGAGCTCGACGACGGGGCGCTGCTGATCAGCCGTACCGTTTCCGCCGAGGGGCGGTCGCGGGCGCACGTCGGCGGACGCAGTGTGCCCGTGGGGCTGCTCGCCGAGCTGGCCGACGACCTGGTGGCCGTGCACGGGCAGACCGACCAGCAGGGGCTGCTGAAGCTGTCCCGGCAGCGCCAGGCGCTGGACCGGTACGCGGGTGACGCCGTCGCCGTACCGCTGGCCAAGTACGCCGAGGCCTACCGGCGGCTGCGGGCCGTCTCCGTCGAGCTGGACGAGATCGTCACGCGCGCGCGTGAGCGGGCGCAGGAAGCCGACATGCTGCGGTACGGGCTCGATGAGATCGCCGCCGTCGAGCCGCGGGCCGGGGAGGACGCCGAGCTGGCCGAGGAGGCCGAGCGGCTGGGGCACGCCGAGGCGCTGTCGTCCGCCGCGACGGCCGCGCACGCCGCTCTCGCGGGCAATCCCGAGGACCCCGAGGGCATGGATGCCACGACCCTCGTCGCGGGCGCCCATCGGGCACTGGAGGCCGTCAGGTCCCATGACCCGGCGCTCGCCTCCCTCGCCGAGCGGATCGGGGAGATCGGCATCCTGCTCGGCGACGTCGCCGGTGAGCTGGCGGGCTACGCGGACGATCTCGACGCCGATCCGCTGCGGCTCGCGGCCGTGGAGGAGCGCAGGGCGGCTCTGGGCGCCCTCACGCGCAAGTACGGCGACGACGTCGCCTCCGTGCTCGCCTGGGCCGAGCAGAGTGCCGCGCGGCTGACCGAGCTGGACGGCGACGACGAGCGGACCGGGGAGCTGACCGCCGAGCGGGACGCGCTCCGCGGCGAACTGGGCGCTCTCGCACAGGCGTTGACGGACGCGCGGACGGAGGCCGCGGAGCGCTTCGCCGCCGCCGTGACCGCCGAGCTGGCCTCGCTGGCGATGCCCCACGCGCGCGTGTCCTTCGACATCCGTCAGACCGAGGATCCGGAGGGGGTCGAGGTGGGCGGGCGTGCGGTGGCGTACGGGCCGGCGGGTGTGGACGAGGTCGAGCTGCTGCTCGCCCCGCACCCCGGTGCCCCGCCGCGGCCCATCGCCAAGGGCGCCTCCGGCGGTGAGCTGTCCCGCGTGATGCTCGCCGTGGAGGTCGTCTTCGCGGGCACCGACCCCGTGCCGACGTACCTCTTCGACGAGGTCGACGCCGGTGTCGGCGGCAAGGCCGCGGTCGAGATCGGGCGGCGCCTGGCGAAGCTCGCCCGGACCGCGCAGGTCGTCGTGGTCACCCACCTGCCCCAGGTCGCCGCCTTCGCCGACCGGCAGTTGCTGGTCGAGAAGACCAACGACGGGTCCGTCACCCGGTCCGGTGTGAAGGTGCTGGAGGGCGAGGAGCGGATCCGGGAGCTGTCGCGGATGCTGGCCGGACAGGAGGACTCCGAGACGGCCCGCGCGCACGCCGAGGAACTGCTGGCGACGGCCCGGGCGGACGGATGAGGGGCCGGGCGGGCTCCTTCGCGCTCGCCGCCGCCGTCACCCGGGCCGGCTTCGTGCTCCTGCGCGCCGGCCGGCCCGGGAAGTCCGCGTGGTGGGAGCGGAAGAACTATGCCGGCCGCACGGTCGAGTGGTACGCCGGTCCCGCAGCGGCGCTCGGTACGGCCGTCGCCGCCACCCGGGTCCACCCCGGCGCCGGGCTCGCCGTACTGGCGGCCGGGGCCTGCGGGGCGTACGACGACGTCGCCGGCCACCTCTCCGGGGACACCCGGCGCGGCTTCCGGGCGCATCTCGGCGCGCTGCGCGACGGCGAAGTCACCAGCGGCGCCGTCAAGTTGTCCGGGATCTCCGCGGCCGGGCTCGTCGCGGGCGCGCTGCTGAAGCAGCGGCCACTGGACAAACTGCTCGCCGGGATCGTGATCGCGGGGACCGCGCACTTCGTCAACCTGGTCGACGTACGGCCGGGGCGGGCGCTCGGCGCGGTGCTGGCGCTCGGGGCGCCGGGGCTGCTGCGCGCGGGGCCGGGCGGTGAGCTGGCCGCGGTCGCGACCGGCGGCGCCGCGGTCGTGCTGAGGGAGGATCTCGGCGAACGCGTCATGATCGGGGACACGGGAGCGCACGCCCTCGGTGCCGCGCTGGGGGCGGCCATCGTGGCGGGCAACCGGCGCGCGGGGTTGCTCGCGCACGCCGTCGCGGTCGTGGCCGTCGCCGCGTACGGGGACCGGGTGACCGCGTGGGCGCGCTCGCTGTGACAGTCTGACCTTGGCGGACGCGGTCGAACACGGTGCGGTCGCGACGGGGTTTGACTCACCCGTGTGGGTGACGTGCTCCGGCGCATTGCCCCGGCCCGCCGCACAGTGCGCCCGGCCGGGTTGCCCGTAACGGCCGCACGTGCTGGCATGCTTGACGGGGAACGCGGGCGAGCGGCGGCCCGGATCGGTCCGCGGGGGAGGCGCGCGGGGTACGTCCTTCCGCCCCCGTGCGCCCGCTACCTTCTGTACGTTGCCTCGTGACCGCCCACGTCGAACCAGGAGCCCCGGCCTCGTGAGCCCCCTGAGCAGCAACGCGCCGCACGGCCAGTCGCCGCTGCGCACCGTGCAGGTGCTGGGCGGAGGCAACGCCGGCAGCAGCACGCACGTGCGCTCCCTGGCCGAGGGGCTCGTGGCACGGGGCGTGCGGGTCACGGTGTGCGCCCCCGTCGAGGCCGATCGCGCCTACGACTTCACCGGTGTCGGGGCCGAGCACGTGCACGTGCCGCGCAGCAGTGACCCCGTCTCGGTGGCCGCGCTCCGGGCGGCCTGCGCGGGTGCCGACCTGGTCCACGCGCACGGGCTGCACGCCTCCTTCCGGGCCGTGCTCGCGCTCAGCGGCCGGCGCACCCCGCTGGTGGTCACCTGGCACGACCGGGCCCGGGCGGAGGGCCCGCGGGCCCAGCTGCTGCGGCTGCTGGAGCGGCGTGTGGTGCGCACGGCGGCCGTGGTCCTCGGCACCAGCTCCGACCTGGTGGACCGGGCGCGGCGGACCGGGGCACGCGACGCCCGGCTGGCCGCCGTCGGCCTGCCGGGACAGCGCACCCCCGTCGACCAGGACGACCCCGACCGGCTGCGGGCCAAGATCCGGGCCGAACTCGGCGCCACCGGACGGCCGTTGCTCATCGCGGTCGGCTCCCTCGACCGGCACCGCGGCTACGACGTCCTGCTCGACGCCGCCCGCGTCTGGCGGGACCTGGACGCCGTCCCGCTGGTCGTGATCGCAGGGGAGGGGCCGCTGCGCCCGCAGCTGGCGCGACGGATCGAGGACGAGGAGCTGCCGGTGCGGCTCATCGGGCGCCGCGAGGACGTGCCCGAGCTGCTCGTCGCCGCCGATCTGGCGCTGCTGACGAGCAGTTGGGAGTCGCGCTCGGTCCTCGCCCAGGAGGCGTTGCACGCGCGCGTGCCGCTCGTCGCGACCCGGGTCGGCGGCATCCCCGACCTCGTCGGCGACGCGGCCGCACTCGTTCCGTACGGCGATCCGGAGGCGCTCGCGGACACCGTCGTACGTCTCCTCGGGGATCCGGAGCGCCGGCGGGAGCTGGGCGAGGCGGGCGTTCGGCAGGCCGCCGGCTGGCCGTCCGAGGACGAGACGGTCGCCCAAGTGCTCAGCGTGTACGACGAGTTGACGCAGCCCCGGCCCCTCGCCTAGGGCACGTGCCGACGGGCGCGCAGGGCCAGGCTCAACGCCAGCACCGTCTGCGGGTCGTCGAGGTCGGTGCCCAGCAACTCACCGATACGGGCGAGGCGGTTGTAGAGGGTCTGGCGGTTCAGGTGCAGCTCACGGGCCGTCTCCGCCTTGCGGCCCGCGTGCGCCAGATAGGTCTCCAGGGTCGGGAGCAGCGGAGGCTTGGAGCGGCGGTCGTGCTCGCGCAGCGGCCCGATCGCCCGGTCCACGAACGCGGCGAGGTCCGGGTGGTCGCGCAGCCGCCACAGCAGCAGGTCGATGTCGAGGCGGCGGGCGTCGTACCAGGGCCGGTCGGTCAGGCCCTGCGCGGCCGTCGCCGTCTCCGCCGCGTGCCGCAGCCCGGCCGACGCGGCCGCCCAGCCGCCCGCCACGCCGACGACCACGACCGGCGGCGGTGAGCCCGGCCGACGCATCCCGGCCCGCTCCACCCCCGCCCGCAGGGCCGCCGCCACCCGGTCCGCGACCGCCGCGCGCTCCGACTCCGCGCGCAGCCCGAGCAGTACCAGCACCCGGCCCTCCACCGGCCGTACGCCCAGCAGCACCGGCACCCCCACCGCGGCCAGCTCCTCGGAGACCGCGCGGGCCAGCACCGCCCAGCCCCCGCCGTGCGACAGCGAGTCGCCGATCCGCATCACCACGGGAAGCAGCGGGCTCTCGCCGGGCTTGAAGCCGAGGACCCGGGCCTGCGCCGGGGCGTCCTGAGCCGAGATACGGCCCTCGGCGAGATCGGTGAGGAAGTCACCGCGCCCGCGCGCCGCGAGTTCCTCCTCCTGCCGGGCCTGCATCAGCACCACGGCCAGAATGCCCGCGGCCCGCTCGGCGGCGATCCGGTGCACGGGGGCCAGCGGCGAGCGCACCGGCAGCAGGACGAGACGCGCGCGGACGGAACCCGCCGTGCCCGGGCCGCCGCCGGGCACGTCCACGAGCACCGAACCGGCGGGCGGCGGCGCCTCCTTGTGCGGGCCGCGCAGCCCCTCCCACACCTGGAGCGGATCCGCGCCCTCGGGCCCGGCCCCGGCGGCGTACAGCAGGCGGCCGTCGGCGGTCTCCAGGAACACCGGGTTGCCGCCGAAGTCGGCCAGGATGCCCAGCACCTGCGGCACCCCGCCGCCCCCCAGCAACGCCTCGGTGCATCGGCGGTGCACCTCCTCCGCGCGCTGGAGCAGCGCGTAGTGGCCGTTGACGATCTCGGTGTGGACCTCCTCGGTCACCGTCACGAACGGCACCTCGCGGTGCAGCTGGACCAGCGGCAGTCCCGCGGTGCGGGCGGTGTCCACCAGGGCTGCGGGCAGCCGGGAGAACCGCGGGCCCAGCTCCACCACCAGGGCGGCGATCCCGCGCTCGGCGAGGGTGCGTACGAACGCCCGCTGCTCGGCCGGGCGGGTGCCGAGGCCGTAGCCCGTGGTGAGGAGCAGTTCGCCGCCCTTGAGCAGTGAGGCGATGTTCGGCACCTCGCCGGCGTGTACCCAGCGCACCGTACGCCCCAGCCGGTCGGCACCCGCCAGGATCTCCGGCAGTCCGCTGCGCAGTCCGGGCAGCTCGAGGGCCCGCTGCACGGTGATCCCGGCGCCCTGGGTGTCGAATCGGTGGTCCGTACGGCTGTCCATGCAGCGGACGCTACCTGCGCGAACGCCCTGAGAACATCTCCGCGGACATCTGCGCGGACATCTCCGGGCTACACCGGCCTGATGTTGTGGTTGAAGCGGAAGACGTTGTCGGGATCCCAGCGCCGTTTGACCTTCTCCAGGCGCAGCGTGTTCCCGGCGCCGAGGCCGGCCCGGACCCGTTCGGGGCCCTCGTCACCGATGAAGTTCAGATAGACGTCTCCCGTGCTCCAGGGCCGTACGGCGGTGCGCACGTCCCGTACCCAGGCGATGCACCGCTCGTCGTCGGCCGGGTCCGCCCAGATGCCGAACGGGTGCACCACCCAGGGCGCGTCCCGGTACGGCACCGGGTACGCGTGCGGACCGGCCGCGACCGCCCCGCCCTGCGGGAACAGCACATGCAGGGTGCCGGACGGTACCGGCACGCCGTCTCCACGGGCGCAGAAGACGTCCACGGCCTCGTCCGGCAGGGCGCTCAGGTGCTCCGCGGACCAGTAGTTCCGCAGGCCGGCCGGGCTGTCGAGCATGCACTGCACATCGGCGTACGGCACGGCCCCCACGACCTGTGCCTCGTGCGGCTGCGCCAGGAACGGCTCGGCGAGCTTGCGCAGGCCCTCCTCGCCGCCCGCGTACGTCAGCAGCACCACGCACAGCAGCCTGCCCACCAGCTCCGGCGGTACGAAGTCCGCCGGCGGACCGACGGCGTACAGCACGCCGCCGCTCGCCTCGTCGGGGGCGGCGCGGAGGACCTCGCGGAAGATGCGGACCAGTTGCGGGCCGAACCGCGGCAGACACAGCAGCAGCGCGATGCAGAACTCCGGCAGTTCGTGCAGCTCCAGGGTGAGCGCGGTGGCGACGCCGAAGTTGCCGCCCCCGCCGTGCAGCGCCCAGAACAGCTCGGGGTTCTCGTCGTCGTTGGCGTGCACCCGCTCGCCGTCGGCGGTCACCAGCTCGACGCCGAGGAGGTTGTCGACGGCGAGACCGAAGACGCGGTCCAGCCAGCCGGTGCCGCCGCCGAGGACGAACCCGCCGACCCCCGTGGTCGAGGCCCGTCCGCCGGTCGTCGCGAGGGCGTACGGCTGGGTCGCCCGGTCCAGGTGGCTCATCGTGGCCCCGCCCTCGATCCGGACCGCCTCCGCCGCCGGGTCGACCGTGACCCGGTGCATCCGGCGCAGGTCCACCACCAGCGCGCCGTCGCCGACGGCCGAGCCGGCCACGCTGTGCCCGCCGCCGCGCACCGCGACCGGCAGATCCAGCTCCCGCGCGAAGCGCACGGCCCGGACGGCATCGGCCGCGTCAGCGCACTGCGCGATCACCGCCGGACGCCGGTCGATCATCGCGTTGAAGACCGCACGGGCCTCGTCGTAGCCCGGGTCCCCCGGGGCGAACACATCGCCGACGAGGTCCTCGCGCAGGGCGGCCAGGGCCGTCCGCGCCTTCGAAGGGAAAGCCATGGCCGCTCCCTTCCCTGCAAGGGGTGACCCTCCCAGCGTAGGCGCGCGCGGCCCGCCGTTCCCGCTCAGCCCCCGTACGCCCCCGAAGCCGTCAGCCGCAGCGCCGTGTCGATCAGCGGAACGTGGCTGAAGGCCTGCGGGAAGTTGCCGACCTGGCGTTGCAGGCGCGGGTCCCACTCCTCGGCGAGCAGGCCGAGGTCGTTGCGCAGATCGAGGAGCTTCTCGAACAGCTTGCGGGCCTCGTCCACGCGGCCGATCATCGCCAGGTCGTCCGCCATCCAGAAGGAGCAGGCCAGGAAGGCGCCCTCGTCGCCCGGCAGGCCGTCGACGCCCTCGCTGTCGCCCTCCGTCGGGTAGCGCAGGATGAACCCGTCCGTGGTCGACAGCTCGCGCTGGATCGCCTCGATCGTGCCGATCACCCGCTTGTCGTCCGGCGGCAGGAAGCCCATCTGCGGGATGAGCAGCAGCGAGGCGTCCAGCTCCTGGGAGCCGTAGGACTGGGTGAAGGTGTTGCGCTCCTTGTCGTAGCCCTTCTCGCACACGTCCCGGTGGATGTCGTCGCGCAGTTCCTTCCAGCGCTCCAGCGGACCGTCCGCGTCGCCGGACTCGATCAGCTTGATGGTGCGGTCCACCGCGACCCAGGCCATCACCTTGGAATGCACGAAGTGCCGGCGCGGCCCGCGCACCTCCCAGATGCCCTCGTCCGGCTCCTGCCAGTGGTCCTCGAGGTAGCGGATGAGCTTCAGCTGGAGCAGGGACGCGTAGTCGTTGCGGGCCAGGCCCGTCATGTGCGCCAGGTGCAGGGCCTCGATGACCTCGCCGTACACGTCCAGCTGGAGCTGGTGCGCGGCGCCGTTGCCGACCCGGACCGGGGCGGAGTTCTCGTAGCCCGGCAGCCAGTCCAGCTCGGCCTCGCCCAGCTCGCGCTCACCGGCGATGCCGTACATGATCTGCAGGCTCTCCGGATCGCCCGCGACCGCGCGCAGCAGCCACTCGCGCCAGGCGCGGGCCTCCTCGCGGTAGCCGGTGCGCAGCAGGGACGACAGGGTGATCGCGGCGTCGCGCAGCCAGGTGTAGCGGTAGTCCCAGTTGCGCACACCGCCGATGTCCTCCGGCAGGGAGGTCGTCGGCGCGGCGACGATGCCACCCGTGGGGGCGTACGTCAGCGCCTTGAGGGTGATCAGCGAGCGGACCACCGCTTCGCGGTACG
The DNA here is from genome assembly GCF_001280015.1 of Streptomyces sp. MMG1121. Classification (GTDB taxonomy): domain Bacteria; phylum Actinomycetota; class Actinomycetes; order Streptomycetales; family Streptomycetaceae; genus Streptomyces. Next base: position 17,412 of record NZ_LGDV01000013.1, read on the forward strand.
GCCCGTGGTACGTACAGTGCTCCACCCAGTCGTGCCAGAACTCCTCCGTCGCCTCCAGCGAGGCCTCCGGCTCCGGCAGCGGCGGCGGCTCCTTGTGCGAGGGCTGCCACGAGATGGTGAACGCGATCCGGTCACCCGGGCCCACCGTGAAGTCGGAGTACGTCGTCAACGACTTGCCGTAGGTCTCGGCCTCCGTGTCGAACCACACCGAGTCGGGACCGGCGACGGCCACCGTGCGTCCCTCGTGCTTGTGCACCCAGGGCACGACCCGGCCGTAGGAGAACCGCATCCGGAGCGCGGAGCGCATCGGCACCCGGCCGGTGACGCCCTCCACGATCCGGATCAGCTGCGGCGCGCCGTCACGCGGAGGCATGAAGTCGGTCACGCGGACCGTGCCGCGCGGAGTGTCCCACTCCGACTCCAGCACCAGCGAGTCGCCCCGGTAACCGCGCCGCGCGGCCGTCGGCGGCTTCGCGTCGGCCGCGTGCGCCGGGCCGAGCCGCCAGAAGCCGTGTTCCTCGGTGCCCAGCAGGCCGGCGAAGATGGCATGCGAGTCGAAGCGGGGCAGGCACAGCCAGTCGACTGTGCCGTCCCGGCAGACCAGCGCGGCGGTCTGCATGTCTCCGATGAGTGCGTAGTCTTCGATGCGCCCGGCCACGTGCAACTCCAGTCGAACGGCCACGTCACCCCCACGCAGGGGGCTGTCGCTGATGCGGTCAAGGGGTCGTGTTGTGCGTCGTTGAGCGGTGTAGCGAACCAGCCGGCCAAGCCCTGAGGCAAAACGACAGTCCATGCTCAACGAACTGCCGCGCTCTCGTTGTTCCGGGGGGTGCAGGCGGGGGTGTGCCGTCGTTCCGGCCGGGCTCGGCAGCGAATGTCCGAGCAGGATACGACGCACCTAGATGATCTGCGTGCCGCTCCGGGCAACCCGTGTGGGCCGAACGGGTGAGCAGCGGGTGATGACGATGTGACCGGCGCGTATCTGTGGTGAAAGGTGTGGCGGGACGTTCTGTGGTGGCCTGGGTGACGGGCCGCCGTGTGCCCGGGCGAGTGCGGAGCGTGGCCGTCCGCCATCGCGTCCACGCGCTGATACCCTGGTAGCCCGTGGACCGGTGGGCCTGAAGCCCCCGAACCGCAGCTACGGCGACCCCGCTCGAAAGCACAGCAGTTTCCGAGCCCGCAGCCGCACCGCACGACAGACAGCGACCACGGGAGCCCCCTCTTGGCCATGCCGCCGAAATCTACGACGACCAAGCACATCTTCGTCACCGGGGGTGTCGCCTCCTCGCTCGGCAAGGGCCTCACCGCCTCCAGCCTGGGCATGCTGCTCAAGGCCCGCGGCCTGCGCGTCGTGATGCAGAAGCTGGATCCGTATCTGAACGTCGATCCCGGCACGATGAACCCCTTCCAGCACGGTGAGGTCTTCGTCACCAACGACGGTGCCGAGACCGACCTCGACATCGGACACTACGAGCGCTTCCTCGACCGTGACTTGGACGGCACCGCCAATGTCACTACAGGCCAGGTGTACTCGACCGTGATCGCCAAGGAGCGGCGCGGCGAGTACCTGGGCGACACCGTGCAGGTCATCCCGCACATCACCAACGAGATCAAGCACCGCATCCGGCGCATGGCCACCGACGAGGTGGACGTCGTCATCACCGAGGTCGGCGGCACGGTCGGCGACATCGAGTCGCTGCCGTTCCTGGAGACCGTCCGCCAGGTCCGCCACGAGGTCGGCCGGGACAACGTCTTCGTCGTCCACATCTCCCTGCTGCCGTACATCGGCCCGTCGGGCGAGCTGAAGACCAAGCCGACCCAGCACTCGGTGGCCGCGCTGCGCAACATCGGTATCCAGCCCGACGCGATCGTGCTGCGCTGCGACCGCGAGGTGCCGACCGCGATCAAGCGGAAGATCTCGCTGATGTGCGACGTCGACGAGGCCGCCGTCGTGGCCTGCCCCGACGCCCGCTCGATCTACGACATCCCGAAGGTCGTGCACACCGAGGGCCTGGACGCCTACGTCGTGCGCAAGCTCGACCTGCCGTTCCGTGACGTCGACTGGACGACCTGGGACGATCTGCTGGACCGCGTCCACAACCCCGACCACGAGATCACCCTCGCCCTGGTCGGCAAGTACATCGACCTGCCCGACGCCTATCTGTCGGTCACCGAGGCGCTGCGCGCGGGCGGCTTCGCCAACAAGGCCCGCGTCAAGATCAAGTGGGTCACCTCGGACGACTGCAAGACCCCGGCCGGCGCCAAGGCCCAGCTCGGCGACGTCGACGGCATCTGCATCCCCGGCGGCTTCGGCGACCGCGGTGTGCTCGGCAAGGTCGGCGCGATCCGCTACGCCCGCGAGAACAAGATCCCGCTGCTCGGCCTCTGCCTCGGCCTGCAGTGCATCGTGATCGAGGCCGCGCGGAACCTGGCCGACATCCCGGACGCCAACTCCACCGAGTTCGACCCGGCGACCGGCCACCCGGTCATCTCCACCATGGCCGAGCAGATGGACATCGTCGCCGGTGAGGGCGACATGGGCGGCACCATGCGGCTCGGCATGTACCCGGCCAAGCTCGCCGAGGGCTCGATCGTGCGCGAGGTGTACGACGGCAAGGAGTACATCGAGGAGCGTCACCGCCACCGCTACGAGGTGAACAACGCCTACCGCGCGGAGCTGGAGAAGAAGGCCGGCATCCTGTTCTCCGGCACGTCGCCCGACGGCAAGCTCGTGGAGTACGTCGAGTACCCGCGCGACGTGCACCCCTACCTGGTCGCCACGCAGGCGCACCCGGAGCTGCGCTCCCGGCCGACCCGCCCCCACCCGCTCTTCGCCGGGCTGGTGAAGGCCGCGGTCGAGCGGAAGATCGCCAAGTAACACAGGAGCGGTACGGTGGCCGGGGCGCGCGCATTCAGGTGGAGCGCGCCCCGGCCGCTCGCGCATGTGTGGAAGGACAGGGCATGACGATCAAGGACACCCCCGAGGAGTGGGAGATCCGGGCGACGGACACCCCCTTCGTGGGGAACAAGACCTCCGTGCGCACGGACGACGTCGTCATGCCCGACGGTTCGGTGGTCCGCCGCGACTACCAGGTCCACCCGGGCTCGGTCGCCGTCCTCGCTCTCGACGAGGAGGACCGGGTCCTGCTGATCAACCAGTACCGCCACCCGGTGCGGCACAAGCTGTGGGAGATCCCGGCAGGTCTGCTCGACGTCCCCGGCGAGAACCCGCTGCACGCCGCCCAGCGCGAGCTGTACGAGGAGGCGCACGTCAAGGCCGAGGACTGGCGGGTGCTGACCGACGTGTACACCACCCCCGGCGGCTGCGACGAGGCCGTACGGATCTTCCTCGCCCGTGAGCTGGCGGAGGCCGAGGGCGAGCGGTTCGAGGCCGAGCACGAGGAGACCGACATGAGCTACGCGCGCGTGCCGGTCGACGAGCTGGTACGCCATGTCCTGGCCGGCGATGTGCACAACAACTGTCTGGCCGTGGGCGTCCTCTCGCTGGTGGCGGCCCGCGGCGGGGACGGCCTCGACGCGCTGCGCCCGGCGGACGCCCCTTGGCCCGCCCGCCCCTTCACCTCCTGAACTCCACTCGTACGGCCCAGTGGTGTGACCATCGCCTGATCCGATCGGGCGACCTGCGCGCCGCGCTCCTCACGGCACGTCGCAGAGCGTGAACTAGGCTCTGAACGCCTGTCTCGGAAGTTCCGGCGGGCTTGCGCGTGCGGTGGGACGGGAGTGTGGCCCGTGACGGATCAGGCGGTGGACACGGACGGCGTACGGCTGTCGGGGCACGAGGTCGCGCAAGACCATTTCCTGGGCCGTACAAGGGAGTTGAAGGAGCTGCGCGCCGACATCGAGCGCGCGGGCCTGGACACCATCTCCGGCCGGAAAGCCCCTCGCGCGCGCGTGCTCCTGATCGCCGGCCGCCCCGGCTCCGGCCGGACCGCGCTCGCCGAGGAACTCGTACGACAGGTCGCCGGCCGTTACCCCGACGGAGTGCTGCGCGCCCGGCTCGGCGAGCCCGACGGCACCCCCGTCCCGGTCGAGGACGCCGCCCGTGAACTGCTCGGCGCGCTGGAGCTGCCGGCCCCCGCCGGCGCCGCCGAGGACGAGCTGACCGAGGCTCTGCGCACCGCCCTCGCCGAGCGGCGCACGCTGCTCCTGCTGGACGACGCGGCCGGCGCCGAGCAGGTCGACGCGCTGCTGCCGGACGCCCCGGACTGCCTGGTGGTGGCCGTCTCCAAGGGCCCGCTCACCGGTATCGCGGACGTCCGCCCCTGTACCGTCGGCGGCCTCGACACCAAGTCCGCGGTGGAACTGCTCACCCGCTACACCGGCTCGGTCCGCATCACCGTCGACCCGCGCTCCGCCGAGAGCCTGGTCGAGGCCTGCCACGGCCACCCGACCGCACTGGTGCTGGCCGGCGGCTGGCTCGCCGCCCGCCCCAAGGCCGCCGTCTCCGACCTCGCCAAACGGCTGAACACGGCCACCGACGACGGTACGGACGGCACCCCGACGGCCCGGGTCTTCCGGTACGTGTACGACGAGCTGCCGGGCCAGGCCGCCCGGATCCTGCGGCTGCTCGCGCTCGCCCCGGCCGGGCTGGCCGACCCGCACACCGCCTCCGCCCTCGCCGGCTGTTCGGTCGCCGCCGCCCGCGCCACCCTGGACGAGCTCGCCGCCCTCGGCCTGCTGCGCACGCTGGAGTCCCCGCTGCCCCAGTACGAGGTCCCCGGCTGTCTGCACCCGCTGCTGCGCGCCCTCGCCGAGAGCCAGGAGCGGCCCGCCGAGCTCCAGCTGGCCCGCGCCCGGATGCTGGAGCGGACGGTACGGCTGCTGCAGTCCTGCCGGGCGATCACCGAGACGGACAGCCCGCAGGCCCGCGAGAAGCTGAGCGCGATGCCCCGCGAGGTGCGCTTCCCGACCCCCAGGGCGGCGGCCGACTGGCTGTGTGTCCGGCGGCCCGCCCTGCTGGCGTCCGCGCGGCTCGCCGTGGCCGACGGCGAGCTGGACACGCTCGCCCGGCGGCTGATGTCCCAGCTGGTCAGGGCCATGGTGGCGCATGAGGGCACCCAGGCCGCCGCGGCCGACCTGTACCGCGTGCACCGCCTCGTCCTCGATGTCGCCGAGCGGCGCGGGCTGCCCCGCGAGAAGGCCGCCGCCCTGCTGAACCTCGGCGACGTGGACGCCCAGACCGGTCGCACCCGGGACGCGCTGGCACGGTATCGGTCGGCGCTGGACGCCGGACGCCGGGCGAATGACCCGTATGCGACCAGCCGCGCGATGGAATCCGTAGGCGGCGCCTACCAGGAGCTGGAGGACTACGACCGGGCCGCCGACTGGTTCGGCCGGGCCCTGGCCGACCGGCTGGCCCGGGGCGAGCGCGAGCAGGCCGCCCGGCTGTATGGCCGGATCGCCACCGCCCACACCTACGCGGGGCGCTACGGCGAGGGCCTGCGGAACTGGCGGGCGGCCGTCGTCGGCTATCGCAAGGGCGGCGATGTCGCCGCGCACGCCCGGGCGTTGAGCGAGCTGGCCCGGGTGCAGGAGTACGCGGGACGGTTCGAGGAATCGCTGCGCACCTGTCAGGAGGCGGTGGAGTGGGCGCGGCGTGCCGAGGACGTCCGGCTGCAGGCCGCCCTGCAGCTCCGGCTCGCCGACACCCTGGAGCACCTCGGCGACCCCGCCGCCGCCCGACTGCACCGCGCGGCGGCCGAGCGCATGCTGGTTGAGGAGGCCCCGGAGGACGACACAAGGGTGGAACAGGACAGGGAAGCCTGCGAAATCCGTAGTACATCCAGTGAAGATTGATGCAATGAAAGGCTAGACAGGCGGAACACCTTCATTAAACTGGCTCTGCCGCGCTCTCCTGCGGTGTCTCCCGGTGTGCCCCCGCATGCCTGGGTATGTCTTGTAATGCACCCCCCATACCCTCTGAGCCAAGGACCGTGATCGACGTGAAGGTCGGTATCCCCCGCGAGGTCAAGAACAACGAGTTCCGGGTGGCCATCACCCCCGCCGGTGTGCACGAGCTGGTGCGCAACGGCCACCAGGTCGTCATCGAGCGGGGTGCCGGCGTCGGCTCCTCGATCACGGACGAGGAGTACGTCTCCGCCGGTGCCGCGATCCTCGACACCGCCGACGAGGTCTGGGCCGCCGCCGACCTGCTGCTGAAGGTCAAGGAGCCCATCGCGGAGGAGTACCACCGCCTGCGCAAGGACCAGATCCTCTTCACCTACCTGCACCTGGCCGCCTCCAAGGAGTGCACGGACGCGCTCATCGAGTCCGGCACCACGGCCATCGCCTACGAGACCGTCGAGCTGCCCAGCCGCGCGCTGCCGCTGCTCGCCCCGATGTCCGAGGTCGCGGGCCGCCTCGCCCCGCAGGTCGGCGCCTACCACCTGATGGCCCCGAACGGTGGCCGCGGTGTGCTCCCCGGCGGCGTCCCGGGCGTGACCCCGGCCAAGGCGGTCGTCATCGGCGGCGGCGTCTCCGGCTGGAACGCCACGCAGGTCGCCGTCGGCATGGGCTTCGACGTGACCCTGCTCGACCGCGACATCAACAAGCTCCGCGAGGCCGACAAGGTCTTCGGCACCAAGGTCAAGGCGATCATGTCCAACGCCTTCGAGCTGGAGAAGGCCGTCCTGGAGGCCGACCTCGTCATCGGCGCGGTCCTCATCCCGGGCGCCAAGGCCCCGAAGCTCGTCACCAACGAGCTGGTGTCCCGCATGAAGCCGGGAAGTGTTCTTGTCGACATCGCGATCGACCAGGGCGGCTGCTTCGAGGACTCCCGTCCCACCACCCACGCCGAGCCGACCTTCAAGGTGCACAACTCGGTCTTCTACTGCGTGGCCAACATGCCGGGCGCGGTGCCCAACACCTCCACCAACGCCCTCACCAACGCCACGCTGCCGTACATCGTGTCGCTGGCCAACAACGGCTGGGTCGAGGCGCTGCGCCGCGACGCCGCGCTCGGCAAGGGCCTCAACACCCATGACGGCAAGGTCGTTTACAAGGAGGTCGCCGAGGCCCACGGCCTGGAGCACGTCGAGCTGGCCTCGCTGCTCGGCTGATCCTCTGACCTGGTGAACCGCTAAGTCACCCTCAGGTAAAAGGCGATTCGTCAACACGGCTCGTCAACCCCGCGCGCCCGGCCGGACCTTGCCCGACAAGGTCCGGCCGGATGTGTGTATGGTCACTTTGCGACGCTCGGTCAACTCGCCTCGAACGTAACTCTTCGACCGATTCGCACACCGGTGAAACCTGCTGTGCGACGGCCGTACGCCCTTGACAGCGACATGTTTCATTGCCGACACATCCTGCCGGGTCCGGCGGATTGTGTTGCTGCGGACCGCCGACACGCCATAGAGTCGCCAACCGTCGGCATGGTGCCACGCTGACCTTGTCTAGAAGTTTCCTGGTCACCAAGGAGGTAAGACGACTTGTGAATGAGTCGACATTTTCTCCCGGGGGTGGTCAACCAGGAATGCCTGCACGGGGCCAGGGCTCCGCGGGATTCGAGGCTGTCGGCTCCGTCGCTGTGCGCACCTTCGCAGCCCACCAGAGTCCGGGTTCGCAGCCGGCCCGGACAGCACACCAGAGCATGGATGGCCATCACGTGAACGCCATGGCCGGCGACGGAAGTGGCGCGCCCCACAACCAACTCGCCGACTACGACGAACTGCCCCAGGGGCACTTCTACGACCCCGACGCCGAGTACGAGCCCGATCCGGAGTACGCGGCCACGCTCGCGCCCGACGCGGCCCGCCAGCGCCGCGAGCGCGTCGGTCCGACCGGACGCCCGCTGCCGTACTTCCCGATCCCCGGCCCGCTGACCGACCACGGCCCCGCGAAGATCATCGCGATGTGCAACCAGAAGGGCGGCGTCGGCAAGACGACGTCGACCATCAATCTGGGTGCCGCGCTCGCGGAGTACGGCCGGCGCGTGCTGCTCGTGGACTTCGACCCGCAGGGCGCGCTGTCGGTGGGTCTCGGCGTCAACCCGATGGAACTGGACCTCACCGTCTACAACCTGCTCATGGAGCGGGGCATGTCGGCGGACGAGGTCCTGCTGAAGACGGCGGTCCCCAACATGGACCTGCTGCCCTCCAACATCGACCTGTCGGCCGCCGAGGTCCAGCTGGTCTCCGAGGTCGCCCGCGAGTCGACGCTGCAGCGCGCCCTGAAGCCGCTGATGGACGACTACGACTACATCGTGATCGACTGTCAGCCCTCGCTCGGCCTGCTCACCGTCAACGCGCTCACGGCGGCGCACAAGGTGATCGTGCCGCTGGAGTGCGAGTTCTTCGCCCTGCGCGGTGTGGCCCTGCTGACCGAGACCATCGAGAAGGTCCAGGAGCGGCTCAACCCCGAGCTGGAACTGGACGGCATCCTCGCCACGATGTACGACTCGCGCACGGTCCACAGCCGCGAGGTCCTGGCCCGTGTGGTCGAGGCCTTCGACGATCACGTCTACCACACGGTCATCGGCCGCACGGTCCGCTTCCCGGAGACCACGGTCGCCGGCGAGCCGATCACCACCTACGCCTCCAACTCCGTCGGTGCCGCCGCCTATCGCCAGCTCGCCAGGGAGGTGCTCGCCCGGTGTCACGCCGAGTGAGTCTGCCCGGGGCCGACGAACTCTTCCGTACGACAGGCGGGACGGCGCTGCAGCCGTCGACTCCCCGCCGCGGCGCCAACGGTGAGGTCCGGGTGCCGGCTCCCGCGGGGGAGAGCGACGACGCTGCCGCCGCCGAGGACGCACCGCAGTCGGTGCCGGTCCAGGGCGGCGACGGCGAGGGCGCGGAGCACGTCGCGGCGGAGGCCGGACAGGCCGAGACCGGCGAGTCCCGCATTCGCCCGGCCCGGCGGCAGGCGGCGCAGGAGGGTTCTGCCGACGCCCAGCCGCGCAAGCGCGGGCGGGCCCCGGCCCGGCGGCCCAGCGGGCGCGAACGGCACGACGAGAAGATCACGGTCTACGTCTCCGCCGAGGAACTGATGGACCTCGAGCACGCGCGCCTGGTGCTCCGCGGCGAGCACGGGCTCGCCGTCGACCGCGGGCGGATCGTCCGCGAGGCGGTGGCGGTGGTCCTGGCCGACCTGGAGTCCCGCGGGGACGCGAGCATCCTCGTACGACGGCTGCGGGGGCGGTAGGGGTAGCCTGCGGAGGCCATGACCTCGAACGACGTTCCCCTCCCCGGCACCGGTGCCGGCCGTCGGCGCGCGCTGGGCCGGGGGCCGGGGACCGCACGGGTCCGGCCGGCCGAGGTCGTTTCGCCGGCCGAGGTCGTCACCGCGGCCGAGCCCGATGCACACGACGGCGCGCCACCGGACCGGGCGCCCGCGGCCACGCAACCGCAGGAACCGGGCGACGGCGTCTTCAAGGTCCGGCTCTCGAACTTCGAGGGACCCTTCGACCTGCTGCTCCAGTTGATCTCCAAGCACAAGCTGGACGTCACCGAGGTCGCGCTGTCCAAGGTCACCGACGAGTTCATGGCGCACATCCGGGCCATGGGACCCGACTGGGACCTGGACCAGACCACGGAGTTCCTCGTCGTGGCCGCCACGCTGCTCGATCTGAAGGCGGCCCGGCTGCTGCCCGCCGCCGAGGTCGAGGACGAGGCCGACCTGGCGCTGCTGGAGGCCCGGGACCTGCTGTTCGCGCGGCTGCTGCAGTACCGCGCCTACAAGCAGATCGCGGACATCTTCAACGGCCGCCTGGACGAGGAGGCCCGCCGCTACCCCCGTACCGTCGGCCTGGAACCCCAGTACGCCGAGCTGCTGCCCGAGGTCGTCATCAGCATCGGCCCCGAGGGCTTCGCCAGGCTCGCGGTCAAGGCGATGCAGCCCAGGCCCAAGCCGCAGGTCTACGTCGACCACATCCACGCCCCGCTGGTCAGCGTGCAGGAGCAGGCCGGGATCGTGGTCGCCCGGCTGCGCGAGCTGGGCGAGGCCAGCTTCCGGGCCCTGGTCGAGGACACCGACGACACCCTCACCGTGGTGGCCCGGTTCCTCGCCCTGCTGGAGCTGTACCGCGAGAAGGCCGTCGCCCTGGAGCAGGAGACCGCGCTCGGGGAGCTGCTGGTGCGCTGGACCGGCGGGGACACGGACACGGCGCCGAGGGTCACCGACGAGTTCGACCGGCCGCCCGAGGAGCCCAAGGAGGAGAAGAAGCCGTGAGCGAGCAGACCACGCAGACACCGGCCGGGCCGCGGGCCGTGGCCGGTCTCGCGCTCAAGCCCGCCCTGGAGGCGATGCTCATGGTCGTGGACGAGCCCGCGACCGAGGAGCACCTGGCGAAGCTGCTGGAGCGGCCCCGACGGCAGGTCGCGGACGCGCTGCGGGAGCTGGCCGACGAGTACGCCGTGCAGGGGCGCGGCTTCGAGCTGCGGTTCGTCGCGGGCGGCTGGCGCTTCTCCACGCGCGCGGAGTACGCCCCGGCCGTCGAGCGGCTCGTCCTGGACGGCCAGACCGCCCGGCTCACCCAGGCGGCGCTGGAGACCCTCGCCGTCGTCGCCTACCGCCAGCCGGTCAGCCGCAGCCGTGTCTCCGCGGTGCGCGGGGTCAACTGCGACGGCGTGATGCGCACCCTCCTGCAGCGCGGTCTGGTCGAGGAAGCGGGCGCGGAACCCGAAACAGGTGCGATCCTGTACAGGACGACGAACTACTTCCTGGAGCGGATGGGCCTGCGTGGCCTGGACGAGCTTCCGGAGCTCGCGCCCTTCCTCCCGGAGGCGGAGGCGATCGAGGCCGAGACCCAGGAAGGCGTGCCGTCGTTCGATCCGGACGCCCCGGACGCGGACGACGGTCCCACGACGGATATGCCTAATAGGACAACGACGGAATTTTGATGCGAAGCAGCGGCAGCGGCAAGAGCGGCGGGCGCGGTAACTACCGCGGAGCCGGCAACGACAGGGACCAGAAGCAGGGGCAGGGCCGTCCCCGCAAGCCCCGCCCGGAGGAGCGCCGCTACGACGTGGGCCCCGGGGCCACCCAGGACGGCCCCAAGGCCGGCCGGGGCGGCGCCGCGCGCGGGGGAGCCAAGGGCGGCCCGAAGAAGCCCCAGCAGGGCGGCCGTACGGCTCCGGCGCGCTCGCGTGAGTACGAGACGCGCGTCGAGGAGCGCAACCGGGAGCGCTACGCGGGCAAGAAGGACGTCAAGCTGCCCAAGACCTTCCCGGGCGCCGAGCAGGAGGGCGAGCGCCTCCAGAAGGTCCTCGCGCGCGCGGGCTACGGCTCGCGGCGGGCCTGCGAGGAGCTGATCGACCAGGCCCGGGTCGAGGTGAACGGCGAGATCGTCACCGAGCAGGGCAAGCGGGTCGACCCGGAGAAGGACGAGGTCAAGGTCGACGGCCTGACGGTCGCGACGCAGTCGTACCAGTTCTTCTCGCTGAACAAGCCCGCCGGAGTGGTGTCCACCATGGAGGACCCGGAGGGGCGCCAGTGCCTCGGTGACTACGTCACCAACCGCGAGACGCGGCTCTTCCACGTCGGCCGGCTGGACACCGAGACCGAGGGCGTCATCCTGCTCACCAACCATGGCGAGCTGGCGCACCGCCTCACGCATCCGAAGTACGGCGTGAAGAAGACCTACCTCGCGCACATCGTCGGGCCGATCCCGCGCGACCTGGGCAAGCGCCTGAAGGACGGCATCCAGCTGGAGGACGGTTACGCGCGTGCGGACCACTTCCGGGTCGTGGAGCAGACCGGCAAGAACTACCTGGTCGAGGTGGTCCTGCACGAGGGCCGCAAGCACATCGTGCGCCGCATGCTGGCCGAGGCCGGCTTCCCGGTCGACAAGCTCGTGCGCACCGCCTTCGGCCCGATCACCCTGGGCGACCAGAAGTCGGGCTGGCTGCGTCGGCTGTCCAACACCGAGGTCGGCATGCTGATGCAGGAAGTCGATCTCTAGGCGACTCCCTTGCGGTGATCACCATCCCCCTTTATTGTCAGCATGACGATAAAGGGGGATGGTGTGATGCCCAAGCAAGCCGCCACCGGGGCACTGATCGGTCTCGCCCTCGGGGACGCCCTCGGCTTCCCGACCGAGTTCAACGACGTGCCCTCGATCCTCGCCAAGTGCGGGCCCTGGCGGGAGATGGAGCTGCCGAAGCGGGCCTTCGTCTCCGACGACACGCAGATGACCCTGGCCGTCGGGCGGGCCCTGCGGACGGCCGTGGAACGCGGCCCCATCGGGCCCAAGCGGCTGGAGCGGCCGCTGCGCGAGGAGTTCGTGGACTGGTACCACTCGCCGGAGAACAACCGCGCCCCGGGCCGCACGTGCCTGACCGCGTGCGAACTCCTCACGAGGCAGGGCAGGATCTGGCAGGACGCCAGCCAGATCGGCTCCAAGGGCTGCGGTGCCAACATGCGCGTCGCCCCGATCGGGCTCGCCCCCGCGCTGAGCGGCGAACAGCGTGCCGGTGCCGCCCAGTTGCAGTCCGCGCTCACCCACGGCCATCCCACCGCGCTCGCCGCCTCCGACCTCACCGCGCACGCCGTCCACCTGCTGGCCCAGGGCACGGACCCGGCGGCCCTGATCGGGCACCTGCGCGCGTACGCGCACGACCACCGCACCTTCTACGACCACACCTGGCTAGGCGATCTGTGGACCCGCTCCCAGGACCCCGGTGCCGAACAATTCATCGCGCGGGGCTGGGACGAGTGCCTGGCCGTCCTCGACCGGCTCCAGGAGGCCGTGCGGACGGTCTCCCCGGAGGCCGACCCGTGCCTGGCCACCGGTGAGGGCTGGATCGCCGAGGAGGCCTTCGCCACCGGGCTGTTGTGTTTCCTGCTCTTCCCCGACGAGCCCGTCACCGCCTTGCGCCGGGCCGCGTGCACCGCCGGCGACTCCGACTCCATCGCCTGTCTCACCGGCGCCTTCGCGGGTGCCTGGCTGGGCGCGGACGCCTGGCCGGCGGACTGGGCCGGGCGGATCGAGTACCGAGGCGACCTTTTGGCGCTGGGAACGCTCTGGGACGCTTAGAACCATGATCGAAGACCTCGACCTCGCGCCCGTGGTCGCGGAACAGCCCGACCCGCTGCTGTTCGCGACCGTCTCCGGAGCCCACCTCTACGGCTTCCCCTCGCAGGACTCCGACGTGGACCTGCGCGGCGTCCATCTGCTTCCGGCCGCCGACCTCGTCGGCCTGCGCGAGCCGGAGGAGACGCGCTCGCGGGCCTGGGTGCGGTTCGGCGTCGAGCTGGACCTCGTCACGCACGATCTGCGCAAGTTCGTACGGTTGATGCTCCGCCGCAACGGCTACGTCCTGGAGCAGCTGCTCTCGCCCCTGGTCGTGCACACCGGCGACACGCACCGTGAGCTGGCCGCACTGGCCTCCGGCGTCGTCACCAGCCACCACGCCCACCACTACCGGGGGTTCGCGGTGACCCAGTGGCGGCTGTTCGAGAAGACCGGCGAACTCAAGCCGCTGCTCTACACCTTCCGGGTCCTGCTCACCGGCATCCACCTCATGCGCAGCGGCGAGGTCCAGGCCCATCTGCCCACCCTGCTGGACCAGGTCGACGCCCCCGGCTATCTGCCCGAGCTGATAGCCGCCAAGCGGGAGCGGGAGCACGGCAAGACCGACATCGCGCACGCACGCGTGGAGGCCGACGTGGAGCACCTGCACGCCGTCCTGGACGAGGCCCAGGCCACCTCATCCCTGCCCGACGCGCCCAGCACCTACGACGCCCTGCACGACTTCGTGATCCGCGTCCGCCTGGCGAACTGAGCGAGGGGGGTGCGGCAGGTCGGTCGGGGTGGGGTCCCGCGGGCCGAGTGCCGAGGTGCGGCGGGTGCGGAACAGGAAGTCGGCGACCACGGCGCTGTCCGGCTCCGGGGGGAGCGGGGTGCGGGACAGGGCCCGGTCCGTTTCCGCCGCCAGTCGGGTCATCCGGGTCTCGATCTCGGACCAGGAGACCTCGCCGCGCCGCACCGCGAGCAGCGGTTCGCGCTGGTCGCCGACGTCGAGGCGCAGTTCGCCGGTGCGCAGCAGGTCACGGGCGGTCATCAGCAGGCGGAGCAGATGCATGGCGTGCTTCCAGCGCGGGGCGCCCGTCGCGCGGACGTCGGCGTCCAGCTTGCGGCGCTGACCGAGGGCGTAGCGGGTGAAGGTGTCGTGGGCCCGCCGGGAGAGGAAGGCGCCGCGCAGGGAGAGCAGCTCCAGGCCGGTGTCGTCCGCGTGCTCCACCAGCGGCGAGTGCAGGCACTCCAGGATGTTCGGATTGCCGCGCAGCGCCAGCTCGCAGAACCGCTCCAGCTCCCAGGAGAACCGTTCCTCGTCCGGCCCCTCCACATGCGTCGGCGGCTTCTCGAACCGCCAGAACAGGGCGGTGGGGGCGAGGAACACCCCGCGCCGGTCGGTGTCGCTCGCCTCCGTCGCCAGCCCGAACGCCCGGGAGCCCATGACGCAGGCGTAGACCGTGTGATCCCGCACCAGGTGATCGTTCCGCATGTCCGGGAGCGTACGCGGACCCTCACGTCAGGCGGATCGAATTTCCCTCCACCTTGATCGACTTCGCCGGCAGCGGCCTGGTCGCCGGGCCGTGCGCCACCGCGCCGTCGGCGATGTGGAACTTGCTGCCGTGACACGGGCAGTCGATCGTGCCGTCCACGACCTTGCTCACCGTGCAGCCCTCGTGGGTGCAGATCGCCGAGAAGGCCTTGAAGTCGCCCTTCGACGGCTGCGTGACGACGACCTTCTCGTCCTTGAAGATCTTGCCGCCGCCCTCCGGGATGTCACCGGTCTTCCCCAGATCGGTGCCGCTGGCGCTGGTACCGCCACCCCCGCATGCCGTGAGGGGGGCGATCAGCACCGCCGCGCCCGTCACCAAAACCGTGCGCCGCTTCGTACCCTCGGCCATGGCGCCCTCCAAAGAGACGTTGAGATCGGTCGATACCGGATGATCCGCATCGTCTCAGTGATCGGGCGCCGTGCGCCCCGCCCGCACGGGCTGACTACGCTGGACGGACCAAGAACAGATCCGTATGTCAGCAAGGAGCAGCGCCGTGGCGGTACGAGCGGTCCGTGGGGCCGTCCAACTGGAGCGGGACGAGGCCGGGCACATGGACGAGCAGGTCGGAGCCCTGCTCACCGCGATCCTGGAGCGCAACGGGCTGAGTGCCGACGACCTCATCAGCATCTGGTTCACGGCCACCCCCGACCTGCACAGCGACTTCCCGGCCGCCGCCGCCCGCAAGCTCGGCATCGTCGACGTACCCCTGATCTGCGCCCAGGAACTCGACATCGCGGGCGCCATGCCCCGGGTCGTACGGGTCCTCGCCCACATCGAGTCCGACCGGCCCCGCGCCGACATCGCCCACGTCTACCTCGGCACCGCGGCCGCCCTGCGCAAGGACATCGCCCAGTGAGAACCGCACTCGTCATCGGAACCGGGCTCATCGGCACCTCCGCCGCCCTGGCTCTCGTCCAGCGCGGCGTCACCGTCCACCTCGCCGACCACGACCCCGAGCAGGCCCGTACGGCCGCCGCGCTGGGCGCCGGCACCGAAGAGGCCCCCGCGGGACCCGTCGACCTCGCGATCGTGGCCGCCCCGCCCGCACACGTGGCCGGCGTGCTCGCCGAGGCCATGCGCAAGGGCGTGGCCCGCGGCTACGCCGACGTGGCCAGCGTCAAGGGCGGCCCGCGCCGCGAGCTGGAGGCGCTCGGCCTGGACCTGTCGGCGTACATCGGTTCCCACCCCATGTCCGGCCGCGAGAAGTCCGGCCCGCTGGCCGCGACCGCCGACCTCTTCGAGGGCCGCCCCTGGGTGCTCACGCCGACCCGGGACACCGACACCGAGGTGCTGAACCTCGCCCTGGAGCTGGTCTCGCACTGCCGGGCCGTTCCGGTCGTCATGGACGCCGACGCCCACGACCGCGCCGTGGCCCTCGTCTCCCACATGCCCCACCTGGTGTCGAGCATGGTCGCCGCGCGCCTGGAGAACGCCGAGGAGGCCGCCGTACGGCTGTGCGGGCAGGGCATCCGGGACGTCACCCGGATCGCCGCCTCCGACCCCCGTATGTGGATCGACATCCTCTCCGCGAACCCCGGCCCGGTCGCCGACCTGCTCTGCGACGTCGCCGCCGACCTCGACGAGACCGTGCGGGCCCTGCGCGCCCTGCAGTCCTCCGACGAGGCCAAGCGGCACGAGGGCACCACCGGCGTCGAGGACGTGCTGCGCCGCGGCAACGCGGGCCAGGTGCGGGTGCCCGGCAAGCACGGCAGCGCGCCGCGCGTGTACGAGACCGTCGTCGTCCTCATCGACGACCAGCCCGGCCAGCTGGCCCGCATCTTCGCCGACGCGGGACGGGCCGGGGTCAACATCGAGGACGTGCGCATCGAGCACGCGACCGGGCAGCAGGCCGGTCTGGTCCAGCTCTCGGTCGAGCCGAAGGCGGCGGCCGTTCTGAAGGAGGCGCTGCGCGAGCGGGGCTGGGCGCTGCGGCAGTAGGGCACCCGTACGCGTCCGGACGAGTGACCCGCACCCAGTAACCTTGTGCGGGGCGCTCTCGCTCCCCGCATCCGCCCACACCGCACCAGGAAGGTGTCCCTCCGTGGAAAACGGCGCCGCCCCGACCGCCAAGCCCGTGATCGTCGCGATCGACGGCCCCTCCGGCACGGGCAAGTCGAGCACGTCGAAGGCCGTGGCCGCGCAGCTCGGCCTGAGCTACCTGGACACCGGCGCCCAGTACCGGGCGATCACCTGGTGGATGGTGAACAACAGCATCGACCTGGCCGACCCGACCGCCGTCGCCGCCGTCGCCGGCAAGCCGGAGATCGTCTCCGGCACCGACCCGGCCGCCCCGACCATCACGGTCGACGGCACCGACGTGGCCGGTCCGATCCGCACGCAGGAGGTCACCTCCAAGGTCAGCGCCGTCAGCGCGGTGCCCGAGGTGCGGACCCGGATCACCGAGCTGCAGCGCTCGATCGCCGCCGGCGCGGAGTACGGCATCGTCGTCGAGGGCCGGGACATCGGGACGACCGTCCTGCCGGACGCCGACCTGAAGATCTTCCTCACCGCCTCCCCGGAGGCCCGCGCGGCCCGCCGCAGCGGCGAGCTGAAGGGCGCCGACGTCCACGCCACCCGCGAGGCCCTGATCAAGCGGGACGCGGCCGACTCCTCCCGCAAGACCTCGCCGCTCGCCAAGGCGGACGACGCGGTCGAGGTGGACACCACCGAGCTGACTCTCGCCCAGGTCATCGATTGCGTCGTCACCCTGGTCGAGGAGAAGCGGGCCGGGAAGTGAGCCGTCCGTCCGCTCCTTCGGAGGGGCTGCCCTCGGAGAGAGGCGCCGAGGTCGGCCGGCGCATCGGCGTCGGCCTGATGTTCGGGCTGTTCAGGCCGCGCGTGCTCGGCGCCTGGAAGGTGCCCGCGACCGGCCCGGTGATCTTCGCGGTGAACCACTCCCACAACATCGACGGCCCGATGGTCATGGGCGTGGCGCCCCGGCCGACGCACTTCCTGATCAAGAAGGAAGCGTTCATCGGCCCGCTGGACCCCTTCCTGACCGGCATCGGCCAGGTCAAGGTGGACCGCACGACCACCGACCGCACCGCCATCACCCGGGCGCTCGGCGTGCTGGAGAACGGCGGCGTGCTGGGCATCTTCCCGGAGGGCACCCGGGGCGAGGGCGACTTCGCCGCGCTGCGCGCCGGGCTCGCCTACTTCGCCGTGCGCGGCGGCGCACCGATCGTGCCCGTGGCCGTCCTGGGAAGCTCCCGGGAGCGGGGACGGTTGATCAAGGCACTGCCCCCGCTGCGCTCCCGCGTCGACGTCGTCTTCGGCGACCCGTTCGACGCGGGCGACGGCAGCGGGCGGCGCACGCGCAAGGCGCTGGACGAGGCGACCGAGCGCATCCAGAAGCAGCTCACCAGCCACCTGGAAAACGCCAGGCGCCTGACCGGGCGCTAGGCGACACTTGAGTAGTGGATCAGCCCATGAAGGGCCGTTCCACCGATCACCACCAATGAACGACGAGGTACGGACTTCATGAACGACGACATCCAGCCCGACGACTCGGCCGCGCACGAGTACGAGCACGGGGCGCTCGGCGACGCCGAGTACGCGGAGTTCATGGAGCTCGCAGCGGTAGAGGGCTTCGACATCGAGGACGTCGAGGGCGCCATCGAGGCGGCGGGCCACGGCCCGCTGCCCGTGCTCGCCGTCGTCGGCCGCCCCAATGTCGGCAAGTCGACCCTGGTCAACCGGATCATCGGCCGCCGCGAGGCCGTCGTCGAGGACAAGCCCGGTGTCACCCGCGACCGTGTCACCTACGAGGCCGAGTGGGCGGGCCGCCGCTTCAAGGTCGTCGACACCGGCGGCTGGGAGCAGGACGTCCTCGGCATCGACGCCTCCGTCGCCGCCCAGGCGGAGTACGCGATCGAGGCGGCCGACGCGGTCGTCTTCGTCGTGGACGCCAAGGTCGGCGCGACCGACACCGACGAGGCGGTCGTACGGCTGCTGCGCAAGGCCGGCAAGCCGGTCGTGCTGTGCGCCAACAAGGTCGACGGCCCGAGCGGCGAGGCCGACGCGTCCTACCTGTGGAACCTGGGCCTCGGCGAGCCGCACCCGGTCTCCGCCCTGCACGGCCGCGGTACCGGCGACATGCTGGACGCCGTCCTGGAGGCGCTGCCCGAGGCGCCGGAGCAGACCTTCGGCAGCGCCGTCGGAGGTCCGCGCCGCATCGCGCTCATCGGCCGCCCGAACGTCGGCAAGTCCTCCCTGCTGAACAAGGTGGCGGGCGAGGAGCGCGTCGTCGTCAACGAGCTGGCGGGCACCACCCGCGACCCGGTCGACGAGCTGATCGAACTGGGCGGCGTGACCTGGAAGTTCGTGGACACCGCCGGTATCCGCAAGCGCGTCCACCTCCAGCAGGGCGCCGACTACTACGCCTCCCTGCGCACGGCCGCCGCCGTGGAGAAGGCCGAGGTCGCGGTCATCCTGATCGACGCCTGCGAGAACATCTCGGTGCAGGACCAGCGGATCGTCACGATGGCCGTCGAGGCGGGCCGCGCGGTGGTCCTGGCCTTCAACAAGTGGGACACCCTCGACGAGGAGCGCCGCTACTACCTGGAGCGGGAGATCGAGACCGAGCTGGGCCAGGTGGCGTGGGCCCCGCGTGTGAACGTCTCGGCACGCACCGGCCGCCACATGGAGAAGCTGGTCCCGGCGATCGAGACCGCCCTCGCCGGCTGGGAGACCCGTGTCCCCACCGGCCGGCTGAACGCCTTCCTCGGCGAGCTGGTCGCCGCCCACCCGCACCCGGTGCGTGGCGGCAAGCAGCCGCGCATCCTGTTCGGCACCCAGGCCGGCACCAAGCCCCCGCGCTTCGTCCTGTTCGCCTCCGGCTTCATCGAGGCGGGCTACCGCCGCTTCATCGAGCGCCGGCTGCGCGAGGAGTTCGGCTTCGAGGGCACCCCGATCCACATCTCGGTGCGGGTGCGCGAGAAGCGCGGCGCGAAGAAGAAGTAGTACGTCCACGACGCACAGGGGCGGCCCCCGACCACCAAGGTCGGGGGCCGCCCCTGTCGTGTGTCACATGCCCCGGCGCGGCCCCGGCGGCAGCGCCGCCGCCGGAACGTAGTGCATCCCGGTCTCCTGCTGCCGCCCGATCGTGCCGACCCGCTGCCACTGCGCCTGCGACTGCTGCCGTGCGCTGTAGGCCCCGGCGCTGTAGGCGCTGTACGAGCTGCTGAACGACCCCGAGCGGTGGCCTCCGTAAGAGCCCGTACCGCCCGGGAGATTCCCGAAGGCGCTGAACCCCAGCTCCTCCTCACCGCTGCGGTCGCCCGGCAGCGTGCGGAAGGTCTTGACCCACTCCGCGTAGAGCATGTCGTAGATCGGCGTGGCCGAGCATCCGCCGGAGGGCTCATGAGGAGCCCGGGCGGACGGAACGGAGACGAAGGCGGACCGGCGGGGAGGAGGAGTGTCGTATGCGTGCACGTATGTCCAAACGACAGCGCCTTTGAAGAGATACGGCCGCATATAGGGGCGCGAGGAACTGTGCGACAGGCCGCAATGCGCCGGTAGTCGCCCCAGCGCGGCAGCCCCCCTGGGTGAATGGATCACGTACCGGCAAGCGGAAGCGCCGCCGCGACCAGCTTGTCCTCCGCCGCGGCCTTGTCGAGAGACGACCGCAGCAGATCCTCCCGGGGCTGACGCCCGATCGACCCCACCGGCGCCGCGTACATCAGCACCTGCTGATGCTTGTTGGCCGCGGCCCGCCAGCTGTCCGTGACCTGGAGCGGCTGATGGGCCTGCCACCAGGCGACGGGCTGTCCGCCGGTCGCCGACGGCTGGAGCACCGCGTGCAGCTGGCCCACGGCGAGCAGCACCGACCAGCCGTGCAGCACCGGGGGAACGGACGTCAGCTCGGTCACCGGCATGAACCCCTGCTCGATGAGGAGCGGAAGGAAGTCGTCGCCGGTCCCGGAGGTACCCGGGCGCACGATCGGCGTGGTCGGTTCGACGACGAGCGCGGGGTGCAACTCGCCCTCGATCAGGACGAGTCCGCTGGTCACACCGAGCACCGCCTGCTCGGACGCGGCCTTGTGCGGTCCGCTGCCGGCGAGGTCACCGCCGACCCCGCCGATGGACCGGACGGCGCCCTGCAGCTGCTCCTCGGTGACCTGGACGACCTGGGAGGGCAGGCAGGTGGCGTGCGCGAAGGCGAGGACCGCGGTCTCGTCGCCGACGAACAGGACGGTGCTGGTGCGTTCCTGGTCGGAGTCGCCCGGGGTGCGGCAGGACGTGCAGTCGTAACTGCCCGGGGCGTTCTCTCCGGCGAGCAGCCGGTTGGCTTCTTCGTCGCCGATCTCTGCGCGTACGGCGTCACTCACGTCGAGCATGCGCGGCACGGTGGCTCCCTCGGGATGCGGTGCTGAGTCGGCCGGGTGGCTCCCGGCCGATGAGTCCCGGGGTCCCGGGCTCATGAAGAAGACAACGGACGTCCTGTGGTGGGAGTCACGCCCCGAGGGGGACCGGTTCGCACCAACCGCCGCACACGGTCACCAGGCGTGCGGAATCAGCCACTCACCGTCAACTCCCCGGCCAGTCAAGGAGCTTGAACGGGTGAAGTGAATCACAGATCGCTTCAGTGTTTGGTCGACAAATCAGGAAATCCGAGGATGTAGTGGGTGGCCGAAAATTGTCGTTACCAGTGGTAACTCTCAACTGGCCTGGAGCGACGGCGAGTTGGTTGATTTCAGCAGGTCGTCCTCCCTAGATTCCTCCGCCGTGTGCAACGAGCACCGCTCGGGTGCGTCCACCGCCCGGCACCGGCAGCACGACCGCCGGCACCGGTCACGGCGGACGGGGCGGGCGCGAGGAACCGCGGTCGTCCGCGGCGAGGCGCGCTCCGCCCGGGGGAACCCGGGTTCGTGGAGAGGGAATTACATGTCCGAGTGTGCCGATACCACCCGCAACACCGCCCGTCACGACGGCGGCCGCAAGGGCCGTACGACGGCCGCGCTCGCCGGAGCCGCGCTGCTCGCCCCCCTGGGGCTGCTGGCCGCGACCGGCAACGCCGCAGCGGCGGACAACGGGGTGTGGGACCGCATCGCCCAGTGCGAGAGCGGCGGCAACTGGCACATCAACACCGGCAACGGCTACTACGGCGGGCTCCAGTTCTCCGCCGGCACCTGGCGCGCGTACGGCGGCACCGCCTACGCCCCGACGGCCGACCAGGCCTCCAGGAGCGCGCAGATCGCCGTCGCCACCCAGGTCCAGCAGGCCCAGGGCTGGGGCGCCTGGCCGGTCTGCTCGGCCCGCGCCGAAGCCTATGGCGCGGCTCCCGCGGCCGACCACACCGGTTCGTCCGGTACGGCGGCCTCGAAGGGTGAGACGACGAAGTCCGCCCCGACCGAGCCCGCTCCGACCCGGTCCGCCCCGGCGCGGCAGTCGGAGCGACCCGCGACCCACTCGGGCCGCAGCGCCTCCCGCGGTGACTACACCGTCCGTGAGGGCGACACGCTGAGCGCCATCGCCGCCCGGCACGGGACCACCTGGCAGCGGATCTACGCCGCCAACGAGAAGGTCATCGGCGCCGATCCGAACCTGATCGTGCCCGGCCAGCGCCTGGCACTCTGAGCACCGAGCACCCCGCAGGACGGCCGCCGCCCACCGAGGGCGGCGGCTGTCGTGTGCTGAATCCGTGAAATTCCTATGCGGCGTCAGCTGTCCTGATATCGAGCTGGATTACGCGGATAATCCTGTCCGTGCCGCGCGCCGATCCGCGCTGCGGAGCTTAACGACGGGTAATTGGGGGCGGCGCCGCGACCGGCGCGCATTCTGTTCGATTGACTCGGCAAGCCGCGAGGAAACCCCCGTACGTGTGACGGAGTTCGGCGGAAACACGGGTCCGGAAGCTGTGACAGAAGTGTGACCGAGGGCGGATCGTCCTCTTACCTTGCTAGCGTAGCCGCATGGCACCGATTCCCACTCCGTCAGCGGAGCCCCAGGACAGTCCGGACGGGTACGTCGGTCTCGACGCCGCGCACGCCGAGCGGCTCGCTCGGCAGCGGGGCTGGGCGACGGTACGGTCGCTGCCGCCGGGCGCGATCATCACCATGGAGTACCGGGCGGGACGGCTGAACTTCGAGGTGCGCGACGGCCGGGTGGCCCGCGCCTGGAAGGGCTGAACGCCCCCGCGCACGAAGCGCCCCACGCACGAAGCGCCCCCACGCAGGGGAAAGGCCCCGCTCCCGAGGAGGGAGACGGGGCCTTCGCCGTGCTGCGGGGCTGTCGGGTCGGTCCGGGCGGGGGAGTGTGCGTACTGGCCCCCGCCGCGCCCGATGCGGCCTCAGCCTCCCGTGAGCGGGCGGGCCGGCTGCGACGTGCCGCGCGGGAGGCGGTCGGCGTGCGGCGGGCGGCGGCTGCCCACCGGGGTGACCGGGCTGCGTTCCGAACGGGTCGTGTGCGGGACCGGGGCCAGATGCGCGAGCCCACGGGAGGCGCGGGTCGAGGCGACCGGCTCGCGCGCCGGGCTCGGCTGCCCGGCCGGAGCACCGCGCGGCTTGAGCACCACCGGGGTGACCGGTACGGCCGGTTCGGCCACGGGCCGGGTGCGGCGGGCCCGCCAGCGGTCGCGCAGATCGAACAGCGCGGTCTCGGTCCTGGCGATCAGCGGCTCGAACCACGGCAGCGCGAGCAGGATCAGCAGGCCCGCGGCCCAGCCCAGCAGCACGTCGCTCAGCCAGTGCGTACCGAGGTAGACGGTGGTCATGCCGACGCCGAGCGAGGTGACCGCGGACACGGCCGACAGCCAGCGGCGGGCCCGCGGGGTGGAGGCCAGATACGCCAGGATGCCCCAGGTCACGACCGCGTTGGCGGTGTGGCCGCTGGGAAATATATCGCCGCCCCGCATCATCTCGTTCGAGCCGATCACGGTCGCGTAGTGCGGACCGAGGCGCCCCATGCCGTACTTGGCGGCGCCGACCGTGATGTTCAGCAGCAGCAGCGAGGTGGCCAGGGTCAGCAGCGGACGCAGCGTGTGCTGCCGCCAGGAGCGCCAGCCGAGCCAGGCCGCGACCATCACGGCGGTGGGGCCGCGCTGGCCGAGCACCACGTAGTAGTCGAGGAAGGCGTGGATCTGCGGCCACTGCTGGTACGGCCGGAAGAACATGACCTGCCAGTCGAGCCGGACCAGCCAGGACGTGATCACGACGGCCCACACGATCGCGAGGTAGAAAGCCAGGGTCGCCGTGAACAGAACGACCCGGTGCCGGCTCATCCTCGGCACATCGATGTGGGCCGGTCGTTCCGGCTCACGGTCGAGTCTGGCGAACACCCGGTCCAGACGCCGAGTGAGGTTTCGTTCAGTACGCACCCAATCGACGTTACAGCGAGTGAGCTGTGAACCCCGTCGAAACTGCGGCTTTGTGATGACGATGTGATGTGGCAAACCTCTCAAGGGTGGCTTGAATTCCGGGGATTCCGCAATCCGGTGACGCTGCGCCCTTCAATTCCTTTGATCATGCCGGGTGTTGTTTATATGGCGCTTATGAATGCGTTAACCGGGTCCTGGTGCGGAATTCTCCGGAGCGTCACCGGTCGTAGAAGTTGATCATGGGGGACCGGAGCCGTTCAGCCAGAACGCCCCGTAGGCCGCGGAGGCGACCGCCAACCCCGCCGTGACCAGCGCGGATCTCGACGTGCGCAGCCGGGCCAGGGCGCAGGCGAGCGGCAGCAGCAGCGGGAAGGCGGGCAGCAGCAGCCGGGGCTTGGAACCGAAGTAACTTGACGCGCACAGGGCGAGCGCGAGAACGACACCCGTGTACACCAGCAGCTCGACGGGCTGGCGCCGGCGGACGCCGGTGACGTAGAGCCACAGCAGCAGCACGACCCCGACGATCAGTCCGGCGCCGGCGAGGGCGGACGGAAATGACGTGAACTTGTCGGCCACAAAACGGGCGAAGGCATAGCCGCCGTCGAACCCGTTGCGCCAGCCGGCCTGGACGTCCAGATAACCCAGCGGTCCCTTGCCCGTGCGATGCCCGACCCACAGGACGTAGCCCGCGGCGCCGAGCGGGGCGAGCACCATGCCGAGGGCGCGGCGCCAGGCGGGAGGGTGTGCGCCGGGCGCCGCGCGGTCCCGTACGGCCGCGCGGTCCCGTACGAAGGAGAGCACGCCCGCGACCCACACCGCCGCGACCACCGCCGCCCCCACCGGCCGGGTCAGCCCGGCCAGCGCCGCCAGCGCGCCCGCGCTCACCCAGCGCCCGGTCAGCAGCGCGTACAGCGACCAGGCCGCCAGCGCCGTGAACAACGACTCGCTGTACGCCATCGACTGCACGATCCCGACCGGCAGCACCGCCCACAGCAGCACCGCGCAGACCCCGGCCCGGGCCCCGTACACCCGCTCCGCGACCGCGAAGATCCCGCCGGCCGCGGCGAGCGAGGCGAACAGGCTGACCGTGAAACCCGCGTCCGCGTACGACAGCGGTGTGATCGCGTGCAGCAGCCGCTCCAGCCACGGCAGCAGCGGGAAGAACGCCAGATTGGAGTGCACGTCGCCGTTGGGCAGCCGCACTTCGTAGCCGTAACCCAGTTCGGCGACGCGGGTGTACCAAAGGGAGTCCCAGCGCGCGGTCAGCAGGGTGTACGCGCTCGTGCCGCGCGCGGCGCTCCACACCGCCAGCACCACCAGCCCCACGGCGCGCACGGCCGCATAGCCCAGAAGGGCCGGGGCGGCCCGGCGCAGCAGGGGGGTGCGCGGCGGGGCCGCGCGCGAGTCGAGATCGGTCACGGGCTCGATTATCGGACGGCCCGGGAACCGGACCGGCCCCCGGGGCACGGTCAAGCGGGGGCGAAGTGGCGTACGCCACAGGGGTTCCGTCAAGCGGGTGAGAGGTCCGCCACGTGTCCTCACGGTGAACTCGCGTACGCTGACGAGTCACCCGCGTGGGTTCGAGCGGGCCGGAGACACCGCTCCTCTCCGGCCGTACGACAGGGAGTCCCCACCCCGTCGGTCCGCCGCACGCGAGGGATCATCTGGGAGGTGCACGCATGTCCGGGACGACCACGGCTGCCGCAGGGCCGCGCGGTCGGGTGACCGGAGCAGGTGCCAACCGCTGGGTCGTCCTCGTCGTCCTCTGCATCAGCCTGCTGCTCGTCGCCCTCGACGCGACGGTGCTGCACGTGGCGGTCCCCGCCGTCACCGAGGACCTCCGGCCGGGCGCCATGGAACTGCTCTGGATCGTCGACGTCTATCCGCTGGTCTGCGCCTCGTTGCTGATCCTCTTCGGCACCCTCGGCGACCGGATCGGCCGCAGACGTGTCCTGCTCCTCGGCTACGGCCTCTTCGGTGTCGCCTCCGCCGTCGCCGCCTTCGCGCCGACCGCCGGGACCCTGATCCTCGCCCGTGCGCTGCTCGGCGTCGGCGGCGCCATGATCATGCCCGCGACGCTGTCGATCCTGCGTCAGGTCTTCCCCGACCGGCGCGAGCGCGCCCTCGCCATCGGCATCTGGAGCGCGGTCGCCGCCGTCGGCGCGGCGGTCGGCCCGCTGCTCGGCGGCTTTCTGCTGGAGCACTTCTGGTGGGGCGCGGTCTTCCTCGTCAACATCCCCCTGATGCTGGTCAGCCTCCCGGTCGGCCGGATCCTGCTGCCCGAGTCCCGGGGCGAGAGCAACGGCCCCTGGGACGTCATGGGCGCGCTGATGGCGGCCGGGGGTCTGTTCGGTGTCGTGCTCGGGGTGAAGCGGCTGGGCGGCGGCGAGACCCCGGCCGGCCCCTTCACCGTGCTGCCGCTGCTGGCCGGCGCCGCCCTCCTCTTCCTCTTCGTACGGCGCCAGCGGCGGCTTCCGCATCCGCTGGTGGACCTGCGGATGTTCCGCCGGCCCGCGTTCAGCACCTCGGTGGGCTGCATCGTGCTGGCGATGCTCGCGCTGGTCGGCCTGGAGCTGATCGCCGCGCAGTATCTGCAACTGGTGCTCGGACTGTCGCCGCTGCAGACCGGGCTCCGGCTGCTGCCCCTGACCGTCGCGGCGATGGCGGCGGGCCTCGCGGGTGCGCGGATGCTGCGCCGCTTCGGGCCGCGCCGGATGGTGTGCGCCGGCTTCCTGCTGACCGCCGCCGCGGTCGTGACGCTCACGGCGATGGGCGCCAGCGACAACGCGCCCCTGCTGCTGTCCGGTTTCCTGCTGCTCGGCTTGGGCCTGGAGACCACGCTCTTCGGGGCGTACGAGTCGATGCTCAGCGAGGCCCCGGTGGAGCAGGCCGGTGGCGCGGCCGCGATCGGCGAGACGTCGTACCAGCTCGGCGCCGGGATCGGGATAGCGCTGCTCGGCAGCGTGATGAACGCCGCCTACACACCGGGTCTGCGGTCGGTGCCGGGCGTTCCGCAGTACGCCGCCGACGCGGCCGGGCACTCGCTCGGCGAGGCCTACGACGTCGCCGGCCGGCTCGACGGCGGCGCCGGGGTCGCGCTGCGCCAGGCGGCGCGGGACTCGTTCGTGCACGGGCTCCATGTGACGCTGCTGGTGAGTGCGGGGCTGTTGCTGCTGGGTGCGGTGATGGCGCTGCGGCTGCCGCGGATCATGCAGTGCGGCGAGGCCACGGCGGCGGTGGAGCTGCCCGCGCCCCGGGAGACGGCGGAGTCCCGCGTCTCGGCCTGACGTACTGGACGTGCGGCACACCGCGCCGTAACGTCGGCGGCAAACTGTAACTAGCGATGCTAGTTTTCGTGTGCCGGAGGGTGTCCCATGTCCGCGTCCTCGACGTTGCCCCCGTTCGATCCCGCCGACCCGCTCGGCATCGACGACCTGCTGGAACCGGAGGACCTGGCCGTACGGGACACCGTGCGGGCCTGGGCGGCGGACCGGGTGCTGCCGTACGTCGCCGAGTGGTACGAGAGCGGGGAGCTGCCCGGGATCCGGGAACTCGCCCGCGAACTCGGCTCCATCGGCGCCCTCGGGATGTCCCTCACCGGCTACGGCTGCGCGGGCGCGTCGGCCGTGCAGTACGGCTTGGCCTGCCTGGAGCTGGAGGCGGCCGACTCGGGCATCCGCTCCCTGGTCTCCGTCCAGGGTTCGCTCGCCATGTACGCGATCCACCGGTTCGGCAGCGAGGAGCAGAAGCGCGAGTGGCTGCCCCGCATGGCGGCCGGCGAGGTGATCGGCTGCTTCGGACTGACCGAGCCCGACCACGGCTCCGACCCGGCGTCGATGCGCACCCGTGCCAAGCGCGACGGCGACGACTGGGTGCTGAACGGCCGCAAGATGTGGATCACCAACGGCTCGGTCGCCGGAGTGGCCGTCGTCTGGGCACAGACCGACAACGGCATCCGTGGCTTCGTCGTCCCCACCGACGCCCCCGGCTTCTCGGCGCCGGAGATCAAGCACAAGTGGTCGCTGCGCGCCTCGGTCACCAGCGAACTGGTGCTGGACGACGTACGACTGCCCGCGACCGCCGTCCTGCCGGAGGTCACCGGCCTGCGCGGACCGCTCAGCTGTCTCTCCCACGCCCGGTACGGCATCGTCTGGGGCGCGATGGGCGCGGCCCGCAGCAGCTTCGAGGCGGCCGTCGACTACGCGAAGTCGCGCGAGCAGTTCGGGCGGCCCATCGGCGGCTTCCAGCTCACCCAGGCCAAGCTCGCCGACATGGCGGTCGAACTGCACAAGGGGATCCTGCTCGCCCATCATCTCGGGCGGCGGATGGACGCCGGCCGCCTGCGCCCCGAGCAGGTCAGCTTCGGCAAGCTCAACAACGTCCGCGAGGCGATCGAGATCTGCCGCACGGCGCGCACGATCCTCGGTGCCAACGGGATCTCCCTCGAATACCCCGTGATGCGGCACGCGACCAACCTCGAGTCGGTGCTCACCTACGAGGGCACCGTCGAGATGCACCAGCTCGTGCTGGGCAAGGCGCTCACCGGGCTCGACGCCTTCCGGTGAACCTCCGGGGAGGCAGGGCCGGTGAGCGGCCCTGCCTCAGCTCTGGTTGAAGAATCCGTCCTCCCGGCGCGCGGCCGGCTCACCGCTGACGATCTCGGTGTTGGCCGGCGTCAGCAGGAAGACCCGGGTCGCCACCCGTTCGATCGTGCCCCGCAGACCGAAGGTCAGCCCCGCCGCGAAGTCCACCACGCGTTTGGCGTCGCCGGGCTCCATCGCCGTGAGGTTCATGATCACCGGGACGCCGTCCCGGAACAGCTCGCCGATCGCGCGGGCGTCCCGGAAGCTGTCCGGGGTGACCGTGCCGATCCGGCGGCCCTTCTCCTCGGCCGTGTCCGTGGCCACCTTCACCCGCGGGTCCGTGACCCAGGCGTCCCCGGACTCGGTGCCCTCGGAGTACTCGTCGTCGTAGTAACGCTCGTCATCGTTGTCGTCGACGAGGCCGAGCCACGCACTCGCCTTGCGTACCGATCCCATGGACGCCTCCTCTCACAGCGGTCTTTCTGCTTTCCGCACCCCTATGGTCATCCATGATGCGGACGGCGCGCCAAGTGGATAGACGCCGCGCGGGGGGTTTGTGACGGTACTGGTGCACAGCCGATCCGTCGAGAGCCCTTGTATCCCAAGGGTCCTTACTCGTATAGCTGCTGACTGAGAGTGAAATATGATCGTCGACGGCGGACGGGTGATCGTCACTGCGGACGGGTGAACGCCAACGTCGTACCACATCACGGGGGATCGAAGTGTTCGGAATCGTCAGACCCTGCTCACACCGGCTCGGAGAACGTCTCAAAGCCGAGTGGATGGCGCACTTGTGCGGACTGTGTCTCGCGCTGCGCCACGATCACGGACAGCTCGCGCGCGTCGTGACGAACTACGACGGCCTGCTCATATCGGTTCTGACGGATGCTCAGACGGGACCGGCCGCCGGTGCCCGGCGTACGGCCGGGCCGTGCGCGCTGCGCGGGATGCGGACCGCGTCCGTCGCCCAGGGCGAGGGTGCGCGGCTCGCCGCCGCCGTCTCCCTGGTGCTCGCCGCGGCGAAGGTCCGTGACCATGTCGCCGACCAGGACGGGCTGCTGGCCCACAGGCCGGTGGCCGCCGCGGCCCGCCGCGTCGCCGCGGGCTGGGGCCGGGCCGGCGCGCGCGGCGGTGCCGCGGTCGGCTTCGACACCGGCGTCCTCGTCGAGGCCGTCGACCGGCAGCTCGGCCTGGAGACCCTCGCCGGATACGGCACCCCGATCCTGACGGTCACCGAGCCGACCGAGACCGCGACCGCCGCCGCCTTCGCCCACACCGCGACGCTGGCCGGGCGCCCGGGCAACGCACGGCCCCTGGCGGAGGCGGGCCGCCTCTTCGGCCGGCTCGCGCATCTGCTGGACGCCGTCGAGGACCAGGAGTCCGACGCCCTGTCGGGCGCCTGGAACCCCCTCACGGCCACCGGCACCTCCCGCGCCGAGGCCCGCAGGCTCGCCGACGACGCCCTGCACGGCATCCGGCTCGCCCTGCGGGAGACCGGGTTCGCCGACGGCAGGCTCGCCCATCTGCTGCTCGTGCACGAGCTGGGGCGGTCCGTGGACCGGGCGTTCGGCTCGCGGTCGTGCGGACACGCGCCCGAGGCCTCCTTCGGACCGGCTCCCGGCAACCCGTACGGCAGCCCCTTCGACGGGCAGCCGCCGCGCCCGGACAAGCGGGGCTTCTGGGCCGGTTGCGCCGCCGCCTTCGGCCTGTGCTGCACCTGCAAGGTGTGCTGTGCCGACGAGTTCGAGGGTCCCTGGTCGCGCAAGAAGCGCGAGGGCTGCTGCGGCACGTGCGACTGCAACTGCGACTGGTCGTGCTGCGAGGCCCTCGAGTGCTGTGAATGCTGCGAGTGCTGCTCGTGCTGTGACTGCGGGCTGTGACGGCGTCGCTCAGCTCCCCAGTTCGGGCGGGCTGATCCGGGACCTGTCGATCGCCGACCCCGTCGTACCCCACTTCCTGAGGATCCTGGCGTAGGTGCCGTCGGCCAGCAGCCTGTTCACCGCCGCCTGGAACGCGGGGGCCAGCTTCGTGCCCTTCTTGAAGGCGAAGCCCACGTCCAGGCGGTGGTACTCGCCCAGGAACCTCAGGCCCACCTGGTGGGCCACGGCGTAGCGCAGGCCGTTGATCGTGGACATCACGACATCGCTGCGGCCCTGCTGCACCGAGGACCACATCGCGCTCGACTCGCCGTACGTCTGCACCTGGTAGGCCTTCTTGCCCGCGTCGGCGCACACGTGCCGGTTCGCCTCCAGCGTGGCCTCGAAGGTCGTGCCGGCACCGGTCGCGACGTGCAGACCGCACAGCTGCCGCAGATCGGTGATCCGGGGCAGCCTGCTGTCCTTGCGGGCGGCGAAGCCCTGGCCGTCGTTGACGTAGGTGACGAAGTCGATGGTCCTGCGGCGCTCGTCCGTGACGCCGAAGTTGCTCGCGCCGACGTCGTACTTACCGCTGTCCAGGGCGGGCAGGATCGCCTCGAAACTCGCCTGTTCCACCTTCAGCCCGACCCCGAGCACCTTGCCGACCGCCTGGGCGAAGTCGACGTCCTGGCCGGTCAGCGTCGTGCCGTCGGAGAGATAGGTGGTGCCGGGCGGGGTGCCGCCGACGCTGATCGCGACGGTGAGGCGGGTGGTGCCGGCGGGCAGCAGCCCGGCCGCCGCCGCGTCCTTCTTCTCGGCCGAGACGACGTCCGTGGTGGGTACCTCGTCGGACTTGGCGGCGACTTCGGACGCGTCCGTCCCGCCCGGGCCGGAACCGCAGGCGGTGACGAACAGGGTGGCCGACGTCATCATGACGAAAGGCAGCAAGAAACGTGAACGCATCGGGTGGCGGTCTCCTGTGAGCAGCAGGGTGCGACAACGCGAGGGGAGGGGTGCGCGTGTGAAGGCGCGGAGGGAGCGCGTGGAGAAGGCGGTGGAGAAAGAAGGGAGAACGCGAGCACGCCTGCGATCGGCGGGCGCGAGCAGGGGGTCAGCTCAACAGGAACAGGACCACACGCGACCGAGGTCGATGTGGGAGCGGGTGACCAGCCACTGCTGTGGATGCATGGGCCAAGTGGAACAGGCATCCGGTTCCCCGTCAACCGACTTGAGACGTACGGCTCACAGTGTGGACGGCCTTGACAGTGCGCGGAAACGCCCACGTAGTCTCGGGGGACGGCCCTGCTGAGGGGCTCGGCCGTGTCCGCGCCGTACCGCGCGGCCCGTGTGAAGGCACCACCCCGTTCTGACGATTCGCGTCACGGAGCCTTCGCATGTCATCCGACACCCTCGCAAAGATCCC
Organism: Streptomyces sp. MMG1121; assembly: GCF_001280015.1. Taxonomy (GTDB): domain Bacteria; phylum Actinomycetota; class Actinomycetes; order Streptomycetales; family Streptomycetaceae; genus Streptomyces. The sequence continues at coordinate 49,113 of NZ_LGDV01000013.1, forward strand.
CGCCACACCCGGGACGCCCGAGCCCGTGGACCTCCCCCGGATCGTCCCGCGGCGCCGGTACGGACAGTGGGCCGCCGCGGTCGCCGTCCTCGCCCTGTTCGGCCTCGCGGCCGACTCCGTCGTGCGCAACAAGGCGTTCCAATGGGGCGTCGTCGCCGACTACTTCACCTCGGACTCCATCCTGCGCGGACTGTGGCTCACCCTGTGGCTGACCGCCGTGGTCATGGTCCTCGGCTTCGCCCTCGGCACCCTGCTCGCCGCCTTCCGGCTGTCCGCCAATCCCGTGCTGCGCGCGGTGAGTTGGGGGTACGTCTGGCTGTTCCGGTCGATCCCGATCCTGGTGCAGCTGCTGCTGTGGTTCAACATCGGCGCCCTGTACCCGCAGGTGCTCGGCGTGCGGACCGTGGACCTGCTCCCGCCGGTCGCCGTCGCCGTCGTCGGGCTCACCCTGCACGAGGCCGCCTTCGCCGCCGAGGTCGTCCGGGCCGGCATCCTCTCCGTGGAGCGCGGCCAGGTCGAGGCCGCCCAGGCGCTGGGCCTGAGCCGGGCGCGGCGCTGGTGGCGGATCGTGCTGCCCCAGGCCATGCGCTCCATCGTGCCGCCCGCCGGAAACATGCTGATCGGCACCCTCAAGGGCACCTCGATCGTCAGTGTCATCGCCGTCAACGACCTTTTGTTCTCGGCCCAGTTGGTCTACCACCGCACCTATCAGGTCATTCCGCTGCTGATGGTCGCGACCCTCTGGTACGCCGCCGTCACCTCGCTGCTCGGTCTCGGCCAGAGTTACGTCGAGAAGTACTACGCGCGCGGCACGGAGCGCGCCCGATGAGGCCGCAGTTGGTGATCGTGGGAGCCGGGCCGCGGGGGACCGGCCTCCTGGAACGCATCGCCGCCAACGCCCCCGAGCTGTACGCCGACACGGGCCTCGACATCCATCTGGTCGACCCGCACCCGCCGGGCGGCGGCCGCATTTGGCGCCAGGAGCAGTCGCCGCTGCTGTGGATGAACTCGCACGCCGAGGACGTCACCATGTTCACCGACGAGAGCGTGGCCATGGACGGCCCGGTGCGCGAGGGCCCCACCCTGCACGAATGGGCCGGGCTGGACGGCGGCACCTTCGCCGACCGGCAGCTCCAGGGGCGCTATCTGCGCCATGTGTACGAGCGCGCGCTGGCCGAACTGCCCGAGGGCATCGCCGTCCACCACCACGCCCGGCGCGCCCTGCGGGTCAGCGGGCCGCGCGAGGGCCGCCAGCAGGTGTGGCTGGCGGACCGGCCGCGCCCCCTCCTCGCCGACCTGGTGATCCTCGCCCTCGGCCACCTCGACGCCGAACTCGACGACGAGCAGGCCGCGTTGGCCTCCTATGCCCGCGAGCACGGCCTGACGCACCTGCCGCCCGACTTCACCGCCGACAGCGACCTGTCCGCGCTGAAGGCCGGCGAACCCGTCCTCGTACGGGGCTTCGGGCTGGCCTTCGTCGACCTGATGGTCCTGCTCACCGAGGGGCGCGGCGGGCGGTACGCGGGGGACACCTACGTTCCCTCCGGGCGGGAGCCGGTGCTGTACGTCGGCTCCCGGCGCGGGGTGCCGTACCACTCGAAGATCGGCTACGACTGGACCGGCGACCGGCCCCCGCTGCCCCGCTTCTTCGGGCCCGCCGAGGTCGAGACGCTGCTGGCCCGGCCGGAGGGCTTCGACTTCCGGCGCGATGTGCGGCCGCTGGTGGAGAAGGAGCTGGGCTTCGCCCACTACCACCGGCTCTTCACCGCCCACCCCGGGCGTACGGCGATGGCCTGGGCCGACTTCGAGGACAGGTACGCGACCGCCGCCGGCCCCGCCGAGACCCGGGCGCTGGTCGCCGCCGCCGTGCCGGACCCGGCCGACCGGCTCGACCTCACCGCGCTCGACCATCCGCTGGAGGGCGTGCGGCACACCTCGCACGAGGCGTTCCAGGAAGGGCTGCGCGGGTACATCGAGAATGACCTGATACGACGTCATGACGCTTCGCACAGTGCCGACTTGGGAGTCTTCCTGGGACTGCTGTCCGTCTACGGGCAGATCGTGCGGCTCGGGGACGTCGGGCCCTGGTGGCACGGGTTCTTCAGCCATCTGGCGTCCGGGCCGCCCGGGCCCCGGCTGCGGCAGATGCTCGCGCTGTCCCGGGCCGGCCTGCTCCGTTTCGTCGGCGCCGGCATGACCGTCACCGCCGCGGGCGGGGTGTTCCGGGCCGCCGGCTCCACCGTGCCCGGCTTCTCGGTCGAGGCCCGGGCGCTGGTCGAGGCCAGGCTGCCCGAGCCCACCGTCGGGCGGGCCCGCGACAGCCTGCTGCGCGAACTGCACGCCGACGGCGCCACCGAGACCCCCGAAGGGCTGCTCCGGGTCGACCCCCGCGACGGCCGCGTCCTCGACGCGGCGGGGCGCCCGCATCCCCGGCGCTTCGCCCTCGGCCCCTACACCGACGCCCGAACCCCCGGCGCCTTCACCCGGCCGCGCACCGGCGGGCCCGCGTTCCGGCAGAACGACGCCACCGCCCGGGCGGCGCTGCGCCTTCTGGGCACCTCACTCGAAAGGGAACCCACACGATGACCGTCATGGTCGACATCAGGTCCGTGCACAAGAGCTTCGGCTCGCTCGACGTCCTCAAAGGCATCGACCTGACGGTGCGCGCCGGTGAGGTCACCGTCGTGCTCGGCCCCTCCGGCTCCGGCAAGTCGACGCTGCTGCGCACCATCAACCAGCTGGAGAAGGCCGACCGGGGCGAGATCAGCGTCGACGGCGCCCTGATGGGATACCGGCGCGCCGGGGACAAGGTGTACGAGCTGCCCGAGCGCGAGGTGCTCAGGCAGCGCACCCGGATCGGGTTCGTCTTCCAGAGCTTCAACCTCTTCCCCCATCTGACGGTGCTGGAGAACGTCGTCGAGGCGCCGGTGCACGCGCTGAAACGGCCCCGGAAGGAGGCGGTGGAGGCCGCACGCCGACTGCTGGCGCGGGTGGGGCTCGACGACAGGGCCGACGCCTACCCGCGGCAGCTGTCCGGCGGCCAACAGCAGCGCGTGGCCATCGCCCGGGCGCTCGCGCTGGAACCGAGGCTGCTGCTGTTCGACGAGCCGACCTCGGCGCTCGATCCCGAACTGGTCGGTGAAGTCCTCGATGTCATAAGGGACTTGGCGGACCGCGGTACGACGATGGTCGTCGTCACGCACGAGATCGCGTTCGCCCGGGAGATCGCCGACACGGTGGTGTTCATGGCCGACGGAAGGATCGTCGAGCAGGGGACGCCGGAGCAGGTGCTCGACGCTCCCCGCGCGGAGCGGACCCGGGCGTTCCTGGCGAAGGTGCTGTGAGGATGGGTGCGGTGACGGGGCACGGGGTGGCCAGGCGGTTTCGGGGCGGGTTGCTGCACCTCGCCGCCGGCATCGATCAGACAGGCTCCTTCGACGCCGGTTCCTACCTCGAACTGGCCCTTCTCGCCGAGCGCGGCGGGCTGGACTTCGTGACGCTGGACGACTCCTTCGACCGGTCCGGGCCCGACGCGCTCGCCGTGCTGTGTCGGGTGGCGCCCGCGACCCGGCGGATCGGCCTGGTCCCGATGGCCTCCACCACGCATACCGAGCCCTGTCGGGCGCGGGCCGCCGGCGTGGCGACGCTGGACTGGGTCAGCGGGGGACGGGCCGGGTGGCGGATCGGAGCGTCCGCGGACTTGGCAGACGGATGGGAGTCGCCGCAGGGGCGGCCCGTTCGCGTGCTCGACGCCAGTGAGGAGCACAGCCGGGGCGTCGCCGCCCGGTGCGCGGACGTGGCTCTGGTCCGCGCCGCCACCTCCGACCAGGCCGGCGCCGTACGGGACGAACTGCGTGAGCGGGCAGCCGCGTCCGGGCGCGGGCCGGACGCGCTGCGGGTCCTGGTGAGCCTGCTGATCGACCTCGGCGACGGGGAGTACGCGGCCGAGCCCGGATACGGTGGGGGAGGAACCCGGCCGACCGCGCGCGGTCCGTTGTACCGGGGCGGCCCCGTCGACCTCGCGGAACTGGTCGCAGCCTGGCACGCCGAGGGCGCCGTCGACGGCTTCCACCTCGTCCCCGTCGAGCCGCGCCGTGACCTGGAGCGGCTCGTCAACGGAACGGTGGCGCTGCTTCAGCACCGTGGGCTGTTCCGCACCTTCTACCCCGGCAGCACCCTGCGCGACCATCTCGGGCTGGCCCGGTCCGTCCAGCGGTACGCCGTGAGCGGGGGGACGTCATGAGCGTACGGCGGCTGCCGGTGCGGCGGATGCATCTGGCGGTCCGGGGTCCGGTCGGCGGTGACACCGTCGAGCACGACGCCGACGTCGCGTTTGCCGCCGTCGAGCGCCTCGCCCGCGTCGCCGAGCGCGGGTTGTTCGACTTCCTGCTGTTCGGTGTGGGGCCGGTGGGCCGGCCCGAGCCGATCGCCGTGCTGAACGCGCTCGCCGGGGTCACCGCCCGGCTCGGGCTCGCCGGAGCCGTGGACGGCGCCGACGGTGAGCCGTACGAACTCGGCCGCAGGCTCGCCACCTTGGACCATCTCAGTGCGGGGCGGGCGGGGTGGTGGGATTCCGGGATGCCCGAAGGGGTGCCGCACCCGGTCGGGCTGCCCCGCTGTCCGCAGGGGCGGCCCGTGGTGATCCGGGCGGGGGAGAGCGAGCGGGCGCGGGAGGCGGCCGCGGCCTCGGCCGACGTGCTGGTCGTGCCGCACGGGTCCCTGAAGGCGTCCCGCGCCCGGTACGCCGACGTCAAGCGGCGGCTCGCGGCGTACGGACGCGCTCCGGAGGACCTGAAGGTCATGGCCGGGGTGAGTGTGGTGCCCGGGGACCCCACCGGTGAGGCGTCTTTCGGGGGCACCCCCGAGGCCGTCGCCGCCGGCCTCGACCTCTACGTCCGCGAGGGGGCTGTCGATGGATTCCTGCTCGCGGCCCACGTGTTGGAGGAGTTCGTCGACCGGGTGGTGCCGCTGCTGCAGGAGCGGGGCGCCTTCCGCCGGGAGTACGCCGGCACCACCCTCCGCTCCCATCTCGGGGTGCCTGAGCCGGTGAGAAGGTCTCGGCTCCCTGAGAGCCGCTCGCGCTGACCGGCAGGCAGCGGGTCGAGCACGATCCGGAGGGGCGACTTCCGGACATTCCCGGGAGTGGGGTGGCCGATGCCGACGGGACCGTACTCGTGCTGGTCCGCGAGGGCACGTGAGGAGTGCGCGTCCACGGGGGTGGGGCCGAGGCCCGCTCACGAGCGCGGACTCGGCATCGCCGGTGAGCTCGCCTTCACGCTGGACGTGGCGATCGACGCGGGAGAGTGTGCGCTGAGCCGACGGGTGTGCGGTGAGGTGAAGTCAGGGCGCCGTGCGTAAAAGGCGTTTAAAGTTCTACGGCCGAAAGGCGCCCTTGTGGCGACCGGTCGTTCGGCCGAATACTCCCCCTCAGCGCTTGTCAGAGGGCATGCGTGTTCGGACACCGCACCCCTGGCTGCGCCTCACGGGCCCCGACCCCACGCGGGCCCCCGACTTCCCCTGGGAGGGAACGAAACGTGAGGATCAAGCGCACCACTCCCCGCAGCGGCACCGCTAGACGTACCCGGCTGATCGCCGTGGCCACCGGCTTCCTGGCCGCAGCGGCGTTCGCCGCCCCCACCGCGAACGCCAGCGACGCCCACACGTTCAGCGCGACCCAGCTCAGCAAGGTAAGCGACTCCGTCCGTCAGGCCGACATACCCGGTACGGCCTGGGCCGTGGACAGCAAGACCGGGCGTGTCGTCGTCACCGTCGACAGCACGGTGTCCAAGGCCAAGATCGCCAAGATCAAGCAGCAGGCCGGCGCCGAGTCGGGTGCGCTCGCCATCAAGCACACCTCCGGCAGGTTCAACAAGCTGATCAGCGGCGGTGACGCCATCTACGGCGGTTCCTACCGCTGTTCGCTCGGGTTCAACGTGCACAGCGGCAGCACGTACTACTTCCTCACCGCCGGTCACTGCGGCCAGGTGGCCTCCACCTGGTACAGCAACTCCGGCCACAGCACGGTGCTCGGCACCAACGTCGGCTACAGCTTCCCGGGCAACGACTTCGCGTTGGTGCGGTACACCAACTCCTCGATCGCGCACCCGAGTGCGGTGGGCAGCCAGTCGATCACGAGCGCGGCCACGCCGTCCGTCGGGACGACCGTCTACCGGCGCGGTTCCACCACCGGGACGCACAGCGGCCGGGTCACCGCGCTGAACGCCACCGTCAACTACGGCAGCGGTGACATCGTCTCCGGCCTGATCCAGACCACGGTCTGCGCCGAGGGCGGCGACAGCGGTGGTCCGCTGTACGGGGGGTCCGTGGCCTACGGGCTGACCTCCGGTGGCAGTGGTGACTGCACCTCCGGTGGTACGACCTTCTTCCAGCCCGTGACCGAGGCGCTGAGCTACTACGGGGTCACGCTGCCCTGATCGCCTCAGCTCTCTTCGGCCCCCGTGCACGCCTTGTGTGCGGGGGCTGTCTGCTGTCAGGACAGGGGCGGAAACAAGCCGTGCACTGTCATCACGTTCCGCTGCGGACCGCTTGCGTGTGGTGTTTGCAGTGCGAATTTCCTGGCGTGACGGTGGGCGGTCAAGCCGGGAGGGGGTGCGAACCCTCTCTGCGCGCGTCCTGAAGTCAACCTTGTGTGCTCCCTGTGCGGTTCGAAAGAGTGGTCGCTCGTCAACCAGCCTTCCGGCCCGTCGAGTCCCCATAACTCCCGGGCCGACCCCCCACAGGAGGACATGAGTTGAAGCACCGACGCATACCCGGAAGGCGGGCCGCCGTGGTCGGCGCGGGAATCGCCGCACTGGTCGCCGCGGGTCTCACCTTGCAGAACGCGAACGCCAGTGAGCCGGTGAAGTCCGCACCGCAAGCACGGGTTCTGTCCGCTCCGGCGGCTGGAAATCTCGCCTCGACACTGCTGAAGAGCCTCGGCTCCGACGCCGCCGGCGGCTACTACGACGCCCAGGGCCGACATCTCGTCGTCAACGTGCTCGACCAGAGTGCGGTGAAGGCCGTCGAGGCGGCCGGCGCCAAGGCCAGAGTCGTCGGCAACTCGCTCGCCGAACTCGACGGCGCGCGGACCATGTTGAAGAAGGACGCGACCATTGCCGGTACGTCGTGGGCGACGGACCCGGTCAGCAACAAGGTCGTCGTCACCGCCGACAGGACCGTGTCCGGGGCGCAGTGGACCAAGCTGAGCCAGGTGGTCGACGGGCTCGGCGGCAAGGCCGAACTGAAGCGGTCGAAGGGGGAGTTCAAGCCCTTCATCGCCGGAGGTGACGCGATCAGCGGCTCGGGCGGGCGCTGCTCGCTCGGGTTCAACGTGGTCAAGGGCGGTCAGCCGTACTTCCTGACCGCCGGGCACTGCACCGCGGCCATCTCCAGCTGGTCGGACTCCAGCGGGCAGCAGATCGGGCAGAACGCCGAGTCCCACTTCCCGGGAACCGACTTCGGGCTCGTGAAGTACACGGCGAACGTGGACCACCCGAGCGAGGTCGACCTGTACGACGGGTCCACCCAGAAGATCACCGGTGCCGCCGAGGCGACGGTGGGGATGAAGGTGACGCGCAGCGGGTCGACGACCCATGTGCACGACGGTACGGTCACCGGCCTGAACGCCACGGTCAACTACTCCGAGGGCACGGTCAGCGGGCTCATCCAGACCAACGTGTGCGCCGAGCCCGGTGACAGCGGTGGCTCGCTGTTCTCGGGGAGCAACGCCATCGGGCTGACCTCCGGTGGCAGTGGTGACTGCACCTCCGGCGGGGAGACGTTCTTCCAGCCGGTCACCGCGGCGCTGTCCGCCACGGGGGCTCAGATCGGCTGACTGTTTTCGGCGTGCGTTCCGTGGAGCCCCGTCCCCGTGTGTGCGGGGGCGGGGCTCCACGCCTGCGGTGGCCTCCTTGGGCGGGTGTTTGCGCAGGTGGGAGGCGGGCGAACAGTTGTCGCACAGACGTTCGAAAATAGGGGTATGGTGGGGGTGGAAATAGGGAACTGATGTTCGAGTGCGGGAGGTGCGTGTGCCGGGCTTCGCGCATCTGCACACCGCCTCCGGGTTCTCCCTGAGGTACGGGGCGTCCCACCCGGAGCGGCTGGCCGAGCGCGCCTCGGAGCGGGGGATGGATGTGCTCGCGCTCGCCGATCGTGACACCGTCGCGGGGGCGGTGCGCTTCGCCAAGGCCTGCGCGGGAGCGGGGGTGCGGCCGGTCTTCGGGGTGGATCTCGCCGTAGAGACCGAGCCCGAGACCGGGGCCGGGGCCGGGCGGCGGGAGCGGCGCCGGGTGCCGGTGCGGGGTGGGGCCTTTGTCGATGAGTCGGCTCCTCGCGCGACCTTTCTCGCCCGGGACGGTGCCCGGGGGTGGGCCGGGCTGTGCCGGCTCGTCACGGCCGCGCACGAGAGGGAGGGGGCTCCGCTGCTTCCCTGGTCAGGACAGCACGGAGAGGGGCTCGTGGTGCTGCTCGGGCCCGGCTCCGACGTGGGGCGCGCCCTCGCGGCGGGGCGGCCCGACCGGGCGGTCAGGCTGCTGGCCCCCTGGCGTGAGATCTACGGCGACGCCCTGCGGCTGGAGGCCGTCTGGCACGGGCGTACGGGCACGGGGGCCGGCTCTCTGCGGCTGGCCGCCCGTACGGTCGGCTTCGCCGCCGAACAGGGCGTGCGGCCGGTGCTGACCAACGCCGTCCGGTACGCCGATCCCGGGATGGGGCCGGTCGCCGATGTGCTGGATGCCGCCCGGCGGCTGGTCCCGATCGACCCGCGCGGGGAGCTGGACTCCGGGGAGGCCTGGCTCAAGGGCGCGGATGACATGCTGCGCGTCGCCGAGCGGGTCGTGGAGGGGGCCGGGTATCGGCGTGACGTCGCGTACCGGCTGCTGGAGCAGACCCTGGCCACGGCCGCCGAGTGCCTGGTCGATCCCGAGGACGATCTCGGCATCGGCATGGTCCACTTCCCGGAGGCGCATCTCGTCGGCGCCGGGCGGCGCACCGCCCAGCGGGCCCTTGCCTCGCGGGCGGTGGCCGGGATGGTGCGGCTCGGGTACGGCGGCCGGCGTGCGTACTGGGAGCGGATGCACCACGAGCTGGACATCATCGGCTTCCACGGGTTCGCCTCATATTTCCTGACGGTCACTCAGGTCGTCGATGACGTGCGGGAGATGGGGATCCGCGTGGCTGCCCGTGGGTCCGGTGCCGGGTCCCTCGTCAACCATCTGCTGGGGATCGCGCACGCCGATCCGGTCGAGCACGGGCTGTTGATGGAGCGGTTCCTGTCCAGGGAGCGTGCGGTGCTGCCGGACATCGACATCGACGTGGAGTCCGCTCGGCGGCTCGAGGTGTACCGGGCGATCATCGGGCGGTTCGGGACGGAGCGGGTCGCCACCGTCTCCATGCCGGAGACCTATCGGGTACGGCATGCCGTTCGGGACGTGGGTGCCGCCCTGTCCATGGATCCGGCCGAGATCGACCGGGTCGCCAAGTCCTTTCCGCACATTCGGGCCCGGGATGCGCGGGCCGCGCTGGAGGAGCTGCCCGAACTGCGGCAACTGGCGGGGGAGCGGGACAGGTTCGGCCGGTTGTGGGAGCTGGTCGAGGCGCTGGACGCCCTGCCGCGCGGGGTCGCCATGCATCCGTGCGGGGTGCTGTTGTCCGATGCCTCGCTTCTCGCCCGTACGCCGGTGGTGCCGACCAGCGGTGAGGGGCTGCCGATGTCGCAGTTCGACAAGGAGGACGTGGAGGATCTCGGGCTGCTCAAGCTCGATGTGCTCGGCGTGCGGATGCAGTCGGCGATGGCGCACGCCGTTGCCGAGGTGGAGCGAGTGACGGGGGAGCGGGTCGAACTGGACGCGGTGCCGGCCGGGGACGCGCAGACCTACGAGCTGATCCGGTCCGCCGAGACGCTGGGGTGCTTCCAGATCGAGTCCCCGGGCCAGCGGGATCTGGTGGGGCGGCTGCAGCCGAGCACCTTTCATGATCTGGTGGTCGACATCTCGCTGTTCCGGCCCGGACCCGTCGCCGCCGACATGGTGCGGCCGTTCATCGAGGCGCGGCACGGGCGGGCGCCCGCGCGCTGTCCGCACCCGGATCTGGAAGAGCCGTTGAAGGGGACGTACGGCGTCGTCGTCTTTCATGAGCAGGTCATCGACATCGTCGCCATCATGGCCGGGTGCGGGCGGGGCGAGGCCGACCGGGTGCGGCGCGGACTGTCCGATCCGCAGGCACAGGGGCGGATCCGGGTGTGGTTCGCGCAGCGTGCGGCGGCGAACGGGTACGACACGGAGACGGTCCAGCGGACCTGGGAGATCCTCGAGGCCTTCGGGTCGTACGGGTTCTGCAAGGCGCATGCCGTCGCCTTCGCGGTGCCGACGTATCAGTCGGCCTGGCTGAAGGCCCACCATCCGGCCGCCTTCTACGCCGGGCTGCTCACGCATGATCCGGGCATGTATCCGAAGCGGCTGCTGCTGGCCGATGCGCGGCGGCGTGGGGTGCCGATCCTGCCGTTGGACGTGAATGTGTCCGGAGTCGCTCACCGGATCGAACTGGTGTCTGAATCCGGGGTGTGGGGACTGCGGCTCGCTCTGTGCGATGTGCGCGGGATCAGCGAGGCCGAGGCGAAGCGGATCGAGGGCGGGCAGCCGTACTCCTCCCTGGTGGACTTCTGGGAGCGGGGGCGGCCCAGCCGGCCGCTGGCGGGGCGGCTTGCCCAGGTGGGGGCGTTGGACGCCTTCGGCGCCAACCGGCGTGATCTGCAACTGCACTTGACCGAGCTGCACCGAGGGGCCCGGAGCGCGGGGGGCGGTCAACTTCCTTTGGCCGACGGGCGGAAGACCGCTCCGGCCGGGCTGCCCGATCTGTCGTCGACGGAGCGGCTCAGCGCCGAGCTGGGTGTGCTGTCCATGGACGCCTCACGGAATCTCATGGACGACCACCGGGAGTTCCTCGATGAGCTGGGTGTGGTCCGCGCGCGCCGGCTGCGCGAGGCCCGGCACGGCGAGACCGTACTGGTCGCGGGTGCCAAGGCGGCCACCCAGACCCCGCCGATCCGGTCCGGCAAGCGGGTCATCTTCTCCACGCTGGACGACGGCACGGGCCTGGTCGACCTCGCCTTCTTCGACGACTCGCACGACGCCTGTGCCCACACGGTCTTCCATTCCTGGCTGCTGCTGGTGCGCGGAGTGGTGCAGCGGCGTGGCCCGCGCAGTCTGAGCGTGGTGGGCTCCGCCGCCTGGAACCTCGCCGAACTGGCCGAACTGCGCGCCGAGGGCGGTCTGGACGTGGTCGCCGCGCGGCTCGCGGAGCCGGTGGCCGCAGGTGGTGAGGGCGATGCGACGGGTGGACGGCGGATCCGGCTGCCCACCGGATACGAGATGCATCCGTGGGCCGATCTGCGGCCCGCGGGGCAGGAGGCCGCGCAAGGGCCTTCGGCGACGAGGAAGTTGTGGCACCAGAGTCCGGGGAGTGCGGGATGACCATCCTCTGCGTACGTTTCCAGCTGCCGCCGAGGCGCGAGGCGGCCCTGCCGGGGCTGCTCGGACTGCTGGAGGACTTCACTCCCGTCGTCGAGGCGCTGCCCCCGGACGGGGCGCTGGCCGATCTGCGCGGTGCCGAGCGGTACTTCGGGCGCAGCGCGGTGGAGCTGGCCTCGGTGATCCGGGTGCGGGCCCTCGCGTTGTACGGCGTCGACTGTGTCATCGGCGCCGGTCCGGGGCCGATGCTGGCCCGCGTGGCGCTGCGCGCCGCCCGGCCCGGGGTGACCTGCGCGGTGCCCGAGGACCCGGGCGGCATCGCGGAGTTCCTCGCCGGCCGGCCGGTGTCCGCGCTGCCCGGCGTCGGCACGGCGACCGCCCGCACCCTGTGCGAGTACGGCCTGGACACCCTCGGGCTGGTCGCCGCCGCGCCGCTGTCCACGCTCCAGCGGCTGATCGGCGCGAAGGCGGGCCGCGAACTGCGGGAGAGGGCGAGCGGCATCGACCGCGGCCGGGTCGTGCCGAACGCCGTCTCCCGCTCGCTGGTCGCTGAACGGCCCTTCGGGATCGACGAGCTGGATCCCGTCCGGCATCGCAAGGCCCTGCTGTCGGCCGCCGGGGAACTGGGCACCCGGCTGCGCGCGGTGCAGAAGGTCTGCCGCACCCTGACGCTCACCGTGCGCTACGCCGACCGCTCTTCCTCCACCCGCAGCCGCACCCTGAAGGAGCCGACCGCGCACTCGGCGGCCCTGACGGAGACGGCCTACGGCATGTACGGGGCGCTCGGCCTCCAGCGCGCCCGGGTCCGCGCCCTCGTCCTGCGCGCCGAGGGCCTGGCCCCCGCCGACCGGGCCTCCTGCCAGCTCACCTTCGACCCCGTCGACGAGAAGATCCGCCGGATCGAGGAGGTCGCGGACCGCGCGCGGGCCAAGTTCGGGCCCAGGGCGGTGGTCCCGGGGTCGCTGGCGGCGTGAACACGGGCTGTCGGGTCGTCAGTTGGCCCACGGCGGAGTGATGCGCGTGCCGTCGGCCAGTTCCGCCTCCAGTCCGACGGAGGTGGTGACCCAGGACAGCGCGGTGTGGTCGGTCGGGTTCTCCACGCCCAGGGTCGTACCGGCGTTGACGATCACCGTGTCACCCGCCGTGAGCCGCTCGGGGTGACCGTCGAGGGTGATCAGCAGGTCGCCGACGAGCAGATGGAAGATCTCCTCCCGGGTGACGGTGTGGGCGGGGGCCTTGGTCCCCGGGGGAATCTCGCCGCGCCAGGCGCACAGCTCCTTGCTGCCGGTGAGCGGGGTGGCGTACGAGACGAAGCGGGCGCCGTGGATCTCGTAGGACACGGCCTGGTCGGAGCGGACTACGGGCATGGTCGTGATCTCCGTTCGGAGTGGACAACTGGTCAAGGTGTTTGACTATATGGTCAATCTGCTTGACCAATGTGTCAAGGGTGTTTCAATGCCTCCGTGCAGAACTCCGAAGCCATGGCCCTCTCCGCCGCGCTGCTCGCCGCCGCGGGGGACCTCACGCAACGCATTCACGCCGGGGTCCTGGCCCGCGGGTTCGCCGATCTGCGGCCCGCCCACGGCTTCGCCTTCGCACGGCTCGCCCCGGACGGGGCCACCGTGAGCGACCTCGCCGCGCATCTCGGGGTGACCAAGCAGGCCGCGAGCCAGCTGGTGGACGAGATCGTACGCAAGGGGTACGCCGAACGCCGGCCGCATCCTCATGACGCGCGCGCCCGGCTGGTCGTGCTGACCGAGCGCGGCCGGGACTGCACCCGAGCGGCGGAGGAGGCCGCTGCCGAGGTGGTGGGGCGATGGGCCGAACTGCTGGGTGAGGGTGAAGTGCGCGCGTTGCGGGACCGCTTGGCGCGCATCGCTCCGTACGGTCCGATCAGGCCTGCCTGGTGAGGATCCGTCGGTTGTCCGGTAATCCTCTTCTTGTTACTGGCAGTTTTTACTCACGCGTAACTTCACACTTGCACTACTCGCCCGTAACTTGACGGGTGAACAGCATCCTCGTGATCCGGATCACAGGGTAAGGCCGTCGCACCTCCCTTGAGCCGCAAGGAGATCACCCGATGCTGCCCTGGAAGCGAGTTCTCAGACCCCTCGCCGCGCTGCTGCTCACCGCCGCCGTCGCCGCCGTTCCCGCTGCCACCGCGAACGCCGCCGACAGCGCACCGAGCACCGGCTGGAACGACTTCTCCTGCAAGCCCTCCGCCGACCACCCCCGACCGGTCGTCCTGGTGCACGGCACCCTGGGCAACTCGGTCGACAACTGGCTCTCCCTCGCCCCCTATCTGGAGGCCCGGGGGTACTGCGTCTTCTCCCTCGACTACGGGCAGCTGTCCGGCGTCCCCCTCTTCTACGGCCTCGGCCCCATCGACAAGTCGGCGGAGCAGCTCTCCGCCTTCGTCGACAAGGTGCTCTCCGCGACCGGCGCCGCCAAGGCCGACCTCGTCGGGCACTCCCAGGGCGGCATGATGCCCCGCTACTACCTGAAGTTCCTCGGCGGCGCCGCCAAGGTGAACGCCCTCGTCGGCCTCGCCCCCGACAACCACGGCGCCACCCTCAGCGGCCTCACCAACCTGCTGCCGTACTTCCCCGGCGCCCAGGACCTGATCAAGGCCACCACCCCCGGCCTCGCCGACCAGATCCCCGGATCCGGCTTCCTCACCAAGCTCAACGCGGGCGGCGACACCGTCCCCGGAGTGCACTACACGGTCATCGCCACCAAGTACGACGAGGTGGCCACGCCCTGGCAGAGCCAGTACCTGAGCGGTTCGGACGTCCACAACGTCCTGCTCCAGGACCTGTGCCCGCTCGACCTGACCGAGCACGTCGCCATCGGCCTGTTCGACCGCATCGCCTTTCACGAGGTGGCCAACGCGCTGGACCCGGCCCACGCGTCCGCCACCAGCTGCGCGTCCGCCTTCAGCTGACGTGCCGCCGGGGCCCGTCCGGCCTGAGCCGCCGGACAGGCCCCGGAACCTCACCGGCGGTGACTGCCGCCCGTCGCGCGCCGGCGCACCGAGAGGAACAGCGCCGCCGAGCCGAGCGCCAGCGCCGCGGCACCGCCGAGCGCCAGGTACGGCGTGCCGGTGGACGCGCCGGTCTCCGCGAGGTTCTGCGCAGTACCGGCCGCCTTCGGCGCGTTGGGCGCGCCGGGCGCCGGGGACGCCGTGGTGGGCTGCCGGGCCGGCGTGCTCGCGTCGTCGCCGCCCATGCCGTGGTGCCGCATCGTCGACTTGTCGGCACCGGCCGCGATCTGCTGGTCGGAGGGGGCGGAGGCCGTCGGGGCGGGGGTGGTGCCGGTGCTTGCCGCGGCCCCCGCGGAGGCGCCGCCGAAGTCGACGTCCGAGCAGGAGTAGAACGCCTCGGGGCTGTCCGAACGCTGCCAGATCGCGTAGATCAGCTGCTTGCCCGTGCGCTCGGGGAGCGTGCCGGAGAACGTGTAGAAGCCGCCCGAGGCGACCGGGTCGGTGGCCGTCGCCACCGGGTGCTCCAGATCCAGCTCGGACCAGGCCAGCGGCTTCGCCGGATCGTAGCCCGGCTTGGTGAGATACACGGTGAAGGTGCCCTTGTGCTGGGCGGTCACGCGGTACTTGAAGGTGTACGAGCCGCTGCGCACGCTCGTCGCCGGCCAGTCGGCGCGGGCCAGGTCGAGGCCCTTGAACTCGTCGTTGTCCGCGCTGCACAGCTTGCCGTCCGGGATCAGCTTCCGGTGCTGTCCCGCGGCGTCGCCGATCCGGATGCCGTTCCAGTCGTACAGCGCCTGCGTGCCGCCGGCCGCCACGGCCGCCTCGCACGCGGCCGACCTGGGGCTCTCCGGCCCCTCGGCGTAGCACTGCGAGACACGGCTGACCGGGTCGCCCATCGAACCGTGCGCGGACGCCGGAGCGGCACAGAGCGCGAGTGCGGTGCCGGCCAGGGCGGCGACGACGACCTTGCGGCGTGTGGACATGGGGGAACTCCTCGGAACGGTCCTCGGGGGGGTGGGGTGAATCCCGTGGGGGCGATCAGAAGCTAGCCCCAAGAAACCGTGGAATCGCCTGCTGGAGGCGGGCGGGGGAGATCCTTATGCCGGCGTTAAGGGAATGCTCAGCCTGCGCTGAGGTTCAGCCGTCCGGCCACCAGGTGCGGGCGATGTCCTTGCGCACCTCGGGACGCCCCGCGGGACGCTCCTCCGCCTCTTCGCGGATCCGGCGGCTGTCCGTCCTCTTCAGGGGCTTGTGCACGGTCGTGCGGCGCATGGCTGCCTCCTTCAGTGCCTACCTGAACCCGTGTGTCACGGGGTAGACGCTTTTGGGGAGAGTTCCTCATCGGAGCCGGATTGTCAGTGGCGGGTGTCACTCCGGGGACATGACGAACGCGAAGGACGTGCCGGCCGCGGGAGTCCCGGGAGCGCTGAACCTCGGGCGGTCAGGCCGGCAGCTCCGTGAAACCGCCCTCCCGGGCGAGCCGCTCCAGTTCGTCCAGGGCGGCCACGGCGGCCGACGCGGCCACGGGGTCCGTCTCCGTGAGCCCGCTCGCGGCGAACTCGTCCTCGTCCAGCCGTCGTACGTCCGTGCCGTCGGCGGAGCGCCACAGGTCCAGGTCCAGGTCTTCCACGACCAGTTCGGCGCCGGTGCGCACCGCCGGGCGGGTGACGTCGCAGTACCAGCCCTTCAGGGTGCCGTCCCCGGCGCGGACCTCCTTCACCGCGTACCACCTGTTCCGCCAGTAGTACTCGGTGAAGACGTCACCCGGCTCGAAGCGGACGAAGCCGAAGTCCCGGACACCGGCGCCCGCCCACGCCGCCCGGACGGCGACGCGCGTGCCGTCGTCGTGGAGCAGCCGCGCCGGATAACGGATCTTCGTACGGCCACCCTTGACCAGTACGATCTCCAACTCGTCCACAGGCTCAGCCGAGTTCGCGGACATGGCGCACCTCCGTCGCGCAGATCTCGTACCCGAGCGACGTGTTGATCGCGAGCATCGGGGCGTTGCCGGTGTCGTTGCCCGTCAGGGCCTCGGTGCGGCCGGCGGCGCGGGCGCGGTGCAGCGAGTCGGTCTTGGCGAGCTTGGCCAGGCCGCGCCCGCGGAAGGCGCGCGCGGTGCCGGTCATCGCGGTGACGTACCGGGTGCCGCTGTCGGTGTACGCCACGCTGAAGGCTACGGGGCGGCCCTCGGCCACCACGACCGTGGTCAGCTCGCGGTCGAGCAGCGGGTGCTCCCAGATCTCCCGGAGCCAGGCCTCGTAGTCGGTGAACTCGACGTCGACGTCGCCCGGTTCGTCCGACATCGTCTCCGCGTCCAGCCGGAACAGCGGGCGCGGGTCGTCCGCGAAGTCCGCGGCCGTGCGCAGCTCGACACCCGGTGGGCACGTGCGCAGGGGCGGCAGCGCGGCGTGTGCCAGGTCCAGTCGGAGGAAGTGGGCGGAGCGGCCGGCACGGTAGCCGCGCTTCTCGGCGAAGGCGCGGTTGTCCCCCTTGTCCAGGACCCAGGCGAACAGCTTCGTCGCCCCGTGCGCCGCCAGATGCTCCTCGGCGGTACGGACCAGCAGCTCACCGGCGCCGCGCCGGGTCCGGTCCGGGTGGACGTAGATGTTGAGCAGCCCCTGGCCCGGTGTCGGGCTGTCGTGCGCCAGGCTCACCTGGGCGGTGCCGATCACCTCGCCGTCCTCCTCCGCCACGAGCGACCTGGACCGGGCCTCGGCAGGGGTGCGGGTGAGTCCGTGCAGGACGGCCTGGGGGGTCCACAGGATGTAGGGCAGTGCGAGATGCCGTACCCGTGTGAAGTCCTCCACGTCGGACCGGTCGCCGGGGCGCAGGTCGCGCACGATCACTGTCATGACAGGTGACCGTACGGGCAGACGCACCGGGGGTGCCTCTCATTTTCCCGCGGGTGCGGGACAATCGGCGCGTGAGCCTGAAGATCCGCATCGATGACAGTGCGCCCCCGTACGAGCAGGTGCGGGCGCAGATCTCCGAGCAGGCGCGGTCCGGGGGGCTGCCGGTGGGGTACCGGCTGCCGACCGTGCGGGGACTGGCCGAGTCCCTGGGGCTCGCCGTGAACACCGTGGCCAAGGCGTACCGGGCGCTGGAGAGCGACGGGGTGATCGAGACGCGGGGGCGCAACGGCACGTTCGTGGCCGCCGCCGGCTCGGCCGCGGTACGTGAGGCCGCGGCCGCCGCGCAGGCGTACGTCGAGCGGGTGCGGCGGCTGGGGCTGGGGGAGGGGGAGGCGTCGGCCGCGGTCCAGGACGCGCTGCGGGCCGGTTACGGGGAGGGCTGAGCCGCGGCGGCTATCGCCGTGACGCGAGGGCACCGGGTGTACGCGTCACGGTCAGGCCCGCCCGCTCCGCCGCCCTCCCGAACGTCACCGCGTCCCGCACCGCCGCTCCGCCGGGATCGTTGTTGAAGTACGTGTAGACGTCCTCCCCCTCCCGCCACGTCGTCGTGACACGGTCCACCCAGGTCTCCAGGCAGCGGCGGCCGTAGCGGGGCCAGGGCGTGGCGCGGCCCTCGTGGAAACGGACGTAGCCCCAGTCGGTGGTGCGCCACAGCGGGATCACCGGGTGGGCCTGGACGTCCGCCCAGCACAGGGCCGCGCCCCGGGACTCCAGCACTTCGCGCAGCCGAGGCGTCCACCAGGAGTCGTGGCGGGGTTCGACCGCCACCCTCGTACCGGACGGGAAGCAGGCCAGACAGGCGTCCAGCAGGGCGGGGTCTGCGCGCAGGGTCGGGGGCAGCTGCAGGAGGACGGGGCCCAGGCGGTCGCCGAGGCCCGCCGCGTGGGACAGCAGGCGGTCGACCGGTTCGGCGGGGTCCTTGAGGCGCTTGATGTGGGTGAGATAGCGGCTGGCCTTGACCGCGACGACGAAGTCCGCGGGCACGCGGTCGCGCCAGGTCTCGAAGTTGTCCCGGGTCGGCAGCCGGTAGAACGCGTTGTTGAGTTCCACCGTCGCGAAGAGGCGCGTGTACTCCTCCAGCCACAGCCGGGCCGGGACCCCGGCCGGATAGACGAGGTCCCGCCAGTCCTTGTACTGCCAGCCGGAGGTGCCGACGAACAAGGTCACAGCACCATCAAAGCACTACAGGTACAGGCCCGCGTCCGCGCCGTCCCGGGCCTCCGGCACCGAGGTCGGGGCCGTGCCCCGGCGCAGCGCGTACAGCTCGGCCAGCGTGGCGCCCTCACGGCCGACGGCGTTCTCCCGGTCGTCGGCGTCGCTGCCGAGCCAGTTCAGCGCCTCCCCGCGGCTGAGCGGGCCCACCTCGATCCGGGCCAGACAGCGGCCGGGGCGGACCACGGCCGGGTGCAGGCGCTCCAGGTCCTCGTTGGTGGTGACCCCGACCAGGACGTTGCGGCCCTGGCCGAGCAGGCCGTCGGTGAGGTTCAGCAGCCGGGACAGCGCCTGGCCCGCCGTGTGCTTGGCCTCGCCGCGGATCAGCTCGTCGCAGTCCTCCAGGAGCAGCAGCCGCCAGCGGCCCTTGCCCGCGCTGTCCTCCTCGCCGATCGCGATGTCCATCAGATAGCCGACGTCGGAGAAGAGACGCTCCGGGTCGAGGACGCAGTCCACCTGGCACCAGTCGCGCCAGGAGCGGGCCAGCGTGCGCAGCGCGGAGGTCTTGCCGGTGCCGGGCGGGCCGTGCAGCAGCAGCAGGCGGCCGGCGATGTCCTGCGGGGTCGTCTTCATCAGACGGTCCATCGCGCCCGCCACCGGTGCCGAGTAGTTGGGCCGGACCTCGTCCCAGGTGCCCGCGGAGATCTGCCGGGTGGTGCGGTGCGGTCCGCGCCGGGGGGAGACGTACCAGAAGCCCATCGTCACGTTCTCGGGCTGCGGCTCGGGCTCGTCGGCCGCGCCGTCCGTGGCCCGGTCGAGGACCTGCTTCGCCAGTTCGGCGCTGGTCGCGGTGACCGTGACGTCCGCGCCGCGGTTCCAGCGGGAGACCAGCAGGGTCCAGCCCTCGCCCTCGGCGAGGGTGGCGCTGCGGTCCTCGTCGCGGGCGACCCGCAGCACGCGGGCGCCGTCGGGCAGCAGGGTCGCGCCGGAGCGGACCCGGTCGATGTTCACCGCGTGCGAGTACGGCTGCTCGCCCGTCGCGAAGCGGCCGAGGAACAGCGCGTCGACGACGTCGGACGGCGAGTCGGAGTCGTCGACGTGGAGCCGGATCGGCAGAGCGTCGTGTGGGTTCGCAACCATGCCGCCATGATCCGGCACACATGCGCTCCGCGCACGGCATTTCCCCCGCTTGTGCCGGGTGTTCCAAGACTGTTCCGGGTCTTCCCAAGACCTGCCGGAGCCATCCGTTCCGCCGTTACTGTTGCCCTCGATGGGACGACATGGGTGGGAATCGGATACTCGGCGGTGGCGGCTCACCGCCCTGCTCGGTGTCGGCGCGGCCGTGCTGGCCCTGGCCGTGACGCTGTTCAGCACCCTGTCCGACGCTCCCCGTACGACCGGCACCACCCGCGACGGCGACAAGGTCCACGGCACCCCCGCCACGCCCGGCGGGAGACCGCAGCCGTACGTCGGCTGGGGCTTCACGCACACCCAGTACAGCGCCGACGAGGGCGCGGGGGCCGCCACCGGCCGGGTCGAGCGACTGCTCGGGAAGAACGGCGGGCTGGCGCAGAACCAGCACATCATGGGCTGGGGCGCGGACAATCCCGAGCCGGTCCAGGGGCACTACGACTTCGGCGCCCTCGACCGCCGCATCGACTTCATGCGCGCCTCCGGCGGCACCCCGGTGATCACCCTGTGCTGCGCTCCCGACTGGATGAAGGGTGGCAAGGCCGGGGTCGACAACACGAACTGGAACCAGGCCGCCCTGGAGACCGCCCCCACCCCCGACCACTACCAGGACTTCGCCGACCTCGCCGCGACCGTCGCCCGCCGCTACCCGGACGTGAAGCACTTCATCGTCTGGAACGAGTTCAAGGGCTTCTGGAACGACGCCAAGTCCCGCTGGGACTACGAGGGTTACACCCAGCTGTACAACCTCGTGTACGCGGCGCTGAAGAAGGTCGACAAGGACATCATGGTCGGCGGGCCCTACCTGGTCATGGACAGCGTCGACCCGCGCGACCAGAACGCCTCCGGCGCGGTGAAGGGCCCGTGGGGCGCCATGGACCAGCGGGTGCTGGACGCCTTCGCCTACTGGAACACGCACAAGGCCGGCGCCGACTTCACCGTGGTCGACGGCTCCAGCTACACCCGCGACGACGAGCTGCTGCCGAACGAGTTCGCGGCCACCGACAAGCTGACGGCGGTCAGCGAGTGGATCCGGCGGCAGACCCACGACCTGCCGCTGTGGTGGGCCGAGTACTACGTCGAACCCGGCGACGGCAACGACGACCGCACGGGCTGGACCGAACCGCACCGCGTCGCCGTCCAGGCCACCGGGATGATCGCCATGGTGAAGGGCGGCGCCGGCTCCGGCTTCTACTGGAACCCGGAGGAGCGCACCGGCACCGGCTGCGCGGGCTGCCTGTGGACGCCGACCGACAGCGCCGGCGGAGGCACCGCGCTGCCCATGTACGACCTGGTGTCCCGGTTCGCGAAGGCCTTCCCGCCGGGGACGGCGTACGAGACCGTGTCCGTCGCCCCTGACGACGTTCCGAATGTCCGTGTCCTCGCGAGCCCCAGGACCGTCCTCGTGGTCAACACACAGAACCGGCCGATCGGCGCGCAGATCGACGGCAAGCGGTTCGACCTGCGGCCGTACGAGGTGAGGTGGCTCGACCGCTGACCGGCCGAGCCACCCTCACTTCATCGTCAGGAACCGCTGCGCCAGCGAGCCCAGCACCACCGCCAGCAGCGGCAGCGCGAACCAGAACGCGCCCTGGAGCAGGCGCAGTCGGCGCACGCCGGGCCGGACCGCGACCCGGACCACCTCCCGGGCGGCCAGCAGCAGGATCAGTACGACGGCGGCCAGCGCGCCGACCACCGACCACGGGGTCCAGGTCACCAGCGGCCCGATCGGCCCCGGATCCGGCTTCGGCACCGCGCCCGCCGGCCGCTCGCGCAGCGCGTACACGGTGACGTCGTCGTTGACGAGGGCCTTCGACACATCCTGCCGGTCGTCCAGGTTCCCGATCAGCCGGTGCTCCCAGGTCGCTGAGTAGCCCGCGTCCAGCTGCAGATACGTCACCTGACTGCGGTTGACCATCAGATACGAGTTCGGACCGGCGTCCTTCAACGCCTTGACCAGGCCCGACACCAGCACCGGGTCGGTCGGCGCCAGGGTCGGCACATAGTCCACCCGCTCCATGTCCTTCGCGCCCCACGGCAGCGCCGGGGTCACGTCGTTGACCGGGTCCTGGGTCAGCCACAGCAGCCGTACCGTCGGCTTGTCGTGGGCGTAGACCCAGTTCATGGCCGCGACCTCGCCGGGCCGGGTCCGCTCGAACGGCTCGTTGCCCCAGCGGGCCACCAGGAAGCCGCCCATCAGCAGCAGCCCGGCGAGCAGCGCGGCCAGCGGGGCGAGGCTCACCCGGTCCTGCTCGCGCTCCTTCGCGGTGACGCCGGTGCGCGGGAAGAGGGCCAGCCCACCGAGCAGGGCCGCGCCCGGCACCGCGAACATGAAGACGCGCAGCGCCATCTCACCGCCGTACGACTGCATGCCGAAGCCGAGGAACGGTACGAAGGTCAGCACCAGCAGCGAGCGTTCGCGGTAGCGGTGCAAGCGCCGGCGCCACCAGCCCCAGCAGGCGAACGCCAGCACCGAGCCGGCCAGCAGCACCCGGGTGTACAGCACCAGCTTGTGGGTCGAACTGCCGCCCTGGATCCGGCCGGAGACGGAGGTCGAGACGTTGCTGCCGACCCCGCCCACCCCGCCGAACAGATCGTTGAAATGCCCTGACCAGTACGGTTCGGCCATGAAGCCGACCCACACCGCGACCACCACCGCGAACAGCAGGGGCAGTCCGCGCAGTTCGGACCTGCCGAACAGGACCAGGGCCGTGAGCACGCCGAGCATGATGAACGGGGTGAGCTGGTGCGCGGGCACGCTCGCCGCGTACAGGCCGATCAACACCAGGAGCAGGACGCACCGTTGACGCCGGTCGACCGGCTCCACCTCCGCCTCGCCCGGACGCAACCTCGTCCAGATCACGCGCTGCGGGCGGAACCACACCAGCAGGATCGCCACGAACATCAGGTACAGCAGATACGTGAACCCCTGCGGGGAGAAGTAGTCCTGGCCGACCCAGCCGCACAGCACGAAGAGCCAGACGCCGGTCCACTTCGCCCGCCAGCTCGCCCGCAGCGACCGGGTGAGCAGGAACATCGGGGCCAGATAGGCGAGTTGGACGGCAGTGGGCCACCAGCGGATGACCTCGGTGAAGTCGGTGACCCCGCAGGCCCGGCCGACGAACGCGGCCACCGCGAAGAATCCCGGCCAGCTCCAGCGGGCGTCCAGGTCCGGTACGGCGGAGCCGGTGCGGTCGATGTAGTCGACGAAGCCGAGATGCTGCCAGGCCGTCGGGAACCGCGGTTCGCTCTCGATCACCGCGGGCAGCGCGTGCAGCGACACCACCGTCGCCACGAGCGTGAGCAGCAGCAGCGCCCGGTGCTCCCGGCGCAGCCACAGCAGTGCGGCGAAGACCGTGACCAGCAGTCCCGCCCCGGCCAGGGTCGGCAGCGGCAGCACCGAGACCAGCCCGAGACCGCCCATCCGGTCCAGATCGGCCTCGCCGAGCCGCAGCGCGGGCACCCAGTACAGCAGCAGCGCGGCGATCAGCAGACAGCCGAGGACGACACCGGAGCGGGTGGGCGGCAGCCGTCTGCGCGGTGGTTCCCCGGGCACGGCTTCGTCCCGTACGGTCGTGTCGGCGGCGGCTCGCGGCGAGGGTGCGCCGGTCCGGGCGGGGGACGCGTCCAGCTCCTGGGCCGTGAACGGCGCGTCCACTTCCGCCGCCGCCTCCCGCTCCGCCACCGGGGGCCCCGGCGGCGGTGGCGGCGTGCCGGCGGGCGGGGTGCCCGGTCCCGGACGGACGTCCGGGCGGCGCTCCGCATGGTCGAAGTCGACGTGGATGCCGAGGGCCAGGGTGTCGGTGTCCGGCGCCCAGGCCGGGCCGGGCCGGCGCGCCTTGACCGAGGCGACCGGGACCTCGCGCGCGCCCAGGTCGGCGAGGTCTCCGTCGGGTGCCGTCGCGGTGGGCACGGCGGCGGGCGCGGTCCGGATCGTCCGCCAGAGCCTCGGGGCGGCGATCGCCGCGACCACCGCGAGGCTGCCGGCCTCGGCGACACCCGCGCCGGTCAGCCCCATCCGGGGCAGCAGAAGCAGGGTCGAACCCAGCACCAGCACGCACAACAGGCCCTGGAACACGGCGAGTCCGCCGGTCCGGCTGCGCGCCCGCAGCACCGCGAAGTACGTCTCGATCACGACCCGGAGCACCGAGCCGAGCGCGAGCCAGCGCAGCAGCGGGGTCGCCGCGTGCGCGTAGCCCGCGCCGAACACGCCGAGGATCCAGGGCGCGCCGATGATCAGCAGGGCCGCGATCGGCAGCATGATCCGGGCCATCCGCTTGAGCGCGGCACGGGTGTTGACGGCCAGGCGGTCCGGGTCGTGCGAGCCCTCGACCGTGAGGGACGCGCCCATGTTGATGGCGAGGAGGTCGGTCGTACCGCCGATGGTGGTGGCGATGTAGAAGTACGCGTTCTCCGCGGAGCTGACCTGGGAGGCGACGATCACCGGCACCAGATAGATCACCGCGAGGGAGAACAGCGAGCCGGTGTAGTCCCCGGCCAGGAACCTCCCGACCTGCCGCAGCGTCGGCGGGGTGGCGCGGCCCTCGGTCGCCTCGACGTGCCGGGGCACCAGCCGCCGGAACACCAGCCAGCCCAGCGGCACCACCGAGGTGGCGATCGCGGCCACCCAGGAGACGAAGACGCCCATGGTGGGGATGGCGACGGCGAACGCGGCGAGCAGGGCCAGCTTCACCGCCGAGAACACGGTGTTGCCGACCGGTACCCAGGTCGCGCTGCGCAGCCCGGTCAGCACACCGTCCTGGAGGGTGAGCAGATTCCAGGCCATGACGGCCACGATGAAGCCGAGCCCGTTGAACGTCCCGTGCAGGAAGCGGTACGACGGACCCCACGCGTCCAGGGTCAGCAGGAACACCCCGGCGGCCACCGCCACCACCAGGGAACTGCCCGCGTAGGTTCGGAAGATGAGCCTGCCGGTGCGCCGCCCGGCGACCGGGATGAAGCGGGCCAGCGCCCCGGTGAGCGTGACCGCGGTGAGCCCGGCGAGGAACTTCATCGCGGCGATGGCGGCCGAACCCTGCCCGACCGCCGACTCGGAGTAGTAGCGTGCCGCGGCCAGCCAGAAGCCGAGCCCGAGAACGGCGGAGATGCCGGTGTTGAGCATCAGCGCGTAGGCGTTGCGGAACAGCGGGCTGCCGCCGCCCGGTGAGCGGCCCGTCCCGGGCAGCCGGAGGCGGCGCCCGGACGTGCCGGGCGCCTCGGTGCCGGTCGTCGCGGCCTCGGTGGTGGTGGTCGTGTCAGACACGGGAACGGATGGCCTTCCGGCGGATCTGGCGGATCTGGCGGACTGGGCGGATCTGGCGGGCTCTGCGGACGAGGGCGTACCCCTTGGTGAGGGCGCGGTCCTTGGCGAAGGCGCGGGCGAGGGCGCGGCCCTGGAGCAACCGCTCGAACTCCTCGACGCCGGTGGCGCGCCGGACCGTGACCCGCTCCAGCGCGTACGGCCCCTGGCGGCGGCGGGCGAGCGCGTTGCCGACGGCGAGTGCCTGGGCGTAGCCGCTCGCGCGCACCGCTCGGCGGACCCGGAGGCTGGAGTAGCCGTACGGGTAGGCGAACGACAGCGGCCGGGCGCCGAGTTCGTCGCCGACGATCTCGGTGCAGCGGTCCAGCTCACCGCGCAGCTCCTCGTCGCCGAGCTGGTCGAGCTGCGGGTGGGTGTGGCTGTGGCCGCCGATCTCGACGCCGGCGGCGGCCAGTTCGCGCACCTGGCGCCAGTCGAGCATGGTGTCGAGGCCGCCCCCGGTGTCGTACGTTCCCCTGAGCCAGCCGGTGGAGACGAACAGCGTGGCCGGGAAGGCGTGCTTGGCGAGCACGGGCAGCGCGTGCCGGTGCACGCCCTCGTAACCGTCGTCGAAGGTGATCAGTACCGGCCGGGCGGGCAGCGGGCGGCCGGTGCGCCAGCGGGCCGCGAGGTCGGCGGTGGTGACCGGGGTCAGGCCGAGGTCGCCGATGAGCGCCATCTGTTCGGCGAACGCCTCCGGCGCGACCGACAGGGCGCGGGTGGCGTCGTTGGGGGAGGCGGCGACGGAGTGGTACATGAGGATGGGCACGGGCAGGTCACTCATGGGTGCCCTCCTGGGTCTCCTGGTCCGGCCGAACGCCCTCCTGGTTCTCCCGGATCGGCCCTGCCGTGAACGTCGTCCCGTTCCGCCGTGCCCGCAGGCTGCCCACCGCGTAGCCGCCGGCGGCGCTCAGCACCCCCGCGACGATGGCGCCCGCGCGGCCCGCGCCGCCCGGCCGCGCCAGCAGGGCGTCCCGCAGGCCACGAGCGACCCCGGCGGGCAACACCCTGGTGGTGTACCGGCGTTCGGACTCCAGCCCCTTGCCCGCGCCGACGCTCCGCGCGACCAGCGCCTTGGACAGTCCCTCGGCGTAGGCGCGGGTGCGGAAGTAGGCGAAGTGCTCGCGGGGTGCGGGCACCCGGTGGTGGATCACCGCCCGGTCGTCGATGAGCAGGACGGCGTCGGGGCGGGCGCGGGTGAGGCGGATGCACAGCTCCGTCTCCTCGCAGCCCAGCGGGCGGCGGTCGCCGTCGCGGCCGATGCCGGTGGCGAAGCCGCCCGCCGCGTCGAACGCCGTACGCCGGAACGAAGCGTTTCCGCCGAGCACATTGCGGACGTGGACCCGGCCCGGCGGCAGCCCCTTGTAGGTGCAGCCCACCACCCAGTCGAACTCCTCCGGGAACCAGGCCGGACGCCGGCCCGACGCCCAGACCGGCACCGTACGGCCGCCGACCGCCATGACGCGCGGGTCGGCGTAGGGCTCGGCGAAGCGGCGCAGCCAGTCGCGTTCGGCCACGGCGTCGTCGTCCAGGAAGGCGATCACGTCGCCGTGGGAGGCGGCGATGCCGGTGTTGCGGCCGGCGGACAGGCCGCGCGGGCCCGCGTTGGGCAGCACCCGGATGCCCTCGGTCTCCTTGTACTCGCGGGCCAGCCGGTCCTTCAGGACCGGGTTGTGGTCCACGACCAGGAGCGTCTCCAGCGCCGGATACGACTGCGCGCGCACCGAGGAGACCGCCGCGAGGATGTCCTCCCAGCGGTCCTCGGTGTACACGCAGATCACGACGGAGATGCCGGGATCTCTCAAGACACCTCTCCCCGGACCGCGTCGAGCATCGGCGAGGGGTGCTCCAACCGGCGCAGCTCACGCCGGTTGGAGCGCTCCTCGAGGATGACCTTGAGCACCCGGAACCCGTCGCGCACGGCGCGCAGATTGCTGGTGCCGTGGATGCGGAGGTACTCGTGGCTCGGGATCTCCTGCACCTTCAGTCCCGCCTTGACCACTCTGATGTTCATCAGCGTCTCGACCTCGAAGCCGGTGCAGTCGAGGTCGATCTTGTCGAGGCAGTGCCGCCAGAAGGCGTTGTAGCCGTAGCACAGGTCGGTGTACCGGGCGCCGAACTTGCGGTTGACGACCGTGCACAGCGCCCAGTTGCCGAGCTTGCGGACGAAGGTCATGTCGTCGGTGCCGCCGCCGTTGGCGAAGCGGGAGCCCTTGGCGAAGTCGGCGCCGGAGACGAGGGCGGAGACGTAGCTGACGATCTCGCCGCCGTCGGCCGAGCCGTCCGCGTCGACCATCACGATGATGTCGCCGCGGCACGCCTCGAACCCGGTGATCAGGGCATCCCCTTTGCCCTTGCCGCGCTGTTCGACGACGCGGACGTCCGGCCACAGCGACCGGGCCACGTCGACGGTGTCGTCGGTGGAATTGCCGTCCACCAGAACGACTTCGTGTATCCAGTCCGGAAGGGTCTTGAAGACGTAGGGCAGATTCTCCGCCTCATTCATCGCGGGAATCACCACGCTCACCGGCGGAGTGATCGCCAGGTGAGAGGAGATGGGCCGGTAGTGCGTGGAGATCAAAGGATCCCGCCCGGAACTCGGCGGGCGCAGAACAGAACTCATGAGTCTTTTTCCCTCTCGTCCGGTGGACCGCCCACCCCCGGGCGGCCCGGCTCTGTGTCCGGTTCGAAAGGGGGGTTCTCATCTTCGGCACGGTGCGTCGATCGGTGCATTGATCTCCGTGCACGCCGATGAGCTGGCAAAGCTGGCCGGTCCGCCGGAGGAAAACGGCAGCCGGTCGCGCGGCACGGCTCGGTCACGCGTGTGGTCACCGAGCACGGCACCCCCCTACCGCGCCCCGCGCCGGTGACGCCGTGGCCCTGAGCCCTCCCCTGGAGCCGTGTGCCGACGTGCCGGTGCGGGTGAGATGTACGACGGTATTGACGATTGAACCCGAAAGGCAAGACCTGGAAGGCTGCCTCACGTTTTTGTTGGTTTGGCCGTTACACAACTTTGGCCTGTGTTACTCACTCTTTTGTTCGTTCCTCGAACGGGCTTTTTCCCGGGCGAGAATCGACAGGAGCAACAACAGGCTCAGTGCGCTCACGGCGATCAATCCGCCGCGGACGGACCAGCGATGCACGGCCAGCATTCCCTGGGCGACCAGCATGTCGAGGACGACCGCGCCCGCAAGTGCGGTCAGCGCCCGGCCGAACGGATCCAGCCCGCGCAGTGCCGTGGCGAGTGCCGCGGCCGGTGCGGCGAGCAGGAAGAACAATGTGCTCGGACCGCGCAGCGGTGAAGCGGAGTTGACGAGGGCGAGCACCGCGCCGGCCGCCGCGATGGCGGTCGCGGCCCCCGCGAGCAGCGGCGACAGGTCCCTCCCCGAACCTGACCGTGCCCCTTCGGGATCCTCGGTGACGCCGTCCGATGAACGTGACTTGATGCGTAAGGTCTGCATTGGCGACTTTGCCCCCCGATTCGACCCCGACGCGCGGGATGTCGGGCTTCAATGTGGCGCAGGCCCCGGCGGGGCGTCAAGACGGCGGCCCATGCCCGAGTTGACCCACGGTCGACATATCTGACATGCACACGCAAGACGTGAAGTGGTGAACTTCTTCGGCGGATCTTGTTCAGGCTTCAAAAGTCTTGGCATGAACACTTCCGATCAACGCGCGTAGCGGCTACCACAGTTGTGGGCAGAGATCCTGCTATAGGGAGGCACCATGAGTCGTTTCAGACTTACCGGATATGTGACCTCACTCCTCCTCGCCGCCGGCCTCGCACTCACCGGAGCCGCCGCGGCCCAGGCCTCGACAGCAGCGACCGGGGGTTACGTGGCGCTCGGCGACTCCTACTCCTCCGGAGTCGGCGCGGGCAGCTACATCAGCTCCAGCGGCAGCTGTGACCGCAGCACCAACGCGTACCCCTACCTGTGGAACGCGGCCCACTCCCCGTCGTCGTTCGCCTTCAACGCCTGCTCGGGCGCCACGACGGACGACGTACTGTCGAACCAGCTGGGCTCGCTGAACTCGTCCACCTCACTGGTGTCCATCACGATCGGCGGCAACGACGCCGGGTTCTCCGACGTCATGACGACCTGTGTGCTGCAGTCCGACAGCGACTGCATCAGCCGGATCAACACCGCCAAGGCGTACGTCGACTCCACGCTCCCCGGCAAGCTCGACAACGTCTACAACGCGATCAGCGCCAAGGCTCCCAACGCGCGTGTTGTGGTGATCAGCTACCCCCGCTTCTACCTGCTCGGACAGACCTGCCTCGGCCTCTCCGACACCAAACGGTCCGCGATCAACGGCGCCGCCGACTACATGGACGCCGCCATCCAGAAGCGTGCCGCGGCGCACGGCTTCGTCTTCGCCGACGTCCGCTCCGCCTTCTCCACCCACGAGATCTGCTCGAGCGACTCCTGGCTGCACAGCGTGAACTGGCTCGACATCAGCGAGTCGTACCACCCCACCGCGGCCGGCCACTCCGGCGGCTATCTGCCGGTGTTCACGAGCAACGCGTGACCCCTACGGGCTCGCCCGTCAGGGTGAACTTCCCGGCGAGCCCGACGCCGAAGCGGAGGCCCCGCCCGACGGGGTCTCCGTCGCCGTCGTACAGGTCACCGAGAACGGCACCGGATCGGACGTGGCCCCCACCGGAGCGCGCACCTCGACGCTGATCGCGTTGTCGACCGCCCCGCGGTCCGCGTCTTTCGGGTTCGCCGTCACGCTCACCCGCACCTGCCGGGTCCTGCCGTCACCGGCCGCGAACGACAGCGTCTGCCAGCCGGGGTCCGACACCGACCCGTGCGCGAGCACCCACCGGTACTCCACCTGAGCGGGCAGCCGCGCCACGGTGAACGTCGCCGTGAACGTCGGCGCCTGCGCGCCCGGCGGCGGACAGGTGCCGGAGTACGCCGTGTGCGCGCCGGTCAGTGTGACCCGCACGGACTGGGCCGGCCGGGGCGACGACGTACTGCTCCTCGCCGTCGCCGGCGACCCGGTGTCCGAGTCGGTGCCGCTGTGCGTGGCCGGCGCGGGTGGGCCGCCGCTCGCCCGGGGGCTGCCCGCGCCCGTGGTTCCGTGACCGCCGTTGTCGCGGTTCACCAGGACGTACGTCAGCCCCGCCAGCGCGAGCACGACCGCGAGCAGGCCCGCCGCCAGCACCACAACCGCCCCGCGCCCGCGCCCGGGCCGAGCGGCGGGCACGGGCAGCGGCGGTGTGGCGGAGGGCGACTCGGCCGGCCAGGGCTCCTGAGCGGCGACCGCCGGGGCGTACCCGGACGGTCCCGGTGCCGCCTGCGCACGCGGCGAACCTCCCCCGGAGGGGGCCCCCCGGCCGCGACGAGCCGCAGCTCCCGCTCCGCCCGATCGGCGCCGAGCCGCTCGGCCGGGTCCTTGCGCAGCAGCCCCTCGATGACCGGCGCGAGCGGCCCGGCCCGGCGCGGTGGCGGCAACTCCTCGTCCACCACGGCCCGCAGGGTGCTGATCGGGGTGTCGTACCGGAACGGCGAGACGCCCTCGACGGCCGCGTACAGCAGCACGCCCAGCGACCACAGGTCCGACTCGGGGCCCGGGGTCCGCCCCAACGCCCGCTCCGGAGCCAGGAATTCGGGCGAGCCGACGACCTCGCCGGTCATGGTGATCGCCGAGCTGCCCTCGACCGAGGCGATCCCGAAGTCGGTCAGCACCACCCGGCCGTCGTCGGCCAGCAGCACGTTGGCCGGCTTCACATCCCGGTGCAGCACCCCGGCGGCGTGCGCGGCCCGCAGGGCGGACAGGACCTCGGCCCCGATGTACGCGGCCCGCTGCGGCGGCAGCGGACCCGCCGCCGCCACCTGGTCCGCCAGCGACGGCCCGCGCACCAGCTCCATCACGATCCACGGCCGGCCGCCCTCGATCGCCACGTCGTACACCGTGACCACGTTGCGGTTCGCGACCCGGGCCGCCGCCCACGCCTCCCGCTCCAGGCGGGCGTACATCCGCTCCACGTCGGAGGCGGGCAGTCCGGCCGGGGCCCGCACCTCCTTGACGGCCACCTCCCGGTGCAGCACCTCGTCCCGGGCCCGCCAGACGGTGCCCATGCCGCCCTCACCCAGCGGGGACAGCAGACGGTAGCGGCCCGCGATCACACGGTCGCGGCCCGGTTCTCCGGACACGGGCGCCCCCCAGACAGGTCGCGTGATTTCTCCGCAAAAGTAGCTCAACCGAGGGCGGTTGCGGCCCCCTTGAGCACCAATCCGGCGCCCAGGGCCAGCACGGTGAGCGCGGACACGAGCGGCAGGGCACGGCGCACCGGCGCGGTCAGCGGGTGCGCGGTCCAGCGCGGGCGCCGCTCCAGCATCCGGGACGCCCCCGAACCCACCCGGACCACGGCGACCCCCGCCGCCGTCAGCGTCAGCGCGAGCCCGGCGCCGTAGGCCACGACGAGCAGCAGCCCGAACCAGGCCTTGCCCAGCGCGGCGGCACCGACGAGCACCACCACCGCCGACGGACTCGGCACGAGCCCACCGGCGAAGCCGAGCAGGATCGTGCCGCGGAGGGTGGGGGCGCTGGCGTGGGTGTGGGCGTGACCGCCATGGGCGTGCTGGGCGTGGACGGGGAGGTGGGCGTGTCCGTGTGCCCGGCCGCGCCAGGCCCGTCGTACGAGGTTCAGGCCTGCCGCCAGCACCAGGGCGCCGCTCGCCAGGCCCAGCCAGGCGATCACCGAGGGCGTGGCGGCGGAGCCGGCGGTGACGAGCAGGCCCAGCGCGACGACGCCGAGGGTGTGGGTGACGGTGACCGACGCCGCCAGCGGCAGGACGTCCCGGAGCCCGGCCCGGCTGCCGCGCGCCGCCGCCGTGGCCGCCATCAGGGTCTTGCCGTGCCCGGGCGCGAGGGCGTGCAGGGCGCCGAGGGCGACCGCGACGAGCAGTGCGAGGGCGGCGAAGCCGAGGGTGAGGCGATGGCGGGACACGAGGCCGTCGAGGGCCTGCGTGAAGCGGTCCGCGCCCCGGGGCAGTACGGAGGCGGCCGGGGCGTTGGGGCGCTCCCCGGCGAGGGCGGGGCCGCCGGGGCGCACCCGCAGCGACGCGGCGGAGACGTCGGCCGGTGACGACAGCAAGTCCGCGGGATAGGTGGTGAGTTCGTGCGAGACGGAGGTCTTCGGCACGTTCGACCCGGTAAGCGTCATCCGGTCGCCGCGCGCGGTGATCTCCCGCCAGCCGGGACCCGACCAGTTCGCCGCGGCCCGGAAGCCGAGGGCCACCGAGCCGGCCCGGGGCAGCGGCGCGGTCCAACGGCACTCCACGCGCAGGGTGTTGAGGCCCGCCTGACCGGGCCGCAGGGTGGCCGAGCCGCCCCGCACGGCGAGGGGGACCCGGCGCCCGGCCACGGTCACCTCGCTGCCGCGGGCGGCCCGGGCACAGCGCTGCCGGGCCCACCGCGTCACGCCCAGCCGTTCGAGGTCCGGCCTGGCCTGGGTCGCCGGTATCTCGGCCAGGTCCTCGACATGGGCGACCCGGAGCTGACCCGGCGCGGCGACCAGACCGTCGTACCGGTTGACGGTGAAGTTGCCCAGGGGATGCGCGCTCGCGCCGGTCGCGGGCAGCAGCACGAGAGCGCACACGACGCCGACGACGAACGGCAGACGCGTCCTCACTCCGCGGCCTCCAGCGCCCTGCGGGCCTCGGCCGCGCCCAAGGGGGAGAAGCCGGGGTTCAGCTTCAGGGCCGAGGACAGCGAGGCGCGGCCGGCCGTGCGGCGGCCGGTGGCCAGCTCGATCATGCCGAGGTGGTAGCGGAAGGCGGCGTTGCGGTAGCCCGTCGCCGTGGCCGCGCGCGCGTACGAAAGGGCTTCCGTGTCACGGCCGTTGACGTGCAGCGCCCAGGCCAGCGCGTCCGCGGTGTGCACGGTGTGCCGCCGGGCCCATTCGGCGCGGGCCGCGCGCAGGGCGGCCGCCTTGTCGCCGTGGTCGGCGGCGGCCAGCGCGGTGTCGAGGTCGGCGTCGACGCCGTTCGCCCGGGCCAGCGCGGTCCAGGCGGCCACGAGGGCGTACTGCTCCCGCGCCCTGGCCCTGTCGCCGGACGCGCCCCGCGCCTCGTACAGCTCGCCCAGTTCGACGAGCGGGCCCGGCAACGGATAGCGGGACACCACCGTCTCCATCCCCTTGACCGCCGCGGCCCGGTCGCCGCTCGCGGCCTGCGCCCGGGCCCGGCCCTCCAGTGCGGGGAGGTAGGTGTCGTCGGCGGCGAGCGCGCGGCCGTAGCAGGCGAGAGCGGTCCTGTAGTCGCCCTGGTTCCAGGCGAGTTGTCCGAGTTGGGCGGCCACGTAGGCGATGTCGCCCCGTGACGTGGCCCCGGACAGCGCCTGCTGGAGCACCCGGCGCGCGGTCGCCACGTCCCCGCGCAGCTCGTGCACGTACGCGTACCGCGTGAACACCGGGACGCCCGGCTTGCGCGCGTCGGCGGTCCCGGCGGCCTTCGACGCCTCGGCGTACCGGCCGAGTTCGACCAGGGCGTCGATCCGTGAGGACAACGCGCGTTCGCTGTACGGGTTCTGCCGCAGGGCCCGGTCCGCGAAGGTCAGGGCGTGGGCGAAGTCGTGCCGGGCGGCGGCGAGCGCGGCGCGGCCGGCCAGGGCCTGGTCGTTGTCCGGGGCCTGCGCCAGGGACCGCCGCAGCGCCTTGTCCGCCTGCGGATACCGGGAGGGGTCGCCCTTGGTCCGCGCCTGCTCGACGTAGGCCAGCCCGAGCGTCGCCCAACTGCCCGCGTCCTTGGGCTGGGTGCGCAGATGAGCCTGGAGCGCGGCGATGCTCGCGTCCGGATCGCCCCCGCCCAGCACCCCGGGATCCATGGCACCGGACGCCACCGGCACGGACGCGGGCGCCCGGTCCGCACCGACCGCGATCGCCCCACCGGTGAGCGCGATCGCCAACAGGACGGCGGATCCGCCGAGTTGGAGAGAGTGCCAGTGCCGTCCGGCAGCGGCCACCCGGCGCACGGCGGCGACCCGCTCGTCGGTGTCGTGGGGCGGGTCCTCGTCGCAGTGGCGCGAGGCGTGCGCGTGCGGACCGGAGGGCTCCGGTGTCCCGGCCGGCGCCGGGCCCCTGCCGTCGCCGGTGCTCACCCTGCTCCCGCCCATGTCGTCCTCGTCCTGTGCGCGCGGGCCCATGTCCTCTCCTCCGTCTGCTGCGTCGTGGCGTGGAAGGCGCGGCCCGTCGTGGGGGAAGGGGATACGGGCCGCGCCGGTCTGGGGGTGGGGCGGAGGTCAGTACGGGCGCTGCAGACGCCGGCGCCACCAGGCGAAGGCGGTGCCGAGCAGCAGGATCCCGGCCGCGCCCGAGGCCGCCGAGGCGGCGATGAGGACGGTGTCGCCGGAGCCGGCGGACCCGGCCGGGCGCAGGGCGTCGCCGAGCCGGCTGCGCACGTCCGTGCCGGCGGTCGTGCCCTGGGCGAGCGGGCCGCGTGAGCCGGAGGTGGGCTCGGCGACGTAGGGGAAGTACGCCTCGAAGGCCCGGTCGTTCTTGTCGACCGCGTCGCCCAAGTCGTTCTTGGCGCCGACCAGTTCGCCCTCCATCACCTGAAGGGCCGCGTCCACCACGTCGTCGCCGAGGCGGCGTCCGTTGGGGAAGCCGGCGTTGTCGCCGTCCAGGACGCCGAGCCGCTTGGGATGCGTGCTCGGCCTGATGGACGTGTTCAGGCGCAGCTCCTCCGAAGGGCGCACGCCCGGCGGCTGGTTGAGACCCTTGACGCCCTTCAGGAACACGTCGACCAGGTCGTTGCGCGGCTCGCTCGGCGCCTTGATCCTGTAGATCGACTCGATGAGCTTCGGCAGCTCGGGTTCGGTGACGTTCTTCAGGAACCGGGCGTCGTACGCGGGCTGGGAGGCGTTGAACCGGTCCTTGTCCTTCTGCGGATTGACGACCTCGTTGACCAGCGGGTTGCCCAGGCGCGAGACCTGCGTCCAGGAGCCCTGCGCGTTGCGGCGCTGGGTCGTGGACCAGAGGCCGACCACCGGCTGGCCCGCCGACTCGCGGATCAGGTCGCTCGGCACCTGGAGGGCGATGGTGTTGACGTTGTAGCCCTGGAGGGTGTCGCGGCCGACCTCGCTGAGATTGCCGCCGTACAGCAGGTCGAAGACGCGCAGGTCGGCGAAGAACGGGTCGTCCGCCTGCCCGGCGAAGGTCGCGGCGCCGCCCGCTGTCCTGCGGACGGCCTGCGCGCGCAGCTTGCCGTAGTCGGGCATGGACGCCCTGCCGACGTTCGACGGGGCCACCGGCACGTCGTCCGCGAGCTTGGTCCGCGACACCACCCGGTCGTGACTGAGCCGGAGCAGATCGACGTCGTAGGTCTGCGTGATGTTGAGGTCGGGGTCGTCCAGGCTGGTGACGGGACCGGTGTTGTAGAGGAACGTGCCGCCGTTCTTCGTATGGGTCCGGAAGGTGTAGCGGAAGACCGACTCTCCTTGTGCGTCACCGTTGTTGTCGATGTGGATGTCGTACTGCGCGTCGTCGGCGAACGTGTAGAAGTTCGGTCCGCCCGCCGGTTCCTCGAACGGGATCCAGTCCGCCACGATCGTCGTCGTGTCGGGCCTGTCCGGGCTGACGAACGCGTACAGGTCGGTGTTGTCGTACTGCGGGGTCCCCGAGATCAGCGGGGCCTCCCGGTGCGAGGAGGCGGAGGCCGCCCCGGGTGCCAGCGCGGCGACGCCGGCGGCGGCGAGCCCGCCGGCCGCCAGCGCGCCGCACAGGAGCGTGGCCAGGCCCGTGCGTCCCGTGCCGCTCCTGGAGAAGAGAGGTGTCATGCCGTCCGTCCTCAGTGCCGACCTGCCGTTGACGGACGCTCATTCGGAACCGGACCGGCGATCGGATTGGCCCGCCGGAGAAAAAGTTTCGGGTGCCGTGCGACCCGCGTTTTCGGCCCGCGGATCCGTATCACCGGCGGGAGGTGGGCGTTCGTGCGGATGCGGGGAACGCGGGGAAGGGCCGGCTGCGGCCGCGGAGAGGGGGCCGGTGTGCGGGCCGACGAACTGCTGGTG
Source organism: Streptomyces sp. MMG1121 (assembly GCF_001280015.1). Lineage (GTDB taxonomy): Bacteria > Actinomycetota > Actinomycetes > Streptomycetales > Streptomycetaceae > Streptomyces. The sequence continues at coordinate 85,137 of NZ_LGDV01000013.1, forward strand.
CTCGTCGCGGGCGGCGACCACCGGGCGTTCGAGGATCTGTACGCCCTGGTGTCGGGTCCGGTGTACGGACTCGTGCGGCGGGTGGTGCGCGACCCCGCCCAGTCCGAGGAGGTGGCCCAGGAGGTGATGCTGGAGACGTGGCGCTCGGCCGCCCGGTTCGACCCCGGCCGGGGCAGCGCGCTCTCCTGGATCCTGACCCTCGCCCACCGCCGCGCCGTCGACCGGGTGCGCAGTGCACGCGCGGCCGGCGAACGCGAGCAGCGCGAGGCGCTGCGGGCCGGGGAGACCGCGTTCGACCAGGTCGCCGAGGAGGTCGAGGCGGGGCTGGAGCGCGAATGGGTACGCCGCTGCCTGGACCGGCTCACGGCCCTGCAGCGCCAGTCCGTGACGCTCGCCTACTACGACGGCTACACCTACCGTGAGGTGGCCGAACGGCTCTCGCTGCCGCTCGGCACGGTCAAGACGCGGATGCGCGACGGACTCACCCGGCTGCGCCAGTGCCTGGGAGGCGCCGCATGAGCATCCTCGGCAGGCTGCTGCGCCGTGGGGACCCGCACTCCCTCGCCGCGCCCTACGCGCTAGACGCCCTCGAACCCGGCGAGCGGCGCCGGTTCGAGAAACACCTGCGGGACTGCGACCGCTGTGCCGCCGAGACCCGGGCGCTGGCCGAGGACGCGGTGCGCCTCGCCTGGTCCACGGCGGCGCCCGCACCGGCCGCGCTGCGCGACCGGGTACTGGCCGCCGTACGCGCGACCCCGCAGGAGCCGGCCCCGGAGCACGCGGCCCCCGGGCGCACGTCACGGGAGCGCGCGCCGCAGCTGCCGCCGCACGTCTGGGGCGCCCAGCCCCCGCCGGGACGCACCCGTGCCCCCCGGCCGCGCCCCCTGTTCGCGCCGCTCGCCACGGCCACCGCGGCGGCGGCCCTCGTCGTCGCCTCCCTCTTCGCGGTCCAGGCGCACCGCACGCAGGACCGGTTCGACGCCGCACAGGTCCGGACACGTGAGATCGCCCACGTTCTGGCCGCTCCCGACGCCCGCGCCACGAACAGCGCGGACGTGCGGGGACGCAGTATCGGAGTGATCGCTTCCGCATCGGAGCGGGAGGCCGTCGTCACCCTCAGCGGATACGGCACCCCGCCCGGCGGGCGTGTCCACCAGCTCTGGCTGATGCGCCCCCGCGCACAACCGCGCTCCCTCGGGCTCTTCGCAGGCGACACGCCCCTGGTCGCCCAGGGGCTCGACACCTCCTCGACGTCACTCGCCGTAACCGTCGAGCCTGATGGCGGCTCAGCGCAGCCCACCAGCCAGCCCATTGTCCAACTCACCCTGAAATCGGTCGGATTCGGAGAGTAGTCAAAGAAGGATGGTCAACCGCCTTGCAGAGAAGGTGAATCCTGCGGACGCGATACACGCGTGCCGTCTTGGGGCGATAGGGTTAGCCTGCCCGGGCCGGGTGGACTCGTACGGGTGGGGAGTGACATGGAGCAGATAACAGTGCGCAGCAGGGCCAGGGTCCCTGCGATCACCTGCGGAAGCAGCGCGACCAGTTCGCGCCTCGACCGCCATCTGTCGGTGCTGGCGGGACCCGCCATACCGCAGCAGAAGGCGGCTGAGGCGACCTCGCTGATGCTCGAGCTGACGTCGCGTGACACCGCGCACCCGCGCAGCGACCGGGGCAAGCGGGTCAGCCGCGTCTCCCTGTTCGCACCGCTGCGCCGGCTGCGTCGCTCGCTGTTCGGCGGGCACGGACGCGGCCACTGAGTCGACAGCGGGCGGACAGTGAGCCGCCGCTGACCGAGCAGGCGGCCCCCTGGAGCCCTTCCGGGGTGCCCGTGCTCAGGCCACCACACCGTCCCGGCGCATCGCTGCGATCTCGCCGTCCGTCATCCCCACGGCACGCAGCAGCGCCCCGGTGTGCTGCCCGAGCGCGGGCACGTCACCCATCCGCGCCTCGTCCCCGCCCGGCAGTGTGATGGGGGGCAGCAGCGCCTTCAGCGGCCCGACCGGCGACCCCACCTGACGCCACCGGCCCCGGGCCGCCAGCTGCGGATGTGCCGCCAGCTCGTGCAGGTCCCGCAGCCGGGCGCAGGCGATACCCGCCTTCTCCAGCCGGGCCAGCGCCTCCTCGGCGTCCAGGACACCGAGTGCCCGCGCCACCAGTTCGTCCGTCTCCTCCCGGTTCGCGACCCGTGACGCATTCGTCGCATACGCCGGATCCATCCCCAATTCGGGGTGGCCCATGACCTGTTCGGCCAGCCGCCGCCACTCCCGGTCGTTCTGCACGGACAGCAACACCCGACTGCCGTCGGCCGTCGGGTAGGCGTCGTACGGTGCGATCACGGCGTGCGCGAGCCCGGTGCGCGCCGGGGGTTCGCCTCCGTGCATCGCGTGGTGCAGGGGATGGCCCAGCCACTCGGCGAGGGCCTCCAGCATGGACACCTCCACCGGCCCGCCCCGCCCGGTCGTACCGCGCCGTACGAGAGCCGCCAGCACGCCCGAGAACGTGTACATGGCCGCCGCGATGTCCGCTGCCGGGATGCCCGCCTTCACCGGCTGCTCCGGCGTCCCGGTCACCGACACGAGCCCCGCCTCGCACTGCACGAGCATGTCGTACGCCCGCTTGTCCGCGTACGGCCCCGAGCCGCCGTAGCCCGAGATGTCCACGGCGATCAGCCGCGGATGCGCGGCGCACAGCGTGGCCGCGTCGAGGCCGAGCCGGGCCGCCGCCCCGTGCGCGAGGTTCTGCACGAACACGTCCGCGTCCGCGATCAGCCGGCGTACGACGGCCAGGGCGCGCGGGTCCTTCAGGTCCAGCGCGAGGGACTCCTTGCCGCGGTTGCACCACACGAAGTGCGAGGCGAGACCGCGGGCCGCCGAGTCGTAGCCGCGCGCGAAATCGCCGCCGTCGACCCGCTCCACCTTGATGACCCGGGCGCCCAGGTCGGCGAGCTGCCGGGTCGCGAAAGGTGCGGACACGGCCTGTTCGACGGCGACGACGGTGATGCCCTCCAGGGGCAGGGGTTGCTGGTCCATGGGCTGGATCATGGCCCGTGACCGGCAGGTCTGTCAGTACCCGGTCACCGCTCCTGGCCCAGGTGACCCGGTCACCGCTGCCCGCGTGCGTACCGGCGCACGGCCAGCGGCAGGAACACCGCGGTCAGCGCCAGGCACCAGGCGAGCGACCCGGCGACCGGGTGGGCCACCGGCCAGGCGGCACCGTGGGGTACCGGCGCGTTGCCGAACAGGTCCCGCAGGGCGGTCGTCACCGCGCTGATGGGGTTCCACTCGGCGAGCGCGCGCAGCCAGCCGGGCAGGTTGCCCGTCGGGATGTAGGCGTTCGACATCAGCGGCAGCACGAAGGAGGAGGCACCGAGCTGTCCAGCCGCGTCCTCGCTGCGGGTGAGCAGGCCCAGGTGGATCCCGGCGCAGGTGCAGGCGAACCGGAAGAAGAGCAGCAGCCCCACGGCCCCGAGGGCCGCCGCAGCCGACCCCTCGATCCGCCATCCCACCGCGAGCCCCACCAGCAGCAGCGGCACCGTGCCGACGGTCGTGACCACCAGGTCCGCCACGGCCTGCCCGAGCGGCACGGCGGCCCGGCTCACCGGCATCGTCCGGAACCGGTCCATCACCCCCCGGTGCGTGTCCGCGGCGGCCTGCAGCATGCCCGTCATCAGCCCGCCGGCCGCGGTCGCCACCAGCAATCCGGGGACCAGGAAGGAGCGGTACTCGCGGCCGGGCATCGCCAGCGCGCTGCCGAAGACGTAGCCGAAGAACAGCAGCATGTTGATCGGCATCATCTGGGTCAGGATCGCCAGGCCGGGGCTGTTGCGGACCCGGCGCAGCTGCCGGCCCGTCATCGCCAGGCCGTCGTGCGCCAACGCGCTCATGCGGCAGGCTCCTTGCGGTCGGCGGCCTCGCCGGTGAGCCGCAGGAAGACGTCGTCGAGAGTGGGCGGGCGCAGACACGCGTCGATCAACGGCACGCCAGCCGCGTCGAGTTCACGCACCAGACGCGGCAGGGTGAGGGTCGGGTCGGTGGTGACGGCGCCGACCGCGTTGCGCTCGCGGTGGAACACCGGCTCGCCGCCGGTGAGTTGATCGAGCACGGCCGCCGCCCGCTGAAGCGCGGCGCCGTCCGCGACGACGGCCTCCGCGTACGACCCGATCAGCGCCTTGAGTTCGGCGGGCGAGCCGCGGTGCGCGACCTGTCCCCGGTCCACCAGGGCGATGTCGTCGGCGAGTTGGTCGGCCTCCTCCAGGTACTGCGTGGTCAGCAGCACCGTCGTACCGTCCGCCCGCAGATCGCGCACGGCGTGCCGGATCAGGTTGCGGCTGGCCGGGTCGAGGCCGGTGGTCGGCTCGTCGAGGAAGAGGACGTCGGGGCGCCGGATGAGGCTCGCCGCGAGGTCGAGCCGGCGCCGCATGCCGCCCGAGTAGGTCGAGGCCCGGCGTCCCGCCGCCCCGGTGAGCCCGAAGCGCTCCAGTAGTTCCTCGGCCCGGGCGGCCGGCCCGCGCACCCGGTGCAGCCGGGCGAACAGCCGCAGGTTCTCCCGGCCGGTCAGGTCGCCGTCCACCGAGGCGTACTGCCCGGTGACCCCGATCCGGCTCCGCACGGCGGCGGCCTCCCGCACCAGGTCGTGCCCCGCGACCCGCGCGGATCCGGCGTCCGGCCGCAGCAGCGTGGTCAGCAGCCGTACCGCGGTCGTCTTTCCGGCGCCGTTCGGCCCGAGCAGCCCGCAGACGGTGCCCTGTACCACCGCCAGATCCAGCCCGCGCAGGGCGTGGACGGAACCGAAGCGCTTCTCCAACCCCTCACTAAGTACAGCGTACGTAGTTGTCATGGTGCCACCATAGCGCACTACGTACGCTGTACGTAACTAGGATGGTGGCCGAGGTGATGACCGATGGCAGACCGAGGGGCCGTTCCCGAGGTGATCTGGGCGCGCCCCGAGCGCACCGGGCGGGGGCCGAAACCGGCGTACACGCGGGACGACATCGCGGCCGCCGCCGTCCGGATCGCCGACGCGCAGGGGCTCGACGCGGTGTCGATGCGGCACGTCGCGGCCGAGCTGGGGTGCGGCACCATGTCGCTCTACAACTACGTTCCCCGCAAGGAGGACCTGTACGAGCTGATGGTGGACGCGGTGAGCGCCGAGCACGTCCCGTGGGAGCCGAGCGCCGACTGGCGGGCGGATCTGCTCCGGGTGGCGCGCGAGACCCGGGCGCTGATGCACCGGCACCCGTGGCTGCCGCGCCTGATGTCCCCGGCCTACGGCTTCAGCCCGCACGCCCTGCGCTATCTGGAGCACTGCCTGGCCTGCCTGGATCCGCTGGAGGCGCGGTACGGCACGAAGCTGGAACTCATCGCCATGGTGAACGGCATCGTGACGACGTACGTCCGCAACGAGCTCGACACCGCCGAGCGGGTGCGGGCGCTGCCGTGGTCGGAGACCGAGGAGAACGCGGTGCGCGGCGCCTACCTGGGCCGTCGGATCGCCTCCGGCGCGTATCCGAGGATGGCGCGCGCGTTCGCGGAGGATCCGGGGCCGGTGGATCTGGAGGAGGTTTTCGAGCGGGCGCTCGGAAGGGTGCTGGACGCCTATGCGCCCCGCTAGCTCGGGTGGTTCGGCGGGTGCGGCCTCGTCGTGGCCGGCCGCGCAGTTCCCCGGGCCCCTGGGGCGTCGGTGTGCAGACCGATCATGGGCGCACCCGGCGTCAGCCTTGCCGAGCTGCTGACCCGGCTCGGTCACACGCCCGTGCCCGGGCCGCCTCCCGGTCTCCGGCAGGACTTCGTCAGGGAGGCGCTGGACAGTGGCTGCCCGTTCGTGGACCGGGGCGCGGCGCCCGGCCGCATCGCAGGCATCGAGGCGCCGATCGTCAGCCCTCTCGCCCGGATCGGGATCAAGCGCATGATGCCCGTCCGGGGCCCCGCGCGGCCTCGCCGGGCCGGGGACGTCGAGGACGTCCCCGGCTCTGGGCAGCCCCGCGGAGCCGCTAGATCAGGGCGAACTGGCCTTCCGGGCCCTCCTCGTGGTGGTCCAGGACCGAGGCGGGGCGGCGGGATGTGGCGGGGGGCGGGAGGACGCCGGCCCGGCGCAGGTCGGTCGCGCTGATCGGGGACGGGATCGTCGACTCGGCGCGCAGCGGGCGCAGTTCGGCCAGCAGGGCCAGGACCGTGATCAGCTCCAGCAGCTCCGAGGTCCAGGGCTGTGGCCAGGTCGCCGGGCGGATCGCCGCGAGGGTTCCGGGAGCGGCCGGGTCCGTACGGGTCGCGAACCAGGATTCCAGCACCCGGACTCCGGCCACCTCGTAGTCCCAGGCCTCCTGGGGGACGGGGGAGACGCGGCCCTCGTCCAGCTGGAGGGTCTCCTCCTCGGGGTCGTAGCGGAGGCTCAGCGGGCGGCTCGGCAGGGGCGCGCGGACGTAGGGGCGGCGGCCGCCGGGCAGCTTGGGGCGTTCGCCCTCGCGGCGCATCAGCCACAGCATGCGGTGGCCCGACTCCACGCCCCGGTCCCAGGCGTCGGTGTCGCCGGTGAGCGGGACGGTGAGGTCCGGGCGGATCGCCGTGAGGATCCAGGCCAGCGTGTCCGGTGCCGTGGGGCGGGTGCCGAGGCGGTCCGCCAGGTGGTCCAGCAGGCCCGGGGCCAGGTTCGGTTCCCTGCCGCCCGGACGGCGGTAGAGGGGGCGGATGCGGGGCGTGCGGAAGGTGGGCAGGAGCGATGTGGCCAGCAGGGGGGTGTCGGCGTCGGTCGTCTCCGCCGTGAACACCTGGTGCGAGTCCGCCACCCGCCACAGCTCCGGGCGGGCCGTGTCGATCAGCCGGTGGTCCGGGATCAGCCACTGTTCGTCGAAGGGGGCAGCCAGCACCCGTACCGGCTCCGCGCACGGGCCCCCGGCACGGGCCAGCCGCTCCGTGCCGGTCGGCTGGCCCGGCAGCTGGCCCACCGCGGAGTCCGGTGTGCGGGCCCGCGTCGGCTCGAACAGGGCCTCCCGGTCCGGGCCTTCGGCCTTCAGCAACGCGTCCCAGCGGGCCTTCAGGGAAGCCGGATCAGGTGCCGTCGGCCAGGCGCGGCCCGGCCGCAGCGGTGCGACGGACCACGGCATGAGGTCCGCCAGCAGCGGAGCGTCGTCGTGCGTCACGCAGGGCATCGTACGGCCTGACCGAGGCCCGGGATCAGGTCGCCTCCAGAGTGACGGTGAACGAGAACCGGTCCCCCCGGTAGTGGATCACCGCCACGTCCAGCACCCGGCCGTCCGTGTCGTAGGTCACGCCTGTGTAGTGCAGGATCGGGCTGAGCAGCGGTACTTGGAGGAGACGGGCGGTCTCCGGGTCGGCGAGCCGGGCCTCCACCGTGTCCGTGATGCGGCTGATGTCCGCCCCGACCACGTCCCGCAGCACCTTCGTCATCGGCCAGCGGATCAGGTCCTCCAGGTCGATGCGCGCGGCCAGTTCGGGTCGGATGTGGTTGACGGCGTGGTTCGTCGGCTCGCCGGTCTTCTCGTCGCTGCGCAGCCGGTGGTACGTCGCCACCTCCGCGACGTCCGGGAAGTACTCGGTGAGACCGGGCGGCACCGGCACGCTGCCGTGGTCCAGCAGTTCGGTCGTCATACCGGACTGCTGGGCCACGATCGCGTCCACCGAGCCCAGCAGCCGCACCGGGGTCGCGCGCCGGGCGTCGGGCTCGATGAACGTGCCGCGCCGCCGGTGCCGGCTGATCAGGCCCTCGTCCTCCAACTCCTTCAGTGCCTGCCGCATGGTCAGCACGCTCACCCCGTAGTGCTCCGCCAGCCGCTCCTCGGTGGGCAGCCGCAGCGGATCCTCGGGCGAGCGGCCGAGTATCGAGGCGCGCAGCGACTGCGACACCTGGTACCAGAGCGGCAGCTTGCGGTTCAGGACGATCGAGTCCGGGGCGAAGGAGGTCACATGGCTATCCGTACCTGTCGATGAACATCAGACGCAACAGAGGTGTCACGCGCGGAAGTGGGGCTCCAGGCCCCGCCACACGTCGTCGTAGCGCTGCTGGAGGTGGTCCGCGCCTGCCGCGTGCGGGGTGAGGGTGACCGGCCAGCGGGTCTCGAACATGAACGCCAGCCCGTCGTCGATCCTCTGCGGCTTCAGCTCGGCCGCGCTCGCCCGGTCGAAGGTCTCCCGGTCCGGGCCGTGCGCCGACATCATGTTGTGCAGCGAGCCGCCGCCCGGCACGAAGCCCTCCGCCTTCGCGTCGTAGGCGCCCTCGATCAGGCCCATGTACTCGCTCATCACGTTGCGGTGGAAGTACGGCGGCCGGAACGTGTCCTCACCGACCAGCCAGCGCGGCGCGAAGACGACGAAGTCGACACCGGCCAGGCCCGGGGTGTCCGACGGGGCGGTCAGGACCGTGAAGATGGACGGGTCCGGGTGGTCGTAGGAGATGCTGCCGATCACGTTGAAACGGCGCAGATCGTAGACGTACGGCACATGGTTGCCGTGCCAGGCGACCACATCGAGGGGGGAGTGGTCGTAGCCGGCCGTCCAGAGGTTGCCGCAGAACTTGTTCACCACCTCCACCGGCCCGGACACGTCCTCGTAGGCGGCGACCGGCGCGCGGAAGTCGCGGGCGTTGGCGAGCCCGTTGGCGCCGATCGGCCCGAGGTCGGGCAGCCGGAACGGCGCCCCGTAGTTCTCGCACACATAACCCCGGGCGGACTCCTCCAGCAGCTCCACCCGGAAGCGCACCCCACGCGGGATCAACGCCACCTGTGCCGGCTCCACATGAAGCCGGCCGAACTCCGTGTGCAGCAGCAGTTCGCCGCGCTCCGGCACGAGCAGCAGCTCCCCGTCCGCGTCGGAGAAGACCCGCTCCATCGAGGAGTTGGCGTGGTAGAGGTGCACGGCCATGCCGGTGCGCTGGGTCGCGTCGCCGTTGCCGCCGAGCGTCCACAGGCCGGCGAGGAAGTCGGTGCCGGAGGGCGGCTCGGGCAGCGGGTTCCAGCGCAGCCGGTTGGGGTCGGGCACGGACTCGGTGAAGGGGGCCGTACGGATCGCGCCGTTGTCGGCGCGGGTGAACGCCGGGTGCGCGGCCGAGGGGCGGATCCGGTACAGCCAGGAGCGGCGGTTGTGCCCCCGGGGCTCGGTGAACGCCGAGCCGCTCAGCTGTTCCGCGTACAGGCCGAGCGGTGCGCGCTGCGGCGAGTTGCGGCCCTCGGGCAGGGCGCCCGGCACCGCCTCCGAGGCGTGTTCGTTGCCGAACCCGGTCAGATACGACAGTCCCGCGGCGGTCTTCCGTGCTTCCCCGCGCTCGAATTCGCTCACGCGGGAGGTACCCCCGTCGCTCATGATCGCTCCCTTGCGCTCCCGGTGCGCGCCTGATGCGCTCCGATTCCTATGTATCACCGTAGGAATACGTGAGGGCGGGCGCAAGAGGGGCCCGCCTACTCCGTCCGGGGGACCACACACGCCGGCCAGAACCAGACTTCAGGCGGATTCGGCAGACCGGAAGGTTGTTCTAGTCTCGCGGGCATGCCCTGGACGCCGTGGACCCGCAGAACTCTCGCCGTGCTCGCGGTGTGCGTCCTGCCGCCGCTCGGAGCGGCGGGCTGTACGACCGGTCACGCCCACGGGGGCGCGCCGTCGCCCTCGCCGGTCGGCAAGGTCCTGGACGACACCGACGAGAGCGGCCGGCATCTGCGCGAGGTCGACAAGAAGGACGCGCCCGAGGTCGACGTCGAGGTGATACCGGACGCCCACGGCGGCTGGGACGTACGCCTGACCTTCCGCCACTTCCGCGGCTCCGCGCCGGGCGCGGGACGGGCGGCGGTCATCGGGCGCGGTCTCGCCTACCTCTTCGTCGACGGCCACGAGTCCGCCCGGCTGCGCTCCAGCGACTACCACCTGCCCGGTCGTCTCGTCCCGCGCGGCACCCACCACGTCACCGCGCGCCTGTACGCCGACGACGGCACCGTGTGGGCCGTCCACGGCAAGCCGGTGCAGAGCACCGCCGACATCACGGTGTCGGACACGGAGCCCGCACCGACCCCCACCCAGACCTCCACACACTCTCCGGAGGCCCGCACCACGCGCTCCCCCGGGGTGGGGGCCATGCCCACCATGGGCGGCTCCCCGGTGCGATGAGTGCATCGGCCACTGGCCTGCGTACGGGAGGGCGAGGTTCACCTGGCCCCGGCGGAGAGGCATCATGAAGCCCGTGCCCCACGCGACATCGCTCCGCCGCGCGCCGGTCCAACGGCGCAGTGCCGAACGGCTGACCAGGATCCTCGACGCCTGCGCCGAACTCCTCGACGAGGAGGGTTACGACGCCCTGAGCACCCGCGCGGTCGCCCTGCGCGCCGGTGTGCCCATCGGCTCCGTCTACCGCTTCTTCGGCAACAAGCGGCAGATGGCCGACGCCCTCGCCCAGCGCAACCTGGAGCGGTACACCGAGCGCGTCGGCGAGCGGCTGAAGCGGGTGGCCGAGGGGGACTGGCGAGCCGCGATGGACGCCGTCCTGGACGAGTACCTCGCCATGAAGCGCACCGCGCCCGGCTTCTCGCTGGTCGACTTCGGCAACCAGATACCGGTCGGCGCCCGCCAGGCCGAGCCCAACACCCGGGTCGCCGACCGGCTCGTCCGACTGCTCTCCGGCTATGTCGGGCACGGCCCGGACGAGGACCTGCGCCGGATCTTCCTCGTCGCCGTGGAGAGCGCGGACACCCTCGTCCAACTGGCCTTCCGCACGGACCCCGAGGGGGACGAGGCGATCATCGCCGAGACGCGCGAGCTGTTGCGGGCGTATCTGGGGCGCGTGCTCGACTGAACGGCCCCTCGGCGGCTCCCCTCTCCGGCCGAACGGTCTGCGAACAGTGGCGCGACAGGGCTCCCGTCCATGCCTACTGGTCGGTATCCTCGCGTCGAGCCGGCGGGCCCGCCGGTGCTCGACCGGCGCCGCCGTCGACCTCCGGGAGGACCCGTGCCCCGCACCGCCCTGCGAATCTGCCCTCTGTGCGAGGCCACCTGCGGGCTGACCCTCACCATCGAGGGCACCCGGGTCACCGGCGCCCGCGGCGATGGCGAGGACGTCTTCAGCAAGGGGTTCATCTGCCCCAAGGGCGCCTCCTTCGGCGCCGTCGACGGCGACCCCGACCGGCTGCGCGTCCCGCTCGTCCGGGAGAACGGGCGCCTGCGCGAGGCGAGTTGGGAGGAGGCCTTCGGCGCGGTCGCCGGCGGACTGCGCCCGGTCGTGGAGCGCTACGGCCCCGACTCGGTCGGCCTGGTCCTCGGCAACCCCAACGTGCACACCGTGGCGGGCGCCCTCTACCCACCGGTCCTGCTCGCCGCCCTGCGCACCCGCAGCCTCTTCACCGCCTCCACGGTCGACCAGATGCCCAAGCACGTCTCCAGCGGGCTGCTCTTCGGCGACGCGAACGCCATCCCGGTACCGGACCTGGACCACACCGACCACCTGCTCCTCATCGGCGCCAACCCGCTGGAGTCCAACGGCAGTCTGTGCACCGCCCCCGACTTCCCCGGCCGGCTCAAGGCGCTCAGGGCCCGCGGCGGCCGGCTCACCGTCGTGGACCCGCGCCGCACCCGCACCGCGAAACTGGCCGACCGGCACGTGGCGATCCGGCCCGGCACCGACGCCCTGCTGCTCGCCGCGATGGCGCACACCCTCTTCGAGGAGTACCTGGTCGACCTCGACCGCCTCGCCCCGCACGTCCAGGGGGTCGACGAACTCCGGGAGGAGATGAGCGATTTCACCCCCGAAGCCGTGGCCGGGGCCTGCGACGTCGGGCCCGACCTCGTCCGCGCCCTCGCGCGCGAACTGGCCGGCGCTCGCACCGCCGCCGTGTACGCCCGCATCGGCAGTTGCACCGTCCCGCACGGCACCCTGGCCAGCTGGCTGGTCGACGTGCTCAACATCCTCACCGGCAACCTGGACCGGCCCGGCGGCGCCCTCTTCCCGCAGGCCGCCACCGACAAGACCCCCCGCCCGGCGGGCCCCGGGCACGGCTTCGCCCTCGGTCGCTGGCACTCCCGGGTCCGCCAACTGCCCGAAGCGAAAGGCGAGTTGCCGCTCTCTGCGCTCGCCGAGGAGATCGACACCGCCACCGATCGGGGCGAACCGGTGCGCGCGCTGATCGCCGTGGCCGCCAACCCGGTGCTGTCCGCGCCCGACGGCGACCGCCTCGACAGGGCCCTGGACTCCCTGGACTTCATGGTCAGCGTCGACCCGTACCTCAACGAGACCTCGCGTCACGCCCATGTCGTGCTGCCCCCGCCCCCGCCGTCCCAGAGCCCGCACCACGACTTCGCCTTCAACACCCTCGCCGTCCGCAACCAGGTCCGCTACAGCCGTCCGGCCGTCCCGCTGGAGCCCGGCCGCATGGCCGAGAGCGAGATCCTCGCCCGGCTGATCCTCGCGGCCACCGGCCTGCACGGCGCCGACCCGGCCGGCGTCGACACCATGGTCATCGAGCAGACCCTCGGCAAGGCCGTCCAGGAAGCCCACTCCCCGGTGTACGGTCGCGACCCGCGCGACCTCGCCGGGCGGCTCACCGGCGCGGGCGGCCCCGAGCGGCGGCTGGACATGATGCTGCGCCTCGGCCCCTACGGCGACGGCTTCGGCGCCCGGCCCGACGGGCTGACCCTCGCCCGGCTGCTCGCCCACCCGCACGGCATCGACCTCGGCCCGCTGCACCCCCGCCTGCCGCAGCCCCTCAAGACCCGCAGCGGCAGGATCGAGCTGCTGCCCGACCCGATCGCCGGCGATCTGCCCCGGCTGCGGCAGGCACTGCACGACCGGCCCGCGGGGCTCGTCCTCGTCGGCCGCCGCCATCTGCGCTCCAACAACAGCTGGATGCACAACGTCCCCGCCCTCACCGGCGGGTCCAACCGCTGCACCCTGCACATCCACCCCGCGGACGCGGACCGGCTCGGCGTCCGGGACGGGGCGGACGTACGGGTCAAGGGCGCCGGGGGAGAGGTGGTGGTCGCCGCCGAGGTCACCGACGGGGTCCGGCCCGGGGTGGTGAGCCTGCCGCACGGCTGGGGCCACGACCGCCCCGGCACCCGCCTCGGCCACGCCGCCGCCAGCCCGGGCGTCAACGTCAACCAGCTCCTCGACGGCAGCCTGCTCGACCCGCTCTCGGGCAACGCCGTCCTCAACGGCGTACCCGTGGAGCTCAGTGCAAGCCTGTGACCTGGACTTTCGCGCTTATTGCTCGCACGTCAACATCTTGTTAACGCCAGACGACGGGACCTAACGTCAACGCACCGCCGACCCCCAGGTGGGATGTTCAAGGGCGAACGTTAGGTATCCATTCATGCTGACCATCCTCGGCTTCGCCATGATCGCGACCTTTCTGGTCCTGATCATGTTGAAGAAGATGTCGCCGATCGCGGCGCTCGTGCTGATCCCCGCGCTCTTCTGTGTGTTCGTGGGCAAGGGCGCCAAGCTGGGCGACTACGTCATCGACGGCGTCACCAGCCTCGCGCCCACGGCGGCGATGCTCATGTTCGCGATCGTCTACTTCGGCGTGATGATCGACGTAGGCCTCTTCGACCCGATCGTGCGGAGCATCCTGAGGTTCTGCAAGGCCGACCCGCTGCGCATCGTCGTCGGTACGGCGGTCCTCGCCGCGATCGTCTCCCTGGACGGCGACGGCTCCACCACCTTCATGATCACCGTCTCGGCGATGTACCCGCTGTACAAGCGCCTGAAGATGTCGATGGTCGTGATGACCGGTGTGGCCGCCATGGCCAACGGCGTGATGAACACGCTCCCGTGGGGCGGCCCGACCGCCCGCGCCGCCACCGCGCTGAAGGTCGACGCGAGCGACATCTTCGTGCCGATGATCCCGGCCCTGGCCGTGGGCCTGCTGTTCGTCCTCGTCCTCGCCTACGTGCTCGGCCGGCGCGAGCGGAAGCGGCTCGGTGTGCTCACGCTGGACGAGGTGCTGGTGGAGGAGACCGTCCTCGTCGGCTCCGGCTCCGGCTCCGGCTCCGGCGCGGAGGCCGAGAAGTCCACGGCCGGCGGTGGTTCGGGTGCGTCCGGTGCCGGGCTGCCCGAGGAGCCGGCGGACGCGGACGACACCTTCCAGGGGCTCGACCCGCACCGCCCCACCCTGCGCCCCAAGCTGTACTGGTTCAACGCGCTGCTCACCGTCGCCCTGCTCACCGCCATGATCATGGAGTGGCTGCCGATCCCGGTGCTCTTCCTGCTCGGCGCGGCCCTCGCCCTGACCGTCAACTTCCCGCACATGCCGGACCAGAAGGCCCGGATCGCCGCCCACGCCGAGAACGTCCTCAACGTCTCCGGCATGGTCTTCGCCGCCGCCGTCTTCACCGGCGTCCTCCAGGGCACCGGCATGGTCGACCACATGGCGTCCTGGCTGGTGGACAACATCCCCGACGGCATGGGCCCGCACATGGCCTTCGTCACCGGCGTGCTGAGCATCCCGCTCACGTACTTCATGTCCAACGACGGCTTCTACTTCGGCATCCTGCCGGTGCTCGCCGAGGCCGGCCACGCGCACGGCGTCTCCTCCCTGGAGATCGCCCGCGCCTCGATCATCGGCCAGCCCCTGCACATGTCCAGCCCGCTCGTCCCGGCCGTCTACGTCCTGGTCGGCATGGCCAAGGTGGAGTTCGGCGACCACACCCGGTTCGTGGTCAAGTGGGCGGCCCTGACATCCCTGGTGGTGCTCGGGGCCGGCATCGTCTTCGGCATCATCTGAGTCCGCGTCTCCAGGGAGGAACCGACCCATGGCGCCCGGCGGGAACCGCGGCTGGCTGCTCCGCCTCGTCCTCGCCTTCGGCTTCGCGCAGGGGGCGGTGTCGATGGCCCGGCCCGCCGTCTCCTACCGGGCCCTCGCGCTCGGCGCCGACGAGCGGGCGGTGGGCGTCATCGCGGGCGTGTACGCGCTTTTGCCCCTCTTCGCCGCCGTACCGCTCGGCCGGCGCACCGACCACGGCCGGTGCGCCCCGCTGCTCCCGGCGGGCGTGGTCCTGATCTGCGGCGGCTGCGCGCTGAGCGGCGTGGTGAACTCGCTGTGGGCGATGGCGCTGTGGAGCGGGGTGATGGGCCTTGGCCACCTCTGTTTCGTCATCGGTGCCCAGTCGCTCGTCGCCCGCCAGTCCGCACCGCACGAACAGGACCGGAACTTCGGCCACTTCACCATCGGCGCCTCGCTGGGCCAGCTCCTCGGCCCGGTGGCCGCCGGTGTTCTGATCGGCGGCCCCGACATGGCGGGCAGCAGCGCCCGCGCCCTCGTGGTGGCGGGCGCGGGCGCGGCGGTGGCCGTCACCTCGCTGTGGCGCATCGAGGACCCTACGGCCGTCAAGTCCCGTACCGGGCAAGGCGACCGGGTCCCGGTCGGCCACATCCTGCGCGCCCGGGGCGTACCGGCGGGCATGCTGATCAGCCTGTCGGTGCTGTCCGCCACCGACATCCTCACCGCCTACCTCCCGGTCGTCGGCGAGCACCGGGGCATCGCGCCCCCGGTCGTCGGCGCCCTGCTCAGCCTGCGCGCCGGTGCCACCATCGCGTGCCGGCTCGTCCTCACCCCGCTGCTCCGGCTGCTCGGCCGGCCCGCACTGCTCACGGTGACGTGTTTCCTGGCCGCAGTGCTGTGCGCGGGTATCTCCCTCCCGCTGCCCGTGTGGGCGCTCGGCGTCCTGCTCGCGCTGCTCGGCTTCTGTCTGGGCGTGGGCCAGCCGCTGTCCATGACGACCGTGGTGCAGGCCGCGCCCGACGAGGCCCGCTCGACGGCGCTCGCCCTGCGCCTGACCGGCAACCGCCTCGGCCAGGTCGCCGCCCCGGCCGCCGCCGGTCTGGTCGCCGGGGTGGCGGGCGTGGCGGCGCCGTTCGTGTTGCTGGGGGCGCTGCTGCTGCTGTCGGCGGGGGTGGGAATGCGCTCGCAGGAGCGGCCCAGGGGAGCCGGACGGTCAGCGGGGGAGCGGGCCGGGCGCACGGGATTGCGCCGCACGAGCGATCTCTGACGGCGCGCCGGGCGTCGGTGCCGTCGGGCGAGGTGTCCATCGCGCAGAGTCCAGACGAAAGAGCGATTTGTATGACAATCGTCCGACTCGGAGGAATGTGCATGCCCACCCAGACCTCACCACGTACTTTCGGCTCCCGTGCGGGCGCCACTGTCGTCCTCGCCGCCCTCGCCGCGGTGGGTGCGTCGTGGGTGGCGGCGCCGAACGTGGCTGCTCAAGGGGAGAACGGCGACATCAGGGTGCACAGCGTGGGTGTGCCCTACGGTGTGACGAAGGACGAGCCGGCGGTCTGCAAGTTCTACCTCGACGCCGTCAACTTCGACATCCTGCCCAATATCCCCTACATCATCCAGGCGCAGCCGCCGCTGCCCAGCGCGGCCACCCTCACCGGCGTCATCCAGCTCGCCGGCGGCGCCGGACACACCGACGCGATCGGCCTGACCGATGGGCAGTACAAGCTCACCTGGGTCGCGGCAGGTGCCGTCAAGGAGAAGCTCTTCCGCGTCAACTGCCACGACGGCCGACATGACGAGGGGCACGGTCCCAACGGACAGATCGAGGACCACCAGGACCACCATCAGCAGGACGGTCCGGGCTGGGGCGGCAGGGATCACGACGATCCGAGGGGCGGTGTGCACGCGGGCGGGGGCGGTGTCATCGACAAGGCCGCGGCGTACTCGCCGGTGGCCGCCGCGGGTGCCGTGGGCCTGGGCGCGGTCGGTGGTGTGATGTACCTTCGGCGCAGCCGCCGGCGGCCTCATGGCGCCGCGTAGGCGCAGACGCAGACCCTGGCACCGGACCCGCGCCTACCGTCTCACCAGGACGGCCCTGCTGGTGACCGTCCTGGTGACGGTGGTGCACCGGTGCGGGGGCGGGCACCTCGGTCCGGGCCGGGCGGGGGACTCGGGCGCCATGGCGGCCGCCCATGGCGCGGGCGCGGCCGGTGAACAGTCCTGCGAGACGCCTCCGGGGCCCGTGCCCCGCCCGCTGCCCCGGTCCCGGCCGACGTCCTTCCGCGTCCCCTCGCTGGGCATCGACGCCCCGATCACGGCCCTCCGGCTCGACAAGGCGGGGGAGCTGGAGACCCCGCCCATGGACAGACCCAAGCTGGTCGGCTGGTACGAGGGCGGCCCCACACCGGGCGAGTCCGGCACCGCGATCGCCGTCGGCCACCGGGACACGTTGACCGGCCCGGCCGTCTTCGCGGGGCTCGCCCAGGTCAAACCCTGCAAGGTCATCGAGGTCAAGCGCGCCGACGGCCGCACCGCCGTCTACTCGGTGGACCGGATGAAGGTCTACGACAAGGCGAGCTTCCCGGACAAGGAGGTCTACGCCCCGGCGCGGCGACCGGAGCTCCGCGTGCTGACCTGCGGCGGTCTCTACAGCCGGCGGACGGGCTACACCAGCAACGTGGTCGTCTTCGCCCACCTCGCCGCCGTACGCGATCCGGGCACGGCCACGGCCGGCCGCTGAGCCCCGGCGTCCGAGGGGCGGGCAGGGTGACGGTCGTCCGTCGGGGTCCGGCGTCCGCGAACCGGGCAGGGCCGTGGACGACCGCCGGCTCCCGGCGTCCGCGATCCGGGCACGGCGGCGGCCGGGCGCTGAATCCCGGCGTCCGTTTTAGCCCCCACCTGCCCCGGTGTTCCCGCGTTCCCCGCGTGTCTTCCCCCGGCCGGGCACATTCCGTTAACTTCCGTGACGCACAGGCTTCGTACGACCCGCGCGGGGCCTTCGGACCACGGAGCAGTGGCGCTCCGGACAGCCCCGGGGCGGCAGGCATGACACGCGCCATCTCACTGCACGACGTGAGCAAGTCCTTCGTGCGCGGCACGCGCGTGGTCGACGGGCTCTCGCTGGACATCGCACCCGGCGAGTTCCTGGTCCTGCTCGGCCCGTCCGGCTGCGGCAAGTCCACCGTGCTGCGGATGATCGCCGGTCTGGAGGAGATCGACGAGGGCGAGCTGCTGCTCGACGGGGAGTACGCCAACGACTGGCAGCCCGCCGGCCGGAACATCGCCATGGTGTTCCAGAACTTCGCCCTCTACCCGAGCATGACCAGCCGCGACAACATCGGTTTCCCGCTGCGCATCGAGGACCCCGGCGCCGACCCCGGCCCCCGCGTCACCGCCACCGCCCGCATGCTCGGCGTCGAGGAACTGCTCGACCGCTACCCGAGCCAGCTCTCCGGCGGCGAACGGCAGCGCGTCGCCATGGGCCGGGCCATCGCCCGCCACCCCGCGGCCTTCCTGATGGACGAGCCGCTGTCCAACCTGGACGCCAAGCTCCGCAACCGGCTGCGGGCCGAGATGTCCCAGCTCACCCGAGAGTTGGGGGTCACCACGGTGTACGTCACGCACGACCAGGCCGAGGCGATGTCGCTCGGCGACCGGGTCGCCGTACTGCGCGGCGGGGTGCTCCAGCAGGTCGGCACCCCGCGCGAGGTCTACGCGCTGCCCCGCAACCTCTTCGTCGCCGCCTTCGTCGGCATCCCGCGCATCAACCTGCTCCAGGGTGTGGTCCGCGCCCCGCTGGACGGCGCCATGACCGTCGCCCTGGGCAAACAGGCCCTGCGGCTGCCCGAACCGCTCTCCCCGGACCACCGGTTGCTACGGGTGCAGCAGGGCCGCGAGGTCATCGTCGGGCTGCGCTCGGAGGTGGTCCGCATCGGCGACCGGGAGTCCGCCCGGCCGGGAGAGGCGCTGATCACCGGGCTCGTGGAGCACCTGGAGTTCCAGGGGCACGAGGTCCTCGTCCACTTCGACACCGGCTCGCGGCCCGCCGTCGTACCCGAACTGGAGGCGCCGCACCCGGCCGCCCGGCCCCCGCGCCGGCGCCGCAGGGAAGGGCCGGGCCTACTGGACCGGCTGCGGGAGCGGGCGGGGTCACTGCGGGCCGGGCCGGTGGTCGTCCTGGAACATCCGCCGCAGGAGCCCGCACCCGCGCCGTCGGGGGTCCGCCTCCCGGGCGACCTGGTCGTGCGCACCACCCCGGACGTCCGGCTGCACCACGGCATGCAGGTCCCGCTCCTCGTCGACCTGGAGCGCCTGCTCGTCTTCGACCAGGCGGGCGACCGCATCTCGCCGTCGCCCGACCGGCTGCCCGCCCTGGACGAGTGAGCACCGCTCCGCGCGGCGATGATGTCCGGGAACGTCCGGCACCGCAGGGCAGCTATGGCGCAGAAAAACTAACACCGCTAGTTTGTGTGCCGGACGACGCGGATCCGCCGGGAGGAAGCAGCATGAAGGCACATGACGGCCTGTACATCGACGGAGCTTGGCGCCCCGCCGGGAGCAGGGATGTGATCGAGGTCGTGAACCCGGTCGACGAGCAGGTCATCGGGCACGTTCCGGCCGGCGGCGCGCTGGACGTCGACGCGGCCGTCCGGGCGGCCCGGGCCGCTCTGCCCGCCTGGGCCGCCACGCCTGCGGCCGAGCGGGCCGCACGCCTGACCGCCCTGCGCGACGCCCTCGTGGCCCGCAAGGACGAGATCGCCGAGACGGTCACCGCGGAACTGGGCGCGCCGCCGGAGTTCGCGCAGGCGGTGCACGTCGGCCTGCCGATCGCGGTCGCCGGCTCCTACGCCGAGCTGGCCGCCGCCCACTCCTTCGAGGAGAAGGTCGGCAACTCCACCGTCCTGCACGAGCCGGTCGGCGTGGTCGGCGCGATCACCCCCTGGAACTACCCGCTGCACCAGATCGTCGCCAAGGTCGCCCCGGCCCTCGCGGCCGGCTGCACGGTCGTCCTCAAGCCGGCCGAGGACACGCCGCTCACCGCCCAGCTGTTCGCCGAGGCCGTTCATGAGGCGGGCGTGCCGGCCGGTGTGTTCAACCTGGTCACCGGCCTCGGCCCGGTCGCCGGGCAGGCCCTCGCCGAGCACCCGGGCGTCGATCTGGTCTCCTTCACCGGCTCCACGGCCGTCGGCAGGCAGATCGGCGCGGCGGCCGGTGCCGCCGTCAAGCAGGTCGCCCTCGAACTCGGCGGCAAGTCCGCCAACGTCATCCTGCCGAGCGCCGACCTCGCCAAGGCGGTTAACGTCGGTGTGGCCAACGTGATGGCCAACTCCGGCCAGACGTGCAGCGCCTGGACCCGCATGCTGGTCCACCGCGACCGGTACGAGGAGGCGGTCGAGCTGGCCCGCACGGCCGCGGCCAAGTACGGCGACCGGATCGGCCCGCTGGTCAGCGCCAGGCAGCAGGCACGGGTGCGCGGCTACATCGAGAAGGGCGTGGCCGAGGGGGCCCGGATCGTGGCGGGCGGCCCCCAGTCGCCGAACGAACGGGGCTACTTCGTCAGCCCCACGGTCTTCGCGGACGTCACCCCGCAGATGACCATCGCCCAGGAGGAGATCTTCGGACCGGTCCTCGCGATCCTCCCCTACGACGACGAGGAGGACGCCCTGCGCATCGCCAACGGCACGGTGTACGGTCTCGCGGGCGCCGTCTGGGCGGGTGACGCGTCCGAGGCGGCGGCCTTCGCCCGCCGCATGGACACCGGCCAGGTCGACATCAACGGCGGCCGGTTCAACCCCCTCGCCCCCTTCGGCGGCTACAAGCAGTCCGGAGTCGGCCGGGAACTCGGCGCGCACGGACTCGCCGAGTACCTCCAGACCAAGTCCCTCCAGTTCTAAGGAAGTACGCGATCCATGGCCGTACGAGCCGCCGTCCTGCCCGCCATCGGCGCCCCCCTGGAGATCATCGGTATCGACCTGCCCGACCCGGGCCCCGGACAGGTCCGCGTCCGCCTCGCCGCCGCCGGCGTGTGTCACTCCGACCTGTCCCTGTCCAACGGCACCATGCGGGTCCCGGTCCCGGCCGTCCTCGGCCACGAGGGCGCCGGCACGGTGGTGGCCGTGGGGGAGGGGGTCACCCATGTCTCGCCCGGCGCTCCCGTGGTCCTCAACTGGGCCCCCTCCTGCGGCAGTTGCCACGCCTGCGCACTCGGCGAGGTCTGGCTGTGCGCCAACGCCCTGAACGGCGCCGCCGACGTCTACGCCCGCACCGCCGACGGCACCGACCTCCACCCCGGCCTGAACGTCGCGGCGTTCGCCGAGGAGACGGTGGTCTCCGCGTCCTGTGTGCTGCCCCTCCCGGACGGCGTGCCGCTGGTGGACGCCGCCCTCCTCGGCTGCGCCGTCCTCACCGGCTACGGCGCGGTCCACCACTCGGCCCGGGTCCGGGCCGGCGAGACGGTGGCCGTGTTCGGCGTCGGCGGGGTCGGCCTGGCCACCCTCCAGTCGGCGCGGATCGCGGGCGCGTCCCGCATCATCGCGGTCGACGTCTCCCCGGAGAAGGAGGAACTGGCAAGGGCGGCAGGCGCGACGGACTACCTTGTCGCCTCCGACACCACCCCGCGCGAGATCCGGGCCCTCACCGGAAAACAGGGCGTCGACGTCTCCGTCGAGTGCGTCGGCCGGGCGGTCTCCATCCGCGCCGCCTGGGACGCCACCCGCCGGGGCGGCCGTACGACGGTCGTCGGCATCGGCGGCAAGGACCAGGAGGTCACCTTCAACGCCCTGGAGATCTTCCACTGGGGCCGCACCCTGTCCGGCTGCGTCTACGGCAACTGCGACCCGGCCCGCGATCTGCCGGTGCTCGCCGAACACGTACGCGAAGGCCGCCTCGACCTGTCCGCCCTGGTCACCGAACGCATCGCCCTGGAGGGCATCCCGGCCGCCTTCGAGAACATGCTCGCGGGCAAGGGCGGCCGGGCACTGGTGGTGTTCTGAGGCTCGGACGACCTTCTCGGGTCGCGGCCCCCTGGACCGCGACCCGACGGGCCGAGCAGGGCGCGGGGCCGTATCGGCACGCGGCCCCGCCGCGTGGGCGCGACCAGCCACGAACGGCGCGCACCCGGCAGACCGGAGGACCCCCGCCCCCGTAGCCGCATCTCAGCGCAGGGCGCCGGACGGGACACCCAGCAGCAACCCCAACTCCCGCTCCCCCGACGGAGTCACCTTCACCGCGCGCTCCGACCCGACCCGCACGCACCACCCGGCGTCCAGCGCATACCGGCACAGCGCGGCCCCCGCCACCCCCGCGAGGTGCGGGCGCCGCTCCGTCCAGTCGAGGCACGCCCGGGCCAGCGGGCGCCGCCCTCCGCGCTCCAGCGGGATTCCGACCCGCCCGAACCACTCCACCCCCGCCTCCGTGAGCGCGAACCCCGTGTCCTGCCGCAGCAGCCCCCGCTCGGTCAGTGCGTCCGTGACCGCGATTCCCAGCCGCCCGGCGAGATGGTCGTAACAGGTACGCCCCCGCGCCATGGCCGAGCCCGCACTCGACTCGCGCAGGCTGCGAGCCGGGTGCCGCAGCGCCGCCGGAGGCACCTGCGCGGCGAGGTCCTCCACCAGCTGTGCCACCCCGGTGCCGGCCAGCCGCACGTACCGGTGCCGCCCCTGCCGTTCCTCGGCGAGCAGACCGCCGGCCACCAGTCTGCCCAGGTGCTCGCTGAGCGTGGACGCGGCGACCCCGGCGTGCCGGGCCAGTTCACCGGCCGTCCAGGCCCGCCCGTCGAGCAGTGCCAGCAGACAGGCGGCCCGCGTCTCGTCGGCGACCAGCGAGGCGAGCGAGGCGAGGCCGGCGGCCCGCGGATCCTTGGCGGTCATGCCTCCCAGCATGCGCCACGGACACTTCGGCACCCGCCGAACTATCGCTGCGCGCCCTGCCCGACCTGCTCGTACTGGTGCGCCAGCCCGTCCAGCAGTGCCGTCAGCCCCGCCTCGAAGGCCCGCTCGTCGATCTTCTCCTGCTGTTCGGCGAGCAGATGGGCCTGGCCGAGGTGGGGATAGTCGGCCGGGTCGTACGCGCTCGCGTCGTCGACGAAGCCCCCGGCGAACGAACCGAGCGCGGAGCCCATGATGAAGTACCGCATCAGCGCGCCGATGGAGGTCGCCTGGGCCGGCGGCCAGCCGGCGTCGACCATCGCACCGTAGACCGCGTCGGCCAGGTGGAGCGCGGCGGGGCGGCGGCCCGGCCCCCGGGCGAGGACCGGGACGATGTTGGGGTGGTCGCGCAGCGCCGCCCGGTAGGAGACGGCCCAGTCGTGCAGTGCGGTGCGCCAGTCGCGGCCGTCCTCGAACATCGCCAGGTCCACCAGCCCGCTCACCGAGTCCGCGACCGCTTCCAGGATCTCGTCCTTGGTGCGGAAGTGGTTGTAGAGCGAGGGCCCGCTCACCCCCAGCTCGGCGGCGAGCCGGCGGGTGGAGACGGCCGCCAGTCCCTCCCGGTCCACGAGGTCCCGGGCCGTCGCGACGATCCGGTCGGTGCTGAGGAGGGGCTTGCGCGGTCGGGCCATGGCGCACATAGTAGGGCTGCCAACAGAAACTAGCAGTGCTAATTTAAATGTACGGTTTTCAAGATCTGTCATCTGTGGGGTGATCTCGTGGTGAACCTGGAGCTGAGCGAGGAGCAGGCGGCCGTGCGGCAGCTCGCCCGGGACTTCGTGGCACGCGAGATCGCCCCGCACGTCGTCGACTGGGACCGGGCCGAGGAGGTTGACCGGGGCATCGTGAAGAAGCTCGGCGAGGTCGGCTTCCTCGGCCTGACCGTCGACGAGGAGTACGGCGGCTGTGGCGGCGACCATCTCGCCTACTGCCTGGTCACCGAGGAGCTGGGGCGCGGCGACTCCTCCGTGCGCGGCATCGTCTCGGTCTCCCTCGGGCTCGTCGCCAAGACGATCGCGGCCTGGGGCGACGAGGAGCACAAGCGCCGCTGGCTGCCGGGGTTGACCTCGGGCGCGTACGTCGGCTGCTTCGGCCTCACCGAGCCCGGTACCGGCTCCGACGCGGGCAACCTCACCACCCGGGCCGTACGCGACGGCGACGACTACGTCCTCAACGGCACCAAGATGTTCATCACCAACGGGACCTGGGCCGACGTCGTCCTGCTCTTCGCCCGCTCCACCGACGCGCCCGGCCACAAGGGCGTCAGCGCCTTCCTCGTGCCCGCCGACACGCCCGGCCTGACCCGCCGCACCGTCCACGGCAAGCTCGGCCTGCGCGGCCAGGCCACCGCCGAACTCGTCCTCCAGGACGTCCGCGTCCCCGCCTCGGCCCTGCTGGGCGAGGAGGGCAAGGGCTTCTCCGTCGCCATGTCGGCGCTCGCCAAGGGGCGGATGTCGGTGGCGGCCGGCTGCGTCGGCATAGCGCAGGCCGCGCTGGACGCGGCCGTCAGGTACGCCGGTGAGCGCGAGCAGTTCGGCAAGTCCATCGCCCGGCACCAGCTGGTGCAGGAGCTGATCAGCGACATCGCCGTCGATGTGGACGCGGCCCGGCTGCTGACCTGGCGGGTCGCCGATCTCATCGACCGCGGGCAGCCGTTCGCCGTCGAGTCCTCCAAGGCCAAGCTGTTCGCCTCCGAGGCCGCCGTCCGCGCCGCCAACAACGCCCTCCAGGTCTTCGGCGGCTACGGCTACATCGACGAGTACCCGGCCGGCAAACTCCTGCGCGACGCCCGTGTGATGACCCTCTACGAGGGCACCAGCCAGATCCAGAAGCTCCTCATCGGGCGTGCGCTGACCGGGGTTTCGGCGTTCTGAGGGCGGATCCGGCTGAGTACGTGTCTG
This sequence comes from Streptomyces sp. MMG1121, assembly GCF_001280015.1. Lineage (GTDB taxonomy): Bacteria > Actinomycetota > Actinomycetes > Streptomycetales > Streptomycetaceae > Streptomyces. Next base: position 109,673 of record NZ_LGDV01000013.1, read on the forward strand.
AGTACGCCGGCGGATGTGGCGCGGGCCACGACCGCCGATGCTCTTCCGTATGAGTGACACACCGGTCAAGCAGCAGAGCACGGCCGCGTTCTACGGCCAGTCCGTCGCCTCCTTCGCGATCGCCATGGCGGCCACGGCCATCGGTATCTACCAGCTCGACACCAATGCCTGGGTCCGCGCGTTCCTCGCGATCGCGGTCCTCTACCTCGTCACCTCCGCCTTCACCCTCGCCAAGGTGATCCGGGACCGCCAGGAGGCCGGGCAGATCGTCAGCCGGGTCGACCAGGCCCGGCTGGAGAAGCTCCTCGCCGACCACGACCCCTTCGAGAAGATCTGAGCAGGCGCGCTAAGCGCTCGCTCACCTTCGGCGGTATGGTGGTGCTCCTGTCACCGAGAGGGGCGAGCGAGCGATGAGTACGGCGCAGGAGACGACCGGCGGCGAGATGGAGCCGTGGGAAGAGGTCACCCCTGACGCGGCCCGGCGGCTGCTCGTCGCCGCCGTGGAGGCCTTCGCCGAGCGCGGCTACCACGCGACGACGACCCGTGACATCGCCGGCCGTGCCGGGATGAGCCCGGCCGCGCTCTACATCCACTACAAGACCAAGGAAGAGCTGCTCCACCGGATCAGCCGGATCGGCCACGACAAGGCCCTCGACATCCTGCGCACGGCGGCCCGGCGGGAGGGCACCGCGGCCGAGCGGCTGGCCGACGCGGTCGGCTCCTTCGTCCGCTGGCACGCCGGCCGGCGCACCACCGCGCGCGTCGTGCAGTACGAACTCGACGCCCTCGGCCCCGAGGCCCGCGCCGAGATCGTCGCGCTGCGCCGCCAGGTCGACGCCGAGGTGCGCGGGATCATCGACGACGGAGTGGCCTCGGGCGAGTTCGACGTGCTGGACGTACAGGGCACCACGCTCGCCGTGCTCTCGCTCTGCATCGACGTGGCCCGCTGGTTCACCGTGAACGGCCCGCGCACCCCGGACGAGGTCGGTGCGCTCTACGCCGACCTCGTGCTGCGGATGGTCGGGGCGGAGCAGCCCCGACCGGCTCAGGGGTAGTACCGGGACTTCAGAGGTAGTACCGGGACACCGACTCCGCGACGCACACCGGCTTGTCGCCGCCCTCGCGCTCCACGGAGAAGGCGACCGTCACCTGGACGCCACCGGTGACGTCCTCGACACCGGTGATCTTCGCGGTCGCGCGCAGCCGGGAGCCGACGGGGACGGGCGCGGGGAAGCGGACCTTGTTCGTCCCGTAGTTGACGCCCATCCTGACGCCCTCGACCCGGATCAGCTGCGGGCCGAAGAGCGGCAGCAGCGAGAGGGTGAGGTAGCCGTGGGCGATGGTGGTCCCGAACGGCCCCGCCGCGGCCTTCTCCGGGTCCACGTGGATCCACTGGTGGTCGCCCGTGGCGTCGGCGAACAGGTCGATCCGCTTCTGGTCGACCTCCAGCCAGTCGGTGTACCCCAGCTGCTCGCCCACGGCCGCCTTCAGCTCGTCGGGGGAGGTGAAGGTCCTCGGTTCTGCCATGTTCCCGGCCTCTCGCTCGCTTGTCTAAGCAACTGCTTAGCATGCTCGGGTGTGCGGCGCCTGTCAACGGACCGCGACGGGGATCGGGTCGCTAGGCTCTGAGGAGTGCCCCAGATTCCCGAGAAGATCCACGAGCTGACCGTCGGCCAGCTGTCCGCGCGCAGCGGCGCCGCGGTCTCCGCCCTGCACTTCTACGAGGCCAAGGGTCTGATCAGCAGCCGCCGCACCGGCGGCAACCAGCGCCGCTACGGCCGTGACACCCTGCGCCGGGTCGCCTTCGTCCGTGCGGCCCAGCGGGTGGGCATCCCGCTGGCCACGATCCGGGACGCCCTCGCCGAGCTGCCCGAGGAGCGGACGCCGACCCGGGAGGACTGGGCCCGGCTGTCGGAGAAATGGCGTTCGGAACTCGACGAACGCATCAGACAGCTGAATCGTTTGCGTGACCACCTCACCGATTGCATCGGCTGCGGGTGTCTGTCGCTGGAGAACTGTGTCCTCTCCAACCCGGACGACGTGTTCGGCGAACGGCTGACGGGGTCGCGGCTGCTGGCGGAGGGGCGCTGAGCGCCCCTGCGGGGCCCCTACTCGTACTCCGTCCCGCCCTTGCGCGTCAGATACGCCGGACTCACCGCCTTCGCGATCGCCCGGCCCCCGGTCACCGCGCTGTACCGCTCCACCGCAGGGCGTATCACCACACCCTCCCGCAGATGCAGCTCCCGCCCCGAGACGGTCTCCCGGCCGCTCGCGAAGTCCCGGACCCGCTCGATGTCGTACGGCCCCGCGTACAGCGTGGGCGCCACCGGCAACTCCTTCTCCAGCAGCTCGGCCGCGTCCAGCCAGCGCACCGTCCCGCCGATCTCCGCCGACACGTCGAACGCCGCGTACCCCAGTGTGTCCCGCCGGCCGTCCGCGCCGTACGTCAGGTCCTGCACCCCCGCGCCGTACACCTCCCCGAAGATGCCGACCCGGGTGGCGCCCAGCCGCCGGCAGAGTTTCGCCGCGGTCTCGGCGACGCCGTGGGAGCGCACCGCCCGCCAGTAGAGGTTGCGCGGATCCTCCTTCAGGGCCAGGGACTTGGCGCCGAAACCCTTGGAGGACACGTACGCCCGACCCTCCTCGGCGGCATACGTCAGCAGGCACGCCGAACCGTGCAGCTTCTCCGTCAGGACGATCGGCTCGCCCGGGGCGAAGATGTCCGGGTAACGCTGGATGTTCTCGATGTCGACCCAGGGCAGCAGCCCGGGGGCGGACTCGACCTCGCCGTTCATGGTCGGCGGGATCGGGGGCACCCACTTGGTGATGCCCAGACGCTCGGCGAAGTCCGTGCCCTCGGCGGCCGCGCGCGCCAGGTCGACGTCCGCGAGTGACGTCGGCCGGCACACGATGCCCTGGGACAGCTCGCCGCGCAGCCGCACCGCCTTGACCCGGTTGGCCTCGCCGCCCGCCAGCCGCCCGGTCAGCCCCAGCTCCCCGATCAGCCCCGGCGGGAGGACGGACTGCTCGGGGATGTAGACGGCCGTGTCACCGGTGCGGTAGGCGCCCTTGGCGACGACCGCTCGGTACAGGCCCACCTGGGCCAGTTCGAGCGCGTCGGCGTTCGGATGCTCGTGGACGGTCAGCACTTCGGCGGTGACGCGCAGCGTCGACATCACAACTCCTCGCAGGATCGGGCACGTTGACGGCCCTCAGGCGTGTTTCATCGCGCCCCCACTCTCCGGGACGCAAACGGGTGGAGCCAGTGGATTAGCGGCTGGTAGCGTCGCGGTCTTCGGCTTCGGCCGGCCCCGTGCGCCGGAACCGCTCGTACTGGACCAGGCCCTCCGCCACCAGTTCCGCGTTGCCGGACGCCCGGTGGCCGTCCGGCAGCAGCAAGGTGTCCTCCAGGCCGATCCGGGTCGCGAGGCCCAGCCGGCCGGCCAGCCGCAGCACCGGCCAGGCGCCGGCCTCCTCGCCGTGCAGCAGGACCGGGCGGGCGGTCGCCTCACCGATCACGGACAGCAGCGCCCGCGCCGAGGCCCGCGCACGCGCCGGGTCCTGGTCGGTCACCTCCGCCAGCACGCGCAGCACACTCGCGGCGAGCGGCGAGCGAGCGAACCGGGCCGCGCCCTCGGTGCCCGACCAGATGCCCGCCTCGACACCCACCCCCCGCTCCAGCAACTGACCGGCGACCGCTTCGGCGCCCGGCTCGTGCCAGTTGACGGAGGCGAAGTCGGGCAGCACCGACCAGGCGCGCACCCGGCCGAGCCGGGCCTGCGGATCGGGCTCCGCCCAGGCGCCGGTCGTCACCCCGACCGGCACCGCCACCCGCGCCCGGATCGCCTCCAGCACCGGCGCGAGCACGCGCGGGGAGAGGCTGTCCTTTCCGCACGGCGTCTTCGGATGGACATGCACTTCCGTGGCCCCGGCGGCGACCGCCTCGGCCGCGGAACGGGCCATCTCCTCGGGCGACATCGGAATTCCCGCGCCGTCCGCCGGGGAGCGGCGCCCGTTCAGACAAACCTGCACCATGTCCTCGATGGTGGCATCCGCCACCGACAACGGCCCCCGCCCGACTCGCAGTCGGGGGTGCGGCATCCCCCTGCGCACCCCCCGGGAACCCCCAACCGCTCAGGCCGACATCAACAACTGCCCACGCCGGGCGTACTCCAGCGCCCGCGGGGTGAGCACGGGGCGGGGCACGAGGATCCCGCAGTCCGTGCAGACCGGGCCGGACGACGGCTCGTGGTCCAGGCCGTAGCGCCACACCAGGCGGTCCGCGCCGCACACCGGGCAGCAGGCGCCCGGTTCCCGCTCGAGTGCGGCGATCAGCCGGCGCAGCACCTCCGCCAGGGGCTCGTCCGGGTGCACCCGCGGGTCGTCGCACCAGGCGACCCCGAAGCCGCCCCAGGTCAGCCGGTGCCAGTCGTCCACGCTGCCCGGCCGGCGCAGGCCGTCGTGCTTCTCCTTCTTGCGCCGCTCGGTGAAGTCGGTCTCGTAGCCGAGCCAGACGGAACGGGCCTCCTCCAGCTCCTCCAGCGCGGCCACGAGCCGCACCGGGTCGGGGGAGCGGTCCTCGGGGCCGAAGCCCGCTCGGGAGCACAGATGGTCCCAGGTCGCCCGATGTCCGTAAGGGGCGAACTTCTCAAGACACTTGCGCAGTGAGTACCGCCGCAGTGCCAGATCGCAGTCCGGATCGCGTACCTGTCTCGCCAGACTCCGGAAACCGGCCATCGCCCTGCACCTCCGTCACACCTGCACCTGTACTTCGGTCACTTCGGCGTCGTCGCAAGGACGTCGCCGAATAGACGTATCGACAGGCGATTCGGCTCCATCTCTTCTCGTGCTCTTCTCGTGCGTTCTTCTTGGGCCTTCCAAAAAGTGACGCATGTTCATCTTCAATCTCGGGGATACCGGCGGTAACGTTCGCGCACCCCTGCCGCTAGGAGCTGCCATGCCACGGCGAACCCCACACATCGCCCTTGTCAGACTGAGAACGTCCCGCCGCTTCACCAGGTTCCTGAAGACCGCCGCGATCTGCGTCCTCGTCGGCGGCCTCCTCTCGCCGCTCACCCAGACGGCGTCCGCCGCCGAGGCCACCGCGTCGAACGACTACTGCGGCGGCCAGTGCTCAGACATCCTGCCGCCCGGCGAGAACGGCAACGCGACGCTCGCCCAGATCCTGCTCAACCAGGCCTTCGGCACCCAGCCTTCACATGCCGAGGACCAGCTCGGCCCGTATGCCAACCTGGCCACGGGCTACTCGGGTCTCACCGACGCCACGATCAACAACTTCTTCAACGACTCCTCGTTCGGCGTCCCCTCCGACCAGGTCGCCTCCACCGAGAAGCCCAATGGCCGCGGTGACGTGACCATCGTCCGCGACAAGAAGACCGGAGTGCCGCACATCACGGGCACCACCCGGTACGGCACCGAGTTCGGAGCCGGTTATGCCGCCGCCGAGGACCGGCTGTGGCTGATGGACGTCTTCCGGCACGTCGGCCGCGGCCAGCTGACCTCCTTCGCCGGCGGCGCGGCCGCCAACCAGGGCCTGGAGCAGCAGTTCTACCGCAACGCCCCGTACACCGAGGCCGACCTCCAGGCGCAGATCGACCGCGCGGTGGCCACCAACGGCGCCCGCGGCCAGCAGGCCATGGCCGACGCCAACGCCTACCTCGACGGCATCAACTCCTACATCGACGCCTCCGACAGCGGCCGTTACTTCCCCGGCGAGTACGACCTGACCGGCCACAAGAACGCGGTCACCAACGCCGGCACCATCGACCACTTCAAGATCACCGACCTGGTGGCGCTGGCCTCCGTCATCGGCTCGCTGTTCGGCTCCGGCGGAGGCGGTGAGGTCAACAACGCCGTCTCCCTGCTCGCCGCCCAGCAGAAGTACGGGGTCGAGGAGGGCACCAAGGTCTGGGAGTCCTTCCGCGAGCGCAACGACCCCGAGGCGGTCCTGACCGTCCACGACGGCGAGAGCTTCCCGTACGGCGCCAAGCCCGCCGACGCCAAGGGCGAGGCCCTGCCCGACCCCGGCTCGGTCACCCAGGAACCGCTCGTCTACGACCGCACGGGCAGTGCGGCCACCACGGCCGCCAAGAGCACCTCCGCCACCGCCGCCAACGCCACGCTGAGCTCGGCCAGACGCGGTATGTCCAACGCGCTCGTCGTCAGCGGCAAGTACACCGCCAGCGGCCACCCGATAGCCGTCTTCGGACCGCAGACCGGGTACTTCGCGCCACAACTGCTCATGCTCCAGGAGATCCAGGGCCCCGGCATCAGCGCGCGCGGCGCCTCCTTCGCGGGCCTGAGCATGTACGTCGAACTCGGCCGCGGCCAGGACTACTCGTGGTCCGCGACCACCTCGGGCCAGGACATCATCGACACCTACGCCGTCGAGCTGTGCCAGGACGACTACCACTACCTGTACCACGGCACCTGCACGGCCATGGACGAGGTCGAGCAGAAGAACTCCTGGTCGCCGACGCTGGCCGACGGCACCGCCGCGGGGTCGTACACCATGCGGGTCTGGAGAACGAAGTACGGCCCGGTCCAGTACCGCGCGACCGTCGGCGGCAAGAAGGTCGCCTACACCACCCTGCGCTCGTCGTATCTGCACGAGGCCGACTCGATCATCGGCTTCCAGATGCTGAACGACCCCGACTTCGTCAAGGGCCCGAAGGACTTCCAGAGCGCGGCCCAGCACATCAACTACACCTTCAACTGGTTCTACGCCGACTCCCAGCACACCGCGTACTACAACAGCGGCGACAACCCGGTCCGGGCCGCCGGCGTCGACGCCGAGTTCCCGGTCTGGGCGCAGCCCGCGTACGAGTGGCAGAACTGGGACCCGGCCACCAACACGTCCGACTACACCCCGGCCTCCGCCCACCCCAACTCCGTCGACCAGGACTACTACGTCTCCTGGAACAACAAGCAGGCCAAGGACTACACGACCGCGTCCTGGGGCGACGGCTCGGTGCACCGCGGCAATCTGCTGGACGACCGGGTGAAGAAGCTCGTCGCGGCCGGCGGGGTGACCCGCACCAAACTGGTGCAGGCCATGGCGGACGCGGCCCTCGCCGACCTGCGCGCCGAGGACGTGCTGCCCAAGCTGCTCAAGGTGATCAACTCCGCGGCGGTGTCCGACCCCACGGCCGCCGACGCGGTGAACAAGCTCCAGGCGTGGGTCACCGCGGGCGCCAAGCGCACGGAGACCTCGGCGGGTTCGAAGACGTACGCCAACGCCGACGCGATCCGCATCCTGGACGCGTGGTGGCCGCTGCTCGTCAAGGCCGAGTTCGAACCGGGCCTCGGCAGCGACCTGTACACCGACCTGACCGACAACCTGTCCGTCGACGAGGCCCCGTCCGCCGGCCACGGCCCGACGGGCTCGCACGCCGGAAGCTCCTTCCAGTACGGCTGGTGGAGCTATGTCGACAAGGACATCCGGTCCGTGCTCGGGGAGAACGTGCAGGGCGGCCTCGCCGAGAAGTACTGCGGCGGCGGTGACCTCGGCTCCTGCCGGGACATCCTGATCAGCACCCTGAAGCAGGCCGCCGGGATGACCGCCGCCCAGGTCTACCCGGGCGACAGCCTGTGCTCGGCCGGTGACCAGTGGTGCGCCGACTCGATCGTCCAGCGCACCCTCGGCGGTATCAAGCACGGCAACATCAGCTGGCAGAACCGGCCGACCTTCCAGCAGGTCGTCGAGTACACCTCGCACCGGTGAGGTGAACCAATGAAGTGATCCGGGCGGCGGGTCGGCTCAGCTGATACGGCCCGCCGCCAGGACCACACGGGCCAGTTCGGGGTGCACGATGTCGCTGTGCGCCCCCGCCGGCGGCCCGCCGTGGCAGACGACCGCGGCCGCGTCGACGCTCACGCACCCGGACGTGGGCAGCGACCCGTTCAGGGCCGCCGCGAGATCCAGCCGCGCCGCCCCCGGCACCGCCTGCACCCCGTCGTGCCCCAAGGCACCCCACTCCGGCCCCAGCACGGCCGCGATCTCGCTGCCCACAGCGGAACGGTCGTCCCCGGACAGCCGCGAGGCCAGCGGATAGAACGTGCCGAGGGCCTGGTCGAAGTGCGAGTAACAGCACACCAGCGGCCCGTCGATGCGCCGCTGGCGGTCCTTCAACGCCCCCGCCTTGTCCGGTGCCTGCGGTAGCCGTTCCGCGAACGCGTAGTGTGAGAAGGCCCCCTGCAGCAGCGTCAGCGACTTCACCGTACGCACCCCGTCGGGCAGTCCGCGCAGTGCGAACGACACCAGCCGCCCGCCGAAGCTGTGCCCCGTCAGATGCACCCGCACCCCGGGCGCCGCCGCGGCCAACCGCTCGATCACCGGCCCGAGTCCGTGCTCTCCGATCGTCCCGCCACGCCGCTTCATCGTGTAGTACGTCGCCTGCCGCAGCAGCTCCTTGGCGCCGTCCCAGGGGTTCGGGATGCTGAACCCGGGGGCCGCGCCGGCGGACCGCACCGCCGCGAGCGCCTCGGCGAACTCCTCGCACGCGGTCGCCGGGTCCTCGGTGAACACGCCCGGCTCGCCCTCCTCCTCCGTGTCGGCCACGCCGGGCCGTCGCTCCCCGTCGATCAGCTGCCGCACCAGTGCGCCGAACTCCGTCAGCCCCTGGGCGCCGCCGGGCCGTTCGTCCAGCATGCGGGCCAGTCGGCCGATCAGGGCCGCCCGGTCCGGGAAGACCGCCACCAGCGCCCGCCGGGTGTCCGCGTCCAGCGCCGCGGACTGGGCCGGCGCGGCCGCCGTCGACTTCGGGAAGTTCGGGATCGGCTCGTCGCTGAACCGCATCGACGGCCAGATCACGCCGACGTACCCGATGCGGGCCCGTGGGGCTAGCCCCGGGATCGGGGCGAAGAAACGGCGGTACAGCGCGGTCGCGCCCGAACGGTCGTCGTTCCAGCCGTGTGCGAAGACGATCAGGTCACGGACGCCGTGTGCCGTGACCTGCGCCACCAGCTGATCGCGTTCGGGGCCGTCCACGTCCCCGTCGGCGTCGAAGGTCAGCTCCCAGTAGGGAGTCACGCTCATCCCAGGATCGGCCATGCCAGGCTCCCTCGTCCCCCCGGAAGCGATGCGTAACGATGCGTAACGATGTGTTGCGGACACATCGTCCTGCGCCGGGGCAACGTTGGCCATACGTCGCGCCTCATGTGTAGAGGAGATATTCCTTCCGAGTCCGCCGGAACGCGGCCAGCTCGTCCTGCCAGGCGCCGGTGACCTCGTCGGTGCTCGCCCTCGCGTCGATCATCGTGCGCACCCGGGCCGAACCGGTGAGGTTGTCGATCCAGTGGTCGGAGCGCCACGCGAAGCCGTTCCAGACCTTCTTCGCGGTCACCAGCAGCGCGATCCCGGTGCGTACGGGGTCGTAGGCGGCCCGGTCCGTCACGTGGATCTGTACCCCGCCGACCGTCCTGCCCTCGAACTTGGAGAAGGTGGGCGCGAAGTACGCCTCCCTGAACCGCACGCCGGGCAGCGCGAGTTCGTTCGCGGCGGCGGCCCAGCGGCCGTCGATGCCCTCGGCGCCGAGCAGTTCGAAGGGCCGGGTCGTGCCCCTGCCCTCCGAGAGGTTGGTGCCCTCGAACATGCAGGTGCCGGAGTAGACGAGGGCCGTGTCCGGGGTCGGCATGTTCGGGCTCGGCGGCACCCACGGCAGTGCGGAGGCGTCGTACGGGTCCGACCGCTGCCACCCGCTCATCAGGACGGTGTCCAGCGCGACCGACTTGTTCAGGAACTCCCCGTTGAACAGCCGCGCCAGCTCCGCGACCGTCATCCCGTGCGCCTGTGCGATCGGCTGCCGGCCGACGAAGCTCGCGAACTCCTTGTGCAGGACGGGACCTCGGGCCTCGCGGCCGGTCACCGGATTGGGCCGGTCCAGGACGACGAACCGCGTGCCGGCGAGCCGGGCCGCCTCCATGCAGTCGTACAGCGTCCAGATGTAGGTGTAGAAGCGGGCGCCGACGTCCTGGATGTCGAAGACGACCGTGTCGACGCCGGCGGCGGTGAAGACGCCAGCGAGGGTCTGGCCGCTCTTGAGGTACGTGTCGTAGACCGGCAGGCCCGTCGCCGGGTCGTCGTACCGGCCCTGCGAGCCGCCCGCTTGCGCGGTGCCCCTGAAGCCGTGTTCCGGGCCGAAGACCGCCGTCAGCTTCACCCGGGGGTCTTGGTGCATCACGTCGACGATGTGATCGGTGTTTCTCGTGATGCCGGTGGGATTGGTGACGATTCCGACGCGCCGGCCTTTCAGCAGGGAGTAACCGTCGGCCGCGAGTCTTTCGAAGCCGGTGCGGAGTTGTTCGCGGTGCCGGGGTGCGCGTGGGGTGGCCGCGAGTGCGGCCGATGCGATCAGGTTCCGGCGGGACAGGTGCATGGGGCCTCCGTGGTCTTGGAACGTGCGGGCCGTACTGGGCTGCTCGTGCGGTTCCCCGCGCCCCTAAGAGGTTGGGACGGTCGCCCTTCCCTCACACATACCGACCGGTTAGTCTGGGCCGGTCAGAGCTGGTGCGCGCCGCGCTTTGTCGTGTCGAAGGAGACCGATGGTGGAAGCCGTGCAGGATGCCGGAGTGGTCGTCACGGGGGCGGGCGGAGGGATCGGGGCCGCGCTGGCCCGGCGGTTCGCCGCCGAAGGGGCGCGGGTCGTCGTCAACGATCTGGATGCCGAGAAGGCGAAGGCGGTGGCCGGGGAGATCGGCGCAATCGCCGTGCCCGGTGACGCCTCCGCCGTCGTCGGGGCCGCCCGGGACGCACTCGGCGGCACCGTCGACGTCTACTGCGCGAACGCCGGGGTCGCCTTCGAGGACGGCGGTGCCGCCGGGCCGCTCGACGAGAAGTCGTGGGCCGTGTCCTGGGACGTCAACGTCATGGCGCATGTACGGGCGGCCCACGAGCTGCTGCCGGACTGGCTGGAGCGCGGTGGCGGGCGGTTCGTGTCCACCGTGTCGGCCGCCGGGCTGCTCACCATGATCGGCGCCCCGTCCTACAGCGTCACCAAGCACGGCGCCTACGCCTTCGCCGAGTGGCTGTCGCTGACGTACCGTCACCGGGGCCTGAGGGTGCACGCGATCTGTCCGCAGGGCGTGCGCACGGACATGCTGGCGGCGACCGGCAGCGCCGGGAACCTGGTGCTCCAGCCGACCGCGATCGAGCCGGCGGCCGTCGCGGACGCTCTGTTCCGAGGCATCGAGGAGGACCGCTTCCTGATCCTGCCGCACCCCGAGGTGGCCGAGTACTACCGGGCGCGGGCCGCCGATCCGGATCGCTGGATGAGCGGGATGAACCACCTCCAGCGCAAGTGGGAGGAGGCCCGGTGAGCCCCGTCCGGTACGCCGACCGGCCCTGGCTGGCGCTGCTCGACGACGTCCAGCGCGGTCCGGTCGAGCCCGCAGACTCCCTGGTGCACGCCCTGCGCGCCGCCGTCGCCGAGGCCCCCGACCGCACCTGCCTGGCCTACTTCGACGCCCGCCTGAGCTACCGCGAGGTGGACGAGCTGAGCGACTCCGTCGCCGCCCACCTGGCCGCGCGCGGTCTGGAGCGCGGCGACCGGGTGGCCGTGCTGCTCCAGAACTCCCCGCACTTCGTGCTCGCCGTCCTCGGTGCCTGGAAGGCGGGCGCGACCGTCGTCCCGGTCAACCCCATGTACAAGTCGGGCGAGGTGGGGCACGTCCTGCGGGACGGCGAGGTGACCGCGCTGGTCTGCTCCGACCGCGCCTGGGAGTCGTATCTGCGCCAGACGGCCGCCGGGTCGCCGGTGCGGATCGTGCTCACCGCGTGCGAGCTGGACTTCCAGACGCGCAACGACGCGCGCGTGCTCGGTTTCGAGCGGCTGTCCCCGCCCCGTGACGCCGACGACCTGGTGGCCGTCGCGCGGCAGGGCGCCGCGGCGCCGGCGGGCCGCGATGCGCGCCCCGGTGACATCGCCCTGATCAGCTACACCTCCGGCACCAGCGGCACGCCCAAGGGCGCCACCAACACGCACGGCAACATCATGCACAACGCCGAGCGGCAGCGGACCGGGCTCGCGCTGCCCGAGGCGCCCGTCTACTACGCGCTCGCGCCGCTGTTCCACATCACCGGCATGGTCTGCCAGTTCGGCGCCTGCCTGAACAGCGCGGGCACCCTGGTGCTCGCCTACCGCTTCGAGCCCGGGCTCGTCCTGGAGGCGTTCGCCGAGCACCGCCCGCACTACACGGTCGGCCCGTCCACCGCCTACATGGCGCTCGCCGCCCACCCGGACGCCACCCCCGGACACTTCGCCTCCTTCGTGAACCTGTCCTCCGGTGGGGCGCCCGTGCCGCCGGCCCTGGTGGAGAAGTTCCGCGGGCTCTTCGGGCCCTACATCCGCGTCGGCTACGGCCTCACCGAGTGCTCCGGCCCGTGCGCCGCCGTCCCGCCCGGCCTGGAAGCCCCCGTGGACCCCGTCTCCGGGACACTGTCGGTGGGGGTGCCCGGCGCCGACACGCTCGTGCGGATCGTGGACGAGCGGGGCGCGGAGGTGCCGTTCGGGGAGCAGGGCGAGATCGTCGTACGGGGTCCGCAGGTGATCCCCGGCTACTGGCACCGCCCGGACGCCACCGCGGAGACCTTCCCCGACGGCGAGCTGCGCACCGGCGACATCGGCTTCATGGACGAGCGGGGCTGGCTGTATGTCGTCGACCGGAAGAAGGACATGATCAACGCGTCCGGCTTCAAGGTGTGGCCGCGGGAGGTCGAGGACGTCCTGTACACCCACCCGGCGGTGCGCGAGGCGGCCGTCGTCGGCGTTCCCGACGGCTATCGTGGCGAGACTGTCAAGGCCTATATCAGCCTGCGTCCGGGCGCCGAGACGGACCCGGATGAACTCGCGGTGTACTGCAAGGAGAGACTTGCGGCCTACAAGTACCCGCGCCAGGTGGAGATCCTGCCCGACTTGCCCAAGACGGCGAGTGGGAAGATCCTCCGTCGGGAACTGCGCTCCCGCGCGCACGACAACGGTTAAGCATCACGGAAAGGCAGGTGGCGGCAGTGCCCAGGACGACGGACGGGGACGGGACGCCCGTCCCGCAGCGGCTGCTGGCCGCCGCCACCCGGCTCTTCGCGGAGCGGGGCTACGACCGCACCTCCGTGCAGGAGATCGTGGAGGCGGCAGGCGTCACCAAGGGCGCGCTGTACCACTACTTCGGCTCCAAGGACGACCTCCTGCACGAGGTGTACGCGCGCGTGCTGCGCGTCCAGATGGAGCGGCTCGACCACTTCGCGGGCATGGACGCGCCGGTCGAGCAGCGGCTGCGGGGCGCGGCGGCGGACGTGGTCGTCACCACGATCGAGAACCTCGACGACGCGATGATCTTCTTCCGGTCGATGCACCATCTGAGCCCGGAGAAGAACAAGCAGGTCCGCGCCGAGCGCCGGCGCTACCACGAGCGGTTCCGCGCGCTGATCGAGGAGGGCCAGAAGGAGGGCGTCTTCTCCACGGCGACCCCGGCCGACCTGGTCGTGGACTACCACTTCGGCTCCGTCCACCACCTGTCCACCTGGTACCGCCCCGACGGCCCGCTCACCCCACAGCAGGTCGCCGACCACCTCGCCGACCTGCTGCTGCGGGCGCTGCGTCCGTAGCCTCCGCAGCCTCCGCCCGCCGAGCTGCGCAAGGGGCGGTCGCCCTGGGCGACCGCCCCCTGCCCGCGTCGCCTTACAGGTACTTCTTCAACTCCCGCCGCGCCAGCGACCGCTGGTGCACCTCGTCGGGGCCGTCGGCGAGCATCAGGGTGCGGGCGCTCGCGTACAGCTCGGCCAGCGGGAAGTCCTGGCTCACGCCGCCCGCGCCGTGCAGCTGGATGGCCCGGTCGAGGATCCCGACCACCGCGCGCGGGGTCGCGATCTTGATGGCCTGGATCTCCGTGTGCGCGCCCTTGTTGCCGACGGTGTCCATCAGCCAGGCCGTCTTCAGCACCAGCAGCCGCAGCTGCTCGACGGTGACCCGGGCGTCGGCGATCCAGTTCTGGACGACTCCCTGCTGGGCCAGTGCCTTGCCGAAGGCGGTACGTGAGACGGCCCGGCGGCACATCAGCTCTATCGCCCGCTCGGCCATGCCGATCAGCCGCATGCAGTGGTGGATCCGGCCCGGCCCCAGCCGGGCCTGGGCGATGGCGAAGCCGCCGCCCTCCTCGCCGACGAGGTTCGTCACCGGCACGCGCGCGTGGTCGAAGACCACCTCGGCGTGGCCGCCGTGGGAGTGGTCCTCGTAGCCGAAGACCCGCATCGCACGCCTGACGGTCACGCCCGGCGTGTCGCGCGGCACCAGGACCATCGACTGCTGACGGCGGATGTCGGCGCCGTCCGGGTCCGTCTTGCCCATCACGATGAAGATCTTGCAGTCGGGGTTCATCGCCCCGGAGATGTACCACTTGCGGCCCGTGACGACGTACTCGTCGCCGTCCCGCTCGATGTGCGTGGTGATGTTCGTGGCGTCCGAGGAGGCCACCTCCGGCTCGGTCATCGCGAACGCCGAGCGGATCTCACCGGCCAGCAGCGGCTCCAGCCACTGCTTCTTCTGCTGCTCGTTGCCGAACTGCGCCAGCACCTCCATGTTGCCCGTGTCGGGCGCGGCGCAGTTCGTCGCGGTGGGCGCGAGATGCGGGGAGCGGCCCGTGATCTCGGCGAGCGGAGCGTACTGGAGGTTGGTCAGCCCGGCGCCGTACTCCGTGTCGGGCAGGAAGAGGTTCCACAGGCCCTGCTTCTGGGCCTCGGCCTTCAGCTCCCCGACGACGGCGGGGGTGTCCCAGGGGGAGGCCAGCGCGGCCCGCTGCTCCTCGGCGACCGCCTCGGCCGGGTAGACGTACTCGTCCATGAAGGCGAGCAGCTTGGCGCGCAGCTCCTCGGTGCGTGCGTCGAACGCGAAGTCCATTTCTGGATCAGCCTTCCTGAAGAGTGGTCAGTCCGTGGTCGATGAAGACGGGCACGAGGTCGCCGATCCGGTCGAAGCCGCGCCCGACCGTCTGGCCCAGCGTGTACCGGTAGTGGATGCCCTCCAGGATCACGGCGAGCTTGAACCAGGCGAACGCCGTGTACCAGGAGACGGCGGACACGTCGCGCCCCGAGCGCGCGGCGTACCGCTCGATCAGCTCCTGCGGGGAGGGATGCCCGGCGGCCGTGGCGGTCGTCGAGATGGGGGAGTCGGGCAGCTCCAGCGGCCGGCTGTACATCACCAGCAGGCCCAGGTCGGTCAGCGGGTCGCCCAGGGTCGACATCTCCCAGTCGAGGATCGCCTCGATCCGGTCGTCGTCGCCGATCAGGACGTTGTCCAGGCGGTAGTCACCGTGGACGACGGCCGGGGCGGGGGAGACGGGAAGGGATCGGCCGAGCGCCGCGTGCAGCTCGTCGATGCCGGCCAGCTCGCGGTTGCGGGAGGCGTCCAGCTGCTTGCCCCAGCGGCGCAGCTGCCGGTCCAGGAAGCCCTCGGGACGGCCGAAGTCGGCGAGGCCCACCTCGGCGGGGTCCACCGCGTGCAGCTCGACCAGCGTGTCCACCAGGGACAGCACCGCGCTGCGGGTGCGCTCCGGGCCGAGCGGGGCGAGCTGCTGGGCGGTGCGGTACGGGGTGCCCTCGACGAACTCCATGACGTAGAACGGCGCCCCGAGCACCTCCTCGTCCTCGCACAGCAGCACCGTGCGGGGGACCGGCACCCGGGTCGGGTGCAGGGCGCTGATCACGCGGTGCTCGCGCTTCATGTCGTGCGCGGTGGCCAGGACGTGGCCGAGCGGGGGCCGTCGTACGACCCACTTCGAGGCACCGTCGGAGACCGCGTAGGTGAGGTTCGACCGTCCGCCCTCGATCAGCCGGCCGGTCAGGGGGCCGGTCGCGAGACCGGGGTGCTCGCGGTCGAGCAGGGCGCGCAGCCGGTCCAGGTCGAGTCCGGGCGGGTGGTCGGCGGTCATACATCACTCCTACGAACGGGTGAACAGGACCCATTCATGATGCCGACCGGTCGGTATGTCGTCCAGTGCGCATGCCGGACAGAGGCCCGAACGTGACCGGGGCCACGATAGGCCGACGGCTCCCCGGTGTGCTGCCCGGGGAGCCGTCGGTCCTGTGTCTGGCGGGGTCAGTGGTCGTCCCAGTGGTCCTCGTGCTCGGCGTGCCGGTGCCCGTCGTGCAGATAGTCGACGTGGTCGCCGTGTCGCACCTGTGCGTGTCCGCACTCGTCGTGGTGCACGTGTTCATGGCCCTGGTGCGGGGTGTGCCCCGCCGGCTCGCACTCGTCCCAGTGGCCCGCGTGCTCGCGGTGCAGATGGCCGTCGTGCGCGTAGTCGACGTGGTCGCCGTGGGGCACGGCGTTGTGCCCGCAGCCCGGACCGTGGCGGTGCGTGCCGTGCTCGGTGTGTTCCTGGTGAAGGGTGGTCATCGTGCTCACCTTCGGGGGCGGGGTGTTGACGACGCACAGGCTACGCGCGGTCGGTGCATATCCGGGCATATCGTTCGCGTGGCGCAAGGAGAGCCGGGAGAGCCGGGGAGAACCTGGGGAAGCCGGGCTGGGCGGGCGATCGGCGGGCCGCGAAGGCTAGGCGACCAGGACCGCGGCGCACACCACCAGGGCCACCGCGTACGCCGCCGCCGCCGTCGCCTGGCGGGGAGCGAGCGCGGGCGGGCGCGGGCCGGCCGCGAGGGCCCGGATCCGGCGGTGGGCCACCCCCAGGAAGCCCAGGAAGAGCAGACAGCACGCGGCGCACACGGCGACGCCGGTGGCCGAGGCGCCACCGTGCAGGGCGGTCTTCACGGCGAGTACGGCGGCCACGGCGGCCGAGAGGGTCGTACGACGCCAGGCCAGCCGGGTGCGCTCCGGCTGCAGCCCCGGATCGCGTCCGGCCGTGCTCACCCCGCCCATCCGACCAGCACCACGAACACCATCGCGACCGCCACCACCGCGACGACCAGGCTCAGCAGCGCCGGGAACCGGGACGCGGGCAGGTCCTCGCCGTGCCGCATCGCCCGCTCGCAGCGTACCCAGTGGTTCACCGCGCGCAGGGAACACAGCACACCGGCGCCCAGCAGCGCGAGCGCCAGACCGACCCGCCATCCCCAGCGCAGGTCCGGCAGGAACTGGTCCACCGCGAATCCGCCGCCGATCAGCGCCAACGCGGTCCGCAGCCAGGCGAGGAAGGTGCGCTCGTTGGCCAGCGAGAACCGGTAGTCGGGCGTGGCACCCTCGTCCCGCACCTGTTCCGGCGCGAACCACAGCCGGATGTTCCGTACGAATTCGCTCACACAGCCGACCCTACCGGCGCCTCACCTGCCGGAACGGAACGCCCTCAGCCTCTCGTACGCCGCCCGCCCGTCCGGCACCCACTCCCACTCGCCGAGCCGCCGCTCGACCTCCTCGCCGGACAGGAAGCCGTGCCACTGGACCTCCTCCGGCTGGGGGCGCACGGGCAGCTCGCAGCGCACCTCGTACACCGCCGACCACCAGCTGTTCCCGGCCCCGTCGTCGTACAGGAACTTGAAGAGGAACGTCGGCCGCGGCAGCCCGCTGACGCCCAGTTCCTCCTCCGCCTCGCGCAGTGCCGCCTCGTCGTAGGACTCGCCCGCCCCGACGACCCCGCCGACGAACAGGTCGTACAGCGCGGGGAAGACCAGCTTGGTGGCCGTGCGCCGGTGCACGAAGAGCCGCCCGGCCGCGTCCCGGGCCTCGATGAACACACAGCGGTGGCGCAGCCCGCGGGCGTACGCCTCGCCGCGCGGGGACTGGGCGACGACCTGGTCGCTCTCGTCGACGATGTCGAGGACCTCGTCAGCGGGGTTCACGTCGGCAGGGTTCATGCGGCCATCCAAGCAGGCGGCTCAGCGGCGTTCGAGGTCGCGGGCCGGGGGCTCCGCCTCCGCCGGGCCGCACGGCATCGCCGGGTGCAGCCCGAGCAGCACGATGCCCGCGACCACGGCCGCGAGTCCGGCCGCCTCCCAGGCCAGCGCGCCGGTGTCGGTGCGCAGCCGGTCGCCGAGGAAGCCCACCCCGCACAGGATCCCGGCGAGCGGCTCGGCGGCCGTGAGCGCGGGCAGCGACATACGCAGCGGGGCCGTCTCGAAGGCGCTCTGCACCAGGATCAGCCCGGTGACCCCGCACACCAGCACGCCGTACGGCTGCCAGCCGGTGAACAGCTCGGTGAGACCGCCTTCGGAGAACCGGATGCCGCTCACCCGGGTCAGCGCGTCCTGTACGCCGTACAGCAGCCCCGCGGCGGTGGCCAGCAGCACCGGGCCCCAGCTCAGCCGGGAGCGCTTGCCGTACGTCGTGAGCACCAGGGCCGCGCCGACCATCGCGCCGATGATCAGCCAGTGCCGCAGTGGATCGGAGACGGCGTGACCGGCGTGCGGCTCGCCCGCCGTGATGAACGCGCTCACCCCGCCCGCGAGCAGCAGCAGACCCGCCCAGCCCTGGCGGCCCAGCTGCTGTCCGGTCCGGTACCGCGAGAGGGCGAGCGCGAACAGCAGGTTGGTCGCCAGCAGCGGCTCCACCAGGGAGATCTCGCCCTTGCCGAGCGCGACCGCGCCGAGCACCATGCCGGCCACCATCAGGCCGAGCCCGCCCAGCCAGCGCGGCACCCGCACCAGGTCGAGCAGCAGCCGGAACGACAGGAAGTCGCCGAGCGGTGCCTTCTGTGCGGCGTCCTGCTGGAGCACGAACCCGAAACCCAGACAGCAGGCGGCACTCACGGCGAGAAGGAGAACCAGAACGGACACGCTGCGTACCTCGATCATCCGGCCGGACCACGGGCGTGTAATGGCCGACTGTAGCGTCCCCGGGGCGGCAGTGACCCGGAAGTGCCCGCAACCGGGGCGGTCGACTCGCCATGCTCCGTGGCCCCGCCGCCCCGCGCCATGGCGTACGCCACAGCGGTCCGCCGAAAGACCCCGCCCGCGGCCGCGCCCACCTGCACGGGAGTTCCTCAAGTTCCGCTGGAGCCGCGGAAGTTGAACCTGGCAACACTCGCGTTCCGCTTGACGCAAACCTTGGCTGGGGGTTTGCTGTGCGTGATCGGTCGATGGCAGCCCGAGAAACAGGAAGTCCCGCGGTGCCCCTTCTCCCCCCTCTGCTCGGCGCAGGCCGGGCCCCCACGGACCGGTCCGGCGACACCGCCCCGGACGACTGGGACCCGGACGACTCGGGCGCCCTGGACGGCGCCCTGGACGACGCCGAACTGCACACCGCCCGCGCCGCGCTGGCCCAGGGCCGCAGACAGGCCGCCCGCGCCCTCTTGCTGCACACGGGTGACGACTGGGACCGCCGGGGCCACCGTCTCACCGCGCTCGCCCAGGAGCCGTGTGCCGTCGCCTGGGCCCAGGACTGGCTGCTCGCCGAACCCGGCTCCGCCGACGCCGCCGCGCTGTTCGCCCTCGCCCGGGTGCAGCGCGCCCTGTGCGGCGAGGAGGACCCCGACCGGGCCCGCGAGGCCTGCGCCGCGGCCGCCGCGCTCGCCCCCGCCGACCCCACCCCCTGGCTCGGCCTGCTCCAGCTCGCCCGCACCCTCGGCCCGGAGCGCGAGCTGCTCGGCGTCTTCGCCGAGCTGCGCCACCGCCACCCCGAGCACCACCACGCCCACCACCTGCTCCTCGCCCGGCTCGCCGAACGGCCCGCGGGCGGCCGGGGGGCCGAGGCCCACGAGGTGTACGACCTGGCCGAGCTGGCCGCCGCCGAGGCCCCGGCCGACTCCCCGCTCGCCGTCCTGCCGGTCGTCGCGTACGCCGAGCGCTACCGCGTGCTCGCCGCCACCGGACTGGCCCCCGCCGACCCGGCCGCCTCCGGACACTGGTCCGGCCCCCGGGCCCGCCGGATCCTCAGCGCCTGCTTCGACTGGTGGCTGGAGTGGGAGCACGACGAACACCCCCGGCGCCACATCGACCTCAACCACCTCGCGTTCGCGCTGTCCTGCGCCGGCCGCCCGGCCGAGGCGGCGGCCCTGTTCCGGCGCATCGGCCGGCACGTCACCCCGGCACCCTGGTCCTACGCGCACCGCGACCCGCGCGCGTCCTACCGCCAGGCCCGCGCCCGCGCACTGGGGCACTGAACAACCGGGCCGCGCGGACCGTACGTACGGCCGTACCGCTTTCCGGGATCCGCGTAAGAAGTGATTACGGAAGTCTGACCGGTGACCCGATTCCCTGGCCCCGTGCGGCCCCGAGTGTTCGAATGAATACGTGAACTCTGAACAATCCGAGGAGCAGCACGGCAAGCCGATCGGCCGCCGCGTCTTCCTCGGCACCCTCGGCCTGGGCGCGCTCGGCGTGGTCGCCGCGCCCACGCTGCAACGCGGCATGGAGGGCTTCCTCGGCGGCATCGCCGGCCAGGACCCCACGGGCCTGACCGGCCTGCTGCCCAACGGCGGCGGCTTCCGTTACTACTCCGTCGCGGCCTCGGTGCCGCACAAGAACGCCACGGACTACCAGCTGAAGATCGACGGCCTGGTCGACCACCCGCGCACCTACAGCCTGTCCGACCTGCGCGCGCTGCCGCAGACCCGGCTGGTCAAGGACGTCCAGTGCGTCACCGGCTGGCGGGTGCCCGGCACCCCCTTCGAGGGCGTCCGCCTCTCCCGCCTCCTGGACCTCGCCGGCGTCCGCTCCTCCGCCAAGGCGCTGCGCTTCACGTGCTTCGACGGCACCTACACCGAGAGCCTCACCCTCGACCAGGCCCGCCGCCCGGACGTCCTGGTCGCGCTGCGCATGCAGGACAAGGACATCGGCCACGACCACGGCGGCCCGGTCCGCCTCTACGTCGCCCCCATGTACTTCTACAAGTCCGCCAAGTGGCTCTCCGGCATCACGGTCACCGACCGGGTCGAACCCGGCTACTGGGAGCACCTCGGCTACGACGTCGACGCCTGGGTCGGCAAGTCGAACGGACGGACCGATGACCCTACGAGCTGACACCCCGGCCCCGCCGGCCGCCCGCATCCGCCGGTTCAGCCGGGCCGAGCGCTGGGTGCACCGCACCACGGCCGTGCTGATGGGCGTGTGCGTGCTGACGGCAGCCGTCCTCTACATCCCGCAGCTGGCCATCCTGGTCGGCCGCCGCGAACTGGTCGTCCGGATCCACGAGTGCGCGGGCGTCGCTCTGCCCGTCCCGGTCCTGCTGGGTCTCGCCTCCCGCGCCTTCCGCACCGACCTGCGCTTCCTCAACCGTTTCGGCCCGCACGACCGGATGTGGCTGCGCGCCGCGCTGGTCCGCGACAAGCGCCGCTCCTCGCGTCCGGCCGGCAAGTTCAACGCCGGCCAGAAGGTCTACGCCGCCTGGATCGCCGGCGCCACGCTGGTCATGCTCGGCACCGGCCTGCTGATGTGGTTCACCCACCTCGCCCCGCTGATGTGGCGCACCTCGGCGACCTTCGTCCATGACTGGCTGGCGCTGACGATCGGCGTGGTCCTCGCGGGCCATGTCGGTATGGCTCTGGGCGATCCGGAGGCGCGAAAGGGGCTGCGCACGGGGACGGTGAGCAGGGAGTGGGCGAAGCGGGAACACCCACTCTGGCGTGGCTGACAGCCATTGAGTTGGCCCCCGCGGGCCCGCCTTCCCGGGATCGGCGGGCCGACGCCCTGAAGGGCGTCGACGCGGGGTATGCGGAACCTACGCTTCCGAAGGGGAAAAGGGAAGCCCCTCGGTCGGCCCTCCGCGAGCCCTCAGCCGGCGAAGTCCAGCAGCACCTTGCAGGACCGCCCCCGATCAGCGGCCAGCGCGAACGCGTCCTCCGCCTCCCGGACCGGAACCACCGCGCTGATCAGCCCGTCGAACTCCGCCCGCGCGGCCAGCAGGCCGAGCGCGTCGTCGAACTCGGCGCCGAAACGGAACGCGCCGCGCAGCTCGATCTCCCGGCTCACCAGCAGGTTCCCGGCGAACGGGCTCTGTCCGGGCGGCAGCATGCCGAGCTGGACCACCACGCCCCCGCGCCGTACCCGCCGCAGACACGTGTCGAGCCCGGCCGCGACGCCCGACGCCTCGACGGCCACGTCCACCCCGGCGGGCCACCCGGCGTCATCCGGATCGTCTGCCCGTACGAGCGTGTCGGCGCCGGCGACGGCCGCGTACCGCAGCGCCCGGGGCAGCAGATCGGTCACGGTCACCCGCGCCGCACCGGCCGCCTTCGCCGCCGCGACCACCAGGCACCCGATCGGCCCGGCCCCGGTCACCAGCACCTGCCGGCCCAAGACGTCCCCGGCCCGCCGCAGCGCGTGCAGCGCCACCGACAACGGCTCGGCGAGCGCGGCCACGCGCAGCCCGAGGCCGTCCGGAAGCACCCTCAACTGTCCGACGGGCACGGCCACTTGGGCAGCGAATCCGCCCTGCACATGCGGAAAGCGGGCCGCGCTGCCCAGATACCGGGTGTCCCGGCAGACGTTCGCCCGTCCGTCGGCGCACTCCGGGCAGCGCCCGCACGGGGTGGCGGGGTGCACGGCAACAGCCGTACCCGGTGCGGGACCGGTGGCCCCGGCGCCGTAGGACACCACCGTGCCCACCACCTCGTGCCCGAGCACCATCGGCTCCCGGAGCCGGAAGTCACCGACCCCGCCGTGCCGCCAGTAGTGCAGATCGGAGCCGCACACCCCGCCGTAGCGGACCGCGACCAAAGCCTCGCCGGGTCCGGGGACGGGCGGCACGAGCTCCGCGACCCGCAGATCGCCCGCGCCGTGGATCACACAACCCAGCATCCTGGCGGCTCCTTTCACAGCACGCTCGTCATACCGCCGTCGACGTACAGGATCTGCCCGTTCACGAAGTCCGAGGCCGGCGAGGCGAGGAAGAGCACACCGCCCACCAGGTCCCCGGTACGGCCCCAGCGGCCGGCCGGGGTGCGCCGGCGCACCCATGCGCTGAACTCCTCGTCCGCCACCAGCGGCCGGGTCAGCTCGGTCTCGATGTAGCCCGGGCCGAGCCCGTTGACCTGGACGCCGCAGGGCCCCCAGTCCGCGCACATGCCCTTGGTGAGCATCTTCAGCGCGCCCTTGGCCGCCGCGTAGGGCGCGATGCCCGGCCGCACGACCTCGCTCTGCAGCGAGCAGATGTTGATGATCTTGCCATGACCGCGCTCGGTCATCCGGCGGGCCGCCTCCCGGCCGACCAGGAAGGCGCTGGTGAGGTTGGTGTCCAGGATCCGGTGCCAGTCGCCCTCCGTGAACTGGAGCAGCGGGGCGCGCAGTTGCATGCCCGCGTTGTTCACCAGGATGTCGAGCGGGCCCACCCGCTCCTCGACGTCCGCGATCCCGGCGGCCACCGAAGCGCCGTCGGTCACGTCGAACACCGCCGTGTGGACGACACCGGGCAGACCGGCGGCCGCCTCGTCCAGCCGGCCGGCGTCGCGCCCGTTGAGGACCACCGTGCAGCCGGCCTCGGCCAGGCCCCGGGCCAGCGCCCGGCCGATGCCCCGGCTGGAGCCGGTGACCAGGGCGGTGCGGCCGCTGATGTCGAAGAGCGGGTGACTCATTCCCGTACCCCTAGAGGATCAGCGAGAGGAGCAGGATCAGGCCGCCGGCGACCACCGAGAGGATCGTCTCCATGAGCGACCACGTCTTCACGGTCTGCCCGACGCTCAGTCCGAAGTACTCCTTCACCAGCCAGAAGCCGGCGTCGTTGACGAAGCTGAAGAAGAGCGAGCCGGCGCCGATCGCCAGGACGAGCAGGGCGGTGTGGGTGGTCGAGCTGCCGGCCGCGAGCGGGGCCACCAGACCGGCCGCCGAGACGGTCGCCACCGTCGCCGAGCCGGTCGCCAGCCGGATCACCACCGCGATCAGCCAGGCGAGCAGCACCGCCGGGATCGACCAGTCCTTGGAGACGTCCAGGATCATCTGGCCCACCCCGGAGTCGATCAGGGTCTGCTTGAAGCCGCCGCCCGCGCCGACGATCAGCATGATGCCGGCGATGGGCGCAAGGCCCTTTTCGACGGTCTGCTGGAGCCGGTCCTTGCTGAACCCGGCGGGCCGGCCCAGCGTGAAGAAGCCGACGATCACGGCGGCGAGCAGGGCGATCAGCGGGGAGCCGATGACGTCGAAGACGCGCTGGGTCCGGTTGGCCGGATCGTCGACGACGATGTCCACGAGCGCCTTGGCCAGCATCAGCACCACCGGCAGCAGCATGGTGGCGAGCGTCGCGCCGAAGCCGGGACGGCGCTCCAGCTCCTCGGAGGGACGCTGCGGGAGCATCCGGTCGGGGGCCGGGACGTCCACCCAGCGGGCGGCGACCTTCGAGAACAGCGGTCCGGCGATGATCACCGACGGGATGGCGACCAGGAGGCCGAGCGCCAGGGTCACGCCCAGGTTGGCCTTGAGCGCGTCGATCGCGACCAGCGGGCCGGGGTGCGGCGGGATCAGGCCGTGCATCACGGACAGACCGGCGAGGGCCGGGATGCCGATGCGCATCAGGGAGTAGTTGCCGCGCTTGGCGACCATCAGCACGACCGGGATCAGCAGGACGATGCCGACCTCGAAGAACAGGGGCAGGCCGATCACGGAGGCGATGAGCACCATCGCCCAGGGCATGGCCCGCCCGCCGGCCCTGGCGAGGATCGTGTCCACGATCTGGTCGGCACCGCCGGAGTCGGCGAGCAGCCGGCCGAGGGTCGCGCCGAGGGCGATCAGTACGCCGACGCTCGCGACGGTGGAGCCGAGCCCGGTGCTGAAGCTGGTGATCACCTTGTCGAGCGGGGCGCCGGCGGCCGCCCCGAGCGCCAGTGACCCGATGGTCAGCGCCAGGAAGGCATGGAGCTTGAACTTCGTGATGAGCAGGACGATCACGGCGATGCCCACCAGGACGGCGATGCCCAGCTGGGCATGTCCGGCGGAGGTGATCGGCGGAGGTGCGTCCGCTGCCAGCATCTCGACGCTGAGTCTGGTCACGGGGGTTCCCTTGCGAATACGGGGGACGGGGGTGAGTGCTACGCGATGGTGGTGCTGTCGGGAAGCGCCTCGAGTGCCTTCACGGCGCGTTCGGCGATCTCCTGGGGGCCGCCGCTGACGTCGACGGCGACTCCCGCCTCGTCCGGCTCCAGGGGCTGCAGCGTGGCGAACTGGGAGTCCAGCAGCGCGGTCGGCATGAAGTGCCCCTGCCGCTGCGTCATCCGGTCCTCGATCAGCTTCCGGTCGCCCGTGAGGTGCACGAACACGACTCCGGGAGCCACGGCCCTGAGCCGGTCGCGGTACGACCGCTTCAGCGCCGAGCTGCTGACCACCCCGCCCAGTCCGGCCCGCCCGTGCGCCCAGTGCCCGATGGCGTCCAGCCACGGCCACCTGTCGGCGTCGTCCAGCGGGATGCCGGCCGACATCTTGGCGATGTTGGCCGGCGGATGGAAGTCGTCGCCCTCGGCGTACGGGACGCCCAGCCGCGCGGCGAGCAAGGGACCGATGGTCGTCTTGCCCGTCCCCGCGACGCCCATCACGACGACGACCTGGGGGGTACGCATTACTGCCTCGCTGTCTTCCTCGACATCCGACGCCACATCGGCGTCGCCACACTGAAACCCATTAGGTACGACGAATTCAAGAGAGTGTGACTTATAAGTCTGACTTTTTGTCTCTGTGATCCAAGCCGTACGCTGAGTGCATGAGCACACCGGGCCGGGGGCTGCACGGCCATGTACTGGACACCCTCGGCCCCGCGATCACCGGGGGCGAGTACCCGCCGGGCAGCGTGCTGCGCACGGACGAACTCGCCCAGCACTTCGAGGTGTCACGCTCCGTGATGCGCGAGGCGGTCCGCGTGCTCGAGTCCATGCACCTGGTCGAGTCCCGCCGCCGGGTCGGCGTGACCGTCCGCCCGAAGTGCGAGTGGAACGTCTACGACCCCCAGGTCATCCGCTGGCGCCTCGCCGGCGCCGACCGTCCGCACCAGCTGCGCTCGCTGACCGTGCTGCGCTCCGCCCTCGAACCGGTCGCGGCCGGCCTCGCCGCGAAGCACGCGACGGCCCAGCAGTGCGCCGAACTCACCGAGTGCGCCCTCGGCATGGTGGCCAACTCACGCGGCCACAAGCTGGAGCAGTACCTCATCCACGACGTGGCCTTCCACCGCGTCATCCTCACCGCTTCGGGCAACGAGATGTTCGCCCGCCTCGGCGACGTCGTCGCCGAGGTCCTGGCCGGCCGCACCCATCACGAGGTCATGTTCGAGGACCCCGACCCGGCGGCCGTCACCCTGCACGTCCGGGTCGCGGAGGCGGTCCGCGGCGGCGACGCGGCCCGCGCGCAGGAACTGACCCGGCAGATCACCGTGGGCGCCCTCGAGGAACTGGACATCCTGGCGCCCTAGCCGGGTCCGGGTCAGTCCAAGAACTCCCCGTCGACGTACACCCACGCCCCGTCCACCCGCTCGAACCGGCTGCGCTCGTGCAGCGAACCGCCCCGGTAGGAGGCGCGGAACGTCACCGTGCCCCGGGCGTGGAAGGCGGAGCCGTCGGTGCCGTCCAGGATCTCCAGCCCCGTCCACCGCATCCGGGGATCGAGCTCCAGCCGCTCCGGCCGGGTCCGCGGATGCCAGGTGCGCAGCAGATACGGCACGTCCCCCTCGACGAAGGCGCAGTACCGCGAGCGCATCAACAGCTCGGCGGTCGGGGCGGCGGCCGCTCCCGCGTGGAAACGCCCACAACAGGCGTCGTACGACTGGGGGAGCCCGCAGGGGCAGGTGCGCGACGTCATGGTCCACATTCTGCCCCGCCAGCGGAGGCGCCCGCCCCTGGCGGGGTGCACAGTGGAAGGGCGACGCAGTCCAGGGAGGCCGACGATGACCCGACCCGTGAGCGGCCGGCCCCCGGCCGTCAAGGAGTGGCGCCTGCATGTGTATCTGTCCGAGCACGACCCGGACACCACGGCCCGGATCGTCCTGGACACCGGCGACAACGTCCTCGAGAGCCGCGCCGAGGCCCGCCGCAGCCCGTACGACCCCGAGGTGCCGGAGATCGGCGACGAACTCGCGGCCGGCCGCGCCCTGATCGCCATGGGCCGCGTCCTTCTGCGGGCCGCCGACGGGGACATGAAGGCGCTGGGAGCGGCCGACACCGAGGGGCCGTCGCCGCTGTGGCTGGACCGGGAGTGAAGCCCCTCACCTCCCCTTGCGCAGAAACCGCCGCAGCCGGGTCAGCGGCCAGGTGTTGATCACGTCCTCCCGGGTCAGCCAGCCGCGCTGCGCGGTGGCGACGCCGTACCGCAGCAGTGCGAGGTGCGGAACGGCGTGGGCGTCGGAGTTCACCGCGAACTTCGCGCCGTACTCCCGGGCGCGCAGGATGTCCTCGTCACCCAGGTCCAGCCGGTCCGGCTGGGCGTTGACCTCCAGCGCGGTACCGGTGCGCGCACACGCCGCGAACACCTCGTCCCAGTCGGCGTCCACGCCCGGCCGCCGGCCGATCAGCCGGGTCGTGGGGTGCCCGATGATGTTGACGTACGGGTTCTCGCAGGCCCGCACCAGCCGCCGGGTCATCGCCCTGCGACCCAGGTGGAAGTGCGAGTGCACGGAGGCCACGCACAGGTCGAAGCCGGCCAGGAACTCGGCCGGCCAGTCCACCTCGCCGTCGGGGTCGATGTTGAGCTCCGTGCCGTGCAGCAGCCGCATCCTGCGCAGGGTGCCGTCCAGCTCCCGCAGGCTCTCCCGCTGGGCGAGGAGCTTCTCGTCGGTCATGCGCTGCATGGACAGGCCGGGCGCGTGGTCGGTGACCGCGTAGTACGCGTAACCGCGCCGCGCGGCCGCCGCCGCCATCTGCGCCAGCGGGGCGAGGCCGTCCGTGAGATCGGTGTGGGTGTGCAGATCACCGCGGACGTCCTTCTCGGTCACCACCTCGGGCAGCTCGCCGTGCAGGCCCGCCTCGACCTCCCCGCGGTCCTCCCGCAGCGTCGGCGCGATCCACGGCAGCCCGAGCCGGGCATAGACCTCCTCCTCGGTGCGCGAGGCCAGCGAGTCCCCGCTCTCGGCGTCGAACAGGCCGTACTCGGACAGCTTCAGCCCCTGGTGCACGGCGATGGTGCGGGTGCGGATGTTGTGGCCCTTGGAACCGGTGAAGTACTGCATCCCGGCACCCCACGACTGCGGCGGCAGCACCCGCAGATCCACCTGGAGCCCCCGGACGGTGCGCACCGACGTCTTCTTCGCGCCCCGCGCGATCACCTCGGCCGTGCCCGGAAGTTCGCACAGTGCCGCCATGAACGGCTCCGAGCGCCTCGCCGCGACGAGGACGTCCAGGTCCCCGACGGTCTCCCGCATCCGGCGCAGCGAGCCGGCGTACGCACAGCGCCCGCAGCCGGGCAGCCCCGACAGCTCGGCGACGATCTCCTCGGCCGTCTCCAGCGCCGTCGACAGCAGCACCCGGCCGCCCGCCCGGCGCAGCAGCTCGATGCCGTGCCGGATGTTCTCCTGCGTCTTCTCGCCGAAGCCCCGCAGATCGGCCAGCGCGTCCGCCTCGATCGCCGTGGCCAGCGCGTCCACCGACGCGATGTGCAGGTCCTCGTAGAGCCGCAGGGCCTTCTTCGGCCCCAGACCGGGGATCGCGATCAGCTCCCGGACCCCGGCGGGAATCCTCGCGCGGCGCTCCTCGACCACCGCCATCTTCCCCGTGCGCAGATACTCGACCACCTTGTCGGCGATCGACCGGCCCACGTTCGGGATCTCCCTGAGGCCGCCCTCGTCCAGCTTCGAGATGTCCGCCGGATACCCGCCGATCGCACGCGCGGCCTTCTCGTAGGCGCGCGCCTTGAAGGCGTCGCCTCCGGTGATCGCGACGAGGTCCGCGTACTCCCGCAGGAGCGCCTCGACCTCGTCATTGCGCCGGGTCACCCTTCAAGTCTAGGAAAACGCCTAGGGAACGTCCTGGAGTACCGGCAGCGGCGGCAGCTTCGCCCCGTACACCCACGCCTCGAACAGCCCGGCCGGCGGCTCGTCCGCGAAGCGGGCCACGTGCTCGACGAACACCGCCGTCGTCACCGTCCCGCCCCGGTGCAGCCGCACCCAGCCGCGCAGCATGCGGAAGAAGGCGTCGTCGCCCAGCGCGCAGCGCACCGCGTGCAGGGTCAGCCCGCCCCGCTCGTAGAGCCGGTCGTCGAACATCGACCGGCGGCCCGGATCGGCCAGCCGCAGATCCTGCGGCAGCGTGGCCAGCAACCGGTGTGCCGCGGCGGCCAGTTGCTGGGCGCTACGGCCGCCCGAGCGCTCCGACCACAGCCACTCCGCGTACTTGGCGAAGCCCTCGTTCAGCCAGATCTGCCGCCAGTCGGCGATGGAGACGCAGTTGCCGAACCACTGGTGCGCCAGCTCGTGCGCCACCAGCCGCTCCGAACCCCGGGCGCCGTCCACGTGGTTGGAGCCGAACAGCGACAACCCCTGTGCCTCGACCGGCACATCGAGCTCCTCCTCGGTCACCGCGACCGCGTACTCCTCGAACGGGTACGGTCCGAACAGCTCCTG
This sequence comes from Streptomyces sp. MMG1121, assembly GCF_001280015.1. Classification (GTDB taxonomy): domain Bacteria; phylum Actinomycetota; class Actinomycetes; order Streptomycetales; family Streptomycetaceae; genus Streptomyces. The sequence continues at coordinate 139,093 of NZ_LGDV01000013.1, forward strand.
GAACAGCTCCATCATCGCGGGCTGCCGCGCGAAGTCCCGGGAGAACTCAGGCAGCAGCTGCGCCGGGATGTGCCCGTGCTGCGGCACCCCGCCCGGCCCCGGATCGCCCAGCAGCACCGTCTGGAACTTCCCGATCGCCAGCCCGACGAGATAGCTGGACGTGGGCGCGGCCTGCTCGTACACCCAGGTGGTCGTCGACGCCTTCGTCGTACGGGTCAAAAGGCGCCCGCCCGAGACCACCGCGTACGCCGACGGCGTGGTGACCGAGAGCAGATACGACGCCTTGTCGGCGGGCCGGTCGTTGCACGGGTACCAGGACGGCGCCCCGACCGGCTGGCTCGCCACCAGCGCCCCGTCCGCCAGTTCCTCCCAGCCGAGCCCGCCCCAGGCACTGGCCACCGGCTTCGGATTGCCCGACCAGTGCACCTCGACCGTGAAGGCCGCCCCGGCGCGCAGCGGCTTCGCCGGCTTCACGCGCAGCTTGCCGCCCCGGTGCGTGTAGTGCGGCTGGCGGCCGTCCACCCGGATCCGGCCGATCTTGAAGTCGGCCAGATCGAGCTGGAACTCGGACAGCTGCGCCCGGCCGGCGATGGCGTTGATCCGGGCCACGCCGGACAGCCGGTTGGGGCCGGGCCGGTAGTCCAGCGCGAGTTCATAGCGGTGTACCCGGTACCGGGGATCGCCGTTGTCCGGGAAGTACGGGTCCGGACCCGCTGACTGCTGCACTGCCACTTCCGCGTTCGCTCCCTGCGCCTTGCTCGAACCATTCCCCGGTGCGCCGACGCCCGTGGGCACCGAACGGCCCGCGCTCAGGGACGCCATGCCTCGATCGGGTTGCCGAGCCAGCGGGTGCCGTCCGGGACGGACTCCGCGGCCATGACGAGCGACGCGGGACCCAGGGTCGTACGGGCCCCGATCGTGCTGCCGGGCAGCACGATCCCGCCAGGGCCCAGTGTGGCCCCCGCGCGGAGAACCACAGTATCCGTCCGCAAGATCCGGTCATGGAAGAGGTGAGTCTGCAGAACACAGCCACGGTTGACGGTCGCGGCGTCCTCCAGGGTCACCAGGTCCGTCTCCGGCAGCCAGTAGCTCTCCACCCACACGCCCTCGCCGATGCGCGCGCCGAGCCCGCGCAGCCACAGCGTCATCACCGGCGTGCCCGGTACGGCCGCGGCCAGCCACGGCACCGCCAGCACCTCGACGAACGTGTCGGCCAGCTCGTTGCGCCACACGAACGAGCTCCACAGCGGATGCTCACCGGCCCGGTGCCGCCCCACGAGCAGCCACTTCGCCACGACGGACACGAGCCCGGCCGCCGCCCCGGCCGCGAGCAGCACCAGGCCCGACAGCAGCGGCGCCCACGGTCCCAGGGTGCACAGCGCGCACAGCGCCGCCACCGTCGCCGCGGCCAGCGCCGCCGAACACAGCACCGGCACGATCCGGCACAGCTCCACCAGAGCGCGCGCCCACAGCAGCCGGGCCGGCGGCTCGTACGTACGGCTCTGATCCCCGCCGGCGGCACTGCGCGGCAGCTTCACCGGCGGCAGCCCCAGGTACGAGGTGCCCTTCTTCGCCTTCTTCGGCGTCGCCGACAGCACGCCGACCAGCCCGCCGTCCGGCACGCTGCGCCCCGGCGCGGTCATCCCGGAGTTCCCGAGGAACGCCCGCCGCCCGATCTCGGCGCGCCCGATCCGCACCCAGCCGCCACCCAGCTCGTACGGCGCCGTCAGAGTGTCGTCCGCCAGGAAGGCGCCGTCGCCGACGGTGGTCAGGCTCGGCAGCGCGAGCACGGTCGACACCTCGGCGCCCCGCCCGATCCGCATGCCCAGCAGCCGTAGCCACACCGGCGTGACCAGCCCGGCGTACAGCGGGAACAGCGTCTCGCGGGAGCGGTCCATCAGCTGCGTCACGGTCCACGCCTGCCAGCCGACCCGGCTGTGCGTCGGATGCGTGCCCTCGCGCAGCCCCAGGCTGAGCACGCGTACGGCGACCAGGATCAGCAGCGCGTACGCCAGCCCGTAGGCCAGCGTGGCCGGGACCAGCCCGAGCGCGACCCCGCGCAGAACCCCGGCGAGGGAGCCTCCGGACGCCACGAAGAGCCGGGCGACCAGCAGCGCGGCCACACCCGCGACCAGCGGCAGGGCGCCGAGCGCGATACCCGCCACGCCGTACATCACCCGCCAGTACGTGCCCCGCTGGGGACGTTCCTTCGGCCAGTTGCGCTTGGCCTTGCCGAGCTTGACGGCCGGCGCGCCCGCCCACCGCTGACCGGTCGGGATCTGCCCGCTGACCGCCGAGCCGGGAGCCACCTCGGCCCGCTTGCCGACACGGGCGCCCGGGAAGATCATGCTGCGGGTGCCGACGGTGGCGTGCGCGCCGACCTTGACCGTGCCGATCTCCAGCCGGTCGCCGTCCAGCCAGTACCCGCAGAGGTCGACCTCGGACTCGACGGCCGCGCCCCGGCCCAGCTTGAGCATGCCGGTGACCGGCGGCAGCGAGTGCAGGTCCACCTCGGGCCCGACCTTGGCGCCCAGCGCCCGGGCGTAGCGCTCCAGCCAGGACCCGGTCAGCGAGGTGGCCCCGCTGAACTCGGCCAGCCGCTCGGCGGTCCACAGCCGCAGATGCACGCTTCCGCCACGCGGATACCGTCCGGGTTCGAGCCGCCGCAGCAGCAGCCGCGCCCCGCCCGCCGCGAGCGCGATCCGGCCCGGCGGGGTGAAGAACAGCAGTGCGCCGGCCGCCAGCAGCCACCACGGGGCGGTCGGCAGCCAGGAGTATCCGGGCAGTACGTTCCCGACGGCGGCCAGGACCAGCGTCCAGCGCAGCCCGAGCAGCGTGACCAGCGGGACGAGCACGAGGAGCTGGACGGCCTGGGCGCGGACCGGCACCGCAGCGACGGTCCGCCGCGAGCCGTCGTCCTGCGCCGAGGCCTCCAGCCGCCGGGCCAGCTTGCGCAGCACGGGCTGCTGGTAGATGTCGAGGACGGCCGCGCTCGGATAGCGGGTGCGCAGCCGCGTGGTGAGCTGAGCGGCGGCCAGACTGCCGCCGCCGATCGCGAAGAAGTCGTCGGAGGCGCTGGTCACCGGGATGCCCAGCACCTCGGCCCACTGCTCGGCGAGCCAGGCCTCGGTGCCGTACAGATCCGCCTTGGGCGTCTCCACGCCCTTGAGCGGCCAGGGCAGGGCGCCCCGGTCCACCTTCCCGGACGTCCGGGTCGGCAGCTCGGCGACGGGCGCGAGCAGCGGCACCAGCGCGGCGGGCAGCTCGGCACGCAGCTTCTCGACGGCGGCCGCGTGGTCCCAGCCGTCCTGGGTGACCACATAGCCGACGAGCAGCTGGTTGCCGCTGCGGGCGGTGCGCACGGCGGCCGCGGCACCCGCGACCCCGGGCAGCGCCTGGAGCGCGGCGTCGACCTCGCCCAGCTCGATCCGCCGCCCGCCGAGCTTGATCTGCTCGTCGGCCCGGCCCAGGAAGATCAGCCCCTCGGGCTCGGCCCTGACCAGGTCACCACTGCGATAGGCCCGCTCCCAGCCCAGCGACCGGAGCGGGGCGTACTTCTCCGCGTCCTTCTCGGCATCGAGATAGCGCGCGAGCCCGACCCCGCCGATGACGAGCTGTCCGCTGTCGCCCATGGCCACGGGCTCACCGGCGTCATCGACGACCGCTAGGTCCCAGCCGTTCAGCGGCAGCCCGATCCTGATGGGCTCCTCACCGGTGAGCAGCGCCGCACAGGCCACGACGGTCGCCTCGGTCGGCCCGTAGGTGTTCCACACCTCGCGCCCCTCGGTGACCAGCCGCTGCGCCAGCTCGGGCGGGCAGGCCTCGCCACCGAAGATCAGCAGCCGTACGTCGTTGAGGGTCTCCGGCTCCCACAGCGCGGCCAGCGTCGGCACCGTCGACACGACGGTGATCTCCTGCTCGACCAGCCAGGGCCCGAGATCGGCACCGCTGCGGACCTGCGAGCGGGGCACCGGCACCAGACACGCGCCGTACCGCCACGCCAGCCACATCTCCTCGCAGGAGGCGTCGAAAGCGACGGACAGCCCCGCCATGACCCGGTCGCCGGGCCCGATCGGCTCCTCGGTGAGGAAGAGGGCGGCCTCGGCGTCCACGAACGCGGCGGCGCTGCGGTGCGAGACGGCGACGCCCTTGGGCTTCCCGGTGGACCCGGAGGTGAAGATGATCCAGGCGTCGTGCTCGGCACCGGGCCGTCCGGCGGGGGAGCCGGAGGTCCCCTCCTGGACGCCGATGGTGTGCCCGGCCCCGATGACGGCCCGTACCGCGGCCTCGCCGAAGACCAACTCGGCCCGCTCGTCCGGGTCCTCGGCGTCGACGGGGACGTAGGCGGCACCGGCCGCGAGAACGGCGAGAATCGCGACGTACAGCTCGTTGGTCCCGGAGGGCACCCGCACCCCGACCCGGTCCCCGAGCCCGACCCCGTGCCCGGCCAGCCGCCGCCGCAACCGGTCCACTTCCACGGCCAGCGCTCGATAGGTGAGGCGGCGGGTACCGTCGTCCAGGGCGAGTTCGTCCGGGCACGACCGTACGGTCGCCTCGAAGACGTCCACCAGCGTGCGCGGTGAGGCGGCGGGCCCGGCCGAGAAGCGTGCCCGGTCGCCGAACTGCGTGCGGATCTCTTCGTCGAGCAGGCCGAGAGCGCTGCTCTCGTCTGTGGCTGCCATCAGGTCCTCACGTCGGGTCCGGCTGGGTGACAAGCCGGATATTTTAGTACGACGCTAGGCTCCGCCCCTGCGCCCGGCCACCGGGAGGGGCTGTCCGGGCAGCCGCGCGCGATCGGGCCGAGGTCGCTGACCTGGCGATCTTCGAGCCGGAGGAGACATGCCCCACACACGGTGAAGGATCGGACACTCCGGGCTAATCCGCCTCCCGGTCGCCTCGGGGCACAAGCAGAAGGCCCCTGGTTCACAGGGGCCTTCACTGGTGTCCGAGGGGGGACTTGAACCCCCACGCCCGATAAAGGGCACTAGCACCTCAAGCTAGCGCGTCTGCCATTCCGCCACCCGGACAAGGTGTCTGTCGTGCGGAGAATCCCTTTTTGGCGGGGTTTCCCTCGCGGCGACGAAGGAAACATTACCAGGCTTTCGGGGGTGTCTGATCACCCCCGTCCCCGGGCCCGGTCGCGCGTGAACGGCGTATGACGGGGCGGGACCGCCCTTGGGCGCGGACCGGGACCGGAGAGAGGATGAGGGAGACCACCAGGAGCGACAGCGGGAGGAAGCAGCGTGAGCGAGACGGACACCGCCAAGGGCGTCACCGGCGAGGACGAGGTCGTGGACCTCTGCCGTGAGCTGATCCGGTTCGACACCAGCAACTACGGCGACCACTCGGGTCCCGGCGAGCGCCAGGCCGCCGAGTGGGTCGCCGGGAAGCTCGCCGAGGTCGGGCTGGAGCCGAAGATCTTCGAGTCCCACCCGGGCCGCGCCTCGACGGTGGCCCGCATCGAGGGCGAGGATCCCTCCCGGCCCGCGCTGCTGATCCACGGCCACCTGGACGTCGTACCCGCCAACGCCGACGACTGGACGCATCACCCCTTCTCCGGCGAGGTCACCGACGGCTGCGTGTGGGGGCGCGGGGCCGTCGACATGAAGGACATGGACGCGATGACCCTCGCGGTCGTCCGGGACCGGCTGCGCAGTGGCCGGCGGCCCCCGCGGGACATCGTGGTCGCCTTCCTCGCCGACGAGGAGGCGGGCGGCACCTACGGCGCCCGGTACCTGGTCGACCGCCACCCCGAGCTGTTCGAGGGCGTCACCGAGGCGATCAGCGAGGTGGGCGGCTTCTCGTTCACGGTGAACGAGAAGCGGCGGCTCTACCTGATCCAGACCGCCGAGAAGGGCATGCACTGGATGAAGCTCACCGTGGCCGGCACCGCCGGGCACGGGTCCATGATCCACCGGGACAACGCCATCACCGAGCTGTCCGAGGCCGTGGCCCGGGTCGGGCGGCACAGGTTCCCGGTACGGGTCACCAAGACCACCCGGGCCTTCCTGGACGAGCTGGGCGACGCGCTCGGCACCGAGCTGGACCCGGAGGACATGGAGTCCACCCTCGCCAAGCTCGGCGGCATCGCCAAGCTGATCGGCGCGACCCTGAGCAACACGGCCAACCCCACGCAGCTGAACGCCGGTTACAAGGTCAACGTCATCCCCGGCGAGGCCACCGCGCACATCGACGGGCGGTTCCTGCCCGGCTACGAGGAGGAGTTCCTCGACGACCTCGACCGGCTGCTCGGGCCGAACGTCCGGCGCGAGGACGTGCACGCCGACAAGGCGGTCGAGACCGGCTTCGACGGGGCGCTGGTGGAGGCCATGCAGTCCTCGCTGCTGGCCGAGGATCCCACCGCCAAGGCCATCCCCTACATGCTCTCCGGCGGCACCGACGCCAAGTCCTTCGACGACCTCGGCATCCGCGGCTTCGGCTTCGCCCCGCTGAAGCTGCCGCCGGAGCTGGACTTCGCCGGCATGTTCCACGGCGTGGACGAGCGGGTGCCGGTGGACGGGCTGCAGTTCGGCGTGCGGGTGCTGGACCGGTTCATCGACGCGTCCTGACGCTTCGCGGACCCGTCGCGAGGCGCCCGAGGCGGTGATTTCGGGCGGCCGTGCGAGAACTGACCGAGAAGGGTGAATCTGACCATAAGCTCGTAGCTCCATTACTCCCTCCTCGTTACAGGTGATGCGATCCCGCACCTTGGGGTCGCATTGCCAACAAGGAGGAACAATGATCAAGAAGGTCGTCGCTGCTGCGGCTGCCACCGGTGGGCTGGTTCTCGCGGGCGCGGGCCTGGCTGTCGCCGACTCCGGTGCTCAGGGTGCCGCCGTGCACTCCCCGGGTGTCGTCTCCGGCAATGTCATCCAGGTGCCCGTGCATGTCCCGGTGAACGTGTGCGGCAACACGATCAACGTGATCGGGCTTCTGAACCCCGCCTTCGGCAACACCTGCATCAACAAGTGACGCAGGCTCCCTGAGGGGCGTGTGTGACAAGCCGTCGGCCCCGGAGTGCGCCCCATGCGCTCCGGGGCCGACCGGCTTTCTTTCCGAGAGAAGCGAAGGCAGGGGGGAATCCAGCATGCGACAAGGCACGCGCAAGGGCCTGATGACGATGGCCGCCGCGACCGGAGTGATCGCCGCGGCGAGCGGCTACGCCCACGCGGACGCCGGGGCGATCGGCGCCGCCGCCGGCTCACCCGGCGTACTGTCCGGCAACACGGTGCAGGTACCGGTGCACGCGCCGGTGAACGTCTGCGGCAACACCGTGAACGTGATCGGACTGCTCAACCCGTCCGTGGGCAACTCATGTGCCAACCACGGCGGTACTTCAGGGGGCCGTGGTGGCTCCGGGGGCTCGCACGCGGGCGGCCATACCGGCGGCTCACCCGGTGTCGGCTCCGGCAACACCGTGCAGGTGCCCATCGACGTCCCGGTGAACGTCTGCGGCAACAGCGCGAGCGTCATCGGCGTGGGCAACGCCGCCGTGGGCAACGACTGCGCCAACGGCGGGGGCGGCCACGTCAACCCGCCCGGCCACCCGGGGCAGCCCGGTCACCCCGGAAAGCCCGGTCATCCGGGGCAGCCCGGTCACCCCGGTCACCCCGGAAAGCCCGGTCACCCGGGGCAGCCCGGTCATCCCGGACAGCCTGGCCACCCGGGGCAGCCCGGCCACCCCGGCACCCCGCACCATCCGGGTAAGCCGACCCGTCCGGGAGGTCCGACGACCCCGCCCGGCCAGGGGGGCCACACGCCCCACGGGCCGCAGGGGGCCTCGCAGGTGCAGCAGCAGGGCGGCCACGGAGCCCAGCTCCCGACCACGGCCCAGCTCGCGCACACCGGCAGCGATGTGCCGCTCGGCCTCGCGCTGCCGGTCGGCGCGGGCGCGCTGCTCGCCGGTGCCGTCCTCTACCGCAAGGCGCGGGCCGCGGCCTGAGCGGGCCGGGCGAGGTCCGCTGCGGTTCCGCAGGGACCCCGAGGGGCACGGGGCTGTATCGACATACGGCTCCAGCGGAGCGTCCGGCGGGCAACGCCGGGTCCGGGCAAGCCCGTACGGCACTGTGGGCCGTGCGACGCGGTGAACCGGCGCGGTGTCCTGCGGGCCGAGCGGTGCGGTAAACGGAGCGGGCCCTGCCATTCCGGCGGGGCCCGCTCCGCTCATGTGTCCGGCCTCACCACGTGGCCCTCACCTGGCGGATGATCCGCCTGCGCAGCCGCACCCTGCGGCTTCCGTCGCGCATCAGGCTCAGGCGGTCCAACTCCCAGTGTCCGTACTCGGCATGGTCCGTCAGCAGACGTGTCGCCTCCCTGCGGGAGACCCCGCGCGGCACATACACGTCGACAAATTCGTATTCCGGCATCGCATCTATTGTGCGGGCTGGGGCCCGGTACGGATAGCGTCTGCACTATGTCTGATGCTGCGCAGCCCACCGCTGCCGAGGTACGTGCCGCCGCCGAGGCGGTCAAGACCGCGCTCGACCGTCATCTGGCGGCGGTCGAACGCAGGTCGGGGGAGGACGACCCGGCCGTCTCCGAGGCGTTCAACCAGCTGGCCGCGGCCGCCGAGGTGTACGACGAGCTGCTCTACGACCGTTTCGACGAGGTCACGCCCTTCGAGATTCCGGGTACGGACGAGCTGCCGCCGTACGCGGGCCCCGAGGAACCGAACGCGATCAGCGTGCTGATCCGCCGCGACTACGCCGTCGCGGAACCCCAGCGGCTGCTCGCGCAGGCCCAGCGGGTCGAGGCGGCGGAGTACGACGAGGCCGGTGCCTCGGCCGAGGGCGCCGCCGGCACGGTCCCCGGGGCGCTGGGCATCCTCTTCGGCGAGTTCGAACCGGACGAGATCGCCTCCCGGCACAAGGAGTTCGGCCTGGAGGAGGGCGACTCCACGCTGTGGGTGACCGCGGCGGAGGAGCCTTTGGAGGCCGGGGAGTGGCTGGAGGCGCCCTTCGAGCACATCGACCCGCAAGGGGTGGTGTGCCGGTTCGATGTGAGCGCGGTGTTCGACGACGAGGAAGACGGCGACGAGGACGAGGATCTCGAGTTCGTCGAGGACGAGGATCTGGAGCCGCTGGACACCGAGAAGTGAGGCGGGCGGCGGTGCCGTAGCGGCTCGGGGCCCCTACGGCACCGCCGGGATCCGCCGCCGTGGCCGATCGCCGTCGCGACGCGGGAGACTAGGCGGTCACCTGCGTGCGCAGCAGTGTCTGCAGACGGGTCGTGCGGGGCTTGGCCAGGGCTTCCGCCACCGCCTTCGGCAGGGCCTGCTCCACCCCGTGGACCACGGACAGATGCCGCTCCGCCCGGCCGAACGCCGTGTACACCCACGGTCTGCTGAGCGCCTGTGCCGCGTCGCCGGGCAGCACCACGACCGCCGCCGGCCAGCGGGTGCCCACCGCCTGGTGCGCGGTCAGTGCCCAGCCGTGCCGTACGGTGCCCTCCACTCGCTCGCGCGGTACGACGACGGGGGCTTCCGCGCAGGTCAGGTGCAGTCCGTCGGCGTCGGCCCGCACCACCACGCCCGGCACCGTGCGGCCCGAGGCGGGGGTGTAGGCGATCCGGTCGCCGGGGTCGAAGCCGCCGAAGCGGCCGGGGCCCGGGTTGAGGCGCTCCTTCAGGGCGGCGTTGAGGGCGCGGGTGCCCGCGGCACCGCCGTGCCCCGGGGTGATCACCACGGTCTGGTCGGCGGGGACTCCGATCGCCCGCGGTACCGAGTCCGCGACCAACTGGACCGTGCGGTGCACGGCCTCGCCCGCGTCCCGCACCGGGACGATGACGATCTCCTTGCCGGGGGCCGCTACCTGGTTCAGCTCGCCGATGCCGATGCCGGAGACCAGCTCGCCGATCGGGCCCGGGTCGGGCACGCGGGAGGCGAACTGGGGGCAGGCGCGGGCGGCGAGCAGATCGGCGAAGACCCGGCCGGGACCGGCCGACCACAGCACCGCCGGGTCACCGCTGAGCACCAGCCGGGCCCCGTCCGGCAGCGACTCGACCAGCATCGCGGCGCTCTCCACGTCGAGCTGCGGCGCGTCCAGCACGATCAGCAGATCCAGTTCCAGGGCGCCGTCCGCGTCCCGGCCCGGGCCCTCGGTGCCGGACAGCAGACCGGTCACCGTGCCCACACCGCGCTCCGCGCCGTCCGGGCCCGGCAGCGCGGCCAGGCGCCGGCTGCCGTCGAGCGTGTGGCAGACGGCGAACGCCCGCAGACCGGCGGCGCGGGCGGCGTCGAGCAACGCGGCCGGTTCGGCGCGGGCCGCCTCCCCGCCGGTGTGCAGCACCAGGCCGTGCCCGGCGACCTCGCGGACCAGCTCGGCCGCACCGGCCAAGGCCGCGTCGTCGGAGACCGCGCCGGCGGCTTCCCGCCAGGCCTCCTCGGCCTCCTTGGACAGCGAGTTGACCAGCCGGGCCAGGCCGTCGGCGAGGCTCTCCTCGGCCAGTGCGTAGCGCTCCAGGCCGACCAGGACGCGGACCGGCCGCTCCTCCTCGTCGCCCTCTTCCGCTGCCTCCTGCGGGGCGGCGGCCGCCGATTCCTCCAAGGCGTCCTGGAACGCCAGGGCCTCGGCCTCGGCGAGTGTGCTCTGCACCGCCGCGTCCGGATCGGGCACGCCCTGCCGGCCCAGCGCCGTGCTGAGCGTGGACAGTTCCAGCGCGGTGTGCCCGGCCAGGGCGGCCTGTTCCAGCAGCCAGACGGTCACCGCGCGGCCCCGGCGCTCGTCGTCCGGGCCGCAGCCGGCGCCGAGGAGCGCCCGTGCGAACCCGTCGGCCTGGTCGGGCCGTACGCCGCCGATCCGCAGCAGCTGCCAGGGGTCCTCGCGCAGAGCGGTGTCGGCGCCCTCGCCGAGCGCCGCCGCGACCTGGGAGGCGAGGGCCTCGGGCGCGCCGCCCTCCGCCAGCACCGGGCGGACGGCCTCGACGGTCTCCGGCGCGGGTGCGCCGGGTGCGACGGCAGCCGGGGCCGGGGTGGGCCGTGGATGGTGCACCGGCTCCGGGGCCGGGCGGCGCGGAACGGGCGCGGGTTCGGCGAAGGCCGTGGCCGCCGGCTGCTCGCCCCCCTCCACGGCCCGGATCGCCGCGAGCAGGTCGGCCGCCTTGCCGCTGAGCTTGGCGCCGCTCTCGATCGGCCCCTTCTTCTCCGCCTTGCGCCGCTCGATCCGCTCCCGCTCGGCCCGCTGCGCGGCCAACTCGGCCTCCGCCTCGGACAACTGGGCCCCGCCGCCTTCGGCGCCGCCCGAGCCGTCGGTTCCGCCGTCCGCGCCTGTGGCTCCGCCCGCGTCTCCGGTTCCGCGGTCCGCGCCTGCGGCTCCGGTTCCGCCGTCGCCGCCTTCGGCTCCGCCCGTGTCCTTGCCGTCGCCGCCCGAGCCTTCGCCACCGCCGGGGCCGGTCTCGTCCCCGGCCTGCGTCTCGCCTGCGTCGGCCGTGTGGTCCTGAGCCTGCGCCCCGCCACCGCCGAAGCCGCTCTCGCCCTGGGAACGCGTCCCGCCACCGCCGGGGCCGGTCTCCTCCCCGGCCTGCGTCTCGCTCGCGTCGGCCGCCTGGTCCTGAGCCCGTGCTTCGCCCCCGCCCTCGGCCGCGCTCGCGCCGGTGTCGTTCGCAGGGCTCGTGCCGGGCGCGGTTTCCCCGCCCGGGGTCTCGGGTGTGTCCGGCGTCCCCGGCCCGGCTTTCTCCGTGGTCTCCGGCTCCGTGCTCACAGCGTGCTCCAGTCGTGATCGGGATAGCGGTGCACGGGCGCCGACACATCGTCGAGAGCCCGGCAGATCTCGTCAGGAAGACTAAGGGCCTCCACTGACAATGCCGCCGTGAGCTGCTGCGCGTTGCGCGTGCCGACGATCGGGGCGGCCACGCCGGGCCGGTCCCGGACCCAGGCGAGGGCCACCTGGAGCGGGGTCACGGCGAGCCCGTCGGCGGCCGTCGTCACCGCGTCCACGATCCGGGCGGCCGTGTCGTCGAGGTACGGCTCGACGAAGGGTGCCAGATGCTCGGAGGCACCGCGCGAGTCCGGGGGAGTGGCGTGCCGGTACTTGCCGGTCAGCACGCCCCGGCCGAGCGGCGAGGAGGGCAGCAGGCCCACGCCGAGGTCGAGCGCGGCGGGCAGCACCTCGCGCTCGGCGCCGCGCTGGAGCAGCGAGTACTCCAGCTGCGTGCCGGCCAGCCGGGTCCGGGTGCCGGGCGCCGCGAGCTGCCAGGTGGCCGCCTTGGCGAGCTGCCAGCCGCAGAAGTTGGACACGCCGGCGTAGCGGGCGCGGCCGCTGCTCACCGCTATGTCGAGGGCCTGGAGCGTCTCCTCCAGCGGGGTCTGCGGGTCGTAGGCGTGGACGTGCCACAGGTCGACGTAGTCCGTGCCCAGGCGGGCGAGGGAGGCGTCGAGGGCGGCGAGCAGATGGCCGCGGGAGCCGTCGAAGCGGCGGTCGGGGTCCGGGACGCTGCCCGCCTTGGTGGAGATCACCAGGTCCCGGCGCGGCACCAAACCTTCCATCAACTGCCCGAGCAGATACTCCGCTTCCCCGTCGCCGTACACGTCGGCCGTGTCGACGAGCGTTCCGCCGGCTTCCCAGAACGCCTTCAGCATGTCCGCGGCGTCGTGCTGGTCGGTGTCCCGGCCCCAGGTGAGGGTGCCGAGTCCGATTCGGGACACGCGCAGGCCGGTACGGCCGAGATGCCTCTGCTCCATGTCCGCGAGATTACTGGCCAGAACTGCGCCGTGGGTGGCCTGTGGATAACTCTGCGGGCCCGTCCCGGACACGGTCCCGGACACGGCTGCGGACACGGCACCTGACACTGCCCGGGACGCGTGATCCCGGCCCCTATCCTGATCACGCCCTGCCCCCGGACCCCACCCCCGCGCTAAGGTCGCCACCACAGCGACGTTACTCACGGGTAAGGGGAATCGGCCATGCAGCTCGGGATCAACCTCGGCTACTGGGGTGCCGGAATGGACGGGGACAATCTGGCCGTGGCCCAGGAGGCCGACCGGCTGGGCTTCTCCGTGTGCTGGGCCGCCGAGGCGTACGGCTCGGACGCGGCCACGGTGCTCAGCTGGGTCGCCGCCCAGACCGAGCGCATCGACGTCGGCTCGGCCATCTTCCAGATTCCGGCCCGGCAGCCCGCGATGACGGCGATGACCGCGGCCACGCTGGACTCGCTCTCCGGCGGCCGTTTCCGGCTCGGCCTCGGTGTCTCCGGACCGCAGGTCTCCGAGGGCTGGTACGGCGTCAAGTTCGACAAGCCGCTGGCACGCACGCGTGAGTACGTGGAGATCGTGCGCAAGGCGATGACGCGGGAGCGGCTGTCGTACGAGGGCGAGCACTGGACACTGCCGCTGCCGGGCGGGCCGGGCAAGCCGATCAAGCTGACCGTGCACCCGCAGCGCGAGCACATCCCGCTGTACATCGCCGCGATCGGCCCGAAGAACCTGGAGCAGACCGGCGAGATCGCCGACGGCGCGCTGCTGATCTTCCCCTCCGCCGAGCATCTGGAGGAGACCACCCTCAAGTACCTGCGCGCGGGGCGTGAGAAGGCGGGCAGGACCCTCGACGGGTTCGACGTCTGCCCGACCCTGCCGCTGGCCGTCGGCGACGACAAGGACGTGGCCCGGCTCGCCGACACCTTCCGCCCCTACACCGCGCTGTACGTGGGCGGCATGGGCAGTGCCAAGCAGAACTTCTACAACCAGCTCGCGCGGCGCATGGGGTACGAGAAGCAGGCCGCCGAGATCCAGGAGAAGTACCTGTCCGGCGACAAGCAGGGCGCCGCGGCCGCGGTCCCGCAGGACCTCATCGACAAGACGACACTGCTCGGCTCCGTCGACCGCATCGCCGACCGGATGAAGGCCTACGCCGCCGCCGGGGTCACCACCCTCAGCCTCGCCCCCGCCGGCTTCACGCTCGAGGAGCGGCTCGCCTCCCTGCGGGCCGGCAGCGACGCCCTGGAGCGCGCCGGACTGGCATAGAGGGCTTCAGCGGCCGTGGTGGGGGCTCGGGGGTCCTCCCCGCCACGGCCGTCATCGGGAACAACGCGCCGGGTGCCGCACGGTTACGACCCCGGTGTTCCTTCTTTCGGCCGATCGGCCCACGCCCGTGTTGCGGCTCCTCTCCAGCCGCATTTGACTCGGTCTTTGCGGAATGTCGCTGAAGAACGCTGCGTGTCGCGCAACGCTGCGGAATCTTGCGGAGAGGTGGCGTCGATGCTTTCGGCCAGGAGTCTGTTCCAGGAGATCCTCGACCACGACGAGTCCTTCCGGCTCTTCTGCTCCATCGCCGCCGGCGGGGAGTCCCAGGGCGGCTGGGAGAACGGACGGATCGCCACTCTGGTGCCGCGCAGCGAAAGCGCCCTGGCCCCGAAGATCGCCCGCCACGGAGCCGACGAGGACAAGCACGGACGCATCTTCGACGCCCTGATGCGAAAGCGCGGGCTCACCCCCGTCGCCGTACCGCCCGAGACCGACTACACGATGCTCCTGGAGCGCCGCGGCATCGGGCTCGCCCACGACAAGCTCCGCCGCGACGAGCCGCTCTGCGTGCGGGACATCATCGTCTACCTCTGCCACAGCCGCGTCACCGAGCAGCGCGCCGCCGACCAGATGGTCATGCTCCGCAGGTACTTCGCCGACGATCCCGAGGTCGGCAGGGCCGTCCGCATGATCTCCGCCGACGAGGACAACCACCTCGCCTACACCCACGAGGAACTGCTGCGGTTCGCCGCCGCCGGGCACGGCCGGCTGATCCAGCGCACCCTGCGCGCGTGCGCGATCGCGGAGATCCGCGTCTACCGGGACGTCAGCCTCTCCGTGATGGCCCACATGGGCCGCGTCCTGGGCTGGTCCCGCGTCAAGTACGCGCTGCTCGCGGCCGGTATCCACGCGACGTACGGCTATGAGCGCCTCGCCGGCTGGCGCCGCATGGTCGGTCTGCGCATGCCCGAGCACCGCGACGCCCTCGGCGGACCCGCCACCCCCGCGGCCGAGTTCGGGTAGCCGGGCCTCACAGCCAGCCGCGGCGCTTGAACAGGCCGTACAGCAGCACCTCCAGGGCGGCCATCAGCAGGATCACGGCCGGGTACGACCACAGCCAGTGCAGCTCCGGCATGTGATCGAAGTTCATGCCGTAGATCCCCGCGATCATCGTCGGGACCGCGGCCATCGCCGCCCACGCGGAGATCTTCCGCATGTCGTCGTTCTGCCGCACGCTCATCTGCGCCAGATGTGCCGAGAGGACGTCGGACACCAGGCGGTCCAGTGCCTCCACGGACTCGTTCACGCGCAGCAGATGGTCGCCCACGTCCCGGAAGAAGGGCCGCGCCTTGTCGTTCACGAAGGGCAGTCCGGTGCCGAGCGGCCCGGTGCCGGCCAGCCGGGTCAGCGGCACCATCAGGGGGCCGGTGGCCCGGCGGAACTCCAGGACCTGCCGTTTGAAGGTGTAGATCCGCGACGCGGTGTGGCGCGAGCCGCCGCGCTCCGGCAGGAACACCTCCGTCTCCAGCTCCTCCAGGTCGGCCTGGAGCTCCGTCGCCACCTCCAGATAGTGGTCGACGGTGGCGTCGGCGATCGCGTACAGCACGGCGGTGGGGCCCTTGTCGAGCATCTCCGGCTCCTCCTCCAGCCGGTGCCGTACGGCGGCCAGCGGGGAGCCCTCGCCGTGGCGGACGGTCACCACGAAGCAGTGGCCGGTGAAGACCATGACCTCGCCGGCCGAGACGGTGTCGCTCTCGGGCTCGTAGACGACCGGCTTCAGCACCATGAACAGCGAGTCGTCGTACACCTCCAGCTTCGGTCGCTGATGTGCCTTGAGCGCGTCCTCGACCGCCAGCGGATGCAGCCCGAACTCCCGCGTGACCAGGTCGAACTCGCGCTCCGACGGCTCGTACAGACCGATCCAGACGAACCCGCCCGCCGCCCGCGCCTCGTCGAGCGCGTCGGACAGGTCCTCCGGGCCCTCGGTGCGGTGCCCGTGCCGGTAGATGGCGCAGTCGACGATCACGGAGCGCATTCTCCCTCCGCCCGCCCAGCGGCGCACGTGCTGATACGCCTACCCTGGGCCGCATGCCCACGCTGATCCTCGTAAGGCACGGACGTTCCACCGCCAACACCTCCGGCGTGCTCGCCGGGTGGACGCCAGGCGTCGCCCTGGACGAGCGGGGCGCCGCGCAGGCCGCCGCGCTGCCCGCGCGGCTCGCGGGCCTGCCGCTCTCCGAGGTCGTCACCAGCCCGCTGCAACGCTGCCAGGAGACCCTGCGGCCGCTGCTGGAGGCCCGCCCGGAGCTGCGTGTCCACACCGACGAGCGGATCGGGGAGTGCCACTACGGCGACTGGTCCGGCCGCAAGCTCGCCGAGCTGAAGGACGAGCCGCTGATGGAGGTCGTCCAGGCGCATCCGTCGGCCGCCGCGTTCCCCGGGGGCGAGTCCCTGCGGGCCATGCAGACCCGCGCCGCCGAGGCCGTACGTGAGTGGAACGGGCGCGTGGAGCGCGATCACGGCGCCGACGCCGTCTACCTCATGTGCTCGCACGGTGACATCATCAAGTCCCTGGTCGCCGACGCCCTCGGGCTCCATCTCGACCTCTTCCAGCGGATCTCCGTGGAGCCCTGCTCCGTCACCGCGATCCGCTACACGCGGCTGCGCCCGTATCTCGTCCGCCTCGGCGACACCGGGGACTTCGCCTCTCTCGCCCCGCGCGAGGAGACCGGCGAGGAGGTCCGCGAGGGCGACGCACCGGTCGGGGGTGGTGCGGGCGCACCGTGATCGTCGGCCGCAGTAGGGTGAAGCGATCCACCACCGTCGCGTACCCGCGTGGCCAGCACCGTTGAAGCTCTCGAACCCCATGGAGATCAGGACGTGTCCCGTCAGGTGTTCCTCTACGACCCGCCGGACCGCTTCGTCGCCGGCACGGTCGGACTGCCCGGACGCCGTACGTTCTTCCTCCAGGCCACGGCAGGCTCCCGGGTGACCAGCGTGGCACTGGAGAAGACCCAGGTCGCCGCGCTCGCCGAGCGCATGGACGAACTGCTCGACGAGGTCGTGCGGCGCAGCGGCGGCAGCGCGGCCGTCCCCGCCGTCACGCCCTCCGAGATCGCCGACACCGCCCCCCTGGACGCCCCCGTCGAGGAGGAGTTCCGCGTCGGCACCATGGCGCTGGCCTGGGACGGCGAGGAACAGCGCATGATCGTCGAGGCGCAGGCCCTCGTGGAGCTGGACGCCGACACCGACGAGGACCTCGCCGAGGCCGAGGAGCGATTGCTCCAGGACGAGGAGAACGGGCCCCCGATGCTGCGGGTCCGGCTGACCGGCGCGCAGGCCAGGGCCTTCGCCAAGCGCGCCCTCGACGTCGTCAACGCCGGGCGGCCGCCGTGTCCGCTGTGCAGCCTCCCGCTCGATCCGGAAGGACACGTATGCCCGCGCCAGAACGGATACCGCCGCGGAGCGTGACGGTCCCCGGCACGGCCGATGCCGAGCTGCTCGCCCACGGTGAGCTGACCGTACGCGGCCGGATCCGGGAGGCGTCGAACGCCGCGCTGTTCTGCACGGTGGCCGACGACGGCCGGGAAGCCTCCTGTGTGTACAAGCCGGTGGCCGGCGAGCGCCCGCTGTGGGACTTCCCCGACGGCACCCTGGCGGGCCGCGAGGTGGCCGCCTACGAGGTCTCCGAGGCCACCGGCTGGGGGCTCGTCCCGCCCACCGTGCTGCGCGACGGGCCGTACGGCGAGGGCATGTGCCAGCTGTGGATCGACGTCCAGGCCGAGGAGGAGCTGCTCGCCCTGGTCGACGCCGAGGAGCCGGAGCCGGGCTGGAAGGCGATCGGCCTCGCCGACGTCGGCGAGGGCCGCACCGCGCTGCTCGTGCACGCCGACGACGTGCGGCTGCGCCGGCTCTCCGTCCTCGACGCGGTGATCAACAACGCCGACCGCAAGGGCGGCCATCTGCTGCCCACCGCCGGCGGCCGGCTGTACGGCATCGACCACGGCGTCACCTTCAACGTCGAGAACAAGCTGCGCACGCTGCTGTGGGGCTGGGCCGGGGAGCCGCTGACCCCCGAGGCCGTCGAGGTCCTGGAGGGCCTGCGGGAGGGCCTCACCGGCCCGCTGGGCGAGCGGCTGGCCCCGCTGATCACCCCGGCCGAGATCGACGCCACACGCGCGCGTGTCGAGACGTTGCTCACCACGGGCGTGCACCCGGAGCCGAGCGGGGAGTGGCCGGCGATCCCGTGGCCGCCGGTGTGAGCACACCGGCCGTGAAGATGCAAGAGGGCACAACCGGCCATCCGGCCCGATCCCGTTCGTATACGCAGCTCGCGGCCGGTTAGGCTCATGTACATGCATGCCTGGCCCGCTTCCGAGGTCCCCGCCCTGCCTGGTCAGGGCCGCGACCTGAGGATCCACGACACCGCGACCGGCGGCCTCGTCACCCTCGACCCCGGTCCCGTCGCCCGTATCTACGTCTGCGGCATCACGCCGTACGACGCGACCCACATCGGTCACGCGGCGACCTACAACGCGTTCGACCTCGTTCAGCGCGTGTGGCTCGACACCAAGCGGCAGGTCCACTACGTCCAGAACGTCACCGACGTCGACGATCCGCTGCTGGAGCGCGCGGAGCGGGACGGTGTCGACTGGGTCTCCCTCGCCGAGAAGGAGACGGCCCTCTTCCGCGAGGACATGACCGCCCTGCGGATGCTCCCGCCGCAGCACTACATAGGCGCCGTCGAGGCGATACCCGGCATCGTCCCGCTCGTGGAGCGGCTGCGCGACCTCGGCGCGGCCTACGAGCTGGAGGGCGACATCTACTTCTCCGTCGAGTCCGACCCGAACTTCGGCAAGGTCTCGAACCTCGACGCGGCCGCGATGCGGCTGCTGTCCGCCGAGCGCGGCGGCGACCCGGACCGCCCGGGCAAGAAGAACCCGCTCGACCCGATGCTGTGGATGGCGGCCCGCGAGGGCGAGCCCAGCTGGGAGGGCGGCTCGCTCGGCCGGGGCCGGCCCGGCTGGCACATCGAGTGCGTGGCCATCGCCCTCGACCACCTCGGCATGGGCTTCGACGTCCAGGGCGGCGGCTCCGACCTCGCCTTCCCGCACCACGAGATGGGCGCCTCGCACGCCCAGGTGCTCACCGGCGAGTTCCCCATGGCCAAGGCGTACGTGCACGCCGGCATGGTCGCGCTGCACGGCCAGAAGATGTCGAAGTCCAAGGGCAACCTGGTCTTCGTCTCGAAGCTGCGCCGCGACGGCGTCGACCCGGCCGCGATCCGGCTGGCGCTGCTCGCCCACCACTACCGTGCCGACTGGGAGTGGACCGACCAGGTCCTGCGGGACGCCGTGGCCCGCCTCGACCGCTGGCGTGCGGCCGTCTCCCGGCCCGACGGCCCGTCCGCCGACGCGCTCGTCGAGGAGATCCGCGACGCCCTCGCGCACGACCTGGACGCCCCCGCCGCACTCGTCGCCGTGGACCGCTGGGCGGCCCGCCAGGAGCAGGAGGGCGGCACCGACACCGGTGCGCCCGGACTGGTGACACGGGCGGCGGACGCGCTGCTGGGCGTGGCGCTCTAGCCCGGCCCGGCGGCCGCGCCGCACGTCGAAGGGGCGGTACGCATCGCGCGTACCGCCCCTTTCCGCTACTCCTCCGAGTCGTCCCCGTCGTCGCCCGTCGCATCGCCGGAGGCGTCCGGTTTCGGCGGTTTCGGCGGCCGCGGCTTCCCGCTCGGGTTGTCCCGCAGCCACGGCCCGGTGTCCGAGCCGTCCGCCGTCGCGTGCCCGCCCGGAGGGGGAGGGCTGCCGTCCCGGCGCCGCAGATACCGCTCGAACTCGCGGGCGATCGCCTCGCCCGACGCCTCCGGCAGCTCCGCGGTGTCCCGGGCCTCCTCCAGCGTCTGCACGTACTCGGCGACCTCGCTGTCCTCGGCGGCCAGCTGGTCCACGCCCACCTGCCAGGCCCGCGCGTCCTCGGGCAGCTCACCCTGCGGGATCCGCAGGTCCAGCAGGTCCTCCAGGCGGTTGAGCAGCGCCAGTGTGGCCTTCGGATTGGGCGGCTGGGAGACGTAGTGCGGTACGGCCGCCCACAGCGACACCGCCGGGACGCCCGCGTGCGTGCACGCCTCCTGCAGGACGCCGACGATGCCCGTCGGGCCCTCGTACTTGGTCTCCTCCAGGTCCATCCGCTCGGCCAGGTCCGGGTCGGACGTGACCCCGCTGACCGGCACCGGACGTGTGTGCGGGGTGTCACCGAGCAGGGCGCCCAGGATGACCACCAGCTCCACGCCCAGCTCGTGCGCGAAGCCGAGCAGCTCGTTGCAGAACGAGCGCCAGCGCATGGACGGTTCGATGCCGCGGACCAGCACCAGATCGCGCGGCTTGTCGCCGCCGACGCGGACCACCGAGAGCCGGGTCGTCGGCCACGTGATCTTGCGCACGCCGCCGTCCATGAACACCGTGGGGCGGTTCACCTGGAAGTCGTAGTAGTCCTCGGCGTCCAGCGCCGCGAACACCTCGCCCTTCCACTCGCGTTCCAGATGCGCGACCGCCGTGGAGGCGGCGTCGCCGGCATCGTTCCAGCCCTCGAACGCGGCCACCATGACTGGGTCGATCAGCTCGGGAACCCCCTCCAGCTCGATCACCCAGTGCCTCCTTCCGACGTGCCCTCGCTTGACTCACCAACCTTACGGCGTCCGGCGGGGGCGCCCGCAGCCCCCTTGCACGGGGGAGTGAACGGATCACTGCCCCGATCGCCTGTGCGGAACACCCCCGGTCGGCCCACACCTCACAGCGTGCTGCGCAACCAGTGCTCCACGCTCGCGATGTGCACGGTCGCCCAGGAACGGGCCGCCTCCGCGTCCCGGTCGCGCAGCGCGGCCAGGATCGCCCGGTGCTCGCGCAGCGTGCGGCCGACCGCGTCCTCCTGGGTGAGGCCCCGCCAGATCCGGGCCCGCGTGGTCGGTCCCGACAGACCGTCGAGCAGCGAGCACAGCACCGAGTTGCCCGCGCCGCGCACGATGCCGCGATGGAACTCCAGGTCGGCCGCGACCAGTTCCTCGACCGAGGGCTCGGCGCCCAGCGCGTCCAACTGGGCGGACAGTGCGTCCAGTTGCCGTTCACCGATCCGGAAGGCCGCCATCGCCGTCGCGGCCGGCTCCAGGATCCGGCGCACCGCGAGGAACTCCAGCACGGTGTCGTCGCGGTGGAAGTCCACGACGAAACTCATCGCCTCCAGCAGCAGTTGCGGGTCGAGGCTGGTGACGTACGTGCCGTCGCCCTGGCGGACGTCCAGGATCCGGATCAGCGACAGGGCTCGTACGGCCTCCCGCAGCGAATTGCGGGACAGGCCGAGTTCGGCGGCCAGTTCGCTCTCCTTGGGCAGCCGGTCGCCGGGGCGCAGCGCACCGGAGACGATCATGTCCTTGATCTTCTCGATCGCCTCGTCGGTGACTGCCATGACCGGCCTCCTGTCGCCCGCGCAGTGAGCAAAGACATCGGATGTCTCAGCACATTATGCGGGCCTGCCCTGTGCGGAGTTGCGGGCCGGTGAAAGGGGCGGCCCCACCACCGGTGGAGCCGCCCCTTTCACCCGGGCCGGGTCACTTCTTGTCGAGCAGGTCCTGCACCTTGGCCCGGACGTCGTCCGTGGCCAGACCCCGGATCGTCAGCGTCGTACGCCGGCGCAGCACGTCGTCCGGCGTCTCGGCCCACTCGTGGTCACGGGCCCAGACGACCTGCGCCCAGATCTCCGGGGCGTCCGGGTGGACGCGCTCGGCCAGCTCGGGGTGCTCGTTCGCCATCCGGGCGATGTCGAAGGCCAGCGAACCGTAGTGCGTGGCCAGGTGCTTGGCGGTGTCGGCGGCCATGCGCGGGCCCGGCGCCGGGTGGTCCACCAGCAGACGGTGCGCCACCGCGCGCGGGTTGGCGACACCGGGCAGCGGCAGCTTCTTCGGCAGCGAGGAGATCGGCTCGAAGTCGTCGCCGAGCGGGTGACCCGGCAGCGCCTCCAGCTTCTGCATGATCGTACGGCCGATGTGCCGGAAGGTGGTCCACTTGCCGCCCGCGACGGACAGCATGCCGCCCTTGCCTTCCGTGACCACCGTCTCGCGCTTGGCCTTCGCCGTGTCACCGGGACCGCCCGGCAGCACCCGCAGACCGGCGAAGGAGTACGTGATCAGGTCACGGGACAGCTGCTGGTCCCGGACGGAGAACGCGGCCTCGTCCAGGATCTGGGCTATGTCCTTGTCGTTGACCGCGACGTCCGCCGGGTCGCCCTCGTACTCCTCGTCGGTGGTGCCGAGCAGCAGCATGTCCTCCCAGGGGAGGGCGAAGGTGATGCGGTACTTGTCGATGGGGGTGGCGAGCGCGGCCTTCCACGGAGACGTCCGCTTCAGGACCAGGTGCGCGCCCTTCGACAGGCGGATGGACGGCGCCGCGTTCGGGTCCTCCAGCTTGCGCAGGTGGTCGACCCAGGGGCCGGTCGCGTTGAGGACGAGACGGGCGCTGATGCCGAACTCGTCGCCGGACGTGCGGTCCTTCAGCTCGGCACCCGTCACCCGGCCCTTGGTGAAGCGCAGGCCGGTGACCTCGGCGTGGTTGAGGACGACGGCGCCCGCCTCGACGGCCGCGCGGACCGTCATCAGCGCCATGCGCGCGTCGTTCATCTGGTCGTCGCCGTACACGGCCACGGCCTTGAGGTTCTCGGTGCGCAACTCGGGCACGTCCTGCGCCGCCCGGGCGGGGGAGAGCAGGTGGCCGACGCCGTCGCCGAACGCGGAGAGCGCGGAGTAGGCGAAGACGCCCGCGCCGAGCTTCGCCGCGCCGTGCGGCCCGCCCTTGTACACGGGGAGGTAGAAGGTGAGCGGGTTCGCCAGGTGGGGGGCCACCTGACGGGAGACCGCACGGCGCTCGAAGTGGTTCTCCGCCACCAGCTTCACCGCGCCGGTCTGCAGGTAGCGCAGACCGCCGTGGAGCAGCTTGGAGGAGGCGGAGGAGGTGGCGCCGGCGAAGTCGCCGGCGTCGACCAGAGCCACCCTCAGGCCGGACTGCGCGGCATGCCAGGCGGTGGAGATGCCCAGGATGCCGCCGCCGATCACCAGAAGGTCGTACGACGCCTTGGAGAGCTGCTCCCGGGTCTCGGCGCGGCTCGGGCTTACACCGGAGGCCGGGCGGGTCCCGAGGGCAGGCACGGACTGCAGGGTGGACTGACTGGTCATGTCGGGTACTTACTCCTCGTCAGAGCTGCAGGAGCTCAGCTCAGCTCTCGTCCTCGATCCAGCCCATGGACCGGTCGACGGCCTTGAGCCAGTTCTTGTACTCACGGTCGCGGGTCTCCGCGTCCATGCGGGGGGTCCACTCGGCGGCCCGGCGCCAGTTGGCGCGCAGTTCGTCGGTGCTGGACCAGAAGCCGACGGCCAGGCCGGCGGCGTAGGCGGCGCCGAGGCAGGTGGTCTCCGCGACCATCGGGCGCACCACGGGCGCGTCCAGGACGTCGGAGAGCGTCTGCATCAGCAGATTGTTCGCGGTCATGCCACCGTCGACCTTGAGCGCGACCAGTTCGTCGCCGGAGTCCTTGACCATGGCGTCGGCGATCTCCCGGGTCTGCCAGGCGGTGGCCTCCAGGACGGCGCGCGCGAGGTGCGCCTTGGTGACGTACCGGGTCAGACCGGCGATCACACCGCGGGCGTCGGAACGCCAGTGCGGGGCGAACAGGCCCGAGAAGGCCGGCACGAAGTAGGCACCGCCGTTGTCCTCGACCGAGAGCGCGAGCGTCTCGATCTCGGCGGCGGTGGAGATGAGGCCCATCTGGTCGCGCATCCACTGCACCAGCGAGCCGGTGACGGCGATCGAGCCCTCCAGGGCGTACACCGTCGGCTGGTCGCCGATCTTGTAGCCGACGGTGGTCAGCAGACCGGCGTAGGAGTTGATGATCTTGGAGCCGGTGTTCATCACCATGAACGTGCCGGTGCCGTAGGTCGACTTGGTCTCGCCCTCGGAGAAACAGGTCTGGCCGAACAGGGCCGCCTGCTGGTCGCCGAGCGCGGAGGCGACCGGGATGCCGCCGAGCAGGTCGCCGAGCTTGCCGCCGGTGACCTCGCCGTAGACCTCGGCGGAGGAGCGGATCTCGGGCAGGATCTGCAGCGGCACGCCGATCGACTCGGCGATCTTCTCGTCCCACTCCATGGTGTGGAGGTTCATCAGCATGGTGCGGGAGGCGTTGGTGACGTCGGTGACGTGCTTGCCGCCGTTCGCACCGCCGGTCAGGTTCCAGATGACCCAGGTGTCCATGGTGCCGAAGAGGATGTCCCCGGCCTCGGCGCGCTCCTTGAGGCCCTCGACGTTGTCGAGCAGCCAGCGGGCCTTGGGGCCGGCGAAGTAGGAGGCCAGCGGCAGGCCGGTCTCGCGGCGGAAGCGGTCCTGGCCGACGTTGCGGCCCAGCTCCCGGCACAGGGAGTCGGTGCGGGTGTCCTGCCAGACGATGGCGTTGTGGACGGGCTCACCGGTGTTCTTGTCCCACAGCACGGTCGTCTCGCGCTGGTTGGTGATACCGATGGCCTTGATGTCGTCCCGGGTGATGCCGGCCTTGGCGATGGCTCCGGCGACGACTTCCTGGACGTTGGTCCAGATCTCGTTGGCGTTGTGCTCGACCCAGCCCGGCTTCGGGAAGATCTGCTCGTGCTCCTTCTGGTCGACGGAGACGATACGGCCGTCCTTGTCGAAGACGATGCAGCGCGAGGAGGTGGTGCCCTGGTCGATCGCGGCGATGAACGGGCCTGCGGTGTGGGCGTCGGTCACTGTGTGCTCCTGGAAGATCCGTGGTGATGGGGCTGTACGTACGGCGCGTGCTGGAAGACCGTGTGCTTCTTAAGCGAATGCGACGTTGTAGATGCCTGCAGCGATGGCGCCGCCGATCAGCGGACCGACCACCGGGATCCAGGCGTAGCTCCAGTCGGAACGGCCCTTGTTGGGCAGGGGCAGCAGGGCGTGCACGATGCGCGGGCCCAGGTCACGGGCGGGGTTGATCGCGTAGCCCGTGGGGCCGCCGAGGGAGAGACCGATCGACACCACCACGAGTGCGGTGATCAGACCGCCGAGGACGCCGAGGCCGTTGCCCTTGTCGTTCAGGCCCTGCGTGAGGACCGCCAGGATCAGCACGACCGTGCCGATGATCTCCGTGGCGAGGTTCTGCGCCACGTTCCGGATCTCCGGACCGGTGGAGAAGATACCGAGGACCGGGCCGGCGCCCTGCTCCTCGGCCTCGACCGCCTTGGCCGTCGTGGCCTGGGCGCCCGGACCGCCGACGATCTCCTTGTCGGTGAGGTGGGCGTGGAACTGGCCGTAGTAGGCGACCCACACCAGGGTCGCGCCGATCATCGCGCCGAGCAGCTGGCCGGCGAGATAGACCGGGACGTTGTTCCAGTCGCTGTTCTTGATGGCCAGGGCGATGGTGACGGCCGGGTTGAGGTGTGCACCGGAGAGAGGTCCGGAGATGTACACGGCCGTCATGACGGCGAAGCCCCACCCGAAGGCGATGGCGAGCCAACCGGCGTTACGGGCCTTGGAGGCCTTCAGCGTGACAGCCGCGCAGACGCCGCCGCCGAGCAGGATGAGTATGGCGGTACCGATGGTCTCGCCGATGAAGATGTCGGAGCTGGACACCCGCGACTCCTTTGTCCTTCGTCCAGGGGTAGCCGAACCCCGGGTCCCTCCGGGAGTTCTGGCGCGCCCTCGGGGGTGAGAGCGATGCCGGCCCTTGGCGTTGTCACACTCTAGCGCGTATTGCCGGTAGGTGTTCGACAATGCCGACCGATGGACGGGAGTCTGCTTCGGCGTTACGCGGGCGTCAAGGGTTCTGTTATTGAAAACAGGATCGTTATTGATCGCTGCCGGATATCACTCTTCGCGCGTTGACGTAGGCACTCGCCCTAAATGTCCATTTCAGGGTAGGGCGAGAACCGGAACGCCGCCCGGCGTCCCGGTCAACTCCCCCTAGGGCGTGCGGCGCTCAGAACCGGCCCGCGCCGAGGTCCCTGGACACCGCGCGGGCGCAGTCGCGCACCGCCGCGATCAGCTCGGGGCGCAGTTCCCCGTCCCGGCACAACCGCTCCACGGCGCCGGTGATGCCGACCGCGCCCACGGGCATCCGGCGCCGGTCGTGGATGGGCGCGGCGATGGACGCCACTCCCTCCCAGGTCTCCTCCACGTCGGCCGCGTACCCACGCGCGCGCGTGATGTCGAGGAGGTGCTCGAAGTCGGCGTGGTCGCACACCGTGCGGTCCGTGAAGGCCTTCCGCTCGGTGTCCAGCGCCTCGCTGTGCGCCACCGGGTCGTAAGCCGAGATCACCTTGCCCAGCGCCGTGGAGTGCAGCGGCTGCATGGCGCCGATCTCCAGCACCTGTCGGCTGTCGTCCGGCCTGAAGACGTGGTGCACGATCAGTACGCCCTGCTGGTGCAGGACTCCCAGGTGCACGCTCTCCCCGCTGGAACGGGCCAGGTCGTCGGTCCACACCAGGGCCCGCGCCCGCAGTTCGTGCACGTCCAGATAGGTGGTGCCCAGCCGCAGCAGCTCCGCGCCCAGCTGATAGCGCCCCGAGGTGTCGTCCTGCTCCACGAACCCCTCCTGCTGGAGGGTGCGCAGAATGCCGTGGGCCGTGCCCTTGGCGAGGCCCAGCGACGAGGCGATGTCCGACAGGCCCAGCCTGCGCTCGCCGCCCGCGAGCAGCCGCAGCATCGCGGCCGCCCGTTCGAGCGACTGGATGTTCCGTGCCATCGCCGTCCTGCCTCCGTCCCCTTCGACTGTCGACGAACGCGGGCGTGCCGTCCTCGGTGCCGACTGCCGTCGCGCACCGTCGTACGTCTTGCTACCCAGCGTTCGGCAATGTCGAACACTACCGGTCCATGTCGACCTCCCGCTAATGGTCGGTCGACACCTGTTACATCACACGTGGCCCGAGCGTGATAGCGAGGGCCCCCGCGTCCGCCTCGTGGACGCCGCTGCCCATCAAAGCCGACTCCCGGTTACGCTGACGCCGTGCGGCATTCCCGCCTGTCCGGGGAAAAGCCGCATAGCCGACAGCCGTCGCATCTAGGGAGTCCCTCCATGGCCTCGTCGCCACCGTTTCCTTCCGCCGACAGCCGGACCCGTGTGTCCGCGCTCCGTGAGGCCCTCGCCAGTCGTGTGGTGGTCGCCGACGGGGCGATGGGCACGATGCTCCAGGCGCAGGACCCGACGCTGGAGGACTTCCAGCAGCTTGAGGGCTGCAACGAGATCCTCAACCTGACGCGTCCGGACATCGTGCGTTCGGTGCACGAGGCGTACTTCGCGGTGGGTGTCGACTGTGTCGAGACCAACACGTTCGGGGCCAATCACTCCGCGCTCGGTGAGTACGACATCCCGGAG
>NZ_LGDV01000014.1 GCF_001280015.1 Streptomyces sp. MMG1121
TCGCTCGGCGTCAAGCTCACCACGCTGCGCCCGGAGCAGGCCGCGTACATCGGCGTCGAGGTCGACGGCCCGTACAAGCCGGACCACTACCGCTACTGAGCCGGCGGTTCCCTGGTCCCGCCCGCCGGGGAGCGCGCCGGTGCACCACCGCGCTCCCCGACAGCAGGTCCTCCGAGGCAGGCCCCCGCACCCCCGTGCCGGGGGCCTGCCTCTTTCTCCGGCCGCGCGAACCGGCCGCGGCCGGACGCACCCGCGGCGACCGCCCGACTTCTGCGGTCAGCCCGCCCGGACCGTCAGCCCGTCAATCCCCAGGACCCCCATGCCCCGCGGCCGTTATTCGCTCCACGATCCGCACGATCACACCCCCTTCGCAGAAGAACACTTCCAATGCGCCCCCGGTCCGTCCGGCTGGCGCTACGTCTCCCGGCTGACCAGCCCCGCCGGAGACCACCGCGGCTCGGTCGATCTCGCCCTGGACGACCTCGGCCGCCCCATCCGCCTCGAACTGCACGCGGGAGGCTGGCAGGTACGCGGCGCCGCCCTCGACGGCGTCACCTGGGTCCGCACCGACCCCACCGGAACCCATGCCACCGAAGGCAATGTGCGCGCCCACGCCTTCACCGGCACGTCCCCCGCGTTCCTCATCGCCACCGCTCGTCTCCTGCGCCTCACCCCCTCGTCCGCCGCGACCCGCGTACGCCTGGTCGCCTTCACGGATCCGGTCCTCGCCCCCCGCACCGTGGACCAGTCCTGGGCCTTGGTGAACAGCGAAGCACACGCCACTGACAAAGGCCCCCTGACCGTGGACGAATACCAGGTCACAGCCCTGGACACCGGTGAACGGCACAGCGTCCACATCGCCGGCGACGTGGTCCTGACCGCGCCCGGGATCGAACTGGAGGACCTCGAGTCACCGCCGTCGACGTTCGACTGAACGCGGAGAGACCCGGGCGCAGAGAAGGCGATCGCCGCGAACTCCTCGGACCCCCGCTCTACGCAGGCGGGGCGAATCCGGTGGACGGTCGGTCGGCCGACGACTCGTCCCGCGGCGGCGCGGCCGACGGCACGACAGGAGCCTGCGGCCGCCCAGCCCAGTCCTGCGGCCCGGTCGGCTGAGCGGCGTACCGAGGCCGGCCCTCCGCAGGAACGGGCGGCTGATAGCCGGCCTGCGCGGCCGCAGCCCCGGGCCGGGTAGCCGGCGGGGCGAAACCTCCGGCGCCGAACGCCTGCCGGGCCTCACGCGACTGCCGCTCGTGCACCACGGCCGCGAGAAAAGCGGCCGGCGGCAGATCCTGCGGCACCGACGCGCCCGTACGCTCCCCGAGGTCGGCCGCGAGCCGTTGCGCCATACCCACGGAAACCCGCGGATCGAGCTGAGGCATCCGCGTCAGGTACTGCCGCACGGCGAGCCACAGCCCGTCCGGCACCGCCGACAGGTCCAGCCCGGCGAACCGTCCCGCGAGCCATGGCGGCGGGGGCGGCACGAAACCGGCCTGACCGGTGGGTATCCGCTCACGCACCACCAGCGTGCCCGCGAACACATCGCCGAGCCGTCGGCCCCGCGCGGACACCAGCGAGGCGATGCAGGCCACCACGCCGAACGTCAGCAGGATCTCGACCACACCGATCGCACCCCGCACCAGCGCATGCCGGAACCGGATCGGCCCACCGTCGTCCCGCACCACCCGGAGCCCGAACGCCAGCTTCCCCAGCGAACGCCCATGACTCAGCGTCTCCACCGCGATCGGCCCGCCGACCAGCACCAGCAAGAACGTCGCGATCGACAGCGCCACCTGCGCGGCCCCGTCCAAAGAAGCCGTCGACACCACCAGCACCACGGTGACGACGGTGTACGCGATCACGGCCACCATCAGGTCGAGCAACACGGCCAGTGCCCTGCTCGGCAGCTTCGCCGGCCGCAGTTCGAGCGCCACCGCCTCGCCCGTCACCAGCTCACTCACGCCCGCCGCCCTTCCTGATCTGCCCTCGGTACCGCAAGTCTGCCAAGCTGTGGGCGCATCGCGCCGCAGTACGACAACCTGACAGCAAACGCGAGCATCCACGACGAGCGGACGAGCTGTCGACGACCAGCCGAGGAGCAGGCAGACCCGATGGACCTGGACGTCTTCGTCTCCGCACACCGAGCTGAATGGGACCGCCTCGACGCCCTGCTCCGCCGTCGGCGCCGCCTCAACGGCGCCGAAGCCGACGAACTCGTCACGCTCTACCAGCGCACCGCCACTCACCTCTCCCTCATCCAGTCCAGCGCCCCGGACCCGCAGCTGACGGGACGGCTGAGTCAGCTGGTGGCACGCGCGCGTAGCGCTGTCACAGGCACCCGCCGCGCCTCATGGCGTGACGTCACACGCTTCCTGGGCCAGGGCTTTCCTGCCGCGGTCTATCGCGCACGCCACTGGTGGGTACCCACGGCACTGGTCTCCACGGTCGTCGCGATCCTCCTGGGCTGGTGGATCGGCTCCCACCCGGACGTGCAGTCGTCCATCGCGGCACCCAGCCAACTGCGCGACCTGACCCGCCCAGGCGGCGAGTACGAGACGTACTACTCCAGCCACCCCGCGGCCGCCTTCGCCGCCCAGGTGTGGACGAACAATGCCCAGGCAGCCGCGATGTGCCTGGTCCTGGGTGTCTTCCTGGGCCTGCCTGTCCTGTGGATCCTGTTCGAGAACATGCTGAATCTAGGCGTGGGATTCGGCCTGATGTCCTCTGCCGGCCGACTCGGCACATTCCTCGGACTGGTCCTCCCGCACGGCCTGCTCGAACTGACCGCCGTATTCGTCGCCGCCGGCACGGGACTGCGCCTGGGCTGGACCCTCATAGACCCCGGCCCCCGCACCCGGCGCATCGCTCTCGCCGAGGAGGGAAGGGCAGCGGTGGGCATGGCGATAGGCCTCGCCCTCGTTCTCTTCGTCTCCGGCGCCATCGAAGGCTTCGTCACCCCTTCCGGCCTGCCCACCTGGGCGCGAATAGGCATAGGCGTCGTGGCCGAGCTGGCATTCCTGACGTACGTCTATGTCCTGGGCGGCCGAGCGGTACGCGCCGGCGAGACAGGTGACCTCGACGCGACGGACCGCAGCGCCACCGTCCCCACCGCTGCCTGATGTGCGTTCGACCCCTGTGAGCTGCTAGTCTCCTCTTCGCCCCACAAGACCCGTTGACACGGATGGCGTGGGGAGGTAGATTCAAACGGTTGCCTGGAACTGGACAAGTTCGGCGGCGAACGATAGAATCTACGAGCTTCCTCAAGAAGATGTCAGAAACGGCATCTCGAAGAAGCGCCTCCGATTACTCAGAAATGAGCGGCCGGTCAGACCGGCCAAGAACTTCTGATAAAGTCGGAACCGCCGGAAAGGGAAACGCGAGAGCGGGAACCTGGAAAGCACCGAGGAAATCGGATCGAGAAAAGATCTGATAGAGTCGGAAACACCGAAG
>NZ_LGDV01000015.1 GCF_001280015.1 Streptomyces sp. MMG1121
TGCCGGATCACCCGCTGCTGGGACGGACCGTTCGGCGCCGTCAGACCGTTGCTCGCCCCGTCCTGGTTGACCGCGCTGCCACGCAGCACCGCCAGCACGCGATCGCCGTCCCGGGTCGCGTCGGCGAGCCGCTTGAGCACCAGCACCCCGGCCCCCTCCGACCACGTCGTGCCGTCGGCCGAGGCGGCGAAGGAGCGGCACCTGCCGTCGGGGGACAGCCCGCGCTGGCGGCTGAACTCCACGAATCCACCGGGCCCGGCCATCACGGCCACCCCGCCGACCAGGGCCTGGGCGCACTCGCCCGTACGCAGCGCCTGCGCGGCCAGGTGCAGGGCGACCAGCGACGAGGAGCACGCGGTGTCGACCGTGCAGGCCGGGCCTTCCAGTCCCAGGGTGTAGGCGACCCGGCCACTGAGCACGCTCGCCGCGTTGCCGGTGAGAAGGTGGCCCTCCAACTCGTCCGGAGCCTTCCGGGCCAGCGCGTCGTAGTCCTGTCCGCTGGTGCCCATGTACACGCCGGTCGGGCTGCCGCGCAGGGACAGCGGGTCGATTCCGGCGCGCTCGAGTGCCTCCCAGGACACCTCCAGCAGCACCCGTTGCTGGGGGTCCATCGCGAGCGCCTCGCGCGGTGAGATTCCGAAGAACGCCGGATCGAAGCGGGTCGCGTCGTCCAGGAAGCCGCCCTCGCGCGTGTACGACGTGCCGGGGTGATCCGGGTCCGGGTCGTACAGCCCCTCCAGATCCCACCCCCGGTCGGCAGGGAACGGCGTGATGGCGTCCGTGCCGTGGTCGATCAGCTCCCACAGCTCTTCGGGAGAACGCACGCCCCCGGGGTAGCGGCAGGCCATCCCGACGATCGCGACGGGCTCGTCGGGCCGGGGGCCGCGCGCACCGGAACCCGAGGGCCGGCCCACGGCCGGGTCCGCCCCACCGAACAGCTCCGCCCGCAGGTGCCGGACGAGGGCGCCGGGCGTCGGGTGGTCGAACACGGCGGTGGCCGGCAGTCGCAGGCCGGTCTCCGCGGTCAGCCGGTTGCGCAGCTCGACGGCCGTGAGGGAGTCCAGGCCCAGTTCCTTGAACGCGCGCTCGGCGCCGACCGCTTCCGGGGACTCGTGGCCCAGCACTGCGGCCGCCTGCGCCCGTACGAGATGGAGCAGCTCGCGCTCCCGGTCCCGCTCCGCCAGGCCCGCCAGCCGCTCGCGCAGGGCGGCGCCTTCTGCGCCGGCGTCCGACACGGGTGACATGGCGACGGCGGCCGGCGGCCCGACGAGCTCCGGCCTGCCGGTCGTGGCGTCGAGCCAGTACCGGCGGCGGCTGAAGGCGTACGTGGGCAGATCCGTACGCCGCGCGCCCGACCCCTCGAACACCGCGGGCCAGTCGACACCGACGCCCCGGACGTGCAGCCGGGCGAGGGCCATCGTGAGCGCTTCGGCGTCCGGGCGCTCCCTGCGCAGCGCGGGTATGAAGACCGGTGTCACCGACGGCGCCGCACCGGGAGTCTCTCCGGCCGCCTCCTGCGACGCCTCCCCCGACGTCTCCTCGCCGTCGAGGCACCGCTGTCCCATCGAGGCCAGCACGCCATCGGGGCCCAGCTCGAGGAAGGTGCGAACGCCCTGCCCGGCCAGCCGGCGGACGCCGTCCGCGAACCGTACGGTGCCCCGGACGTGCCGGACCCAGTAGTCGGCCGAGCAGAGCTCCTCGCCGGTCGCGACCGTACCGGTGAGGTTGGAGACGACGGGGATCCGGGGCGGGTGGAAGGTCAGCGCCTCGACCACCTCGCGGAACTCCGCCAGCATGCCGTCCATGCGAGGGGAGTGGAACGCGTGGCTGACGCGCAGCCGGGTGGTCCTGCGTCCGTCAGCCGCCCACCGCCGAGCGATTTCCTGGACTGCGTCCTCGTCTCCCGAAACGACTGTTGACCAGGGGGTGTTGACTGCGGCGATGTCCGCTCGTCCGGAGAACTCCGCCAAGGACTCCCGCACTTCGGACTCACCCGCCTCGACGGCCACCATCGCGCCGCCCTCGGGCAGGGCCTGCATCAGCCGGCCGCGCGCGGCGACCATGGTGCAGGCGTCCTCGAGCGACAGCACGCCGGAGACATGCGCGGCGGCCAGCTCGCCGACCGAGTGTCCGAGCAGGTGGGTGGGGCGTACGCCCCAATGCTCCAGGAGTCGGAACAGCGCGACTTCGAGGGCGAAGAGGGCGGGCTGCGTGTACGCGGTACGGTCCAGCAACTCCGCGTCCGCAGTGCCCTCTTCGGCGAACACCACGGCACGGAGGGGGCGTTCGAGGTGGCCGTCGAGGTGGTCGCAGACCTCGTCGAAGGCCGCGGCGAACACCGAGTGGTCGCGGTGCAGCGCCCGGCCCATGCCGAGGCGCTGGGAGCCCTGGCCGGAGAAGAGGAAGGCGAGATCGCCGGAGACGGTGACGCCCTGGGCGAGGTTCGGTGCCGGCCGACCCTCGGCCAACGCGGCGAGCCCGCGGCGCAGTTCGGCCGTGGTGGAGCCGATCAGGACGCCCCGGTGTTCCAGGGCGGCTCGGGTGGTGGCCAGCGAGAACGCCACGTCGATCGGGAGCCGCTCGTGTTCGTTGCCGTGCTCGTGCCCGGTGTCGCCCGGGCCTTCGGCGAGCAGCTTTCCGGCCTGAGCGCGCAAGGCTGACGTGGTGTCACCGGACAGCACCCACGGCACCACCAGGTCGGCGGGGCGCCCCGAAGGCGGCCCGTCCTCCGCTTCGACCGGCGCCTGCTCCAGGATGACGTGCGCGTTCGTCCCACTGATCCCGAACGACGAGACGCCTGCCCGGCGCGGACGCCCCGCCGCTTCCGGCCAGTCCACCGCCTCCGTCAGCAACGACACCGCACCCGCCGACCAGTCC
>NZ_LGDV01000016.1 GCF_001280015.1 Streptomyces sp. MMG1121
CAGGACCTGTTAGAGGTGCTGGACCGGCACCTGCACCACCTGCGGCCGCCCACTCACCACAAGCAGAACCGGAGCCAGAACCTAACGAAGCACTACTAGTCGTGTTCACCGACAACCGAGGAAACTGCAAGGCACCCCGGCCTGGGGAACCAATAGGAGGAGCAGCCGTGCCGGACTCATCGCAGATCGACGTCGTCCGCCGCTACTACAGCGCCAAGGGCGATCCGCAGGTCATTCGGTCGGTCGTCGCATCAGGCGCGGAGTGGGATGTGGTCGAAGGCTTCCCCAACGGTGGTGTGTACCGGGGCCTCGACAGCATCCTGGGCGACTTCTTCGAATTCCTCGCCCACTTCACCGAGTTCCAGGTCGTCAGCGAGGAGTTCTTCGAGGATGGCGGCCACGTCATCGTCCTGGGCCGATACGAAGGCATCACCACCGCCGGCACCGCGGTGACCTCACGGTTCGCACACGTCTTCACCCTGCGGGACAGCAGGATCGTCCGCCTGCAGCAGACCTGTGACACCCTGCCGATCGCCCGCGCCCTGGGACACTGATCAATCCCGCGGCCGGGCAACCGTGTCTGATCGCCCGGCCCGCAAGGCGCTCCCCGCAGAGGACTGTGTGGGGCGATCAGCCGTATGCGCTGCTCCGCTGGAGCGAGGACGAGACAGTGCCCTTCTTCCAAGGGGATCGCGAGCCGGAGTTCACGTGTCACTCGATGGGGGCGCCCTACGTGTGCCACGAGAAAGCACCAACCGCGTGAAAGCGCTCAAGTGGGTCTCCCCGGGTCCTGCCGCCGCGCTCCGGCCCGTCGCCATAACTCCGGGCATCAACGCACACCCCACCGCTCCTTCCGGGTGTGAAAGTGATGGCTCGTCATTCGTACCTTCCCGCCGCGAAGATCGTTACGACTGATGAAACCCTTATCGGCTCACATCACGCGGCAGGAGAGCTACGCATGCCCGACCCCACCCAGAACCCTGGTACCGCACCCCCAGCCTCCGAATCACCCTCCAGCCCCCTCACGGTGCTGAGCCAGGTGGGTGTGCTCGCTCTCGG
Source organism: Streptomyces sp. MMG1121 (assembly GCF_001280015.1). Taxonomy (GTDB): domain Bacteria; phylum Actinomycetota; class Actinomycetes; order Streptomycetales; family Streptomycetaceae; genus Streptomyces. The sequence goes on from NZ_LGDV01000016.1 coordinate 1,060, forward strand.
CCTCGCCGACCTGGCCTTCGACCAGTTGCGCCAACTCTCGGAGCGCGGCCGGCAGACAGCGCACCACTCGGACCTGCCTCATTTCCTCACGGACGGCATGCAAGAGCTGCACGCCCGCGGCGAACTGGCCGCGCGCCGCGTCGCGCAGGGCTCCGACAACTACTTGGAGCTGGTGGCACGCAAAGTCGTAGCACAGCGGAGCGCGGCCAGCGATGGGTGAGTCCGAGCAGTTGAAGCGACGCGTGGACGACCATCTTCAGCATCTGGTGGAGCAGGAGTCCGCCCAGCTCCTCAAGGTCTCTGCCGAACTGGCTCCGCTGTGCGGGCAGTTACGCGGTGCCCTGGAGCAGGGAAAGCGGCTGCGTGCCGCGTTCCTCTACTGGGGGTGGCGGGCCGCGGGGCAGCCGGACTGCGACGGCATCATCCGTGCGGCGGCGGCCATGGAGCTGGTGCACGCGGCGGCGTGCACACACGATGACATCATCGACGACAGTCTCGTACGCCACGGAATGCCCACGGCCCACGTCGCCTTCGCCGACCAGACCGTGGCCTTGGGACAGCGGCGAGACAGGCCAGTGGCCCTGGCGATGATGCTGGGCGACCTCCTCATGGGCTACGCGGGCCAGGTCTTCGCCACGTGCGGGCTGCCCGGAGCGTTCATCGCGCGCACAGTGCCTTTGTGGTCGGCTCTCCTGCGCGAGACCGTGGCGGGCCAGTTCCTGGAGGTACTGCGCACGGGCGACGGGGTGCCGGAGGTCGCTGCATCACTTGAGGTCGCGCGGTACAAGACGGCCAAGTACACGGTCGAACGGCCCCTGCACCTGGGCGCGACGCTCGGCGGCGGCTCGGAGCGGCTGCTCACGGCCTTCACCTCGTTCGGACTCCCGTTGGGCGAGGCGTTCCAGCTCAGGGACGACATGCTGGGCACCTTCGGCGACCCAACCCTGACCGGCAAGCCCAATCTCGACGATCTGCGAGACGGCAAACCCACCGCGCTCATGGCCCTCACCGTGTCCCTCGTCTCCGAGGACGACCGGCGGAGCCTGACCAAGACGGTGGGGCGCCCCGAGTTCGACGAGGGAGACGCGGCGCACGTACGCACGCTCATGGAGTCCAGCGGCGCTCGCCGGAAGGTCGAAGACATGATCACCGAACGGCTGGCGCTGGCGCACCGGGCGCTGGAGAGCGTGCCCCTGCCCCGTGCCACGTACACGGCGCTGCGCGACCTGGCGACCTCATCGGCCAACCGCCCCCTCTGACCACGAAGCGAGCACCCCACCATGACCACCTCCACCACTCCGCGCTACACCGAAGCGACGTTCAACGCCCTCCGCCACCAGGGCGACCCGCTGGCGGACGACACTGTCGCCGCCATGTTCGAGAAGGGAGAAGTAAAGGACTTCAACACCCTGATGCGGTTCTTCAGCACCGCGGGAACCCGCCTTCCCGAAGGGCTGCCGGCCTCTGCCGAGTCCTTCCTCCAGGCCACCGGCATGCCTCCTTCCTGGGTGGACTGGAACGTGATGGAGCGCGCTCGGCTGTTCTTCATGGACAACGCCGCGCACATCAACACCGGCCTGTCCTTCGCCGCGATGCCGGCGACGTACGCCATCCCCCGCGTGGCCAGGCTGCTGGCCTCGACCCACTCGATGGACTATCCCTCGCGCCGTATGGCGAACACCGGCCAGTTCGTCACCTACCTCATGCAGACCAACGCCTTCGAGGAGGGCAGCAAGTTCATCCCGGCCGCCCAGAAGGTCCGGCTGCTGC
>NZ_LGDV01000017.1 GCF_001280015.1 Streptomyces sp. MMG1121
AACACAGTGGACGCGAGCAACTGAGGACAAGCCCTCGGCCTATTAGTACCGGTCACCTCCACCAGTTACCTGGCTTCCAGATCCGGCCTATCAACCCAGTCGTCTACTGGGAGCCTTACCCCATCAAGTGGGTGGGAGTCCTCATCTCGAAGCAGGCTTCCCGCTTAGATGCTTTCAGCGGTTATCCCTCCCGAACGTAGCCAACCAGCCATGCCCTTGGCAGAACAACTGGCACACCAGAGGTTCGTCCGTCCCGGTCCTCTCGTACTAGGGACAGCCCTTCTCAAGACTCCTACGCGCACAGCGGATAGGGACCGAACTGTCTCACGACGTTCTAAACCCAGCTCGCGTACCGCTTTAATGGGCGAACAGCCCAACCCTTGGGACCGACTCCAGCCCCAGGATGCGACGAGCCGACATCGAGGTGCCAAACCATCCCGTCGATATGGACTCTTGGGGAAGATCAGCCTGTTATCCCCGGGGTACCTTTTATCCGTTGAGCGACGGCGCTTCCACAAGCCACCGCCGGATCACTAGTCCCGACTTTCGTCCCTGCTCGACCCGTCGGTCTCACAGTCAAGCTCCCTTGTGCACTTACACTCAACACCTGATTGCCAACCAGGCTGAGGGAACCTTTGGGCGCCTCCGTTACTCTTTAGGAGGCAACCGCCCCAGTTAAACTACCCATCAGACACTGTCCCTGATCCGGATCACGGACCCAGGTTAGACATCCAGCACGACCAGACTGGTATTTCAACGACGACTCCACAAACACTGGCGTGCCTGCTTCAAAGTCTCCCAGCTATCCTACACAAGCCGAACCGAACACCAATATCAAACTGTAGTAAAGGTCCCGGGGTCTTTCCGTCCTGCTGCGCGAAACGAGCATCTTTACTCGTAGTGCAATTTCACCGGGCCTATGGTTGAGACAGTCGAGAAGTCGTTACGCCATTCGTGCAGGTCGGAACTTACCCGACAAGGAATTTCGCTACCTTAGGATGGTTATAGTTACCACCGCCGTTTACTGGCGCTTAAGTTCTCAGCTTCGCCACACCGAAATGTGACTAACCGGTCCCCTTAACGTTCCAGCACCGGGCAGGCGTCAGTCCGTATACATCGCCTTACGGCTTCGCACGGACCTGTGTTTTTAGTAAACAGTCGCTTCTCGCTGGTCTCTGCGGCCACCCCCAGCTCGAGCAGCAAGTGCTCTCACCAGACGTGGCCCCCCTTCTCCCGAAGTTACGGGGGCATTTTGCCGAGTTCCTTAACCATAGTTCACCCGAACGCCTCGGTATTCTCTACCTGACCACCTGAGTCGGTTTAGGGTACGGGCCGCCATGAAACTCGCTAGAGGCTTTTCTCGACAGCATAGGATCATCCACTTCACCACAATCGGCTCGGCATCAGGTCTCAGACTCCATGCCAGGCGGATTTACCTACCTGACGTCCTACACCCTTACCCCGGGACAACCACCGCCCGGGATGGACTACCTTCCTGCGTCACCCCATCACTCACCTACTGCAAGTCTGGTTCGTCGGCTCCACCACTTTCCATTCCCCGAAGGGTCCGGAACGGCTTCACGGACTTAGCATCGCCTGGTTCAATGTTTGACGCTTCACAGCGGGTACCGGAATATCAACCGGTTATCCATCGACTACGCCTGTCGGCCTCGCCTTAGGTCCCGACTTACCCTGGGCAGATCAGCTTGACCCAGGAACCCTTAGTCAATCGGCGCAAACGTTTCTCACGTTTGTATCGCTACTCATGCCTGCATTCTCACTCGTGAACCGTCCACAACTACCTTCCGGTGCTGCTTCACCCGGCACACGACGCTCCCCTACCCATCCATACAGGCGTTGGCCCTATTGTATGAATGACACGACTTCGGCGGTACGCTTGAGCCCCGCTACATTGTCGGCGCGGAATCACTAGACCAGTGAGCTATTACGCACTCTTTCAAGGGTGGCTGCTTCTAAGCCAACCTCCTGGTTGTCTGTGCGACTCCACATCCTTTCCCACTTAGCGTACGCTTAGGGGCCTTAGTCGATGCTCTGGGCTGTTTCCCTCTCGACCATGGAGCTTATCCCCCACAGTCTCACTGCCGCGCTCTCACTTACCGGCATTCGGAGTTTGGCTAAGGTCAGTAACCCGGTAGGGCCCATCGCCTATCCAGTGCTCTACCTCCGGCAAGAAACACACGACGCTGCACCTAAATGCATTTCGGGGAGAACCAGCTATCACGGAGTTTGATTGGCCTTTCACCCCTAACCACAGGTCATCCCCCAGGTTTTCAACCCTGGTGGGTTCGGTCCTCCACGAAGTCTTACCTCCGCTTCAACCTGCCCATGGCTAGATCACTCCGCTTCGGGTCTTGAGCGTGCTACTGAAACGCCCTATTCGGACTCGCTTTCGCTACGGCTTCCCCACCCGGGTTAACCTCGCAACACACCGCAAACTCGCAGGCTCATTCTTCAAAAGGCACGCAGTCACGAGAANNNTTCCGACGCTCCCACGGCTTGTAGGCACACGGTTTCAGGTACTATTTCACTCCCCTCCCGGGGTACTTTTCACCATTCCCTCACGGTACTATCCGCTATCGGTCACCAGGGAATATTTAGGCTTAGCGGGTGGTCCCGCCAGATTCACACGGGATTTCTCGGGCCCCGTGCTACTTGGGTGTCTCTCAAACGAGCCGCTGATGTTTCGACTACGGGGGTCTTACCCTCTACGCCGGACCTTTCGCATGTCCTTCGCCTACATCAACGGTTTCTGACTCGTCCTGTCGCCGGCAGACGACAGAAGAGAGATCCCACAACCCCGCATACGCAACCCCTGCCGGGTCTCACACGTATACGGTTTAGCCTCATCCGGTTTCGCTCGCCACTACTCCCGGAATCACGGTTGTTTTCTCTTCCTGAGGGTACTGAGATGTTTCACTTCCCCTCGTTCCCTCCACACTGCCTATGTGTTCAGCAGCGGGTGACAGCCCATGACGACTGCCGGGTTTCCCCATTCGGAAACCCCCGGATCAAAGCCTGGTTGACGACTCCCCGGGGACTATCGTGGCCTCCCACGTCCTTCATCGGTTCCTGGTGCCAAGGCATCCACCGTGCGCCCTTAAAAACTTGGCCACAGATGCTCGCGTCCACTGTGCAGTTCTCAAACAACGACCAGCCACCCATCACCCC
>NZ_LGDV01000019.1 GCF_001280015.1 Streptomyces sp. MMG1121
GTTCCGACACTTGCCGAACGGCGCTTCGCTACGACCGCCGAGGTACTCGCATCCGTCACAGAAGACAGCGAAACACCATGTTGAATCCTTACGGCTTCATTTCCTGCGCAATGTCTTCAGCGTGATCGACCGGGATTCCGGTGAAATGGTTGCCGCGACGATCCGCACGATCTTCCCCCAGCCCACCGCCGGCCTCGTGCGCACTCAGCTGGACACCGTCGCCGACATGCTCGGCGCCCAGTTCCCGAAGGTCAAAGCGATGCTGTTGGAGGCGAAGGAGGATCTGACCGCGTTCGCGGACTTGCCGCCCAGGCACTGGAAGAAGATCCAGTCCACGAACCCGCTGGAACGGGTGAACCGGGGGACCAAGCGCAGGATCGACGTCGTCCAGGTCTTCCCCAACGACGACGCGCTGGTCTGCCTGGTCACCGCCGTGCTCTTGGAGATGCACGACGAATGGATCGCCTTCCCCCGCCGCTACCTCCCCGAAGGCAGCATGGGTGAGATCTACCGCGAACTCCCCGAAAGCGCCCCCGCACTACCCAACACCCCGAACGCGCCTGCCAGTTGATTCCCAACACCACGACGAGGGACACGACCGACCGCTTCGGGGTACGCCTCGCGCTTGGCGTGCTCGGCGAGTGCCCGGTAGACGCTGGCGACAGACGGGCTGCGGCCCTTGCGCTTGCCGGTCGGGATGATCAGGTCGGGCTGGATCTGCTCGACGGACTCGCCGTTCGCCCACCGTCGGAGCACGGTGTGCAGCATGTCGTCGGTGATGACTGGCGCCCGGCCGCCGTGCTTGCCCTTGCAGGCCGCGGTGTCGAGCCCCTCCAGCGTCGACTCGCGGATGTTCTCCCGCTCGGTCTCCGCCATCGCCGCGAAGAACGCGAACAGCAGCGGCGCCGCGCCGGTGGGGTCGTAGATGCCGGGCAGAGGCCCCGAGAGCATCTCCAGGACCAGGCCGTGGGCGGTGAGGTGATCGGCAAGCGCGGTGAGCTCGGCGGCGTCGCGGCCGAGGCGCTTCATCTCGTACACGGTGAAGATGACCCGGCAGTGCGGGGTGTGCGCCTTGATCTCCCGCGCCGTGCGCAGCGCCGCCTCGAACTGCGGGCGGACCCGCACCCGGGTGCTGATCTTCTCGCTGAAGATCTCGTCCCTCGGGATGCCGTGCTTGCTGAGCGCGTCGGGCTGGGAGTCGAGTTCCTGGCCGAGGGTCGAGCACCTCGCGTATCCGATGCGGATGTCCGCGCTCGGCAGGTCCGGGTCGATCGGCGCCGGCGGCGGGGTGCCCGGCCGCCACGGCCGACCCGGGCCACGGCCGGCCGGGGTCGGCACCCGCAGTGCCTTCTTCAGCCGGGGCACCATGGTGAAGCGGCGGGTGTGGTAGGCGGAGGCGACCGCCCCGCCGCGCGAGCGGCACGGGTAACCGGGCTGGGCGTCACACTTCGGACAGGCGTACTTTTCGACGCCGTCGGCGTCCGACCGGTCGGTCGGAGAGGGCTGCTGAGGGTCCGTCATGGGCCCGGAATTTTCGTACAATGCAAGTGTCAGAAGGGGGTCCGCCCCGCTTTTGAGTGAGAACGGGTTCTGAGAGCGAATCCGGGAGCGGCGCGGGTTTCGCGGGCTGTGATCGATGTTGCTCGTGCAAAGGGCCGTTTATGAGAAACACCGCGCGAGACGGTCATCATGCACAGCGAAGGCGGAAGTCCCCGATCGCGCGGATCGGGGACTTCGCCAAGGGCCGCCGGAGGGATCCTGTTGCGGCCCCGGGGTGCCGGTGCCGTTTACGCGGCGGAGGTGAGTTCGGCGCGGCCGAACAACAGCGCGTGGCCGGTGGGGAGCTGGTGGAGGATGCGGCTGATGAGGTCAGGGCCGGCGTGGGCGGCGACGGCCGCGAAGACGGAGCCGGTGTCCCAGCGGGTGGTGGCCAGGGAGGTGCCGGAGCGGGCGGCGAGGTCCTTGACGAAGGCCCAGCCGGTCAGCGGCTGGGTGTCGGGGATCTGTGCGGTCAGGACACGTGCGGCTTCCAGGGGCAGGCAGGCGGCAAGGTCGACGCGTTCGTCGCCGGTCAGCTGGCGTCCCAGCCCCGCGAGAACCAGGCGGACGGCTTCCTCGGCTCTTTCGCGGGTGGGGTAGGCGCCTTCGTAGCGGACCTTCTCCAGCATCTGCTCATACGCCGTCGAGTACGGCTGCTGGTGCTCAACCGGTACGCGCACGTCGGTGATCACTGCAGTTCATGCCTTTCGTAGAGCGGTGCGGGTGTGTGGCACCGAGGTAGGGGTCAGGTGGGCTGGGGGCGGCCGAAGAGGAGGTCGTAGCCGGCGGGGAGCTGGAGCAGGATCTGCCCTAGCAGGTCCTCGCCGGCCGTGTCGGCGACCGTGGACAGCACGGCGCTGACGTCCCAGGTCGCGGTCTGCTCGGTGGCGCCCTCGATCCAGGCTGC
>NZ_LGDV01000020.1 GCF_001280015.1 Streptomyces sp. MMG1121
ACCACCGGAAACACCGTCCGCACACTCTCGTGCCGCCCCACCACATCACCCACCGCCGCACCCAACGCCACCACATCCAACTCCCCCACCAGACGCAGGGCGGTGGCGATGACCCGGGTGTCCGTGCCGTCCCTGCCCTCTTCCAGTTCGCCCTGGATCCAGAAGCGCAGTTGGGACGGAGCCAGTCGGGTGTGCACGGAACGGGCCCTGCGGGTCAGCTGCGGACGCGGGCGGGTCGTCTGCGCGAACCTGGCGGCCAGGGTGGCCGGGGTGTGTGCCTCGAACACGGTGCGCATGTCGATCTCGACGTCGAGGGCCGCGCGGATACGGCTGACCAGGCGCACGGCGAGGAGGGAGTGTCCGCCGAGGTCGAAGAAGGAGTCGTCGACGCCGACGTGCGCAACGCGCAACAGGTCGGCGAACAGGTCGCACAGCAGCCGCTCGACCGGGCCGTCCGGCTCCCGGCCGGCGGCAGGCGCCGTGTCCGCTTCCGGCGCGGGGAGCGCTTCGCGGTCCACTTTGCCGTTCCCGGTCAAGGGCAGACCGCCGCGCAGCACGACGACGGCCACGGGAACCATGTAGTCCGGCAACGCTCCGGCCGCCCGCTCCCGTACCCGGTCGGCCAGTGCGTCCGTGGCGTCCGGTGCCGGTACGACGTGGGCGATCACGTTGCCGTCCCGCACCGAGGCCACGGCGTGGCGGACGCCCGCGCACCCGGACAGCACCGCCTCCACCTCGCCCAGCTCCACCCGGAAGCCCCGCACCTTGACCTGCTGGTCGGCACGGCCCACGAATTCCAGCTCACCGTGGGCCCTCCAGCGCGCCAGATCGCCCGTGCGGTACATCCGCTCCCCCGGGCGGCCGAACGGGCATGCCACGAACCGGGCCGCCGTCAGGTCCGGGCGGCCCGCGTAGCCGCGCGCGAGCCCGGCGCCCGACACGTACAACTCGCCCACGACTCCGACCGGGACGGGCGACAGCGTGTCGTCCAGCACGAACACCGTGGAACCGCCCGTGGGGCCGCCGATGGGCGGCTTGCTCTCGGGCTCGCAGTCGCGGGCGGTGAGGTGCCGGCAGGTGGTGAAGGTGGTGTTCTCGGTCGGGCCGTAGCCGTTGGTGACGGTGAGGTGTGCGTGCGCGTGGAGCGCCGCTGCCACGGCGGGCCCGGAGGCCTCCTCCCCTCCGATCCACAGGTGCTTCAGGGCGCCGAATACCCGACTCGCCTCGAGGGCAAGGGAGTTGAAGAGCGAGGTGGTGAAGAAGGCGGCGGTGACGCCGTGTTCGGTGACCACGCGCTCCAGGGCTCCGGCCGAGCCGTCGTGCGGTGGTGCGACGACGACCGTGCCGCCGTTGAGCAGCGGTACCCACACCTCGTACGTCGACGCGTCGAAGGAGTGCGCCGAGTGCGCCAGCACGCGGGAGTGGTCCTGTTCCTGCCAGCACGCGTCCGCCGTGAAGGCCAGGATGTTGGCGTGGGTGACGGCCACGCCCTTGGGCCGCCCGGTCGAACCGGAGGTGTACATCACGCAGGCGATCCGGTCGGCACCGGCCACGGGTGCGTCGTAGGGCATGTCCGTCCCGTCGTCCCCGGTGACCTGGTCGACTCGGGCCACCCGCAGGCCCGGGAGGTGCGCGCGCAGGGAGTCCGCTCGTGCGCTCGTCGACGCGTCGGTCAGCAGCAGGCAGGGGGCGGACTCGGAGAGGACGCCGGCCAGCCGGGCATCGGGACTGCGCAGGTCGAGGGGGAGATAGGCAGCCCCGGTCTTCAGGACCGCGAGCAGGGCGACGACGAGGTCCGCCGAGCGCTCCATCGCCAGCGCGACCAGCCGCTCCGGAGCCGCGCCCCGGGTCGGCAGGGCACGCGCCAGCCGGTTCGCGCGGTCGTCCAGCTGCTCGTAGGTGAGCGCTTGCGCACCGCACACGAGCGCCGTCGCGGCCGGTGTCGCGGCGGCCCGGGCCGCGAAGCGATCCGCCACCGAGCTGTCCGTACGGTCCACGGCGGGTCCCGCACCCCAGGTCAGTACGGCGGCCCGCTCGGCCGGACCGATCACGTCCACGCCGCTCAGCCGGCCCCATGGGTCCGCGGCCGCCTGGTCCAGGAACCGCGTGAGGCAGTCGGCCAGCCGCTGCGCCGTCGCCTCGTCGAAGACGTCCCGCGCGTAGACGAGCCGCCCTTGCAGCCCGTCATCCTTCTCACGGAAGTCGAAGAGCAGGTCGAAGTCCACGGACTCGGCCGGACCGGGATCCTCGTACGCCACGTCCAGGCCGGGGAACGCCGCCTGTGCCACCGCGTTGTTCTGCAGGCTCAGCATCACCTGGAACAGCGGGTGCCGCCCGGCCGACCGGACCGGGTTGACCGCCTCGACCACCCGCTCGAACGGCACCTCGGCACCTCCTGGTGCTCCAGCGCGCTCAGCACCGCGGACCGGACCCGATCGAGCGACTCCACGAAGGAGGGATCCCCCGACAGCTCCGAGCGCACCACCACCGTGTTCACGAAGCAGCCGACGAGTTCCTCCAGCGCCACGTCGGTCCGCCCGGCGACCGGGCTGCCGACCGGGATGTCCCGTCCGGCCCCCAGGCGTGCGAGTGTTCCGGCCAGCGCAGCGTGCAGGGCCATGAAGAGGCTGGCTCCCTGTTCGCGCGCGACCTCCGTCAGGGCCTGGAGTGTGTGGCTCTCGACCGTGAACTCGACGGCTCCCGCCCGGCCGGTGGCGACGGCGGGCCGGGGACGGTCCCGGGGAAGATCCAGCTCCTGCGGCAGGTCCCGCAACACCTCACGCCAAAAGCCCAGCTCACGACTCTCGAACCCATCCGACTCCAGCACCTCACGCTGCCACAACGTGAAATCCCCGTACTGCACC
>NZ_LGDV01000021.1 GCF_001280015.1 Streptomyces sp. MMG1121
CTCACCGGGGTCGGAGAAGTCGATCGGCTTGCCGCCCGACGTCATCGGCAACAGCGCGCCCAGCGACGTAGCACCGTCCGCGTTCCGCTTGAACCAGATATTCGGAAACGCCAGGAACCGGTGCCACGCCACACCCATGTCGGTCTTCAACGCCACCACGATCATCCAGACGTAGGAGATCGTGATCTTCAGGGCCGCGAAGAAGTAGACGAGGTTCTCCAGGGTGGAGCGGTCCATGCCCCGGAACCAGGCGACCAGCGGGTAGGAGAGGAAGAACGACGCCTCGTAGTGGTCGACGTGGTGCAGGGCGCCCTCGAGCGCGTGCAGCACCATGATGCAGGTGCCGACGACGAGGATGACGGTCTCGACGAAGTACGCCTGACCCGTGTTGGACCCGGCGAAGCGGGACTTGCGGCCCGGCTTGGTCGCCTTACTCAGCTGCCGGATCACGATCAGCGCCAGAATGCCGGCCGCCGTCAGCGTGCCGATGAACTCGACGAACGCGTTGTACGGCGCCCAGTCGCCGATGACCGGCAGGAGCCAGTCGGCCTTGAAGAGCTGCCCGGTGGCATTGAGGATCGTCTGGAGCAGTGTGTAGAAGCCGATCGCCACGAACCAGTGCGCCACCCCGACGACGCCCCAGCGGTTCATCCGGGTGTGGCCGAGGAACTCCCTGACCAGCGTGACCGTGCGGGAGTACGGGTTGTTGGTGCGCAGGCTCCTGGGGACGGGCTGGCCGAGCCGTATGAAGTGGAAGAGCTGCAGGAGGGCGCGGCCGAACAGCGCCCAGCCGACCGCCGTCAGGGTCAGCGACACGATGATCGCGACGAGTTGCATGAGTGGGCTCCTCGAACCGGCGAAAGTCAGTTACTAAGCGGTAACTTAACCATTTCGTCTGAGGCTACCCACTTATGGCGCCGCACTGCAGCCACCGGCGCGGTGATCTGCGCCGCTGCGACAAGGCCCGTCTCTCACACGGCAGTTCAGGCGTACCGGGCGGCGCTGCCCACGCGGGCGGGGGCGAGCGGCGCCGTGACGGGCTGCTGCGACTCCGCGCCCAGCGGGCTCTCCGGCGCGGCCACGAGGATCGACTGCTGGAGCCGGCGCAGCCGCGCCGAGGGCTCCAGGCCCAGGTCCCGTACGAGGGTGCCGCGCAGCCGGTGGTAGACCTCCAGGGCCTCGCCACGCCGGCCGGAGCGGTGCAGCGCCAGCATGAACTGGGCGTGCAGGTTCTCGTGGGTGCGGTAACGGCTGGTCAGCACGGTCAGTTCCGCGAGCAGTTCGCGGTGCCGGCCGAGCCGCAGGTCGGCCTCGATGCGCTGGTCGAGGGCGCACAGCCGGCTCTCCTCGAGCCGCTTGGCCTCCATCTCCAGCCGCGCACCGGTCTGCACGTCGGCGAAGGCCGGACCGGTCCACAGACCGAGCGCCTCGCGCAGCAGGCGGGAGGCTTCCTTGAAGTCCCCCGCGTCGACAGCGCGGTAGCCCGTGCCCGCGAGCCGCTCGAACTCGCGGACGTCGCTTTCTCCGCCACCGGAGACGAGCATGTACCCACCGGGCGCGGTGACCAGGACGTCCTTGGCACTGCGCCGCGGGGCCGACCCGGGCTCGGCGGACGCCTCCTGCTCCAGCGCGAGGTTGATGAGGTCGCGCAGTTGCAGGACGTAGGTCTGCAGCGTGGTGCGCGCGCTGCGCGGCGGCCGGCCGGCCCACAGCTCGTCGGTGAGAGCGAAGACCGGCACCACCTGGTCGACGTGCAGCGCGAGGAGCGCGAGCACCTGTCGGGGCTTCGGCGCAGTGGGGGCGATGGACACCCCGTTCTCCCTGACGTCCAAAATGCCCAGTACGTCAATCTGCATGCCGTTGCCCCCTAGGTGAGTGTGCTGTCTCATACCGGCACCTCACGAGTACAAAACAGGCCGGACGGTTTGTCAATACCAAACCACGTGCGCTGTTTTGAAGCATCCTGCACCAGGACGGGCACAGCTTTCCTGGAGAAGCATTTGACGTGCAACTTTGCCCAACTCGACGCCATCGGCCTGGAAAAGTGACGTACAGGTGTCCATCGAACCCCTAGAGAATCTACCTCGCCAAACGGGCGCCCACACCTAACCCGCAGGCGATACCGGGCGCGAGAACAAACCATGCATGCGGTTGGCTTCGCCCTGCGACCAGGCTGAAGTCCGCCTACTGCGGCTGGTTGCCGTGCTTGCGGGACGGCAGCTCGGCGTGCTTGCCGTGCAGCATGGCCAAGGACCGGATGAGCACCTCGCGGGTCTCGGCGGGGTCGATCACGTCGTCCACCAGGCCGCGCTCGGCGGCGTAGTACGGGTGCATCAGCTCCGCCTTGTACTCCTTCACCATCGCCTCGGGGTCCTCGGCCTCGGCGATCTGCCGGCGGAAGATGACGTTGGCCGCGCCCTCGGCGCCCATCACCGCGATCTCGTTGGTGGGCCACGCGTAGGTCAGATCGGCGCCGATGGACTGACTGTCCATCACGATGTAGGCGCCGCCGTAGGCCTTGCGCAGGATCAGCGAGATGCGGGGCACGGTCGCGTTGCAGTAGGCGTAGAGCAGCTTCGCGCCGTGGCGGATGATGCCGCCGTGCTCCTGGTCGACGCCGGGCAGGAAGCCGGGGACGTCCAGGAAGGTGACGATCGGGATGTTGAAGGCGTCGCACAGCTGCACGAACCGGGCCGCCTTCTCGGACGCCTCGATGTCCAGCACACCGGCCAGCGTCTGCGGCTGGTTGGCGACGATGCCGACGGCCCGGCCGTCGAGGCGGGCCAGCGCGCAGATGATGTTCCGTGCCCAGCGCTCGTGGACCTCGAGGTACTCGCCGTCGTCGACGACCTCCTCGATGACCTTGGCCATGTCGTAGGGCCGGTTGCCGTCCGCCGGGACGTGGCTCAGCAGGACGTCGCTGCGCCGGTCGGCGGGGTCGTCGCTGCGCACCCGGGGCGCCGCCTCGCGGTTGTTCTGCGGGAGCAGCGACAGGAGGTAGCGGACCTCGGCGAGGCAGGTCTCCTCGTCGTCGTAGGCGAAGTGGCAGACACCGCTGGTCTC
>NZ_LGDV01000022.1 GCF_001280015.1 Streptomyces sp. MMG1121
GAACGCCTGCCCCGCACCCACACTCCCCGCACCCGCATGCCCCAACACCACCGCAACCTCACCCGACACCAACTCCACAAGATGCCGACGCTGCTCGTCACGGGTCAGGCCGACGAGGCGGCCGGCCAGGGTGTCGCCCGTGGTGGCACCGGAGGCGGCCGCCGCGATGCGCGCCGTGCGGCGCGGTTGGCGCACCAACCCGCCCAGCACGGGCGGCAGTTGGCCCGCCCGTGCCTGCTCCGCCAACGCGGCGAAGTCGAACTTCACCGGGACGAGCGTGTCCGCCTCGCCGGCCAGGGCCGTGTCGAGCAGGGCCATGCCGTCCTCGGAGGCCAGCGGGAGCACCCCGCCCCGGCTCATACGGGCCTGGTCCGACTCGCTCATCGTCGCGATCATGCCGCCGGACTCCGCCCAGAGGCCCCAGGCCAGTGAGACGGCGGCGAGGCCCTGCGCACGCCGCCACTGCGCGAAGGCGTCCAGGAACGCGTTCGCAGCGGAGTAGTTGCCCTGACCCGGACCACCGATCACGCCGGCGGCCGACGAGAACAGGACGAACGCCGAGAGGTTCATGTCGCGCGTCAGCTCATGCAGTGTCAGTACGGCGTCCACCTTGGGGCGGAAGGCGGCTCCGATCCGTTCCTGGGTCAGGCTCGCGATCACACCGTCGTCGAGCACGCCTGCCGCATGCACGACCGCGGTCAGCGGCGCCTCGGGCGAGACCGCCGCGAGGAGCTTCTTCACCGCCCTGCGCTTGGACATGTCACACGCCACCAGGGTGACGCTCGCTCCGGCCGCCTCCAGCTCGGCCGTCAGGTCCTGGGCACCGGGCGCCTCCGGACCTCGGCGGCTGGTCAACAGCAGGTGCCGCACGCCGTGTTCGGCGACGAGGTGCCGGGCGACCAGGCCGCCGAGCGTTCCGGTGCCGCCGGTGACGAGCACCGTACCCTCGGGGTCCAGTGCGGGCCCGGTGGCGCCATCGAGTGCGGCCCGTACCAGTCGGGGCGTGTGCACGACGTCGCCGCGCACCGCCACCTGTGCTTCTCCGGTGGCCAGTACGCCCGCCAGAGCGGACCGGGAGGCCTGGATCTCGTCCACGTCCATGAGCACGATGCGCTCCGGGTTTTCTGCCTGTGCAGCGCGCACCAGACCCCAGACCGCGGCGCCTGCCGGGTCGCTCACCTCGGTGTTGCCGCAGACGCCCACCGCACCTCGCGTCACGACGAGCAGGCGGGCTTCCTCGAGTTCCGGCGCGGCGAGGAAGGCCTGCAGGATGCCGAGGACACGGCCGACGAGACCTCGGACGCGTTCGGCGCTGACGACTCCGTCGACGGCGTCGACGACCAGTACCTCCGGCATCGACGCACCGGACTGGACCAGTTCCTCGACGTCCAGGGCCATGGAGACCGAGTGGGGGACCACCGTGGCGGCGACGTCGGCCCCCTCACCGGCTCCCAACGGGGTCCAGTCGAGGGCGAACAGGGTGTCCGTGCCGGGGCCGGTGCGGCCTGCCGCCCTCACCTGCTCGTCCGCGACCGCGCGCAGCACGAGAGACTCGACCGACGCGACCGGGGTGCCCTCACCGTCGGCGAGTTCGAGTGCCACAGACTCGGGCCCGGTGGGCGTCATACGCACCCGAAGTGCGGTGGCGCCGGAGGCGTGCAGGGTCATGCCGTTCCATGCAAAGGGCAGGATGAGTCTGCCCTCCTCGGCCTTCCGCTCGGTGAAGGCGCCACAGTGCAAGACCGCGTCGAGAAGTGCCGGGTGCAGACCGAACCCAGCGGCCGCCTCGGCGTCGTCCGCCGGGAGTGTGACCTCGGCGTAGATCTCCTCGCCGCGGGTCCACAGCGTTGTGAGGCCTTGGAACAGCGGTCCGTACGCGTATCCGGCGGCTTCCTGGTTCGCGTAGAAGCCGGTGAGGTCGACGGGTTGGGCGCCTTCCGGGGGCCAGACGCCGAAGGCGGCGTCGGGTGCCGGTGCGTCGTCGCCGAGCTGGCCGCTGGCGTGGCGGATCCATGGCGCGCCGGACTCCGCGTCGTCGGGCCGCGAGTACACCGCGACCGACCGCACGCCAGCGCCGGTGTCCTCACCGACCGAGACCTGGACGCGCACCGCGCCCTTGTCGGGGATGACCAGGGGCGCTTCTATGACCAGTTCGCGCAGCGTCCGCGCGCCGACCTCGTCACCGGCGCGGATCGCGAGCTCCACCAGGGCGGTACCGGGCAGCAGGACCGTGCCGGACACGATGTGGTCGGCCAGCCACGGCTGGGCCGCGAGGGACAGCCGGCCGGTACACACCGCACCGCCCGTGTCGGGAACACCGACCACGGTGTCGAGCAGAGGGTGTCCGGTGGCCAG
>NZ_LGDV01000023.1 GCF_001280015.1 Streptomyces sp. MMG1121
CGCGTCGGTCGAGTCGCTCGTCCTGCGGGCAGTCACCGATGAGCAGTTGAAGGTGTCCGGTGGCGGCGGAAGCGAGTCGCTCTTCCGGGTCGAGTGGTCTCCTCTGCCGGTACGCGACGACGCCGATGCCACTGACGTGGAGGTACTCGAGGTCCGTGCGGCTTCCGCACTGGATGCCGAAGCCGTGCAGGCCCTGACAGCGGACACGCTCTCCGCCGTTCAGTCCTTCCTCGCGTCGTCGCGGGAGGGCTCCTTGGTGGTGGCGACGCGGGGTGCGGTGGATGTCGTGGGTGGGGGAGGTGCGGCTGATCCGGCAGGGGCCGCGGTGTGGGGTCTGGTGCGTTCGGCGCAGGCGGAGAACCCTGGCCGTATCGTCTTGGCGGACGTGGATGGTGCCCTTGGCAATGGGTTGCTGGCAGGTGTGGTGGCGTCGCGTGAGTCGCAGGTGGCGGTGCGGTCGGGCGAGGTGTTCGTGCCCCGGCTGGTGCGTGCCGC
The DNA here is from genome assembly GCF_001280015.1 of Streptomyces sp. MMG1121. Taxonomy (GTDB): domain Bacteria; phylum Actinomycetota; class Actinomycetes; order Streptomycetales; family Streptomycetaceae; genus Streptomyces. The sequence continues at coordinate 496 of NZ_LGDV01000023.1, forward strand.
GGCGGTGCCTTCCGAGGGTCCGGTGTTCCGGTCCGGTGGGACGGTACTGGTCACTGGTGGCACCGGCACTCTTGGCGCTGTGGTCGCCCGGCATCTGGTTGCGGCTCATGGTGTGCGGAGCCTGGTGTTGACGAGTCGTCGTGGGCTCGCAGCGCAGGGAGCGGCAACGTTGAAGGCCGAGTTGGAGCAGGCCGGTGCCGTGGTGACGGTGGTGGCCTGTGACGTGGCCGACCGCGAGTCGCTGTCCGGGCTGCTGGATGCCGTTCCCGCCGAGGCTCCGTTGACGGGTGTCGTACACACCGCCGGTGTGCTGGACGATGGCGTGATCGGGAGTCTGACTCCGGAGCGGCTGGCGTCGGTGTTCCGGCCGAAGGTGGACGCCGTGCTGATGTTGCACGAGCTGACGCGGCATCTGGACCTGGACGCCTTCGTGCTCTACTCCTCCGCGGCTGGTGTCCTGGGCGGCCCGGGCCAGGGGAATTATTCGGCGGCGAACGCGTTCCTGGACGCTTTCGCGCAGTGGCGCCGCGCGCAGGGACTGACCGCGGTGTCACTGGCCTGGGGCCTGTGGGGCGATGCCGGCGGCATGGCTGGTGCCCTCGACCGGACGGACCAGGCCCGTATGCGGCGCAGCGGCATCCGGCCCTTGTCCGTGGAGGAGGGCATGGCGCTCTTCGACGCCGCTCTCGGCGCCGACGAACCGATCCTCGTACCGGTGGGGTTCGACCTCTCCGCGCTCACCGCACAGGCCGGCGCCGGACGGCTGGCTCCGATGCTGCAGGACCTGGTCCGTCGGCCCCGGCGTGCCGCCTCGACCGGCGGGGCCGCACTCGTCGACTCGCTCGCGGACCGGCTGGCGGCGCTTCCTGGCGAGGAGCAGACCGAAGCGCTGCTGGACCTGGTCCGCGGCGAGGTCGCCGTAGTGCTGGGGCATGCCGACGCCGAGGGCATCGTGCCGGGACAGGCGTTCAGCGAGCTGGGCTTCGACTCGCTCACCGCGGTCGAACTGCGCAACCGGCTGGCCGGGGTGACGGGCATCCGACTGCCGGCCACGCTGATCTTCGACTATCCGTCCCCGGCCGCGATCACCGAACATCTGCGCGCCGAACTCGTCCCGGTCACGGCGATCGGAGCGGTGGACCTCGCAGAGGTGGATGAGGCCGGGCTGCGCAAGGTCCTTGCCTCCGTACCGCTGAAGCGGCTCCAGGAGTTGGGCGTGCTGGCGCAGTTGCTGCCTCTGGTGGCCGCGGCCCCCGGCGCCGCCACCACTCCTGCCCCTTCGGAAACACGACAGAACGCGTCTCGCCTTATCGCCGATATGGACGCCGCCAGCCTCATCGAACGCGCGATGGGCAACACCAACGACTGAGCCCGTCGCGGGCTACGGAGGAACTCAAGTATGTCTGTATCCGAGGACAAGCTTGTCGCGGCACTGCGCGCCTCGCTCATGGAGAACGAGCAGCTCAAGGAGGAGCGCGACCGGGTCCTGGCGGCCTCGTCCGAACCGATCGCGATCGTGTCGGCCGCCTGCCGACTGCCTGGTGGCGTCTCCTCGCCGGAGGACCTGTGGCGGTTGGTGGCCGAGGAACGCGACGGCATCACCTCGTTCCCGGAGGACCGGGGCTGGGACGTCGACCGGATCTACGACCCCACTCCCGGCCTTGCCGACAAGTCCTACGTCCGGGAAGGCGGATTCCTGCATGATGCCGGCGAGTTCGATCCGGCGTTCTTCGGGATTTCTCCGCGTGAGGCGTTGGCGATGGATCCGCAGCAGCGGTTGTTGCTGGAGGTGTCGTGGGAGGTGTTGGAGCGGGCCGGGATTGAGTCGTGGGAGGTGTTGGAGCGGGCCGGGATTGATCCGGCCTCGCTGAAGGGCAGTCGTACCGGCGTCTTCGCCGGCCTGATGTACCACGACTACGAGGCGGCCGTGGCGGCCGGAAGCATCGTCTCGGGTCGGGTGGCGTACACCTTGGGTTTCGAGGGTCCGGCGGTGACGGTGGACACGGCGTGTTCGTCGTCTTTGGTGGCGATGCACTCGGCGGTCCAGTCGCTGCGCAGCGGCGAGTGTTCGCTCGCCCTCGCCGGCGGTGTCGCCGTGATGTCCACGCCCATCGCGTTCGTGCAGTTCTCGCGGCAGCGGGGGCTTGCGCCGGATGGGCGGTGCAAGTCGTTCGCGGCGGGTGCGGACGGGACTGCGTGGGCCGAGGGTGTGGGTCTGGTTT
>NZ_LGDV01000024.1 GCF_001280015.1 Streptomyces sp. MMG1121
GAAGCCGTAAAGAATCAACCCGTTGCTTTCATAGGACAAGATCGTTGCTCTGGTATGAGCTTCGCCGCCGATGTTCTGAATCAGCTTGCGCTGCGGTTTCAGGTCGTTTTGCCGCATCTGAACGAGCGTCAGCGGCGTCTGGTGCTGGCCCAGGAGGCGCGGCTGCTCGGACACGGTGGGGTACGGGCCGTTGCAGGGGTAGCCGGGGTGAGCGAGAGCACGGTCCGCAACGGGGTGTTCGAGCTGGAGGCCGGTGGGGATCCGCTGCCGGACGGCTGCGTCCGGCGCCCCGGGGGTGGCCGCAAGCCCGCCGAGGAACAAGATCCTTCCCTGGTTCCTGCGTTGCTGAAGCTGGTGGAGCCGGACGAGCGGGGTGATCCGATGTCGCCGCTGCGCTGGACCACCAAGTCCCTGCGCAACCTCGCAGAAGAGCTGACCCGGCAAGGGCACCCGGTCTCCGCTCCGACCGTCGGCCGGCTCCTGAAAGGTCAAGGCTTCAGCCTGCAGGCAAGCGCCAAGACGCTGGAAGGCAAGCAGCACCCCGGCCGGGACGCGCAGTTCCGCTACATCAACGAGCAGGTCAAGGAGCACCAGTCCGGCGGTCAGCCGGTCATCAGCATCGATGCCAAGAAGAAGGAACAGCTGGGGCAGCTGCCGAACCCCGGGCGGCAATGGCGCCCCGCCGGCGATCCGGTGCAGGTGGAGGACCACAGCTTCTACTTCATCGGCCCCGACGTCGACGTGGCGATACCCTTCGGCATCTACGATCTGGCCCACGACAGCGGCTGGGTGAACGTCGGCACCGATCACGACACCTCGGTGTTCGCCGTCGAGTCGATTCGCCGCTGGTGGCGGGCCCGCGGGCGGATGGACTACCCGGATGCCGACAGACTGTTGATCACCGCGGACTGCGGAGGGTCCAACAGCTACCGCTACCGGCTATGGAAGGCCGAACTCGCCGCGTTCGCCGCCCAGATGGGTCTCACGGTGACCGTCTGCCACTTTCCGCCGGGCACCTCGAAATGGAACAAGGTCGAGCATCGGCTGTTCTCCCACATCACCATGAACTGGCGTGGCAGGCCCCTGACCAGCCACGAAGTCGTGGTCAACAGCATCGCCGCGACCCGCACCCGCACCGGTCTGCGCGTTCACGCCGAGCTGGACACCGGGACCTACCCGGTGGGGATCTCCGTCAGCCGCGAGCACTTGCACTCTCTGCCGATCACACCCCACGACCAGCACGGATCCTGGAACTACACGATCGCCCCGGCTGGCGCCGCCAGCAACTGCGCTGTCAACACGAGCGATCGGGACCAGAGCAGGTCGCAGGTTCTGGCGATGCTCGCCGACCCGCACCTGAGCGGCATGACCTCATCAGAGCTGGAGGCATTATGCGCCCGGCTGGCCCCAGCGCAAGCCGCTCAGGCCGAACAGCGCAAGTTCCAGCAGCGCGGCGGCCGCCGTCTGAAGGCCCCCGGAGCACATGGCAGGCCCCTGCTCTCAAACGCCGACCGCATCCTCGTCACAGTGACCTACCTGCGCCGCGTCTGCTCCCAGAAGGTTCTGGTCGACCTGCTCGCCATCAACCCGGTCACGATCGGCCAGGTCATCGGCGAGACCCGCACACTCATAGACGCGCAAAAGATCACGGTCTCGCAGACCGCGCACTACTTCTCCTCCGCCCAGGAACTACGCGACTGGGCAAACGACGGTGCGACCACCAGCCGAATGGATCTCTCCCAGACCCTGTCCCACCCCGCACTCACCGGCATGCCCCGGCCGGACTTCCAGGCGCTGATTGACCGGATCACCGTGCCCTACCAGGCCACGATCGAACAACGTCGGCACCGCAAACGCGGCGGCGACCGGCGCCCCGGAACCCGTGGCGGCGTCTTCCGTCAAAAGATCACCGACGCGGACCGGATCCTCGCGACGGTCCTTTCCCAGCGAGATCTATGCAACCAGCAGACCCTGGCCGACTTGTTCGGTGTCAGTCGCGGCACCATCCGCAACGCCATCGACGATGTCCGTCCCCTGCTCGAGCAGGACACATACGTTCCGACACTTGCCGAACGGCGCTTCGCTACGACCGCCGAGGTACTCGCATCCGTCACAGAAGACAGCGAAACACCATGTTGAATCCTTACGGCTTC
>NZ_LGDV01000025.1 GCF_001280015.1 Streptomyces sp. MMG1121
CAGATCTTTTCTCGATCCGATTTCCTCGGTGCTTTCCAGGTTCCCGCTCTCGCGTTTCCCTTTCCGGCGGTTCCGACTCTATCAGATCCTTTCGGCGTCCGATTCCCGGTCGGCGGGATTGTCTCGGGGCTTTGGGCTTTCGCCCGTCGGCCTTTCGACATTCACTACGTTAGCCCATTTTCTCGGCGGCCCATAATCGGGTCTCGGAGTTCGAATTCCGGGCACGCGGGCGCGCCGAAATCGACCCCGACGAGGGGTTGTGACTAGGTAGTGGGTTGGCCGCTCCGGCTGCAGGCGATTGCCGTACCCGGTTCAGCGGCTCGGGATACATTACGCACCTTCCAGGGACGCGTCAACTTGGGCGCCGCTTGGGTGCATGGGCCCGGTAGGGGCTGACTGTCGGGTCGTCAGCGACCCAGTAGCGCCACGGATGGACGTCGCCGTCGCCGCCTTCGCCGGACACGCCGGTGCGGGGACCGTTCCGTACCTGGTGAGCGGGGATCGCCGTACCGGTCAGCATGCGCAGGGGCGTCTCGCCCGGGGCGCACGCATCCGTGCCGTTCAGGGCACGGTCGATCCCGAGAGCCGTGGCCAGACGGGCCGGGCCTTTGGCCAGTTCCTTGTCGTTGCGGGCCGAAAGTCGACGTTTGCGGGCGAGGTCGGCACCCTCGATCACTTCGCCGGCGCGGAGCAGGACGGCGCTCGCCCGGCCCTCGGGACCGCAGACGAGGTTCATGCAGTGCCACATGCCATAGGTGAAGTAGACGTACACATGCCCGGGCCGGCCGAACATCACCTCGTTGCGGGCGGTGCGGCCGCGGTAGGCGTGTGAGCCGGGGTCGTTCGGGCCGTCGTACGCCTCGACCTCGGTGAGGCGCACGGCGATCAGGCCCTCGGGGGTCGTGCGGACCAGGATGCGGCCGAGCAGGTCCGGTGCCACCTCCAGGACCGGGCGGTCGAAGAACTCTCTGGGCAGTGGCGTACGGTCCGGGGACGCGATCATGCCGCCCGAGGGTAGTGCAGACGCGGCATGTCGCCGGCGGAACCGGTCAGGGGCGGATCGCGTTTGTAGGGGCGAGGTCCGTTCGTAAAGGGAGAGTCAATGGCGTTCAAGAAGCTGCTCGCGAGCCTCGGGGCCGGCGGGGCGTCCGTCGAGACGGTGCTGACCGAGGTCAACGTCGTCCCGGGCGGTGTCGTCCAGGGTGAGGTGCGGATCCAGGGGGGTTCCGTGAGCCAGGACATCGAGGGGCTGTCGGTCGGGCTGCAGGCCAAGGTCGAGGTGGAGAGCGGCGACCAGGAGTACAAGCAGGACATCGAGTTCACCAAGGTGCGGCTCGGTGGTGCCTTCGAGTTGCAGGCAGGCGCCGTGCACGCGGTGCCGTTCGGGCTCGAGATCCCCTGGGAGACGCCGGTCACGATGATCGACGGGCAGGCGCTGCGCGGCATGCACATCGGGGTGAGCACCGAGCTGGCCATCGCGCGGGCCGTGGACTCCGGCGATCTGGACCCGATCAACGTGCACCCGCTGCCGGCGCAGAAGGCCATCCTGGACGCCTTCATCCAGCTGGGCTTCCGCTTCAAGAACGCGGACATGGAGCGCGGTCACATCCGGGGGACGCGGCAGACGCTGCCGTTCTACCAGGAGATCGAGTTCCACCCGCCGGCGCAGTACCGGGGTCTGAACCAGGTCGAGCTGAGCTTCGTGGCCGACGAGCACGCGATGGACGTCGTCCTGGAGATGGACAAGAAGCCGGGTCTGTTCAGCGAGGGTTCGGACACCTACCGGTCCTTCCAGGTGGGGCAGTACGACTGGCAGGGGACCGACTGGGCGGCCTACCTCAACCAGTGGCTGTCCGAGGTCGGCAGCAAGCGCAACTGGTTCTAGGCTCGGGAACTGCTGATTCCAGATCATCGATCAGGAGGTACCGAGGTGACCGAGCTCAAGCGGCGGCCGCTCCCCCACGATTTCCATCCGCCCGTGCCGTCGTTCACGGTGACGAGCGCGGACATCGAGGAGGGTGCCACCCTCAAGGACGCTCAGGTCCACGCGGAGGGCAACACCTCGCCGCAGCTGCGGTGGGAGGGCTTCCCGCCTGAGACCAAGAGCTTCGCCGTGACCTGCTACGACCCCGACGCGCCGACCGGCAGCGGGTTCTGGCACTGGGTCCTGTTCGACATCCCGGCTTCGGTGACGGAGCTTCCGGCCGGTGCGGGCAGCGGTAAGTTCGACGGGCTGCCCGACGGGGCGGTGCAGGTACGCAACGACTACGGGTCGAAGGACTTCGGCGGTGCCGCGCCCCCGCCCGGGGACGGGCCGCACCGGTACGTCTTCACGGTGTACGCGGTGGACCAGGAGAAGCTCGGTCCGGATGCCGACGTCTCGCCCGCCGTCGTCGGCTTCAATCTGCGGTTCCACGCGATCGCGCGTGCGCAGCTCATCGGTGAGTACGAGAACCCCGCGCAGGGCTGAGCGCAGCACCACAATTCAGTCGAGCGTTCATTGAACGTTTGCCCGTCTCCGGTCTTGGAAGTGATCGGAGGCGGGCATTTTTTATTGCGTTGTCCATCTCGGCGCGCCCGTCCAGAGTTGATCCGAGCCCGCCGGGGGTGGGCAGGTGCACACGGGAGGTGGGCTGGATGCGTGACACGCTGGTGCTGAACGCGAGCTTCGAGCCGCTGTCGACGGTGACCCTGAACCGAGCCGTGGTTCTGGTGCTCCAGGACAAGGCCGTCGTCGAGCAGGCCCATCCCGAACTGCGCATGCGCGGTGCCGATGTGGACATACCTGCGCCACGGGTGATCAGGTTGTGCAGATATGTACGGGTGCCGTTCCGAAGACAAGCCCCGTGGTCGAGGCGGGGAGTGCTGGTCCGGGACCGGCACCGGTGCGCGTACTGCGGGCGCAGGGCTACGACGGTGGACCATGTGCTGCCGCGGGCGCAGGGTGGGCAGGACACCTGGCTGAATACCGTCGCCGCGTGTGCGGAGGACAACCACCGCAAGGCTGCTAGGACGCCTGCGGAGGCGGGGATGGCCTTGCTGCGGGAGCCGTTCGAGCCGACGCCTGCTGACGCGATGCTCTTGACCTTGGGGCAGGAGGACTTCGCCGCGCTGCCTGAGTGGCTCTCCCGGGATGCGGCCTAGTCGTCTGCCGGGTTCTGTATGACTGCGGCCGCGCCCCGGGAAGGGGTGCGGCCGGAATCGGCGTCGTAGGGATCCCTCAGTCGATGCTCGGCTTCTCCCGGCGTTCTGCGGCGGAGCCTCCGTTGCCCGAACCGCCGCCCAGGGGGCCGAAGTTGCCCATCGCGCCGGAGAGGCCCTTGAGGGCGTCGCCGATTTCGCTGGGGACGATCCAGAGCTTGTTGGCGTCGCCTTCGGCGATCTTCGGGAGCATCTGGAGGTACTGGTAGGACAGGAGCTTCTGGTCCGGGTCGCCGGCGTGGATCGCCTCGAAGACCGTGCGGACCGCCTGGGCCTCGCCCTCCGCGCGGAGCGCCGCTGCCTTGGCCTCACCCTCGGCGCGCAGGATCTGGGACTGCTTCTCGCCCTCGGCGGTGAGGATGGCGGCCTGGCGCGTACCTTCGGCGGTGAGGATCGCGGCGCGCTTGTCACGGTCGGCGCGCATCTGCTTCTCCATCGAGTCCTGGATGGAGGTGGGCGGTTCGATGGCCTTGAGTTCCACGCGGTTGACGCGGATGCCCCACTTGCCCGTCGCCTCGTCGAGGACGCCGCGCAGGGCCGCGTTGATCTCCTCGCGGGAGGTGAGGGTGCGCTCCAGGTCCATGCCGCCGATGATGTTGCGGAGCGTGGTGACCGTCAGCTGCTCGATGGCCTGGATGTAGCTGGCGACCTCGTAGGTGGCCGCCCGCGCGTCCGTGACCTGGTAGTAGATCACCGTGTCGATGTTCACGACCAGGTTGTCCTGGGTGATCACCGGCTGGGGCGGGAACGGTACGACCTGTTCACGCAGGTCGATGCGGTTGCGGATGGTGTCGATGAACGGGACCACGATGTTCAGTCCCGCGTTGAGGGTCCGCGTGTAGCGGCCGAAGCGCTCGACGATGGCGGCGCTGGCCTGTGGGATGACCTGGATGGTCCTGACCAGGGCGATGAAGACCAACACCACCAGAATGATCAGGACGATGATGACCGGTTCCATCGTTTCCCCGTACCCCTCTCCGCCTCAACCTCTTCGGCAGATCTTATGGCTGTGGAAGATCTTGCTGGTCGAGTCTGACAGACCGCGGCCCAACTCGCTGCTCAGATGGCTCAGATGACGATCGCGGTGGCCCCCTCGATCTCCACGACGTCCACCTCCTGGCCGACTTCGTAGGCCCGGTCGGTGTCCAGGGCGCGTGCCGACCAGACCTCGCCGGCGAGCTTGATGCGGCCGCCGGAGCCGTCGACCCGTTCCAGTACGACGGCCTGTTTGCCCTTCAACGCCTCGATGCCGGTGGCGAGTCGGGGGCGTTGCCGGGTGTGCCGGTTGGCGATGGGGCGGACGACGGCGATGAGGGCGACGGAGACGACGACGAACGCGAGGACCTGGATGACGGCGTCGAAGCCGAGTCCGGCGACGACCGCGGCCGCGACGGCTCCCACCGCGAGCATGCCGAACTCCGGCATCGCGGTGACCACGAGCGGGATTCCGAGCGCCGCCGCGCCTACGAGCCACCACACCCATGCGTCGATGTCGTTCACATGGTCATGGTAGGGCCGGGGCCGGGGCGGCGGACAGGGCGCGAAGAGGAGCGCGGAGGGCTCAGGACAGGGGCAGGCCCTGGGCGGTCCAGCGCTCGCCGGCCTGCTCGACGACGAGCGGGAGGCCGAAGCAGCGGGAGAGGTTGCGGGAGGTCAGTTCCAGCTCGACCGGGCCGGCGGCGAGGACCTTGCCCTGGCGGATCATGAGGACGTGGGTGAAGCCGGGGGCGATCTCCTCGACATGGTGCGTGACCATGATCATCGAGGGGGCGATCGGGTCGCGGGCGAGGCGGCCGAGGCGGCGGACCAGGTCCTCGCGGCCGCCGAGGTCGAGGCCGGCGGCGGGCTCGTCCAGCAGGAGCAGCTCGGGGTCGGTCATCAGGGCGCGGGCGATGAGGGTGCGCTTGCGCTCGCCCTCGGAGAGGGTGCCGAACTTCCGGTCGAGGTAGTCGCTCATGCCGAGGCGGTCGAGGAAGGCGCGGGCGCGCTGCTCGTCGACGTCCTCGTACTCCTCCTGCCAGCCGGCGGTCATGCCGTAGGCGGCCGTGAGGACCGTCTGCAGGACCGTCTGGCGCTTGGGGAGCTTCTCGGCGAGGGCGATGCCGGCCACGCCGATGCGGGGCCGCAGCTCGAAGACGTCGGTGCCGGGCTTGCCGAGGGTCTCGCCGAGGATGGTGGCGGTGCCCTTGCTCGGGTAGAGGTAGCTGGAGGCGACGTTCAGGAGGGTGGTCTTGCCGGCGCCGTTGGGGCCGAGGATGACCCAGCGTTCGCCCTCCTTCACCGACCAGGAGACCTGGTCCACCAGAGCCCGGCCCTCACGGACCACGGATACGTCCTGAAGCTCCAGAACATCGCTCATGAGCGCGTTGTCTCCCCTTGCAGTGTGGCCGGTCTCGGCTGTCGCGTACGCCTGTGGCTCGGGCCGCAGTGCCGGTGGGCGCGGCCCTCATGAAATCTACGCCACGAGTGCCCCGCTCCATTCCATCGGTCCGGTCCTTAGGGTGGGGGCATGCTCTCGGAACCGCGCTCAGGACGCCTTGCCGCTTGGGGAAATGCCCTATTGGCCGGACTTGTCTCTCCGGATGACGCCGCGCTCGCCATTGTGGGCGAAGACACGGTGCACCGGGTGGAGGGGCTGCCCGGTGAGTCCGCGCCGGTCGGGCTCACGCTCGCGCTGGGGCGGTTGCGGACGCTGGGGGCGACCGGGCTGCGGGTGGCGCTGCCGGCGCCCGGCCATCCGCTGGGGCTGAGCGGCCCGCCGGAGTTCAATGCCCGGGCGCTGGAGGCCGAGGAGGCGGTGGTCTGCTTCGGGGCCGCGTTCGGGCTGGTGCCTCAGGTGTACGAGGCCGGTCCCGCCGGTGATGTGCATGCCGAGGTGGTCTGGCACGTGCTGCCGGTGCGGGAGGCGCCGCCCGCCGACGTGCCGTCGCTGGGCGAGGCCGAGCGGGAGCTGGCGGAGGCGCTGCGCGAGGCGACCGAGGTGCTCTCGAAGCTGGACGTCGCCGGGTCGGGTCCGGTGGCGGAGGCGGCGATCGACGCGTACCGGGCGCGGGCCGAGTGCGGCCGGCAGCTGCTGGCGCCGGGGTATCCGCCGCGTGCGGTACGGGTGTTGGAGCTGGCGCAGCGGGTCGCGTTGCTGATCTCGCTGGCGTACGGCAACGGGCACGGGGGTGCGGTCAGCTCCGCCGAGATCGCCGCCCGGGCGGAGGCGCTGCGGCCGGTGGAGCGGACGGCTCGGCGGGCGCAGGTCGCGGCGTACAACTCCATCGTGGAGGAGCGGGAGCGCGGGGTGCGGTAGCCGGTCGCGGCGGACAGCGGGAGCGGGGCTCCACGGATCGTGCGTGGCCTGCGGAGCCCACCGCCCTGCTTGTTCGCGACCTTGTCGCCGAACGCGGGGTTCAGGGCGCCGATCAGGTTGGCGGTCGGGCCCGTGGCGTGCACCGGGACGTCCGGCGGAACCCGGGCCACCAGGCCGGAGGCGACGCCCGGGGAGTTCTCGGCCGCGTCCTTCGCGTTGGTGTCGGTGACGGCGGCGCCGACGGAAGCGCCGACGGCGATACCGGTGGCGGTCACGGCGGGAGCGGCCTTCTCGGCGGCGTTCACAGGACGGGTTCCTCCTGCGGGTGCTGGGCCGAGCCGACCGTGGGTCGTGCGCTGATCGACGCCGGAGCGATCCGAACAGGTACGGCGGCTGCAGGTCCGACTGCCCGTTCGGTGCGGTCGGACGACAAGCGGACAGGCCTCCCGGTCACCCGGGAGGCCTGTGGTCACTGGCGGCGGGACCTCACTGGTTGACACCGAGGTTGCCGAAGACCGGGTTCAGCACGCCGACGACGCTCACGCTGTTGCCGACCGCGTTCACCGGGATGTGCACCGGCACCTGAGCGACATTGCCCGAGACGACACCCGGGGAGCCCTCGGCCTGGCCGGCGGCCTGGGAGCCGGCGTGGGCGGAGGCCAGGCCCGCACTGGCGGCCATGAGACCACCGGCCACCATCGTCACGGCCGCTGCCTTCTTCAGGTTCTTCACTTTCCAACCCCTCCTAGACGTTCACCACGGCGGTTCGCCGCAGCACGCACTGGAAAACGGTGTGGCCCGCCGAAGGATGCGCCGTCCGGGTGACATTCCCACGACGGTATGAACCTCAGTCCGGAGCCTGACCCTCGAGGTTGCCGTGAGTGACCGCCGCGGCGAGGCGTTGCGGAGGGCGTTTCAGCCGGTCACGCCGTGGCGTACGGCCCACAGCGCGGCCTGGGTGCGGTCGGCGAGGTCGAGTTTCATCAGGATGTTGGAGACGTGCGTCTTGACGGTCTTCTCGGACAGGACGAGGGCGCGGGCTATCTCGCGGTTGGAGCGGCCGTCCGCGATCAGACCGAGCACCTCGCGCTCCCGCTCGGTGAGCGAGGTGCCTCTGCCCTGGCCGGAGTTGGCCTCCTCCTGGGAGAGCAGGACCTCGGCGACCTCCGGCTGGAGCAGGACGTGGCCGGCGTGCACGGAGCGGATGGCGCCGGCGAGGGCGTCGGGGTCCACGTCCTTGTAGACGTACCCGGCGGCGCCCGCGCGCAGGGCCGGGACCACCGTGCGCCGTTCGGTGAAGCTGGTGACGATCAGCACGCGCGCGGGGTTGGCGAGTTCACGGAGCTTGCGCAGGGCGTCGATGCCGTCCATGCCCGGCATCTTGACGTCCATGAGGACGACGTCCGGGCGCAGTTCCTCGGCGCGGGCGACTCCCCCGGCGCCGTCGACGGCCTCGCCGACCACCTCGATGTCGTCCTGCACCTCCAGGAAGGTGCGCAGGCCCCGGCGGACGACCTGGTGGTCGTCGACGAGCAGCACCTTGATCGGGTCAGCCACCGGGGACCTCCATCTCGATCGTGGTGCCCTTGCCGGGCACCGATTCCACGGTCAGTGTGCCGCCCGCCCCGCTCGCCCGGTCCCGCATCGAGACCAGGCCCAGATGCCGTCCGGCGCGGCGGACCTTCTGCGGGTCGAAGCCGGTGCCGTCGTCGCTGACGCGCAGCACGGCGCCGCCGCCACGCCGGTCCACGCGCACCGCGACGTGCTCGGCGCCGGAGTGGCGCAGCGCGTTGTGCAGGGCCTCCTGGGCGACCCTGAGGAGGGCTTCCTCCTGGGCGGCGGGCAGGGCGCGGAAGCCGTTGCTGGCGAAGGTCACGCGCGCGGTGTGGGCGCGGTCGAGGACCTGGGTCTGGGTGCGCAGGGTGGCGATCAGGCCGTCCTCGTCGAGGGCGGCGGGGCGCAGCTCCACGACGGCTGCGCGCAGTTCGTCGACGGCCTCGGCGGCGAGCGCGGCGACCTGATGGAGTTCGTCCTTGGCGCGGGTGGGGTCGCGGTCGACGAGGGCCGTGGCGGCCTGGGCGGTCAGGCGCAGCGAGAAGAGCTTCTGGCTGACCGCGTCGTGCAGTTCGTGGGCGAGGCGGGAGCGTTCCTCGGCGATGGTGAGCTCGCGGCTGCGTTCGTAGAGCCGGGCGTTGGTGAGGGCGATGGCGGCGTGCTGGGCGAGGATGGAGAGCAGTTCCTGGTCCTCTTCCGTGAAACCGCAACCGCCTTCCGGTTTCGGGCTCGGGGGGTGTGGGGGGTGTCCCCCGGCGGAGCGCAGCTTGTTGGCGAGGAACAGGGCGCCGATGACCTCGTCGCCGTCGCGGATGGGCAGGCCGAGGAAGTCGACCAGGTCGGGGTGTGCGGCCGGCCAGCCTTCGAAGCGGGGGTCCTTGCGCACGTCGGCGAGGCGCTCGGGGCGGGCCTCCTGCAGCATCGCGGCGAGGATGCCGTGCTGGCGGGGCAGCGGGCCGATGGCCTTCCACTGGTCGTCGCTGACGCCGTCGACGACGAACTGGGCGAAGCCGCCGTGGTCGTCGGGGACGCCGAGGGCGGCGTACTGCGCGTCGAGCAGCTCGCGGGCGGAGGCGACGATCGTCTTCAGGACGTCGCGCACCTCCAGATGCCTGCTCATGGCCAGCAACGCGGCGCTCACCGCGGCGAGGCCGGACCGGGGGCCTTGACTCATGTCCTCACGGTACCGGCGGGGTGTGACAGCGCGGATCGGACCGCTGGGGGCCCGGACCGGTCCGCTGGACCTAGGGCGGGTGGCGTAGGTCCCGCGGCCCGGGGCGGGCGGCGTACGCCGAAGGGCCCCCGGGCTTTGCGGCCCGCGTCCGAGGCGGCCGGGGCGGTGCCGTTCCTACGGTGTGCTCACCGCCCGACCGGGCGGTCGGCGACGAGGGGACGGTTGTCATGCCGGTAGCGATCATCACGGGGGCCTCGAAGGGGCTGGGACGGGCGCTCGCCGAGGCACTGGCCGCGCGCGGCTGGGATCTGGTGCTCGACGCGCGGGGCGCCGGGGCGCTGAAGGAGGCCGTGGAGGCGGTCGCCGGGCACGGTACGCGCGTGGAGGCTCTGCCCGGCGATGTCACGGACGCCGGGCACCGGGCCGCGCTGGTGGCGGCCGCGCGCCGGCTGGGCGGCGTCGATCTGCTGGTGAGCAATGCGAGCGCGCTGGGTGCCGAGCCGCTGGTACCGCTGGCCGAGCTGCCGCTGGAGGGGCTGCGGCGGGCGCTGGAGGTGAACGTGGTGGCCGCGCTGGGCCTGGTCCGCGAGGCGCTGTCGCCGCTGCGCGAGTCGCCGGCCGGGACGGTGATCGCGGTCAGCTCGGACGCGGCGGCCGAGGCGTACGGGACGTGGGGCGGCTACGGCGCCTCGAAGGCGGCCCTGGACCAGCTCGCGGCGGTGCTGGGCGTGGAGGAGCCGGGGCTGCGGGTGTGGGCGGTGGACCCCGGGGACATGGCGACGGACCTGTACACGGCGGCCGTACCCGACGACCACGATCCGCGTCAGGCGCCGGAGGCTGTCGTACCGGCGTTCCTGCGGCTGCTGGCGGAGCGGCCCGCCAGCGGGCGGTACGCGGCTCCGGCACTGCTGGAGGAGCGATGAGGACCCCCGTGCGCGTACCGGAGGAGCTGGCCGCGCGGGTGCCGGCCGAGCAGCGGGGGCCGGGGCTGGACCGGGACGCCGTACGGCTGCTGGTCTCGCGCGGTACGGAGGTGACGCATCACGCCTTCCGTGCGCTGCCGCGGCTGCTGCGGGCCGGGGACCTGCTGGTGGTGAACACCTCGCCCACGCGGGCCGCCGCGGTGAACGGGCGGGTCGGGTACGCGCGCGTGGTGGTGCATTTCTCCACGCTCGGCGACGACGGCCGGTGGGCGGTCGAGCTGCGGGAACCGGACGGACGGGGCACCACACGCGCGCGTACGGGTACATATGCGGGAACAGGGGTGTCGCTGCCGGGCGGGACGCGACTGGTCCTCGAGGAGCCCCTGAGCGAGCGCGGGGAGCGGCTGTGGTGGGCGCGGGCCGCCGGGGCGGACGTGACGGAGGTGCTGCGGGAGCACGGGCGGCCGATCCGTTACTCCTATACGGAGCGGGACCAGCCGCTGTCGGCGTACCAGACGGTGTTCGCGCTGCCGTCGGCGGACGGGCAGGCCAGTGCGGAGATGCCGAGTGCGGCGCGGCCGTTCACCACGCGGCTGGTGGCGGAGCTGGTGAGCCGGGGGGTGCAGTTCGCGCCGGTCACGCTGCACACGGGGGTGGCGTCGGCGGAGGCGCACGAGCCGCCGTATCCGGAGCGGTTCGTGGTGCCGGAGGCTTCCGCGCGGCTGATCAACGCGGTGCGGGCCGGTGACGGGCAGGTGATCGCGGTGGGCACGACCGCCGTGCGGGCCGTGGAGTCGGCGGCGGGGCCGGGCGGGGTGGTGCGGGCGGCCGAGGGGTGGACGGACCTGGTCGTCACGCCGGAACGCGGAGTGCGGGTGGTGGACGGGCTGCTGACCGGGCTGCACGAGCCGCAGGCCTCGCATCTGCTGATGCTGGAGGCGATCGCGGGGCGGGCCGCGGTCGACCGCGCGTACGAGGAGGCACTGCGTGGGCTCTACCTGTGGCACGAGTTCGGCGACACGCACCTCATCCTCCGGGAGGAGAACCCTCACACAGAGCGTTGCGATGGCAACTCCTGGTGAAACCGTTACGTCACCGATGTGAGCCCGCACATAGGGTCCACATCACGTACGAACGGACATAGGAGATAAAGCTTCCCCACATGAACGGGACAGACGGTCTAGTCTGTCCCGTTTTGCCCTTACCCGATCCACTACCGGGGATCGTAGGTCACACCTTTGCCTGGGCATTTTGCGCCAGCTAAGAATGGCTCCCGTCGCTCAGCGCCGTGGGTTTCCGCCCCGCAGCGTTCGTGCGGGAGGAGCGATTCCCCCGGCGGACGCAGGAGCGACCTCCGCGCTAACGAGAGGTCCAGCAGCCATGCCCAAGAACATCCTCGGCCGAGTTCATAGTCGTGCCCTGACCAAGCAGGGCAAGATCGCCGTCGCCGGTGCCGTCGCTCTCGGCACGGCCGCCCTGGCCTTCTCGGCCGCCCCCGGCAACGCCGGGACCGTCACCACCGGTGCCACGGCCACGACCGCCCAGGTCGCGAGCAGCGCGCCGCTGAAGAACGTCAAGGGCACGGTCACCGACCAGCTCGCCACCGACACGGTCAAGCTCGACGCCCTCGCCGCGAAGAAGAAGGCCGCCGACGAGGCCGCGGCGAAGAAGGCCGCCGACGAGGCCGCCGCGAAGAAGGCCGCCCAGCAGCGCACCGCGGACGAGGCCGCGAGCCGCTCCGCGCAGCGCCCGCAGATGGAGACGGTCGCCGCCACGACGACGTACGCGAACAACCTCGACGGCTGGATCCGCGAGGCCCTGAGCATCATGCAGGCCAAGGGCATCCCCGGCTCCTACAACGGCCTGCACCGCAACATCATGCGCGAGTCCTCGGGCAACCCGATGGCCATCAACAACTGGGACATCAACGCCATCAACGGCATCCCGTCCAAGGGCCTGCTGCAGGTGATCCAGCCCACCTTCAACACCTACCACGTGTCCGGCACGTCGTGGAACATCTACGACCCGGTCGCCAACATCACCGCCGCCGCCAACTACGCGGCGCACCGCTACGGCTCGATGGACAACGTCAACAGCGCGTACTGAGGCCTGGCGCGGACCTCAGCGACGTGACGCCGAAGGGCGGCACCCCGGAAACGGGGTGCCGCCCTTCGGCTTTCCTGCCGCGCGCGTGCCTACTTGCGCATGACCTCCGGCTCGTGGCGGCGCAGGAAGCGGGCCACGAAGAAGCCGCAGATCACGCCGAGCACGATCAGCGCGACCATGTCCAGGGTCCAGGCCCCGCCCGTGTGGTTCCACAGCGGGTCGGTGCTGCTCGGGTCGTCGGTGTTCGGCGCGATGTTGTTGAAGTCCAGCGTGGCACCGGCCGCGGCCACCGCCCAGCGCGACGGCATCAGATACGAGAACTCGTTGACACCGAGCGTGCCGTGCAGGGTGAACAGGCAGCCGGTGAACACGACCTGGATGATCGCGAACATCACCAGCAGCGGCATGGTCTTCTCGGCGGTCTTCACCAGCGAGGAGATCACCAGGCCGACCATCATCGAGGTGAAGCCCAGCGCCATGATCGGCAGGCACAGCTCGAGCAGCGTCGAGCCGCCGAGCACGACCCCCTGGTCCGGGATCTCCCGGCTGGAGAAGCCGATCACGCCGACCAGCAGGCCCTGGAGCACGGTCACGGCGCCGAGCACGACGACCTTGGACATCAGGTACGCCGACCGGGACAGACCCGTCGCGCGCTCCCGCTCGTAGATGACCCGTTCCTTGATCAGCTCACGGACCGAGTTCGCGGCGCCCGCGAAACACGCGCCGACGGCGAGGATCAGCAGCACGGTGGTGGCCGTGCCGTTCGGGACGTGCGTGCCGGTGATCTTGTTGATCACCGGGTTCACCAGCAGGCCCCGCTTGTGGTCGATCAGGAGGCTGACCGAGCCGAGCACCGCCGGCAGGATCACCGTCAGCGCCAGGAAGCCCTTGTCGGAGACGATGACCGACACATAGCGCCGGATCAGGGTCATCAGCTGCGAGCCCCACGCCTGCGGCTTGGGCGGCTTGATGGCCTGCGGCGGAGGCATGTGTACGGACTGCGGGGCGACCGCGTCGATGTCCGCCGCGTACATCTGGTAGTGCTGCGAGCCCTTCCAGCGGTCCGCCCAGTCGTAGTCGCGGTAGTTCTCGAAGGCGGAGAAGACGTCGGCCCAGCTGTCGTAGCCGAAGAAGTTCAGCGCCTCCTCGGGCGGGCCGAAGTAGGCGACCGCACCGCCCGGCGCCATCACCAGCAGCTTGTCGCACAGCGCCAGCTCGGCCACCGAGTGGGTGACGACGAGGACGGTGCGGCCGTCGTCGGCGAGGCCGCGCAGCAGCTGCATGACATCGCGGTCCATGCCCGGGTCGAGACCGGAGGTCGGCTCGTCCAGGAAGATCAGCGACGGCTTGGTGAGCAGCTCCAGGGCCACCGAGACACGCTTGCGCTGGCCACCGGAGAGCGAGGTGACCTTCTTGTCCTTGTGGATGTCGAGCTTCAGCTCGCGCAGCACCTCGTCGATGCGGGCGTCGCGCTCCTGCCCGGTGGTGTCGGCCGGGAAGCGCAGCTTGGCCGCGTACTTCAGGGCCTTCTTGACGGTCAGCTCCTTGTGCAGGATGTCGTCCTGCGGGACCAGACCGATGCGCTGGCGCAGCTCGGCGAACTGCTTGTACAGGTTCCGGTTGTCGTACAGCACCTCGCCCTGGTTGGCGGGCCGGTAGCCGGTGAGCGCCTTGAGCAGGGTCGACTTGCCGGAGCCGGACGGGCCGATGACCGCGACCAGCGACTTCTCCGGGACGCCGAAGGAGACGTCCTTCAGGATCTGCTTGCCGCCGTCGACCGTGACGGTCAGATGGCGCGCGGAGAAGGAGACCTCACCGGTGTCGACGAACTCCTCGAGGCGGTCGCCGACGATCCGGAAGGTGGAGTGGCCGACGCCGACGATGTCGCTCGGGCCGAGCAGCACCGAGCCGCCCTTGGCGATCGGCTGGCCGTTGACGTAGGTGCCGTTGTGCGATCCCAGGTCACGGATCTCGAAGCGGCCGTCGGGCGTCGAGTGGAACTCGGCGTGGTGCCGGGAGACCTGGAGGTCGGAGACGACCAGCTCGTTCTCCAGGGCACGGCCGATGCGCATCACGCGGCCGATGGAGAACTGGTGGAACGTGGTCGGGCTCCGGTCGCCGTGGACCGGCGGTGCCCCCGCGCCACCACCGGGCGTCTGCGCGTGCTGATCGGCGGGCCCTACCTGCTGCTGCGGGAACGCCGACGCCTGCGCCGGCTGCTGCTGCCACCCGGCGTGCTGTGCCTGCTGCGGTACCGGTGCCTGCTGTACCGGTGCCTGCTGGGCCATGGCCTGCTGCGGTACCGGCGCCTGCTGGGCCCAGCCCGGAGCCCCGGCGCCCTGCGCGGCGTACGGCGCGGACTGCTGCTGGGCGGCCGCGGCACCGGACAGATTCAGCCGCGGCCCGTCGGTCGCGTTACCGAGATGCAGCGCCGTACCCGGGCCGATCTCCGTGTGCTCGATCCGCCGCCCCTGCACGAATGTGCCGTTGGTGCTGCCGTGGTCGTCGATGACCCAACTGCGGCCGTCGAAGCTGATCGTGGCATGCCGCCAGGACACCCTGGCGTCGTCGAAGACGATGTCACCCTGCGGATCGCGGCCGAGGGTGTAGGGCCTGGACGGGTCCAACGTCCAGGTCCGTCCGTTTGATTCCAGTACGAGTTCAGGCACTCCATAGCCCCACTGAGTTGTCCCCCGAGTTACCCCCATCGCAGGGAGTCTAGGGATGTCGAACATCGTGGGGAACTATTTCAGGCTCCGCCCCCTGACCGAAACCCGGGCCTTGCCACGGGTGCGCCCGTGCGCTCCAACTCGCGCCGTTGACGGGGTTGAAACCCGGCCGGAGAGTGGTAATCCCGGCGAGGGGGACAAGCGCGGCCGCGCCACGGGCCGGTGGGATCCGCCATGAGGCGATCGGGGGTCTGCCATGCGTTCTGCCCTGCGTACCGGGACCGCGCGGCGTGCCGGGAGGGTGCCCTGGACGGACGTCCTGGTGTCCGCGATCGCCGCGGTGAGCTGGGCGTTGATCGGGATGGCTGGTACGGCCGCGCTCGGTCTGCATCTGCTCCAGGCGGACACGGCGGGTGCGCTGGGCCCCATGACGGCGGCCGTCGTGGCGCTCGGGGCGGGTGGTTCGGTCGTACCGTCGGGCGATGTATCCGCTTTCGGACTGAAAGGCGCCGAGGCGCACACCGCCATCGAGATCACGCCACTCGGGGTGAGCCTGGTCGGGGCGCTGCTGCTGTCGTGGTTCTTCCTACGGTCCCTGCGCACGGCCGGAGTTGTGATCGCACCCGCCGAACTGCTCACGCGCGCGGGCACCGTGGTCGCCTTCTTCGTGGCGATGCTCGGCGGTCTCGCCTGGGCCGGGCACGACGTCGTCACCATCGACGGCGACTCGCTCGGCGTGGACGAACTCCCGGGCTCGGGCGGCAAGACCGGCGGGCTCAGCATTCCCGGACTGGGGGACGTGGGCGGACCGCTGCCGCACCGGATCGGCGCCCTGATCCACGCCAAGGCCGGCGTCGGCTTCACCGTGGACACCCCGGCCACGGTGCTGGGCGGCCTCGGCTGGTGCGCCGGGGTCCTGCTGATCGCCCTGCTGGCCGCCCGCCGCGCTCCGCTGCCGCCGGGCTGGTCCGCCCTGCACCGGGTGGTACGGCCGGCCGTCTCGGCGCTCGTCGCCGTACTGCTGCTGGCCGTCGCGGCCGGGCTCGCCGCGGCGGCGTACGCGGCGGTCGGCGACGACCATCCGCGGCGGATCGCCGGCGCGGCCCTGCTCGGCGCCGCGAACGGCGTCTGGCTCGGCCTGCCCCTCGGTCTGTTCGTCCCCTGGGACGGCCACGCCACGGGGCTGCTGCGCACGTTCCTCCCCCACCCCCTCGACCAGCTCCTCGGCAGCGGGTCCGACCAGCCCGTGACGCTGGACCGGCTGGCGGCCCTGGACGGCCGGGTGTGGCTGCTGGCGGTGGCGTCCGGGCTGGCGATGCTGCTGGCCGGGGTGCTGACGGCGGTCCGCACCCCGGTGGCAGGGCAGCCCGGCACCGTCCTCACCCTGGCCGCCCGCTGCGCACTGCGCCTCGGCATCGCGACCGCCCTCGCCCTCCCCCTGCTCGCCTGGCTGACGGACGTCTCCGTGACCGCGTCCCTGTCCGTGCTCGGCTTCGACGCCTTCGGCGCGGGCATCACCCTGCACGGCCACCTCGCCGCCGCCCTCCTGCTGGGGGCCGGATGGGGCGCGGGCGCGGGGGCGGCGGGAGCACTGCTGGCCTGGGCCACTGGGGCGGCGGGATCCCAAGCGGTATGGGCGGCTCGGGGGGCCACGGGGGTTGCGGGGGTCAGCTGGGACGGCGGGGACAGCGCGGGTGCCGGGAGCGGCGATGCGGATGGGGGCGGATATTCCGGGTACGGCGGCCGGATCGGGGGTTCGCCGCCCGGTAGCGGGTCGGAGGGTTCGCCGCCCGGCAGCGGGTACGGGGGTTCACCGCCCCGCAGCGGGTCGGAGAGTTCGCCATCCGGCAGCGGCTACGAGGGTTCACCGCCCGGCAGCGGGTACGGGGGTTCACCGCCCCGCAGCGGGTCGGAGAGTTCGCCGCCCGGCAGTGGCTACGGGGGTTCGCCGCCCGGCAGCGGGTCGGAGGGTTCGCCGTCCGGCAGTGGCTACGGCGAAGGGGCCGATTCCCCGGGATACGGCGAAGGCGCCGGGCCGTACGTGCCGGGCGTGCCGTACCGGCCGCCGAACCCCGGCACGAACCCTTACCTCCAGGTACCGGAAGAGCCGCGTGAGGAGCCTGAGGACGCGCGGCCGCCGGGGGCCCGGGACGACGTGTACGGCGCCCCGACCGTCGCCGGGCCGCTCGACCCCGCTCCCCCACGCCCTCGGCGCCGTCCCGCGCCCCGGCCGGACGACCGCTCGCCGGGGCCGGACCGCTCCGCATGGCCGCCACCACCGCCACCACCACCGCCGCCTCCACCCCCGGGGAAGCCGAAACGCCGAGGGTGACCCTCGCCCCCGACCGTCTTCCGACAGCAAGATCCCTGACACCGGTCCGCCATCCATTGTTCCGTGTCCGTCAGGCGGACCTCGGCGGCGGAAGGCACTGGGTGCCGGATACGGTGGTGACACCATGAGCGCTTCGCAGACTCCCGTCTCACAGACCCCCGAGGCCCCCACTCTCCTCGTCAAGATCTTCGGCAAGGACAGGCCGGGCATCACGGCGGGGCTCTTCGACACCCTCGCCGCCTACCTCGTCGACGTGGTCGACATCGAGCAGGTCGTCACCCGGGGCCGCCTGGTGCTGTGTGTGCTGGTGACGCAGCCGCCGGCCGGTCTGGAGGGCGACCTGCGGGCCACCGTGCACAGCTGGGCCGAGTCGATGAAGATGCAGGCGGAGATCATCTCGGGGCACGGCGACAACCGGCCGCGCGGTCTCGGGCGTTCCCTGGTGACCGTTCTCGGCCATCCGCTCACCGCCGAGTCGACGGCCGCGGTGGCCGCCCGGATCGCGAAGGCCGGCGGCAACATCGACCGTATCTTCCGGCTCGCCAAGTACCCGGTGACGGCAGTGGAGTTCGCCATCTCCGGCGTGGAGACCGAGGTGCTGCGCACGGCCCTGGCCTCCGACGCGGGGGCACTGGGTGTCGACATCGCGGTCGTCTCGGCGGGCCTGCACCGGCGCGCTCAGCGGCTGGTCGTCATGGACGTGGACTCCACCCTGATCCAGGACGAGGTCATCGAACTCTTCGCCGCGCATGCCGGCTGCGAGGACGAGGTCGCCGAGGTGACGGCGGCGGCGATGCGCGGCGAGCTGGACTTCGAGCAGTCGCTGCACGCGCGCGTGGCGCTGCTGAGGGGACTGGACGCCTCCGTGGTGGAGAAGGTGCGCAACGAGGTCCGGCTGACGCCGGGCGCGCGCACCCTGATCCGCACGCTGAAACGACTCGGCTACCAGGTCGGGGTCGTCTCTGGCGGCTTCACCCAGGTCACGGACGATCTGAAGGAGCGGCTGGGCCTGGACTTCGCGCAGGCCAACACGCTGGAGATCGTCGACGGGAAGCTCACCGGCCGGGTCGTCGGCGAGATCGTGGACCGGGCGGGCAAGGCGCGGCTGCTGCGCCGGTTCGCCGCGGAGGCCGGGGTGCCGCTGGTGCAGACGGTGGCGATCGGCGACGGCGCCAACGACCTGGACATGCTGAACGCGGCCGGTCTGGGCGTCGCCTTCAACGCCAAGCCGGTGGTCCGCGAGGCGGCGCACACGGCGGTGAACTTCCCCTTCCTCGACACCGTGCTCTATCTGCTGGGCGTCACCCGCGAAGAGGTCGAGGCGGCGGACACGCACGACGAGGGCTGAGCCGCTCCGCCCGGCCCGGACACCGGCCCGGACACGAGAGGGCCCGGTGCCGCGCCTGCGGGATGCCGGGCCCCTCTTCCGGTCCGTCAGGCGTGCGGGCCCCAGAAGTCGACCAGCGTGGCCGCGCCGTGTTCCACGGCCTTCCATGAGCCCTCGAAGGTGAGCACCGCGAAGGCGGCGGTCGGGAAGCCGCTGCGGTTCATCCGTGGCAGGGCGTCACCTTCGGCCTCTCCCGCGAGGGCGTCGGCGAGGGCGTGGATACCCGGGTTGTGACCGATCAGGACGACGTTGCGCACGTCGTCCGGCGTCTCGTTGAGCAGGGCGATCAGCTCACCCAGGGAAGCCTCGTAGACCCGCTCCTCGTAGACGGTCCTCGGTCGCGTCGCCAGCTCCTGGACCGCGAGCTTCCAGGTCTCCCGGGTCCGGGCCGCGGTGGAGCACAGGGCCAGGTCGAAGGTGATCCCGGTTTCGGCCAGTTTGCGGCCTGCGGCGGGGGCGTCCTGACGGCCGCGCTCGGCGAGGGGCCGTTCGTGGTCGGCTTCCTGGCCCCAGTCGGCCTTCGCGTGCCGGAGGAGGACGATCTTGCGAGGTTCTTCAACGCTCATGGCGCCCAGCTTCGCATGAAACGAGCCATGCGGCGCAGGGAGTTGACTTGCGGATTCACCGCGCACGGGGCTCCGGATCAGCGCGCGAGGAGCTGCTGGGCGCGCTCGAAGAGGTGCGTGATCGCGGGGTCGCCGCTCGCCGCTTGGGCGTCCGACGGGTTCAGTATCAGCAACAGCAGTGCGATGAACGCGAGCGCCGGCAGAGCGAGGGCCCACCAGGGCAGCCTGATGTCGACACCGCCCGTGGGCGCCGGGTGGGGCCGGGAGTGGGTGCGGGCCGACATGATCGCCTCCGTGGGGCTTCGAGCAGGTCCGTGACCGCCGTGTGCGGTCACATCTCGAAGCTACGGAATCCGAGGCCGCCAACCCATCCGGAGATCCACCCACTTGACCCTGAGCCTCGCCCCCTAGGGGATGGTGGAGCTAGCCCCACCATCCGCCGCGAGAGGCGGCCGGGAGACGACGGTCACGGGAAGCGATCGTCACCGGGAGGCGGTCCTCACGGGGAGAGGATGATCGCGACGACGGCGATGACGGCGAAGATGGCGAAGAACGAGCCGAAGACGAGCAGCATCTTCTTCTGGCCGTTCTGCGGGTTCGGGTCGAGCACAGGCTGCATGCGGTCAGTCTCGCACCCGTCCCGCGCGCGCGTGCCTCCGGGGTCGGCCGCTCAGCTCGCGGCCGCCTCGTCCTCCACCGTGCGGTTGCGGCCCGCCAGGAAGCCGACCAGGATCTGCGGCACCATCAGGCCCGCCATGAGGGCGATCGGCAGTCCCCAGCCGCCGCTCTGCTGGTAGAGCACGCCGACCAGCAGCGGGCCGGGGATGGAGATCAGATAGCCGGTGCTCTGCGCGAACGCGGACAGCTGGGCCACGCCCGCACCGCTCCTGGCACGCATGCCGACCATCGTGAGGGCCAGCGGGAAGGCGCAGTTGGAGATGCCGAGCAGCACGGCCCAGGCCCAGGCACCGGCGGCCGGCGCGAAGTACAGGCCGGCGTATCCGGCGAGGCCGCACACGCCGAGGACCAGCACGATCGGCCCCTGCTGGGGCAGCCGGGTGGCGACGCGCGGGATGACGAAGGCCAGCGGCACGCCCATCACCATGGTGACGGCGAGCAGCACGCCCGCGGTGCCGGCCGGGACACCGGCGTCCCGGAAGATCTGCGGCATCCAGCCCATGGTGATGTAGGCGGCGGTGGCCTGGAGGCCGAAGAAGACGGCGAGCGCCCACGCGGTACGGCTGCGGGTGATGCGCAGGGGCGCGGGCTGTTCCTCCGCCGCGCGCACCGGCTGCTGTGCGGGCGCGGTGCCGCGGTCGCGGACGAGCGGCAGCCAGGGCAGGACGGCGACGGCCGCGATGGTGGACCACACGGCGAGGCCGGGCTGCCAGCCGCCGCCCATGGCGTGGGTCAGCGGCACGGTGACCGCTGCGGCGAGGGATGTGCCGAAGGCGAGGGCCATCGAGTACAGGCCGGTCATGGAGCCGACACGGTCGGGGAACCAGCGCTTGACGATGACCGGCATGAGCACGTTGCTGACCGCTATGCCCATGAGGGCGAGCGCACTGGCGGCCAGGAAGCCGGCCGTGCCGCCGATGTACGGCCGTATCAGCAGGCCCGTGGCGATGGCGGCCATGCCGGCGCACACCACCGCGGCCGGGCCGAAGCGGCGGGCCAGGCGGGGCGCGGTGACACCGAAGACGGCGAAGCAGAGCGGGGGCACGGAGGTGAGCAGGCCGGCGACGCTGCCGCTCATGCCGAGCCCGTCGCGGACCTCCTCCAGGAGGGCGCCGAGGCTCGTGATGGCCGGGCGGAGGTTCAGCGCGGACAGCACGATGCCGACGACGACCAGGCGGGTCGCCCACGCGCGCGTGCGGCCTGTGCCGGGGGTCGTCTCGGGGGTGCTCGCCACGGCGGCGGCACCGCGTTCGGCCGATGACGTCGACGACGTCGCCGTAGGGGTGTGCGCCATACCGGTCTGCGCGGTCCGGGTTTCCTCACTAGCCATGAGACCCATCATAGAATGATGGGATGATTGACTGTCCATCCCCGGGTCGTCCGGGCCCGGGCCTTACGTGCGAAGGTGTGCCATGCCGCTGAGCCACCCGCGCCGTTCGGCGCTGTCCGAGCAGGTCATCGCCGAACTGCGCAACCAGATCACCTCCGGCGAGTGGCCGGTCGGCTCACGCATCCCGACGGAACCGGAACTGGTCGAGCAGCTCGGTGTCGCCCGCAACACGGTCCGCGAGGCCGTCCGCGCGCTTGCGCACAACGGTCTGCTGGACATCCGGCAGGGCTCCGGCACCTATGTGGTGGCGACGAGCGAGCTGGCCGGTGTGATGCACCGCCGGTTCGCCGACGCCGACCCCCGGCACATCGCCGAGCTGCGCGCCGCACTGGAGTCGGCCGCGGCGAAGCTGGCCGCCGAGCGGCGCACCGAGAAGGACCTCAAGCAGCTGGACGCGCTCATGGAGCGGCGCGAGGAGGCCTGGGACACGGGCGAGGCGGAGGCCTTCGTGGCGGCCGACGCCACCTTCCATCTGGCCGTCGTGGCCGCCTCCCACAACGACGTCATGACGGCGATGTACGCCGACCTGGGCGAGGTGCTGCGCGACTGGCTGCGCGCGGACGTCGGGGCGGAGCTGACCCCTCGGACGCACATGGATCACACGCGGCTGGTGGACGCGATCCGCACCGGCGACGCGGAGGCCGCGGCGGCCGAGGCCGCGAGCTATCCGTTCCTGTGTCGCCCGGAGCGGTTCAGCGCTCCTTCTGGTGGCTGATCCACACCAGGCGGACCTCCTTCCAGCACCGGCCCGTGAGCCGCACGGTCAGGGCGGGCGCGGTGTCCACCGGCGCGCTGTCGGTGCCGATGTCCCACCAGCGGGCGCACTGGACGTGCAGGCGTACGCGATCGGTGTCGACATAGGGGTTGTGGCAGTAGGCCACCACCTGGGAGCCGCGCACGGCGGTCCGGCAGGCGGCGCCGAAGAGGCTGGGCGCGGGCGGCTTCACGTCGTCCACGCGCGCGTACGACAGGGCGTCGTACGGCAGGCAGAGCACGAGGGCCACGGCCGCGGTCACCGGGGCCGGGGTTCTGGACAGGCGCACAAGGGGACCTCCTCGGCCGGGCTGGGGAGGGTCGCGGCGTGAGGTGAACGCGTAGTCCAGCGTGCGCCGTCGCAGCCGGTGCCCGCCCGGCAGGCGGGCCGGACGGGTGACGCCCCGCTTCCCGCGCGGGGCGGGAGACGGGGCGTCGTGTGCGGCGTGGGAGCGATCAGGCGCCGATCGCGTGCAGACCGCCGTCGACGTGGATGATCTCGCCGGTGGTCTTCGGGAACCAGTCGCTCAGCAGGGCGACGATGCCGCGGCCGGCCGGCTCCGGGTCCTTCAGGTCCCACTCCAGCGGGGAGCGCGAGTCCCACACCGCGGCCAGGTCGGCGAAGCCCGGGATGGACTTGGCGGCCATGGAGCCGATCGGGCCCGCGGAGATGAGGTTGCAGCGGATGTTCTGCTTGCCCAGGTCGCGCGCCATGTAGCGGTTGGTCGCCTCGAGGGCGGCCTTGGCCGGGCCCATCCAGTCGTACTGCGGCCAGGCGTACTGCGCGTCGAAGGTGAGGCCGACGACCGAGCCGCCGTTCTGCATCAGCGGCAGGCAGGCCATGGTCAGCGACTTCAGGGAGAACGCCGAGACGTGCATGGCGGTGGCCACGGACTCGAAGGGCGTGTTCAGGAAGTTGCCGCCGAGCGCGTCCTGCGGCGCGAAGCCGATGGAGTGCACGACGCCGTCGAGGCCGCCCAGCTCCTCGCCGACGACGTCGGCCAGGCGGCCGAGGTGCTCGTCGTTGGTGACGTCCAGCTCGATGACCTTGGTCGGCTTCGGCAGCTTCTTGGCGATGCGCTCGGTCAGCGTGGGCCGCGGGAACGCGGTCAGGATGATCTCCGCCCCCTGCTCCTGGGCCAGCTTGGCCGCGTGGAAGGCGATGGAGGACTCCATCAGCACACCGGTGATCAGGACGCGCTTGCCCTCGAGGATTCCGCTCATGGTGATCAGTGACCCATTCCCAGTCCGCCGTCAACGGGGATGACGGCTCCAGTGATGTACGAGGCGTCGTCCGAGGCGAGGAACCGCACCGTCGCGGCGATCTCCTCGGGCTGCGCGTACCGGCCGAGCGGCACCTGAGACACGATGTTCGCGCGCTGCTCGTCGGTGAGCACCTTGGTCATGTCGGTGTCGACGAAGCCGGGCGCGACGACGTTGAAGGTGATGTTGCGCGAGCCCAGCTCACGGGCGAGGGAGCGCGCGAAGCCGACCAGGGCGGCCTTGGAGGCGGCGTAGTTCGCCTGCCCCGCCGAGCCGAGCAGTCCGACCACGGACGAGATAAGGATGACGCGGCCCTTCTTGGCACGCAGCATGCCCCGGTTGGCGCGCTTGACGACACGGAAGGTGCCGGTGAGGTTGGTGTCGATGACCGAGGTGAAGTCCTCCTCGGACATGCGCATCAGGAGCTGGTCCTTGGTCACGCCGGCGTTGGCGATCAGGATCTCGACCGGGCCGTGCTGGTCCTCGATCTCCTTGTAGGCCTGCTCCACCTGCTCCGGGTCGGTGATGTCGCACTTGACGGCGAGGAAGTCGGCCGGCGGCTCACCCGAGCGGTACGTGACCGCGACCTTGTCGCCGGCGTCGGCGAACGCGCGGGCGATGGCGAGGCCGATGCCCCGGTTTCCTCCGGTGACGAGAACCGAGCGGCTCAACGGATCACCCTTTCGATAGCGGTCTGAAGCAGTTGGACTGCCCGCCCGAACACGTCGATGACAGGCGGCTTCATCGAAAACCTATCGGTAGCGCCGCGCGCTCGGGCAAGCGGGCACCGACAGTGGCGCGGGTGAGTCCCTGTCGGATCCCTACAGAAAGGAGCAGGACGGGACCGAAACCGTGTAGTCCGCGAGGCCGGGTCCGCGACATGATCGGACCCGACAGGCCACGACAGCAGGGAGACCTCCGTGCCCCATTCCATCGACGAAGCCTTCACAGCGCTTCCGCTACGGGCCCTTGCCGACGCCGCACTCGCACGCGCGCGTGCGCTGGGCGCCGCGCACGCGGACTTCCGGTTCGAGCGGGTGCGCAGCGCGTCCTGGCGGCTGCGGGACGCCAAGCCCGCCGGTTCCTCGGACACCACCGACCTCGGGTACGCGGTCCGGGTCGTGCACGGCGGCACGTGGGGCTTCGCCTCCGGGGTCGACCTGACCCTGGACGCGGCGGCCAAGGTCGCCTCGCAGGCGGTGGCGATGGCCAAGCTGTCCGCCCAGGTCATCAGGGCTGCCGGGGCCGACGAACAGGTCGAGCTGGCCGACGAGCCGGTGCACGCCGAGCGGACGTGGATCTCGTCGTACGAGATCGACCCGTTCTCGGTGCCCGACGAGGAGAAGGCCGCGCTGCTGGCGGAGTGGAGCACGCGGCTGCTGGCCGCGCAGGGTGTCGACCACGTGGACGCCTCGCTGCTCACCGTGCACGAGAACAAGTTCTACGCGGACACCGCCGGCACCGTGACCACCCAGCAGCGGGTGCGGCTGCATCCGCAGCTGACGGCGGTGTCGGTCGACGAGTCGAGCGGCGAGTTCGACTCGATGCGGACCATCGCGCCGCCCGTCGGACGCGGCTGGGAGTACCTGACGGGCACCGGCTGGGACTGGGACGGCGAGCTGGAGCAGATCCCGGAGCTGCTCGCCGAGAAGATGCGGGCGCCGAGCGTGGAGCCGGGCCTGTACGACCTGGTGGTCGATCCCTCCAATCTGTGGCTGACCATCCACGAGTCCATCGGCCACGCCACCGAGCTGGACCGTGCCCTCGGCTACGAGGCCGCCTACGCCGGCACCTCCTTCGCCACCTTCGACCAGCTGGGCAAGCTGAGGTACGGCTCCGAGCTGATGAACGTCACCGGCGACCGGACCGCCGAGCACGGCCTCGCGACCGTCGGGTACGACGACGAGGGTGTCGAGGCGCAGTCCTGGGACCTGGTGAAGGACGGCACGCTGGTCGGCTACCAGCTGGATCGCAGGATCGCGAAGCTGACCGGTTTCGACCGCTCCAACGGCTGCGCGTTCGCCGACTCCCCCGGGCACGTGCCGGTGCAGCGCATGGCCAACGTCTCGCTCCGGCCGGACCCGGCCGGGCTGTCCACCGAGGGCCTGATCGGCGGTGTCGACCGGGGCATCTACGTCGTCGGGGACCGGTCCTGGTCGATCGACATGCAGCGGTACAACTTCCAGTTTACGGGTCAGAGGGCATACATGATCCGGAACGGCCGCCTTGAGGGACAGGTCAAGGACTTTGCATATCAGGGAGTCACCCCTCAGTTCTGGGGCTCCATGGAAGCAGTCGGAGGACCCCAGACCTACGTACTAGGAGGGGCTTTCAACTGTGGAAAGGCCCAGCCTGGGCAGGTCGCCTCCGTGTCCCACGGGTGCCCGTCCGCAATGTTTCGGAGTGTGAACATCCTGAACACTGCGAACGAGTCCGGCCGCGCCTGAGAGGGCGACCGATCCGGCTCGAAGTCTGCACCGGGTCGACACGCAGTCACAGCCAACCACCTACGCCACGTCGTCCCAGTCCTCGATGTCGTCCTCCGTGGGCGTCGGGGAGGGCGGGACGATCAGGCCCTTGAACGGCTCCAGCCTCAGCCCCAGGCGGTTGTGCATGGTGCGGGCGCCACGGTCCATGGCGCGGCGGACGAGGTGGCCGTAGACCAGTTCCGTAGTCCGAGTGGTGCGGTGACCGACCCACGCCGCCACCTCGAAGAGCGGGATCTGAGCATGGATCGCCTCGGAGACGAAGAAGTGCCGGAAGCTCTTCGGGGTGTACTGCGGAGTCCCGGCCAGCTTGGCCGCCGCCTTGAACTGATCCAGGAACCAGTCATAGGACGGGTGGCGGTCATTCAGCCGAGGGGACTCGAAGAACCAGCCTCGGTCCCCCCAGGTCCCGAATGTATCAATGTGATCATTGAAGATCTCGTTGATTGATTCAGGCACCGGAGTCTTCCGAGTCTGCTCGAAGGCGCGATGTTTCGTGCCTCGTTTCACGCCTCGCCTGTAGCCGGAGATTTCCTGGCAGCCGTAGGCCGAGACCTGGTGATCCACAGCGAGGACGCTGCGCTCCCAGTCCATGGACTCATCAGAGAGGGCCAAGGCTTCCCCTGGGCGCACACCGCAGCCCGCCATGGCCCAGAAGCCGGCTCGGATCAGCTTTGGGGCTTCCGCGATGATCCCCAACACCTCTTCCATACTCGGGATGTCTTCGTCGGTCACGGGGGTGAGTTGCTGCCCCGAGCGCCGACGGGGGTTCGCTTTCTTGCACGGATTGCGGCCGATGATTTCGGCGGCTACCGCATAGTTGAAAACGGACGACAGGACGTTCTTACGTCCGTTGATTCCGGTTTCTTTGTAGCCGCGTTCCTTCTGGTCCGCCTCCCATTCCTGGATGGTCGTAGGGGTGATACTGCCGATGGGCTTGGTCCCGAAGAAGGGGCCGTAGTGGTTGCCGTAGACGCTCTGGTAATTCCTCTTCGAGGACTCTTCCAGGGTTCCCGCCTCAACCCACTCGTGCCACACCTGCTCGAACGTCCGCTGCCCCGCCTTGGGGTTGATGTAGGTCCCCAAGTCCTTGTCCCGCTCGACCTTGACTGCGAACGCTTCCGCGTCTTCGAGCTTCTTGAAGGACACCTGCCGAGGCTTGCCTGCCCTGCCCCCGGGCTCCCGGTACGTCACCCGGTAGGGCTTGTGAGGGCACGTGGGTTTCTTGCGCCGGGGGCAGGAGCAGTCTTCCTTCTTGATGGTCGCCACGCGTGTTAACCCTTCACATGTTGATTGGTTGGTGACTGATCGTCAGCCTACTCTTGCTGCATACGCTCCTCAACCCAGTTGTGTAGATCACGAGTTCGGAACCGGACATGCTTGCCGACCTTGAGGAACGGGATGCCCCAGCGCCGGTACGAGTCCATGAGGACGCGCTTCGTCACACCGAGTTCCGCCGCCGCCTCATCCGGCGTCATGAGCAGGTTGCTACCGCCCCTCACCACCGCTCACCCCACTTCTGCGCGTCCTCCCGCGCCTCCCTGCCCAGTTGGAGACTCTGCGCGTGGTCTTCGGCGATCCCGAGGGCGAGGCCAGCCTTGCCGGGGGTGTAGCCCGAGCCGACGTAGCGCCAGGCCGATTCCGTGACCGTGTTCGGGTCGTCCACGGGCTTGGCGCTGCCCCGGCGGTGGTCGGCCCGTTCCTCGCGCAGTGCGCCGTACGTGGTGGAGTAGCGGCGGGATTTGGTGAGGATGTGGCCCCGGTAGCCGAGGCTGTGAGCCCAGGTGCGCAGCCGGAGGTGTTCCAGTTCGGCCAGGCCGCCCAGGCGCCAGCAGGTACCCATGAGGGCCCGTACGTGGCCGTTGACAACCGCCGCGCGGATGTCATCCAGGCTGGTGACCCGGCAGTCCAGGCCGCCGGCCGTCTCGGCAGCCCCCTTGGTCACGTACTTGGCCACGTACCCGGCAACGGCCGCATCTGACGGAACGCCACCATCGGGGAAGGGGCGGATGGGGTGGGCGTCGAACTGCCCGCCCCAGCCGAGTCGTTCCGTGCCGTAGGCGTCGGAGTCCGCCACCGTGACGAAGGTCGACGCGGCGGCATGTTCGACCGCATCCAAGAGCACGTCCTCACTCGCCCAGGCCGGAGCCGACGAGCCGGGGCCGTCCGGGCCGTCCAGGCGCACGACGGCATGGAAGTGGACGGCCGCGCGCCGCTGGAACTCGGCGACCTTGGCGAAGGACACCACCAGGTGGTCACCGAGCTTGGAGCGGGGTATGCCACCGGCGGAGGCCAGATAGCGGCGCACGGCGGTGGTGAACCGGTCCCAGAGCCGCCCCGCGTGCGCGTGCCACAGCACATGGCCCACGTAGTCGTAGCAGTCCGGGCACAGCGGCAGACCCACCAGCGGGTCATCCTCGGTGTGCACCAGGCCGCAGCCGAGCCGCCGCCCGTGCTCGCAGCGCGGATCATCACGGCGAGGACGGCAGCGCTCCCCGTCCAGTACCCGATGCACCGGCCCGAACGAGGGGGCCGTGAGCGTGACGAACAGCCGGGGCCGATCCCGCACCACATCGGGCACGCCCTTACCACCGGACAGGCCCGCACGAACGAGCTGGAAAGTATCCCCCGCATGCAGGCGAGAGCACGGCTCGCACACCGAGGCACGCCGGTTACGGCAGCGCACGGCCAGCCGCTCACCAGGCTCCCCGGCGGTCGAGTAGGACGAGATCACCTCACCCGTAACGGCATCGCGGGTGACCGTGGAGCCGGACAGGTAAATCGGATGGGCGCAGCCACCGATGGCTTTGATCTGCTCCCGCCAGCGCGGATAGAGGGGATCACTGACGAGCCGTATAAGGTCACGGTCCGCCTCTGAGAGAGCTTGCAGACGTAGTTCGCGTGCCAGCACGCCGGAACGCTCGGCCGGAGCGGACGACGCGGCGGACAGGCGGGTTTTGCGCGTGGTGCTGTTGCCGGATTCGGCAGACATGACGCGGCCTCCAGAGCCTCAAGTCAGGAAGTAGATAGCGGGTGTTCATGGGTTTTCTCCTTTGCGCTTACAGGGCGCTTATCCTGCATACGCCCTGATCAGGCGCAGCCAACTTGCCTTGGAATTATATGAGTTGGCACCGACAACGGCCTGTGATTTTTCCGTGACACTCGCAAAATCAGAACGAGGGCCGATTGTCAACCGAGTTACCGCCGGAGGCAGGGCATCTGAGGGCACGCCCGGAGAGGGGAAGTCGCACGGCCCGGCAGCGGTGAACTGAGCCTGTCTGTCCGGCCGGTTGCGCAGCGTGCCACGCGCCCATCGGGAGAGGGGAGCGGTCAGCGGTTCGGGGCGTGGCGGAATCTGGCTTTACTTTTTCCAGGGCGCGCCTTCGGCGCGCCGCCGGATGCGGCTTGCCGCACCCCGGCCCGGCATGCGGCCTTCGGCCGGTCCGGTCCGGGGCGCCGCCGCCCCGGCGTATACCAGACGACCCTGGAGACGTACGCCAGATCCAGCACGACCCACCTTGCCCGCCCCGATCGCGAGGGCTGTGGCCCGAGGCTCACGGCCTCCAGCAGCTCAGCCACCGACCCGGACCACGACACCCACACCGGCCAGCCCGAGAGCCCGCCCCGCGCGGCATCGGGCGACTCGGCCCCGCTCCGGAGGGACGAGGCTGATGTTCACCCTCTCGGGCTGGGGCCGACGGCCTACGAGGATTTTAGGCAGCCACCATGGGGCGAGCCTCGAAGAACAGGGGGCCGATCGGGCTATTGCGGGCAGGTCCCAAAGACTGCCCGATCCGCTGGCGAGCGTAAGGCCCCCTGTTCACTCGCCCCATGGCAGCTCCAGCCCAAAATCCTCTCCGGCCGGCGGCGTGCCCAAGCGCACCACCACGGCACCACACGCCCAAACACGAAAGAGCCCCGCCCGTGCGCCGGGGGAGACGCATAGACGGGGCAACCGACGCGCCGAGTCCTGGTTCGCCGTCACTCAGCGCGCCGGGGTCTACTCCTCATGAGTCACGCAGGTGTGATCGGCCACGACACGGCCGTCCGGCGCCGTCTGAACGTGCGCAGGTGACGCCATCAGATGCGCCGCTACCTTCTGCACCACATCAGCGTTCCACGTCCCCATGGCCACCATCGGACGGCCGTCCGGCGCCACGCGCGGAGCCAACCAGCCAAGATCCCGCGCCGGAATCCCGATCGCCAGCAACGCCTGCCGCAACACCTCATGCGCGTCAGCAGCGGCCCTCTTGCTGCTCTTGTAGATCTCCATGGGAATCACTGCCCCGCCCCCTTCAGTGCGCAAGCCGTGTGCCAGTACGCCACGATCGGAGACGAGTTCCGGCGAGCCAGCATCCCCCGGCGGCAGCTCTCAAGGGACTTGATCGGCACACCGCATGCCGGGCACGTCTCACCGGCCGGGGCGTAGGTCGTGTACTCCCACTGACGCGCGTCGGCATCGGCCGTGGTCATGCGCTCACGGACAGCTGTCTCTGCTGCTCTACCTTGGGTCGCCATGCATATGACGCTATGTAACGGCAGGAACACACCTCAATGGCACTTTGATGGGGGGCCAGCCCGAAGCGCCACACCGGGTCACACGGGTACGCCGATCGCGTCGGCCAGGTCCCGCATCTCCTGAGTCAGGGTGCGCCGACGCGCGATCACTCGGCCGAAGATGTCCCGCGCGTAGCGTTGATTGGGCAGCCACTGTGGGGCGTCCGCGCGAATGCCCTGCAAGACCTCAACCGTTTTCGCGTAGTCACGCGAGCGGGCATGGGCCTCTGCCACGTCCAGGAGGTGACGGTTGCGGTTGTTGGAGGTGGGCCGCATGCCGCTGGTCGGGATGCGCTTCGAGAGCTTGAGCACCAAGTCCGGCTTGTCGACGATCATGGCATTCTCGGCCCGCTTCAGAGCCACCGTGACCGGCCCGAACGCCTGCAAGAAGTCGTCACGCGGAGCGAACTCCCGCCCCATCGCGACCGCCGCCGAGTTGGCGTAGCGCAACGCGTCTTCGGCCTCCCCAGACCGGTTGTCCCGGATCGCAGCAGCGGAGGCCCGCAGCAGCAGCCAGCCCCAGGCGCTCAGCTCCGCCGGGGTCGCCCGCGAAATGCGAGGCTCGACCTCATCCGCCCACCGCGTTGCCAGCTCCCGCGCCTCAGACAACCGACCGCGCCGCAGCAAGAGCCAGCACTGTGTGCTCACCGTCGCCGCCGCCTGAAGCCGATCCGACGACTCCTCCAGCGACCGGGACAGAGCGATGTCGGCCGCCTCGAACTGCCGAGTCTGTGTGAGCAGCCAGCCTGTGAGCTGTGAGAGCCGGACACGTACGGCCCGCCCCTCCGGGCCACTCTCGGCGATCAGATCAGCATCCCGCAGCAGGGGCGGAAGGATCACACTCAGCTCTGCGAAACGATCACCGGAGAAGAGCGGCAGGGCTGATTCCAGCGCATCCCGGACACCGCCCACGGTCGGCTCTTCCGTCGAACCGTTCGCCCGTACCGGCGCTACGAGCGCACGCCGGACAGCCTCCCAACGATCATCAGCGCCAGGCGGCGTCTCGGGATCGTCCTCATGATCAGCAATGAGGTTCGTCGTAGGCACCCGCAGGGCCTGCGCCAGTCGACGCGCAGTCTCCAGGCGCGTGTCAGACCGCTCCCCTTGCTCCAGCTTCCGGATCAAGGACAGGGACACGCTTGACTCGCTCGCTAGCTGACGCTGCGTCATGCCGCGTCGCTTGCGTACGTCCTGGAGCCGCTTGCCAATGTCGGCACTCATGATTCGAGCGTACGGCGCCCGCCGTCCGTCCGGGCAGCCTTCACCGCTCGTCACTCCCGCAGGCTGCCTTGTCATGCAACTGGAGAG
This sequence comes from Streptomyces sp. MMG1121, assembly GCF_001280015.1. Classification (GTDB taxonomy): domain Bacteria; phylum Actinomycetota; class Actinomycetes; order Streptomycetales; family Streptomycetaceae; genus Streptomyces. Next base: position 31,646 of record NZ_LGDV01000025.1, read on the forward strand.
TCTGAGGTCAGGGCGATATCTGCATCCCAGCCCGGACCAGCGATGGGTAGTCTCTGATCCGATCTGGAGCCAGTCTCCAGGACCCGCCCCAGGCAGCCCCAAGGCGGATCCCGGAGGTCGACACCAGGTCATCACCAGACCCCGTACAGTCCGGTTTCACCCCGTATGAACAGGGATTGAGGGCAGACCTTGAATAGCCGCCTGACCTGCACAAACGCCGTTCAGAGACGTATGCCCCCCGACCCTGCGGTGAACTTCCAGTTCACCGGGCAGCGCTTCTTCAGGATCGAGAACGGGCGGATCACCGGGCAGCTGAAGGACGTGGCGTACCAGGCGACCACGACCGACTTCTGGGGGTCGATGGCCGCCGTGGGCGGTCCGCAGACCTATGTCCTCGGCGGCGCCTTCAACTGCGGCAAGGCCCAGCCCGGACAGGTGGCCGCCGTGTCGCACGGCTGCCCCTCGGCCCTGTTCAAGGGAGTCAACATCCTCAACACCACGCAGGAGGCCGGTCGATGAGTGCCCGTAGCAACAAGCCGCACGAGATCGTCGAGCAGGCGCTCGCGCTGTCGCGGGCCGACGGGTGTGTCGTCATCGCCGACGAGCAGTCGACCGCCAACCTGCGCTGGGCGGGCAACGCGCTCACCACGAACGGGGTGACGCGCGGTCGTACACTCACCGTGATCGCGACCGTGGACGGGCAGCAGGGCACCGCCTCCGGTGTCGTGTCGCGCTCGGCGGTCACCGCCGAGGAGCTGGAGCCGCTGGTGCGGGCCGCCGAGGCTGCCGCACGCGGTGCCGGGCCCGCCGAGGACGCGCAGCCCCTGGTCGCCGGGGTGCCGCAGTCCCCCGACTTCACGGACGCGCCCGCCGAGACCTCCTCCGCGGTGTTCGCCGACTTCGCCCCGGCGCTCGGCGAGGCGTTCGCACGCGCGCGTGCGGGCGGCCGCGAACTGTACGGCTTCGCCAACCACGAGCTGGTGTCGACCTACATGGGTACGTCGACCGGGCTGCGCCTCAGGCACGACCAGCCCACCGGCACGCTGGAGCTGAACGCCAAGTCGCCCGACCGGCTGCGCTCGGCCTGGGCCGGCCGCTCCACGCGGGACTTCAAGGACGTCGACCCGGGCGCCCTGGACGCCGAGCTGGCCGTACGGCTCGGCTGGGCGCAGCGGCGCGTGGAACTGCCCGCGGGCCGCTACGAGACGCTGCTGCCGCCGACCGCGGTCGCGGACCTGCTGATCTACCAGCTGTGGTCGGCGTCGGGCCGGGACGCGGCCGAGGGCCGGACGGTGTTCTCCAAGCCGGGCGGGGGCACGCGGGTCGGTGACCGGTTGAGCGAGCTGCCGCTGACGCTGCGCAGCGACCCGAACGAGCCGGGCCTGGAGTGCGCGCCGTTCGCGGTCGCCCACTCCTCCGGCGGCGATCAGTCGGTGTTCGACAACGGGCTGCCGGCGCGGGCCACCGAGTGGATCGGCGAGGGTGTGCTGAAGCACCTCACCACCACCCGGCACAGCGCGGCGCTGACCGGGCTGCCGGTCGCCCCGGCGCTCGGGAACCTGATCCTGGACGGCGGGCAGGACCGCTCGCTCCAGGAGATGGTCGCGAGCACCGAACGCGGGCTGCTGCTGACCTGCCTGTGGTACATCCGCGAGGTCGATCCGGCGACGCTGCTGCTGACCGGCCTGACCCGGGACGGGGTCTACCTCGTGGAGAACGGCGAGGTGACCGGGCAGGTGAACAACTTCCGGTTCAACGAGTCGCCGGTGGACCTGCTCGGGCGGGCCGCGGAGGCCGGGCGCAGCGAGAAGACGCTGCCGCGCGAGTGGAGCGACTGGTTCACCCGGGCCGCGATGCCGGCGCTGCGGATCCCGGATTTCAATATGAGCTCTGTCAGTCAGGGCGTATAACCTCGTAGGCGTTCGTGGTCGGATCTCGCCGTCAGGGTGTCGTCCGATCGCCCGAAGATCATCGAGGAGACACGAGAACCGTGACGGACATCGTCGACGAGCTGAAGTGGCGCGGGCTGTTCGCCCTGTCCACCGACGAGGACGCTTTGCGCAAGGCGCTCGCGGACGGTCCCGTCACGTTCTATTGCGGTTTCGACCCGACCGCGCCGTCGCTGCACGTGGGGCACCTGGTGCAGGTGCTCACCGTGCGCCGCCTCCAGCAGGCCGGGCACCGGCCGCTGGCGCTGGTGGGCGGCGCGACGGGTCTGATCGGCGATCCGCGCCCGACGGCGGAGCGCACGCTGAACGACCCGGAGACGGTGGCCGGCTGGGTCGGCAGGCTGCGCGCGCAGATCGAGCCGTTCCTGTCCTTCGAGGGCGAGAACGCCGCGGTCATGGTCAACAACCTCGACTGGACCGCGGGCCTGTCCGCGATCGAGTTCCTGCGGGACATCGGTAAGCACTTCCGCGTCAACAAGATGCTGACGAAGGACTCCGTGGCCCGCCGTCTGGAGTCCGACCAGGGCATCAGCTACACCGAGTTCAGCTACCAGATCCTGCAGGGCATGGACTTCCTCCAGCTCTACCGGCGGCACGGCTGCACGCTCCAGCAGGGCGGCAGCGACCAGTGGGGCAACCTCACGGCGGGCCTGGACCTGATCCACAAGCTGGAGCCCGGCGCCGAGGTGCACGCCCTGGCCACCCCGCTGATGACCAAGGCGGACGGCACCAAGTTCGGCAAGACCGAGGGCGGCGCCGTCTGGCTCGACCCGGAGATGACGACGCCGTACGCGTTCTACCAGTTCTGGCTGAACGTGGACGACCGGGACATCTCGACGTACCTGCGGATCCTGTCCTTCAAGTCCCGTGCGGAGCTGGAGGAGCTGGAGCGGCAGACCGAGGAGCGGCCGCAGGCCCGGGCGGCGCAGCGGGCGCTCGCCGAGGAGCTGACGACGCTGGTGCACGGGGCCGGCCAGACGGCCGCGGTGATCGCCGCGAGCCGCGCGCTCTTCGGGCAGGGCGAGCTGACGGAGCTGGACGGTGCGACGCTGGCCGCGGCGCTGTCCGAGGTGCCGCACATCCAGGTCGCCGAGCTGGGCCAGGTGGTCGACCTGTTCGCGGAGGTCGGTCTCGTCGCCAGCAAGTCCGCCGCGCGGCGGACGGTGAAGGAGGGCGGGGCCTACGTGAACAACGTGAAGGTCCCCTCCGAGGACGCCGTCCCGGCGAAGGAGGATCTGCTGGACGGGCGGTGGCTGGTGCTGCGGCGCGGGAAGAAGAACCTTGCCGCGGTGGAGGTTGTCGCCGGTTAGCGCCGTTGGGCGTGGGGCTGTCTGCGGGCTGCGGCTTCGTCGTCGTCGCGCGGGCCCCCGCGCCCCTTCCGGGGCGCGCCTGCTCAGCAGGTTCTCAAATGCGCTGCGCCTTCTTCTTGCCCAGCGTCGCCATGTAGAGGGCGTCCACGGCGGCCACGATGATGATGGCCGCCACCAGTTGGAAGATGTGCCGGCTCCAGTCGATGCCCCGGGTGGACGCGACGCCCACGGCGCGGGCGATGGCGTTGCCCACGATGGCGCCGAGGATGCCGCAGATGGTGGTCAGCCACAGCGGGCTGTGCTGCTTGCCCGGGATGACGGCCTTGGCGATGACGCCGAGCACGAATCCCACGATGATCGCCCACAACCAGCCCATGGCTGCCTCCTCGTACGGCTCGACGTGAGCATTAGGGCCAGTGTGGTCGGGCAGGCCGTACGACGCATGTCGGGTGCCCCATGCGGGGCGGGTCCCACGCCGTTGTCGCAGGCAGTGGGTGCCCCGGTCTCGTCGGCGGAACGGCCGCGGCGTAACGTGGAACGTGTCCCTGCCCGGTTCCCGGCCGGGCGTGGACGACGGTGCGGGCCGGGGAGAGTCCGATGCGGGCGGATGGTGGATTGTGATGCGGAAACAGCACGGTGGCAGCGCCCAGGTGTTCCGGATCACCGGAGCCCGGACGGGCCTCGCCGAAGACGTACGGGGCCGGCAGCGGCGGTACGTCATCTCGATGACGCTGCGCACCCTCTCGGTGATCCTCGCGGTCGCCCTGTGGAACGTCGAGCGGTACGTCGCGATCGTCGCGCTGGTGCTCGGCGCGCTGCTCCCCTACGTCGCCGTGGTGATCGCGAACGCGGGCCGCGAGCGGCCGCAGTCCCTTCCGTCGACATTTGTCAGCATGCCGACGCCTCCGATGATCCTGCCGCCGCAGACCGGGGACGCCCGGGCGCAGTCCGCCGCGCAGGACGCCGCGGCTCATCCGACGGGGGCGGGCGGCGAGCGGCCCGACCCGGTGTGACCCCGGCGGCCGCCGCGGAAGCGGAATGCGGGCTACCCATGAAGCTCAAGAAAAGCTCAGATCAATCATGCAGTTCCAGTGCCGGGCGGCGGGGTACCCGTGACATACTGCGTACGCGCTCCGCATCCCCCGTCGGAGCGACGGACCGACGCCGGGCAGCTCCCCCCGTGGCTGCTCGGCGTCGCCTTGTCCGGGCCTCTTTCTGCGAGACGAACCTGTGACTGACGAGACCCCGATCTGCTCCGCCAAGGGCTGCCGTGCCGCTGCCGTGTGGGTGCTGGCGTGGAACAACCCGAAGATCCACACGCCGGAGCGGCGCAAGACGTGGCTCGCGTGCGAGGAACATCGCGAGCATCTTTCCCAGTTCCTCGGGGTGCGAGGTTTTCTGAAGGACGTCGTTCTGCTCAAGGAGTGGGAAGAGCGGGAGGACGGGGACGGCTGAGGCCGGGTCCGGTCCACGTGTCGTCGTGGGCCGGTCGCGCCGTCCCGCGGTCTTTTGGCCGTCTGCTCAACCGCCGATTGCCGACATCGGCCGGTCCGGCTGGACGAACGACGGGTCGTCCAGTCCCGCTCCCGCCTTCTTGCCCCACATCGCCAGTCGCCAGATGCGGGCGATCTCCTCGTCCGGGGCACCGGAGCGCAGGGCCGCGCGGAGGTCGGTCTCCTCGGTGGCGAACAAGCAGGTGCGTATCTGACCGTCGGCCGTGAGGCGGGTGCGGTCGCAGGCCGCGCAGAACGGGCGGGTCACCGAGGCGATGACACCGACCCGGTGCGGGCCGCCGTCGACCAGCCAGCGCTCCGCCGGGGCCGAGCCGCGCTCGTCGGCGCCCTCGGGCGTGAGGTCGAAGCGGGTGCGCAGGGAGGCGAGGATGTCTCCGGCGGTGACCATGCCCTCACGCTTCCAGCCGTGCTGGGCGTCCAGCGGCATCTGCTCGATGAACCGCTGCTCGTAGCCGTGCTCGATCGCCCAGGCCAGCAGGTCGGGGGCCTCGTCCTCGTTCAGCCCCGGCATCAGGACCGAGTTGATCTTGACGGGGGTGAGGCCGGCCGCGCGGGCGGCTTCCAGGCCCTCGATGACGTCCTTGTGGCGGTCGCGCCGGGTGAGGGTCTTGAAGACGTCCGGGCGCAGGGTGTCCAGGGAGGCGTTGACCCGGTCCAGGCCGGCCGCCTTCAGGGCACTCGCGGTGCGCTTGAGGCCGATTGCGTTGGTGGTCAACGACATCTGGGGGCGCGGGGTCAGCGCCGCCACGCGCTCGACGATGCCGACCAGGCCCGGGCGCAACAGGGGCTCGCCCCCGGTGAAGCGGACCTCCTCGATGCCGAGCATCCGCACCGCGATGTCGATGAGGCGGACGATCTCGTCGTCGGTGAGCAGGTCCGGCTTGGCCAGCCACTGCAGGCCCTCCTCGGGCATGCAGTAGGTGCAACGCAGATTGCACCGATCGGTCAGTGAGACCCTCAGGTCGGTGGCCACTCGGCCGTAGGTGTCGATGAGCACGTGGGCCCCCTCCCTCGTTCCCGGAGCATTCGTTTCCCGTTACCTGCGAGCCTACGTGACACCACTGACAACGACAGCGGCCTGATCCCACGAGCCCGGACGCGGCCGCGTCGTAGGACCGTACAGTCCCGGGCGACGCGGCCGTCGTACGAAGAGGTGTCAGCGAGGGTGTCAGTGCGCTCCGGTGCCGGTCAGGGACCGCACCTCCAGTTCGGCGTACTTGCCGGCGTCCGGGACCTCCTTCGACAGCAGGGTGCCCAGGGCGCCGAGCAGGAATCCGACGGGGATGGAGATGATGCCGGGGTTCTCCAGCGGGAACCAGTGGAAGTCGACGCCGGGGAACATCGAGGCCGGGCTGCCGGAGACCACCGGCGAGAACAGCACCAGGCCGACCGCGGTGACCAGGCCGCCGTAGATCGACCACAGGGCACCCGACGTGGTGAACCGCTTCCAGAACAGGCTGTAGAGGATCGTGGGAAGGTTTGCCGAGGCGGCGACCGCGAAGGCGAGGGCGACCAGGCCGGCCACGTTCAGGTCGCGGGCGAGGGCGCCGAGGACGATGGAGACCGCGCCGATGCCGACGGTCGCCCAGCGGGCCGCGCCGATCTCCTGCTTCTCGGTGGCCTGCCCCTTCTTGATGACGTTGGCGTAGATGTCGTGCGCGAAGGACGAGGACGAGGCCAGGGTCAGGCCCGCGACGACCGCGAGGATCGTGGCGAAGGCGACCGCGGAGATGGTGGCGAGCAGGACGGCGCCCCAGTTGGAGTCCACGCCGCCGAGGTGGAGGGCGAGGAGGGGGGCCGCGGTGTTGCCCGCCTTGTTGGAGGCGATGATCTCGTCCGGCTTGATGAGGGCGGCCGCGCCGAAGCCGAGGGCGAGGGTCATCAGGTAGAAGGCGCCGATCAGACCGATCGCCCAGATGACCGACTTACGGGCGGTCTTCGCGGTCGGGACGGTGTAGAAGCGGATCAGGATGTGCGGCAGGCCGGCGGTGCCGAGGACCAGGGCGATGCCGAGCGAGAGGAAGTCCAGCTTGGTGGTGCCGGTGGCGCCGTACTTCAGGCCGGGCTCCAGGAAGGCCGCGCCCTTGCCACTGTTGTCGGCGGCCCTGCCGAGCAGGTCCGAGACGTTGAAGTGGAACTTCAGCAGGACCAGGAAGGTCAGCAGCAGGGCACCGATGATCAGCAGCACCGCCTTGACCATCTGCACCCAGGTGGTGCCCTTCATGCCGCCGATCGTGACGTACACGATCATCAGGACGCCGACCAGGGCGACGATGCCGATCTTGCCGCCGTCGCTGGTGATGCCGAGGAGCAGCGAGACGAGGACGCCGGCGCCCGCCATCTGGGCCAGCAGGTAGAAGATCGAGACGACGATCGTGGAGACGCCGGCGGCCGTGCGGACCGGGCGCTGGCGCATCCGGTAGGCCAGCACGTCGCCCATGGTGTAGCGGCCGGAGTTGCGCAGCGGCTCGGCGACCAGGAGCAGGGCCACGAGCCAGGCGACGAGGAAGCCGATGGAGTACAGGAAGCCGTCGTAGCCGAAGAGGGCGATGGCGCCCGCGATACCGAGGAAGGACGCGGCGGACATGTAGTCGCCGGAGACGGCGAGTCCGTTCTGGAAACCGGTGAACTGGCGGCCGCCGGCGTAGAAGTCGGCGGCGTCCTTGGTCTGGCGGCCCGCCCAGACCGTGATGACGAGGGTCGCGGCGACGAACACCGCGAACAGGGTGATGATCAGGGTCCGGTGCTGACTGGCCTCGCCGGCGGCGAGCAGGGTGTGCTGTGCGGGGCTCATGCTCCGCCCTCCATCCGGGACTTGATGGCCTCCGCCTTGGGGTCGAGCTCGGCGGCGGCGTGCCGGGCGTACCACCAGGCGATGAGGAACGTGGTGAGGAACTGGGCGAGGCCCAGGACGAGGGCGACGTTGATGTTGCCGGCCACCTTGGTGCCCATGAAGCCGTCCGCGTAGTTGGAGAGCAGCACGTAGAGCAGGTACCAGGCGGAGAAGGCGATCGTCAGGGGGAAGGCGAAGGAGCGGTGGGCGCGGCGCAGTTCACCGAACTCCGCGCTCTGCTGCACCTCGGTGAACTCCTCGGTGGAGGGAAGTGGGGTCCCGGATCGGGCGGGTGGCGGTGTCTCGGTGGCCACGGAGTCTCCTCGCGTTTGCGTCTGCCATGAACGACGGGGGGGCTCGATGGTGCTCATGCCCCCTGCCCAAGGTCCACGGCGCCACGCAAGGACCGGTTCAAGTCCTATGAGTTGAACCGCAAGCGGTCTTGATGAGTCATTGCCAAGTCATTGCCGATCACTGAGCCGGGGAGATAGCTTCGCCCTGCGCTACCCGTGATGTACCTGCCCGAGCACCACCTGTGTCTCGGGCGGTTTCGTACCCGGATGATGTGGAGATCCCATGGCTCATCTGCGCTCCAGACGCGGGCTCGCGCTCGCCACGCCCGTCAACGCGCCGCGCACCGTCAAGTAGGCCTCTTCTTCCGGGACTTCCCGCACGGCATGCTCGTACCGACCGCGAACGAACTGGAGAGAACCGACCCATGACAGCGCCCAAGCCGCGCTTGCGCCGCGCCCTCGCGATCCCGGCCGGGACGGCCCTGGCCACAGCACTCGCGTTCCTGCCGAACGTCACCGCGTCCGCGACGGAGAACACCCCGGCGGCCGCCTCCGAGGGGACCGCGCTCAGCTATGTCGTCAACGTCCGCCCGGGACACGGCGTCTCGGCGCACGTGCAGGAGGCGATCGCCCGGGCCGGCGGTTCGGTGGTGATCGCGTACGACCGGATCGGCGTGATCGTCGCCCACTCGGCCGACCCGGACTTCGCCGCGGAGATCCGCGGGGTGCGCGGGGTGGACTCGGCCGGTGCCACGCGCACCGCGCCGCTGCCCGCCCAGTCCACCACCGACGTGGGTACCCCGAAGGCGCTCGGTGCGAAGGAGATCGCCGCGGCCGGTGCGCGGGCGACGGCGGGGCAGGACCCGCTGGAGCCGCTGCAGTGGGATCTGCCGGCCGTCAAGGCGGACAAGGCGCACGAGAAGACCCTGGGCAGCCCGGACGTCACGGTCGCGGTCATCGACACCGGCGTGGACGACACCCATCCGGACATCGCGCCCAACTTCGACCGCGCGGCCTCGGCCAACTGCGTGTCCGGCAGGCCCGACACGACGGACGGCGCCTGGCGGCCGAGTGCGTCGGAGAGCCCGCACGGCACGCACGTGGCCGGTGAGATCGCGGCTGCGAAGAACGGCGTCGGAGTCACCGGGGTGGCGCCGGGCGTCAAGGTGGCCGGCATCAAGGTCGCGAACCCGAACGGGTACTTCTACACCGAGGCCGTGGTGTGCGGCTTCATGTGGGCGGCCGAGCACCACGTCGACGTGACCAACAACAGCTATTACACCGACCCGTGGTACTTCAACTGCACCGGCGATCCGGACCAGAAGGCGCTCGTCGACGCCATCACCCGGGCCTCGCGGTACGCGGAGAAGAAGGGCACGGTCAACGTCGCGGCGGCGGGCAACGAGAGCTACGACCTCGCGTCCGACTCGATCACCGACCCGGCCTCCCCGAACGACGGCACCCCGTCGGACCGCGTGATCGACCCGCACAGGTGCTCCGACATACCGACCCAGCTGCCGGGTGTCGTGACGGTCGCGGCGACCGGCGCGAAGGGCCTGAAGTCGTCGTTCTCCAACTACGGCCTCGGCGTGATCGACATCGCCGCGCCCGGCGGCGACTCGACCGCCTACCAGAAGCCGCAGCCCCCGGCGACGAGCGGCCTCATCCTGGGCCCGCTGCCCGGCGGCAAGTGGGGCTACATGGCCGGGACGTCGATGGCGACCCCGCACGTCGCGGGCGTCGCCGCATTGATCAAGTCAACCCATCCACACGCCCCGGCGGCCCTCGTGAAGGCCCTGCTGTACGCGGAGGCCGACGCCACGCCGTGCACGGATCCGTACGACATCGACGGGGACGGCAAGGTCGACGCGGTGTGCGAGGGGGCGAAGAACTACAACGGCTTCTACGGCTGGGGCACGGCGGACGCGCTGGCCGCGGTGACCGAGTAGGGCTCCCTCGTTCGGATCACCCGTACGGATTGCCCGTTCGCATCTACCGCACAGGTTGATTGAATCAATATTGATCGATCAATCATGCATAGTGTAGTCATGACAGATACCGCGTCAGACATCTCGTCCGACATCTCGTCAGACATCGCGCTCGCATGGACCGCGCTGGGCGGCGATCCTGCCCTCCTCTCCCGGGTGACGACGGTCGAGCGCCCCGGCGCTCTTCCGTCGCGCCTTCCCGTACGGCAGCTGGCGCGCGCGTGTGTCGGCGCCTGCGCGCTGGCCGCCGCGGAGCTGGCGGCCCGCCGGGCCGGGCTCGCCGAGGTGCCCGCCGTCCGGATCGACGACGGCGCCGTCGCGGCCGCCTTCCACAGTGAGCGCCAGCTGCTGGTCGACGGGCGGGCGCCGGTCGCCTTCGCGCCGCTGTCGCGGTTCTGGCGGACGGCCGACGGCTGGGTGCGCACCCACGCCAACTACCCGCACCACCGGGCCCGGTTGCTCGGCGCGCTGGGCCTGCCCGGGGACGCCTCGGCACAGGACGCGGCCGCACGGCTCGCCGAACGGCCCGCCCTGGAGGTCGAGGAGGCGGTCTACGGCGCCGGCGGCCTGGCCGTGGCCCTGCGCACCCCGAAGGAGTGGGCGGCCACCGAGCAGGCCGCCGAGGTGGCCGCGCGCCCGCTGGTCGAGCGCGCCCACCTGGACGCCACGCACGCGCGCGTGTTCACCCCGCTCGGCCCCGGGACCGCTCCCCTGCTGCCCGCCGCCGGGCTGCGGGTCCTCGACCTGACCCGGGTCCTCGCCGGTCCCGTCGCCACCCGCACCCTCGCGCTGCTGGGCGCGGACGTGCTGCGCCTGGACGCCCCCTGGCTGCCCGAACTCCCCGACCAGCACGCCGACACGGGCTTCGGCAAGCGGTCCGCCACGCTCGACCTGGGCACCGGCCGCGATGCCTTCGAGGAACTGCTGGCGTCGGCGGACGTCGTCGTCACCGGGTACCGGCCGGGCACCCTGGACCGGTTCGGGCTCTCCCCGAAGGCCCTGATCGCGCGCCGGCCCGGGCTGGTCGTGGCGCAGGTCTCGGCGTGGGGCGCGTACGGGCCCTGGGGCGCGCGGCGCGGCTTCGACAGCCTGGTGCAGGTCGCGACCGGCATCGCGACGACCGAAGGCTCGGCCGAGGAGCCCGGCGCGCTGCCCGCGCAGGCGCTGGACCACGGCACCGGCTATCTGCTCGCGGCGGCCGTCCTGCGGTCGCTGACCGAGCAGTCGTACGACGGCGGCGGCCGGTCGGTGCGGCTGGCGCTGGCCCGGACCGCACGCTGGCTGACGGACGGGATCCGGCCGGCTCGGGCCACGGGTGCGCCGTACGGGGGCCCGGACGCCTGGCTGACCGAGACGGACGGCCCGCTCGGCCGGCTGCGGCACGCCAGGCCGCCGGTGGCCTTCGCGGGGGGCCCGGCCGGCTGGGCGGCGCCTCCGGTGCCCTGGGGGTCGGAGCCGGCGCGCTGGCGGTGAGCGCGGATGGCCGGAAACGTACGGATGCACGGAATGCCGTACCGCCAGTTGTTTTCAGGGACTTGCCCGGTTCTGCGGCGGTTGGCGAAGATCTCGGGATGAGCACGCTACGACCGGCCGCCGAGGCGACCGAGGAGGGCGGCACCGGCCGGACCGTCGCCGTTCTGGTCCTGACTGCGCTGGGTGCCCTGATCCCGCTGCTCGGACCGTTGGCGGCACTGCACGGTACCGGGGAGGCCGCCGCGCCGGGGGCGGGCGGCATCGGTCTGCTGCGCGCGGTGCTGTTCGCCGCGCTGAGCGTGCCGCTGGGAGAGCTGCTCGTGCACCGGATCGCCCGGCGCCTGCCCGGTGCCCCGCCCGAACGGCCGCGCGGCTGGGCGCCGTTCGCCGCCTGGGCCGGCTTCGGCGCCGCGCTGGCGCTCGCCTCGGTGGTGTCCGCGGGCAATCTGGTCCCGCACGGCCCGGGCCAGATCGACGTCGGCGGCCTGTACGGCTCTCGCGACGGAAAGCTGGCCCTGCTGGAGGTCAACGCCTTCCTCCTGACGGCCCTGTGCGCCCTCTCGCGGCGCCCGGCGGCGCAGGTGTGGCCGCTGGCCGCGGTGGTGGTCGCGGAGGCGCTGCGGGCGCACCCCGCGACCGAGCAGAGCCCGCTGACCGGCTCCGCGCTGACCCTGGTCCACCTGACGTGCGCAGCGCTGTGGGCCGGGGGTCTGCTCCACGCCCTGCGCCTGCTAGGGGTGTGGCGCGGCCACCCGGCGGGTGCCGCGCTGCTCGGCCGCTACGCGCGCGTGGCGCTCGTCCTGCTCGCGGCCATCACCGCGACGGGCGTGTGCAGTGCGCTGCGGCGGATGCCGGCGGCCACGGTCCTGGACCAGCTGACGACGACGGCGTACGGGCGCACCGTGCTGGCCAAGGTCGTCCTGGTCGCCGTCGTCGCCCTGCTCGCCCTGTGGGCACGGATCCGGCTGCGCCGCGCGCGGGACCCGCTGACCGCGTCCGCGCCCGCGCGGGCCGAGGTGGTCGCACTGGGCGCGGTCGTGGCGGTCTCGGGCCTGCTCACGGCGCTGCCGCTGCCGATCCGCTGGTCCTGGCCGGGTGGCTAGCCGTTGGTGACGAGCACCTTGAGGGCGGTGCGCTCGTCCATCGCCTTGTAGCCGCCGGGCACGCCCTCGATGCCGACGGTCAGGTCGAACACCGGCGAGGGGTCGATCGTGCCGTCCAGAACGTCGGGGAGCAGATCGGGGATGTAGGCGCGGACCGGGGCGACACCGCCGCGCAGGGCGATGTTCCGGTCGAACATGACGCTGAGGTCCAGGCCGGTGCCGCTGCCGTGCGGCACGCCGACGAAGCCGATCGCGCCGCCGTCGCGGGCGATGTTGACGGCCGTCCGCATGGACTGTTCGGTGCCGACGGCCTCCACGACGGCGTGCGCGCCCTGGCCGCGGGTCAGCTCGCGGACGGCCTCGACGGCCGCGTCCCCGCGCTCGGCGACGATGTCGGTGGCGCCGAAGCGGCGCGCGATGTCGGTACGGACCTCGTGGCGGCCGAGCGCGATGATCCGCTCGGCGCCGAGCCGCTTGGCGGCCAGGACGGCACACAGGCCGACCGCGCCGTCACCGACGACCGCGACCGTGGCGCCGGGGCGGGCACCCGCGCCGAGCGCGGCGTGGTGTCCGGTGCCGAGGACGTCGGAGAGGGTCAGCAGGGCGGACAGCAGATGGTCGTCGGAGGCCGCGTCCTTGGGGAGCTGGACGAGGGTGCCGTCGGCGAACGGCACGCGCACCGCCTCGCCCTGGCCGCCGTCGTAGCCGACCGAGCCCCAGAAACCGCCGTGCTCGCACGAGGTCGTCAGGCCCTCGCGGCAGTAGTCGCACACGCCGTCGGACCACATGAAGGGCGCGACCACCAGGTCGCCGCGCCGGACGGTGCCCACCTCGGAGCCGGTCTCCTCGACGACGCCGAGGAACTCGTGCCCGATGCGCTGCCCCGGCTGACGGGCCGCCTCGCCGCGGTAGGCCCACAGGTCGCTGCCGCAGATGCAGGCGCGCAGGACCCGTACGACGGCGTCGGTGGGCAGCTGCACCACGGGCTCGGGGACGTTCTCCACGCGCATGTCGTAGGGAGCGTGGATGGTGGTGGCGCGCATGGCGAGGGTCCTTCTCGTGCGGAGGTCGTGCGATGCGCCCGGGGGGTGTTCGAGCGCACCTCACGGTACGCCGCGGCGTCGGCGCCCCGCGCGCCGAGGGTGCTCTGACCGGCGCAGGCACGGCCGGCACGGCGCGCGGACCGCTCACACGCCCGCCGCGCCCAGGAGGCGGCCGGCCGCGTAGGTGACCCCCATGGCCAGGGCCCCGCCGACCACGTTGCGCAGTACCGCTCGCCGGGGGTCCGCCGCGCCGAGGCGGGCGCTGCTCCAGCCGGTGAGGACGAGGGCGGCCAGGACGGAGACGACGGTGACGGGGAGCCGCCAGCCGGCCGGGGGCAGCACGATGGCCAGCAGCGGCAGCAGCGCGCCCACGGTGAAGGCCAGGAAGCTCGCCCAGGCCGCGTGCCAGGGGTTGGCCAGCTCGTTCGGGTCGATACCCAGCTCCACGCGCGCGTGCGCCTGCAGCGGGTCCCGCGCGGTGAGCTGCTCGGCGGCCTCCCGAGCCACCTCGCGGGTGAGGCCGCGCTCCTGCAGCAGACCGGTCAGCTCCCGCAGTTCGGCCTCCGGCTGCTCCCGCAGTTCCCGTTTCTCCGTGGCCAGCGCGGCCCTCTCGGAGTCGCGCTGGGTGGAGACGGAGACGTACTCGCCGGCCGCCATGGACATCGAGCCGGCGAGCAGGCCGGCCAGCCCGGCGGTGAGCAGGGCGGACCGGCTCCCGGTCGCGCCGGCCACACCGACGACGATTCCGGCGGTGGAGACGATGCCGTCGTTCGCGCCGAGCACGGCGGCCCGCAGCCAGTTCAGCCGCGAGCCGAGTGCGCCGCCGTGGGCCTCTTCGTGGGTGGGTTCCGTCACAGCAGGGAGGATCGCACCCCCGGGCCCGCCCGCACCGGACCGACGCCCCCATGCCCCGCGCGCGGGGTCACGGCCTCTCCTGCCTCACCACACCCGTAGCGACGCCCCCCGCGCGAACACCGGGCTGGTCGCGTCCGCCGGGGGTTGCGCCAGCGGCTCGGCGATCTCGGCCACCGTCGGGCCCACCTTCGCCGCGATGGGGTCCAGGAGGGCGAGGTCGAAGCCGTAGACGCGGGCCGCGTTGCCGCCGAGCATGGCCGCCAGCTCCGCGCGCGGGACGCCCGCGTAGGCGAACCGCAGGGCCTCGCGGGTGTACGGGTGGGTGCCCTCGTCGTGCGGGTAGTCGCTGCCCCACATGATCTTGTCGACGCCGATGCGGTCGCGCAGCGGCACCTCGTGCGGGCGCATGAAGCTGGCGCCGACGTAGCAGTTGTCCCGCCACACCCGGGAGGGCGCCGCGCCCATGCCGGCGGCCAGACCGGCGCCGAACCTGGCCTCGGCGGTCTCGGCCTTCGTGGCCGCCGCGACCAGCCGGGCGTGGTAGTAGTCCAGCATGCCGAGCACTCCGGGGATCCAGCCCGAGCCCTGTTCGGTCAGGACCAGCCGCAGCTCCGGATGGCGGCGGAAGGCGCCGCCGAACACCAGGTGCCACAGGGCGCGGTGGGAGAACCAGGTCGTCTCCACCATGAACACCGCGCGGGCGGCCGGTTCCTCGCCGAGCGGCGGGGAGGCCGAGCCGGCGTGGTGGTTGACGGGGACGCCGAGTTCGGCGCAGGTGGCCCAGACCGGGTCGTACGTCCGCGAGTACAGCTCGGGCAGCCCGCAGCCGGGCGGGGTGCCGGGCAGCATCAGACCGCCCTTCAGGCCCGCCGAGGCGGCCCGGCGGATCTCCTTCACCGCCTCCTCGACGTCGCCCAGCAGGATCTGGAAGACACCCGCCCGGCGGCCCGGCGCGGCGGCGCAGAAGTCCGCGAGCCAGCGGTTGTGGGCGCGCAGGCCGGCCCAGCGGCGTGCGAGGTCCTCGGGACCGGTCGGCTGGGCCATGAGCGAGCTGGACGGGAAGAACGGCGGAATGGTGTTCGGGAAGATCACCTCGGCGACGATCCCGTCCGCCTCCAGCTCCGCGAGGCGCCGCTCAGAGTTCCAGTTCCGGTCGGCGTAGTCGGCGAGCAGGTCCTCGTGCGGGTTGACGTAGGTGGCCGCCCAGACGTCGAAGTCGTCGTGGTACCGCTTCTCCAGGTACGGCTTGTAGTCCAGCAGGTCGGCACCCGCGTGGCAGTCGGCGGAAATCACCGTGTAGCGGTCGTCGTTCATCGCGTCGCCCCCAGGACCGGGAAGTCGTGGCCGGTCAGCCAGTGCCGGCCCGTCTCGCGCGAGCGCGCCCAGGAGGCCTCGACGGCCGCCTGGTCGGCCGGCTGGCCGAGGTCGGCGGGGGTGGGGCCGATGCGGCGGGCCAGGGGCGCGAGCCCCTCGGTGTCGAAGCCGAAGACCTCGGCGGCGGCGAGACCGAGCATCCGGCGGGTCTCGCTGACGGGGATGTCGTGGAAGGTGCGGCGCAGCCACGCGCGCGTGTCGGGCCAGGTGCCCTCGGGGTGCGGGAAGTCGCTGCCCCACAGGATGTTGTCGACGCCGATCTCGTAGCGCTGGGCCAGCTCACGCCGTTTGGTGTTGGTCGCGCAGACGAAGACCTGCCGGTCCAGGTACTCGTGCGGCGGGCGCTTCAGCTCCTCGAACGGCGAGAGCTTCTTGCCGCCGTGCGCGCCGAGGTAGAGGCGGTCCATGAACCACAGCAGGTTCGGCAGCCACCAGCAGCCGGACTCGGCGACGCCGAAGCGCAGGCCCGGGTGGCGTTCGAAGACGCCGGACCAGAGCAGGAACCACAGCGGCCGGGCCGGCCACCAGGTCACCTCGCTCACGTAGATGCCGAGGTGGTCGCCGTACTCCTCGCGCGGGGCGGCGCCGGAGTGGGTGAGCACCGGCATGGCGCACTCGGCGGCGGCCGCCCACACGGGGTCGTAACGGCGGTCGTGGTACGGCTCCTTGTCGACCCACATGGAGGGGATCATCAGGGCGCCCAGGCCGGACTCCCTGGCACGCTGGACCTCGGCGACGACCTCGCGGACCTCGCCGGTGATCGGCAACAGGGCGACGCCGCAGTGCCGTTCGGGATGCGCGGAGACGAACTCCGCGAGCCAGCGGTTGTGCGCCTTGGCGCCCGCCATGCCCAGCTCGGGGTCCTGGTCGCCGCTCAGGCCGAGGCCGACGCCGAAGGGGGCGGCGGTGCGGCTGTCGACGGCGTCGGCGTCCGGGAAGACCACCTCGGCGGCCACGCCGTCCCCGTCCAGCTCCTTCAGCCGCTGCGCGCTGTCCCAGCCGCCGCGCAGGCCCTCCTCGTTGTCCTCGAACCACTTGGCCGCGAACGCCTCGTTGCGGATGCCGAGCCGGTTCATCTCCTCGCGGCGCCGGTCGCGGCCCGCGAGGAACTCGTCGAAGTCCCGGTGGAAACGGGACTCCAGATAGGGCCGGTACTCCTCGGTGGGCAGTCCGGCATGACAGTCGGAGGAGATGATCAGATACGGGTCCCCGCCGGAAACGGCGTCGGTCATCGCGGCCCCCTCTCAGTCCAGGATGAAGTTTTCGAGGTACGACGGGTTCGCTCGGTCCAGCATCGAGCGGGCCCGCGCACGGATCTGGGCGTCGCTGTGCTCGCTCGCCGGCAGCAGCCAGAAGCGGTCCGCGCGGATGCCGTCCACGACGAGGCCGGCGACCTGCTCGACCGGCGTGAAGCGGACCTCCTTGCCGGATGCGCGCATCGCCGCCTCCCACTGGTCGAGGCTGCGGTACGGCGTCTTCCGGGGACGCTGCTTGGCGTAGCGGGCGGGGCGGTTGCGGTGCGACTCCCACAGGCCGGTGCGCAGCATGTGCGGGCCCGGGAAGAGCACGGAAGCGCCCACGCGCGCGTGCTCGGCCTTGAGATGGGCGTACAGGGACTCGGTCAGGGTGACGACGGCCGCCTTGGTGACCGCGTAGACGGAGGCGGTCGGCAGCGGTGCGATACCGCCGTCACCGGAGGACGTGTTGACCACATGACCGGGTTGACCGGAGTTGATCATCCGTGGAACGAACGCCTGGACACCGTGGAAGACGCCCCACACGTTGACGGCGAACGCCCACTGCCAGTCGTTCGGTTCGTGCTCCCACATCCGGCCCTCGGCTCCGGAGCCGACACCCGCGTTGTTGCACAGGACGTGCACCGCGCCGTAGGTGTCGTACACCGTCTCGGCCAGCTCCATGACCTCGGCGCGCTCGCCGACGTCCACCACGCGCGTGTGCACGTCGGCGCCCGCCGCGCGCAGTTCGGCCGCGGCCTTGCCGAGGGCGGCCTCCTCCACGTCGGCGAGGACCACCTTCAGGCCCTCGGCCGCGAACCGCCGGGCCATCGCGAGCCCGATCCCGCTCGCCGCCCCGGTGACGACGGCGACCTGTCCCGCCTGCAGATCCATCAGTGGCTCCCCTCGGGCGGCGCGTCGAGGATCTGGAGCGGATCGTCGTAGCGCTGATGGATGTACGGCAACAGCGCCTGGGCGTTGACGCGTTCGACCACCCGGCCGCTCTGGTCGCTGGTCTTCTCGCCGATGGTGATCTCGCGCAGGCGCAGCACCGGCAGGTCGGCCACGGGGTCGTACGCCGACTCGCGCAGGACGACGTCGCCGCCGATCCGCTCCAGCCGGCGCACCTTCTCGTGACGCACGCAGTGCACCAGCACCGGGTCGGTGTCGAAGCCGGAACCGTCCACGGCGGGAAGGAACTTGAAGTAGAAGTCGGTCTTGCGGGAGGGCTCGGGCACGGGCAGCTCCCCGCTCACCGCGCCACGCACCTCGACGAAGGCGATGCCGTGCCGGGCCAGGGCCGCGCGCACGGCCGGGCCGTCGCGCTCGACGGTCACCTCGCCGAGCTTCTTGGGCTCGCCGAAGACCTCGCGGCCGCCGGTGAGGGCGCGCTCGTGGGTCATCGGCATGACCAGCGGATACCAGCCCTCGACCGTGCCGTGCGCGGCGGCGACCGCGAACGAGCCCGCGCCGAGCGGGTATCCGGGCAGGTCCACCGTGCTGATGTTCACCCGGACGAGCGGGAGACCGGTGGGTTTCAGAGGTGGCGGCAGCACCGCCGCGACGGCGTCCGGGTCGGTCTCCCAGACGGCCACCACACCGGTGGACCAGATGTCGGGAAGCCGCGCGCTCGCGGTGCGCGTGGCGGAGACCTCCCGCTCGGTCCGTGCGCCGTACCGTGCGCGTGTCATACGCCGTACCGCCCTTCTTCCGGCAGCCCAGTTCCTGACTGGCCGTCACCTGTAACACAGTTACAGCAGACCTCGTGCGGGGTAAAGACCCGTGTACGAACGCGAGTTGGGGGGATCATGCCGAACGGGGCGAGAGGTGCACTGAGCCGGGAGGCGGTGCTGGCGGCCGCCGCGGGTCTGGTGAAGGAGCACGGACCGGACGCGCTCACCATGCGGGGGCTCGCCGCCGAGCTGGGCACGGCCGTGACGTCGATCTACTGGCACGTGGGCGGCCGTGAGGCGCTGCTCGACGCCCTCGTGGAGCGGACCATGGCCGAGCTGGGCGAGATCCGGCCGTCCGGGCACACCCCCGAGCAGCGCGTGGTCGGCGTCGCGTGCGCCCTGCGCCGCCAACTGCGCGACCATCCGCATCTGGTGGCGCTGGTGCACGAGCGGGGGCTGACCGAGCGGATGTTCCTGCCCGCCCAGCGGGTCCTGGTGCGCGAGGCGCACGCGGCCGGGCTGCGCGGCACCCGGGCCGCCGAGTTCGTACGGGCCGTGCAGTTCCAGGTCGTCGGGCATGTGCTGGTGGAGCGTAACCGCGAGCGGGCTCCGGCGCAGCATCCCGGCGAGGAGGAGCTGTGGGGCGCCGAGACCGCCGGGGACGACCCCGCGCTGGCCCGCGCGCTGGCCCGCCCGGTGGACACGGAACGGCTGTTCCGGACGGCCGTACGCGCGCTGGTACGGTCCCTGCTGGCACCGGCCGACCGCTCACCCGCCCGTCCGTCCGACCCGGTCGGCTGAGCGGCACGGCCGCAAGCACGCACGCGTGTGCGGCTCCCGAGCGCCCGGACGGAGCCGGGTCACCGGGACCGGTACCTGCGGGACCGTGCTGTCAGTGAGGGCCCGTATCCTCAATGACCATGCTCGAAGACCGTGCGACCGCAGTGTCCTCCCCCACCCAGTGGCCGGCCGCGTACCCGAAGGGATACGCGGTCGTTGACGTGGAGACCACCGGCCTGGCCCGGGACGACCGGATCATCTCGGCGGCCGTCTACCGGCTGGACGAGCGCGGCGCGGTCGAGGACCACTGGTACACGCTGGTCAACCCGGAGCGCGATCCGGGACCCGTGTGGATACACGGCCTGACGAGCGAGACCCTGGAAGGGGCGCCGCTCTTCGGAGACATCGCGGAGGAGTTCGCCGCCCGGCTGGACGGCCGGGTGCTCGTCGCGCACAACGCCGTCTTCGACTGGCAGATGATCGCGCGGGAGTACGCGCGCGCGAAGCGCGAGGCTCCGGTGCGCCAGCGCCTGTGCACCATCGCGCTGTCGAAGGAGCTGGGGCTGCCGCTGCCCAACTTCAAACTGGAGTCGCTGGCGGCGCACTACGGGGTCGTGCAGCAACGTGCGCACCACGCGCTGGACGACGCGCGCGTGCTGGCGGAGGCGTTCCGGCCGAGCCTCCTGGCCGCGGCGGCGGGCGGCGTGCGGCTGCCGCTGCTGGAGTGCCGGTCGTTGACGGAGTGGTCGGACCGCCCGGTGCCCCGGCAGTCGTCCGGCGGCTACGGAGGCTTCCGTCCGGGCAGTTGGCGCGCGCCCCGGAAGCGGCCCGCCTGCCCCTACCCCAACCCCGGACGGTACGAGGACGGCAAACGCCTCAAACAGGGCATGCGGGTGGCGTTCTCCGGTGACACCTCCGTCGACCGCGAGCTGCTGGAGGACCGGGCGGCCGAGGCCGGACTGCACGTGGCGACCAGCATCTCCCGGCTGACCAGCCTGCTGGTGACCAACGACCCCGACTCGGGCACGTCCAAGGTGGTCAAGGCGCGGCAGTTCGGCACACCGGTGCTCGACGAGGCCGCCTTCGGGCAGCTACTGCGGGATGTCGAGCCCGCCGACGGGTGACCGGCCGATGCGCGACCGAGGGGTGCGGGACCGTACGCCACATGACCGTACGAACGGGTGATTGTCGTAGGACTCACCCACCGGCCACTCGCCCGCACCCCGGCGACGGCCCACCCTGTGGCGCATGGCGAAATGTGAAGTTTGCGGCAACGACTACGGAATGACCTTCGAGGTCCACGCGCAGGGCGCGGTGCACGTCTTCGACTGCTTCTCCTGTGCGATCCACCGCATGGCACCGATCTGCGACCACTGCCGGGTGCAGATCATCGGCCAGGGAGTGGAGGCGGAGGGCAGCTGGTACTGCGGCGCCCACTGCGCCCGCCAGGACGGCAAGACGGGAGTGGTGGACCGGGTGTGACCCGGGTACCCCCCTGAAGGCGCCCCACGGCCCGGAGGTACCGTCGTGGGGTGCGCCGCTACCGCTTCCTGTTGTCCGCCCAGTGGGTGATCCTCACCCTCGTCTCGATCGCGCTGATCCCGACGATGATCCGGCTCGGCATCTGGCAGGGGCACCGGTACGACGAGCGGACCGCGCGCAACAACCTGGTCTCCTCCGCACTGCACGCCAAGCCCGTGCCGGTCGAGCAGCTGTCCGCTCCCGGGCACGCCGTGACCCGCACCGAGAAGTACCGCACGGTCACCGCGACCGGCACCTTCGACACCGCCAAGGAGGTCGTGGTCCGACGCCGGACCAACTCCGACGACGAGGTCGGCTACCACGTGCTCACCCCGCTCGTCCTCGCCGACGGCAAGGTGGTGCTGGTCAACCGCGGCTGGATCCCCGCGAACGGCGCGCAGACCGCCTTCCCGAAGATCCCCGCCCCGCCGGCCGGCCGCACCACCATCACCGGACGGCTGATGGCCGACGAGACGACCGCGGCGAGCGGCATCAAGAACGTCAAGGGCCTGCCCGACCGGCAGATCATGCTGATCAACAGCACGGAGGAGGCGCACCGGCTCGGCGCCCAGGTGCTCGGCGGCTATGTCGAGCAGACGGGGCCCCAGACCGACTCCCCGGAGCAGATCTCGGACCCGGGCAGCGAGGACGCCCCGCTGAACTACGCGTACATGATCCAGTGGTGGCTGTTCGCCGCGGGCGTCCCGGTCGGCTGGTGGTTCCTGGTCCGGCGTGAGATCCGCGACCGCGAGGAGGCCGCCGCCGAGACCGCGCCGGAGGAGCCGGAACCGGCCGCCGTATAGCCGTACCGCCGCACCGAGCGGCGCGGGCTCCCCGGGCGCACCACCTGTTCGGCCCTCTTGCCCGCCGGGAAAGCCGGGAAACCGCATCCCGTGAACGCGCGCATCGAGGACTACGCCCTCATCGGCGACGAGCAGACCGCGGCCCTGGTCGGCACCGACGGCTCGATCGACTGGCTGTGCCTGCCCCGCTTCGACTCCGGCGCCTGCTTCGCCCGGCTGCTGGGCGACGAGAACCACGGGTACTGGCGGATGGCTCCCGAGGACGCTGGTGTGTGCACCCGCCGCGCCTACCGGCCCAACACGCTCGTCCTCGACACCGAGTGGGACACCGCCCACGGCACGGTCCGCGTCACCGACCTGATGCCGCAGCGGGACCGCGCCCCGGACATCGTGCGCATCGTCGAGGGGATCAGCGGCCGCGTCACCGTCCGCAGCACGCTCCGCCTGCGCTTCGACTACGGCTCGATCATGCCGTGGGTGCGCCGCTCGGACGGGCACCGGGTGGCCGTCGCGGGGCCGGACTCGGTCTGGCTGCGCTCGGAGCCGTCGGTACGCACCTGGGGCGAGGACTACGGCACCCACTCGGAGTTCACCCTCGCCGAGGGCGAGCGGGTCGCGTTCGTGCTCACCTGGCACCCCTCGCACGAGCCGCGCCCGCCGCTCACCGACCCCTACGCGGCGCTGAGCAGCAGTGTCCGGGACTGGCGGCGCTGGGCGGCCCGCTGCCGCTATGCCGGGCCGTACCGGGACGCCGTCGTACGGTCCCTGATCACCCTCAAGGCGCTCACCTACGCCCCGACGGGCGGGATCGTCGCCGCGGCCACCACCTCGCTGCCCGAGGAGCTGGGGGGCGTGCGCAACTGGGACTACCGCTTCTGCTGGCTGCGCGATTCCACCCTCACCCTCGGCGCCATGCTGTCCGCGGGGTACCACAAGGAGGCCGAGGCCTGGCGCGACTGGCTGCTGCGCGCGGTCGCGGGCGATCCGGCGGACCTGCAGATCATGTACGGCGTGGCGGGCGAGCGCCGGCTGCCGGAATGGGAGCTGCCCTGGCTGCCCGGCTTCGCCGGCTCCGCGCCGGTGCGGGTGGGCAACGGCGCCGTGGACCAGCTTCAGCTGGATGTGTACGGGGAGGTGATGGACTCGCTGTGGCTGGCCCGGGACTCAGGGCTGAGCGCCAAGCCCCACATGTGGGCGTTCCAGCGCGCGCTGATGGAGTTCCTGCAGTCGTCCTGGCGCCAGCCCGACGAGGGCCTGTGGGAGGTGCGCGGCGGCCGGCGCCAGTTCGTGCACTCGAAGGTGATGGTCTGGGTGGCCGCCGACCGCGCCGTACGGACGCTGGAACGGTACCCGGAGCTGAGCGGCGATCTGGACGGCTGGCGGGCCATGCGCGACGAGGTGCACCGGGAGGTGTGCGCACAGGGCTACGACCCGCGGCGCAACACGTTCACCCAGTACTACGGTTCGCGCGAGCTGGACGCCGCCCTGCTGATGATCCCCCGTGTCGGCTTCCTGCCGCCCGACGATCCGCGGGTGATCGGCACGGTCGACGCGGTCCGCGCGGACCTGGACCACGGCGGCTTCCTGCGCCGTTACGACATCGACGCCGTCGGCGTGGACGGCATGCCGGGCGGCGAGGGCGCCTTCTTGGCCTGCTCGTTCTGGCTCGCGCAGGCCCTGCACGTGACCGGTCGCGGGGACGAGGCCCGGGAGTTGTTCGAGCGGCTGGTGGGCCTCACCAACGACGTGGGGCTGCTGGCGGAGGAGTACGAGCCGGAGCTGGGCCGCCAGGTGGGCAACTTCCCGCAGGCCTTCAGCCACATCGCCCTCGTGAACACCGCCCTCACCCTCTTCGGGGACGACCAGGCAGGATAGGGGCCATGGATCTTGGACTGAAGGACCGGGTGTACGTCGTCACCGGAGCGACGCGCGGGCTGGGCAACGCCGCCGCGCGGGAACTCGTCGCCGACGGGGCGAAGGTCGTGATCAGCGGCCGGGACGAGAAGCGGGTCGCCGACGCCGCCGCCGAACTGGGCCCGAACGCGCTGGGCGTGGCCGTGGACAACGCCGACGCCGGGGCCGCCGAGCGGCTCGTCGCGGCCGCCCGTGAGCAGTTCGGCGGCTTTCACGGCGTGCTGGTGAGCGTGGGCGGGCCGCCGCCCGGGTTCGTCGCGGACAACACCGACGAGCAGTGGCAGCACGCGTTCGAGTCGGTGTTCCTCGGCGCGGTCAGGCTCGCGCGCGCGGCGGCGGCCGAGCTGGAGCCGGGCGGGGTCATCGGGTTCGTGCTGTCCGCGTCGGTGCACGAGCCGATCCCCGGGCTGACCATCTCCAACGGGCTGCGGCCGGGACTCGCCGGCTTCGCCAAGTCCCTCGCCGACGAGCTGGGACCGCGCGGGATCCGGGTGCTCGGGCTGCTGCCCTCGCGCATCGACACGGATCGCGTGCGCGAGCTGGACGGTCTGTCCGCCGACCCCGAGGCCACGCGGGCCGCGCACGAGTCCAGGATCCCGCTGCGGCGCTACGGGACGCCGGAGGAGTTCGGCCGGGTCGCGGCGTTCCTGCTGTCTCCGGCCGCGTCCTATCTGACGGGGATCATGGTGCCCGTGGACGGGGGCATGCGGCACGGGTTCTGAACGGTCAAATCACCCTTTCCGCACGGTGCTTGACCGTCCGCAGACGTACCTCCGCCGGGAGGGACCCCGTCCTCGCCGACTCGCGTGCGTGCGTCAGTGCCCGCGCCGTGAAGTCCCGCAGGGCCGTCGCCGGGTCCACGTGCGGCTCCAGTTGGAGCCAGATCCTCGCCGTGGGTGCCGTACGGCGGCCGCGCAGGAGGACCTCGGCGTGGGCCACGCCCTCCTGCCGGACGGCGTCCCGGGCCAGCGCCGCCTCCAGGGCCCTGCCGCGCAGGAGGGCGGACTCGCCGTCGCCGGTGTCGACGAGGATCTCGGCCAGCCGGCGGCGGCGCAGCACCGTCGTCAGCCACCACAGGGCGAGCAGGACCAGAACGGCCGGCGCGGCGAGGGCGGTCGGCCACCACCAGTCGGTGTGCCGCCAGCGGGTGCGCTCGGCCCGGCTCAGCAGGACGTCGTGCGCGCCGGTGTGGATCCACCAGGAGGGCACCGGCGCGCCCAGGCCGACGGCCAGCACCGCACCGCCGAGCACGAGCAGGAGCAGGCCGGCGAGAGCAAGCACGACGCGGTTCAGGCGGCCCGTGCGCATCGCCTCACCCCTTCCGTCCGGGCCGGGCCACCCGCAGCGACAGGGTGGGCGGCCGGGCCAGGCCGAGGCCCCGGATCGCGTCGCCCAGCGTCAGGGCCAGGTCGGCGTGTACGTCGTCCAGGTCACGGAAGTGCGACTCGGCGCGGACGTCGGCCCTCGTGCGGCGCATCCGCACCCGCACCGACCGGACCCCGGACACGTCCAGGGCCCGGTCGCGCAGCAGCAGCGCAGCCGCCTCCCGGTCGAGGGCGGCGCGGACCTCGGGGTGCGGGCGCCACATGGGCAGCAGGCCGCGCCGGCCGGGCGTGACCGCGAGGACGATCAGCCACAGGCCGAGGGCGACGGCGACACCCGCGCCGGCCAGCACCCAGGTGTCGTCCAGCTGCCGCTCGGCCAGTTGCCGGGCGAGCGCGCGGCGCCAGTGCATCGCCGGGTGGTGGGCGCGGACGGCGGCGATGTCGTACAGCAGGAGGCCGGCGCCGGCCAGGAGCAGGACGGCGACGACGACGGACGGAACGCGGCGCGGCGACCAGAAGCGACCGCTGCCCTGGACAGCGGGCGGCGCTGCGGCCGGGGCCTTGTCGAGGGTCGGGGGGCCTTGGGGCTCGCTCATCCTGCCCTCCCGTGGACCGCGTCGGCTGCCGGTGCCGGATGCAGCCGCTCGACCTCCACGGCGACCTCGGGCACCTCCATGTCCACCAACGCCCTTACCCGCTCGGCGACTTGGCGACGCACGGCGGCGCAGTGGGCGCCGATGTCGCAGGGGTAGCCGAGTTCGAGGTGCACGCGGATGCGGGCCGCCCGGTGGTGGACGACGACCGTGGCGTGCGGGGCGGCGGCGTCGGCGGGCAGGGGTGGCAGCACCTCGCGGGCGGCCTGTGCGGCGATCTTCGCCACGACCCGGTCGGCGATCCGCAGGGCCCCTCGCTCGCCCGGCGGCGCGAGGGGCGGGCGCGGCCGCGCCACGCCGGTCCCGGCGCTCACCTCAGGTCACCGCCGCCGGTCGCGCCGGTCGTCACGGGTCCGGAAGAAGTCGCCCAGTTCCAGGTCGCCCTCCGCGAACCGGCCGACCACGAACCCGATCGCCCCCAGGGCCGCCACCAGCAGGAACGCGCCGAAACCGCCGAAGTACCCGGCGAATCCCAGCGCCATTCCGGCGATCATGCCGACCACGGCCATGCTCATGCAACGCTCCTCAGCTCGTCGGCGTGCGGGGTCCAGGGCTGTGTCCGAGCCGATCACTGGATCCGGGGCTCGGGCTCCTCGTCCTCCTCCTCGGGCAGCTTGACGTCGCTCACCGCGATGTTGACCTCCACGACCTCGAGGCCGGTCATACGCTCCACGGCGGCGATCACGTTCTCGCGCACCGCTCGGGCGACGTCGCCGATCGAGACGCCGTAGTCCACGACGATCTCCAGGTCGAGTGCGGTCTGCACCTCGCCGACCTCGGCCTTGACGCCCCGTGTCACCGACTTGGAGCCGCCCGGCACCCGGTCGCGCACGGCGCCGAAGGTGCGGGCCAGCCCGCTGCCCATCGCGTGCACGCCGACCACGTCCCGGGCGGCGAGCCCGGCGATCTTCTCCACGACGCCGTCTGCGATGGTCGTCCGGCCGCGGACCGCCGGGTCGCCGCCACCACGCCGGGTGGGCTTGCGGGTCGACAGCCGCTCCTCGTGATCGCCCTCGGGGGTCGCCGTCATGTCGGTCATCGCCGTACGTCCCTTCCGGTCGTCGTCTCCCGACCACGGTACGCATGGTTGCCCGGCAGCGCGCCGGGGATGCGGCAGGCTGGTGGAATGACGGCGGACCGGTGGACACAGACCGTGCGGCACCACGTGGGACTGGGCAGGCTGTTGCCGCTCGGCGGGCCGCGCGACGGCGCGTGGATCGCGGAGGGTGCGGCCGTGGCCGTACTGGGGCACGCGGCGGCGGACGAGGTGCCCGGGGCGCGGCTGGGCACGGTGCGGATCGCGCTCGCCGATCCGGAGGACGTGCACGAGCCCGTCGTACCGGCTCCGCCGGGCGCGCTGCCGCCGGGCGCGCTCCGGCTGACGGCGGACTTCGCGGCGACGGCCGCCGAGCCGCTGCCGGCGGTGGCGTCCCGGCTGCGGCTGGCCCTGGCCACGGCCGCGACGCGGTGCCTCGGGCTCGTGCTGACGGACGTGGACCTACGGGTGACCGACCTGCTGGCAGCGGAGCCGCCGTCGAGGGAGGTACCCGCCCCGCGGCCGACGCCGGCCCGGGAACCCACGGACCCGGACGAGGCCGGCGCGGCCACGGCCGCGCTGTCCGTCCCGGGGGTGAGCGTGCTGACGGGGCTGCGTCTGGAGGAGCGCACGGCCGGGACGGCACTGCCGCACCGGCACGCGCGCGTGGAGCTGGCGACCGGCGCGGATCACCGGGCCGTCGAGGTGGCCCGGCAGGTCCGCGCGGCCGTGCGCGAAGCGCTGGAGGACAGACCGACGGTGACCGTGCTGATCACGGCGGTGAGCTGACCGCTCCGGGCGCCTGCCCGGCGCGGCGGCTACTCGCCGACGCCGGCCAGGTCCCGCAGCCGCCGCGCCTGAGCGGCACGCTCGGCCGCACGCTGCTCGTCGTACGTACGATCCACCGCACCGCGCAGCAACGCCTTGGTCTCGACGACCGCGTCCCGTGGCGCGGCCAGCAGCGCCACGGCCAAGTCCCGCACGGCCTCGTCCAGTTGAGAGCCGGGCACGGCGAGGTTGGCCAGGCCGCTCGTCACCGACTCCTCGGCGCCGACGAACCGTCCGGTGGCGCAGATCTCCAGCGCGCGGGCGTACCCGACGAGACCGACCAGCGGATGCGTACCGGTCAGGTCGGGGACGATGCCGAGGCTGGTCTCGCGCATGGCGAACTGCACGTCGTCCGCGACGACCCGCAGGTCGCACGCGAGCGCGAGCTGGAAGCCGGCCCCGATGGCGTGCCCCTGAACGGCGGCGACGGACACGATGTCGCTGCGCCGCCACCAGGTGAACGCCTCCTGGAATTCGGCGATGGCCGCATCGAGCCCGGCGTCGTCACGGCGCGCGAGATCGGTGAAGGTCGGCTCGCCCGGGATCCCCTCCGGCGTGAACATCTGCCGGTCGAGACCCGCGGAGAAGGACCTGCCCTCGCCGCGCAGCACGACGACACGAACGGAGCCCGGCAGCAGCCGACCGGCCTCGGTGAGCGCCCGCCACAGGGCGGGGCTCTGCGCGTTGCGCTTGGCCGGATTGGTCAGCGTCACCGTGGCGAGCGCGTCGTCGACGGTGAGCCGTACGCCGTCCTTGTCGAGTACAGGAGCGAGGTCCTGGTCGGGCGAAGCCATGGGGCGCCTCCGATGGGTGCGGTCAGTCAGGCGTGCCGCGCACGCTTAAGTGACTGCACAGTAACCACCCGGTCGATCAGACCGCCGACCGGGTGGCCACCATCGAAGCCGATGGGCCGCCCGAAGTCAGGACGATGCGGCCTTCTTGCCCCGGGTCGCTCCGCCACGCCCACGGAGCGTGACGCCCGACTCGCTGAGCATCCGGTGCACGAAGCCATACGAGCGGCCGGTCTCCTCGGCCAGCGCCCGGATGCTCGCACCGGAGTCGTACTTCTTCTTCAGGTCTGCCGCGAGCTTGTCGCGCGCGGCGCCGGTCACCCGGCTGCCCTTCTTCAGAGTCTCGGCCACCCGTGCCTCCTCATGGGAAGTGCGCTCTGGTCTCCTCATGATCACCCCTCCGGGGCGTGATGGCCACCCATTCGGCAAGGTCGGTGGGACATCGTTGTGACGACAGGAGTGGATCCCCACAAGCGGAACAAGGGCTTCCAAGGGCGGCTGTCAACGGGGCTGAACGGGTGGATTCGCGAAGTGCCAGGTCAGAGACGCGAAACGGCCGATCCCTTGGCAACAAAGGGATCGGCCGCGAAATCCGTGTACGACACACGCCGATACGAGGAGATCTCACACAGATGATGGATCACGGATCGGCCGAATGATCCATACGCAGTGGATCACGCGAGGGCGACGAGGTCCGCGTAGTCGGAACCCCACAGGTCCTCGACGCCGTCCGGCAACAGGATGATCCGCTCCGGCTGGAGCGCCTCGACGGCGCCCTCGTCGTGCGTGACGAGGACGACCGCGCCCTTGTAGGTGCGCAGCGCGCCGAGGATCTCCTCGCGGCTCGCGGGGTCGAGGTTGTTGGTCGGCTCGTCCAGGAGCAGCACGTTCGCCGAGGAGACCACCAGCGTGGCGAGCGCGAGGCGGGTCTTCTCGCCGCCGGAGAGGACGCCGGCGGGCTTGTCGACGTCGTCGCCGGAGAACAGGAACGAGCCCAGCACCTTGCGGACCTCGACCAGGTCCAGGTCGGGGGCGGCCGAGCGCATGTTCTCCAGGACCGAGCGCTCGGGGTCCAGGGTCTCGTGCTCCTGGGCGTAGTAGCCGAGCTTGAGGCCGTGGCCGGGGACGACCTCGCCGGTGTCGGGCTGCTCCACCCCGCCGAGCAGCCGCAGCAGCGTGGTCTTGCCGGCGCCGTTGAGGCCGAGGATGACGACCCTGGAGCCCTTGTCGATGGCGAGATCGACGTCGGTGAAGATCTCCAGCGAGCCGTACGACTTCGACAGGCCCTCGGCCATCAGCGGGGTCTTGCCGCACGGCGAGGGCTCGGGGAAGCGGAGCTTGGCGACCTTGTCGGACTGCCGGACCGCATCCAGGCCGGCCAGCAGCTTGTCCGCGCGGCGGGCCATGTTCTGCGCGGCGACCGTCTTGGTGGCCTTGGCGCGCATCTTGTCGGCCTGCGAGTGCAGTGCGGCGGCCTTCTTCTCGGCGTTGGCGCGCTCGCGCTTGCGGCGCTTCTCGTCGGCCTCGCGCTGCTGCTGGTAGAGCTTCCAGCCCATGTTGTAGACGTCGATCTGGGCGCGGTTGGCGTCCAGGTAGAACACCTTGTTGACGACCGTCTCGACCAGGTCGACGTCGTGACTGATCACGATGAAGCCGCCGCGGTAGGTCTTCAGGTAGTCCCGCAGCCAGATGATCGAGTCCGCGTCGAGGTGGTTGGTGGGCTCGTCGAGGAGCAGGGTGTCGGCGTCCGAGAACAGGATCCGGGCCAGCTCGATACGGCGGCGCTGACCGCCGGAGAGCGTGTGCAGGGGCTGGCCGAGCACGCGGTCGGGCAGGTTCAGCGCCGCGGCGATGGTGGCGGCCTCGGCCTCGGCGGCGTATCCGCCCTTGGTGAGGAACTCGGTCTCCTGGCGCTCGTACTGCCTGAGGGCCTTCTCGCGGGTGGCGCCCTGGCCGCCCGCGATGCGCTGTTCGTTGTCACGCATCTTGCGGAGCAGGACGTCGAGGCCGCGCGCGGAGAGGATCCGGTCGCGGGCGAGGACGTCGAGGTCGCCGGTGCGGGGGTCCTGCGGGAGGTAGCCGACCTCGCCGGAGCGGGCGATCTGGCCCCCGGCGGGGATGCCCTCGCCGGCCAGGCACTTGGTGAGGGTGGTCTTGCCGGCGCCGTTGCGGCCGACGAGGCCGATGCGGTCGCCCTTGGCGACACGGAAGGTGGCGTTCTCGATGAGGACGCGCGCACCGGCGCGCAGCTCGATACCGGAGGCGGAGATCACGGACAGACTCCAGGGCGTACAGGAAGGGTCGGGTGGACGGCTGAGGGCGTTCCCGCCGTCTAATGCGCGAGGAGAATGGCCATGGAAGCAGTCTAACGGGGCCGTGCAAGCGGTTTTTCTACGTCCGTGCGTTCGGTCCCGCTCCGGCCCGTGCCCTCGGGCGCCGTTCCCGCAGGTCGTTGCTGGGGGCGGACGGCCCGGGGTGATCCACCCGAGGTCGTCCGGGGCCGTCGGCCGCCCGGTCCGGGCGTGATCACCGGCCTGGGCAGTGCCTCGCGCGCGGCCCGGCCGTCCCGGCACGCGCGCGAGGACGTCCTTTCGCTGCCCACGGCCCCGGATCGGTCGGCGAGCCCGGTGCGGGCCGGGCGGGAGGTCCCCCGTTCGGGTGTTCGTCCGGGGGCGGGGCGGCGCGGCGGGTAGGGATGCCGCCAGGCTTCGCACGACGGGCGCGACGGCGTGGGCAGAGGGCGGTGACGCGTGCAGTTCGACGACGACGCGAACCTGGACACCTCCGAGGTGCAGGACCAGCGCGGCAGCCGGATCCCCGGCGGCAGGGCGACCATCGGGGGCGGCCTGGCCGGGGTGATCGCGCTGCTGCTGGGGCTGTACCTGGGCGTGGGCCCGGACCAGCTCGGGCTGTCCTCCGGCGGCCCGGCCGAGCCCACCGCCTCCTCGCTCGCGCAGGTCCAGCAGTCCTGCCGTACCGGGAGGGACGCGAACGTCCGGGACGACTGCCGGGCGGTGGCCGTGGTGAACAGCGTGCAGGACTACTGGACCCAGGAGTTCCGGCGGCGCGGGGGGACGTACAGCGCCTCGCCGACCGTGTTCTTCAGCGGACGGGTCGCCACCGCGTGCGGCGCGGCGACCTCGGCGGTGGGGCCGTTCTACTGCCCGGGTGACCGCAAGGTCTATCTGGACCTGGGCTTCTTCGACGAGCTGCGCACGAAGTTCGGGTCCACCGGCGGCCCGTTCGCGCAGGCGTACGTGATCGCGCACGAGTACGGTCACCACGTCCAGGATCTGCAGGGCCTCCTCGGCCGTTCCCAGGACGGGCTGACCGGGGCGAACAGCAACTCGGTGCGCACGGAACTCCAGGCCGACTGCTACGCCGGGGTGTGGGCGCACCACGCGACGACGACGCCGGCCGCGTCGACCGGCAGACCGCTGGTCACGAGCCTGAGCGCCGCGGACATCCGGGACGGGCTGGACGCCGCGGCCGCCGTGGGCGACGACCGGATCCAGCAGCGGTACCAGGGCCGGGTGACGCCGGAGACGTGGACGCACGGGTCGGCCCAGCAGCGGCAGCAGTGGTTCCGGCAGGGCTACCGCACGGGCGACATGAGGCAGTGCGACACGTTCCGCTGAGGCGTTGTCAGTGGCGGCTGCGAGACTGAACGAGACGCCGCACAGCCGGCGTACGAAGGAGTGATCGGCATGGCGGGCATGGGTGGTGGACGGCCGAGCATCTATCCCTCGCTGCTGTACGCGGACGCGAAGGCGGCGATCAGACAGCTGACGGAGGCCCTCGGCTTCACGGAGCTGTCGGTGTACGAGACGGCGGACGGCCAGGTGATGCACGCCGAGCTGGTCCAGGGCCACGGCGCGGTGATGATCGGCTCCAAGGGCCGGGGCGGCCGCTTCGACGCCGCGATGAAGGACGCGGGGCCCGCCGGGGTGTACGTCGTCGTGGACGACGTGGACACCCACCACCAGCGGGCACTGGAGCACGGCGTGGAGATCCTCATGCCGCCGACCGACCAGGACTACGGCTCGCGGGACTACATGGCCCGGGACCTCGAGGGCAACATCTGGAGCTTCGGGACGTACGCCCCCGAGATCGGCGCCTGAGACGTCTGCCGCACCCGAGGCGCCCGGGGCGGACGCACGCCGCTCAGCCGCCGGTGTGCACCTGGAACGCGGCCCGGCGCACGGCCTTGGCCAGGGCCGGGTCGGGATGGGCGGCGGCGAGCGCGACCAGGACCTGGACGGTGCGCGGGTGACCGACGGCGCGGACCTCGTCGAGCAGCTGGGGGACGGTGGGCTGCACCGCGGATTCCAGATGCCGGACCAGCATCGGCGCCTCGCCGTGGTCGGCGACGGCGGCCGCGGTGTCCACCCACAGCCAGGTCGCCTCCTCACGGGTGAGGGCCTCGTGGGCGTCCTCCGGGTCGGCCCCGTCGTGCTCGGCGAGCCACAGCAGGGCGTACGGCCTGAGGGCGGGCTCGTCGACGACCGCGTGCACGTCGGGCTCGGCGGGGCCGCCGACGACGCGCAGCGCCTCGAAGGCCAGACCGCGCAGCAGGGCGTCCTCGCCGCGCGCGGCGTCGATCAGCTGGGTGACGGCGCTGCCGACGGGCCGGGCCGCGAGCCAGGCTCGGTACTCGGCGCGGGCCGCGTTGGGGCGCAGCTGGGCGCAGCCGCGGAGCATGTCCTCGGCGGACTGCTCGATGTTGCCGGCGGGGCTCTGCGCGGCCACGCAGATCTGCTCCAGCTTGACCCACACCGCCCAGCTGCCCAGCGGGGTGAGGGTGGCCTGGCCGTCGCCGTAGGTCAGCGCGCCGACGGCGGCGAGGGCCCGCAGCGCCCAGTCGAGGAGGGGCTCCAGCGGGGTGTCCACGGCCGGGGCGGGGTCCACCCGGGCGGCGGCGGAGCGCTCGGTGCCGGGCTCGTAGGAGACCTCGCAGCGTTCGGTGCGCAGTTCGGTGACCCGCTGCTGGAGCAGGTCGAGCAGTTGCACGACCGGGACGGGCCCGGCGGACAGCTGGAGGAAGGAGAGTACCTGGGGCATGGCCGAGACGACCTCGGCGACCGCGGCGGCCTCGTGCTCCTCCGGCTCCGGGGAGGCGAGCGACCAGGCGTCGAAGAGGGCGACCCAGCCGCGCAGTACGGCGCTGTCGTCGCGGTCCCAGGCGCGCAGTCGCCAGCCGGGGCGCGCGCTGTCGCCGTGCACCTCGACCAGTCCGGCGAGGCGGGCGGTGTCCCATTCGGCGCGGATCTGAGCGGCACTCAGGCCGAGGTCGGCGCCCGCACGTTCGGCGGTCGGGTCGGAGAGGGTGGCCTTGCCGTCGGCGGTGGCGCCGGCGCTGCCGGGGCCGAGGACGGCGTCGGCCCAGCGGGCGACGCGGACCGCGCCCGCCAGGCCGGTGCGCGCCATTCTGGCCAGTTCGGCCGGGGCGGGGGTGCCTTCCGGCGGCCGGGGTGAGGGGCGCCTCGGGCGACGCTGGTTCACAGCTCTGGGGGTGGCGGCCAGGGGTCGCGGTCGGACGAGTCGAAGCCTGGAGTCGCGCGGGATACGGGACGTCACAGGTGCAGTCTTCCGGTTGACGGTCCGAAAACCCAAACGGAATGTCACGGCGGGCGACGGGGCTGGCCAACGCACGGGGTTCGACGCGGGGCGAGGTGAGCTGATCAAGCCAGTCGTACGGCCTTAAACGGAATGGCCGGCACCGGGGGATGGCCGCCCATCGGCGGGGTCGTACGAGCCGCCTCACACCAGCGGGGTCATGAAGCGGCGCACCCGCTCCTGGTACGCCTGCGGGTCGGCGTTCCACATCGCCGCGTGCGGGGCCTGCGCCACGGTGTGCAGGGCGACCAGCTCCGGGCGGCGGGCGGCGAGGCGGCGGGAGTACTCCCAGGGGGCGACCTGGTCGTCGGGGCCGTGGAAGATCAGGGTCGGTACGGTGAGCAGGTCGGGGTCGGTGGGCTCGGCGGCCCGGTCGGCGTACAGGCCGGTCCGGCCCTGGGCGGCGCGCACCGCCAGCGGCAGCAGCGGCTGCGGGGTGTGGCGGGCCCGGGCGAGGGCGCGCAGCGTGGCCTCCCAGCTCAGCACGGGTGAGTCGAGGACCAGCCCGGCGATGCGCTCGCGCACCGCGGAGTGCTCTGCGGCGCGCAGGGCCATGGTGGCGCCGGTGGACCAGCCGAGCAGGACGACCCGGCGGGCGCCGTAGCGGACGGCGTAGCGTATCGCCGCGTCGACGTCCCGCCACTCGGTCTCGCCGAGGTGGTTCAGCCCGTCCGGCGGGCGCGGGGCGCCGAGGTCGCCGCGGTAGGCGAGGGCGAGGACGGGCACCCGGCGGGCGTGCAGGGGGCCCATGAGGTTCATGGCCTGTTCCCGGGTGGTGCCGAGGCCGTGCACGGCGATCACCCAGGTGTCCCGGGCCCCGGGCACGAACCAGGCGGGCAGGTTGCCGAGTTCGCCGGGCACGTCGATGTCGGCGTGGTCGAGGCCGAGGGCGGTGTCCGGATTGCCGACGTAGAGGTTCGGGGTGAGCCAGGCCGCGTCGCCGGGGGTGAAGGAGCCGTGGGTGACGCGTTCCAGGCGGCGTACGACGGTGTCGGCGCTGTGCCGGGCCGCCGCCAGGACGGGGCCGACGACCGCGTGGGAGCCGTCGCCGGCGAGGCCGTAGGTGCCGGGGCGCAGGGAGGCGAGGGCGCGGGTGAGCGCGATCCGGCCGGCGGCCGTGCCGTGCACGGTCAGGCGGGGTTCGGTGGGCAGCGGGCGGCCCGCGGGGGCCTTCAGCGCGGCATCGCTGGCGAACCGGCCGGCGGCGACGGATGCCGCGCCGGCGGCCAGGAACGCCGTGACTGCCGTGGCGGTCGCTCTGACGGGACGCACCCCTCCAGTCTCGTGGGGGTTCGTGCCACCGGCCAGCGGAGGGGCGGGCGGAGTCGGACCGTGCGGCGGAGCGGGGCGGATCACTTCCGCTGCCCGTACCCGCGCAGCCGCTCCCCCGCCTCCCTCAGCTGTGTCTCGGTCAGCAGGGACGGGGTCAGGCCCGGCACGCTCGATGCCGTCAGCCACAGGCGGCACATCCACTCCAGCTGGGCGGTGCGGTCGTAGGCCTGGTCGAGGGTGGTGCCGTAGGTGATCGTGCCGTGGTTCTGCAGGAGGCAGCCGGAGCGGCCGGTCAGGGCGCGGAGCATGTTCTCGGCCAGTTCGTCGGTGCCGTAGGTGGCGTAGGGGGCGACGCGGACGGAGCCGCCGAGGGCGCCGGTCATGTAGTGGACCGGCGGGAGTTCGGGCACCAGCGTGGAGACGGCGGTGGCGTGCACGGCGTGGGTGTGGACGATCGCGCGGGCGTCGGTGGTGCGGTAGACGGCGAGGTGCATGGGCAGCTCGCTGGTCGGCACCAGCGTGCCGAACACCTGGCGGCCGGCCAGGTCGACGCCGGTGAGGTCGTCCGGGGTGAGCCGGTCGTAGGGGACGCCCGACGGGGTGACCAGCACGAGGTCCCCGACGCGCGCCGAGACGTTGCCGGAGGTGCCGACCACCAGCCCGTCGGCGACGGTCCGCCGCGCCGTGGCGACCAGTTCCGCCCACATACGTTCCTGTTCCGCGTCCTGCGCGTCCCGCCGCTGTTCAGCCATGCCGCGATCCTGCCGGAAGCCACGCGTGGACGACGTGCCTCCGAATGGGCGGAACTTGTCGCGAATCACCGGAATGCGGCACCGATTCGCTGATAACCGGGCCTTGAATGATCCCTCTTGCTCGCCGGACGACACGCTCGTCCGCCGACCCGGGGAGACACATGGCCAGTGAACGCACCCTGATCCGTCGCCGCCGCGGTGTCCTCGCGGCGGCGACGGCGGTGCTCGCCCTCACGGTGCCCACGGCCGCGGCGGCCGGTCCCCCGGCACTGGCCTCGCCCCGGACCCGGGGGCACGACGTCTCCTCGCACCAGAAGCACGTCGACTGGGAGGACGTACAGGACAAGGGGGCACGGTTCGTCTACATCAAGGCGACCGAGTCCACGGACTACCACAACCCCTACTTCGGCGGGCAGTACGACGGCGCGCGCGAGGCGGGCCTGATCCGTGGCGCGTACCACTTCGCGCTCCCGGACGAGTCCTCCGGCGCCCAGCAGGCCAAGTACTTCCTGGACAACGGGGGCGACTGGCAGGCCGACGGCTGGACGCTGCCGCCCGCGCTGGACATCGAGTACAACCCGTACAGCAAGAAGCACAAGTGCTATGGCGTGAGCAAGAAGAAGATGGTCCGCTGGATCCGGTCCTTCAGCGACGAGGTCAAGCGGCAGACCGGCCGCCGCCCGGTGATCTACACGACGGCCCAGTGGTGGAAGCTCTGCACCGGCAACAGCCGCGCGTTCGCCTCCAAGAACCCCCTGTGGATCGCCCGCCACGGCACCGCGCGGCCGGGGCCGCTGCCGGGCGGCTGGCGGCACTGGACGTTCTGGCAGAACGGCACCCGGGGCAGCCTGCCGGGTGACCAGAATCTCTTCGACGGCTCGGTCGGCCGACTGCGTACCTTCGCGCGGGGCCGGTAGTCAAGGGGCGCCTGGGTCGCCAGCGACGAACGGAACCTCACCCCCTCCCTCCGGACACCGCTACGCCCGGCCCAGTTCACCTTCCGTTCATCCAGGTTGCCTACGTTCGTCCAGCCAACGACCTCGAACGATTGCCTGGGTAAATGGAAAGCTTCTCGCTGATCCTCGCGATTGTGGTGGTAACCGCACTCGCGTTTGATTTCACGAACGGTTTCCACGACACCGCCAACGCGATGGCGACCACCATCTCGACAGGCGCCCTGAAGCCCAAGATCGCAGTGGCCATGTCCGCCGTCCTGAACCTGGTGGGCGCCTTCCTCTCCGTGGAGGTCGCGAACACGATCTCCAAGGGGCTCGTCGACGAGAAGGGCATCCGTCCCGAGGTCATCTTCGCCGCCCTGGTCGGCGCGATCCTCTGGAATCTGCTGACCTGGCTGGTGGGCCTGCCGTCCAGTTCCTCGCACGCCCTGATGGGCGGCCTGATCGGCGCCACCGTCGCCTCCGCCGGTTTCGGCGCCGTGCACGGGGACGTGCTGGTGACCAAGGTGCTGCTCCCGGCGGTCGCCGCGCCGGTCGTCGCGGGCGTCGCGGCCCTGCTGTCCACCCGCCTCTCGTACGGGATCGGCGGCAAGTCCGAGGGCGAGGCCACCCGCAAGGGCTACCGCGCCGGCCAGATCGCCTCCGCCGGACTCGTCTCTCTCGCCCACGGCACCAACGACGCCCAGAAGACGATGGGCATCATCACGCTCGCGCTGATCGCGGGCGGCGCCATCGCCCCCGGCTCGAACCCTCCCACCTGGGTGATCCTCTCCGCGGGCCTGGCCATCGCGCTCGGCACCTACATCGGCGGCTGGCGCATCATCCGCACCATGGGCACGGGCCTGACCGACCTGGAGCCGCGCCAGGGCTTCGCCGCCCAGACCAGTGCCGCGACCGCCATCCTGGCCTCCTCCCACCTGGGCTTCTCCCTGTCCACCACGCACGTCGTCTCCGGCGCCGTGATGGGCACGGGCCTCGGCCGCAAGGGCGGCGTGGTCCGCTGGTCCACCGCGACCCGCATGCTCGTCGCCTGGGTCCTCACCCTCCCGGCCGCCGCGCTGGTCGGCGCGGGCGCCGAGTCCGTGACGGACCTCGGTGACTGGGGCACCGCCGTGGTCGCGGTCTTCCTGGTCGCCGCGAGCGCCGCGATCTGGAAGATCTCCCGCCGCGAGGTCGTCGACGCCA
This sequence comes from Streptomyces sp. MMG1121, assembly GCF_001280015.1. GTDB lineage: Bacteria > Actinomycetota > Actinomycetes > Streptomycetales > Streptomycetaceae > Streptomyces. Next base: position 69,721 of record NZ_LGDV01000025.1, read on the forward strand.
CCAACGTCGTCGAGGAGAGCGCACCGCCGGCCGGCGTGGTGACCACCGCCATCGCCGCGGTGACCCCGCCCCCGGCCGGCACGATCGGCGACGACCTGACGGCCACGATCGCCTCCCCGGCCGCGTCCCCGGCCACCGCCGAGACCGCCGCTCCGGCCGCCCCGCCGACCGCCACCGTCTGACCCGGCCACTCCGGTTAACAAGGAAGCATCCCCATGAAGATCGACTGGTCGGCCATCGGCTCCGTCTTCGGCGTCAGCCTCGTGTTCACGGTGGGCCTGGTGGCCCTGTTCACCCTCGGCATCAACGGTCTGGCCCGGCGCGAGAAGGCCGCGGCGCAGGGTGACTCCGCCGCCCTCGCCGTCACCGGCGCCTACGTCTGCTTCGCGGCCTGCGCGGCGGCGGTGGCGTACGGCATCTTCCTGATCGTGGCCAAGGCCTGACAGCGCCCGAACCTCGGCAAGGCTCCTCTCCGGCGACATCCGCAGAGGAGCCTTCCGCATGTCCGCACGCCCGCGATGTGGGGATCGGCACACTCTCCCCTCGCAGGTCAACGGCAAGTTGACGGCCCTTCCGGGCGCGTGGTGGACTGCCCGGGCCATGTACGGCGGCAGCAGAGGAAGCCGGTGCGAATCCGGCGCGGTCCCGCCACTGTCACCGGGGAAGAACCCCCGGGAGCCAGGAACTCTCGCCGCCGCATCTCGTCGAACCAGGGCGCGGACACCCTGAGTGAGGACATCGATCGCCATGCCCGGCTGCCGAAGGACCCCTACCAGGCCCGCCCCCGTACCCACGGCCGGCTGAGCCCATGGGTGCCGATCGCTCCTACGCGTACGGCGCCGCCGCCGGCCTTCTCGGTGATCTGATCCTCGGCGATCCGCGCCGCGGTCATCCGGTCGCCGTCTTCGGGCGTGCGGCGGCGGCCGTGGAAGGCGCGTTGTGGCACGACCACCGCGGCTGGGGCACGCTGCACACCGTCGTGTGCGCGGGCGGCGCCGTCGCACTCGGCACGGTCGCCGCACGCGCCGTACGCCCCTCCCCCACCGCCTCCGCGGCGCTGACCGCGGCCGCCGCCTGGGCGGTCGTCGGCGGCACCTCGCTCGCCCGCGAGGCCCGCGCGATCGGGCACGCGCTGGAACGCGCGGACGTCGAGGCGGCCCGGGAGCGGCTGCCCCGTCTGTGCGGCCGGGACCCGCAGGCGCTGGACGCCGACGCAATCGCGCGGGCCGTGGTCGAGTCGGTCGCCGAGAACACCTCCGACGCCGTCGTGGGGGCGCTGGTGTGGGGCGCGGTGGCCGGGGTGCCGGGGCTGCTCGGGTTCCGGGCGGTCAACACCCTGGACGCGATGGTGGGTCACAGGTCCCCGCGCCACCGCCGCTACGGCTGGGCCTCCGCCCGCCTCGACGACGTGGCCGGCTGGCCGGGGGCGCGGCTGACCGCGGTACTCGCCGCCGCTGCCGGAGCCGACCCGCGCGGTGCCCTGCGCGCCTGGAAGGCCGACGCCCGCAAGCACCCGAGCCCCAACGCCGGTCCCGTGGAGGCCTCGTTCGCGGGCGCGCTCGGCGTACGGCTGGGCGGGACGCTGTCCTACGCCGGCCGCGTCGAGCACCGGCCCGTCCTCAACGGGGACACCGGGCGGGCCGTCCGGGTCGGCGACATCGACCGGGCCGTACGGCTCTCCCGCCGCGTCGGCCTGCTCGCGCTCGGCACCACGGTCGCCGCGCGCCTGCTCGTCCAGAACTTCAAGAGCGTCAACAGCCCGAAGGGACGTGGGAAGTGAACGGGGGTCTCCTCGTCGCCGGCACCACCTCCGACGCCGGCAAGAGCGTCGTGACGGCCGGGATCTGCCGGTGGCTGGTGCGCCAGGGTGTGAAGGTCGCACCGTTCAAGGCGCAGAACATGTCGCTCAACTCCTTCGTGACCCGTGAGGGCGCGGAGATCGGGCGGGCCCAGGCCATGCAGGCTCAGGCGTGCCGGATCGAGCCGACCGCGCCGATGAACCCCGTGCTGCTCAAGCCCGGCGGCGAACAGAGCAGCCAGGTGGTGCTGCTGGGCAAGCCGGTGGGCGAGCTGAGCGCCCGCGGCTACCACGGCGGACGCCAGCAGCGGCTGCTCGGCACGGTGCTGGACTGTCTGGCCGAGTTGCGGGGCACGTATGACGCGGTGATCTGTGAGGGGGCGGGCTCGCCGGCGGAGATCAATCTGCGGCGCACCGACATCGTGAACATGGGGATCGCGCGGAACGCGCGCCTGCCCGTGCTGGTGGTGGGCGACATCGACCGCGGCGGCGTCTTCGCCTCCTTCTTCGGCACCGTCGCGCTGCTCTCGCCCGAGGACCAGGAGCTGATCGCCGGGTTCCTGGTGAACAAGTTCCGGGGCGATGTCAGCCTGCTGGAGCCCGGGTTGGAGATGCTCCAGGGTCTCACCGGGCGGCGCACCTACGGCGTGCTGCCGTTCCGGCACGGGCTCGGCATCGACGAGGAGGACGGGCTCCGGGTCTCGCTGCGCGGTACGGTGCGCGAGTCCACCGTGGCCCCGCCCGTCGGCGAGGACGTGCTGCGGGTCGCCGTGTGCGCGATCCCGCTGATGTCCAACTTCACGGACGTGGACGCCCTGGCCGCCGAACCGGGCGTCGTGGTGCGGTTCGTGGACCGGCCGGAGGAGCTGGCGGACGCGGACCTCGTGGTGGTCCCCGGCACGCGGGGCACGGTGCGCGCGCTGGAGTGGCTGCGGGAGCGGGGGCTGGCGGACGCCCTCGTGCGCAGGGCCGCCCGGCACCAGCCCGTCCTCGGCATCTGCGGCGGCTTCCAGATCCTGGGCGAGCACATCGAGGACGAGGTCGAGAGCCGCGAGGGGCACGTGGACGGGCTGGGGATGCTGCCCGTGCGGGTGCGGTTCGCCCGCGAGAAGACCCTGGCCCGGCCGACCGGCGAGGCCCTCGGCCGGCCGGTCGAGGGGTACGAGATCCACCACGGCGTCGCCGAAGTCCTCGGCGGCACCCCCTTCCTGGACGGCTGCCGGGTAGGACAGACCTGGGGCACCCACTGGCACGGCTCGCTGGAGTCGGACGGCTTCCGGCGGGCCTTCCTGCGCGAGGTGGCCGCCGCCGCGGGCCGCCGCTTCGTCCCCGCGCCGGACACCTCCTTCGCCGCGCTGCGCGAGGAGCAGCTCGACCGGCTCGGCGACCTGATCGAACAGCACGCGGACACGGACGCGCTCTGGCGGCTCATCGAGTCGGGCGCGCCGCAAGGACTGCCTTTCATTCCACCGGGAGCGCCCGCATGAGCACAGTGTTGTTGTTGTCCACCGCCGACACGGATCTGCTGGCGGCCCGGGCCTCCGGCGCGGACTACCGCATCGGCAACCCGACCCGGGTGGACGTCACCGGAGAGCTGCCGGCACTGCTCGACAGCGCGGACCTCGCCGTCGTACGGCTGCTGGGCGGCAAGCGCGCCTGGGAGGACGGGCTGGCCGCGCTGAGGGCGGCCGGGATCCCGACCGTGCTGCTGGGCGGCGAGGCCGTACCGGACGCGGAGTTGATGGCCGAGTCGTCGGTGCCCGCCGGCGTGGTGGCCGAGGCGCTGAGGTACCTGGTCGAGGGCGGCCCGGCGAACCTGCTGGAGCTGTCCCGGTTCCTGTCCGACACCGTGCTGCTGACCGGCGAGGGCTTCGAGGAGCCGTGCAAGATGCCGGAGTACGGCGTCCACGGCTCGTACGGGATCCAGGACGGCCGTCCGACCGTCGGCGTGCTCTTCTACCGGGCGCACGAGCTGAGCGGCAACACCGCCTTCGTGGACACCCTGTGCGAGGCGATCGAGGCGAAGGGCGCCAACGCGCTCCCCGTGTACTGCGGTTCGCTGCGCGGTGCGGATCCCGCGCTGTACGAGCTGCTGGGCACGGCCGACGCGCTGGTCGCCACCGTGCTCGCGGCCGGCGGCACGCACGCCTCGCAGGCCTCGGCGGGCGGCGACGAGGAGGCCTGGGACATCGGCGCCCTCGCGGACCTCGATGTCCCGGTGCTGCAGGGGCTGTGCCTCACCTCCTCGCGGGCCGCTTGGGACGAGTCGGACGCGGCGCTGTCGCCGATGGACGCGGCGATGCAGGTCGCGATCCCGGAGTTCGACGGCCGTCTGATCACCGTGCCGTTCTCCTTCAAGGAGCAGGGCCCCGACGAGGTCCCGGTGTACGTGGCCGACCCGGAGCGGGCCGCACGGGTGGCCGGAATCGCCGTACGGCACGCGCGGTTGAAGCACAAGCCGAACGCGGAGAAGAAGATCGCGCTGGTCTTCACCGCGTACCCGACCAAGCACTCGCGGGTCGGCAACGCGGTCGGTCTGGACACGCCCGCGTCGGCGGTGCGGGTGCTCGACGCGCTCCGGGACGCCGGGTACGCGCTCACCGAATACCCCGACGACGGCGACGAGTTGATCCACCGGCTGATCGAGGCCGGCGGCCACGACGTCGAGTGGCTCACGGAGGAACAGCTGGCCTCCGCGCCCGCGCGGGTGCCACTGGCGGACTACCTGGCGTGGTTCGACAAGCTCGACCCGGAGCTGCGGGACGCGATGACCGAGGCGTGGGGCGAGCCGCCGGGAAACCTGTACGTGGACGGGGACGAGATCGTCCTCGCCTCGCTCAGGTTCGGGAACGTCGTGGTGATGATCCAGCCGCCGCGCGGTTTCGGGGAGAACCCGATCGCGATCTACCACGACCCGGACATGCCGCCCTCGCACCACTACGTGGCCGCCTACCGCTGGCTCGAGAACAGCTTCGGTGCCGACGCGATCGTGCACATGGGCAAGCACGGCACGATGGAGTGGCTGCCGGGCAAGGGGCTGGGGCTGTCGCGCGGATGCGCGCCGGACGCCGTCCTCGGCGAGCTGCCGCTCCTCTACCCGTTCATCGTGAACGACCCCGGTGAGGGCACCCAGGCCAAGCGGCGCGGGCACGCCACGGTGATCGACCACCTGGTGCCGCCGATGGCCCGCGCCGACACCTACGGCGACCTGGCCAAGCTGGAGCAGCTGCTGGACGAGTACGCGCTCGTCTCCGACCTGGACCCGGCGAAGGCGCCGGCCGTGCGCGCCCAGATCTGGACCCTGGTCAAGGCGGCCGAGCTGCACCACGACCTGCATGTGGACGAGCAGCCGGACGACGGCGACTTCGACGAGTTCGTCATGCACATCGACGGCTATCTGTGCGAGATCAAGGACGTCCAGATCCGGGACGGCCTGCACATCCTGGGCGGCGGCCCGGTCGACGAGGCGCGGGTGAACCTCGTCCTGGCCGTGCTGCGCGCCGCACAGGTGTGGGGCGGGCAGGCGAACGCGCTGCCGGGGCTCAGGGCCTGCCTCGCCGAGCACTTCGGGCTGGTGGAGAAGGAGTTGCTGGCCGAGCCGGGGGCGCCGGTGAAGGTGCCGGTGGAGCTGACCGACCTGGTTCAGGGCCCGTCCCGGTCGGCCGCCGACGCGATCGACCTGCTGGAGCAGCTGTGCCGGCGGATCGCGCAGGGCATGGAGGAGCGGGCGTGGGAGCGCACGGCCGTACCCGCCGTCCTGCGCGACGCGCTCGGCTTCGAACTCCCCGACGCGCTCGCCGTGCTGGAGTTCGCCTGCGCCGAGGTCGTACCGCGGCTCGCGCGGACCACCGACGAGATCGGGCACATCCTGCGGGCGCTGGACGGCGGATACGTCCCGGCGGGTCCGTCGGGTTCGCCGACCCGTGGCCTGGTGAACGTCCTGCCGACCGGCCGGAACTTCTACTCGGTCGACCCCAAGGCCATTCCCTCCAGGCTGAGTTGGGAGGTCGGCCAGTCGCTGGCCGACTCGCTCGTGGCCCGCTATCTGCAGGACACGGGCGCGTACCCGAAGTCGGTGGGCCTCACGGTGTGGGGTACGTCCGCGATGCGCACCCAGGGTGACGACATCGCCGAGATCCTGGCGCTGCTCGGCTGCCGCCCGGTGTGGGACGACGCCTCGCGCCGGGTCACCGGCTTCGAGGTGATCCCCCTGGCCGAGCTGGGCCGGCCGCGCATCGACGTCACGGTCCGTATCTCCGGCTTCTTCCGGGACGCGTTCCCGCACGTGGTCGGGCTGATCGACGACGCGGTGCGGGCGGTGGCGGAGCTGGACGAGCCCGCCGAGGGCAACTTCGTGAAGGCCCACGCCGACGAGGACGCCGCCGAGCACGGCGACCGGCGGCGCGCGACGGCCCGGATCTTCGGCTCGAAGCCGGGGGCGTACGGCGCCGGGCTGCTGCCGCTGATCGACGCCCGCAACTGGCGCTCGGACGCCGACCTCGCCGAGGTGTACGCGGTGTGGGGCGGTTACGCCTACGGGCGCGGGCTCGACGGGCGGGCGGCGCGCGGCGACATGGAGACCGCGTTCAAGCGGATCGCGGTGGCCGCGAAGAACGTCGACACCCGCGAGCACGACCTGGTCGACGCCGACGACTACTTCCAGTACCACGGCGGCATGGTCGCCATGGTCCGGCATCTGACCGGCGCCAACCCCGAGGCGTACGTCGGTGATTCGGCCGTGCCGGACCAGGTGAAGACACGAACGCTCGGCGAGGAGACGCACCGGGTGTTCCGGGCCCGGGTGGTCAACCCGCGCTGGATGGCGGCCATGCGCCGGCACGGCTACAAGGGCGCCTTCGAGATGGCGGCGACCGTGGACTACCTGTTCGGCTACGACGCCACGGCGGGCGTGGTCGACGACTGGATGTACGAGAAGCTCAGCGCGGAGTACGTCTTCGACCCGGAGAACCGGGACTTCATGAAGAAGTCCAACCCCTGGGCGCTGCGCGGCATCACCGAACGCCTGCTGGAGGCGGCCGACCGGGGGCTGTGGGCGGAGCCGGACGCGCAGACGCTGGAGCGGCTGCGCGCCACCTATCTGGAGCTGGAAGGCGACTTGGAGGGCGACGACCAGTGACGACTCCCTTTCCTTTCACGGCCGTTGTCGGCCAGGACGATCTGCGGCTCGCGCTGCTGCTGAACGCGGTCAGCCCCGCGGTCGGCGGCGTGCTGGTGCGCGGCGAGAAGGGCACGGCCAAGTCGACGGCCGTACGCGCCCTGTCGGCGCTGCTGCCCGAGGTGGCCGTCGTTCCCGGCTGCCGGTTCTCCTGTGACCCGGCGGCGCCGGACCCGTCCTGCCCGGACGGCGCGCACGAGCCGGCCTCCGGTACGGCCCGTGCGGCGCGGATGGTCGAACTGCCCGTCGGCGCCTCCGAGGACCGGCTGGTCGGCGCCCTGGACATCGAGCGGGCGCTCGCCGAGGGCGTGAAGGCGTTCGAGCCGGGCCTGCTGGCCGACGCGCACCGCGGGATCCTCTACGTCGACGAGGTCAACCTGCTCCACGACCACCTGGTCGACCTGCTGCTGGACGCGGCGGCGATGGGCGCGTCGTACGTGGAGCGCGAGGGCGTCTCCGTGCGGCACGCGGCCCGTTTTCTGCTCGTCGGCACCATGAACCCCGAAGAGGGCGAGCTGCGGCCGCAGTTGCTCGACCGGTTCGGGCTGACCGTGGAGGTCGCGGCCTCGCGGGAACCGGACCAGCGGGTCGAGGTGGTGCGGCGCCGGCTGGCGTACGACGACGATCCGGCCGGCTTCGCCGCGCGGTGGGCCGAGGAGGAGGCCGTCGTGCGGCAACGGATCGTGGCGGCACGGGAGTTGCTGCCGCAGGTGCGGCTGGGTGACGGGGCGCTGCGGCAGATCGCGGCGACCTGTGCGGCCTTCGAGGTGGACGGTATGCGTGCCGACATCGTGATGGCGCGCACCGCGACCGCGCTGGCCGCGTGGGCCGGGCGGACGGACGTACTCGCCGAGGACGTCCGGCAGGCCGCGCTGCTCGCGCTGCCGCACCGCAGGCGGCGCAACCCGTTCGACGCGCCGGGTCTGGACGAGGACAAGCTGGACGAGACGCTGGAGCAGTTCTCCGGCGAGGAGAACGAGGGCGACGACGACCCCGATCCGGACGGTCCCGGTGGCGGGGGCGGGCAGCCGGCGCCCGAGTCCGGAGGGCAGGGCGGCGGCGACACCGCCGCGCGGCCCGAGGCCGGTGAGGACGGGGAGCCGCAGGCCTCCGGCGCACGGGAGCAGTCGGCCGTACGGGCCGCCGAGCCGTTCCGCACCAAGGTGCTGAGCGTGCCGGGGCTCGGTGAGGGTGCCGCCGGGCGCCGCTCGCGGGCGCGCACCGAGCACGGGCGGACCACCGGGGCCCGGCGCCCCCGGGGGACGCTGACCAAGCTGCACCTGGCCGCGACCGTGCAGGCCGCCGCCCCGCACCAGCGGGCGCGCGGCCGGTCCGGGCCGGGGCTGGTGCTGCGCCGGGACGACCTGCGGCAGGCGACGCGGGAGGGGCGCGAGGGGAACCTCGTGCTGTTCGTCGTCGACGCCTCGGGGTCGATGGCGGCGCGGCAGCGGATGAGCGCCGTGAAGGGTGCCGTGCTGTCGCTGCTGCTCGATGCCTATCAGCGGCGGGACAAGGTGGGTCTGGTGACGTTCCGGGGGTCCGGCGCGGACGTGGCGCTGCCGCCGACGTCGTCCGTCGACGCGGCCGCCGTGCGATTGGAGTCGCTGCCGACCGGTGGTCGTACGCCGCTGGCGGCCGGGCTGCTGAAGGCGCACGAGGTGCTGCGCGTGGAGCGGCTGCGGGATCCGGCCCGGCGGGCGCTGGTCGTGGTGGTGACCGACGGGCGGGCCACGGGCGGCCCCGAGCCGGTGGCGCTCGCGGGGCGGGCGGCGCGGCTGTTCGCGGCCGAGGGCACCGCGTCGGTGGTCGTGGACTGCGAGTCGGGTCCGGTGCGGCTGGGGCTGGCCGGGCAGCTCGCGGGTGAGCTGGGCGGCAGCGCCGTCACGCTGGACGAGCTGCGGGCCGACTCGATCGCCGGGCTGGTCAGGGATGTGCAGGGGACGTCGAGGAGGGCCGCGTAATGCCGCAGGGACAGCCCAGTGTCGTACCGGAGGACGGCCTGACGACCCGTCAGCGCCGCAATCGTCCGCTGGTCGTCGTCCACACGGGCGTCGGCAAGGGCAAGTCCACCGCCGCGTTCGGGCTCGCGCTGCGCGCCTGGAACCAGGGGTGGCCCATCGGGGTGTTCCAGTTCGTGAAGTCGGCGAAGTGGAAGGTCGGCGAGGAGAACGCGCTGCGCGTGCTCGGCGCCTCCGCCGAGGGCGGCACCGTCGACTGGCACAAGATGGGCGAGGGCTGGTCCTGGGTCCAGCGGGACGCCCAGATGGACAACGAGGAGAAGGCCCGGGAGGGCTGGGAGCAGGTCAAGCGGGACCTGGCTGCCGAGACGTACCGGCTGTACGTGCTGGACGAGTTCGCCTACCCCATGCACTGGGGCTGGGTGGACACGGACGAGGTGATCGAGGTGCTGCGGAACCGGCCCGGTACCCAGCATGTGGTGATCACCGGACGGAACGCCCCGGAGAAGCTCGTCGGCTTCGCCGATCTCGTCACCGACATGTCCAAGGTCAAGCACCCCATGGACGCGGGGCAGAAGGGCCAGAAGGGCATCGAGTGGTGAGGTCGTCGGTGCCACGGCTGGTCATCGCCGCGCCCTCCTCGGGCAGCGGCAAGACCACCGTGGCCACGGGGCTGATGGCCGCGTTCGCCGCGCGGGGGCTCGCCGTGTCCCCGCACAAGGTCGGGCCGGACTACATCGACCCCGGGTACCACGCGCTCGCGACCGGGCGGGCGGGGCGGAACCTGGACGCGTACCTGTGCGGTCCGGAGCTGATCGCTCCGCTGTTCCAGCACGGGGCGCGCGGGTGCGACCTGGCCGTGGTCGAGGGTGTGATGGGGCTGTACGACGGGGCGGCCGGCGAGGGCGAACTGGCCTCCACCGCTCATGTCGCCAAGCTGCTGGGGGCGCCGGTGGTGCTGGTCGTGGACGCGTCGTCGCAGTCCCGGTCGGTGGCGGCGCTGGTGCACGGCTTCGCCTCCTGGGATCCGCAGGTGCGGGTCGGGGGCGTGATCCTGAACAAGGTGGCCTCCGACCGGCACGAGGAGCTGCTGCGGGAGGCGCTGGACGCGGCCGGGGTGCCGGTGCTGGGTGCCTTGCGGCGGGCTGGACAGGTGAACACGCCTTCTCGGCACCTCGGGCTGGTGCCGGTCGCCGAGCGGCACTCCGCCGCGGTCGGCTCCGTCGCGGCCATGGCGGCGCACGTGGCTCAGGGGTGTGACCTGGGCGCGCTGGAAGCGCTTGCCCGTGCCGCCGGTCCCGTACCGGGGGGCTCCGCCCCCTGGACCCCCGCCTCGGCCGTCCACGACCCGGCGCTGTCGGCCGAGAGGCGAGCGCCGCGCGTCGCCGTCGCCGGTGGCCCCGCCTTCACCTTCTCCTACGCCGAGCACACCGAACTGCTCACCGCCGCCGGTGCCGAGGTCGTCACCTTCGATCCGCTCCACGACGAGCGACTGCCCGAAGGGACGGCCGGGTTGGTCATGGGCGGCGGTTTCCCCGAGATGTACGCCGCCGAGCTGTCCGCCAACGCGCCGCTGCGCGAGGCCGTTGCCGAACTCGCCTTCCGCGGCGCGCCCGTCGCCGCCGAGTGTGCCGGACTGCTCTATCTGTGCCGGGAGTTGGACGGCAAGCCCATGTGCGGCGTGCTGGATGCCACGGCCCGGATGGCGGAACGGCTCACCCTGGGCTACCGGGACGCGGTGGCCGTCGGGGACAGTGTGCTGGCGGTCGCCGGGACGCGGATGCGGGGGCACGAGTTCCATCGCACGGTCGTCGAGCCCGGCGCCGGTGCCGCTCCCGCGTGGGGTGTGCGGGCGCCGGTGCGGCGGGTGGAAGGTTTCGTACAGCAGGGCGTGCACGCGAGTTATCTGCACACGCACTGGGCGTCCGAGCCCGGTGTCGCCCGTCGGTTCGTGGAGAGGTGCCGGACGTCATGAGCAGCAGGCTGATCGGAATCGGGGTCGGCCCCGGAGATCCGGAGCTGGTGACCGTCAAGGGGGTCAACGCACTGCGTTCGGCCGACGTCGTCGTCGTACCCGTCATGGACACGGGCGAACGGGGGCGGGCCGAGGCGACCGTGTTGCACTACGTGCCCGCCGAGAAGGTCCTGCGGGTGGTGTTCGCGCTCAACGAGCGGACCGACCGGGCGCGCCGGGAGGCCGCCTGGGACGCGGCGGGCGAGCAGGTCGCCGAACTGCTGGGGCGGCACGCGTCCGTCGCCTTCGCCACCATCGGCGATCCCAATGTGTACTCGACGTTCACGTATCTCGCGCAGACGATCGCCGGGCTGGTGCCGGGTGTCGTCGTGGAGACCGTGCCCGGGATCACCGCCATGCAGGATCTCGCGGCGCGCTCCGGGGCCGTGCTGACGGAGGGCACCGAGCCGCTGACGCTGGTGCCGGTGACGGCGGGTTCGGCGGTGCTGAAGGAGGCGCTGGCCGGGCCGGGGACCGTGGTGGCGTACAAGTTCGGGCGGCAGGCCGCCGAGGTGGCCGAGGCGCTCGCGCAGACCGGGCGGCTGGACGACGCCGTGTGGGGTTCGGCGCTGGGCCTGCCGGAGGAGTCGGTGCGGGCGGCCGCCGAGCTGGACGGGACGCCGCTGCCGTATCTGTCGACGCTGATCGCGCCGCCGCGCCGGGACGGCGGACGGGGCGGGAAACTGTGAGCCGTCCGGTCGGGTCAGCCGCCGGAGATGCCCACCACCAGCCAGATGAAGGCCGCGCCCGCGACCGTGCACAGCAGGGTGGAGCGCGCCGGGTGCTCGTGGTGGGCCTCGGGCAGGATCTCGGCGGCGGCGAGATAGAGGAGTACGCCGCCGAAGAGGCCCAGATAGCCGCCGAGCACCGCCTCGGGGATGTGGACGAAGGCCGTCGAGAGCGCGCCCAGCACCGGTGCGCAGGCGTCGGCCACCAGCATCGCGAGGGCCCGGCGGCGGGCGTTGCCGTACAGGCTCGTGATGGTGAAGGTGTTGAAGCCGTCGGCGAAGTCGTGGGCGATCACGGCGAGCGCGACGGAGGCGCCCATGCCGCCGCCCACCTGGAAGGCCGCACCGATCGCCACGCCGTCCATGGCGCTGTGGCCCACCATCGCGGCGGCCGCCGTCAGGCCCACCTCGGGCGCCCGGTGGTTGTGCTCGTCACCGCCGTGGGCCGCCTGGCGCGCGGCCAGCGTGCGTTCCACCAGATGGGCCAGCAGGAAGCCGGCCACGAAGAGCAGCAGGGCGGCCGGTACGCCGAAGATCACGCGGTCGGCCGCGTGCAGTGCCTCCGGCAGCAGGTCCAGGCCGACCACGCCCAGCATCAGGCCGCCGGCCAGTCCCAGGACGAGATGGCGACGGTCGGTCACGCGCTGTGCCGTCCAGCCGCCGGCCAGCGTCATCAGGAACGCGCCGAGCGCGACGAAGACCGCCATAGGCCCTTGCTATCCGATCGAGGCGCGTTCGCGCACATCCGGTGCCTCGCATACTGCCCCACACCCTGACGTTTCGCCCACTTCTGCTGTGTGTTTTCCGTACGAGAGGACCTTTCCCATGGTCGATGCCACCATCGATGCCTCTGCCGGTGCCGGCGGCGACGCCCCCGCCGGCAAGGTGACGTTCGTCGGTGCCGGCCCCGGCGCCGCCGACCTGCTGACGTTCCGCGCCGCGCGTGCCATCGCGGACGCGGACGTGGTGATCTGGGCGGCGAGCCTGGTCCAGGCGGAGGTCCTCGAGCACGCCCGCGCGCAGGCGGAGATCCTGGACTCGGCGACCATGTCCCTGGAGGACGTCGTCGCCGTCTACCGGCGTGCGCACGCCGAGGGCCGCAAGGTGGCCCGGATCCACTCCGGCGACCCCGCGCTGTGGGGCGGCACGCAGGAACAGCTGGACCGGTGCGACGAGATCGGGATCGCGACCGAGGTCGTACCGGGTGTCTCGGCGTTCTCCGCCGTGGCCGCGCTCGCCCGGCGCGAGCTGACCATTCCCGAGGTCGCGCAGTCCGTGGTGCTCACCCGGCTGGGCGGCGGCAAGACGCCGATGCCGCCCGGCGAGGAGGTGCGCGAGTTCGCCCGGCACGGCACCACCATGGCGGTCTTCCTGTCGGCGGCGCGCAGTGGCCAGCTGGTGCGCGAGCTGCTGGAGGGCGGCTATCCGACGGACACCCCGGTGGTCGTGGCGTACCAGGCGACCTGGCCGGAGGAGCTGGTCGTGAGGTGCACGATCGGCACGCTGGAGGAGACGGTCAAGGAGCACAAGCTCTGGAAGCACACGCTCTTCCTGGTCGGTCCGGCGCTGGACGCGCACGGCACCCGCTCGCACCTGTACCACCCGGGTCACTTCCACGGGTACCGCAAGGCCGACCCGGAGGCCCGCCGCGCCCTGCGCGAGCAGCGGGCGAAGAGTTGATCACGGTCGTCGGCACGGGCACGGGCGCGCCGGTTCCCGAGGACGTCGTGGCGGGGGCCGCGCTCGTCGTCGGCGGGCGGCGGCACCTGGACGCCGTACGACTGCCGGAGGCGGCCGAGCGGGTCGTGCTCGGGCCGCTGGCGCCCGCCCTGGACACCATCGCGCGGTACGCCGGCCAGAAGGTCGTGGTGCTGGCCTCCGGGGACCCCGGGTTCTTCGGGATCGTGCGGGCGCTGGCCGAGCGGTTCGGCGCCGGGCGGCTGGACGTGCGGCCGGGGGTGTCCTCGGTGGCCACCGCGTTCGCGCGGATCGGGCTGCCCTGGGACGACGCGGTCGTGGTCAGTGCGCACGGCCGGGAGCTGCGCACGGCGGTGAACGTCTGCCGGGCGCGCCCCAAGGTGGCCGTTCTCACCGGCCCGGGCGCCGGTCCCGCCGAACTGGGCGCCGCGCTGCCGGCCGACCGGGTCCTGGTCGTGGCGAGCGCGCTCGGCGATCCGGCGCGCGAGCGCGTGGAACGGGTGACGCCCGCCGAGGCGGCGGCCCGGGACTGGGGTACGGCGGTGAGCGTGGTCCTGTGCCTGGACCAGACCCGGGCGCTCGGCACGGTGCGCACGGTCGCCGGGGTACCGGCGCAGCCCGCTCGATGGGCGCTGGACGAGGGCGAGTTCGCGCACCGGGACTCGATGATCACCAAGTTCGAGGTGCGCGCGCTGGCCCTGGCCCGGCTCGGGCCCCGGCTCGGCGACCTGGTGTGGGACGTGGGCGCCGGCTCGGGCTCGGTGGCGGTGGAGTGCGCGCGGCTCGGTGCGGCCGTCGTCGCCGTGGAGAAGGCGGCGGACGGGGTGGAGCGCGTCCGCGCCAACGCCCGCGCCCACGGCGTCGACGTGGCCGTGGTGCACGGCTCGGCACCGGAGGCCCTGGACGGGCTGGACGATCCCGACGCGGTGTTCGTCGGAGGTGGCGGCCGGGAGCTGGCGGACATCATCGGCGCGTGCGCGCGCCGGGCCCGGCGCACCGTCGTCGTCGCCATGGCCGCGCTCGACCGGGTGCCGGCGGCGCGCGAGGCGCTCATGGCCGCCGGCCTCACCTGCGACGGGCTGCTGTTGCAGTCGTCGCGGCTGGCACCGCTGCCGGGCGATGTGACCCGGCTCGCGGCGACCAATCCTGTGTTTCTGCTCTGGGGCGTGCGAACCCAGGTATCCAGTAAGGGAGTTGACGAGTGATCGGCCTCATTTCCGCCACTGCGGCGGGTGCGGCGGCGCGGGACCGGCTGGCCGCGGCGTGGCCGGACCGCACGCGGGTGTACGAGGGTCCCGTCGGGGAGGCGGTGCGGGCCGCGTTCGCGGAGTGCGAGCAGCTGGTGTGCTTCCTCGCGACGGGGGCGGCGGTACGGCTGCTCGCGCCGCTGCTCGGCGACAAGAGGGCCGACCCGGGCGTGGTGTGCGTGGACGAGGGCGGCCGGTACGCGGTGTCGCTGGTCGGCGGGCACGGCGGCGGCGCCAATGAACTCGCCCGCGAGGTGGGCGCGTTGCTGGCCGCGGAGCCAGTGGTGACGACGGCGACGGACTCCGTGGGACTGCCGGGCCTGGACATGCTCGGACTCCCCTACGAGGGTGCGGTGGCCGCGGTCTGCCGCGCCCTGCTGGACGGCGAACCGGTGGCGCTGGAGGCCGAGGTGGCCTGGCCGCTGCCGCCGCTGCCGCTCTCGGCGCAGGGCTCGTACACCGTCCGGCTCACGGACCGGGCCGTCGCGCCGGGCGAGCGCGAGGTGCTGCTCAGGCCGCCGTCGCTGGTGGTCGGTGTCGGCGCGTCCAGGGGCGCGCCCGTCGAGGAGGTCCTCGGGCTGGTCGAGGAGGCGCTGCGGGACGCGGGTCTGTCGGTCCGGTCGGTCGCCGAACTGGCCACCGTGGACGCCAAGGCGGCGGAGCCCGGCATCGTCGCGGCCGCCGAGCGGCTGGGCGTGCCCCTGGTGACGTACTCCGCCGAGGAGCTGGCGGCCGTCGAGGTGCCCAACCCGTCCGACGCTCCGCTCGCGGCGGTCGGTACGCCCTCGGTGGCGGAGGCCGCCGCGCTGGTCCGGGGCGGAGAACTCCTCGTGCCCAAGCGGAAGTCGGCGGCCCGGCCCGCGATGGCGACCTGTGCCGTCGTACGGCGCCCGGGGCGCGGGCGGCTCGCGGTGGTCGGGCTCGGACCCGGCGCCCGGGATCTGCTCACCCCGCGTGCCGAGGCCGAACTCCGGCGCGCCTCCGTGCTGGTGGGGCTCGACCAGTACGTCGACCAGATCCGCGACCTGCTGCGGCCGGGCACCCGGGTGCTGGAGTCGGGGCTCGGAGCCGAGGAGGAGCGGGCCCGTGCGGCGGTCGCCGAGGCCCGTGCGGGGCACGCGGTGGCACTGATCGGCAGCGGGGACGCGGGCGTGTACGCCATGGCCTCCCCGGCGCTGGCCGAGGCGTCCGACGACATCGACGTGGTCGGGGTGCCCGGGGTGACGGCCGCGCTGGCCGCCGGGGCGATCCTGGGCGCGCCGCTGGGCCACGACCACGTGTCCATCAGCCTGTCCGACCTGCACACGCCGTGGGAGGTCATCGAGCGGCGGGTGCGGGCGGCGGCCGAGGCGGACCTCGTCGTCACCTTCTACAACCCGCGCTCGCGGGGCCGCGACTGGCAGCTGCCCAAGGCGCTCACGATCCTCGCCGGGCACCGCGAGCCGACGACGCCGGTCGGTGTCGTGCGGAGCGCGACCCGGCCGGACGAGTCGAGCCGGGTGACCACCCTCGGCGCGCTCGACCCGGCGTCGGTCGACATGATGACGGTCGTGACGGTGGGCAACACCGCGACCCGTACGATCGCGGGCCGCATGGTGACCCCGCGCGGCTACCGCTGGCAGGACGGCAGGCAGGAGGAGGCCCGGTGAACCGGATCGTGCACCCCATCGAGCAGGAGTCCTTCCGGCGGCTGCGCGCCCGCCTGGACACCTCGCACTTCCCGCCGCTGACCCGGGCGGTGGTGGAGCGGGTCATCCACTCCGCCGCCGACCTGGAGTACGCGAGCGACCTCGTGACCGACGAGGACGACCTGGCGAAGGCGCACGCCGCGCTGCACGCCGGGGCGCCCGTCGTCGTGGACGTGGAGATGGTCGCGGCCGGAATCACCCGCCGAGGGACCGTCTGCCGGCTGAAGGACGCCACGTCGGGTCCGGGGCTGACCCGTTCGGCACATGCGATCCGGCTCGCGTACGAGGAGGTGGGGCCCGGTGCCCTGTGGGTGATCGGCTGCGCACCGACCGCCCTGGAGGAGCTGCTCGCCCTGGACGCCTCCCCCGCGCTCGTCATCGGGCTGCCCGTCGGCTTCGTCGGGGCGGCCGAGTCCAAGGCCGCGCTCCGCGCGAGCGGGCTGCCCGCCGTGAGCAACGTGTCCGAGAAGGGCGGGTCGGCGGTCGCCGCCGCCGCGCTCAACGCCCTGCTGTACCACCCCACTTCATCCGAGGAGACCCAGTGACCACCCCGCCGCCCGCTCTGCTCATCGCCGGCCACGGCACCCGGGACGAGGCCGGAGCCGAGGCGTTCCGCGACTTCGTACGGGAGTTGGGCCGTCGCCACCCCGAACTGCCCGTCGCGGGCGGCTTCATCGAACTGTCCCCGCCGCCGCTCGGCGACGCCGTCACCGAGCTGGTCGAACAGGGCGTACGACGGTTCGCCGCGGTGCCGCTGATGCTGGTGTCCGCCGGGCACGCCAAGGGGGACATCCCGGCCGCGCTGGCCCGCGAGAAGGAACGGCACCCGGGGATCACGTACACCTACGGCCGTCCGCTGGGCCCGCACCCGGCGCTGCTGAACGTGCTGGAGCGGCGGCTGGACGAGGCGCTCGGGGGCACCGGACGTACGCCCGAGGACCGGGCCGACGTGACCGTGCTGCTGGTCGGGCGCGGCTCGACCGACCCGGACGCCAACGCCGAGGTGCACAAGGCGGCCCGGCTGCTGTGGGAGGGACGGGGGTACGCCGGTGTGGAGACGGCGTTCGTGTCGCTGGCGGCGCCGGACGTGCCGAGCGG
The DNA here is from genome assembly GCF_001280015.1 of Streptomyces sp. MMG1121. Taxonomy (GTDB): domain Bacteria; phylum Actinomycetota; class Actinomycetes; order Streptomycetales; family Streptomycetaceae; genus Streptomyces. The sequence goes on from NZ_LGDV01000025.1 coordinate 87,126, forward strand.
GCTGGACCGGTGCGCGAAGCTGGGGGCGCAGCGGATCGTCGTCCTCCCCTACTTCCTGTTCACCGGGATCCTGCCGGACCGGGTGCGGCAGCAGACCGAGGGCTGGGCGGCCGCGCACCCGGAGGTCGAGGTGCGCTCCGCCGATGTCATCGGGCCCGAGCCGGAGCTGCTGGACCTGGTGACGGAGCGGTACCGGGAGGCGGTCAAGGGTGATCTGCGGATGAACTGCGACTCGTGCGTGTACCGGATCGCGCTGCCGGGCTTCGAGGACAAGGTGGGGCTGCCGCAGCAGCCGCACTTCCACCCGGACGACGACGGGGACCACCACGGACACGGGCACCACCATCACGGGGGGCACGCGCACAGCCATGCACACTGAGGACACGGGGCACGATCTGCGCCATCACGGCGACGCCGAGGTCCGTGACGACGGCTCCGCGCTGGTCGACCTCGCGGTCAACGTGCGCGCCGACACTCCCCCGGTCTGGCTGCGCGAGCGGATCGCCGGGTCGCTGGGTGCGCTCGCGGCCTACCCGGACGGGCGGGCCGCGCGGACGGCGGTGGCGGCGCGGCACGGGCTGCCGGTGGAACGGGTGCTGCTGACGGCCGGGGCGGCGGAGGCGTTCGTGCTCCTGGCGCGCGCCCTGAAGGTACGTCGACCGGTCGTCGTGCACCCGCAGTTCACCGAGCCGGAGGCGGCGCTGCGGGACGCGGGGCACACCGTGGACCGGGTGCTGCTGCGGGAGGCGGACGGGTTCCGGCTGGATCCCGCGGCGGTGCCCGAGGACGCCGATCTGGTGGTGATCGGGAATCCGACCAACCCCACGTCGGTGCTGCACCCGGCGGCCGCAATCGCCCGACTCGCCCGTCCGGGGCGGACGTTGGTGGTCGACGAGGCGTTCATGGACGCGGTGCCGGGTGAGCGGGAGGCGCTGGCCGGGCGGACGGACGTCCCCGGCCTGGTCGTGCTGCGCAGCCTGACCAAGACGTGGGGGCTGGCCGGGCTGCGGATCGGGTACGTGCTGGCCGCGCCGGAGATCATTGCGTCGCTGGAGCAGGCCCAGCCGCTGTGGCCCGTGTCGACGCCGGCCCTGGCCGCGGCCGAGGCCTGTGTCACGTCCCGGGCGCTGGCCGAGGCGGGCCATGCGGCGCATCGCATCGCGGCCGACCGGGCCCATCTGGTGGCGGGGCTGACGGCCCTCGCCGACCGGGGTGTACGGGTGGCGGAGCCCGCGCAAGGACCGTTCGTGCTGGTCCGTATGCCGGGGGCGGCCGGGGTACGGCACCGGTTGCGCGAGCTCGGCTACGCCGTGCGCCGGGGTGACACCTTCCCGGGACTCGGCGAGGAGTGGGTACGGGTGGCCGTACGGGACCGGGGAACGGCGAACGGCTTCCTGAAGGCGCTGTCGGCCGCGCTGCATTCACCCACCCGCCCGTCCGCCTCGCTCGGCTGAGAGGCCGGGGCAGCGACCAGCCGTCCTGGCGGGCGGCCGCGCCGGGGCGGGCTGCCATGCCGGAGCGGGCTGCCACGCCTGGGCGGGAGGCCGCTCCCGGCCCGGAGTGACGGCCGGGCGGGAAGCGGCACCAGGTCGTGGCGTCAGCCCCTGCGGCGCCGGGCCACCGCAGCCGCTCCCCCGCCGACCAGCAGCAGCACCAGTGCTCCGCCCGCCAGGTACGGGGTCGCCGGACTGCCCCCGGTCTCGGCGAGGTCGGTCTTCGCCGTGCCGCCCTGGGGCTTCACGTCGGAGGCGGTGTCGGCCTTCGTGCCCGCGGCCGGGTCGTGACTCGGCGCCGGGTGGCCGGCGGGCGGGGCCGTCGGGGACTCGCAGGTCGCCTTGGCGAGGGTGACCGTGCCCTCGACGTCGGCCACGTTGAGCTTCAACGGGTTGACGGAGACCTTGAGTTCGAGCGCGGTGGCGGCGGCCGTACGGCTCGTGGTGGTGTGCTGGGCGAGGTCGAGGCGGACCTCGCCGACGCCGGGCACCTTCACCTCGGTCGGGCCGCCGGCGGTCAGCGTGACGCGCTTACCGAGGACCGTGACGGCGCCGAGGACGTTCGCGGAGGCGACGGGCGCCTTGCCGGCCTCGCAGGTCGCCCGCGCGGTGACCGCGTCGGCCTCGACCAGGGACAGCAGGGGCAGACCGGGGACGTGCAGCCGGGCGTGGGCGAGCCGGACCGAGCCCTCGGCTCTGCGCGCCGTCACCGTGGCCTTCGCCGAGGCGACGTCCGCGCCGAGGACGGTGAACGGCTTGCCGCCGGCCACGCCGTCGAGCCGGGCGGACAGCGCGGTTCTGTCGGCGCTCTCGGGTGCCTGGACCTCGTTGAGGGAGACCGCGAGCGGGACGTCGACGGTCTTGTCGAGCAGGGACACGTCGAGCCCGGTGCGCAGGACGACGGCGGAGGCGCGACCGTGGTCATCGGTCGCGTGCGCGGCGCCCGCGCCCAGGACCGCGGGCGCCGCGGCGAGGGCGGTGACCGTCGCGACGGTGGCGAGACGGCGTGCGGGCATGCGGAAGTTGTTGCTGTTCAAGGCGGTGGGACCCCCAGAATGAACATGTTTGGGACCCGTCAACCTTGTACGCATTGTGGGTGAACGGTCAGCAATCCACGGTCACTTCACTCAATCGGGGAGTTTCAGCACACCTCTTCGAATCGTGAAGCACATCTGTTCCCGCACGCCACGATCACTCCACGACCCGCCCGTTCAGCACCACCCGGCGCGGCGCCGCCAGCACCCGTACGTCGGCCCGTGGATCGCCCTCGTACACCACGAGGTCGGCCGGCGCGCCCTCTTCCAGGCCCGGGCGGCCGAGCCAGGCACGGGCACCCCAGGTCGTCGCCGACACGGCGTCCACGGCGGGGATGCCGGCGGTGACCAGCTCGGCGACCTCGCCCGCGACCAGGCCGTGGGCCAGTGAGCCGCCGGCGTCGGTGCCGACGTAGACCGGGATCCCGGCGTCGTAGGCGCCGCGCACGGTGTCGTAGCGGCGCGCGTGCAGTCGGCGCATGTGCGCGGACCAGCGCGGGAACTTGCTGTCTCCGCCGGCCGCGAGCTGCGGGAAGGTGGCGATGTTGACGAGGGTGGGGACGATCGCGACGCCCCGCTCGGCGAAGAGCGGGATCAGCTCGTCGGTCAGGCCCGTGGCGTGCTCGACGCAGTCGATGCCCGCCTCGACCAGGTCGCGCAGGGAGTCCGTGGCGAAGCAGTGCGCGGTGACGCGGGCGCCGAGCCGGTGCGCCTCGGCGATCGCCGCCCGGGCCGCCTCGCGCGGCCAGCAGGCGGAGAGGTCGCCGAGGTCGCGGTCGATCCAGTCACCGACGAGCTTGACCCAGCCGTCGCCGCGCCGGGCCTCCTGGGCGACATAGGCGACCAGGTCCTCCGGTTCGATCTCCCAGCCGTAGTTGCGGATGTAGCGGCGGGTGCGGGCGATGTGCCGGCCGGCCCTGATGATCTTCGGGAGGTCGGCGCGGTCGTCGGTCCAGCGGGTGTCGGAGGGCGAGCCGGCGTCCCTGAGCAGCAGGGCCCCCGCCTCCCGCTCGGTGAGCGCCTGCTTCTCGGCGGTGTCGGCGTCCACCGGGCCGTGCGCGTCGAGGCCGACGTGGCAGTGCGCGTCGACCAGGCCGGGCAGCGCCCAGCCCGCCACGGTCCGGATGTCCCGGACGCCGGCGGGCCGGTCGTAGGACACCCGGCCCCCGACCACCCACAGCTCGTCGCGGACGTCCTCGGGCCCCACGAGGACCCGCCCCTTCACGTGCAGCACGGCGCCATCGCTCATGCCCGCACCTTAACGGCCTACGGCCGGTCCTTCCCCACCTGGTCCGAGGCCTCCTCCTCCACCTCGGCCATCGCCGGATCGAGGACGCGGGAGAGGAAGTGGCGGGTGCGCTCGTGCCGCGGGTTGCCGATGACCTGCTCGGGGCTGCCGTCCTCGACGATCACGCCGCCGTCCATGAAGACGACCCGGTCGGCGACCTCGCGGGCGAAGGTCATCTCGTGCGTGACGACCATCATCGTCATGCCCTCCTCGGCGAGGGAGCGCATGACCGCGAGGACGTCGCCGACCAGCTCCGGGTCGAGCGCGGAGGTCGGCTCGTCGAACAGCATCACCTCGGGGCCCATGGCGAGGGCACGGGCGATGGCCACACGCTGCTGCTGGCCGCCGGAGAGGGAGGACGGGTACGCGTGCGCCTTCTCGGAGAGACCGACGCGGGCCAGGTTCTCGGCGGCGGTCCGCTCGGCGCTCGCCTTGTCCCGCCCGAGGACCCGGCGCTGGGGCAGCGTGAGGTTCTCGGTGACGTTCAGGTGCGGGAAGAGGTTGAACTGCTGGAAGACCATGCCGATACGACGGCGTACGGCGTCGATGTCGACGTCGGGGTCCGTCAGCTCGGTGCCGCCGACGAGGACCCGGCCCTCGGTGGGTTCCTCCAGCAGGTTCACGCAGCGCAGCAGGGTCGACTTGCCGGAGCCGGAGGGGCCGATGACGCAGACGACCTCGCCCTGCCCGATCTCCAGGTCGATGCCCTTGAGCACCTGGTTGTCGCCGAAGGACTTGTGGAGTGCCTGCACCTGAATCTCGGAGCGGCTCAACGGATCGCCTCCTGGGTCCTGGACTCCATGCGGCGGACGACGAAGCCGAGCGGGACGGTGATGAGCAGGTAGCACAGGCCCGCCACCAGGATCGGGGTGGAGTTGGCGGTCGTACTGGCCAGGTCGTTGCCGAACTTGGACAGTTCGCGCTGCTCCAGGGTGACGCCGAGGAACAGCACCAGCGAGGAGTCCTTGAAGAGCAGGACGAGTTCGTTGGTGAGCGGCGGCAGGATGATGCGGAAGGCCTGCGGCAGGATGATGGAGATCATGGCCCGGGCGGGCGAGAAGCCGAGCGAACGGGCGGCCTCCATCTGTCCCTTGGGCACGGCCTGGATGCCCGCGCGGATCGTCTCCGCCATGTAGGCGGCGGAGACCAGTCCGAGCGCGACGGCGACCTTGCCGTAGATGCCGCCCGGGTACTGGATGTCCGGGAAGGCCAGCGGTACGCCGGTGCCGACGAAGATGAAGATCAGCAGCGAGGGCAGACCGCGGAAGATCTCGATGTAGATGCCGGCGACCCAGCGGTACGGCCCCACGGACGACAGGCGCATCAGGGCGATGACCATGCCGAGGGCCAGGCCGACCACGAACCCGGACAGGGTGTACAGCACGGTGTTCTTCAGGGCCACCGTGATGAGGTCCGGGAACATCTGCTGCGCGATGTGGGCCTGCGCGAACTGGTTCCGCAGCCGGCCCCAGTCCGCGGAGGACGCGAACGCGATCACCGCGGCGACGAAGACGACGTACTGCGCCCCGCGCGACAGGCGACGCCGTTGCCGGGGTGTCAGACCGCTCTTCTTCGGCTGGATGCGGGTGTCCGTGTCGGTCATGGGGTCAGGCGGCCGGGGAGGCGACGGAGGCGTTGTACGGGCCGATCCACTGCTCGTAGATCTTCTTGTAGGTGCCGTCGGCCTTGGCGTCCTTGAGGGCCTTGTTGATGGCGTCGAGCAGGGCCTTGTTGCCCTTCTTGACCGTGAAGCCGTACTGCTCGCCGGTCTTGATGTTGTCGACGACCTTGAACTTGTCCGCGTTGGCCTTGTCCTTCAGCCAGCCCTGGACCACCGGGTAGTCGATGACGACGGCCTGGACCTGGCCGGTGCGCAGGCCGTTGAGGACCGCGTCGGAGGAGGCGAAGGAGACCGGGTCGTAACCCTTGCTCCGGGCGAAGTCCTCGCCGGTGGTCTGCGCCTGCGCGCCGAGCTTCTTGCCCTTGAGGCCCGCGAACGAGGTGATGCCGCTGTCCTTGGCGACGAGCACGCCCTGCGTGGCCTCGAAGTACGGGTCGGAGAAGTCGACGTTCTTCTTGCGCTCGGCGGTGATCGTCATGCCCGCGGCGGCCAGGTCGCACTGGCCCGAGTTCAGGAAGGCACCGGTCTTGAAGTTCTCGAACGGCGTGTCGAGGATCTGCTGCTTGACGCCGAGGTTCTTGGCGACGAGGTCGATGAGGGAGACGTCGAAGCCCTGCACCTTGCCGTCGATCTCCGACTGGAACGGCGGATAGGGCAGATGGGTGCAGGTGGTCAGCTGACCGCCCTTGGCGAGGTGGACCCCCTTGACGGTCGTCGGACCGCTTCCCGAGCTGGAGGAGCAGCCGGCGGCCACGAGCACGAGCCCGGCCGTCGCGGTGGTGGCTGCCAGAAGGCGGGTCCGGCGTCCGAGCGTTTTCATGGGGGGATCTCCGTGTGGGGGAAGTGTGGGTTCCGATTATAAGGAAGAGTTTGAGTCTCTCAAATCAAACCCATGGTTGCGGAGGCATCCGACTTAAGATCGGTGGAGTCGGCCCCCGTACGAAGCCCTCATGAACGAGAAGAGAGAAGCGCCGTGACCCACCCCTTCCTCGACCTGCCCCCGCTCAGCGCCGAGCGCTTCGCCGCGATCGAGGACGCGGTGGCCCGGCTGCTCGGCACCCGGCAGGACGTCCTGATCACCCAGGGTGAGGCGCTGCTGCCGCTGGAGGGGGCGATCCGTGCGGCGGCCGGTCCCGGCACGGTGGCCCTGAACGTGATCACGGGCCCCTACGGGCAGACGTTCGGCGACTGGCTGCGCTCCTGTGGCGCGACCGTCCACGACATCCCGGTCCCCTTCCACACGGCGGTCACCGCCGAGCAGATCCGGGAGGCCCTCGCCGAGCACCCGGAGACCGACTTCGTGTCGCTGGTGCACGCGGAGGCCGCGACCGGCAACACCAACCCGGTCGCGGAGATCGGCGAGGTGGTACGGCGGCACGGCGCGCTCTTCTACCTGGACGCGGTCGCGTCCGTGGGCGCGGAGCCGGTGCTGCCGGACGCGTGGGGCGTGGACCTGTGCGTGATCGGGGCGCAGAAGGCGATGGGCGGTCCGGCGGGCGTGTCGGCGATCTCGGTGAGCGAGCGGGCCTGGGCCCGGATGGCGGCCAACCCGAACGCGCCGCGCCGCTCCTACCTGTCCTTGCTGGACTGGAAGGAGCGCTGGACCGACGCCGGCCGCAAGGCGCTGCCGCACGCTCCGGCGCAGCTGGAGATGCTGGCGCTCGAAGCGTGTCTGGAGCGGATCGAGTCGGCGGGCCTGGACGCCGTGATGGCCCGGCACCGCGGCGCCGCGCTGGCCACGCGGGCGGGCGCGGTGGCGCTCGGCGGGGGGCTGGAGCCGTATGTGCACGAGGCCGCGGACGCCGCCCCGGTGGCCACGACGCTCCGGGTGCCGTCGGGGGTGGTGGCGTCGGAGCTGGTGGCCCGCGCCCTGGCGAGCGACCCGGCGCTGCCGCTGGCGGCCGGCGGTGGCGCGCTGGCGAAGGAGATGATCCGGGTCAACCACTACGGGGCGGATGCCACGCCGGGGGCCGTGCAGGGGTCGCTGGCAGCGCTGGGTTCCGCCCTCGCCGAGCAGAACCTGACCGTGGACCCGGGGGCGGCGCGCCGGGCCGTGGAGGCGGTCTGGCGCTAGGCGCCTGCCGGGAGAGCGAACGGCCCGCGCACCGCGCGGGCCGTTGTCGTACCCGGCTGCCATGCTGCGGCCATGACAGCATCGCAGACTCCCCCCACCCTCCCCGACGGCCGCCCCGCCCCCCTCCTGACCGGGCCCGAACGCCCCATGCTGGAAAGCTGGCTGGACTTCCACCGGGCCACGCTGGAGCTGAAGTGCCGGGGGCTGGACGACGCGCAGGTGCGGCTCGCCTCGGCACAGCCGTCGTCGCTGACCCTGCTGGGGCTCGTCCAGCACCTCGCCGAGGTCGAACGGAACTGGTTCCAGCGGGTGCTGGGCGGGCTGGACGTACCGCCGGTGTTCGCGGAGAGGACGGGGGAGGGCCTCGATCCGGAGCGTGGGCTGGAGGAAGCCCTGACCGTGTGGCGGGCGGAGATCGCGCGCGGCCGGGAGCTGCTGACCGAACGGGGCCTGGAGGACACCGGGCGGATCGTCGACGAGCCGATGACCGGCGTCGAGGTCAGCGTCCGCTGGGTGCTCATCCACCTCATCGAGGAGTACGCCCGCCACAACGGACATGCCGACATTCTGCGTGAACGAATCGACGGAACCACCGGCGCCTGAATTCAATTTAGTTTCACAATTCCCGCCAATTTCACGGAGGATAGCTTCCCATCTTCTTCTGCCCGCTTTTCGCAAGGCTAAACGGGGGAGTTTCCTAGCGGTTTTCTGATGGTTTCCGGGCTGTGACACACTCCACAGACCTATAGATTTGCCCGGATTTGCCGTGGGGCAATTCGGGCATTTCACTACTCCTGCTGCACAGTGCGGTGAAGGCTCCCGTGCATTTCTCAATTCGCCTCGCTAAATTCGTGCCGCATGACTGCCGCACCCGCAGACCTGCTCATCGACCAACCGGCGGTGACCGACGGAGCCGCGCTCTGGCGTCTCGCCAAGGAATCGAAAACCCTCGACCTGAACTCCTCGTACAGCTATCTGCTGTGGTGCCGGGACTTCGCCGGCACCTCGGCGGTGGCGCGCGGTGCGGACGGGGAACCGGTCGGCTTCGTCACCGGCTACGTACGGCCGGAGCGCCCTCGCACACTGCTCGTCTGGCAGGTGGCCGTCGACTCCGCCCACCGGGGTCTCGGCATCGCCGCCGCGCTGCTGGACGGGCTGACCGGGCGCCTCGTCACCGAGCGCGGCATCGCCGACGTGGAGACCACCATTACCCCCGGCAACACGGCCTCCGAGCGGCTGTTCACCTCGTTCGCCGCCCGGCACGGGGCGCGCCTGGAGCGCGAGGTGCTGTTTCCCGCCGAGCTGTTCCCGGACGGCCCGCACGACCCCGAAGTCCTGTACCGCATCGGCCCGTTGACCGACGTCACCACCCACTCCGCCCACTGAGGAGCGATTCACCGTGACCATCACCCAGCCCGACCTCAGCGTCTTCGAGACCGTCGAGTCCGAGGTCCGCAGCTACTGCCGCGGCTGGCCCACGGTCTTCGACCGGGCGCGGGGCAGCCGGATGTACGACGAGGACGGCCACGCGTACCTCGATTTCTTCGCCGGGGCCGGCTCACTCAACTACGGCCACAACAACCCCGTACTCAAACGGGCGTTGATCGATTATCTGGCCCGTGACGGGGTGACCCACGGCCTGGACATGTCGACCACGGCCAAGCGGTCCTTCCTGCAGACCTTCCAGGATCTGGTGCTGCGCCCGCGCGACCTGCCGTACAAGGTCATGTTCCCGGGTCCGACCGGCACCAACGCCGTGGAGTCGGCGCTGAAGCTGGCGCGGAAGGTGAAGGGGCGCGAGGCGATCGTGTCGTTCACCAACGCCTTCCACGGCATGTCGCTCGGGTCGCTCGCCGTCACCGGCAACGCCTTCAAGCGGGCCGGCGCCGGTGTTCCGCTGGTGCACGGCACCCCGATGCCGTTCGACAACTACTTCGACGGCACGGTCCCGGACTTCCTGTGGTTCGAGCGGCTGCTGGAGGACCAAGGGTCCGGGCTGAACAAGCCCGCCGCCGTGATCGTGGAGACCGTGCAGGGCGAGGGCGGCATCAACGTGGCCCGGCCCGAATGGCTGCGCGCGCTGAAGGAGTTGTGCGAGCGGCAGGACATGCTGCTGATCGTCGACGACATCCAGATGGGCTGCGGCCGCACCGGTGCCTTCTTCTCCTTCGAGGAGGCGGGGATCACGCCCGACATCGTCACCGTGTCGAAGTCGATCAGCGGTTACGGGCTGCCGATGTCGCTGTGCCTGTTCAAGCCCGAGCTGGACATCTGGGAGCCCGGCGAGCACAACGGCACCTTCCGCGGCAACAACCCCGCGTTCGTCACCGCCACCGCCGCCCTGGAGACGTACTGGGCGGACGGCTCGGCGATGGAGAAGCAGACCCGTGCCCGGGGCGAGCAGGTCGAGCAGGCGCTGATCTCGATCACCGAGGAGAACCTCGCCGACGTCAAGGAGTACCGCGGGCGCGGTCTGGTGTGGGGCCTGGAGTTCCACACCAAGGACCGGGCCTCGAAGGTCGCCCGGCGGGCCTTCGAGCTGGGGTTGCTCATCGAGACGTCCGGCCCCGAGGGCGAGGTCGTCAAGCTGCTGCCGGCCCTCACCATCACGCCGGACGAGCTGGACGAGGGCCTCAGGATCCTCGCCCGCGCCGTCCGGGAATCCGCCTGACCGGCACCACCTAGGAGGAAGAGCACCACCGTGATCGTCCGATCGTTCAAGGACATCGAAGGCACCGACCGGCACGTCAAGGCGAAGTCCGGCACCTGGGAGAGCAAGCGGATCGTCCTCGCCAAGGAGCGGGTCGGCTTCTCCCTGCACGAGACCATCCTGTACGCCGGGACGGAGACGTCGATGTGGTACGCCAACCACATCGAGGCCGTCGTCTGCACCAAGGGCGAGGCCGAGCTGACCGACCGCGAGACCGGGAAGACGTACACCATCACGCCCGGCACCCTGTACCTCCTCGACGGCCACGAGCGGCACACGCTGCGGGTCAAGGAGGACTTTCACTGCCTGTGCGTGTTCAACCCGCCCGTGACCGGACGGGAGGACCACGACGAGAACGGCGTCTACCCGCTGCTCACCGAGCCCGAGGAGGTGTGAGGTCCATGACCGCGCTCACCGATCTGTACCCCAGCCGTGGTGCCACCGAGGTGGCCGTCCCCCGGCAGGACCCGGTCGTCTGGGGCTCCCCGGACACGCCCGGCCCGATCCCGGCCGCCGGTCTCCAGTCGTTCGAGCGTGACGGCTTCCTCGCGGTCGACCAGCTGATCACCCCCGACGAGGTCGAGGTCTACCGGCAGGAGCTGGACCGGCTGGTCGCCGACCCGGCGATCCGGGCCGACGAACGCTCGATCGTGGAACCGGCGTCGCAGGAGATCCGCTCGGTCTTCGAAGTGCACCGGATCAGCCGCGTGTTCGCGAACCTGGTGCGCGACGAGCGCGTGGTCGGCCGGGCCCGGCAGATCCTCGGCTCGGACGTGTACGTCCACCAGTCCCGGATCAACGTCAAGCCGGGCTTCGGCGCGAGCGGCTTCTACTGGCACTCGGACTTCGAGACCTGGCACGCCGAGGACGGCCTGCCGAACATGCGCACCGTGTCCGTCTCGATCGCGCTGACCGAGAACTTCGACACCAACGGCGGCCTGATGATCATGCCGGGTTCGCACCGGACGTTCCTGGGCTGCTCCGGTGCCACGCCCAAGGACAACTACAAGAAGTCCCTGCAGATGCAGGACGCGGGCACGCCGTCCGACGAGGCGCTGACCAAGATGGCGAGCGAGTACGGCATCAAGCTCTTCACGGGCAAGGCCGGTTCGGCGACCTGGTTCGACTGCAACTGCATGCACGGCTCCGGCGACAACATCACGCCGTTCCCGCGCAGCAACGTCTTCATCGTGTTCAACAGCGTGGAGAACGCGGCGGTGGAGCCCTTCGCGGCGCCGATCCGCCGGCCGGAGTTCATCGGGGCGAGGGATTTCACTCCCGTCCGATGAACCGGTGACACCGGGCCGGGGCCTCCTGTGTGGGACGGGAGGCTCCGGCCCGGTCACGTCGTCAGCCGGCCAGCACATCCAGCAGCCGGTCCACGTCCGCGGGTGTGTTGTAGAGGTGGAACGAGGCCCGCAGACTGCCCGCGCGGTCGGCGACCTCGATGTCGGCGCGGCTCAACTCGCCCCGGCGGACGCCGAGTCCGGGCACGGCGACGATGGGCGAGCCGGCGGCGGGCAGGGGCGTGTGACCGAGTCCGGCGAGGCCGGTGCGGAACCGGTCGGCCAGGGCCAGGTCGTGGGCCTGTACGGCGGCGACGCCGAGTTCCTCGATCAGGGCGAGGGAGTGACGCACGGCCGTGTAGGCGAACAGGGCGGGGCTGACGTCGAACCGCCGTGCCGAGTGGGCGAGTTCGGCCACCGGGCCGTAGCAGCTGGCCCAGGGCTCCTCGGCCGCGACCCAGCTCGGTTGCAGCGGGGACAGGCCGCCGAAGTCCTCGGGAACGACGAGGAACGCGGCCCCGTGCGCGCCGAGCAGCCATTTGAAGGTCGTGGTGGTGGTGAAGTCGTAGGCGTCGGCCGTGAACGGCAGCCAGCCCGCGGCCTGGGAGACGTCGACGTAGGTGCGCGCGCCGTGCGCGCGGGCGGCCTCGCGCAGGGCGGGCAGGTCGGCGACCCGTCCGTCGGCGGACTGGGCGGCGCTGACCGCGACGAGCGCGGTGCCGGGACGCACGGACTCGGCGAGCCGCTCCAGCGGGACCGCGCGCACCTTGAGGTCGCCCCGCGCGAAGAAGGGGTTGATGACGGACGTGAAGTCCTCCTCGACCGTGAGGACTTCGGCGCCCGCCGGCAGCGAGGCGGCGATCAGGGCGGTCTGGGAGGCGACGGAGGGCCCTGCCGCGACCCGGGTCACCGGCACTGCGGCGAGCCGGGCGAACGCGGCGCGGGCCAGCTCCACGTCGTCGAACAGCGGGTCGAGCGGCCGGCCCGCCGCCCTGATCGCGACCGCTTCGTGCAGGGCGGCGACGGTACGGGCGGGCAGCAGGCCGCTGCTCGCGGTGTTCAGATAGGTGTTCTTCGGGCTGAACTCGGCGCGGACGAGGCTCTCGAAGGTCTCCATGATCCCACTGTGCGGGGCGGCGAACCTCTCGTCCATTGCGAATTTTTCCCGAGGTCCTCTCAGACGTGCTTATACATCCGCGCCGACCTGCGGTTTCAGCCCTGTGGGACCGCGCACCCGTCCGGTCCGCAGGCCGCCCCGTCCCCGTGGCCGCCCTGCTCGACCAGCTTCAGCGGAGCGTGCTCGCCCCAGGCCTGGGTCAGTGCCTGGGCGAAGACCTCGGCGGGCTGGGCGCCGGAGAGGCCGTACTTCCGGTCGAGGACGAAGAACGGCACGCCGTTCGCGCCGAGCCGGCCCGCCTCGCGCTCGTCGGCGCGGACCTCGTCGGCGTAGCGGGACGGGTCGGCGAGCACCCCGCGGGCGGCCTCGGCGTCGAGTCCGGCCGCCACGGCCAGCTCGACGAGCCGCTCGTCGCCCTCGGTGAAGACGGACCGCTCCTCGGCGAAGTTCGCCCGGTACAGGACCTGGATCAGCTCGTCCTGCCTGCCCTGCTCCTTGGCGAAGTGCAGCAGGCGGTGCATGTCGAAGGTGTTGCCGTGGTCGCGGCCCCGGGTGCGGTAGTCCAGGCCCTCGGCGGCGGCCTGGGCGCCCAGGTTGTCCTCGCCGGCCTCGGCCTGTGCCTCGCTCATGCCGTACTTCTTCGTGAGCATGGTGATCACCGGCTGGACGTCGCCCTTGGCACGGCCCGGGTCCAGCTCGAAGGAGCGGTGCACCACCTCGACCTCGTCGCGGTGCGGGAAGGCGGCGAGCGCCTTGTCGAACCGGGCCTTTCCTACGTAGCACCAGGGACAGGCGATGTCCGTCCAGATCTCGACGCGCATGTGCTCGGCTCTTCTCCAGGTCGTACGGGCGCGAAGGCTCTCCCCGCTCCCGGTACGTGAACGTTCAAGCAGCTGGGTTCATTCCCCGGTCCGTACGGCGTACCGCAGGAACAGGTGGTGGTCGCCCTCGGCGGGCGGGTTCTTCGGGTCCGGGACCCAGCCGAGGCGGGCGTAGAAGGCCTGGGCCCGCCGGTTGTCCACGTGCACGTCGAGAACGGCCGCGCGCCGGCCGTCGGCCCGCCACTGCTCGACGCAGGCCGCGTGCAGGGCGGTGCCGGTGCCGGAGCGCCAGCGCTCGGGGTCGACGTGGAACTGGAAGAGCTTCACCGTGTCGGCGGGGCCGTCCTGCGGGCTCCGGAAGGAGGCGACGGCGGTGATCGCGCCCTGTTCGACGGCGCACAGCACCTGGCCGTCGGGCCGCTGGACCGCGCCGCGCCAGGCGGCGGTCCAGTCGGTGCCGTCGTCCGGCAGGCCGTCCGGGTAGTACGTCGAGCGCGCCCGGTGGTGCAGGGCGGCGATCTTCTCGGCCTCGGCCGGCAGGGCGGTGCGGATCACGCGGGTGCCCTTCACACGGTCGCTGGGCGTCCGGTCGCTGATCATGCAACGGAGGACGTGACCGCGACCGCGCCGGTTCCATGGCGGCTGAACTGGGCGCGGTAGGCGCTCGGCGTGAGTCCGGTGCGGCGCACCAGATGGGCGCGGAGCGAGTCGGCGGTGCCGAGGCCGCAGGCGGTGGCCACCTGGTCCATGGCCAGGGTGGTGGTCTCCAGCAGTTCCTTGGCGCGCTCGATGCGCTGGTGCAGCAGCCACTGCAGCGGGCTGACCCCGCTCTCGGCGTGGAAGCGCCGGGTGAGGGTGCGCACCGAGACGCCCGCGTGCCGGGCCAGGTCGGTGAGGGTGAGCGGCTTGTCCAGGTTGCGCATGGCCCAGCCGCGGGTGTCGGCGCAGACGGTGCCGCGCTCGGGCGGCAGCGGGGTCTGGGTGAACTGGGTCTGGCCGCCGGGACGGACCGGGGCGACCAGGGCGAGGCGGGCGACGGTGTTGGCGACGGCGGCGCCGTAGTCGGTGCGGATGAGGTGGAGACAGAGGTCGATGCCGGCGGCGTAGCCGGAGGAGGTGAGGAACTGGCCGTCCTGGGCGTAGAGGACGTCGCCCTGGACCTCGACGCCGGGGTGCCGGCGGCGCAGCTCGTCGGCGTGCGCCCAGTAGGTGGTCGCCTTGCGGCCGTTGAGCAGACCGGCCTCGGCGAGTGAGAAGGCGCCGGTGCAGAGGGAGGCGATGCGCACGCCCGCGCCGGCAGCCTCGCGCAGTGCCTCGAGCACGCGCGGATCGGGGGAGAAGGGCTCGCCGGTGCCCGCCACGATCACGGTGTCCGCCTCCCGGATCGTCTCCAGGCCGTGCGGGACGTGCAGGTCGACGGTGCCGGTGCTGGGCACGGATCCGGGGTCGGGTGCGCAGATCACCACCTCGTAGCCGGGCTGTCCGTCGATCTCGACCTTGCTGAAGAGCAGCTCGGGAATGGCGAGGTTGAACATCGACACGGGCGGGGACGCGACGACCGCGACGCGCAGCATGGCCAGAACCTCCGGGTGCATGGCATTCGGGCCACTACTTTACGCCCCCGAAGATCCGCACCATAGGGGCATGCCAACCAACCAGACCCGCACCGAACCCCAACTCGCCGCCAGAACAAGCGAGTTGACGAAGCGCCCGGCTCCCGCGCTCACGCTGGCGGCCGCCATGCTCGGCTCCGCGCTCATCACCCTGGACGCGACCGTGGTGAACGTGGCCCTCCCGGCGATCGGTTCGTCGCTCGGCGGCGGAATGTCCGGTCTGCAATGGGTGGTCGACGCCTACACGCTGGCCTTCGCCGCCCTGATGCTGTCCACGGGCGCCTTCTCCGACCGGACCGGGGCGAGTCGCGCGTACGCCCTCGGCATCACGGTGTTCACACTCGCCTCGGCGGCCTGCGGACTGGCACCGGACCTCCCGGTCCTGATCGGCGCGCGGGCGGTGCAGGGCGTGGGCGCGGCCGTGGTGCTGCCCGCCTCACTGGCCCTGGTACGGCAGGCCTACCCGGACCCCGTGCGGCGGGCCCGCGCGGTGGCCACCTGGGCGGCCGGCGGCTCGACGGCTCTGGCGCTCGGCCCGGTGGCGGGCGGGGCGCTGACCACGGCCTGGGACTGGCGGGGGATCTTCTTCGTCAATCTGCCGCTCGGCGTGGCGGCCCTGGTGCTGCTGGTGCGCGCGCCCCGTTCGGAGCGCAGGCCCGCTCCGCTGGACCTGCCGGGCCAGGCGACGGCCGTGCTCGCTCTGACGGCGCTGACCTTCGCGGTCATCGAGGGCGGTACGACGGGGATCGTGGCCTTCGTCGTCGCGGTCGCCGCCGGCGCCCTGTTCGTGCGGATCGAGTCCCGCCGGCCGCACCCCGTGGTCCCGCTCGCGCTGTTCCGCGACCGGGCGGTGCGGGTGGCGGTCGCCACGGGCGCCGCGTGCAGTGTCGCGTTCTACGGGATGATCTTCCTCTTCTCGCTCTTCTTCCAGCAGGTACAGGGCCACTCGGCGCTCTACGCCGGCCTGCTGTTCCTGCCGATGACCGGACTGATCGCGGTGACGAACGTCGTGTCCGGCAAGCTCGCGGGCCGCTACGGCCCCCGGCTGCCGCTGCTGCTCGGCCAGGCACTCGGGGTGGCGGGACTGCTGGCGCTGCTCTTCGTCGACGCCGGCACACCGACGGTGGTGGTGGCGCTGCTCCTCGTCCCGATGGCCCTCGGGGTCGCGCTGGCCATCCCGACCCTGACGGTCGTGATGCTGGACGCCGTGCCGGCCGAGCGGGCGGGCCTCGCGGCCGGAGTGCTCAACTCGGCACGGCAGGTGTCCGGCGGGCTGGGGATCGCGGTGTTCGGGGCGCTGGTCGCCGGCGGGTTCGGCACGGGACTGCGGTCGAGCCTGCTCGTGGCGGCGGCCCTGCTCGCCGCGACCTTCTGGCTCAGCTCCCGTCTCGGAGGTCGTCCGGCCAGCCGGTCCTGAAGGTGAGGTGGTCGTACGTCACCACGCACCCCTGCCCCAGCGGCGACTGGGTCATGAAGCCGACCAGCGCGTCCCCGGTCTCCTTCTCGTCGCCGAGGGTGAACAGCCGCACGAAGGTCCAGCGCTCGCCGTCCCGGGAGGCGTGGAAGGCGAAGGCCCGTCCGGTCCGGCTGACCCGCAGCCACACCGAACTCCCCTCCACCGTGAAGGAGTTGGCGTCATCGGAGTGTCCCCGGGTGACCACCGTGCAGATGGTGGGCACATCCGGGGAGTACTCCAGGCACAGCTTGGCCCAGGCCCGCTCGCCGACGTGCACGTACAGCACCCCGGCGTCGAAGGCCGCCCGGAACCCCACGGTCACCCGGGCGATCAGCTGGAAGTCCCCCTCGGGCGCCCCCAGCAGCCGGGGCGCGTCGGAGGCGGGGTCGAGGGCCTCACCGGTGGGCGTGACGAACCGGTCCTGCCGGGGACCTGCCCATCCGCTCAGTACGCCGTCCTCGTGGGCCCAGTGTCCGTCGGGGCCGTAGGTGCGGAGGGGGAAAGGGAGTTCTGGGAGTTCCACGTCCATCGTCCGATTCTCTCAGCAGAGCCCTGGGGCCGACCGGGGGACGGCCGGCCTCGCGGACTAGCGCTCCAGAGCCCCGTCGAACCGCCGGGGAAGCCCCAGCGGATTCTCGTCCCTCAGCTCGGCCGGCAGCAAAGCGGTGGGCGCGTTCTGGTACGCCACCGGCCGCAACCACCGCTCGACGGCCGTACCGCCCACAGAAGTGGACGTGGAGGTCGTCGCGGGGTACGGCCCCCCATGATGCTGCGCGGCCGCCACCGCGACCCCCGTGGGCCAGGCGTTCACCACGATCCGCCCGGCCAGCGGAGTCAGCTCGGCGAGGAGCTCGGCGCCCCGCCCCTGTCCGGCAGCCTCCTCGGCGGACAGCTGAACGGTCGCGGTCAGGTTCCCCGGCAGCCGCGACAGCACCGCCGCCGCCTCGGCCTCGTCGGAGTAGCGGGCCACCACGGTGACCGGCCCGAAGCACTCCTCCAGCAGCAGGTCGTACGCCCCCTGCTCGGCCAGCCGCACCGCCGGCACCGTGAGGATCCCCGCGCTGACCGTGTGCTCGCCGCCCGCGCCCGGCGTGACGGGCGAGTCGACGTCCGCCAGGCGGGCCCGCTCCCGGACGCCGGCGACGAAGTCGTCCCGCATCCGGTGGTCGAGCAGGACCCCCGCGTCGGTGTCGCTGACGGCGGCGGTGAGGGACTTCACCAGTTGGTCGCCGCCCGCGCCGGACGGCACGAGCACCAGCCCGGGCTTCACACAGAACTGTCCGACGCCGAGCGTCATGGACCCGGCCAGCCCGGAGCCGAGCGCCTCGGCCCGTTCGGCGACGGCCGCCTCGGTCACCAGAACCGGGTTCAGCGAGCCGAGTTCGCCGTGGAACGGGATCGGCACGTCACGCGCGGCGGCGGCGTCGAAGAGCGCGCGACCGCCCCGGACCGACCCGGTGAAGCCCGCGGCGGCGATGCGCGGGTGCCCGATCAGCTCGACGCCCGCCTCGAAGCCGTGCACGAGGCCGACGACGCCCTCGGGGATGCCGTGCTCGACGGCGGCCCGGCGCAGCACCTTGGCGACCAGCTCGGACAGGGCCGGGTGGTCGGGGTGGGCCTTGACGACGACCGGGCAGCCCGCGGCGAGCGCGCTCGCGGTGTCACCCCCGGCGACGGAGAAGGCGAAGGGGAAGTTGGAGGCGGAGTAGACGGCGACGACGCCGAGCGGGACCTTGTAGCGGCGCAGGTCCGGGATGGGCGGGGTGGCGGTGTCGTCGGGGTGGTTGATGATGACGTCGAGGAAGGCGCCCTCGTCGACGATGCCGGCGAAGGCCCGCAACTGGTAGCAGGTGCGGGCGAGTTCGCCGGTCAGCCGGACCGGGCCGAGGGCGGTCTCGGCGTCGGCGGTCTCGACCAGACCGTCCCTGGCCGCTTCCAGGCCCGCGGCGGCCGAGCGCAGGAACGCGGAACGCACCGTGCGGTCGGCGAGGGCGCCGCGCGCGGCGTCGGCCGCCCGGACCGCCGCGTCCACCTCCTGGGCTGTGGCCTCCACCGCAACCTGTTCACGCTGCTTCCCGGTGCGCGGGTCGACACTCCAGACTGGTGCTGCTGCCACCGCGGGTCCCTCCCAGTAAAGGCCGCAAGATGCCGGTCACTCATCGGCCGCGTTCGATATACTGAACGCTGTCTCTGATGATGAATATGCTGCTCGGAGACTACATATCTGGGTCCTCAAATATCCAGGTCCTCGTCGAACGAAGGGGTCAAGGGCGATGACGGCAGGCGACACAGGGGGCGGCGCGCAGGTCAAGTCCGCGGTACGGACGGTTGAACTGCTCGAATACTTCGCCGGCCGGCCCGGTATGCACTCCCTCGCGGCCGTGCAGGAGGCCGTGGGGTACCCCAAGTCCAGCCTGTACATGCTGCTGCGCACGCTCGTGGAGCTGGGCTGGGTGGAGACGGACGCGACCGGCACGCGGTACGGCATCGGGGTGCGGGCGCTGCTGGTCGGCACGTCGTACATCGACGGCGACGAGGTGGTGGCGGCGGCCCGCCCGACGCTGGACCGGCTGTCGGACGACACCACGGAGACGATCCACCTGGCGCGCCTCGACGGCACGAACGTCGTCTACCTGGCCACCCGCCAGTCCCAGCACTACCTGCGCCCCTTCACCCGGGTCGGTCGCCGGCTGCCCGCGCACTCCACCTCCCTCGGCAAGGCGATCCTCGCCACCTACACCGACGAGCAGGTCCGCAAGCTGCTCCCGGAGACCCTGCCCGCGTTGACCGAGCACACGCTCACCGACCGGGAGAAGCTCATCGAGGAGCTGCACCAGGTCCGGGAGCAGGGCTTCGCGGTCGACCGCGAGGAGAACACGCTGGGCCTGCGCTGCTTCGGCGTGGCGATCCCCTACCGCACCCCGGCCCGGGACGCGATCAGCTGCTCGGTGCCGGTGGCCCGGCTGACCCCCGCCCACGAGCAGACGATCAGGGACGCGCTGTTCGACGCGCGCGACCGGCTGGCGCTGGCGACGCGGCGGCTGTGACCATGGACGTCACCCTGCGCGAGGTCCGCGACGGCGATCTGCCGCTGTTCTTCCGGCAGATGACCGACCCCGAGTCCGTGCGGATGGCCGCGTTCACCGCGCGGGATCCGGCCGACCGGGACGCCTTCGACGCCCGCTGGAGGCGCATGCGCGCGTCGGCCGGCCTCGTCGTCCGCACGGTCCTCGCGGACGGGGAGGCCGTCGGCAGCGCGTCGGTGTACGGGGACCCGGGCGAGCGCGAGGTGACGTACTGGATCGACCGGGCGTACTGGGGGCGCGGGGTGGCGACGGCCGCGCTGCGCGCCCTGCTGGCCGAGGTCCCTCAGCGGCCGCTGTACGCGCGGGCGGCGGCGGACAACGCGGGATCCCTGCGGGTGCTTGAGAAGTGCGGTTTCCGGGTCACGGAACGGACCGTCGGGTTCGCGGACGCGCGGGGCGAGCCGATCGAGGAGGTCGTCCTGGCCCTCGGGTCCGCTCCCGCGGTGACCTGAACGCCCGATGAGAAAACCGGGCGGACGGGAACGATTACCACCATCCCGATCGTCTTCCTCATCGGAATGAACAAGACGATCAGGCGGGCGTCCGTCTTCGCGCTGCTGCTCGTGCTCGCTCTGCTGGTCAGGGCGACCTGGGTGCAGTTCTACGACGGCAAGGCCCTCGCGGACGACAACGACAACCGGCGCAACGCGATAGAGACGTACTCGCGGCCGCTGGGGAACATCATCGTGGCCGGAAACGCGATCACCGGCTCGACGCGGACGAAGGGAAGCGACCTCGCGTACAAGCGCACGTACACGGACGGCAAGCTCTACGCCGCGGTGACGGGCTACGCCTCACAGGCCTACGCCCCCACCCAGCTGGAGGGCATCTACACGGACCTGCTGAACGGCACGGACACCCAGCTGAAGACGGTGCTGGACACGCTCACCGGCGAGCGCGCCGACCCGGGCAACGTGCTCACCACGATCGACCCGGCCGTGCAGAAGGCCGCCTACCAGGCCCTCGGTGACAAGAAGGGCTCGGCCGTCGCGATCGACCCGAAGACCGGCAAGATCCTCGCGGTGGTCTCGACCCCGTCGTACGACCCCTCGTCGCTCACCGACGCCAACACCGCGGGGACCGCCTGGAAGCAGCTCACCGCGGACAAGGACAAGCCGCTGACCAACCGCGCGCTGCGCCAGCCGCTGCCGCCGGGGTCGACGTTCAAGCTGGTCGTGGCGGCGGCCGCGCTGGAGAACGGGCTGTACAAGAACGTGGACGAGGACACCGACAGCCCCGACCCTTACATCATGCCGGGCACGACGCGCCCGCTGGCGAACGAGAACAAGTCGGCGCCCTGCAAGAACGCCTCGATCCGCACCGCCCTGCGGTACTCCTGCAACAACGTCTTCGGTCACATGGCCGTCCAGCTCGGCCAGGACAAGGTGAAGGCCATGGCCGAGAAGTTCGGTTTCAACAACGACAAGCAGGACGTGCCGGTCCGGGCCTACACCAGCGTCTACCCCTCGCACATGGACCAGGCGCAGACCGCCCTCTCCGGCATCGGCCAGTTCGACGTCACCGCCACCCCGCTCCAGATGGCCATGGTGTCCGCGGCCATAGCCAACGGCGGCAAGCTGGTCTCTCCGCACATGGTGTCCCAGATCACCGACAGCGGCGGTGATGTGTTGCACAACTACGACGACAGTGCGGGCACGAAGCAGATCGTCAGCTCCTCCACCGCCGAGCAGCTCCAGTCGGCGATGGAGACGGTGGTCAAGGACGGCACGGGCACGAACGCCCTGATCGACGGCGCCACCGTCGGCGGCAAGACCGGCACGGCCCAGCACGGCGAGAACAACAGCAAGACGCCGTACGCCTGGTTCACGTCGTTCGGCAAGTCGGACAGCAACGGCAAGGAGGTGGCCGTCGCGGTGATGGTCGAGCAGTCGGACGCGGCGCGGTCGGAGGTCAGCGGCAACGGGCTGGCGGCGCCGGTGGCGAAGGCGATGATGCAGGCGGCGCTGAAGTAGCCCCCTCACTTCACCCCGAGGATCTGCTCCACCGGATCGATCGCGAAGTACAGGAGGAACAGCGCCGAGACGCCCCACAACAACCAGTTGACCTCCCGCGCCTTCCCCAGCACCGTCTTGATGACGACGTAGGACACGAAGCCCGCGCCGATGCCATCGGTGATGGAGTACGTGAACGGCATCGCGGCGATGGTGAGGAACGCCGGGACGGCGATCTCGTACCGGTCCCAGTCGATGTGCTTGACGTGGGTCATCATCAGGAAGCCCACCGCGATCAGCGCGGGCGCCGCCGCCTGGAGCGGGACGATGGTGAGCAGCGGGGCGAGGAAGAGCGCGAGGCCGAACAGGCCGCCGGTGACGAGGTTGGCGAGGCCGGTGCGGGCGCCCTCGCCGACGCCGGCCGCGGACTCGATGTAGGCGGTGTTGGAGGAGGCGGAGCCAAGACCGCCGGCGACGGCGGCGGCGCCGTCGATGAACAGCACGCGCCCGATGCCGGGCACCTGCCCCTTCTCGTCGAGCAGCCCGGCCTCGGCGCTGATGCCGACGATGGTGCCCATGGCGTCGAAGAAGTCCGACAGGATCAGGGTGAAGACGAGCAGGACGGCGGTGAGCACGCCGGCCTTGCCGAAGCCGCCGAACAGACTGAAGTGACCGATGAGTCCGAAGTCCGGGGCGGCGACGATCTTGTCCGGGACCTTGGGCGTGGTCAGACCCCAGCTCTTGATGTCGGCGACGGCGTTGATGACGATCGCGACGACGGTCATCGTCACGATGCTGATGAGGATCGCGCCCTTCACCTTCCGGGCGAGCAGGCCGATGGTCAGCAGCACGCCGAGACAGAAGACCAGCACGGGCCAGCCGGTGAGCCGGCCGACGGCGCCCAGTTGCACGGGCACGGTGGTGTTCGCGGCGTCCGGAACACGGCTGACGAAGCCGGCGTCGACGAAGCCGATGAAGGCGATGAACAGACCGATGCCGACGCCGATGGCCTGCTTCAGCTGCTGCGGGATCGCGTTCATGATCGCTTCCCGGAGCCCGGTGAGGACCAACAGGCAGATGACGAGGCCCTCCAGGACCACCAGGCCCATCGCGTCCGGCCAGCTCATCAGCGGGGCGAGCTGAAAGGCCACGACGGCGTTGAGGCCGAGGCCTGCGGCGATCGCGAGGGGGAGGTTGCCGCCGACCCCCATGACGACCGTCATCACACAGGCCACCAGGGCGGTGGCGGTGACGAGTTGGCCGGTGTCGAGGGTGTGCTGGTACTTGTCCTTGGCGCTGCCCAGGATGATCGGATTCAGGACAAGGATGTAGGCCATGGTGAAGAACGTGGCGAAGCCGCCGCGTATCTCCCGGCCGACCGTCGATCCACGTGCGGAGATGCTGAAGTACCGGTCGACGCCGTGCCGCGCTGGGGACATGGTCCAACTCCTCGTCGCCTGAGGGGCGCTGTGCGGATGCTGGCTGGATTGTTCCCTCGTTCGGCCTGATTCAGGTTTTCTGCGTGTTACGGAATCCGACCACGCGCTTCCCGCGAGCCCCCGCCAGGGCGCGGCGCTGCCGGTGGCGGGGGCCGGGTACGAGCGGCTGCTCAGGACCTGGGGATGACCGTCAGGAGACGAAGTAGGTCGGGTTGGGCAGCTTGTACGTCCGGTCGGCGTGGCCGCCGTCCAGGTCCGAGTACTGGTCGCCGAAGTTGGCGATGATCTCGTAGCCGAGGTCGTCCTCGATGTGCTTGCGGGTTCCGGACTTGTACTGGACGGTCGTGCACTTCCAGGCACCCGGGGTGGCGCAACCGGACAGGTAGGCGGGCGGGTTGGCCGCGTCCTTGAGGAACATGTGGTCGGCGTCGAGGTTCACATCGGCGCCGACCTTCTTCAGGTTGGCGACGGCGGCGGTGCGCTGGGCCTCGGTCAGACCGGAGTTGTAGAAGACCTCGACGCCCTTGGACTCGGCGTACCGGACCAGCTCGGGGCTGCCGAAGACGGCGGGGCGGTCGGCACGGTTCACATAGTCGTTCCAAGTGCCGGAGTTGTACGTGTAGTTGTACCGCTTCTCGTAATCCAGGCTGAGCAGCAGCGTGTCATCGATGTCGAACATGACGGCCGGCTTCTCGCCGTGCCGGTACGCCTTGCGGGCCTCCTTGTCGATATAGCGCTTCGCGTCGGCGTCGAGGTGCGCCAGATCCTTGGCGTACGGGCTGTCCGGGGACGCCTGGTAGACACCGTTGCTGTCGGCGGTGGTGCCGTAGTAGGTGTCGATGTCCTTCACCAACTGCCCGATGTTGTAGGGCTCGTGGGTGGAGTTCGCCGTCGACTGCCCGGCGGTGGCCGCGCCCGCGCCGTACAGCGCGCCACCGGCGACGACACAGGCGGCACCGACGGCGAGCGTTCTGAGAGACTTCCGCATGGATTCTCCGGATCTGAATGATGAGAGTGATGTACCAGGTCAGGGATTGTCTACGCGCATCACACCCCACTCGGCGAGCGGTGTTACCCGATCGATACGCACGCCCTCGTCCCGACAGGAAGGAGCTGGATCCCGTGTTCACCGTGCGGTTCACCGTGTGGCCCGGCCAGGGCGAGGACAGCGGGTTCGACATGGGCGACATGGCCGTCACCGGGGACTTCGGCACGGCCGACTCGGCCGGCCAGGTCCCCCACCAGGGCATGATGATCTACCTCTCGGTCATCCAGCTGCTCGACGGCCTGGGCGACTTCCTCCGGGGCAACGCCCGCGTGCTGAACTTCACCGGTTTCGACACGCGGTTCGGTTTTCTCGTACGGCGGACGAAGGACGGTCTGTCGGTCGCCGGCAAGGACGGCGTCGTCGTCGCCCGGACGACGGCGCCGGAACTCATCTCCGCCGTGCTGCGCGCGGCGGAGGACCTGGGGCGCGCCCTCCCTCCGGAGGACACGGTCACATCCGACTGGCAAGCCACCCTCGCCGCGTTCCGCCCCCTCGTACCGGGCGGGACGGGGTGAGCGCCGGGCGCCGGGCGGACGAACTGCGGTACCGGCCCGAACATTTCGTCGTCGACGGAGCTCTGCGCGACGTCTGCGTCCTCGGCACCACGCTCGACGACTGGCGGCGCATGACCGAGGGGCTGCGCGTCCTGCCCGGCCGGCACGTCCTGACGTGGACGCTCGCCGGCACCACGGACACCGGCGTTCCGGACGCCTCTGCGGTCTGGGCCCGGCTTGAACAGGACCCGGAGGAATCGGTGAGCCTGGCCGTCGAGATCGGAGGCATGTGGTTCACCTCCTACTTCTTCGAGATCGAGGAGATCGGGTTCACCTTCGACCCCCGCGCTGTGGTGGACCGCAACACGTTCGCGCCCGTCCGCGACTTCGTGACGTGGCTGGGGACCTCCACGGGCCGGGAAGTCGTCGTGACCATGGAGAGCACCGACCACACCACCCTGCCCGCCATGCTTCGCCGACGGCCCCCGGCCACGTGCGAGGCTGATCCCGGCCATGGCACGAACGGTTCGAGGGCGATCCCACGTCGATCGAGGCCCTGCTGAACCGGCTGCGGCTCGCGCTCTACGTGACCGTCCCGGACGAACCCGAGTCCGAGGCCGGCGCGCTCGCCCTGGCGCAGGACATCGCCCGTTGCCGGCGCCGCGGTCCGGACGACGCCTTTCCCGGGCGTGCCTTCGAGGTGGTGGGGTACGAGACGGAGGACGGTCCGGTCGTGCGTTTGGTGTGCGTGCGGCAAGGCGGCGAGGATCCCGGTCATGAGATTCGTCGACGTCCACTGGCAGGACCACGGTTTCTTCCTCGATGCCTCCGCCTACCTGGCCGAACTGCCGCGCCTGCGTGGCCTTCTGCCACCGGGCGCCTGGGCCTTCGTCTCCGACCCGGGGCACTACGACATCCCCGGCGCCACCCGCTGCGTGAAGGACCTGGAGCTGGCCGGGATCCATCCGGCGACCGACAAGAGCGGGCGGCTGGCGCTGGAGTTCGCGCCGAACCGGTTCAAGCACGACGCGGGGCTGCGCATCAGCTATGCGGGCGTACGGCAGTTCTCCGTCGAGTATCACCACGCGATCGACTGGATGCGGGTCGACACCGTGCTGTTCGACGAGATCCTGCCGGACGTCGACAGCCGCGCAGACGGGGGCACGGACGGTGACGGGCGCGGTGGGTGTGTGCACGAGATCGTGCTCACCGATGCCTCGATCACCGTCCGCTGCCAGGACCTTCGGGCGGAGTGGGGCGGGATCGGCTGACGCGGGGTCAGTTCATCGTCGCGCCGATCGTCGTGCTGCCCGTCGGCAGTGCTCCTTCGCGGTGCGGCTCTTGAGGACGCGGACGAGGGGCGGCCGGGGCGGTGCGGGTGCGCGCGCCCCGGCCGGCGGCGGTTCAGCGCAGGTGGCCGGCGCCCGCGCCGTGGTCGACGATGCCGGGGACCGCCCGGGCCGGGTCGACCGCGGTGCGCAGGGCCGGTGTCCAGCCGGCGCCGGACCGGAGGATCTCCCCCGGCACCTGGGCGTTGTGGACGGCGATCAGGTCGGTCGGGGAGCCGTTGACGTAGTTGTCGTCGGCGGTGAGCGACGACTCGTTCCACTTCTTCAGGATCGTGCCGGCCTGGACCCCGTCCGGCAGGGTGAACGCGTCGTGCTCGGCGACGAGTTGGGACTCCGTGCCGATGCCGTAGCTGTAGCCGTAGCCGTCCTTCGCGACGAAGTGGTTGTTGTAGGAGTCCGCCTGCCCGAACCGCACGCGCGGGGCCCGCTCGACCAGGTTCGAGAACAGGTTGTGGTGGAAGGTGACCTTCAGGTGACCCCGGTCCACGGCGACCGTCGAGGCGCTGTCGCTGTTGCCGACGAGGATCGTCTTGTCGTGGTTCTCGAAGACGTTCCAGGAGGCGGTGACGTAGTCGGACGCCTTGACGATGTCCATCTCCCCGTCGTGCTGCTCGTAGATGCGGCCGTAGTAGTGCGGCAGGGTGCTGTCGGGGTGGGCGCCGTCGGTGAAGGTGTTGTGGTCCATCCACACATGTGTGCCGCCGTAGATGTCCACGCTGTCGTACTCGGAGTTCCAGTTGCCGTCCGCGGTGTCGGTCGGGTCCCACTGCGGGAAGCAGTCGAGAGGGCTCTCGAAGCTCAGGTTGCGGACGATGACGTTGTCGACGCCCTTGATCTGGAGGCTGGCGCCCTTGAAGCCGGCGTCCTTGCCGATGCCGACGATCGTGGTGTCGGCGGGGACGAGGGCCTTGACGAAGGCGTCCTGGTTGGCCTCGGAGGCGCGGCGCAGGCCCTCGGGGCTGTCGGCGCTCTCGCCGTCGAGGTTCTTTCCGCGGCCCCATACCGCCGGGTCGTAGGTCTTGAGGTAGGCGGCGAAGTCGTAGCCCGGTACGGCGAAGGAGGCGCAACTGGGCCCGTCGGCGTCGATGGTGCCCTTGACTCTGATGATCCTCGGTGCCGTGCCGCCGTCCGTCAGGGCCGCCTTGAACTGGTCCCAGGTGGTGACGGTGTACACGTGCGCGGAGCCGGCGGCGGCGCCGCCGGTCGTCCCCGTTCCGTAGGCCGCCCAGCCGTCCCGCGCGGGCAGCACCTGCCGGTCGAGGCCGGCCCGCGGGCCCGGCCGGGCGGAGGCGGAGGCGGTGCCGGTGACGGCGAGGACCAGGGCGGTGCAGCCCACCAGCGCCCCAATGACCCGTCCATGACATTTCTGTGTACGCACTGTGCGGGTCTCCTCGATGCGGGAAGGGTCAGGATTCCGGGGCCGGCGGCCAGGTGATCCAGGACGCCGGGATGTCCTCGTGCAGTCGTACGACGTCGGGCCGCGCCAGCACGCGGGTGCGCAGCAGCTCCCGCGCCACGAGCCGGGCGACGGCGATGGCGCCGGGCGGGTTGAAGTGCGTGTTGTCCTGCTCGGTGGCGGTCCGGTTGAAGTAGGTCTTCGTCGCCTCCGCCCCGAGGCGCTGCCACAGCGCGAGCGACAGCGCCTCGATGCCGAGCAGTGCGACGCCCTCCTGCCGGGCGAGCGCCCGCATGGCCGCCGGGTAGTCGCCGTGGGTGGGCACGGCGTTGCCGTCGGCGTCGAACCTGCGGCGCTCGACGGGGGTGGCGAGGACGGGCCGGGCGCCATGAGCCCGGGCACCCTTGAGGTACAGCCGCAGACAGTCCTGGTACGTCGTCCACGGCTCGGTGTGGCGGGTGGGGTCGGTGTCCTTCTCGTCGTTGTGCGCGAACTGGACGAGAAGGAGATCCCCCGGGCGGATCCCGACGAGTAGCGCGTCGAGCCGCCCTCCGTCGACGAAGCTCTTCGAACTCCGGCCGTTCACCGCGTGGTTGGCGACCGTCACCTGCTCGCGGAGGAAGAAGGGGAGGGCCGTGCCCCACCCCGTCTCCGGGGCTTCGTCGGCGTATTTCCGGGCGGCCGTGGAGTCGCCGGCGAGGTGGAGGGTGCGGTGCCCCCGCGGGGAACGGCCCGCGAGGGGAACGGCCGCGAGGGCGGCGGAGGTCACCCGTCTCCGTGTGAGGGACATCAGTGGTTCTTCTTCCAGTCCGCCTGCGCCTTGTCGAGCTGGTCGGCGAGGGTGTCCAGGAACTGCTTCGCACTCACCTTGCCGAGCAGCAGCTTCTGGAACTCCGGCTCGTTGCCGGACTTGGAGATGGTGTTCCAGTCGGGCAGGTAGTACGGCAGCTGGACGATCTTCGTGTCGGCCCCGTTCAGCGCCTCGGCCGCCAGCTTCGTCGGCTCGGCCTGCTGGACCCACGCGTCCTTCGCCGCGTCGGTGTTGGCCGGCACCTGCCCCGCCGACCGGTTGAACTTGGAGTTCTCCGCGGCCGAGACGGCGAACTCGATGAACTTCCAGGCGGCCGCCTTGTTCTTGCCCGACTTGAACAGGCTCAGCCCGTCCACCGGGTTGGACACCTGTACCCGCGTGCCGTCGTCCAGGGTGGGGTTCGGAATGCCCCGGAACCTGTCCTTGCCCAGCGCCTTCAGATGATCCTGGTAGGAGCCCAGATTGTGGCTCAGCATGCCGATGGTGCCGCTGTCCCACTGGGCGACCATCTTCGTGAAGTCGTTGTTGACGTCGGCGGACGGGGTGTCCTTCTTGTAGAGCGCGATGTACTTCTCCAGCGCGGCCACGTTCTTCGGGTCGTTGACGGTGGTCTTGTCGCCGTTCCAGAACGAGGTGATGCCGCTCTGGCCGTAGACCGCGTCCAGGGCCGGGGCGATGGACCCCTCGCCGCCGCGGAAGGTGAAGCCGAACGCGTTCTTGCCCTTGTCCGTCAGATTGTCGGCGGCCGCGTAGAACTTCGACCAGGTCGTCGGGGCGGCCAGCCCCGCCTTCTTGAACAGGTCCGTCCGATACCACAGCGTGCCGTTGTTGGCCGAGGTCGGCACCTGGTACAGCGTGTCGCCGCCGCCCGCCGCCTTGCTGACGTCGATGAGGTTCTGGCTCAGCCTGCCGTTCAGGGTGCTCTTCGCCAGCCGGGAGTCCAGGGGCTCCAGCGCTCCCTGGACCGCGACCTCGGCGAGCATCGCGGTACCCACGCCGCCGACGTCGGGCAGACCGCCGCCCTGGATCGCGGTGTCGTACTTGGACTGGGCACTGGCCGCCGGGATGCCGACGTACCTGACCCTGATGTCCGGGTACTTCTTCTCGAAGTCGGCGATGACCTGCTTCCAGATGTCGGTGCGGACACCGCCGTTGTTGTCCCAGAAGGTGATCGTGCCCTTCCCGGACCCCTCGCTCCCCTTGTCCCCCGCGCTGCCGCTGCCGTCGTCGCCGCACGCGGTGGCGGTCAGCGCGAGGACGGAACCCAGGGGGTGGGGATGGGGGTGCAGACGACCGCGATCCGTGCGCCGGTGGCATCCAGCAGCGCGCCGAAGTCGGCGGACTGCTCGGGGGCGCCGAGGCCGTCCGGGATCTCGTGCGGGGCCAGCGGGGTCAGTTCGCAGATCCCGGCGAGCCGGACGAGGCCCCGCTGCTGGAGCCGGCGGATGTTGTCGAGGTGCCAGCGGCCGTGGCCGCGTGCTCCCGCCAGGACGAGGGGCAGGCTCATCCCTTCACCGCCCCTGCGCCGAAGCCGGTGATCAGCCACTTCTGGATGAAGGCGAAGACGATCACGACGGGTACGGCCGCGATGACGCCACCCGCCGCCAGGGCGCCCAGGTCGACGCTGTCCGCGCTCATCAGGGTGTTGAGGCCGACCGGGATGGTCTGCTTGCTCTGGTCGGACAGGAACATCAGGGCGAACAGGAAGTGGTTCCAGGCGTGCACGAAGGCGAAGGACCCGACGGCGATCAACCCGGGCCGCAGCAGCGGCAGGACGACGATCCGGAAGGCGGTGAGCCGGTTGCAGCCGTCCACCCAGGCGGCCTCCTCCAGGGAGTACGGCACGTTCCGGATGAACCCGCTGATGAGGATCATCGACTGCGGGAGCTGGAAGACGGTCTCGGCGATGACGACACTGCCCAGCGAGTTGATCATCGACAGCTTGGCGAAGATCTGGAACAGCGGGACCAGCAGCAGCGCCCCCGGTACGAACTGGGAGCACAGCAGCGCCAGCATGAAGCCGCGCTTGACGCGGAAGTCGAAGCGGGCGAGGGCGTAGCCGCCGGCCAGGGCGACCACCGTGGTCAGCACCAAGGTGGCGAGACCGACGTAGACGCTGTTGGCGAAGTAGGTGCCGAAGCTGCGCTCGGTCCACACCTTCTGGAAGTGCTCGAAGGGCATCGGCCACGGCACGAGCGAGGTCGAGCCGGCCGGACGCAGGGCGAAGAGCAGGATCCGGTAGAACGGGATCAGGGTGAAGAGAAGATAGACGGACAAGGGGAGGTAGATCTGCCAGCGCGGGACCTCGTCCCAGGCGCGGCGCTTCTTGCGGGCCTGGGCGGGCTCGGTGGCCACGTGCTCGGGCGCGGGAGCGATCTCGGTGATCACTTCGTCCCACCTCCGAACTTGCTCAGCCGCAGATAGACGATCGAGCAGAAGAGCAGGATCACGAACGCCACCGTGGTCAGCGCGGAGGCGTAGCCGAAGTTGTGGGCGTCGACACTGGTGTTGGCGATGTAGAGGGGAAGGGTCGTCGTCTCGCCGGCCGGACCGCCTCCCGTCAGCGTGTAGAGCAGGTCGACGTTGTTGAACTCCCACACCGCGCGCAGCAGCGTGGACAGCACGATGGCGTCCTTCAGATGGGGCAGGGTGATGTGCCAGAACTGCTTCAGCCGCCCGGCCCCGTCGACCTCGGCGGCCTCGTACAGGTCCTTCGACACGGACTGGAGGTCGGCGAGGATGAGGATCGCGAAGAAGGGCACGCCCCGCCACAGGTCGGCGACGACCGCCGCCGGGAAGACGGTGGAGGTGTCCGAGAGCCAGCTCGTGCCGTACGCCCCCAGCCCCGCGTCGGCGAGGTAACGGGTGATGCCGGTCTGGGAGTTGTAGAGCAACACCTAGATCGCGGAGGTCAGCACGCCGGAGACGGCCCACGGGGAGAAGACCAGGGGGCGGCCCAGCGCCCGCCCGGCGAAGGTCTGGTTGACGATGAGCGCCAGCGCCAGGCCGAACAGCAGCTGCAACCCGACTTCCACCACGACCCACTTGGCGCTGAAGGTCAGCGTGCCCCAGAACTGGGGGTCGTGGGCGAAGGCCTGCGTGAAGTTGCCGAAGCCGGCGAAGCCGTTCCGCCACGGCTTGGTCGGGTTGTAGTTCTGCAGGCTGTAGTAGAAGACGCTGAGCACCGGGTAGGCGATGAAGCCCAGCATGAGCAGGGCCGCCGGGGCGATCAGCAGGTACGGCAGCCTGCGCGGGGTCGCGGAGGCACGGCGCCGCCGGGGTGGCGCGGGCGGTTTCGCCACGGCTGCGGCTTGGGCCATGACTGTTCTCCGTTCGCAGTGGGACACGTACAGCGGGTACAGGAAGCGCTTGCTACATACACATGGGTGAAGCGCTTCAACGATGGAGCTGCGGGATGTCAGCCGGCGTACGGGTCCGGCACCTGGCCCGGCCGGGCCAGGAAGGCGAAGTCGCAGCCGGTGTCGGCCTGGGTGATCTGCTCGTTGTAGAGGGCTCCGTAGCCGCGCTCGTGCCGGGCGGGCGGCGGCGTCCACGCGGCCCTGCGGCGCGCCAACTCCGCCTCGTCCACGTGGAGATGCAGGCTGCGGGCATCGACGTCCAGGGTGATGAGGTCCCCGCTGCGCACCAGCGCCAGCGGCCCGCCGACGTACGACTCCGGGGCCACGTGCAGCACACAGGCGCCGTAACTCGTGCCGCTCATCCGGGCGTCGGAGATCCGCACCATGTCCCGCACGCCCTGCTTCAGCAGGTGGTCCGGGATGGGGAGCATGCCGTACTCGGGCATGCCCGGGCCACCCTTGGGACCGGCGCCCCGCAGCACCAGCACGCTGTCGGCGGTGATGCCGAGCGCGGGGTCGTTGATGGTGCGCTGCATGGTCCGGTAGTCGTCGAAGACCACGGCGGGCCCGGTGTGCTCGAGCAGACGGGGCTCGGCGGCGATGTGCTTGATGACGGCGCCGTCCGGGCAGAGGTTGCCGCGCAGCACGGCGACCCCGCCCTCGCTCGCGACCGGGTCGTCCCGGGTCCGGATGACGTCGTCGTGATGGACCTGGGCGCCGGCGAGCTGCTCGCGGTAGGTGTCGTACGACACCGTCGGCCGGTCCAGGTGGAGCAGATCGGGGATCCGGGAGAGGAATCCGGGCAGGCCGCCGGCGAAGTGGAAGTCCTCCATGAGGTACTTCCGGCCGCCGGGGCGGACGTCGGCGAGAACGGGCACGGTCCGGGCGATGCGGTCGAAGTCGTCCAGGGTGAGCCGTACGCCCGCCCGGCCCGCCATGGCGATCAGATGGATCACGGCGTTGGTGGAGCCGCCGAGGCCGAGCACGGTGGTGACGGCGTCCTCGAAGGCCTCGCGGGTGAGGATGTGGCTCAACCGCCGGTCTTGATGGACGAGTTCGACGGCCGTCATGCCGGCCCTCGCGGCCATCCGGTCGTGCCCCGAGTCCACCGCCGGGATGCTGGACGCGCCCGGCACGCTCACGCCGAGGGCCTCGGCGGCGGCCGTCAGCGTGGACGCCGTGCCCATGGTCATGCAGTGGCCGGGCGAGCGGGCCAGGCCGCTCTCCAGCTCGGTCATCTCGCAGTCCCCGATGAGGCCGGCCCGCTTGTCGTCCCAGTACTTCCACATGTCGGTGCCGGAACCGAGGACCTCGCCGCGCCAGTGGCCCGGGAGCATGGGCCCGGCGGGTACGAAGACGGCGGGCAGGTCGACGGAGGCGGCGCCCATGAGCAGGGCCGGGGTCGACTTGTCGCAGCCGCCCATGAGCACCGCGCCGTCGACGGGGTAGGAGCGCAGCAGCTCCTCGGTCTCCATCGCGAGCAGGTTGCGGTAGAGCATGGGGGTCGGCTTCTGGAAGGTCTCGCTGAGCGTGGCGACCGGGAACTCCAGCGGGAAGCCCCCGGCCTGCCACACCCCCCGCTTCACGGCCTGCGCGCGCTCGCGCAGGTGCACATGACACGGGTTGATGTCGGACCAGGTGTTGAGGATCGCGACGACCGGCTTGCCGAGGTGCTCCTCGGGCAGATAGCCGAGCTGGCGGGTACGGGCGCGGTGGCTGAAGGAGCGCAGGCCGTCGGTGCCGTACCACTGGTGGCTTCTCAGCTCCTCCGGCTTCCTGCGGGGCGCGCTCATACCGGCCACCCGGCGGCGATGGCGGCGACCTCGGCGCGCTCGTCCTCGGGCAGCGGCCGGCTCGGCGGGCGGACGTCCCTGCGGCACAGGCCGAGCGCGGCGAGGGCCTCCTTGACGACGGTGACGTTGTTGGCGGAGCCGTGGGCGGCGCGGAGTTCCTCGAAGCGGCGGATCTGCTCCCAGACCTTCATGGCGGCCGGATAGTCGCCGGATCGAAGCGCTTCAATCATGTTCAGCGAGACGGCCGGGGCGACGTTCACGAGTCCGGAGGTGAAGCCTGTGGCGCCCGCCGAGAAGTAGGAGGGGGCGTACGGCTCGGCGAGACCGGCGACCCAGACGAAGCGGTCCAGGCCGGCGTCGCGCGCGAAGGCGGCGAAGCGCGCGGCGTCCGGGACGGCGTACTTCACCCCGATGACGTTCGGGCAGTGGCCGGCGAGTTCGGCGAGCCGGGCGCCGGGCAGCTGGGCGTTGCGCAGATAGGGCACCACGCCCAGCTCGGGCACGGACTCGGCGATGGCACGGTGATAGTCGACCCAGCCGGCCGCCGAGACGTAGGGGTGCACGGGCTGGTGCACCATGACCATCCCGGCTCCCAGCTCGCGGGCGTGCCGGGCGGAGGCGACGGCGGTGGGCAGGTCGTGCCCGACGCCGACGAGGATCGCGGCCCGGTCACCGGCCTCCTCGACGGTCAACTCGGTGACCAGGCGCCGCTCTTCGGGGGTGAGGGCGTAGAACTCGCCGGTGTTGCCGTTCGGGGTGAGGGTCCTGATCCCGGCGTCGAGCAGGCGGCGCAGCAGGGCCCGGTGGGTGCCGCTGTCGACGGAGCCGTCCGTGGCGAAGGGAGTCACCGGGATGGCCACCACGTCGGCCAGGGCCGCCCGCCGGCTCTCGAACGTCACGCTGCTCATTGAAGGCCTTCCTCTGCGTGGGGCTCGGCGTCCTCGGCGTGCGGGGGGAACGCGCGCTGGACGAAGGACGCGATGTGGGCGTGCAGGGCGCCGGCGGCGCCGTCCGCGTCGCCGCCGAGCGCGAGCCGCAGGATCTCCCGGTGCTCGGCGGCCTCCCGCTCCCAGGAGGGGTCGGCGGCCCAGGCGACGGCGGAGACGAGGGCGGCCTGGTCGCGGACCTCGTCGAGCATCCGGCCGAGCAGCGGATTGCCGCAGGGCAGGTAGAGGGCGCGGTGGAACTCCCGGTTGGCGAGCGAGCGTTCGGCGGTGTCGGTGGCGTCGTCGGCGCGGGTCAGCGCGTCGCGCGCGGCATCGAGCGAGGCCCCTCTCCGGACGGCCCTGCGCAGCGCCTCCGGCTCCAGCAGCAACCGTACGTCGTAGACCTCGCGCGCCATGTCCGCGTCCACCATGCGCACCGTGACGCCCTTGTACTGGCTCATCACGACGAGACCGGTCCCGGCGAGGGTCTTCAGCGCCTCGCGGACCGGGGTCTTGGACACCCCGAACTGCGCGGCCAGCTCCGTCTCGACCAGGGCCTGCCCGGGCGTCAACTGCCCGGTCAGGATGCGGTGTTTGATCGCGTCCAGCACATATTGCGTGCGGGACGGGATCGGGGTGGGCACAGAGGTCATGCGGCCCTCTCGGATCTCACGTATCGCGTCTCATATATGACGTACGAAGTACGACGCGTTGAAGGTAGGAGGGGGCCCGTGTTTCGTCAATGCTTCTGACAAAAGAAGCCGGGGGTTGCCCCGCGGGCGGCTCAGAGGCTGCGGGTGTCACCCTCGACGGCGGCGTACGTGGGCCGGCCCGCCGCCTCGGCGGCACGGGCGGTGGCCGCCGCACGGGTGAGCGTGGGACCGACGTGGGTGACGAGCAGCTCGCGCACCCGCGCCTCTCGGGCGATCCGCCCGGCATCCTCCGGCGTGAGATGAACCTGTTCGCCTTCGCGATGGACGTCGATGTCGGCCTCGCACAGGAACAGGTCGGCCCGGGAGGCGAGTTCACCGAGCGCGGCGCACGGCCCGCTGTCCCCGGAGTACGCGAACACGCTCCCCTGGCACTCGGCGCGCAGCCCGTACGCCTCGGTGTCGTGGGCGACGGCACGGGCCGTCAGCCGCAGGTTCCAGTGCCGGACGTCGTGGCCGTCGTGCAGGGCGCGGAAGTCGAAGACGCCCTTCAGGAACCCGACGTCCGGCCGGCCGAAGAAGCCGGCCAGCCGCTGGGCGCAGTCCCGCGGGGCGTACAGGGGGATCGGCGCGTGCGGGGACATACCGCCGAAGGCGAAGGCGTAGGCGGCGGCCAGCAGATCGGCACTGTGGTCGGCGTGCAGATGGGAGATCCAGATCGCGGTGAGCCGCGCCGGATCCGTGTGCCGCTGCAACGCCGCGAACGTACCGGGCCCGGCATCCACCCACACCTCGGCACCCCCGCCGGCCAGCAGATATCCCGAGCAGGGCCGGTCGGGACCGGGGTGCGGCGAGGCAGTGCCGAGGGTGGTGAGGGTGAGGGCCATGGGAGGGAGGGTACGACGCCTCGCCGGGTGCACACGCCGCGCCCCCTGAGGGCTAACCCGATACCGGACGCCACCCGGGATCGCGCCCGCTCAGCCCCACCGCCCGCTCCAGCGCAGGCGCGGACCCGGGCACCGGAACGACCGGCCCGAACAGTCCGCTCGCCCGGTCGGGATCGTCGGCCGCGGCATGCAGGAAGGTGAGCGCCGACCCCAGCGCCGCCGGATCCGGGACGTACTCCTGTCCCGTGGCGCGAGCCAGGTCCCACCCGTGGATGACGAGCTCGTCGGCGACGACCGCGCCCGCGACCGCGCCCGGCAGGTCCACCCCGCCGGCCCGGGTGTCCCCGGTCCAGGCGGCCGGGTCGCGCCAGGCGTCGGCCAGCTCGTCCAGCACCTTGGGCAGTTCCTCGCGCCAGCCGGGCCCGATGTCCGGGAGGGTGACGTTCGGGCGGTTGTCGGTCGTGGGGCCGAGGTCCTTGCGGGCCGCGTCGCGGAAGGCCGCGGACAGCCCCAGTAGATGGCCCAGCAGGTTGCGCACCGCCAGGTCCGGACAGGGCGTCGGGCCGGTCAGCAGCTCGTCGGGGACGGACTCGGCGAGCCGTGCCACGATCCTGGTCTGGGGTCCGAGGTCCGGTGTGCTCATGCTGCTCACTCCTTCAGGGTCGCGCTGCCCGTACGAAGGGGGGACCGGCCGGCTCCGGGAAACTCATCGGTGCGGCGCCACCTCTTCCACGGCGAGCGGCCGCCGCCGAGTGTCGGCCCTGGTGGCGGCGGCCGTCCCGGGGGATCTCCTCGGTGACTTCAACGGGCTGCGGATGACCGTCACCGAGGGCGTGAAGCTCGTCGCTCCGCTGACCGGGGGCGGGCCTGTACGCGGCGTACGGCGCTCCGGCCGTCGCCCGTCTGGTCGCGGTCACGTTCGTGCTCGCCGCCGGGCTGTGCGCGCTGCCGCGGGTGCGTGAGGAGCGGCCCGCGCGGTCCGGCGGCGGCCGGAGACCTCGGAGGGCGTCCGGCACCCGTGGGGGCACCCGGGGCTGCGCCCGCTCGTCCGGGCGGCCGGTGCGACGACGCTCCTCGGCTCCCTGAGCGCGACGACGACGTACGCCGTCGTGGACCGCCTCGGCCACTCCCTCGCCTGCACGGGCGTGCCGTACGCCGTCCAGGGCGCCGGTTCGGTGACGTCCGGGCATCGGGGCGGTCCTGGCCGAGATGGCCCCACCGGCATCGCTCTTGCCGCTCCACGGCCCGGGGGTGTTGCTGACGGCGGCCACGCCGGCTCAGCGCCCGGACAGCGCCTCCCGTACGGCGGCGAGGTCGTCGTCCGACGCCAACCCGGCGTGATACAGCCG
Organism: Streptomyces sp. MMG1121; assembly: GCF_001280015.1. Classification (GTDB taxonomy): domain Bacteria; phylum Actinomycetota; class Actinomycetes; order Streptomycetales; family Streptomycetaceae; genus Streptomyces. Next base: position 124,178 of record NZ_LGDV01000025.1, read on the forward strand.
CAGTTCCGTCGCGCCTTGCGCACGCGCGCGTGCCGCGTCCGCCGCGAGCGCGCCGGGGCTGCCGCCCATCCCGGAGACCACGGTGAAGTTGGCGGCGATCACCGTCTCCTGACGGGCGTGTTCGGCGAAGGGTGCCAGCAGGGCCGTACCGCCCGCGCACGGCACGACCACGCCGTCGGCGACGCAGAGGACGCGGGCGGGGTCGACGCCGGCGTTGGCGCCGCAGTGGTGGGAGACCGGGTCGGCGTGCAGCAGCACCTGGAAGCCGGCCGGCGCGGCGGCGCGTACGGCGGCGACGGCCTCCTCCTGGAGGGTGCCGGCGGTGTTGTCGCGCCACGCGCGCGTGCGGGCCGCCGCCTCCTCGCCGAGCAGCTTGACGACCGTCGGCCAGCCCTCGTCGTCCGCCGCGCCCCGCCACAGCGGCTCCAGCGCGTCGCGCACGGAGGCGGCCAACGCGTCGGCGTCCAGGCCCTGTTCGCCGTACCCGGCGCGGCAGGACGGGCAGAAGCACAGGGACATCAGATACTGCCCGGCCGCCCCGAGGCCGACCCCGCCGATCTTGTCGTGGGCGTGCAGATGCGCGAGCCCGTACCAGCCGAGGGACTCCAGCTCGGTGCCGTGCGCGCCCGGGCGTACGGCGGCCTCGGCGGCCAGGTCGACCAGGTACGCGCGCGTGGCGGGCTGGGCGATGCAGGGTGCCCAGGGGTAGTGGTCGCCGTAGGCGTTGACGACCGAGGTGTCCGGATGTTCGGCGCCCAGGCGCGAGTTGTGGGCGAGGACGACCCAGGTGTGCACTGCGAGACCGGCCGCCGCGAGGGCCCGTGCGGCCTCGCCGTAGGCGTCGCCGGGGGCCCAGCGCCCGGCGGGGTACGGCCGAAGACCCCGGCCCGTCCAGCGGTCGCCGGGCGGGTAGAGGGTGGCCGCGTACTCGGCGGTGACGATGCGGTGGCGGGGGTGGCGGGGGGTCAGGGCGCGGGTGGAGTGGTAGGCGGCGGCGAGGGTCACCTGCTCGACGCCGAGCCCGGCCAGGCGCGCGGGCGCCGCGGGGTCCCCGTTGACGTCCCAGGGGTAGACGAACGCCGACGCCTTCACGCGTCCCCCTCCAGCAGCGCGTATCCCCGCTCGATCAGCTGGGCGAGCTGTTTGACGTGGTCCTCCGACGGCTCGTGCAGCGGCGGCCGGACCTCGCCGACGTCCAGGCCGCGCAGCCGTACGCCCGCCTTGACGAGGGAGACGGCGTAGCCGCTGCCCTGGGTACGCAGTTCCACGAACGGACGGTAGAAGCCGTCCAGCAGGCGCCGTACGGTCGCCGCGTCGCCCTCGTTCAGGGCGCGGTGGTGGGCGAGGGCGATCTCGGGGGCGAAGCAGAAGACGGCCGAGGAGTACAGGGTGATGCCGAGGGCCCGGTAGGCGAGCTGGGTCTGCTCGGCGGTGGGCAGGCCGTTGAAGTACAGGAAGTCGCCCGGGACCTCGGTGCGCACGGCGCTGACGATCCGCTGCATGAGGTCGAGGTCGCCGAGGCCGTCCTTGAGGCCGATGATCCCCTCGGTGCGGGCGAGTCCGACCACCGTCGGCGGGGTGAAGACGGCGTTGTCGCGCTGGTAGACGATCACCGGCAGCGCGGTGGCCGCGGCGACCTCCCGGTAGTGCCGCAGCAGGCCCTCCCGGCCGGCCCGGACGAGGTACGGAGGCATGGCGAGCAGGCCGTCGGCGCCGGCCTCCGCGGCCAAGCGCGCGTAGCGCACGGCGAGCGCTGTGCCGTATCCGGCGCCCGCGACCACCGGGACGCGCCCGTCGGCGGCCTCCACGGCCACCCGGACGCAGGCCTGGAACTCCTCGGGCAGCAGCGCGTGGAACTCCCCGGTGCCGCAGCAGGCGAACACGGCGGAGGCACCGGCCGCGACGCCCCGGCGCACATGGGTGCGGTAGACGTCGAGGTCGAGGGCGCCGTCCGGGCCGTAGGCCGTGACGGGGAAGAAGAGCGGCCCGCGCGGATCTGTGAGCCGTTCACTGAGAGGGGCTGGCGTCACGGGCTCTCCCTTGAGACACGCAGGTGCATGTTTCTGATTCATGTCCATATTTCTGAACGCAACCACGCTACGGGGCCTTCTTGTGGCAGGTCAAGCAGGCAAACTCGCAACACGGGAGCCGAATTCGCGGACATCGCGCGACACTTGACGGTGCACAGTGAAACTCTCTAGCGTGTCCATGTATGTGAATACCGGCTACAAGGAGAACCGAGGATGCCCGCTCCCCGCACCGTTCTGCTCACCGGCGCCGCCGGCGGGCTCGGCACCCTGATGCGGTCCCTGCTGCCGGAGTACGGCTACACGCTGCGCCTCTTCGACGTGCGCCCCGTCGAGGGCGAGCCGGACGCGGTCGTCGCCGACCTCGGCGACACGGCGGCGGTGCGCGAGGCGGTGCGGGGCGTGGACGCGATCCTCCACCTCGCCGGCATCTCCCTGGAATCCTCCTTCGAGAAGATCCTGAAGTCGAACATCGAGGGCACCTACAACCTGTACGAGGCCGCCCGCCAGGAGGGCGTTTCCCGGATCGTCTTCGCGTCCTCCAACCACGCCGTCGGCTTCACGCCGGCCCCGCGCGCGGGTGAGGCACTGATCCCGGTCGACACCCCGCGCCGCCCGGACACCTTCTACGGCCTGTCCAAGTCCTTCGGCGAGGACCTCGCCCAGCTGTACTGGGACAAGCACGGCCTGGAGACCGTCTCCGTGCGCATCGGCTCGTGCTTCCCGGAGCCGACCGGCGTGCGCATGCTCTCGGTGTGGATGAGCCCGGCCGACGGCGCCCGGCTCTTCCACGCGGCCCTGACCGCCGAGGAGGTCGGCCACACGGTCGTCTACGGCTCCTCCGCCAACACCCGGCTGTGGTGGGACCTGACCACCGCGCGGGCGCTCGGGTACGAGCCGCGGGACGACTCCGAGCCGTACGCCGGGAAGCTGATCGCCGAGCAGGGCGAACTGGACCCGGAGAACCCGGCGCACAGCCACCTGGGCGGGCACTTCGTGAACGACCCGCCGATCTGGCCGTACTGAATTCGGCGTACTGAATTTATCGAGCACCCCGGGCGGCGCAAAACAGTCGCCCACGCGCGCGGGCGGGCACCGAACGGGCCCGCCCGCCGCCTGTTCGGGCATCCGGGCCGCCCGCTCTCACCCCGTCGCGCACGGCCTCGCAGGTCCGCGCCGGACGCCTCGTAGGGCAAACGGGCGCACCCGGGCAGTATCGGGCCCGAAACAAGCCTGGTCAGCGCCGCACCCCGACGGTAGAACTTCCCTCGTGAGCCCGAACGGGCAGCCGTCGAGCGGAAGCGGGTGACGACATGAGCACGAGGACGGCCGAAGAGCGCCAGCGCGAGATCGTGCGGGTCGCGCGTGCCACGGGCGCGGTCGACGTCACCGCGCTCGCCGACGAGCTGGGCGTGGCCAAGGAGACCATCCGGCGCGATCTGCGGGCCCTGGAGGACCACGGCCTGGTCCGGCGTACGCACGGTGGCGCCTATCCGGTGGAGAGCGCCGGCTTCGAGACGACGCTCGAGTTCCGCGCCACCAGCCATGTGCCCGAGAAGCGCCGGATCGCCGCCGCCGCGGCCGAGCTGCTCGGGGACGCCGAGACGGTCTTCGTGGACGAGGGCTTCACCCCGCAACTCATCGCCGAGGCCCTGCCGGCCGACCGGCCGCTGACCGTGGTCACCGCCTCGCTCCCGGTCGCGGGCGCCCTCGCCGAGGCCGAGCAGGTCTCGGTGCTGCTGCTGGGCGGCCGGGTCCGGGCCGGCACGCTGGCCACCGTCGACCACTGGACGACGAAGATGCTCGCCGGATTCGTCATCGACCTCGCCTTCATCGGCGCCAACGGCATCTCCCGCGAATACGGCCTGACCACGCCCGACCCGGCCGTCAGCGAGGTCAAGGCACAGGCGATACGGGCGGCCCGGCGGACCGTGTTCGCGGGCGTGCACACCAAGTTCGGCGCGGTCAGCTTCTGCCGGTTCGCCGAGGTCGGCGCGCTGGAGGCGATCGTGACGAGCACCCTACTGCCGGCCGCCGAGGCCCACCGTTACTCCCTGCTGGGCCCGCAGGTCATCCGGGTCTGAATTCCAAACCGAACCCCTCTACGGGCCCTCTGCACCGACGAGCGCCCCTTATGCCCCTATATCTCCAGTACCTCCAGGAGCGATCCATGCGTATCCCGAGCCGACGGAGGCCGCGAGCCACGCTCGTCATGGCCACCGTAGGGACGCTGCTCGCCCCGCTGCTCTCCGGCTGCTGGGCCGGTGCGGGCGGGACCGGTTCCGGCGGCGACTCCATCAACGTCCTGATGGTCAACAACCCGCAGATGACCGAGTTGCAGAAGCTGACCGCCGCACACTTCACCAAGGAGACCGGCATCAGGGTCAACTTCACGGTCCTGCCCGAGAACGACGTCCGCGACAAGATCAGCCAGGACTTCGCCAACCAGGCCGGGCAGTACGACGTGGCCACCCTCTCCAACTACGAGATACCGATCTACGCCCGCAACGGCTGGCTGCACGAGATGAACGGCTACGTCGCGAAGGACCCGTCGTACGACGAGCAGGACGTGCTGAAACCCATGCGCCAGTCCCTCACCGGCGACGACGGCAAGCTCTACGGGCAGCCCTTCTACGGCGAGTCGTCGTTCCTCATGTACCGCAAGGACGTGTTCGCGGCGAAGGGCCTCACCATGCCCGCCCACCCCACCTGGCAGCAGGTCGCCGGCCTGGCCGCGAAGGCGGACGGCGCGAAGCCCGGCATGAAGGGCATCTGCCTGCGCGGACTGCCCGGCTGGGGCGAGCTGATGGCACCGCTGACGACGGTCGTGAACACCTTCGGCGGCACCTGGTTCGACAAGAAGTGGAAGGCCCGTCTGGACTCCCCCGAGTTCGAGAAGGCGACGAAGTTCTATGTCGACCTGGTGCGCGCACACGGCGAGTCCGGCGCCGCCCAGTCCGGCTTCGCCGAGTGCCTGAACGACATGACCCAGGGCAAGGTCGCCATGTGGTACGACGCCACGAGCGCCGCCGGCCTGCTGGAGGCGGCCGACTCGCCGGTCAGGGGCAGGCTCGGCTACGCCGCGGCGCCCGTCGTCGAGACCCCGGCCTCCGGCTGGCTCTACACCTGGGCCTGGGGCATCCAGAAGGCGTCCCGCAACCCCGACAAGGCCTGGAAGTTCGTCTCCTGGGCGTCCGGCAAGGGCTATGAGCAGCTGGTCGGAGAGACCAGCGGCTGGCCCGACGTCCCCGCGGGCAAACGGGCGTCGACGTACACGAACGCCGACTACCGCAAGTCGGCCGCCGCGTTCCAGGAGATGACCAAGGAGGCCATCGAGAGCGCCCGTCCGAGCGACCCCGGGGTGCAGCCGCGTCCCGCGCCAGGGATCCAGTTCGTCGGCATCCCCGAGTTCACCGACCTCGGCACCAAGGTCTCCCAGGAGATCAGCGCGGCCATCGCCGGCCGCCAGTCCGTCGCGTCGGCCCTGAAGAAGTCGCAGACGCTCGCCGAGAAGATCTCCAAGGAGTACGAGGGACGATGACAGCGACGACCTCGGCCCCGCTCGCGGCCGCTCCCGCACGGACGATGAGGCAGCCCTCGGCCCGGCTGCGCGCCTGGGCCACCCGGGCCCCGCTGCTGCCGGCCCTCGTCTTCATGATCGCGGTCACCCAGCTGCCGTTCGTGGCGACGCTGGTGATCTCCCTCTTCGACTGGAACGCCCTCTACCCCAAAGCCCGCCACTTCACCGGCCTGGACAACTACCGCCAGGTGCTGACCGACGCCGACCTGCGCCACTCGGTGTGGACGACCGTGCTGCTGACGGTGGCGGTGGTGCTGGCGAGCCTGGTCCTGGGGCTGGCGCTCGCGCTGCTGCTGGACCGCAGGTTCCGCGGCCGGGGCATCGTCCGCACCCTGCTCATCGCTCCCTTCCTGGTGGTGCCGGTGGCCGCGGCGCTGCTCTGGAAACATGTGCTCTACAACCCTGAATACGGCCTGCTGAACGGGTTGTTGCACTATGTGGGCGGCCCACAGCCGGACTGGATCTCCAACACCCCGCTCCTCGCCGTCGAGGCTTCGCTGGTGTGGCAGTGGACGCCGTTCATGATGCTGATCCTGCTCGCCGGACTACAGAGCCGGGACCAGCAGCAGATCGAGGCCGCGCGGGTCGACGGCGCGAACGACTGGCAGGTCTTCCGCCATCTGACCCTCCCCCACCTGCGCCGCTACCTCGAACTCGGCGCTCTGCTGGGCTCGGTCTACATCGTCCAGAACTTCGACGCGGTCTTCACGATCACCTCCGGCGGCCTCGGCACGGCGAATCTCCCCTACACCGTCTACCAGAGCTTCTACCAGGCCCACGAGAACGGCCTCGCCTCGGCCGCCGGCGTCCTGGTCGTCATCGGCTCGATCATCATCGCGACCTTCGCCCTGCGCGTGGTGTCGTCCCTGTTCCGCGAGGAGGTGTCCCGCGCATGACCGCCGTACTGCGCCGGAACGGACTGGGCCTCGTGGCCTGGCTGGCCGGGATCGTGTTCTTCCTGCCGATCGCCTGGATGGCCCTGACCTCCTTCCACTCGGAGGCGGACGCGGCGACCAACCCGCCGTCCTTCACCGCGTCGTTGACGCTCGACGGCTACCGCGAGTTCTTCGGCAGCGGCGGCGGGGCGAGCCCGTGGCCCGCGCTGATCAACTCCACGGTCGCCTCGGTGGTCTCCACCGCCTGCGTCCTCCTGCTGGCCCTCCCGGCGGCGTACGCGCTGTCGATCCGGCCGGTGAAGAAGTGGACGGACGTCCTGTTCTTCTTCCTGTCCACGAAGATGCTGCCGGTCGTGGCGGGCCTGCTGCCGATCTACCTGTTCGCCAAGAACACCGGGATGCTCGACAACATCTGGCTCCTGGTCATCCTCTACACCTCCATGAACCTGCCGATCGCGGTGTGGATGATGCAGTCCTTCCTCGCCGAGGTGCCGGTCGCCGTCATCGAGGCCGCGCGCGTGGACGGCGCCCGCCTGCCCACGATCCTCGCGCGCGTGGTCGCCCCGATCGCCCTGCCGGGCATCGCCGCCACCGCCCTGATCTGCTTCATCTTCAGCTGGAACGAGCTGCTGTTCGCCCGAGTCCTGACGGGCGTGGTCGCCGAGACCGCCCCCGTCTTCCTGACCGGCTTCATCACCAGCCAGGGCCTGTTCCTGGCCAAGGTGTGCGCCGCGTCGCTCGTCGTCTCCCTGCCGGTGCTCGCCGCGGGGTTCGCCGCCCAGGACAAACTGGTCCAGGGCCTGTCGCTTGGAGCCGTCAAATGAAGGCCGCCGTCATCGAGTCCGTGGGCCGCGCCGTCGTCACCGAGGTGCCGGACCCGACGCCCGGCGCGCGCGAGGTCGTCGTGGAAGTGGCCGCCTGCGGCCTGTGCGGCACCGACCTCCACATCCTCCAGGGCGAGTTCGCGCCCAAGCTGCCGATCGTCCCCGGGCACGAGTTCGCGGGCGAGGTGGTGGGTGTCGGCAGCCAGGTCACGGAGGTCGCGGTCGGCGACCGGGTGGCCGTGGACCCGTCCCTGTACTGCTACGAGTGCCGCTACTGCCGCAGCGGCCACAACAACCTGTGCGAGCGGTGGGCCGCGATCGGCGTGACCACGGCGGGCGGGGCCGCGCAGTACGCCGTCGCGCCGGTGGCGAACTGCGTGAAGCTGCCGGAGCACGTGCGCACCGAGGACGCGGCCCTGGTGGAGCCGCTGTCCTGCGCGGTGCGGGGCTACGACGTCCTCAGCAGCCGCCTCGGCGCCCACGTCCTCGTCTACGGCTCCGGCACCATGGGGCTGATGATGCTGGAGCTGGCCAAGCGCACGGGCGCGGCGAGCGTGGACGTGGTCGACGTGAACCCGGCCCGGCTGGAGACGGCCCGCCGGCTCGGCGTCTCGGGCGCGGCCGGCAGCGCGGACGAACTGGAGCGGCCGCAGGGCTGGGACGTGGTCGTGGACGCGACCGGCAACGCGGCCGCGATCCAGGACGGCCTGGACCGGGTGGCGAAGGCCGGAACGTTCCTGCAGTTCGGAGTGGCCGACTACGCGACCCGCGTGGCCGTCGACCCGTACCGCATCTACAACCAGGAGATCACCATCACCGGCTCCATGGCGGTGCTGCACAGCTTCGAGCGGGCGGCGGAGCTGTTCGCGAACGGGGTGCTGGACCCGGAGGTCTTCATCAGCGACCGGATCCCGCTGGAGCGCTACCCGCAGGCCCTGGAGCAGTTCGCGGCGGGGGTGGGGCGCAAGATCGTGGTGGTGCCGTAAGCCGTTCGGAGGGTAAGGGAACGGTAAAGCGGTCTCGTTCGTTCACCTGGCATGACAGCTATGACCCCTGGCTCGAACATCCCTCTCTCGGCCGCGCGCGTGACGGTGGACGTCTCCGCCCCGGTGCGGCTCGACGTGTCGGGCCTGCTGCTCACCGCCGACGGCAAGGTGCGCTCGGACGACGACTTCATCTTCTACAACCAGCCGACGGGCCCGGGCGTGGCCCACGCCTCCGGCGGGGGTGCGGCGCCCGACGCGATCACGGTCGACACCGCCGCCGTCCCGCCGGCCATCGAGAAGATCGTGGTCACCGCCAGCCCGGACGCGGCCGGCCAGACCTTCCAGGGCATCGAGCCGACGGCCACGATCCGCGACGCGGTGGCCGGCACCGTGCTGGCCACGTTCACCCCGCCGCAGCTCGGGGCGGAGACGGCACTGGTCGTCGTGGAGATCTACCGCCGCGGCGACACCTGGAAGGCCCGCGCGGTGGGCCAGGGGTACGCCGACGGACTGGCCGGCATCGCGACGGACTTCGGGGTGACGGTGGAGGAACCGGCCGCGGCGCAGGCACCGGCCGCCCCGCCGGTGTCCGCCCCACCGGTGTCCGTACCGTCGGCTCCCCCCATGCCCTCCGCACCGCCCGCGCCACCGGCTCCGGTGCCGGGCGCCGGGAAGGTGAACCTGGACAAGGGCCGGGTGAGCCTGCAGAAGAACCAGACCGTGTCCCTGGTCAAGGGCGGGCGCCCGCTGCTCTCCCGCGTGCAGATGGGCCTGGGCTGGGAGCCCGCGTTCCGCGCCAAGGACATCGACCTGGACGCCTCGGTCATCGCCTACGGCCCGCAGCGCAACGCCGTCGACAGCTGCTACTTCGGCAAGCTGTCGATCCTGAACGGCGCGATCAAGCACTCCGGGGACAACCTGACGGGTGAGGGCGGGGGCGACGACGAGGTGATCACGGTCGACCTCGGCCGTATTCCCCCGGAGGTCACCGGCCTGGTCTTCACCGTCAACTCCTTCTCCGGGCAGAAGTTCACCGAGGTCGCCAAGGCCTACTGCCGTCTGATCGACGCGGCCACGGGCGAGGAACTGGTCCGCTTCGACCTCACGAACGCCGAGGCGCAGACGGGCGTCATGATGGCCAAGCTCATCCGGCAGTTCTCCGGCGAGTGGGACATGACGGCGATGGGAGAGTTCGTGAAGGCGCGGACGGTACGGAACATGGTGGAACCGGGCGCGAAGGCCCTGTGATGCGTCGGCTGCGGCCGTGCCCGGGTGCCTACGGCCGCAGCCCCTCCATCAGCAACGCCAGATAGCGGCGGATCTGCGTCCCCTGCCCGTCCGCCAGCTCGGACGCCGTGGCCACCCCGTGCGCCAGCCGCAGCAGCTCGATCGGCTCCAGGTCGGCCCGCAGGAACCCCTCCGCCCGCGCGGCCTCGATCAGCCGGCCCGCCGCCCCGCGCACGGTGGTCCCGCACGCCGTCAGCGCCGCCGTACTGCCGTCCGTGACCGCCGACCCCAGCAGTGCCTTCATCCCGCGCACCTGGATCGTGCCCACGCACAGCTCGTACAGCCACGCCATCAGCGCCTCGCCCGGCGGCAGTTCCCGCGCCAGCTCGTCGGCCCGTGCCCCGAACGCCTCGACACGGCCCACGTACGCGGCCTGCAGCAGCGCCTGCCGCGTCGGAAAGTGCCGGTAGAGCGTGCCGGAGCCGACGCCCGCCCGCTTGGCGATGTCGTCGAGCGACGCGTTCTCGCCGTGCTCGGCGAAGGCCTCGGCCGCCACCTTCAGCAACCGCTCGTAGTTGCGCCGAGCGTCCGCGCGCATGGGCCTGACCTGCGTCATCCAGTCACTCCTCGCCAACCGTCGTCGTACTCGCGGGCAGCTCGCGCCTGCCCGCGATCGCACCGCCCACCTGATGGTCGGCGTCGGCTCGGCCGTCGTCAACGTGGCACTGCCGGACACCGCGCTCAGGACCGGATGCCGCTCAGCCCTGCCACGGCCACGAAGCGTCCCGTGCCGACTCGAGCAGCGGCACCATCCGGAAGGCCGCGTCCGAAAGCCCTCCGAAGGTGTGCCTGTTCCCCGTGCCCGACGGGCCGTGGCCGGCCTGGTAGCCCTCCAGGTTCCAGGTGTAGACGGGCACGTGGGACGGGATCTGCGCGGTCGGGTCACCGTGGTGGTTCGGGGCGTACTGCTCGTCGGTGACGATCAGCACCCGGTCGTGCTTCTTGTAGTGCCGGCGCACCGCGTCGGTGGTGTCGGTGCCGCCCAGGTTGCCGAAGCGCTCCAGGAGCTTCAGCACCGACTCGCCCTTGCGGAAGTCCACCGCGTTGCTCGTCGTACCGAACTCCACCAGGTCCGCGTCGGCCGCCCGCAGCGCGAGCGCGGTGCCGAAGACCGCCGCCGCGTCGGCCCGGGTGAGCTGCGAGTGCTCCGAGGCCTGCGACCAGAACATCGAGCCCGACCGGTCGACCAGCACCAGCGTGCGGCCCGGCAGCGCGGGCACGTTGGCCAGCGAGTGGCCGAGCGCCCGCTCCAGCGGGTAGGACCAGCGCAGCGAGGGCGCGTGCTGGTACGCGGCGAGATAGCGGAAGGGGAACTGCCGCGAGCGGCCGACCTCCACCGGGTCGCTGATCCGCGCCGCGACCCGGGCGGCGACCTCGTCCGAGACCCCCGCCTCGTCGAAGTTGCGCAGGTTGCGGACGAGCGCCATGGTCCCCATGGACGGGATGACCGCCTCCCAGGCCGCCTTGTCCATCGGGCCCTGCAGCCAGCCGGCCAGCGCCTCCCAGGTGATCCCGGCCGCCGCCAGCCGCTCGGCGCCGCCGGATGCCGTGACGACCGCCCGCCGCTGCTCGACGGGCAGTGCCATCAGCTCGCGGTGTGCGGTGAGCACCGGGAGCGACGCGGGCGGCACGGCCGTGTCCGGGTTGTGCCGCCGGTCGAGCGCGTACCGGAACAGCTCGCCCTGCCACGGCTTGTCCGCGTCCGGCGCCGCGTGCACCAGGTTGAGGATGTCGCCGAAGCGGTAGCCCTTGGACGCGGTGTCGTACTTCAGCAGCGACTTGGCGTGGTAGAGCCGTCGTACGGCGTCGGCGACGCCCCGCTTGACCGGCTTGGGGATCGCGCGGCCGTACGTCGACGTCCAGTACGCGAGCAGTTCGCCGGGCTCGTCCGGGCGCTGGAGCACGGAGGCCACGACCTGCCGGTTCGACGGGCCGTCGGTGGCGCCGGCGGTCAGCCGGGCGTGCACGTACTCGGCGGCGCCCACGATCGACGCCGTCCGCATGTTGCCCTCGCCGCGCAGCCAGCCGAGCAGACCGCCCGTCCACTCCGGGTCGCTGACGGCGAGGTCACGCACGAGCCGGGTGAACCGGTCGTCGCGGTCGGCGCCGCTCTCGTAAAAGGTGCTTCGCGAGACGAAGTTGGACACCGCGAGCAGGAACAGCTCGGAGCGCGGCTCGCGCTCCTGGCCCCGGCCGCCCTCGTAGGTCCGCAGGACCCGGCCGGTCGACGTGACCGCCGACGTCAACTGGGCCTTGGCGGAACGCGTGTTGAATCGCGCCATGGTGAATTCCCCCGAATTCATCGTCTGTTTCGGAGGGAGGCATGGCAAAGGGAGGGGGCCCGAGGTCGGAAGTCGGCGGCGGAACCAGTCAGACGCTCTGTCCCCTGAGCCACACCGACCCGGGGTCGATGACGGGAGTCGAACCCGCGACCTTCTGATCCGAAAGGAGTAACCGCTGCCTGCGCACCGGGCACCCACCATGTGCCACGCCTCCCGAGATCAAGTCGGCGGCGGCGCTGATTTCGATCACAACGAAGGAGCCGCTGCCCGCGCACCGGGAGGTGCGTGAAGTTGTTCGGCGTCCAGAGATCGAGGCCGGCGGAACCGACGATGGTGCTCTGACCCCTGAGCTACACCGGCCTGGAGAGCCGGTGGCGGGACTCGAACCCGCGGCCTCCCCATGAAGAGTGGAAGTAGGTCCTGCCTTCGCACCTGGACGTGGATCACTCTAGGAGGGGGGCCGCGGGACACGCGAGCGAATTAACGCCCACCGGCCGTCAGTCGCGCTTCTGCCGCTTCCAGGGCCCGGTGATGGCGAGCATGATGCCCGGGGTCTGGATGTTGGCGTACAGGGTCCTGCCGTCGGGCGAGAAGGTGACGCCGGTGAACTCGCTGTACTCCGGGTCCTGTGCGGTGCCGATGTTGAGTTCGTTGCGGGCGATCGGGTACGTACGGCCGCTCTCGGTGGCGCCGAACAGATGCTGGACGCCCTCGCCGTCCTCGGCGATGACGAGGCCGCCGTACGGGGAGACGGTGATGTTGTCGGGGCCGTCGAAGGCGCCGTCCTTCGCCGGGTCCGGGTTCACGCCGAGCAGGACCTTCAGGGTGAGGGTGCGGCGTTTCGGGTCGTAGAACCAGACCTGGCCGTCGTGCTGGAGGGGGCTCTCCGCGCGGGCGAAGGAGGAGACGATGTAGGTGCCGCCGTCACCCCACCACATGCCCTCCAGCTTGCGGGCGCGGGTGACCTGGGCGTCGGTGAACTGCTTGCGCACCGAGACGGTCCGGGCGTCACGGTCGGGGACGTCCACCCAGTCGACACCGTAGACCGTGCCGGTCCTGGTGGCGCGGGAGAGGTCGTCCACGAACTTGCCGCCGGAGTCGAAGCACTTGAAGGCCTGGAGCACGCCCGCGTCGTCGGCGAGGGTGCGCAGCCTGCCGCGGCCGTGGCTGAAGCCGTGCGGCGGGGTCCAGCGGTAGAGCAGGCCGTTGGGACCGGAGGCGTCCTCGGTGAGGTAGAGGTGGCCGCGCCTGGGGTCGACGACGACGGCCTCGTGTGCGTAGCGGCCGAGGGCCTTGACCGGCTTGGGGGCGCGGTTGGCCCGGCGGTCCGCCGGGTCGACCTCGAAGACGTAGCCGTGGTCCTTGGTGAAACCGTATCTGCCGGCCTTGTCCTCGGTCTCCTCGCAGGTCAGCCAGGTGCCCCACGGGGTGCTGCCGCCCGCGCAGTTGGTGGCGGTGCCGGCGATGCCCACCCACTCGGCGACCTCGCCACCACGCCGGACCTCGACGACGGTGCAGCCGCCGGCCGCGGCCGGGTCGTAGACGAGTCCCTCGGTGAGCGGCACCGGGTGCGGCCAGTCGGCGCGGGCGCCGGCCAGTTCGTGGTTGTTGACGAGGAGCGTGGTGCCCCGCGGGCCGTCGAAGGTGGCGGTGCCGTCGTGGTTGGACGGGGTGAACTCGCCCGACTCCAGCCTGGTCCTCCCGCTGAAGGTGATGACCCGGTACGTGAAACCCGCGGGCAGCGCGAGGATGCCGTCCGGGTCGGCGACCAGCGGGCCGTAACCGACCCCGTGGCGGTGCCCGTGTGCCGACTCGGCGTCCGCGCTCTCGACGTCGTCCGTGGCGGCGAGGGCGCCCGGGGCGGTGGCGAGGGCGCCGACGCTGCCCGCCAGTGCCACCCCGGCACCGGTGATCGCGGATTTTCTGGCGAAGTCCCTGCGGGTGAGCGACATGGTGTCTCCTGAGACGGTGAGCGTGCCGTGGAGGATGGCGGACCTCGGTTCGGCGCACACGCTCCCGTCCACTTCTGAACGGCGGTTGAACGTCGGGCGACTTCCCCGCCCCTTGTTCAAGAATCCGTATGCACCGACCCATGGCAAGCCCAAGGGGCTCGCTTCAGCAGCTCACCGCCGGGGTCAACCCCCTTGCTGGGAGCGCGCCTTGAACGCCGCCTTCCGCGCTTCCTTCGCCACCTTCTTGTCCGGGTGCAGCCGCCCCATCGCCTCCAGCACGTCGGCGGTGGCCGGATGCTCCACGCGCCAGGCCGTGGCGAAGAACCCGCTGTGCTGTGCGGCCAGCCCCTCCACGAGCGCCTGCAGTTCCTCGGAGTTGCCCTCGGCTGCCAGTTGGGCGGCCACGGTGTCGATGGTCAGCCAGAACACCATCTCCTCGGGCGGCGCCGGCACCCCGGCGGCGCCCTGTTCGCTCAGCCACACCCGGGCCAGACCGCCCAGCTCGGGATCGTCCAGCACCTCCCGCAGGGCCGGCTCGGCCTCCACGCCGATCAGCGACAGGGCCTGCTGGCAGCGCAGCCGGCGCAGCGGCGCACCCGCGTCCGCACCCCGGGCGGCGGACAGCAACTCCCGCGCCCCGGTGAGGGGTTCACGGCGGGCGAGCCACTGCTCGGTCTCGGCCTGGGCCGCGGACTGGCCGAATCCGGCGGTGCCGTCGAGCAGGGCGTCCGCGCCCTTGTCGGCGAGTTCGCCGACGGCCGGCGCCGCGAACCCGGCGTCCAGCAGCCGCGCCCGCAGCCCGTACGCGCCGAGCGGGGTGAGCCGGACCATGCCGTAGCGGGAGACGTCGGTGTCGTCGACCGGCGCGGAGGGCTCCTCGTCGGCGTCGGCCATGAGCGCCTCGTCGACCGGCTGGTACTCCACGAGCCCGATCGGCTCCAGTGTCCGGAACTGGTCGTCCAGCCTCATCATCGCGTCGGAGACCTGCTCCAGGACGTCGTTGGTGGGCTCGCCCATGTCGTCGGGGACGATCATCGAGGCGGCGAGGGCGGGCAGCGGGACGGGGCCGTCGCCGGGGCCGTCCTCACTCACGGTCAGCAGATAGAGGTTGCCGAGGACGCCGTCGAGGAACTCGGCCTCGGCCTCGGGGTCCCAGTCGAGTGACGAGAAATCGACCTCGTCGCCCGTGTCCAGCGCGTCGACCAGGCCGTCCAGGTCGGGAACGGCGGCGTCCGTGAGGACGGTCTCCAGGGCGGCGAGCCACACACCGAGCACGTCGTGCGGGGAGCCGCCGGTGAGCAGGGCCAGCTCCTGACCCGCCCGGACAGTGCCCTCCTCCTCGTCGGTGATCTCGACCAGTCCCGCGTCCACCGCGACCCGCCAGGCCTCACTGGCGTACGCGGCGGCGTCGTCACCGCTCAGTCCGAGCAGTTCGGCGGCGGCCGGAAGCTGCTCCTCGGCCAGGCCGCCGCCGGCGTCCACACGGGTCTCGGATCCGGCCCAGCGGGCGAGGCGGGCGGCACGGGCAAGCAACGGCGTGGACAGCGCGGCGCGCGCCAGCTCCGCTTCGGGGTGCAGCCGTACGGGCGGCAGGGGGGAGCTGTCTGACATCGGCTGGTTCTCCTCGGACCGTGAACGGGCTCGACCGCTCAGCCTAGACGGATTTCCACCCATGCCACCCGGTTCATCTCCCGGACGACCGTCGTACATGGCCGAAACCTTGACAACTCCCGTGCGCAGGCTGGAGATTGACGCGCGTAGAAGTTGGGGGGACAACTGTTCACTCGGCTCTACGCGTGTCACAGAGGGCTACGAGCCCCGCACGCTCCCGTACCGCCCTCTCGTCCCACCTCGTCCCGGCACTTCGTCACGTCCCCGGAGGGATCCCTTGCCGAGCAGGTCTTCCGCGCGCCTTGCCGCGCTCACCGTCGCCGCCGTCTGTTCCGCCGCGTCGGCCGTCGCCCTCACCTCCCCCGCGCACGCCGACTCGGTGCGCATCCACGACATCCAGGGCACGACCCGGATCTCGCCGTTCGCGGGCCAGAAGGTGACGGACGTGCCCGGCATCGTCACGGCCACGCGCACGTACGGCTCCTCCAGAGGCTTCTGGATACAGGACCCGACCCCGGACAACGACCCGCGCACCAGCGAGGGTGTGTTCGTCTTCACCAGCTCCACGCCGAAGGTCGCGGTCGGCGACTCGGTGACGGTGACCGGCACGGTCTCCGAGTACGTCCCGGGCGGCACCTCGTCCGGCAACCAGTCCGTGACGGAGATCACCAAGCCGGTGATCACCACCGTCTCCACGGGCAACGCGGTCCCGGCGCCGGTCGTGATCGACGCGAAGTCCGTCCCTGGCGCGTACACCCCGGCCGGCGACACCGCCGCGAACGGCTCCGTCAACGGCCTGCCGCTGCAGCCGTCGAAGTACGCCCTGGACTACTACGAGTCCCTGGAGGGCATGAACGTCCAGGTCGCCGACGCCCGCGTGGTCACCGGCACCGACCCCTACGCCGAGCTGTGGGTCACGGTCAAGCCGCACGAGCACCGCACCCACCGGGGCGGCACCCTCTACGGCTCCTACGACTCCCAGAACACCGGCCGGCTCCAGATACAGTCGCTGGGCTCCACCGCCGACTTCCCGAAGGCGAACGTCGGCGACACGCTTCAGGGCACCACCACGGGCCCGCTGGACTTCAACCAGTTCGGCGGCTACACCCTGGTCGCGAGCGAGCTCGGCACGCTGAAGAGCGGCGGGCTGCAGCGCGAGACCACGCGCAAGCAGTCGAGCCGCGAGCTGGCGGTGGCGACGTACAACGTCGAGAACCTCGACCCGTCGGACAGCACGTTCGACAAGCACGCCGCCGCGATCGTGAACAACCTGCAGTCGCCGGACATCGTGTCGCTGGAGGAGATCCAGGACAACAACGGCGCCAAGGACGACGGCACGGTCGACGCGAGCGTGACCGTGAACAAGCTGATCGACGCGATCGTCGCGGCGGGCGGCCCGAAGTACGAGTGGCGCTCCATCGACCCGGTCAACGACCAGGACGGCGGCGAGCCGGGCGGCAACATCCGCCAGGTGTTCCTGTTCAACCCCGAGCGGGTGTCCTTCGTGGACCGCGCGGGCGGCGACTCCACCACAGCGGTCGGTGTCACGAAGGTGCACGGCAAGGCCGAGCTGACGGCCTCGCCGGGCCGGATCGACCCGGCGAACGCGGCCTGGAAGGACAGCCGCAAGCCGCTGGCCGGCCAGTTCGTCTTCCATGGCAAGACCGTCTTCGTGATCGCCAACCATCTGATCTCCAAGGGCGGCGACCAGCCGCTGACCTCGCAGTACCAGCCGGTCACGCGCAGCTCGGAGACCCAGCGCCACGCGCAGGCGACCGAGGTGAACGCGTTCGTCCGGGACATCCTGAAGGTCCAGAAGAACGCGAACGTCATCGCGCTCGGCGACATGAACGACTTCGAGTTCTCCGGCACCGCCAAGATCCTCGAGGGCCACGGCGAGCTGTGGTCGGCGATCAAGTCGCTGCCCAGGAGCGAGCGTTACACCTACGACTACCAGGGCAACGAGCAGGTCCTGGACCAGATCCTGATCAGCCCGGCGATCCGGCGCGCCGGCGAGTTCCAGTACGACAGCGTGCACATCAACTCGGAGTTCAACGACCAGATCAGCGACCACGACCCGCAGGTGCTGCGGTTCCGCCCGTAGGTCCCGCTCAGGACTGGCTGAACACCCCGTTCAGCCAGTCCTGCCAGGCACTCTCGTTCGCCTGCGCGTCGGCGTCCGGCGCGAAGTCGTGGACGCTGATGCCGAGCGGGGCACCCCAGTGGCCGCGGCCGAAGAACCGGATGAGGGCGCTGTCGGTGCGCAGCCCGATGAAGTACGGGTTGCGGTAGTCGAGTACGGCGTCCAGGGTCCGCCCGCCGGGTCCGCGGACGGCGGCCTTCGTACCGGCGGGCGCGTCGTCGGCGAGGCCCAGGGCGTGCGCGGCGGCGGCGAGCGCCTCCTTGGCCGCCGAGGCCGCGGGGCCGTTCAGCTGGGCGAAGACGACCGGGCGGGGAGCGAAGTGCGTGAGGTACTCGCACAGGGTGTGCAGATAGAAGTTGGTGTGCTTGCTCGCTCCGTCGTACTGGTTGTTCCAGTCGTCGGTGAAGATGCCGCTGTGGACGTAGCGCACCCAGGCGCGGCGGCCCTCGTCGCGGGGCTCGATGGTGTAGTCGAGCTGATTGAGGGACTGGGTGGGCATGCCCACGTTCTCGCTGCGGTTGGTGTAGCGGTGGGGCGGGTCCCAGGCGGTGACCGTCGACCCGAAGGGGCCCTGGCCGCCCTCCCGGGGCTCGGGCGGGTCCATCGGCCACAGATAGCCACCGGTTCCGGTGGTGACGGCCTCCCAGACCTTCTCGGGCGGAACGTCGACCTCGAACTCGCGGACGATCTCGAATTCCTTGGACATGGTGGTGCTCCTGCTCACTGATCCAGTGCGGGGGTGGGCCGGTCCTTGACCGTGGGATGGAGGGCGACGACGATCCGGTGGTCGCGGCCGTCCTCGGCATCGGGGGCGTCGTACTTGCGGATGAGGGCGCTCACACCCGCCGTCAGCTCCTGGACGAACGCCGCGCGGTCGGCGGCGGAGGCGAAGCGGACCTCGCCGTCCAGGGCGTAGGTCGCCAGCCGCTTCCTGGCCTTCGTGGCGCCGGTGATCAGCGCGCCCACGTCCCGCACCAGACGGGCGCCGAGCGCGAGCAGCCAGCGCGCCGAGAGCTGGTCACGGAAGCGGTCCGGGTCCGGCTGCACGGCGGGCAGGGCGGCCGGCGAGATGACGTACGACGCGGCGGTCGCGCGCATCAGCCGCTCGGTGACATTGCCCTTGCGGCGCTCGAAGGCCAGCTCGACCAGGCCGTGCCGCTCCAGTGCCTTGAGGTGGTAGTTCACCTTCTGCCGGGGCAGTCCGACCTTGCCGGCCAGCATCGCCGCCGACGCGGGTTCGGCGGCCAGCTCGGCGAGCAGCCGGGCCCGTATGGGGTCCAGCGACACGGCCGCCGCCTCGGGGTCCTCGATCACGGTCACGTCCAGCATGCGTCCACCCTCGCACCGAAGACTTTTTTTGTCCAGGTGGATCGACTTTTCGGCGCGGGCGCAGCCGCGGTCGCCTGAGCGTCAGCCCGGTCAGCCCTGTTCCCCGCGTTCGCCGAGGCGGGCGAGCTGGCTCTGGAACCAGTCGAGGCGCGCCTGCAACAGCGCGGCCTCCGCGACGAGTTCGGGCACGCCCGGCTCCGCGCCGGACACCGCCTCGGCGGCCGGAAGTCCCTTGCCGCCCCCCTGTGCCACCACTCGCAGCCCCTGCCCGGCCAGCCGGGCGAAGCCGGCGAGCGAGACGGACGTACCGCCGCGCACGCAGTCGGCGCAGACGGGGACGAGGGCGCGCCAGCCGGGGCGGCCCCAGCCGGCGTCGGCCAGCGCGACGGCACTGGCCCCGCAGGCGCAGGGGCCGGCGGTGGCGGCGCGCACCCGCTGCCGGGCATAGCGGAATCCGCGCTCGAAGCGGATGTAGGCGCCGAGCACGGTGACCTCGAGCAGGAGGGCCGTGCGGTGCTCGGCCGTGCAGCGCATGGCCTCGGCGGCCGCGCGGTCATGGACGCAGTGGAAGCCGCAGTCGCACAGCCGCGCGGGCGGGCGGTGCCGTCGGCCGTAGACACAGGAGGCGTCGTCGAGTACGCCGTAGGGCAGCGCGCCGCCGAGCGACACCCCGGTGAACCCGGCCCGGGTGCCGTCCTGGGACAGCACCGGGTGGGCGATCTTGTATCCGGTCGGCGGCTCCGCCGGGCGTTCCGCCGGGAGCCGCAGTCTCATCGGGCGGCCGGGACCTCTTCGCGGGCCGGCTCGGCCGGTTCGACGGTGACGGCGTCCTCGGGGAGCGGGATCTCCTCCTCCTGGACGAGCGGCCGCTCCTCGGCGACCCCGGTGGCCAGTGCCTTGCCGAGCTTCATGGTGCCTCCCATGACCTGACGTCGGTGTGACCCTTCGGCCATAGTGACCCATGAGGGGCCGAGTTGGACACAGGACCTTCGGTCACCGGCCCGTCTCATCAGCATCACTTAGCCATATCTCGTAGAAGAATTAAGTAGAGCTTCACCGTTGCGCTGCCGAGACTACTCCCATGACCAGCACACCCTTCGGCCGCAGCCTCTGCGCGATGATCACACCGTTCACCGGGGCGGGCGCCCTCGACCTGGACGGGGCCCAGGCCCTGGCCGCACGGCTGGTGGCCGAGGGCTGCGACGGCCTGGTGCTGAACGGCACCACCGGCGAGTCGCCCACCACCACGGACGCGGAGAAGACGGAGCTGATCACGGCCGTCCGGGAGGCGGTCGGTGACCGGGCCTCCCTGGTCGCGGGCGTGGGCAGCGCCGACACCCGGCACACCGTCGAGCTGGCGCTCGCGGCCGGGAAGGCGGGCGCCGACGGGGTGCTGGTGGTGACGCCGTACTACAGCCGGCCCCCGCAGGAGGCGGTGGAGGCGCACTTCCGTCAGGTCGCCGACGCGAGCGAGCTGCCCGTGATGCTCTACGACATCCCGGGCCGCACCGGCACCCGGATCGAACCGGAGACGATGCTCCGCCTCGCCGGGCACCCGCACATCGTGGCGGTCAAGGACTGCTCCTACGACTTCCTCGGCACCCAGAAGGTGCTGGCACACACGGAGTTGGCGTACTACGCGGGCTGCGACGAGCACGTGCTGGCGCTGTACGCGGTCGGCGCGGCGGGCTGTGTGAGCACGGTCGCCAACGCCGTCCCGGCCCATATGGCCGCGGTCCTCGACGCCTTCGACGCGGGCGACACCGTCCGCGCGCGCGAACTCCAGCTGCGGGCCACGCCGTTGATCGAGGCGATGATGGGCGCGGGCCTGCCGGGCACGGTCACCGCCAAGGCCCTGCTGGCCCGGCTCGGCCTGCCCGCGGGTCCGGTGCGCGCCCCGCTGCTGCCCGCAGGCCGGGAGACGGCCGACGGACTGCTGGCGCTGTACGAGGAGTTGGCGGCGGCGTGAATCAGCGCACGCGGAGGCGTAGTCGTCGTACGGCTTCCGGTACCCGCCGGGCGGGACCACCTCGGTGCCGCCGCTCGTGACCGGCACGAGCCGCGGCACCGGCCGCCTGTCCTGCCGTACGGTGTCCCCGTGAGCCGCCCCCTGCTGTTCCTGGACGTCGACGGCCCCCTCAACCCGTACGCGGCCCAGGCGGAACGCCGGCCCGAGGGCTATACGACGATCCGGGTGCCGATCGGCTACCGGCGGCCCCTGCGCGTCTGGCTGAACCCGGAGCACGGCCCGGCACTGCTCGGGCTCGGCTACGAGCTGGTGTGGGCGACGAGCTGGATGGAGGAGGCCAACGTCTGGATCGCGCCGGTCGTCGGCCTGCCCGCCGACCTGCCGTACGTCGACTTCGGCGGAGGCCTGTTCGCCGAGCGTCCCGACGGCGTCCACTGGAAGACGGAGGCGATCGTGGCGTACGCCGGGGGCCGCGCGTTCGCCTGGGTGGACGACGAACAGAGCCCGGCGGACACGCTGTACGTCAAGGCCCGTCATCCCGGCCCCGCCCTGCTCCATCACGTGAACCCGAGGATCGGTCTGCGCGCCGCCGACTTCGCGGCGCTGGCCGAGTTCGCGGCGGCCGCGCCCGCATGACGAAGCGCCCCGCACCACGTGGTGCGGGGCGCTGGTCGCTTGTGCCGTGCCTCAGTTGTGGCTGTGCAGGATGTCGTTCAGGCCGCCCCAGACCGCGTTGTTCGGGCGGGCCTCGACCTTGCCGGTGACCGAGTTGCGGCGGAAGAGGATGTTGGAGGCGCCGTTCAGCTCGCGGGCCTTGACGATCTGGCCGTCGGGCATGGTGACCCGGGTGCCCGCGGTGACGTACAGCCCGGCCTCGACCACGCACTCGTCGCCCAGCGCGATGCCCACGCCCGCCTCGGCGCCGATCAGGCAGCGTTCGCCGATGGAGATGATCACGTTGCCGCCGCCGGACAGGGTGCCCATGGTGGAGGCGCCGCCGCCGATGTCCGAGCCGTCGCCGATCACGACACCGGCGGAGATACGGCCCTCGACCATCGAGGTGCCCAGCGTGCCGGCGTTGAAGTTGACGAAGCCCTCGTGCATGACCGTGGTGCCCTCGGCCAGGTGCGCGCCGAGGCGGACCCGGTCGGCGTCGGCGATACGGACGCCCTTGGGGGCCACGTAGTCCGTCATGCGCGGGAACTTGTCGATCGAGGTGACCTGGAGGTGCAGGCCCTCGGCGCGGGCGTTCAGCCGCACCTTCTCGATGTCGTCCACGGCGACCGGGCCCAGCGAGGTCCAGGCGACGTTGGCGAGGTGGCCGAAGATGCCGTCCAGGCTCTGGCCGTGCGGCTTGACCAGGCGGTGCGAGAGCAGGTGCAGACGCAGGTAGACGTCGTGGGCGTCGAGCGGCTTCTCGTCCAGCGACGCGATGACCGTACGGACCGCGACCACCTCGACGCCCCGGCGGGCGTCCGGGCCGACCGCCTTGGCCGCGCCCTCGCCCAGCAGATCGGCCGCCTGCTCGGCGCTCAGCCGCTCGGTGCCGGCCGGGCCCGGCTGCTCGACCAGCTCGGGGGCCGGGAACCAGGTGTCGAGAACGGTGCCGTCGGCGGCGATCGTGGCAAGGCCGGCGGCGACGGCGCCGGTGGTGCGGGAAGCAGTGTCGGTCATGTACCAGAACCTAACGTGAGCGGGGTCGTGGAGGCGAACCAGCGCCGGGACGTCTCACGTGCCGGGCGGGGATTCAGGGGATCAGCCGAGCCAGCACGGCGCGGGCGTGCTCCTCGTCGTACGAACCGCCCGTGAGCAGCACCTGAAGGCAGATGCCGTCCATGAGCGCGAGCAGCGCCCGGGCCGTGACCGGGTCCGTACGCCGGGCCAGCAGCGCGGCCGCGTCCTCGGTCCACTCGGCGGCGACGGGGCGCAGCGCGGGCCGGCGCAGCGCGGCGAGATACAGCTCGTACTCCAGCTCCACGCCCGTACGGTCACCGCCCATCCACGCGCCGAGCACGGCGGCCAGTTCGGCGGCGAGATCACCCTGCCCGCCTTCCGGCAGCCGTTCGGCGAGCACCGTGGCGAAGCCCTCGTTGGCCTGCCGCAGCGCGGCCACCATCAGCTCTTCGAGGGTGGCGAAGTGGTACGTCGTGGAGCCGAGCGGGACGTCCGCCTCGGCGGCGACGGAGCGGTGACTCAGGCCGGCGATGCCGTCCCGGCCGACCACGCGGATCGCGGCGTCGATGATGCGCCGGCGCCGGTCGGGGTCGTAGCGGCGGGCCATCAGTGGCTCGCCCCGCCCAGGTTCAGCACGACGACTCCCCCGATGATCAGCAGGATCCCGGCGACCTTGGTGACGCTCAGCCCCTCCCCGAACAGCAGCAGCCCGAGGACGGCGATGGCCGCGGTGCCCACCCCGGACCAGATCGCGTACGCCGTGCCGATCTGCACGGTCTTCAGGGTCTGGGCGAGCAGCGCGAAGGAGACGACGTAGCCCAGGGCCGTCGCGAGCGAGGGCCAGAGCCGGCTGAACCCCGCGGTGTACTTCATCGCCGTCGTCGCGGCGACCTCGGCGGCTATGGCGCCGGCGAGCAAGAGGTATCCCATGTGTACGAGCGTACACAACGGTGGTGTACGGACGTACACATGGCCGCTGGTGGACGGCCCCGGCCGAGAGCACGCGAAAGCGGCGGCACCCGCACGGGGTGCCGCCGCCT
Organism: Streptomyces sp. MMG1121; assembly: GCF_001280015.1. Taxonomy (GTDB): domain Bacteria; phylum Actinomycetota; class Actinomycetes; order Streptomycetales; family Streptomycetaceae; genus Streptomyces. The sequence goes on from NZ_LGDV01000025.1 coordinate 147,778, forward strand.
CACGCACGCGGTGGTGATCAGACGTTGAACCCGAGCGCCCTGAGCTGCTCGCGGCCGTCGTCGGTGATCTTGTCGGGGCCCCACGGCGGCATCCAGACCCAGTTGATGCGCAGCTCGTTGACGAGGCCGTCCGTGGCGGACTTGGCCTGGTCCTCGATGACGTCGGTCAGCGGGCAGGCCGCCGAGGTCAGGGTCATGTCGACGGTCGCGATGTTGGACTCGTCGACATGGATGCCGTAGATCAGGCCGAGGTTGACGACGTCGATGCCCAGCTCGGGGTCGACCACGTCCATCAGGGCCTCGCGGAGTTCTTCCTCCGAGGCCGGCTTCATCTCGACGGTGTCGCTCATGCGGTCTTCCTTTCGGCTTCGGCGCCATCCAGCGCCTGGGCCGTCGCGTCCTTCCACGCCATCCAGCTCAGGAGGGCGCACTTGACCCGCGCGGGGTACTTGGAGACACCGGCGAACGCGACCGCGTCCTCCAGGACCTCCTCCATGGCGTCGTCGGGCTCGATCTTGCCCTTGGACTGCATCAGCTCCAGGAAGGTCTCCTGGATCTTCTGCGCCTCGGCCAGCTCCTTGCCGACGAGGAGTTCGTTCAGCACGGACGCCGAGGCCTGGCTGATCGAGCAGCCCTGGCCCTCGTAGCTGACGTCCTCGATCCTCGTGCCCTCGTACTTCACGCGAAGGGTGATCTCGTCGCCACAGGTCGGGTTCACGTGGTGCACCTCGGCGTCGCCATCCCTGAGACCACGCCCGTGCGGGTTCTTGTAGTGGTCCAGGATGACTTCCTGGTACATCGAATCCAGCTTCACCGTTTCAGCACGCCCCTCAGCCGAAGAAGTTCCGTACGTGCTCCAGACCGTCGACCAGAGCGTCGATCTCGGCCGGCGTGGAGTACAGATAGAACGACGCTCGCGTGGTCGCAGGAATTCCGTAGCGCAGACAGACGGGACGCGCGCAGTGGTGGCCGACGCGGACCGCGATGCCCTGCTCGTCGAGTACCTGGCCCACGTCGTGCGGGTGGATGTCGCCGAGGGTGAAGGAGATCGCCGCGCCCCGGTCCTCGGCCGTGGTCGGGCCGATGATCCTCAGGTCCGGGACCTCCGCCAGCCGGCGCACCGCGTACTCGGTGAGCGCGTGCTCGTGGGCGAGGATCTTGTCCATGCCGATGGAGTTCAGGTAGTCGATCGCGGCGCCGAGGCCGACCGCCTGGGCGATCGGGGGCGTGCCCGCCTCGAACTTGTGCGGCGCCGGGGCGTACGTCGACGAGTGCATCGAGACCGTCTCGATCATCTCGCCGCCGCCCAGGAACGGAGGCAGGTCCTCCAGCAGCTCCTGGCGGCCCCACAGGACGCCGATGCCGGTCGGGGCGCACATCTTGTGGCCGGTGAAGGCCACGAAGTCGGCCTGGAGGGCCTGCACGTCCAGCGGCATGTGCGGGGCGGCCTGGGAGGCGTCGATGCAGACCAGGGCGCCGACCTCCTGGGCGCGGCGCACTATCGCCTCGACCGGGTTGAGGGTGCCCAGGATGTTCGACACCAGCACGAAGGAGACGATCTTCGTCTTCTCCGTGATGACCTCGTCGATGTTGGACAGGTCCAGACGGCCGTCGTCGGTGAGCCCGAACCACTTCAGCTTCGCGCCCGTGCGCTGCGCGAGCAGCTGCCACGGCACGATGTTGGAGTGGTGCTCCATCTCCGTGATGACGATCTCGGTCTCGTGGTCCACGCGGTAGGGCTCGTCGGCCCAGCCCAGCATGTTCGCCACGAGGTTCAGCGACTCGGAGGCGTTCTTGGTGAAGATCACCTCGTCGCGGCTGGGGGCGTTGATGAACTCGGCGACCTTGTCGCGCGCGCCCTCGTACAGCGCCGTGGCCTCCTCGGCGAGCACATGCACACCGCGGTGGACGTTGGCGTTGTAGCGCTCGTAGTACTCGCTCAGGGCGTCCAGCACCTGGCGCGGCTTCTGCGAGGTCGCCGCGTTGTCCAGGTACACGAGCTTCTGACCGTCGTGGACCTGGCGGTCCAGGATGGGGAAGTCCTTGCGGATCGCCTCGGTGTCGAGGAGGCCCGGCAGCTGTGTCACGCGGATGCGCCACCCTTCACGTATGCCTCGTAGCCCTCGTTCTCCAGCTTGTCCGCCAGCTCGGCGCCACCGGACTCGACGATGCGGCCGCCGGCGAACACGTGGACGTGGTCGGGCTTGATGTAGCGCAGGATGCGCGTGTAGTGCGTGATCAGCAGGGTGCCGACCTCGCCGGTCTCGCGGACGCGGTTGACGCCCTCGGAGACGATGCGGAGCGCGTCGACGTCCAGGCCGGAGTCGGTCTCGTCGAGGATCGCGACCTTCGGCTTGAGCAGCTCCAGCTGGAGGATCTCGTGGCGCTTCTTCTCACCGCCGGAGAAGCCCTCGTTGACGTTGCGCTCGGCGAAGGACGGGTCCATGTGGAGCCGCTCCATGGTCTCCTTGACCTCCTTCACCCAGGTGCGCAGCTTGGGGGCCTCGCCGCGGATGGCGGTCGCGGAGGTGCGCAGGAAGTTGGAGACCGAGACGCCGGGGACCTCGACCGGGTACTGCATCGCCAGGAACAGGCCCGCGCGGGCGCGCTCGTCGACGGACATCTCCAGGACGTCCTCGCCGTCGAGGGTGACGGTGCCGCCGGTGATCGTGTACTTCGGGTGACCCGCGAGCGAGTAGGCGAGGGTCGACTTGCCGGAGCCGTTGGGGCCCATGATGGCGTGCGTCTCGCCCTGCTTCACGGTGAGGTCGACGCCCTTGAGGATCTCCTTCGTGGCGTTGTCGGCCTCGACGGTGACGTGCAGGTCTCGGATTTCAAGCGTTGCCATGGGTGCCTCAGGACTCCTGGGTGAGGGAGACGAGCACGTCGTCCCCTTCGATCTTTACGGGGTATACGGGGACGGGGCGCGTCGCGGGGAGGCCGGACGGCTTGCCGGTACGGAGGTCGAAGCTGGAGCCGTGCAGCCAGCACTCGATCTGACAGTCCTCCACCTCGCCCTCGGAGAGGGAGACGTTCGCGTGGGAGCAGATGTCGTAGATCGCGAAGACCTCGCCCTCGGTCTTCACGACCGAGACCGGCGTGCCGTCGAGTTCGACCCGCTTCGGGGTGTCGGTCTCCAGCTCGCTGAGCCCGCAGGCGCGCAGGAACGTAGAGGGGGCAGTCATGCGACCGACGCCTCCAGCTCCTCCTCGATCTTGGCGAGCAGGCGCTCCTCGATGTCGGCGACACCGATCTGCTGGACCAGCTCGGCGAAGAAGCCGCGGACCACCAGACGGCGGGCCTCGTGCTCCGGGATGCCGCGGGCCATCAGGTAGAAGAGCTGCTCGTCGTCGAAGCGGCCGGTGGCGGAGGCGTGGCCGGCACCGACGATCTCGCCGGTCTCGATCTCCAGGTTCGGCACCGAGTCGACGCGCGCGCCGTCCGTGAGGACGAGGTTGCGGTTCATCTCGTAGGTGTCCGTGCCCTCGGCCTTGGCCTCGATGAGCACGTCACCGATCCACACCGCGTGTGCTTCCTCGCCCTGCAGCGCGCCCTTGTACATGACGTTGGACTTGCAGTGCGGGGTGTTGTGGTCGACGAGGAGACGGTGCTCCTGGTGCTGGCCCGCGTCGGTGAAGTACAGACCGAACAGCTCGGCCTCGCCGCCGGTGCCGGCGTAGGCGACGCGCGGGTGCAGGCGTACGACGTCGCCGCCGAAGGTGACCACGAACGACTTGAAGGTGGCGTCGCGGCCGATCAGCGCGTTGTGCTGGCCCACGTGCACGGCCTTGTCGTCCCAGTCCTGGACGGAGACGACGGTCAGCTTGGCGCCGTCGCCCAGGACGTAGTCGACATTGGCGGCGAGCACCGCGTCGCCGGTGTGGTCGATGACGACGACGGCCTCCGCGAAGGCACCCAGCTCGATCACCTGGTGGCCGTAGGCGACCCCGCCCTCGCCGTGCACGGCGATGCGGATCGGCTCGGTGAGCACCGTCTCCTTGGGGACGGTGACCACGCCGGCCTGCTCGAAGGCGGAGTACGCCTGGGCGGCGACGCGGTCCACCGGAGTGCCCGCCCTGCCGAGCCGTGCGTCGTCACGGCCGACGGTCTCGACGGTGACGCCCTCGGGGGCCTGGACGTCGACCTTCACGCCGCCGCCGTTCGCCACCGCGGTGCCGTCGTGCAGCCCGCGCAGGCGCTCCAGCGGGGTGAACCGCCACTCCTCCTCACGGCCGTGCGGGACCGGGAAGTCCGCGACGTCGAAGGACGGGGGCGCGCTCATGCGCGTGGCGACGGTCGACTCGGCGGCGACCGCGATCTGGCCTGCGGTGGTGGAGCCCATCGGTGGGGGTCCCCCCGCCCGAACGGAGTTGAGGGTGGGGGAGTTCTGAGCCTCAGCCATGGCTGTCGGTCTGCTCTCTTCCTACGTCAGAAATTGCTGGCTGCTGTCGGGAGACGGACCGGCCTCAGCCGACCGCGCCCTCCATCTGCAGCTCGATCAGCCGGTTGAGCTCCAGCGCGTACTCCATCGGGAGTTCCTTGGCGATCGGCTCGACAAAGCCGCGCACGATCATCGCCATCGCCTCGAACTCGGTGAGGCCGCGGCTCATCAGGTAGAAGAGCTGGTCCTCGGAGACCTTGGAGACGGTCGCCTCGTGGCCCATGGACACGTCGTCCTCGCGGACGTCGACGTACGGGTACGTGTCGGAGCGGGAGATGGTGTCGACGAGCAGCGCGTCGCACAGCACGTTCGACTTCGAGCCGTGGGCGCCCTCGCCGATCTCCACCAGGCCGCGGTACGAGGTACGGCCGCCACCGCGCGCCACCGACTTGGAGACGATGTTGGACGAGGTGTTCGGCGCCATGTGGACCATCTTGGAGCCGGCGTCCTGGTGCTGGCCCTCGCCCGCGAACGCGATGGAGAGGGTCTCGCCCTTGGCGTGCTCGCCCATCAGGTAGACGGCCGGGTACTTCATCGTCACCTTGGAGCCGATGTTGCCGTCGATCCACTCCATGGTCGCGCCCTCGTACGCCACGGCGCGCTTGGTGACCAGGTTGTAGACGTTGTTCGACCAGTTCTGGATGGTCGTGTAGCGGCAGCGGGCGTTCTTCTTGACGATGATCTCGACGACCGCGCTGTGCAGCGAGTCCGACTTGTAGATCGGCGCCGTGCAGCCCTCGACGTAGTGCACGTAGGCACCCTCGTCGACGATGATCAAGGTCCGCTCGAACTGGCCCATGTTCTCCGTGTTGATGCGGAAGTAGGCCTGGAGCGGGATCTCCACGTGCACGCCCTTCGGCACGTAGATGAACGACCCGCCCGACCACACGGCGGTGTTCAGGGAGGCGAACTTGTTGTCACCGGCGGGGATGACGGTCCCGAAGTACTCCTTGAAGAGCTCCGGGTGCTCCTTCAGCGCGGTGTCGGTGTCGAGGAAGATGACGCCCTGCTCCTCCAGGTCCTCGCGGATCTGGTGGTAGACGACCTCCGACTCGTACTGGGCGGCGACACCGGCGACGAGGCGCTGCTTCTCGGCCTCCGGGATGCCCAGCTTGTCGTAGGTGTTCTTGATGTCCTCGGGCAGGTCCTCCCAGGACTCCGCCTGCTTCTCCGTGGAGCGCACGAAGTACTTGATGTTGTCGAAGTCGATGCCCGACAGGTCCGAGCCCCAGTTCGGCATGGGCTTCTTCTCGAAGAGCTTCAGGCCCTTGAGGCGGAGCTTGGTCATCCACTCCGGCTCGGACTTCTTGCCCGAGATGTCCCGGACCACGTCCTCGTTCAGGCCACGGCGCGCGGACGCACCGGCCACGTCGGAGTCGGCCCAGCCGTATTCGTACTTGCCCAGGCCCTCGAGCTCAGGGTGGGCAGTCTCCGTGGGGAGAGTCATGCGGGGTTCCTCCCGGCCGTGCTTGCAGGTGCGTCAGTGGTCTTGGGGATGAATGTCGTGCAGACGCCGTCGCCGTGCGCGATGGTCGCCAGTCGCTGGACGTGGGTCCCGAGCAGTTCCGCGAAGATCTCCGTCTCCGCCTCGCATAGCTGCGGGAACTGCTCCGCCACATGGGCGACCGGGCAGTGGTGCTGGCACAGCTGCTCGCCGACCGGTGCGCTGCGCGCCGTTGCAGCGTACCCGTCCAGGCTCAGGGCCTTGGCCAGGGCTTCGGTGCGCTTGTCCGGGGTGACGGCCTCGATCGCCCTGCGGTAGGCGGCGGCCTGGGACGCGATCCGGGCGCGGGCGAAGGCGGCGACCGCCTCGGGGCCGCCCTCGCGCTCGGCGATCCAGCGGAGCGCGTCGGCGGCGAGCTTGTCGTAGGACTGGTCGAAGGCGTCCCGGCCGCAGTCGGTGAGCGCGAAGACCTTGGCGGGACGGCCACGCGTGCGCGTGCCGTACACCCGCTGCTCCCGCGCCTCAACGACGTCGTCGACGACAAGGGCGTCGAGGTGGCGCCGGACGGCGGCCTGGGTCAGTCCCAGCCGGCCGGCCAGCTCGGCGACGGTCGACGGGCCGTGGTCCAGGATGGATCGCGCGACGCGGTTGCGTGTGGAACGCTCACCGGTCGCGAGTTCCTCCTGAGGGGCCCCCAAGGGGGTCTCCCGAGCCTCGCCGACGTTTTTCACAACGCCATTGTTGCGTAATTCAGCGCAGCCTGACAAGCGGCGTCCGGATCATCGGACGGTGCCCTGCATCACTTAGGTATACCTAATGTGACCTGCGAAAACGATCTTTGATCGATCATCCCGGGTGGGTTGAGCAGCCAATTCGGTGGCGCCGCGCGGGCCCGTCGGGAAGACTCCCGAACCATGCCGACACCCCCTCCGACCGGCCCACTTGTCACTCGGGACACAGTCGCCACACAGCTGCGCCTGCTCGGTGTCAAGTCCGGCGAGATCCTCCTCGTGCACTCCTCGCTCAGCTCGCTCGGCTGGGTCAACGGAGGCGCGGTCGCCGTCGTCCAGGGCCTGCTCGACGCGCTCGGGCCGGACGGCACACTTGTCGTCCCGACCCAGACCGGCGACCTGTCCGACCCGGCCGTGTGGTCGAACCCGCCGGTGCCCGAGCGGTGGTGGGACCGGATCCGGGCCACGATGCCCGCCTACGACCCGCTGGTCAGCCCCTCCCGCGGCGTCGGCGTGATCCCGGAGACCGTGCGGACCTGGCCCGGCGCGCTGCGCAGCGCGCACCCGCAGACCTCCTTCGCGGCCGTCGGCCCGCACGCGCGCGAGATCACCGACGGCCATGCGCACGACTGCCGGCTCGGCGAACGCAGCCCGCTGGCCCGCCTGGAGAGACGGGACGCCCGGGTCCTGCTGCTGGGCGCGGGCTACGACGCCTGTACGGCCTTCCACCTCGCCGAGTACCGGATACCCGCGCCGCTCGTGCGCGACGGCCGCCCGGCGCCCGGCGGTGGCTGGGAGACGGTGACCGAGGTCTCGATCACGTCCGACCGCTTCGACGAGCTGGGACACGACTTCGAGCGGGACCGGCCCGTCGTGCGCGGCAGGGTCGGCGCCGCCGGCGTACGGCTGTTCCCGGTGGCGGACGCGGTGGCCTACGCACAGCGGTGGCTGCCGGTACACCGACCTCGTGCGGAGGAGATCTCGCACCCGCCCGTCTGAGCGGTCCGGCATCTCCCTAGACTCTGGAGCCATGCGAAGCGAGCCCGTGGTCCAGGTCCAGGCCCTGGTGAAGCGGTACGGAACGAAGACCGCGGTGGACGGCCTCGACCTGGTGGCCAAGGCGGGCGTGACCGCCGTACTCGGTCCCAACGGGGCGGGGAAGACGACCACGGTCGAGACCTGCGAGGGGTACCGGAAGCCGGATTCCGGCACGGTGCGCGTCCTGGGCCTCGACCCGGTGCGGCAGTCCGCCGAGCTGCGCCCCCGCATCGGTGTGATGCTCCAGTCCGGAGGCGTGTACTCCGGTGCCCGGGCGGACGAGATGCTGCGGCATGTCGCCAAGCTGCACGCGTATCCACTCGACGTGGACGCGCTGATCGAGCGGCTCGGCCTCGGATCCTGCGGCCGTACCTCCTACCGGCGGCTGTCCGGCGGCCAGCAGCAGCGGCTCGCGCTCGCCATGGCGGTCGTCGGGCGCCCGGAGCTGGTCTTCCTGGACGAGCCCACCGCCGGCCTGGACCCGCAGGCCCGCCGGGCCACCTGGGAGCTGGTGAAGGACCTGCGCGCCGACGGCGTCTCGGTGATCCTCACCACGCACTACATGGAAGAGGCCGAGCAGCTCGCCGACGACGTGGCGATCATCGACGGCGGCCGGGTCATCGCCCAGGGCTCCCCGGAGGAGCTGTGCAAGGGCGGCGCCGAGAACACCCTGCGCTTCAGCGGCCGCCCCGGCCTCGACGTCGGCTCCCTGCTCAAGGCGCTCCCGGCCGACTGCACGGCCGCCGAGCTGACCCCGGGCAGCTACCGGGTCATCGGCAAGGTCGACCCGCAGCTGCTGGCCACGGTCACCTCGTGGTGCGCCCAGCACGGGGTGATGCCGGACCGGATCTCGGTGGAACGGCACACCCTCGAAGACGTTTTTCTGGAGCTGACAGGCAAGGAGTTGCGTTCATGATTCCGGCTCACGCGGAGACCGGCCGGGAGTCCGGGGGTCGTCCCCCGGGAAGGCACGGCCTGGAGCTGACAGGCAAGGAGCTGTGCCCGTGACGACCGCGACCGGTACGTACGCCCCCAAGCCGGGCGCGGCGCCACTGTCCCGCATGATCGCGGCGCAGGCGGTGCTGGAGACGAAGATGCTGCTGCGCAACGGCGAGCAGCTGCTGCTGACGGTCGTCATCCCGACCCTGCTGCTGGTGCTGTTCAGCTCCGTGGACGTCGTCGACACGGGCAAGGGCAAGGCGGTCGACTTCCTCACCCCCGGCATCCTGGCCCTCGCCGTGATGTCGACGGCGTTCACCGGGCAGGCCATCGCGACGGGCTTCGAGCGTCGCTACGGCGTGCTGAAGCGGCTCGCCTCCTCGCCGCTGCCCCGCTGGGGACTGATGACCGCCAAGACGGCGTCCGTGCTGGTCACGGAGGTCCTCCAGATGATCCTGCTGACGGTGATCGCACTCGCGCTGGGCTGGCACCCGCACGGCGACCCGGTGTCCGTGCTGCTCCTGCTGATCCTCGGCACGGCGGCCTTCTCCGGGCTCGGGCTGCTGATGGCGGGCACCCTGAAGGCGGAGGCGACGCTGGCCGCCGCCAACCTGGTCTTCCTGCTGCTGCTCGTCGGCGGCGGGGTCATCGTCCCGCTGGACAGGTTCGGCTCGGCCGGGCAGGACGTGCTGGGGCTGCTGCCGATCTCCGCGCTGTCGGACGGCCTGCGGGACGTGCTCCAGCACGGGGCCGGCATGCCGTGGGGCGACCTGGGGATCCTGACCGTGTGGGCGGTCGCCGGACTCGCGGCGGCGGGGAAGTTCTTCCGCTGGGAGTGAGCCGCACGCACGCGTGGGGGCGGACCCTCGTGAAAGAGTGCACAAGCGGCGCCCTACGATGGTGCGCGTGCCAAAGCTGACCCGCGCCGACGCCGTGCCCGCCCTGCGCAACCCGCTCGCCTTCATCGCCGACCGCTGGACCCCGGACCCCCGGACCGTGCAGCGGGCGGCCCTCGCCGCGCTCGTCATGTCCGTGGTCATCGTGGTCACCGGCGGTGCCGTGCGCCTGACCGGCTCCGGCCTCGGCTGCCCGACCTGGCCCGAGTGCACGGACGGCTCGCTGACGCCGACGACCGCGCTGACCTACCACAGCGCGATCGAGTTCGGCAATCGCATGCTGACGTACGTGCTGTGCGCGGCCGTCGGCTGGGCGATCATCGCCGCCCGCTCGCAGAAGCCGTACCGGCGCAGTCTGACCCGGCTCGGCTGGGCGCAGTTCTGGCTCGTGATGGGCAACGCGGTCCTCGGCGGCATCGTGGTGCTCGTCGGCCTCAACCCGTACACCGTCGCGGCCCACTTCCTGCTGGCGACGGCCCTGATCACGGTCGCCGCGGTGATGTGGCAGCGCACCCGCGAGGGCGACGGCGCGCCCCGGCCGCTGGTCGGCAAGGCCGTGCAGCAGCTGATGTGGTTCCTCGTCGTCGCCTCCGCGCTGCTGATCGCGGCCGGCACGATCGTCACCGGCGCGGGCCCGCACGCGGGCGACACCAGCGACGTCAAGCGCATCCCGATCGACTGGGAGACCGTCGCCAAGCTGCACTCCGTGTTCGCCTGGATCGTGGTGACGCTCACCTTCGCCCTGTGGTTCGTCCTCAAGGCGGTCGACGCCCCCAAGGGGCCGCTGGACCGCACCCGCGACCTCTTCGTGATCCTGCTCGCCCAGGGCGTCATCGGCTACGTCCAGTACTTCACGCACCTGCCCGAGGCCCTCGTCGGCCTGCACATGTTCGGCTCGTGCCTGGTGTGGATCGGCGTCCTGCGCGTCCTGCTGGCACTGCGGGAGCGCCCGGAGGCCACCCTGGACCTGCCGGGCCCCGCGGCCGAGGTGACGGTGGGCACGCGCGCGTGAGTCAGCTCGGCATCCGTCGTCATCCGTACGTGGTGACCAGGGTGTCGATCGCGGGGGCGAGGTAGGCGCGGGTCAGCTCGGCGCGGCGGGCGAGCCAGGTGCCGTCCGCCGGGGCGGGGTTCTCGTAGCGCCTTCGGGTGATGTCCTCGACGACCTCGACGGGAGCGCCGAGCCCCGGCAGTTCGGCGAGTGCCTCCCGTTTCGAGATCAACCGCCCGTCGCGCAGCGTCACCGTGGCGCGGGCGTGGGTCAGCAGGCCCAGGTCGACCCAGACGTCCTGCCGCCACAGCCGGGCCTTGTCGACATGGGGCCGCCAGAAGTCGCGCTGGTCGCGGACGACGAAGGCATGGAGCTGCTGCTCCGGCACCGGCGGCAGCAGCCCGGCCGGTGCCTCGCCGTGCAGCACCCGGCCGAAGTCGAGCAGCTCGCGCCGGGTGACGGGGGTGACCGGACGGCGCAGCACATGACGGTGCGCCCAGGTGAGGTGGGACCGGTCCGGGTCGTCCAGGGTGGCGGGGGTCAGATAGCTGCAGTGGAGCTTCGCGGCGAGCGGTTCGGTGCGAAGCCTGCGGTGCAGTGCCATCACCCGCCGTACGGTCCTGAGATCCACCTCGTCCGGCAGTACGGCGATGAGGTCGAGGTCGCTGCGGCCCTCCTGGTAGTCACCGCCCGCCAGCGAGCCATGGGCCCACACGGCACGAGGGCGCAAGGGCGTCAGGTCGGTCAGGAAGCGGGTGAGCAGCGAGTCCGTCGGCATCCGCCCAGTCTGGTCGGCTCACCCCAGCCCGTACACCCGGAGCGCGTTGTCCGCCGCGACCATCCGGGCCACCCGCTGGGCGTCCTCCAGGGACCACGCGCCCTCGGTGGCCCAGCCGCCCAGCACCCGGCCCAGCGCCTCGCGGAACAGCCGGGCCCCGACGACGTGCAGCTCGGGCAGGCCGTGGGCGCCGGTGGAGAAGAGGATCTTGCCGAAGGGGGCCAGCTCCAGGATCTCGGCGAGGACCGTGGCGGCACGGGCGCCGGTGCGGACGAGCGCGGCACCGGAGTCGGTGTAGACGTGCGCGAAGACACCGGCCAGATGGGCGGCGTGACGGTGGTACGGATAGCCGTGCAGCAGGATCAGATCGGTGCCGAGGCCGGCCGTGGCCCGCACGAAGTCGGTGAGCAGCACCGGGTCCGTACGGTCGATGCGGGAGCCGGGCTCACCGAGCCCCGCGTGCAGTTGGAGGGGCAGCCCGGAGGCGACGGCGATCCACAGCAGATGCCGTAGCAGCACGGGGTCCGAGAGCGCCCCGCCGACCCGGCGTCCGGCCAGCCAGCGGCCCGCCGCGCCCCGCACCTCCCCCGGGCCCGGCGGCTCGGGCGCGAGGGCGAGGCCGTGTCTGAGCCCGGCGACGGAGGTGAAGGCGACGGCGTTCGCGGCGGCGCCGTGCACGGATTCGGCGAGGTTGGCGAGGAAGGACTCGACGGTGCCGGAGGTGTCGGCGACCTGTTCCGCGAGCAGCTCCAGCCGGACGATCTCGTGGGCCTCGGCGAAACCGGTGGAGGCCAGCTCGGCGGGGCCGGTGAGGTCGCCGGGCAGGCCCGTGTCGACGAGATAGGTGGTGATACCGCTGCCGCGCAGGAGCCTGCGGCCCGCTTCCAGGACGCCCAGTTCCCGGCGCCGGGCCAGATAGCGGGCGGGCGGGCAGTGCGGTTCCAGACCGAGCAGGGGCGGGCACCAGCGCCGTACGGCGAAGCCCGTCTGGGTGTCGAAGAGGGTGGTGCCGGGCGCCGGCGGGCCCTCGGTACGGGCGAGTTGGGCCTCGAAGGTGCCGAGGCCCAGCTCCGTGCGGAGCACTCCGTGGCAGTACTGGTCCACGAGGGACGGCGTTTCGATCATTCCGACTCCCCGCGGGACGTGGTCTTACACGTCCTAACGGGTGAACCGGGGCGGAGGTCGCGCCCCGAACCACCGGCGCGACCCGAGTCAGCCGCCCAGCTGGATCCCGGCCATCCGCTTCCACTCGTACGACCCCGTCGTCACCTTCGCCGCGAACTCTCCGTCGAAGGACTCGTGGACGGTGATGCCGGACTTCGCCACCGCCTGCTCGGCGATGGCGTAGGTGGGGGCCACCAGGTCGCCCCAGCCGCCGTCCTCGCCGACGAGGACGATACGGGCGCCGCGCTCGCCGATGTAGGCCACCTGGCCCTCGGCACCGCCGTGCGCCTTGGCGAAGGTGCTGATCTGGTGGGCGAGCCGGGCCGCCTTGCGCTCGGCCTTCGGGTCAACCTGCTGCGTGTCTGCCATGACCAGGATGCTACTCACGAGTAGATCGACTGGCGAGAGCAGACCCCTGTGACCTACGCCCGGCGTGCGTCAGCGCAGGAAGGGGTCCACCGCGACGGCGACGAAGAGGATCGACACATAGGTGATCGACCAGTGGAAGAGCCGCATCTCCTTCAGCTTCACGCCCGTCACCTCGGCCTTCGCCCGGTTCTGCAGCCCGTGCGCCTCCCAGAGCCAGAAGCCGCCGGCCGCGAGGGCGACCACGGTGTAGAACCAGCCGGTGTAGCCGAGCGGGGTCAGGAGCAGGGAGACCGCGACCATCACCCAGCTGTAGATGACGATCTGCCGGGCGACGACCTTGTTGGAGGCGATGACCGGGAGCATCGGCACGCCCACGCGCGCGTAGTCCTCCTTGACCTTCATGGACAGCGGCCAGTAATGCGGCGGCGTCCAGAAGAACATCACGAGGAAGAGGATGATCGGCGCCCACGACATCGAGTTCGTGACGGAGGACCAGCCGATCAGCACCGGCAGACAGCCGGCGATCCCGCCCCACACGATGTTCTGCGACGTACGCCGCTTGAGGAGCATCGTGTAGACGACGACGTAGAAGAGGAGCGCTCCGAGGGAGAGCCAGGCGCTCAGCCAGTTGACGGTGAGCCCGAACAGCAGCGTCGAGACGACCGCGAGCGTGATGCCGAAGGCCAGGCACTCGCGCGGGCTGACCATGCCGGTCACCAGCGGCCGCTGCGAGGTGCGGTCCATCAGCGCGTCGATGTCCCGGTCGATGTACATGTTCAGCGCGTTGGCGCCGCCCGCGGACAGATAGCCGCCGACGCAGGTGAGCAGGACCAGTTTCAGGTCGGGCACACCCTGCTGCGCCAGGAACATCACCGGAACGGTGGTGATGAGCAGCAGCTCGATGATCCGCGGCTTGGTCAGAGCCACGAACGCCTTGACACGGGCCCCGAACGGCCGGTGAACCGGGCCCTGGCTCGCACCACCCAGCACGCCCGCTGGACGTGATTCGACGGCCGTCACGCACACCCCTGACAGAGACATCCCAGCGAGCCTCCCGCATGTGAAGTCGCGGTAAAGGCTCGCGCGTACCACGCCACTTTAGACGTTGCCCATACCCCGTCCTTCGCGGGGGTGGGGTCGTGTTGGCGGACGTCCCATAAGAGGGGTCCTACCTCTCGAATGAGCAGTCAGATGAGCGGCTCCGTATTCATGTGCCTAATGCCGTGTCGGCCAGTCGGGAGGCGGATCGCACGGACTCCCGGCAGTCTGGAATGAGTCGAAAAAACGCACGTCCTTACGGGGGTAGGCTCGACAGCGGCCGGTGGGCAGAAGCCCGTCGGCGGCCGGGTCTGGGACATGCCCCGAAGACCGGCGACCGACATGTGGAGAGGAGCCCTGACCCAGGGTGAGCACCAAGCCGACCACCACAGACCTCGAGTGGACCGAGCTGGACCAGCGGGCCGTCGACACCGCCCGCGTCCTGGCCGCAGACGCCGTACAGAAGGTCGGCAACGGCCATCCCGGTACGGCGATGAGCCTGGCCCCGGCCGCGTACACCCTCTTCCAGAAGGTGATGCGGCACGACCCGTCCGACCCGGACTGGGTCGGACGCGACCGGTTCGTGCTGTCCGCGGGCCACTCGTCCCTGACCCTCTACACACAGCTCTACCTGGCCGGTTTCGGTCTGGAGCTGGAGGACCTGGAGTCCTTCCGCACCTGGGGTTCGAAGACCCCGGGGCACCCGGAGTACGGGCACACCAAGGGTGTGGAGACCACGACCGGCCCGCTGGGCCAGGGTGTGGCCAACGCGGTGGGCATGGCGATGGCCTCCCGCTACGAGCGCGGTCTGTTCGACCCGGACGCGCCGCAGGGCGAGTCCCCCTTCGACCACTTCGTGTACTGCATCGCCGGTGACGGCTGCCTGCAGGAGGGCATCTCCGCCGAGGCGTCCTCGCTGGCGGGCCACCAGCAGCTCGGCAATCTGATCCTGCTGTGGGACGACAACCACATCTCGATCGAGGGCGACACCGAGACGGCCGTCTCCGAGGACACCCTCAAGCGCTACGAGGCCTACGGCTGGCACGTGCAGCGTGTGGAGGCCAAGGACAACGGCGACCTGGACCCGCAGGCGATCTTCGCCGCCGTCCAGGAGGCCAAGCGGGTCACCGACAAGCCGTCGTTCATCGCGATGCGCTCGATCATCGCCTGGCCGGCCCCGAACGCGCAGAACACCGAGGCCGCGCACGGCTCGGCGCTGGGCGAGGACGAGGTCGCGGCCACCAAGCGCGTCCTGGGCTTCGACCCGGCCAAGAGCTTCGAGGTCTCCGACGAGGTCATCGCCCACACCCGCAAGGCGCTGGAGCGCGGTGCGCAGGCGAAGGCCGAGTGGGAGAAGACGCTCCAGGTGTGGCGCGACGACAACGCCGAGCGTGCCGCCGAGTTCGACCGGATCAGCGCGGGCGAGCTGCCCGCCGGCTGGGAGGACAAGCTCCCGGTCTTCGAGCCGGGCAAGGGTGTCGCCACGCGTGCCGCCTCCGGCAAGGTGCTGCAGGCGCTCGGCGCGGTCATCCCCGAGCTGTGGGGCGGCTCCGCCGACCTCGCCGGGTCGAACAACACGACCATCGACAAGGACAGCTCGTTCCTGCCCGCGGGCAACCCGCTGCCGGAGGCCAACCCGTACGGCCGCACCGTCCACTTCGGCATCCGCGAGCACTCCATGGGCGCCGAGATGAACGGCATCGCCCTGCACGGCAACACCCGGATCTACGGCGGCACCTTCCTGGTGTTCTCCGACTACATGCGCAACGCGGTGCGCCTGTCGGCCCTGATGCACCTGCCGGTGACGTTCGTGTGGACGCACGACTCCATCGGGCTCGGCGAGGACGGTCCGACCCACCAGCCGGTCGAGCACCTGGCCTCGCTGCGGGCGATCCCGGGCCTGAACGTCGTCCGCCCGGCCGACGCCAACGAGACCGCGATCGCCTGGCTTCGCCCTCACCCGCCAGGGAGTGCCGACGTACGAGCCGAACGAGGACGCCGCGAAGGGTGGCTACGTCCTCTTCGAGGCCGAGGGCGGCGAGCCCCAGGTGATCCTGATCGCCACCGGTTCCGAGGTGCACCTGGCCGTGGAGGCGCGTGAGCAGCTCCAGGCCGAGGGCGTCCCGACCCGCGTGGTGTCCATGCCGTCCGTGGAGTGGTTCGAGGAGCAGGACCAGGCGTACAAGGACTCCGTCCTGCCGCCGTCGGTCAGGGCCCGGGTCGCCGTGGAGGCGGGCATCGGGCTCACCTGGTACCGCTACGTCGGGGACGCCGGCCGCATCGTTTCCCTGGAGCACTTCGGTGCTTCCGCCGATGGCAAGGTGCTCTTCCGCGAGTTCGGCTTCACTGCCGAGAACGTGGCCGCCAAGGCGCGGGAATCCATCGCCGCCGCCCAGCGCTGACGCTCACATACGACACGTAGGAGATGTAATTCCATGACAGACGCACTCAAGCGCCTCTCCGAAGAAGGCGTCGCGATCTGGCTGGACGACCTGTCGCGCAAGCGGATCACGTCCGGCAACCTCGCCGAGCTGATCGACCAGCAGCACGTCGTGGGCGTCACGACCAACCCGACGATCTTCCAGAAGGCGATCTCGGGGGGCGACGGCTACGAGCAGCAGCTGTCGGACCTCGCGGCCCGCAAGGTCACCGTCGACGAGGCCATCCGCATGATCACGACGGCGGACGTCCGTGACGCCGCCGACATCCTGCGCCCGGTCTTCGACGCCACGGACGGCCAGGACGGCCGGGTCTCCATCGAGGTCGACCCGCGCCTCGCCCACAACACCGGGGCGACCGTCGCCGAGGCCAAGCAGCTGGCCTGGCTGGTGGACCGCCCCAACACCCTGATCAAGATCCCGGCCACCAAGGCGGGTCTGCCGGCGATCACCGAGGTCATCGGCCGGGGCATCAGCGTCAACGTCACGCTGATCTTCTCCCTGGAGCGCTACCGCGCGGTCATGGACGCCTACCTCTCGGGCCTGGAGAAGGCGCGCGAGAAGGGTCTCGACCTGTCGCTGATCCGCTCGGTGGCGTCGTTCTTCGTGTCCCGCGTGGACACCGAGATCGACAAGCGCCTGGACGCCCTCGGCACCGACGAGGCCAAGGCGCTGCGCGGCAAGGCCGCCATCGCCAACGCGCGCCTCGCCTACCAGGCGTACGAGGAGGTCTTCTCCTCCGACCGCTGGCAGGCGCTGGAGAACGCGGGCGCCCGCAAGCAGCGTCCGCTGTGGGCGTCGACCGGCGTGAAGGACCCGGCGTACCAGGACACGATGTACGTCACCGACCTGGTCGCGCCGAACACGGTCAACACCATGCCGGAGGCCACCCTGGAGGCCGCCGAGGACCACGGCGAGATCACCGGTGACACCATCCGCGGCACCTACGAGCAGGCCCGTGCCGACCTCGACGCGGTCGAGAAGCTCGGGATCTCGTACGACGACGTGGTCCAGGTGCTGGAGGACGAGGGCGTCGAGAAGTTCGAGGCGTCCTGGATCGACCTGCTGAAGTCGACCGAGGCAGAGCTGAAGCGCCTCACCCCCTCGGAGGGCTGATTTGTCACCCCTTTCCGGTTCCGGAGCGAACCCGCTTCGTGACCCGGCCGACCGACGGCTCCCGCGTATCGCGGGGCCGTCGGGCCTGGTCATCTTCGGCGTCACGGGCGACCTGTCGCGCAAGAAGCTGATGCCCGCGGTGTACGACCTCGCCAACCGGGGTCTGCTGCCGCCGGGCTTCTCGCTGGTGGGCTTCGCCCGCCGCGAATGGGAGAACGAGGACTTCGCCCAGGAGGTCCACGACGCCGTCAAGGCGCACGCCCGCACGCCGTTCCGCGAGGAGGTCTGGCAGCAGCTCATCCAGGGGATGCGCTTCGTCCAGGGCACCTTCGACGACGACGACGCGTTCGAGCGGCTGCGCGCCACCATCGAGGAGCTGGACAAGGCACAGGGCACGGGCGGCAACTTCGCCTTCTACCTGTCCGTGCCGCCGCGCTCCTTCCCCGTCGTCATCCAGCAGCTGAAGAAGCACGGTCTGGCCGACCAGTCGGGCGGTTCCTGGCGCCGCGCGGTCATCGAGAAGCCGTTCGGGCACGACCTGAAGTCGGCCGAGGAACTCAACAAGGTCGTCCACGAGGTCTTCGAGCCGGACCAGGTGTTCCGGATCGACCACTACCTCGGCAAGGAGACGGTCCAGAACATCCTGGCGCTGCGCTTCGCCAACACCATGTTCGAGCCGATCTGGAACCGGTCCTTCGTGGACCACGTCCAGATCACCATGGCCGAGGACATCGGCATCGGCGGCCGCGCCGGTTACTACGACGGCATCGGCGCCGCCCGTGACGTCATCCAGAACCACCTGCTCCAGCTCATGGCGCTGACCGCCATGGAGGAGCCCGCCTCCTTCGACGCGGACGCGCTGGCCGCGGAGAAGGAGAAGGTGCTCGGCGCGGTCCGGCTGCCGAAGGACCTGGGCAGGTCGACCGTGCGCGGACAGTACGCGGGCGGTTGGCAGGGCGGCGAGAAGGTCATCGGCTACCTCAAAGAGGACGGCATCGACGCCAAGTCGAAGACCGACACCTTCGCCGCGATCAAACTGGAGGTCGACAACCGCCGCTGGGCGGGCGTCCCCTTCTATCTGCGCACCGGCAAGCGCCTCGGCCGCCGCGTGACGGAGATCGCGGTCGTCTTCCAGCGGGCCCCGCACTCCCCCTTCGACCACACGGCGACGGAGGAGCTGGGCCAGAACGCGATCGTCATCCGCGTCCAGCCCGACGAGGGCATCACGGTCCGCTTCGGCTCCAAGGTGCCCGGCACCTCGATGGAGATCCGGGACGTCTCCATGGACTTCGCCTACGGCGAGTCGTTCACGGAGTCCAGCCCGGAGGCGTACGAGCGGCTCATCCTGGACGTACTGCTCGGCGACGCCAACCTCTTCCCGCGCACGGAGGAGGTCGAGCTGTCCTGGAAGATCCTCGACCCGATAGAGGAACACTGGGACAGGCACGGCAAGCCCGCCCAGTACCCGTCGGGCACCTGGGGTCCCGCCGAGGCGGACGAGATGCTCGCACGAGACGGACGGAGCTGGCGCCGGCCATGAAGATCGACCTGACCGACACCACCGCCGGCGAGATCAACAAGGCGCTCGTCCAGGGCCGCCGCGCCATCGGCACACCGGCCGTGGGCATGGTGCTGACCCTCGTCATCGTCACCGACGAGGAGAACGCCTACGACGCCCTGCGGGCCGCCAACGACGCCTCGCGCGAGCACCCCTCGCGCACGCTGGTGGTCATCAAGCGCGTCTCCCGCACCCCGCGCGACCGTACGACGTCCCGGCTGGACGCCGAGGTGCGGGTGGGCGCGGACGCGGGCACCGGCGAGACGGTCGTCCTGCGGCTGTACGGCGAGGTGTCCGACCACGCCGACTCGGTCGTGCTGCCCCTGCTGCTGCCGGACGCCCCGGTCGTGGTGTGGTGGCCGGTGAACGCGCCGCTGGACCCGGCGAAGGACCCGCTGGGCGCGCTCGCCCAGCGCCGGGTCACCGACACCTATGCCGCCGAGCAGCCGGTGCGGGAGCTGTCAGCTCGTGCCGCGGCCTACACGCCCGGCGACACGGACCTGTCCTGGACCCGGATCACGCCGTGGCGCTCGATGCTCGCGGCGGCCCTGGACCAGGTCACCTGCGAGGTGCGGGGCGTCGAGGTGGAGGGCGAGGAGTTCAATCCGAGCTGTGAGCTGCTGGCGATGTGGCTCGCGGACCGGCTGGACGTCCCCGTCAGGCGCTCCTCGTCGTCCGGCCCGGGGCTGACGGCCGTCCGTATGGAGACGACCTGCGGCCCGATCGTCCTGGACCGCGCGGACGGCTCGCTGGCCACGCTGTCCATCGAGGGCCAGCCGGCCCGCGCGGTGGCGCTGAAGCGGCGGGAGACCGCCGAGCTGATCGCGGAGGAGCTGCGCCGGCTCGACCCGGACGACACCTACGCGTCGGCGCTGCGCTACGGCGTGGAGCGGCTGACCACGGCCCCGGAGTCCTCGAAGGCCCCGGAGCAGGAGTCGGCCGCCGCCGCACCGGACACGGTGGCGGAAGCGGCCAAGGCGCCCGCGAAGAAGGCGGCTGCCAAGACGGCCAAGAAGGCTCCGGCACGGAAGGCGGCGGCGAAGTGAGCACCCCGCAGCTGGTCGTCCACCGCGACAAGGAACTGATGGCGCAGGCCGCCGCGGCCCGCCTCATCACGAAGATCGTGGACGCGCAGGCCTCCCGGGGCGCGGCGTCCGTGGTCCTCACGGGCGGCCGCAACGGCAACGGCCTGCTGGCCGCGCTGGCGGCGGCGCCCGCGCGGGACGCCATCGACTGGGGCCGCCTCGACCTGTGGTGGGGCGACGAGCGTTATCTGCCCGAGGGCGACCCCGAGCGCAATGTCACGCAGGCCCGCGAGGCCCTGTTGGACGCCGTACCGCTGGACCCGGAGCGCGTGCACGCCATGCCCGCCTCCGACGGCCCGTACGGTGCGGACGTCGAGGCGGCCGCGGAGGCGTACGCGGCGGAGCTGGCGAAGGCGTCCGGGCCGGAGAACCACGGCTCGGTGCCCACCTTCGACGTGCTCATGCTGGGCGTCGGCCCGGACACCCACGTGGCCTCGCTCTTCCCGGAGCTGCCGGCCGTACGGGAGACCGAGCGCACGGTGGTCGGCGTGCACGGCGCGCCCAAGCCCCCGCCGACCCGGATCACCCTGACCCTGCCCGCGATCCGCGCGGCCCGCGAGGTGTGGCTGCTCGCGGCCGGCGAGGACAAGGCGGAGGCCGCGGCCATCGCCCTGTCGGGCGCGGGTGAGGTTCAGGCGCCGGCGGCGGGTGCGCACGGCCGTTCGCGCACCCTGTGGCTGTTGGACGCCGCCGCCGCCTCGCAGCTGCCTCGCGCGCTGTATCCGCCGGCGTCGCCGTGAACAGCGTCCGTAGGTAGGGGCGGCGGGGACTTCGGTCCCCGCCGCCTCTCATTTCACCGACCCCGCCATGACGCCCTGCACGAAGTGCCGCTGGAACGCGAAGAACACCACCACCGGCACGATCAGGGAGAGGAACGCGCCCGGGGCCAGGACGTCGATGTTGCTGCCGAACTGGCGGATCTGGGACTGGAGTTGCACGGTCAGCGGCTGGGAGGAGCTGTCGGCGAAGAGCAGCGCGACCAGCATGTCGTTCCAGACCCACAGGAACTGGAAGATGGCGAGCGAGGCGATCGCCGGGCGCCCGACCGGCAGGACCAGCCGGGTGAAGATGCGCCACTCGCTGCCGCCGTCCATCCGTGCCGCCTCCAGCATCTCCTTCGGCATCTCCGCGAAGTAGTTGCGCAGCAGGAACACCGCGAACGGCAGGCCGTAGGCGACGTGGAAGAGGACGACCCCGGGGATCGTGCCGAACAGGCCCAGCGCGCCGAAGAGTTTGGCCACGGGCAGCAGGCCGATCTGGACCGGCACCACCAGCAGGGCCACCACCAGCAGGAAGAGCGGCTCGCGCAGCGGGAAGTCCAGCCAGGCGAAGGCGTATGCGGCGAGGGCCGCGATGACGACGACGAGCGTGGTCGCCGGCACCGAGATCAGCACCGTGTTCCAGAAGGACTGCACCATGCCGGAGTTCTTCAGCAGGGCCGAGTAGTTGTCGAAGGACAGCCGGCCGGGGCTGGTGAGCGCCGTCCACCAGCCGCCCTTCGCGGTGTCCTGGGCCGACCGCAGGGAGGACACGAAAAGGCCTGCGAGCGGGGTCAGCCAGACCAGGCCGATCACCACCAGGAAGGCCTGCACCAGACCGTTGCCCAGGCCCCGCCTGATCGCGTTCATCGCTGGCTCCTCATCGTTGGCTGTTGCGGAAGCGGCGGACGTTGAAGACCATCGCGGGGATCACCAGGAGCAGCAGGAGCACACCGAGCGCGCTGCCGAGGCCCTGGTTGTTGCCGCCGCCGAAGGAGACCAGCCACATCTGCGTGGCCAGCACGGTGGCGTCCTCCTGCACCGGTCCGGGCGCGATGATGTAGACGAGGTCGAAGACCTTCATCACGTTGATCACGAGGGTCACGAAGACGACCGTCAGCACGGGGGCCAGCAGGGGAACGGTGATGCGGCGGAAGATCTGCCACTCGTTCGCGCCGTCCATCCGGGCCGCCTCCAGTGCGTCCCGGGGCAGGGCGGAGAGCCCCGCGCCGATCAGCACCATCGAGAAGCCGGTCCAGATCCACAGGTAGGCGCCGATGATCGCCGGTGTGACGAGGGCCGGGCCGAGCCAGGAGACGCCCTGGTAGGGCTGGGCGAAGTTGGACTCCGGCAGCTTCACCGTGTACGAGCCGGCGGACAGCCCGGCGAAGTGGAAGGAGCCGTCGGCCGCGGTGGTCGTGCTCCCGGCCGTCCTCCCGTCGCGCACCGCCTGGACCGTCATCCCGGGCAGGCCGCTCTCCTTCGGATCGACCCTGCCCTGTCTGCCGCCCCCGCCGGGGGTGAAGTCCAGGTAGACGACTCCGCGCAGTTCACCGGGGGCTGCCTTCTGCGCGGCGGCCGGGTAGGCGGGCGAGGCGCTCTTCGGCAGGTCTCCCGGCAGGACGCCGACCATCGGGAGCGTCACCGACCCGCCCGTCGAGGCCGTCGTGCGCCAGGAGCCGTCGCGGTCCTGGGTCAGCAGGCCCTCGCGTCCGCGGGCCGTCGGGTACGCCGAGGTGCTCGTGAAGGCGTCGTGGACGGAGACGACGGCCGCGTTCAGCACACCCTTGTCCGGGTCCGCGTCGTAGGCGAGGCGGAAGATGATGCCGGCGGCGAGGAAGGAGACCGCCATCGGCATGAAGAGCAGCAGCTTGAAGGCGGTGGCCCAGCGGACCTTCTCCACGAGCACGGCCAGGATCAGGCCGAGGCCGGTCAGCAGGGCCGGGGCCACGACCACCCAGATGGCGGTGTTGCGGATGGCCTTCAGGGTGGCCGGGTCGCGGAACATCCCGGTGTAGTTGCCGGCGCCGACGAACCGGGTGCCGGAGGCGTCGAAGAAGCTGCGGCCGACGGAGAACAGCACCGGATAGACGACGAGCGCGCCGAGCAGGAGCAGCGCGGGGAAGACGAAGAGCAGGGCGATCAGCCGGACGCGCCGCCGGCTGCGGCGCCCGCGCGCCGGGCCGGCGGGCCGCGGGCCCGTCTGCTGTTTCAGGAGAGTGGTGGCGGTCATGGTGCTGCCGCTCAGTTCTGGTAGGCCTTGGCGGCCGCGGCTTCGAGCTGGGCCGCGGTGCCCTTCGGGTCGGACGGGTCGCGCAGGAAGTCCTGGAGCAGCTTCCACTCCCCCGCGCCCTTGGTGCCGCCGAAGGCGGCGGGCGCCTGGTCGGACATGTCGAAGCGGAGCGAATCGCCCGCGGTGATGAGGGACTTGGCGGTGGCGCGGGTGACGTCGTCGCCGTACGCGGCGAGGTCGAGCTTCCTGTTCGGGGACAGGAAGCCGCCCGCCTTCGCCCACACGGCCGCCGCCTCGGGAGTGGCCAGGTACTCCAGGAGCTTCATGCCGGCCGCGGAGTTCTTGCCGTTCTTGAGGACGACCGCCGCGTCACCGCCGCTGACCACGGGTGCGGTGCCGCCGTCGACGGCCGGGAAGGGGAAGAAGTTCGCGTCCTTGCCGATGGTCCTGCCGAACTGGTCGTGGGCGACGCCGGCCACGAAGTCGCCCTCGTACACCATGCCGGCCTCGGGCTTGGGCCCGAACACCTTCTCCACCGAGCCGGGGAAGTCGGTGTTCAGGGCCGTCTTCTGACCGCCCGCGATGAGCTGCTTGTCCTCGAACAGCTTGCCGAGGGTGGTGAGCGCCCGGACGACCGAGGGGTCGGTCCACTTGAGCTTGTGGGTGGCGAGGGCGTCGTACTTCTGGGGTCCGGCCTGGGAGAGGTAGACGTTCTCGAACCAGTCGGTGAGGGTCCAGCCGTCCTCACCGCCGATGGCGAAGGCGGCGAGTCCGGAGTCGGAGACGGTGTGTCCGTCCTTCAGCATCTCGTCGTACGTCTGCGGCGGCTTGACCCCGGCCTGGGCGAGGGCGGCGGGGCTGTACCAGACGGTGGACTTGTGGGCGGCCTTGAAGTAGAGGCCGTACAGGGTGCCGTCGACGCTGCCGTAGTTCTTCCACACGGGTGCGTAGTCGGCGGTGATCGTCTGCTGGGCGGTGGGCGACAGCGGCTTGAGCCAGCCCTTCTTCGCGAACTGCTGGACCACTCCGACCTGCGGGACCATCACGACGTCGGGGGCGTCGCCGCCCTCGATCTTGCTGCCGACGACGGTGGAGACGTTGTCGCCGGTCGACACGAACCGGGTCTTGGCGCCGGTCTTCGCGGTGAACGCGTCAAGCACCTTCTGGAAGTTCTTCTGCTCACTGCCGGACCAGACACCGGCCACGGTGACGGTCTGGCCGCTGAGCGACTTGTCACCGCCGCCGGCCGAGACAGGGCCGCCGCCGCAGGCGGTGGCGCCGAGTGCGAGGGCAAGGGCGGTACAGCCGGCGAGCAGGGTCGTACGTCGTCGCATCATCGCTGACGGGCCTTTCGGTGGAGGTGAGTGGGCGGGGGATCAGAGGTCGCTGAGCCACCAGGCCGCCGTGGAGCCGGGCAGAACGCCGACGGGGCAGGGGCCGCTGGACAGCAGGGGGGTGCCGGAGGCCGGCGCGGGGGCGGGGGCCGTGGTGAAGTTGACGGCGCAGACCAGGCCGTCGCCCCGGGTGAAGGCGAGGACGCCGGGCGGGGTGTCGAGCCAGCGCAGCGTTCCCTCGCCCAACTGGGGCAGGGATCCGCGCAGTTGGAGACCGTCGCGGTACAGGTGCCAGAAGGAGCGGGTGTCGGCGAGCGCGCGGTCCGTGGCGTACTCGGCGAAGTAGTCCGGCTGGGGCAGCCAGGGCCTGGCGCCCTCCGCGCCGGAGGTGAAGCCGAACGGGGAGGCCTGTCCGGACCAGGGCAGCGGCACCCGGCAGCCGTCGCGGATGCGGGCGCGGCTGCCGGTGCGCCGGAAGATCGGGTCGGTGAGCACGTCGTCGGGCAGGTCGACCACCTCGGGCAGCCCCAGTTCCTCGCCCTGGTAGATGTACGCGGCTCCGGGCAGCGCCAGCATCAGCAGCGCGGCGGCGCGGGCGCGGGCGGCGCCGAGGCCGCTGCCCTGCGGGGTGGGTTCGCCGTAGCGGGTGACGGTGCGGACCTGGTCGTGGTTGTTGAGGACCCAGGTGACCGTGGAGCCGGTGCCGGCGATGTCCTGCATGGCCTCGGAGATGACCTTGCGGAAGGAGTCGGCGTCCCAGGCGGCGCCGAGCAGGTCGAAGAAGAAGGCCTGGTGGAGCTCGTCCGGGCGGACGTACAGCGCGTGTTCGCGGGCGGTGGGGACGGAGACCTCGCCGACGAGGAGGCGTTCGCGGCCGTCGCGCTCCCGGTACTCCTCGCAGAGGGAGCGCCAGCGCCGCCACACCTTGTGCACCTCGGGCTGGTTCCAGGCGAGCGGGTTGACCGAGTCGCGGGTGCGGGCGTCGGCCTCGGGGTCGTCGGAGTCGGGCAGTTCGGGGTGCTTGAACAGGCCGGCGGCGACGTCGATGCGGAAGCCGTCCACGCCGCGGTCGAGCCAGAAGCGCAGGACGCGGTCGAACTCGGCGGGTGTCCCGGGGTCGCGCCAGTTCCAGTCGGGCTGTTCGGGCGTGAACATGTGCAGGTACCACTGGCCGTCGCCGACTCTGCTCCATGCCGGTCCGCCGAACATGGCGTGCCAGTTGTTGGGCGGCTCGGCGCCGTCCGGGCCGCGGCCGTCGGCGAAGTGGAAGCGGGCGCGGGCCGGGCTGCCGGGGGCGCTGTCCAGGGCCTCGCGGAACCACGGGTGCTCGCTGGAGCAGTGGTTGGGGACGATGTCGAGGAGCACCTTGATGCCGAGCCGGTGGGCGGCCGCCATCAGCAGGTCGAACTCGGCGAGGTCACCGAAGAGCGGATCGACACCGCAGTAGTCGGCCACGTCGTAGCCGTGGTCGTGCTGCGGCGAGGGATAGAACGGGCTCAGCCAGATCCCGTCGACGCCGAGCTTCTTCAGATACGGCAGCCCCGCGCGGACCCCGGCGAGATCGCCTATGCCGTCGCCGGTGCTGTCCAGAAAGCTGCGGACGTAGACCTGGTAGATCACCGCGTCACGCCACCAGTGGTACTTGCTCAACATGCATGCATGTTAGGTAGGCACCTTGCGAGGGTGTCAACGAAGTGAACGGAAGCTACCGGCCAGTTGTCGGATCAGACTGGGGCAAATCGCCGCAATGGGCCGCCAGTCGTAATGGCGGCGTTACTTAACAGGTAACTATCGACGGGCGATGGCGTCGAGTTCGCGCGCCAGCCGTCGCACGGCCTGCTCGGGCGTCTCCCGCCCGGTCAGGGCGCCGTACACCACCGCCTGCACCACCAGGCTGACCTGGTCGTAGTGGGCGCTCTTGGGGCGCGGCGCGGCGGTGAGCACGGCCGTGCGCAGGGTCGGCAGATACGGGAAGCGCCGGATGAGTGCGGGATCCTGGTACAGCGCGGCGCGCACGGGCGGCAGCGCGCCCCGGGTGAGCACCTGGCGCTGCACCCGCTCGCTGGTGAGGTAGGCGATCAGGCGCGCGGCGGAATCGGGGTGCCGGGCATGGGTGTTGACCGCGAGGTTGGAACCGCCGAGGACGCTCGTCCCCGGCCCGTCGGGCCCGGGCAGCGGTACGGCGCCGATCTTCCCGGCGACCCTGGAACCCCTGGCGGAGGCGGTGGCATAGGCGTAGGGCCAGTTGCGCAGGAAGAGCAGCTTGCCGTCCTGCAAGGCCTGCTTGGACTCCTCCTCCTTCCAGGCCAGCGCCGCCTTCGGGATCCAGCCCTCGCGAAGGCCGCGGGCGAGGAAGCCGATGCCCTCGCGGGCGGCGGCCGAGTCGACGGTGACCCGGGTGCCCTCGTCGCCGAGGATGCTGCCGCCCGCCGAGTACACGGCCTCGGCCGCGTTGACGGTGAGGCCCTCGTAGGGCAGGAACTGACCCGCGTAGCCGCCGAGTCCGTACTTGGGCGCGATGGTCTTCGCGTCGCGCTCCAGCTCCGCCCAGGTGCGTGGCGGCGGCACGCCCTCCTTGGCCAGGACGTCCTTGCGGTACAGCAGAAGTCCGGCGTTCGTGACGTACGGGACCGCGTACAGGCGCCCGTCGTAGGTGGCCGTGTTCACGACCGGCGGCAGGAAGCTCCCCAGCGGGAAACGGTCCCGGGGCAGCGGGCGGATCCAGCCGGCCGCCGCGAACTCCGAGGTCCAGTTGACGTCGATGTTGAGGACGTCGAAGCGGCTCCGGTCGCCGCCGCGCAGGTCGGTCGTCATCTGCGCATAGGTCTCGTCGGAGGAGTCCGGCAGTTCGACGAGGGTGACCTTCTCGCCGGGGTGGGTGCGGTTCCAGCCCTGAAGCAGCGGGCCGAGATAGCCGGTGAGGTCGCCGGCGGTGGCCAGGGTGAGCGGGCCGCGGCCATCGCGCGCGCCCTCGTCGGCACGGGCGCCGGAGGTGACGTACCCGGCAGTGATCACGACGAGAACGAGAAGGCCCCTACCGGCGGCGCGTATCCACCGCATAGGTTCCTCCTTGAACACGTACACACGGCTCCGGCCAGCCTCGCCGGGAGTCAGGCCATGTATACCTGTTAGGTATGCGCGATACTAGGGCCTGGAGCACATGAGCAGACAGGAGGACAGCACGCGTGCGCCTGCCCCTCCTGGCACTCCTCGCCCGCGGCCCCGCCCACGGCTACGAGCTGAAGCAGGACCTTGAGCTACTGCTGGGCTCCGCGTACCCTCAGCCGAACGTCGGCCAGGTCTACGTCACCCTCGGCCGCCTGGAGAAGTCCGGGCTGATCAAGGGCGAGGACGTCGAGCAGTCCGGCCGACCCAACAAGAAGGTCTACCACCTCACCGACGCCGGGCGCGAGGCGCTGCACGCCTGGTTCGAGGAGACCGAGGACGAGCCGCGGGTACGGGACGAGTTCTTCATGAAGCTCGCCCTCGCCCCGCAGACCGGTCTCGCCGACCAGATCGCCCTCATCAACAGACAGCGGCGCCAGTACCTCAACACCATGCGCAACCTGTCGAAACTGGCCGCGGCCGAGAACCGGGACAACCGAATGGCCCATCTGCTGATCGAGGGCGCGATGCTGCATCTGCAGGCCGACCTCGACTGGCTGGAGCGTTGCCAGGAGGAGCTGGAGGAGCTGGAATGAGCGACGACTCCGCCGCTCCTGTGCTGCGCGCCGAGGGGCTCGTGAAGACCCACCACGGTGAGGGTGCGCCCGCGCACGCCGTCCAAGGGGTGGACCTGAGCGTGGCCCGGGGCGAGTTCGTCGCGATCACCGGCCCGTCCGGTGCCGGGAAGTCGACGCTGCTGCATCTGCTGGGCGGGCTGCAGCGGCCGGACGCGGGCAGCATCTGGCTGGACGGCCGCTGTACGGACTCCTTCAGCGAGGCGCGCTGGGCGGTGGAGCGCCGCAAGGCCATCGGGTTCGTCTTCCAGTTCTTCAACCTGGTGTCGAACCTGTCCGTCGCCGACAACGTCGAACTGCCCGCCCTGCTGGCCGGTGTCCCGCCGAAGAAGGCCCGCGCCGAGCGCGAGACGCTCCTGGCCGAGCTGGGCCTCACGGGCAAGGAGCGCAGCATGCCGGGCGAGCTGTCCGGCGGTGAGCAGCAACGGGTCGCCCTCGCCCGCGCCCTGGTCAACCATCCGCCGCTGCTGCTGGCTGACGAGCCCGCGGGCAGCCTGGACAGCAAGGGCACCCGCGAGGTGATGCGGCTGCTGACCCGCTTCCACGGACGCGGCCAGACGATCGTGCTGGTCACGCACGACGCCCGGCTGGCGAGTGCCGCGGACCGGGTGATCTGCTTCTTCGACGGGCGGATCGCGGACGATGCGGCGCTGGACGGTGCGCCCGTGTCCCGGCGGCCGGGTATCTCGGGTGTGCTGGAGCTGAGGGACTGATGGCCGACCGCCGGCCGGGCAGCGCCGCGCGCGGACGCCGGGCCGTGTCACCGACGGCCCGTCGCGGCGTGTTCAGCGGCGCGGCCGGCCGGCGCTGGGCGTACTCCGATCTGCGCGCCCATCGCGGCGAGGCGCTCTTCCTCGTGCTGGCCACCGCCGGCATCGTCGCCTCGCTGCTGCTGGCCACCGCCCTTTTCGGCTATGCGACCAACCCCTGGCAGCGGACCTTCGCCGAGGCGCGCGGGGCCCATGTGTGGATCCACACCGCGTCGAACGCGGACACCGCAAGGCTCGCCCGGCTGGACGGCGTGACGTCCGTCGCCGGCCCCTATCGCACCGAAGCCGTCAGCGTCGCCGCCCGCGGCACCCGTGCCTCCGTGGAGCTGCGCGGCACCCCGCACCTGCCCTCCGTCGGCCGGCCGCTGCTCACCGCCGGGCACTGGCTGGATCCGGCCGAGCCGGACGGCGTGGTGCTGGAGAGCGGCCTGGCCCGTGCCCTGCTGGCCGAGCCCGGAGACACCCTCACGCTGCCCGGCACCGCCCGCACCCTGACCGTGGAGGGCATCGCCGACAGCGCGGAACCCTCCTACAGCCCCGCCGAGCAGCCGGGCGTGGTCTGGGCCCTGCCGTCCGCGGTACGAGCGCCCGGCGGCCAGGTCATCGGGCTGCGGCTCGGCGATCCGGCCGACACGGACTACGCCGTGCAGCGCGCCGTCACGGTGCTCGGCGCGGGCGCGGTCGGCGAGGTCTCCACCTGGCAGCAGGCCCGTGCCCAGGCACAGGGCGACAACCGGCTGTTCGGGCAGGTGCTCGGCCTGTTCGGGCTCGGCGCGCTGATCGCCGCCGGGTTCGCCGTGCACGGCGCGATCGCCACCCGGATCCGCGGCCACCTGCGGGACCTGTCCGTGCTGAAGGCGATCGGTTTCACCCCCGGCCAGGTCGTACGGATCTTCCTGTTGCAGCATCTCGCCTACGCCCTGCTCGGCGCCGTGGCCGCCGCAGCGCTCACCCAGACGCTGGGCAGCCGGATCCCCGGGCGGCTCGGCGACGCCGTGGGCGTGTGGCAGGGGCTGCCGGGACACACCGTGGCGCTGTTGGCGGTACCCGTGGGCGCGGTGCTGTTCATCGGCCTGACCACGGGACTCGCGGCCTGGCGGGCCGGGCGGGTGCCGCCGGTTCTGGTGCCGCGCCCGGACGCGCCGGCGGGCGGACGGCTCACCGGTCCGGCCCGGCGGGCGCTCGGTCTGCGGCTGCCGGCCGCACTGGTCCTCGGCTGCCACAAGGCGGCCACGGGACGCGGACGGTCGCTGGCCACCGTGGCCCGGCTGACCCTGCCGATGCTGCTGATCGTGGTGGCACTCAGCGCGTGGAGCACCATCGACCGCTTCCACACCAGCCCGGCCCGGGTCGGGCTGCCCACCTCGCTCACGGTCCGCACCGACGGCACACCGGCCCCGGCCCGCCTGCAGGCTCTGCTGACCGGTGACTCCCGAGTGGCCGCGGCCTATCCGGGGGTCGAGCTGGCCGCGCTGGTGCCCGGACAGACCGGGACCATCGCCCTGCGCGGCCTCGGCACCGACGCCCGGCCCTACCCCTACGCCCTCGCCGAGGGCCGGGCCGCGCACGGACCGGACGAGGCGGTGGCCGGCCAGGGGCTGCTGGACCTGCTGCACGCACGGGTCGGCGACTGGGTGCGCATGATGGTCGGCGACCGCCCGCAGGTCCTGCACATCGTCGGCCGCAGCATCGAACCGCAGAACGCCGGCCGGGTGGTGACGACCTCCCTGGACACCCTCCGCGAGAACGACCCGCGGCTGGCCCCGGCCTTCTACGAGCTGCGGCTGCGTCATGGCGCCGATCCGCGCCGCGTGGCCACCGCGCTCACCGCGGCCGGCCGGGGCCACCTGGACGTGCACACCGTGACGAACCCGGCCGACGGGCTGTCCCCGCTGCGCGCCGTCGTCGCCGGCCTGATCGCGGTGCTCGCCCTCATCGGGCTGGTCGAGCTGCTGACCACGATCGGCGGCAGCGTCCGCGAGGGCGAGCGGGACGTGCTCGCGCTCAGGGCGATCGGCATGTCCCCGCGACAGATCACCGCGATCACCGTCACGGCCACGGGATGTACGGCCCTGGCCGCGACGCTCGCCGCCACGGCCCTCGGTCTGCCGCTGGCCCGCCGGCTCATCGACGCCCAGGGCGCCTCCAGCGGCATCGGCGCCGGGATCGCCCAGTCCCCGTCGCCGGGTCTGCTGCTGGTGCTGGGCTCGGCCGCCGTGCTGGGAGCGGCGGCGCTCGCCGCACTGCCCGCCGCCCGCGCGGCCCGCGGACGGCTCGCGGACACGCTGAGCGCGGTGGCCTGAGTCCGGCCGGCCCTTCGCGGACGCGGTGGTCAACATCCTTGCGGAGTAGGGCCGTTGCCCACCGCAAAGGCCTTCCGGAGCCGGGCGGCCGCGCCGCGCCCGGCTCCCGTGCGGGCCGGTCAGCTACGGCCGCGCAGTTCCCGGTACTTGGCGACCAGCGCCTTCGTCGACGCGTCCAGGCCGGGCACGTCCGCGCCCTCGGTCAGCGCCGGCTCCACGCGCTTGGCGAGCACCTTGCCCAGCTCGACGCCCCACTGGTCGAAGGAGTCGATGTTCCACACAGCGCCCTGGACGAACACCTTGTGCTCGTAGAGGGCGACGAGCTGGCCGAGGACGGACGGGGTGAGTTCCTTCGCCAGGATGGTCGTGGTCGGCCGGTTGCCCTGGAAGGTCTTGTGCGCGACCAGTTCCTCGGCCACACCCTCCGCGCGGACCTCCTCGGCGGTCTTGCCGAAGGCGAGGGCCTGGGTCTGGGCGAAGAAGTTGGCCATCAACAGGTCGTGCTGCGCCTTGAGTTCACCGCTCAGCTCGGCCACCGGCTCGGCGAACCCGATGAAGTCCGCCGGGATGAGCTTGGTGCCCTGGTGGATCAGCTGGTAGTAGGCATGCTGCCCGTTGGTGCCCGGCGTGCCCCACACCACCGGTCCGGTCTGCCAGTCGACCTGCTTGCCGTCCCGCGCCACGTACTTGCCGTTGGACTCCATGTCCAGCTGCTGGAGGTAGGCGGTGAACCGGGAGAGGTAGTGGCTGTACGGCAGGACGGCGTGCGACTGGGCATCGTGGAAGTTGTCGTACCAGATGCCCAACAGGCCGAGCAGCAGCGGGACGTTGGCCTCGGCGGGGGCGGTGCGGAAGTGGTCGTCGACCAGCCGGAAGCCGTCGAGCATCTCACGGAACCGGTCCGGGCCGATGGCGATCATCAGGGACAGGCCGATCGCGGAGTCGTACGAGTACCGACCGCCGACCCAGTCCCAGAACTCGAACATGTTGTCCGGGTCGATGCCGAACTCCGTGACCTTCTCCGAGTTCGTGGACAGCGCCACGAAGTGCTTGGCGACCGCCGACTCGGCGCCGAGGGCGTCCAGCAGCCAGGTGCGGGCGGAGGTGGCGTTGGTGATCGTCTCGATCGTGGTGAAGGTCTTGGAGGCGATGATGAACAGCGTCTCGGCCGGGTCGAGGTCGCGGGTGGCCTCGTGCAGGTCGGCGCCGTCCACGTTGGAGACGAAGCGGACCGTCAGATCGCGGTCGGTGAAGCTGCGCAGCACCTCGTAGGCCATCGCGGGGCCGAGGTCGGAGCCGCCGATGCCGACGTTGATGACGTTCTTGATGCGCTTGCCGGTGTGGCCGGTCCAGGCGCCGGAGCGGACGCGGTCGGCGAAGTCGCTCATCTTGTCGAGGACGGCGTGCACCCTGGGGACGACGTTCTCGCCGTCGACCTCGATCACCGCGTCGCGCGGGGCGCGCAGCGCGGTGTGCAGTACGGCCCGGTCCTCGGTGACGTTGATCTTCTCGCCCCGGAACATGGCGTCCCGCAGGCCGAACACGTCCGTGGCGGCGGCCAGCTCGCGCAGCAGCCGCAGCGTCTCGTCGGTGACCAGGTGCTTCGAGTAGTCGACGTACAGGTCACCGACCTGGAGCGTGTACCCCGCACCGCGTCCGGGTTCGGCGGCGAACAGCTCCCTCAGATGCGTGTCCGCCAGCTCTTCGCGGTGCTTGGCGAGAGCGGTCCATTCGGGCGTCTGGTTGAGCCTGGTCCGGTCGTCTGCGTTCATGTGCGACCTCAGCCTTCTTTCCTGCACCTGTCCTGCTGCGTACCTTGCTCCGCTGCCGGTCCCAACCTAGTTGATCAGGCCCGGGACGTGCGGACACGACGCTGTCCGCACGGTCAACAACAGGTACGTCCGTACGACGCGCCGGTGTCGGCACGGCGTACGGAGAGCACAAAAGGGGCGGAGACGGCTCCGGCCCGGCACCCACGGGCGCCCGGCCGGTCACAATTGCTAGATCTCGCCCCGCAGTTTGGCGAGCGCCTCGGCGAGGATCGCCTCGCCGTCCGCGTCGCTGCGCCGCTCCCGCACGTAGGCGAGATGCGTCTTGTAGGGCTCGGTGCGCGGCGGGTCCGGCGGGTTGTCCCGGTCCTGGCCTGCCGGGAAGCCGCAGCGCGGGCAGTCCCAGGTATCGGGAACCTGCGCGTCGCTGGCGAAGCTGGGCTGCGTCTCGTGCCCGTTCGAGCACCAGAAGGAGATGCGCAGACGCGGCGCGGACTCGCCGCGCTCGGCCTCGCCCATCGGCCCCGCCCCGACCCGGCTTCCCCGGATCGCGTTGCCACTTGCCACGGTCGTAACTCCCTGCGTGATGGTGCC
Organism: Streptomyces sp. MMG1121; assembly: GCF_001280015.1. Taxonomy (GTDB): domain Bacteria; phylum Actinomycetota; class Actinomycetes; order Streptomycetales; family Streptomycetaceae; genus Streptomyces. Next base: position 181,305 of record NZ_LGDV01000025.1, read on the forward strand.
GCGAAGCGAGTCGGCGTTTCGCTTCACTGCGAGCGCCTCAGTCTACGTAAGGCCCAACGCGCGTCCAGTGATTGGAGTTACAAGCCCCTCACTCAGACGCAAGCCCCATGATAGGCCGCGCTCAGGAGCGCGTACCGAACATGGGGCGTTACGTACGGAATATGCGTGACGTGCGTGCGGTGCGGGCGTGTCAGCCGTTCGACTTCATCAGCATGCCGAGAACGATGATGCACGCGAACCAGAGCACGCCGATCACGATGGTGATCCGGTCGAGGTTGCGCTCGGCGACCGAGGAGCCGCCGACGGACGACTGCATGCCGCCACCGAACATGTCGGAGAGGCCGCCGCCCTTTCCCTTGTGCATCAGCACCAGCAGCATCAGCAGCAGGCTGAAGACGATCAGGGCGATCGAGAACCCCAAAACCACGGCTGGACCAACTTCCTCGGATTCGGATGGACGACGGGGGCACAGCGTGTCGGCTGCGCCCCCGCAAGGGTACGACGTATCGCCGCTACCGCCTACTCACAGCGTCGGTCACTGATCGCGGAAGCGCACGATCTTGACGAACTCGTCGGAGTCCAGCGAGGCACCGCCGACCAGGGCGCCGTCGATGTCGGCCTGGGCCATGATCTCGGCGACGTTGCCCGCCTTCACGGAGCCGCCGTACTGGATGCGGACCTTGTCGGCCACGTCCTGCGAGTACAGCTCGGCGATCTTGGCGCGGATGGCGGCGCAGACCTCCTGGGCGTCCTCGGAGCCGCAGACCTTGCCGGTGCCGATGGCCCACACGGGCTCGTAGGCGATCACGATCGTCTCGGCCTGCTCGGGTGCGAGGCCCTTCAGACCGGCCTCGAGCTGGTTGAGGGTGTGGGTGACGTGGTTGCCCGCCTCGCGGACGTCCAGTTCCTCGCCGACGCACAGGATCGGGGTGAGGCCGTGCTTGTAGGCGGCCTTGACCTTGGCGTTGATCAGCTCGTCGGTCTCGTTGTGGTACTGGCGCCGCTCGGAGTGGCCGATCGCCACGTACGTGCACTTCAGCTTGGCCAGCATCGGGCCCGAGATCTCGCCGGTGTAGGCGCCGGAGTCGTGTGCGGAGACGTCCTGGGCGCCGTACTTGATCTTGAGCTTGTCGCCGTCGACCAGGGTCTGTACGGAGCGCAGGTCGGTGAAGGGCGGCAGGACGGCGACCTCGACGGCCTCGTAGTCCTTGTCGGCCAGGGCGAAGGCGAGCTTCTGGACGTGCGCGATGGCCTCGAGGTGGTTGAGGTTCATCTTCCAGTTGCCCGCCATCAGCGGCGTGCGAGTGGTCATGCGGGGTCAGTCCTCCAGTGCGGCGAGGCCGGGGAGCGTCTTGCCCTCGAGGTATTCGAGGGAGGCGCCGCCACCGGTCGAGATGTGGCCGAACGCGTTCTCGTCGAAGCCGAGCGTGCGCACGGCCGCGGCGGAGTCACCGCCGCCGACGACGGTGAAACCGTCCGAGTCTACGAGGGCCTGGGCAACCGCCTTGGTGCCCTCGGCGAAGTCGGGGTGCTCGAAGACGCCCATCGGACCGTTCCAGAAGACGGTCTCGGCGTCGGCGAGCTTCGAGGCGTACAGCTTGCGGGTCTGCGGACCGATGTCCAGACCCTCCTGGTCGGCGGGGATGGCGTCCGCGGCGACGGTCGTGGGGTGGGCCGGCGCCTTGGTCTTCAGGTCCGGGAACTGCGGGGAGACCAGGACGTCGACGGGGAGCACCAGCTCCACGCCGTTCTTCTCGGCGCGCTCCATGTACTCCGTGACGACCGGGATCTGGTCCTCCTGCAGGAGGGAGATCCCGACCTCGTGGCCCTTGGCCTTGAGGAAGGTGTACGCCATGCCGCCGCCGATGAGCAGACGGTCGGCCTTGCCGAGCAGTTCGTCGATGACGGCGAGCTTGTCGGAGACCTTGGCGCCGCCGAGCGCGACGACGTAGGGGCGCTTGACGTCCTCGGTGAGCTTCTTCAGGACGCCGACCTCGGTGGCGATGAGGTAGCCGGCGGCGTGCGGGAGCCGGGCCGGGAGGTCGTAGACGGAGGCGTGCTTTCGGTGCACCGCACCGAAGCCGTCACCGACGTAGACGTCGGCGAGGGCGGCGAGGGCGTCGGCGAACGCGCCGCGCTCCGCGTCGTCCTTGCTCGTCTCGCCCGCGTTGAACCGGAGGTTCTCCAGCAGCGTGACCTCGCCGTTCGCCAGAGCGGCAACAGTGGCCTTCGCGCTGTCACCGATCGTGTCGGTGGCGAACGAGACGTTCTTGCCCAGGATCTCACCGAGTCGCTCCGCGACCGGGGCGAGGGAGAACTGCGGGTCCGGGGCGCCCTTGGGACGGCCCAGGTGGGAGGCGACGATCACCTTGGCACCCGCCTCGGCGAGCTTGGCGATGGTCGGGGCGACGGCGCGGATGCGGCCGTCGTCGGTGATGGTGGCGCCGTCCAGGGGGACGTTCAGGTCGGCGCGGACGAAGACCCGCTTGCCTTCGACGCCGTCCTGGATGAGTTCGTCGATCGTCTTCATGAATGGGCTCCCGAGGGCTGATGGTGCTCCGTGATCGTAGCCATGGCTGTCCTGTACGTGATTCAGGGCCCGGACAGCGCGTCCTTGCGCTGCTCGGGCCCTGCTTTCACTTCAAAGGTTCCGCCGTGTCGATCAGAGCTGGCCGCCGACGAAGACCGTGAGGTCGACGAGGCGGTTGGAGTAGCCCCACTCGTTGTCGTACCAGCCGAGGATCTTCACCGAGTTGCCCTCCTGGACCATGGTCAGGGAGGAGTCGAAGGTGCAGGAGGCCGGGTCGCCGACGATGTCCGAGGAGACGATCGGGTCCTCGGTGTACGCCAGGTAGCCCTTGAGGTCGCCGTCCTCGGCCGCCTTCTTGAACGCCGCGTTGACCTCGTCCTTGGTGACCTCGCGCTGGAGCTGCACGACGAGGTCGGTGGCCGAGCCGGTGGGAACCGGGACGCGCATGGCGATGCCGTCCAGCTTGCCCTTGAGCTGCGGCAGGACCAGCGCGGTGGCCTTGGCGGCGCCCGTGGTGGTCGGGATGATGTTCTCGGCGGCGGCACGGGCGCGGCGCAGGTCCTTGTGCGGGAAGTCAAGGATGCGCTGGTCGTTCGTGTACGCGTGCACCGTGGTCATCAGACCCTTGACGATGCCGAAGTTCTCGTCGAGGACCTTCGCCATCGGGGCCACACAGTTGGTGGTGCAGGAGGCGTTGGAGATGACGTTGTGCTGCGCCGGGTCGTACTTGTCCTGGTTGACGCCCATGACGATGGTGATGTCCTCGTCCTTGGCCGGAGCCGAGATGAGGACCTTCTTGGCGCCGCCGGCGAGGTGCTTGGCGGCATCGTCGCGCTGGGTGAAGATGCCGGTCGACTCGATGACGATGTCGACGCCCAGCTCACCCCAGGGGATGTCGGACGGGTTGCGCTCCGAGAGCACCTTGATGGTGTGGCCGTCCACCGTGATGGTGTCGGCGGTGTGGGTGACCTCCTGCTTGAGGCGGCCCAGGATCGTGTCGTACTTCAGCAGATGAGCGGTGGTCGCGGTGTCACCCAGGTCGTTGACAGCCACGACCTCGATGTCGGCACCCTGCTCCAGCAGTGCGCGGAAGTAGTTACGCCCGATACGGCCGAAGCCGTTGATGCCTACGCGGATCGTCACGAACCGATCTCCTCGTTGGTACGCCGGCCATGCGGTGCCGGCGAGCTCTGTTTGGGATGTCCCCGACCACCAACGACCCTACCCCTCTGCGGGCCCCGGGGTGACATCGAGATGGCCCATACACGGGCAGGCGGTCCGTACCCACCAGTAGGGGTACGGACCGGCTCGGATCGACGATGGATTCACCCGTATTTGTTACGCAATGTCGGGTGGTTTTTACTCCGTCTTCACTCGTTCGTGAGCGGGTCGGCTCACTTGATCAGGAGCCTTTTCGCGCACCCTTGAGAGGGTTCCCGCTCACCTGTTGGAACAAGGGGAGCGGGATCTGTCAATATGGCGGCCCTCACCCTCCGAGTGCGGCGAACGCCTTCCTCAGCAGCGCCACCCGGTCGGCCGCCGACGGCACCTGCTCCAGGCCGAAACCGAGCAGCACGGTGTCGTCCGTGCTGACCGCTCCGTACGTGCGGAACAGGGTGCCGGTGCGCGTCCAGTCCTTCCGGACGGCAGGGCTGCCCGGGGGCGGCCCGGCCACGTGCCAGGCGCCCAGGGACGCCTCGAAGCCCTCGGTCTCCTTCGCGCTTGCGCCGGTCACGAGCGAGACGTCGTCGGCGAGGACGCCGTGCCCGCCGGTGCCCGGGTCGGTGACGTAGCTGATCGAGACCTCGACGGACTTGCCCGCGTAGGCGCTCAGGTCGAAGCTCACCTGCCGCCAGCCGCCGGAGCTGCCGGTGAGGCTGTTCCAGGAGCCGGTCGTGCCGGTCGCGGTGCAGGCGGTGCCGGCGAGCGTCAGATAGTGCGTCAGCCACGGGTGCTCGCCGATCAGGAATCCCTGCCCGCAGTCCGCCGGTACGGCCGTCGTCGTGGCACCCCCGGCCTCCGGCAGGGTGGTCCAGTCGTCGGCGCCCACCGTGTGGGCCTCGACCACCGCGTGGTCGTAACCGGGCTCGGTGTCCCACAACAGCCGGGCGCTCAGGGCCGGCTTGTCGACGGCGTCCACACCGGTGAGGTCGATGGTGCGGGTGAGCCGCTTGTAGGCGTCGTCGGTGTGCACAGCGGCGGCCATGTACGAGCCGCTGTAGGGCCCGTACGGATCGGTGGTCCCGGTGAACCGGCCCGCGCCCGCGCTCTTGAACTGGGGATACGTGGCGACGGGAAGCTCCTCGGAGGTCACGCTGTAGGTGCCGGCCGCGTCCAGCGGGTTGCCGGGCGCGTCGCCGAGGGCGCCGGTGTACCCGTCGAGGGCGCCGGAGCCGGTGAGGCCGGTGGCCCCCTTGGTCGACGTACGGCTGTAGGCGCCCAGGTAGTACTGGCTGAAGTCGTCCGAGAGGGTGCCGTCGCCGAGGTCGACGCTGCCGCCGGCCCGCTGACCGGCCTCGATCAGCCGGCCGCCCTCGTTGAGGTAGGCGCGCAGCTGGAGCTGGGTGGGGTTGCCGGGGCCGTTGGTGCCGGAGTAGTGCACGACGGTCCTGAAGTGCTTCAGCACGCCGAGCGCGTCCGGGACACCCTGCCTGGCCACGTCCCAGACGAGCGCCCGGTGCCCGGCCGCCTTGAGCGCGTCCACGTACGTCTGCGCCCGCGCGGCCGCCGCGCCCTCCTCGGCGACGACGAGCGTGTCGGCCCTGGGCGTGTCGGCGACGGAGTAGGTGAAGTGCGAACTGGCGACCCTACGGCCGCTCTTCGTCTCACCGGTGAACCACACCTCGACCCTGTCGCCCGGCGCGCCGTCCCGCACCTTGGCCCGGTACTCGTCGAAGTACAGGTCGTCCTCGCCGCCGTAGGTCCCGCCGCCCTTCCAGTGCCGGAGCGTCTGGTCGAGGACGCGGCCGCCGTTGACGCGGTACTTCAGTTCCTTGTCGCGGATCGCCTTGCGGGCGACGACGGAGACCTCCTGGTCCGCGCCCCGGGAGTACGACGTGGTGAACGCGGCCGGCGTGAAGTCGGCGGCGCTCAGACCGACCGAGGAGGCCGGCTGGTCGGGGTGTACGGCGGTCTCGGCGACGGAGAGGGCGAAGGGGATGTTCTTCGCGAACTCCTGCTGGATCAGCTTCTCGTCGTCGGGGAAGTTGAAGACCGACTGGCAGTCCTCGGGCTTCCAGGCGTCGTTCGGATCGACGTTGGACGCGGTCTGGCAGGTCGACATCTCCGGCGTGAACATCGCGACGCCGTTGACGTTGGACGCGTGCCCGTCCGCCTCGCCGTTGGTGGTGTACAACTCGGAGGAGACCTGGGAACGGTAGCCGGGGATGGCCGGGTTGTCGGGGGTGCCGGCGAGCGCCTTGTAGACGACGTCGTCCGGGGTGGGGGTGGCCACCTGCCAGCCGACGCCGTACAGCAGCAGCTCGGCGGCGGAGTGGTAGTTGACGGCGTATCGGAACCCGACGCGCTTCTCGAAACCGTCCAGCGCCTTGGTCTCGGGCTCGGACTCGGGGCTCGCGCCGCGGTAGGTCTCACTGGTGGGGTCGGGTGACGAGCCCTCGTCGTCGTAACCCCACTTGTAGGGGAAGTTGCGATTGAGATCGACGCCGTCACCCGCGCCGATGACCCCGTCGCCGTTGACGTCGCGCAGGTTCTTGCGCCACAGGCGGGCCTGGGGGCTCTTGAACGTGTAGTCGTAGCCGTCGGGATTGGCGGAGAGGACGAACCACAGCTCGGTCGAGTCGACGATCTTCCGGATCCGCCGGTCGCTGCCGTAGCGGTCCAGGTAGTAGTGCATCAGGCGCCGGGTCATCTCCGGTGTGATCCACTCGCGCGCGTGCTGGTTGGACAGGTACAGCACGGAGGGCTTCGAGCCGTCCTGCGACCTCTTCGCGTTCTTGGTCAGCTTGAGCGCGAGGATGTCCTGGCCGTCGACGGTCTTGCCGATGGATTCGACCTTGGTGAGCCCGGGATTGGCCTGGGCGGTGCGGAGGATCTCCTCCTTGAGCCCGCCGCTTCCGCCGTAGGGACGGAACACGCCCTGCGAGGCCTTCTCGATCCGCGCCTGCGCCTTCGCCGGGACGGTGTGCTCGACGAGGTCGACGCCCTGCTTGCGGAGCTTCGCGGCCTGCTGGTCGGTGAGGTAGACCTCGACCTCGGTCCTGCCGCCCGCCCTGACCTGGTCGCCGAGCTCCTGGCCGTCCTGTCCGGCCGCGAGCAGCAGGGGAATCTGCGTGCGGGTGACGTCGGCGTGGAAGACCTTGACCTCGTCGGGGCCGGACTTCGGAGAACTCCCGCCCTGCGCCTGGGCGATGGGTGCGAGGCTCGCTCCGCCGATCAGGAGCGCGCCGACAGCGAGGACCGATCTAGCTCTGTGTCTCATGAACCCCCCTCGCGGTGGTCCGCCACAGCGGCGAACAAGTTGTCAGGCTCATGGCACTCCATGATCGAGTCAAGGGCACTTCATGGACATGTAAATGGGGTGGGGGTGGGGCCGGGTTGTCGAGTGGG
>NZ_LGDV01000026.1 GCF_001280015.1 Streptomyces sp. MMG1121
CGTCCGATCCAGCAACCCGGCCTCGGCCGAACCCTCCGCCGCGAACAACACCCCACGCAACGGCCGCTCCAAAAAGGCGTCCAGCTCCCCGCACACCGCGTCCAAAGCAGCAGCGAACACCGGAAACACCCCGGCCAACTCCCGGCCCATCCCCAACCGCTGCGACCCCTGCCCCGAGAAGAGGAAGGCCAGCGCGCCATCGGTGGCTATGCCACGGACGACATGGGGGGCGTCCTGACCGTCGGCGAGAGCCGACAGCCCCCGGAACCGTGCGTCGTCCCCATCCGCGCCGGCTGCCGTGAGCACGACCGCACGGTGCTCCAGGTGCGCCCGCGAAGTGGCCAGCGAGAATCCGAGGTCCACCGGGCGGAGATCCGGCCGTCGCTCGACGAAGGACGCCAGCTCCCGGGCCTGGGACCACAGGGCCTGTTCGCCACGCCCCGAGAGCGGCAGAGGGAGCAACTCTCCCTCGCCGAACACCGCTTCGGGCTCCTCGGGGGACTCTCCGTCCGCCACCTCGAGCGGTGCCTGCTCCAGGATGACGTGCGCATTGGTGCCGCTGATGCCGAACGACGAAACGCCCGCACGCCGCGGACGGTCGGCCGCCTCCGGCCACTCCACCGCCTCGGTCAGCAGCGAGACCGCGCCCGCCGACCAGTCGACCTGCGGGGTCGGCTCGTCCGCGTGCAGGGTCTTCGGCAGCACGCCGTGCTGCATCGCCAGCACCATCTTGATCACGCCCGCCACGCCCGCGGCGCCCTGCGTGTGCCCGATGTTGGACTTCAACGACCCCAGCAGCAGGGGCCGCCCGGCCTCCCGACCCTGCCCGTACGTCGCCAGCAGCGCCTGCGCCTCGATCGGATCGCCCAACGCGGTGCCCGTGCCGTGCGCCTCGACGGCGTCCACTGCGTCCGGGGCGATCCGAGCGCCGGCCAGGGCCTGCAGGATGACGCGCTGCTGGGCCGGGCCGTTGGGGGCCGTGAGGCCGTTGCTCGCGCCGTCCTGGTTGACCGCGCTGCCGCGCAGCACCGCCAGGACCTGGTGGCCGTTGCGCTGGGCGTCGGACCGGCGCCCTCGGCCCATCCCGTACCATCCGCGGCCGCCCCGAAGGACTTGCACCGGCCGTCGGGGGACAGCCCGCGCTGGCGGCTGAACTCGATGAACGCGCCCGGCCCCGACATCACGGTGGCGCCGCCCACGAGCGCCATCGAGCACTCGCCCTGGCGCAGCGCGCGAGCGGCCAGGTGCAGTGCCACCAGCGACGACGAGCAGGCGGTGTCCACGGTGACCGCGGGGCCCTCCAGCCCGAAGGTGTACGCGATGCGCCCGGAGGCGACACTGGCGGTGTTCCCGGTCATCAGGTGGCCGACCAGGCCCTCCGCCGCGTCCTGCGGCCGAGGCCCGTAGTCCGTACCGGTCAGCCCGATGAAGACGCCGGTCTGGCTGCCGCGCATGGTGCCGGGATCGATCCCGGCCCGCTCGAAGGCCTCCCAGGAGATTTCCAGCAGCAGGCGCTGCTGCGGGTCCATGGCCAGCGCCTCGCGGGGCGAGATCCCGAAGAATCCGGCGTCGAAGTCGGCGACGTCGTGCAGGAATCCGCCCTGGCGCGCGTAGAACGTGCCGGTCTTCTCAGGGTCCGGGTCGTAGAGGCCGTCGATGTCCCAGCCCCGGTCCTCGGGAAAATCCGAGATTCCCTCCGCACCGGAAGCGACCATCCGCCAGAGGTCTTCCGGGTGTCGAATCCCGCCCGGCAGTCGGCAGCCCATCGCCACTATGGCAATCGGTTCCTGCTCGGCCTCCTCCAGCTCACGAACACGCTGGCGCGTTTGACGCAGATCGGCCGTTACCCACTTGAGGTAATCGCGAAGAGTCTCTTCATTAGCCATTCCACGCCACCTATTCAGGGCAGGCCAACGGCTTCCCGGGTGACATATATCCCGGGCGCACCGCTGGGCACTTCACCAAACCTGACTGAAAACTATGAGAGCCCAACGGCGGGTTCAACCCCTACCCCGCCCCCTAGGGCCCCCAGCCAACCCGGCCGCCACCAGCAAGGAATGCCGGAAAACGCACGGCCATGGCCAGGGGTCCGCACCCCGCCTCGACGCCGACGACCCCGCCCCTTTGCGATTGCCCTCCAGGACTTCCCGCTAGGACCGGCCGAGTTCCTCGTTGATCAAAGCGAATATCTCCTCGTCCGAACCCGATTCGAGGATGTCCGCCGCGTTATCGGTGCGCGCCTCGCTCTGCGGGTCGTCCCATTTGGCCAGCAGGGTCTGAAGCCGCACCTTTACCTTTGCCCGGGTCACGCCGTCAGGGGTGGCCAGCGAAAGCGCCTGCTCCACACTGTCCAACTCCTCGTCCAGCGACCGCGCGGACGATTCCTCCGCCGGCAGCAGCTCGGCGAGCAACCACCGCGCCAGCACCTCGGAATTCGGATAGTCGAAGACCAGAGTGGCCGGCAGCTGGAGTCCGGTCGCCGTGGTGATGCGGTTCCGTAGTTCTACGGCGGTGAGCGAGTCGAAGCCCAGGTCCTTGAACGCCCGGCCCGCCTCGATCGGCTCCGTACTCGGGATGTCCAGTACGGTGGCCACCTCAGCGCGTACGAAGTCCAGCATCGCGCGGCCCCGCTCGGCGACCACCAGCCCCGCGAGCCGCGGGACGAGACCGGACGACGGGGTGGGCCCGGCCTCGACCGCTCGGCGACCCGGCACGCGCAACAGGCTTCGAAGGACTACAGGTACGGAGTCCTGCGACTGCGCGCGCACCGCGGCGGTGTCCATCCGCATCGGGACTAGCACCGGTTCGGCATCGGCGAGCGCCGCGTCGTAGAGGGTGAGTCCTTCGTCGGTGGACAGCGCGGTCATCCCGGCGCGTGCCATCCGGCGCACATCGCTGTGTGCCAGGTGACCGGTCATG
>NZ_LGDV01000027.1 GCF_001280015.1 Streptomyces sp. MMG1121
GTTTGTGCTGTTCTCTTCGGCTGCTGCCACGCTTGGTGGTCCTGGGCAGGGCAATTATGCGGCGGCGAACGGATTCCTGGACGCGCTCGCGCAGCACCGCCGTGCCCAGGGGCTGCCGGCCCAGTCGTTGGCGTGGGGCTTCTGGACCGAGCGCAGCGGAATGACGGGACACCTGGCGGACGCCGACCTCCACCGCATGAGCGGTTCGGGCGTCACCGGTCTGTCCAACGAAGAGGGCCTGGCCCTGTTCGACGCCGCACTTGCCGCCGAACGCGCCCTGCTGCTCCCGATCCGGCTGAACATGCGCGAACTCCAGGCGGGTGCCGACCTGTTGCCCCCGCTGCTGCGGGGCCTGGTGCGAACACCGGGCCGCAGGGTCCTGGGGGCTTCCGCCGGCACCGACGACGAGTCGGGGCTGACCCGCCGGATGGCCGGGCTCTCGGTCGGCGAACAGCGCAGCATGCTGATGGACCTGGTCCGGGGGAACGTGGCCACCGTCCTGGGGCACGCCTCGTCCGACGCCGTCCAGGCGAACCGCGCGTTCAAGGAGCTGGGCTTCGACTCGCTCACCGCCGTGGAACTGCGCAACCGCCTCACCGCCGCCACCGGCCTGCGCCTCCCCGTCACGGTCGTCTTCGACCACCCGACCCCGGCCGCGCTCACCGGCCATCTCCTCACCCAGCTCGTGCCGGACGCCGAGGAGCAGACCGGCCTCGACGCGGCCGAGCTGCGGGTCCGGCAGGCGCTGGCGGACATCCCACTGACGCGCCTGCGCGAAGCCGGGCTGATGGACGCGCTGCTGGACCTCGCGGGCCTGCACGCGGACACCGCCGCCGGAGCGGCCGCCGACGGCCGGGACGGCGCACCGGCGGACACCCCGGAACAGCAGGAACAGATCGACACCATGGACACCCAGAGCCTCATCGCGCTGGCGTTGCAGCAGACCCAGTCCTGACGGCACTCGACACGTGGAGCGCGTAATGACCACACAGAACGACGAACTCGTCGAGGCGCTTCGGACATCCGTCAAGGAAGTCGAACGGCTTCGGCAGCAGAACCGACAACTGACCGCGATGTCCGGCGAGCCCCTCGCGATCGTGGCAATGAGCTGCCGGTTTCCCGGCGACGTACGGTCGCCGGAGGACCTGTGGCGGCTGGTCGAAGCCGGCGGCGACGCGATGGAGGCCCTCCCGGTCGACCGCGGCTGGGACCTGGACGCCCTCTACGACCCCGACCCCGACCGTCCGGGCTCGAGTTACGTACGCGAAGGCGGCTTCATCCGTGACGTAGGCGACTTCGACGCCGGATTCTTCGGGATCTCGCCCCGCGAGGCGCTGGCCATGGACCCGCAGCAGCGCCTGCTGCTGGAGACCTCGTGGGAGGTGCTCGAGCGGGCCGGGATCGACCCCGCGTCGCTCCGTGGCACCCGTACCGGTGTCTTCGTCGGCGCCGCCCAACTGGGCTACGGCGCCGGCGGCGCCCAGCTCGAGAAGGACGTCGAGGGCTATCTGCTCACCGGCGGCGCGGCGAGCGTCGTCTCCGGGCGGGTGGCGTACACCTTCGGGCTGGAGGGCCCGGCCGTCACGGTGGACACGGCGTGCTCGTCCTCGCTGGTCGCGCTGCACCTGGCCTGTCAGTCGCTGCGCCAGGACGAGTGCTCGATGGCCCTCGTCGCGGGCGTGTCCGTGATGTCGGTGCCGACGATGTTCATCGAGTTCAGCAGGCAGCGGGGCCTGGCGGCGGACGGCCGCTGCAAGGCCTTTTCGGCAGCGGCCGACGGTACTGCGTGGGGCGAGGGCGCCGGAGTGCTGCTGGTGGAGCGGCTCTCCGACGCCCAGCGCAACGGCCACCAGGTCCTGGCGGTGCTGCGCGGCAGCGCGGTCAACCAGGAGGCCCCCAACGGCACCTCGCAGCAGCGGGTGATCCGGCAGGCGCTCGCCAACGCGCGGCTGTCCGCCGACTCCGTCGACATGGTGGAGGCCCACGGGACGGGCACCGCGTTGGGCGACCCGATCGAGGCGCAGGCGCTGCTGGCCGCCTACGGTCAGAACCGACCCGCCGACCGGCCCCTGTGGCTGGGCTCGGTGAAGTCGAACATCGGCCACACCCAGACCGCCGCCGGTGTCGCCGGAGTCATCAAGACCGTTATGGCGATGCGGCACGGCGTGCTGCCGAAGACCCTGCACGCGGACGAGCCGACCCCGCACGTGGACTGGTCGTCGGGCGCGGTGTCCCTGCTGACGGAGCCGGTGGACTGGCCTGCGACGGACGGCCGCCCGCGCCGCGCGGGCGTCTCGGCGTTCGGTATCAGCGGCACCAATGCCCATGTGATCGTCGAACAGGCGCCGTTGACGCCCTCGACGCCCGTCGCGCCCGAGGCCGACCGCCCTCAGCCGGAGCGGCATGCGCTGCCGTGGGCCATCTCGGCCAGGGACGACCGCGCCCTGTGCGCCCAGGCGCGCGGGCTGAGCTCATTCCTGGACGCGGACCCCACGGCGGCCACCGACGACATCGGGTACTCGCTGGCCACGCTGCGGTCCGGCCTGGAGCGTCGGGCCGTCCTCTTCGCGGAGGACCGGGCCGGGTTCTGCCGGGCGCTGGACGCCCTGGCGGAGGGCGAGCCGGAAGCGGACAGCGTAGTGGGTTCGGTGACGGAGGGCGCGCTGGCCTTCCTGTTCTCGGGGCAGGGGTCGCAGCGGTTGGGGATGGGCCGGGAGTTGGCCGGGGTGTTTCCGGTGTTCGCTGCTGCTTTGGATGCGGTGT
>NZ_LGDV01000028.1 GCF_001280015.1 Streptomyces sp. MMG1121
CATGACCGGTCACCTGGCACACAGCGATGTGCGCCGGATGGCACGCGCCGGGATGACCGCGCTGTCCACCGACGAAGGACTCACCCTCTACGACGCGGCACCGGCTCATGCCGCCGCCGTGCTGCTGCCGATGCGCCTGGACACCGACGCGCTGCGCGGGCCCGTGGATTCCGTGCCGGCGCTGCTGCGGGGGCTCGTACGGACCCCGGCGCGTCGCGTCGTCGAGTCGAGCGGAGCGGACGCCGGTACGTCATCGCTGGCACGGCGGCTGGCCGGACAGTCCGAAGAGGCCCAGCAGCGGACCCTGTTGGAGCTGGTCCGTGCCGATGTCGCGACCGTTCTCGGGCACACCTCGCCGGAGTCGGTCGAGGAGGCACTGACGTTCAAGGAGCTGGGCTTCGACTCGCTCACCGCCGTAGAACTGCGCAACCGCCTCACCGCGGCCACCGCGCTACGGCTGCCCGCCACGCTTGTCTTCGACTATCCGACGCCGACGGCGCTGGTGGCGTATCTGCGTACCACGCTCGTCGGAGCGGAAACGTCCAGGGCCGGCTCGGTCGTCACGGGAGCGGCCGGTGCCTCCGGCGTCAACTCCGTTGCCGTGCACGACGACCCGATCGCGATCGTGGCGATGAGCTGCCGTTACCCGGGGCAGGTGCGCAGTCCCGAAGACCTGTGGGACCTGGTCGCCGGTGAGCGGGACGCCATCGGAGCCTTCCCCACCGACCGCGGCTGGGATCTGGACGCTCTGTACGCGGCGGACCCGGACCAGTCCGGCACCTCGTACGTCCGCGATGGCGGATTCCTCTACGACGCAGGGGACTTCGACGCCGACTTCTTCGGCATCGGCCCGCGCGAGGCCGCCGCGATGGACCCGCAGCAGCGCCTGATGCTGGAGCTGACCTGGGAGGCGTTCGAGCGGGCCGGTATCGACCCGGCGTCGCTGCGCGGCAGCCGTACCGGCGTGTTCGCGGGAACGGACAGCAACGACTACTCGATCCTGGTGCACCAGGCGGCCGAGCAGGCCGAAGGCTACCTGGTGACCGGCACGGCCGCGAGCGTGATCTCAGGGCGGGTGGCCTACACGTTCGGGCTGGAAGGTCCGGCCATGACGGTGGACACGGCGTGTTCGTCGTCCCTCGTGGCACTGCACCTCGCCGCGCAGTCGCTGCGCCAGGGCGAGTGCTCCATGGCACTGGCGGGCGGTGTCGCGGTGCTCGCCACGCCTTCCGGGTTCGTCGAGTTCAGCAGGCAGCGGGGGCTGGCGCCGGACGGCAGGTGCAAGCCGTTCGCGGCGGCGGCCGACGGCACGGCGTGGGGAGAGGGCGCGGGCGTGCTCGTCCTCGAGCGGCTCTCCGACGCGCAGCGCCTCGGCCACCCGGTACTGGCCGTGGTGCGCGGCAGCGCGGTCAATCAGGACGGCGCGAGCAATGGCCTGACGGCACCGAATGGTCCGTCCCAACAGCGCGTCATCCGCGAGGCGTTGACCAACGCCCGGCTCACGACGGCCGACGTGGACGCCGTCGAGGGGCACGGCACCGGCACCACGCTGGGCGACCCGATCGAGGCGCAGGCGGTACTGGCCACCTATGGGCAGGAGCGGCCCGAGGGCCGACCGCTGTGGCTGGGCTCGTTGAAGTCCAACATCGGGCACACCACCGCCGCCGCCGGTGTCGGTGGCGTGATCAAGATGGTGATGGCGATGCGGCATGGGGTGTTGCCGAAGACGCTGCATGTGGATGAGCCGACGCCGCATGTGGACTGGTCGGCGGGTGCGGTGTCGTTGTTGACGGAGGCGCAGCCGTGGCCG
>NZ_LGDV01000029.1 GCF_001280015.1 Streptomyces sp. MMG1121
ACCAGCACGAACCGATCCGGATTCTCCGACTGCGCCGACCGCACCAGACCCCACACCGCCGCAGCAGCAAGATCCTCGACACCCTCGGCCGCAACGGCCCCCCGGGTCACGAAGGCCAGCCGGGACGTGGCGTACCGCTCGTCCGCCAGCCAGGACTGCAGCGTCGACAGCGCCCACTCCGTGGCGGCCCGCACCTGGTCGGTCACCGCACCGGGCGTCCTCGGCAGCGACACCACCACGGTGTCGGGAATCGACGAGCCGACGGGTAGCGCCGCCTCGAGGTCCGCGAGGTCCCGGTACGTCGAGGTGCCTTCGGGGGTGTCGATTCGAGCGATCTCCTCCGGGACCGCCCCCACCCAGGCCACCATGCCGCTCGACGAAGCGTCCCTCGGCAACGAGCCGTCCGATGGCCGGCGCGTCCAATCGAGCCGGTAGAGGTGTTCGCGACTCTGCGGCCGCGCGGAACGGAGCTGGTCGGGCGAGGCGGCACGCAGCACCAGCGACTCCACCGAGGCGACGGACCGACCGCTGTCGTCGGTGATGTGCACGGACACTGTGTCGGACCCCGTACCGGCTGCCGTACCAGATGCCGCGCCGCCCCCTGCGGGCGTCAGGCGCACCCGTACCGTCGACGCGCCGGTCGCGTGCAGCGTCACCCCGCGCCAGGAGAACGGCAGCCGCGTGCCACCGCCCTCCGCCAGCGCGGTCAGACCCATCGCGTGCAGTGCCGCGTCCAGCACCGCAGGGTGCAGTCCGAATCGAGTCGCCTCCGCCGCCGACTCCTCGGGGAGCCGCACGTCCGCGAACACCTCATCACCCAACTGCCATGCGGCACGCAGTCCTTGGAACACCGGACCGTAGCCGTACCCCATCCCGTCGAGCCGCTCGTACAGCCGGTCCACCCCTACCGGTGTCGCCCCGGCCGGCGGCCAGACGGCCGACTCGTGCTCGGCGGGAGGCGCCGCGTCCCCGCCCAGAACCCCCGTGGCATGGCACACCCACGGCTGGTCACCGGAGAGCTCTTCCGCACGCGAGTACACGCTCACGGACCGCCGACCGCTTTCGTCGGCCTCGCCGTCCACCACCAACTGCAGTCGTACGGCTCCCTTTTGAGGTATCAACAGCGGTGCCTGGAGGGTCAGTTCCTCGACCCGGCCGCAGCCCACCTCGTCACCGGCGCGGATGGCCATCTCGACGAACGCGGTACCCGGCAAGAGGACTTCACCCAATACGACGTGGTCGGCGAGCCAGGGATGGGAGCGAAGGGACAGACGACCGGTGAACAGTACGTTGCTGTCATCGGCCAGGGTGACCGCGGCGGACAGCAGTGGATGGTCCGCCGGGGTGAGTCCGGCGGAGGTCACATCGGCGTCGGCGGCGGAGTCCAGCCAGAACCGCCGCCGCTGGAACGGATAGGTCGGCAGCTCAACACGACGCGCGCCACCTGCCGTCGCCATGCCCAACACCGCGGTCCAGTCGACTCCGACACCTCGGACGTACAAGCGCGCCACGGCGCGGGCAAGCGTATCGGCCTCCGAACGCTCCTTCCGCAGCGCCGCAACCACCGCTGTGGCGCCCTGCCCGGAGAGGCTGGCCTCCCCCATGGCGGACAGCACGCCGTCCGGGCCGAGTTCGAGGAAGGTGGTGACGCCTTCGGACTCCAGCCACCGCATCCCGTCCGCGAAGCGGACCGCCTGACGGACATGGCGCACCCAGTAGTCGGCGCCGCCCAGTTCGTCCGCCGAGGCCACCGCACCCGTGACGTTGGAGACGATCGCGATGCGC
>NZ_LGDV01000030.1 GCF_001280015.1 Streptomyces sp. MMG1121
GGCCGAGGCCGGGTTGCTGGATCGGACGGTGTTTACGCAGGCGGGTCTGTTCGCGGTCGAGGTGGCGCTGTTCCGGCTGCTGGAGAGCTGGGGGGTGCGCCCGGACTATCTGCTGGGGCATTCGATCGGCGAGATCACGGCCGCTCACGTGGCCGGGGTGTTCTCGCTGGAGGACGCCTGCCGTCTGGTGGCGGCGCGTGGGCGTTTGATGCAGGCGTTGCCGGATGGCGGGGCGATGGTCGCCATACGCGCCTCCGAGGCGGAGATACGGGAATCCCTCGCCACCTTCACCGATCGCGGCCGGGTCGACATCGCGGCCGTCAACGGGCCTGCGGCGACCGTCATTTCGGGTGACGAGGACGCGGTCGCGGAGTTGGCGGCCACCTGGGAGGTCGCAGGCACCAAGGTCAAGCGCCTGCGCGTCAGCCACGCCTTCCACTCGCACCGCATGGACGGCATGCTGGCCGACTTCCGCCAGGTCGCCGAGACCCTGTCGTACGGGGCACCGCGCATCGCGATCGTCTCCAACCTCACCGGCAAGGTCGCGTCCGCCGACGAGATCACCACTGCCGACTACTGGGTGCGCCATGTCCGCGAGGCGGTGCGCTTCCGCGACGGTGTGCGGCACCTCGAGTCCGTGGGCGTCAGCACGTTCCTGGAGCTGGGCCCGGACGGCTCGCTCTCCGCGATGGGCCAGGACTGCCTCTCCCCCTCCACCGGCTCGGTGGCCGGGCCGGACGTCGCGCTGGTGCCGGTGTCCCGAAGGGGCCGGGCCGAGCGCGAGACCCTCGTCAGGGCGCTCGCCACCGCGCACGTACGCGGTGTACCGGTCGACTGGCACGCGGTCTTCGCCGGTACGGGTGCACAGCGCGTCGACCTGCCGACCTACGCCTTCCAGCGCCGCCGGTACTGGATCGACGCCGCCGGTTCCGCCCGCGATGTCGCAGGCCTCGGGCAGCGTTCGGCCGGTCACCCGCTGCTCGGCGCCGCGGTCGGCCTGGCCGACCGCGACGGACTGCTGTTCACCGGCAGGTTGTCGCTCCGGTCCCACCCATGGCTGGCCGACCACGCCGTACTCGGGCAGATCATCGTCCCCGGCACCGCCTTCGCCGAACTGGCGCTGCACGCCGCCGACCAGGTCGCCTGCGACCGCGTGGACGAGCTCACGCTCGAAGCACCCCTGCTGCTGCCCGAGCGCGGCGGTGTCCAGATCCAGTTCGTCGTGGGGACGGAGGACGGGTCCGGGCCCGGGTCCGGTGTGCGCCCGTTCGCCGTCTACGCACGCCCCGAGAGCGCGGCCACCGACGAACCGCACAGGGAACAGCCCTGGACGCGGCACGCGACGGGCACGTTGATCGCCGACGGTTCGGCGCCGGACTTCGACCTCGAGGCGTGGCCCCCGGCCGACGCCGTACCGCTCGACGTCGACGGACTGTACGACGACCTGGAGGAGTTGGGGCTCGGCTACGGCCCGGCGTTCCAGGGGCTGCGTGCCGCGTGGCGGCTGGGCGATGCGGTGTACGCCGAGGTGCGGCTGCCCGACGAGGAGCCGGCCGGTGAGTTCGGACTGCACCCGGCGCTGCTCGACGCGGCCCTGCACACGATGGCCGTGCAGGGTGCGGACGACTCGGCGGGCGCCACCGGCCAGTACACCGAGGTACGACTTCCGTTCTCCTGGGCCGGGTTGCACCTGTTCGCGTCCGGCGCCTCCGCACTGCGCGTACGCATCGAACCCACGGGCGCGGGTACCGACGCCGTAGCCCACCGACGCCGTAGCCCTGCGGGTTGCCGACGACCAGGGGCGGCCGGTCGCCTCGGCCGACACGCTCGTCCTGCGACCGGTGTCCGCCGGCCAGCTCTCGGCGACCACACCGGCCACCCGGCAGAACCTGTACGCCCTGGAATGGGCCGCGGCGAACTCACCCGCCGTCGCCGATCGCGCCGGAGCGCGGCCGGGTCAGGGGTCCGTCGTGGGCCTGGGATGCCCGGAGGAGGCGTGCCGCGCGGCCGACCTGCCCTCGTACGCCGATCTGGACGCGCTGAAGCAGGCATACGAGGCCGGGCCGGACGCCCCGGACGCGGTCCTCGTATGGAGCAGCGGCGCCGCCGACAGTCACCTTCCCTCCGGGGTACGCGGGGCCGTCGGCCACGCGGTGTCGCTGGTGCGGGAGTGGCTCGCGGACGAGCGCTTCGCGGCCACCCGGCTCGTGTTCGTCACGCGTGGTGCCGTGGCCGTTGCGGCCGAGGGTGTCGAGGATCTTGCTGCTGCGGCGGTGTGGGGTCTGGTGCGGTCGGCGCAGTCGGAGAATCCGGATCGGTTCGTGCTGGT
>NZ_LGDV01000031.1 GCF_001280015.1 Streptomyces sp. MMG1121
CCGGCCAGCCCCCGTTCCCGTTCCCACTGCTTCCTCCGTTGCCCTGGCCCTGGATGAAGTTGCCCGGAAGGGAGAAGGTCGGGGTCGGGACGGGGCCGCACCCTGGTGGAGGAAAGGGTGCGGCCCCGCCGTCGTACGCCGGCTCGGGCGGGCCGGGCGGGCTCAGCCCTGGAGCAGCTGCTTCACCACGGCGGCGACCCGGCCGCCCTCGGCCTGACCGGCCACCTTCGGGTTCACGATCTTCATGACGGCGCCCATGGCCCGCGGCCCCTCGGCTCCGGCCGCCTTCGCCTCGGCCACGGCAGCGGCGACGATCCCGTGCAGCTCCTCGTCGGACAGCTGCTTGGGCAGGTACGCGGCAAGGACCTCGCCCTCCGCCTTCTCCCGCTCGGCCGACTCGGCACGACCGCCCTGCTCGAAGGCCTCGGCCGCCTCGCGGCGCTTCTTCGCCTCGCGGGTGATCACCTTGAGGACCTCGTCGTCGGAGAGCTCACGCTTCTCCTTGCCCGCGACCTCCTCCTTGGTGATCGCGGCGAGCGTCAGCCGCAGCGTCGAGGAGCGGAGCTCGTCGCGCCCCTTGATCGCGGCGTTGAGGTCGTCGTGCAGCTTCGACTTGAGCGTGGTGGTCATGGGCCCGATTGTCGCAGGTGCACCGCCTCGGACGCCCGCTGTTTTGGGGGGCGGCGCCGCTTGCCGCTCGACGGCCGCATCCGGGGGGCAGCCGATCTCGGCGGGGGCACCGGGGTCTGACACGATGGGCGTATGCGCGCGCGATACGGAGTACCCCTGGGAATCATGGCGGCAGGCGCCGCCGGTCTGGCGTACGCGGCGGGCTTCGAAGTCCGCTCCTTCCGCCTCCGACGGGTGACCGTCCCGGTCCTCCCACCGGGCATGCGCCCGCTGCGCGTGCTCCAGGTCTCCGACATCCACATGGTCAGCGGCCAGCGCAAGAAGCAGCGCTGGCTGCAGTCGTTGGCGGGCCTGCGGCCGGACTTCGTGATCAACACGGGGGACAACCTGTCCGACCCGGAGGGCGTCCCCGAGGTCCTGGACGCGCTGGGCCCCCTGATGGAGTTCCCGGGCGCGTACGTCTTCGGCTCCAACGACTACTACGGCCCCAAACTCCGCAACCCCGCCCGCTACTTGCTGGAGAAGACGAACGGCCGCCACGGCCTGAACGGCAACCCGCCGGCGGTCGGCGCCATCCACAACCCGTGGGAAGACCTGCGCGACGGTTTCGACACGGCGGGCTGGCAGAACCTGACGAACACACGGGGTGTCCTGAAGGTCGAGGGCGTGTCGATCGAGCTGACCGGCCTGGACGACCCGCACATCAAGCGCGACCGCTACGCCCAGGTGGCGGGCGGCCCGTCAGGAACGTACGACTTCTCGCTCGGCGTGGTCCACGCCCCCTACCTGCGCACCCTGGACGCCTTCACGGCGGACGGCTACCCCCTGATCCTGGCCGGCCACACACACGGCGGCCAGCTGTGCATCCCCTTCTACGGCGCCCTGGTCACCAACTGCGACCTGGACGCGGACCGCGTGAAGGGCCTCTCCACGCACACGGCGCAGGGCCGCACGTCCTACCTCCACGTCTCGGCAGGCTGCGGCACGAACCGCTACACCCCGGTCCGCTTCGCGTGCCCACCGGAGGCGACGCTGCTGACGTTGGTGGGGCGGGAGTAGGAGCTCGGGGGAGCACTGGTTTCCGCGGGAGTCGCGGGTCGGCAGTCGGCAGTCGGCAGTCGGCAGTCG
>NZ_LGDV01000032.1 GCF_001280015.1 Streptomyces sp. MMG1121
GCGCATCGCGATCGTCTCCAACGTCACGGGTGCGGTGGCCTCGGCGGACGAACTGGGCGGCGCCGACTACTGGGTGCGCCATGTCCGTCAGGCGGTCCGTTTCCACGACGGGATGCGGTGGCTGGAGTCCGAAGGCGTCACCACCTTCCTCGAACTCGGACCGGACGCCGTACTGTCCGCCATGGGACAGGACTGCGTCGCCGGCGGAGCCGGCGTCGCCTTCGGGGCGACGCTGCGGCGCGACCGCCCGGAGCCGGAAGCACTGCTGACCGCCCTCGGGCTGCTGCACGTACGCGGTGTAGCCGTCGACTGGCAGGAGCTGTTCGCGGGTTACGGTGCGCACCGGGTCCGACTGCCCAACTACGCCTTCCAACGCAGGCGTTACTGGCTGGGCGAGCCGATGGGGTCGGGGGACGAGGCGATCGCCACCGAGTCGGCCCCGCTGGCCCGACGGCTGGCCGGGCAGGCCACCGAGGAGCAGGAGCGCATCCTCCTCGACACGGTCCGCTCGCATGCCGCGGCCGTGCTCGGGCACGCCGCCCGCGAAGAGATCGACCCCGACCTGCCGTTCAAGGACCTGGGCTTCACCTCTCTGAGCGCGGTGGAGCTGCGGAACGTATTGAACGAGGTCACCGCGCTCTCGTTGCCGACCAGCCTGCTCTTCGACCACCCCAGCCCGGCGGCGCTCGCCAGGCACTTGCGGGCCGAACTCCTCGGAACGCCAGCCGAGTCGGACATGGACGATCGGGCCACCGATTCCACGGGAGACGAACCCATTGCGATCGTCGCGATGGGCTGCCGGTACCCCGGTGGTGCGGACACGCCGGAGCGGCTGTGGCGGCTGGTCGCCGACGGGGTGGACGCGATCAGTGAGCTGCCGTCCGACCGCGGCTGGCAGCTCGAGACGCTGTACGACCCCGACCCGGACAGCACCCGGCAGGGTACGTCGTATGTGCGCGAGGGCGGTTTCCTGCCCCGGCTCGGTGACTTCGACGCGGAGTTCTTCGGGATCAGCCCGCGCGAGGCGCTGGCGATGGACCCGCAGCAACGCCTGCTGCTGGAGACGTCGTGGGAGGTGTTCGAGCGGGCCGGGATCGATCCGGCCACGCTGCGCGGGAGCCGTACCGGCGTCTTCGTCGGCGCCACGGCCCAGGAGTACGGTCCGCGCCTGCACGAGTCCACCGAAGGCACCGGCGGGTACATGCTGACCGGCACCACCGCCAGCGTCGCATCCGGCCGGGTGGCTTACACCTTCGGCTTGGAGGGGCCGGCGCTGACGGTGGACACCGCGTGTTCGTCCTCGCTGGTGGCCATCCATCTGGCGAGCCGGGCACTTCTGCGGGGGGAGTGCACGCTGGCGTTGGCCGGTGGTGTCACCGCGATGTCGACGCCGGGCATGTTCGTGGAGTTCAGCAGGCAGCGGGGGCTGGCGCCGGACGGCAGGTGCAAGCCGTTCGCGGCGGCGGCCGACGGCACGGCCTGGGCCGAAGGCGCCGGCATGCTGCTGCTGGCACGGCTTTCGGACGCCGAGCGGCTCGGCTACCCCGTGCTCGCTGTGCTGCGGGGCAGTGAGGTGAACCAGGATGGCGCGAGCAATGGCCTGGCGGCGCCGAACGGCCCCTCGCAGCAGCGCGTGATCCGCCAGACGCTGGCCAACGCCGGGCTGAGTCCGGACGAGGTCGATGCGGTGGAGGCGCATGGTACGGGTACGGCGCTGGGTGATCCGATCGAGGCGCAGGCGCTGTTGGCGACGTACGGCGGCCGTTGTGGCTGGGTTCGTTGAAGTCGAACATCGGGCATGCGCAGGCGGCTGCGGGTGTCGCCGGTGTGATCAAGATGGTGATGGCGATGCGGCACGGGGTGTTGCCGAAGACGCTGCATGTGGATGAGCCGACCGCCCAGGTGGACTGGTCGGCGGGTGCGGTGTCGCTCCTGACGGAGGCGGTGGACTGGCCGGAGACGGAGGGCCGGCCGAGGCGGGCCGCCGTGTCGTCGTTCGGGATCAGCGGTACCAACGCGCACGCGATCTTGGAGCAGGGGCCGGTGGCCGGGGACGAGCCGCCGGTGCCGGGCGGGGAGACGCCCTTGGTTCCGTGGGTGTTGTCGGCGAAGAGTGCGGAGGCGTTGCGGGGGCAGGCGGGGCGTTTGTTGTCGTTGATGGAGGGGCGGCCTGGGGTGAGGCCGGTGGATGTCGCGTTGTCGTTGGTGTCGACGCGTGCGGTTTTTCCTCATCGTGCTGTGGTGGTGGGTGGTGGTGTGGATGTGCTGAGTTCTGGGTTGGTGGCTTTGGCTGATGGTGTGCCGGCTTCGG
>NZ_LGDV01000033.1 GCF_001280015.1 Streptomyces sp. MMG1121
ACCCGGCGCTGCTTGAGTTCGGGCAGCTTCGCGCCGGGCACCCCCCGCTTGACACCGATGAGGGCGTCCATCAGGCGCAGGCCCTCGAAGGCGTCGCGGGCGTAGCGGACCTCGCCCTCGTAGACCTCGTGCAGGTCCTGCTCGACATAGGCCCGGGTCAGGGCGGCGCCGCCCAGGATGACCGGGAAACGAGCGGCCAGACCGCGCTGGTTCAGCTCCTCCAGGTTCTCCTTCATGATCACCGTGGACTTCACCAGCAGCCCCGACATCCCGATCACATCGGCCCGGTGCTCCTCAGCAGCCTCGAGGATCGCCGAGACCGGCTGCTTGATCCCCAGGTTGACCACGTTGTAGCCGTTGTTGGACAAGATGATGTCGACCAGGTTCTTGCCGATGTCATGCACGTCCCCACGCACCGTGGCCAGCACGATCGTGCCCTTGCCCTCGGTATCCGACTTCTCCATGTGCGGCTCTAGATACGCGACCGCCCTCTTCATCACCTCGGCGGACTGCAGCACGAACGGCAACTGCATCTGCCCCGAACCGAACAGCTCACCGACGACCTTCATACCGTCCAGCAGCGTCTCGTTCACGATGTCCAGCGCCGGCCGCTCCACCAGCGCCGCATCCAGATCCGCCTCCAGACCATTGCGCTCACCATCAATGATCCGCCGCTTCAGACGCTCCTCCAACGGCAGCGCCGCCAGCTCCTCGGCCTTGCCCGCCTTCAACGACTTCGCCGTGGCCCCCTCGAACAGAGCCATCAGCTTCTGCAACGGGTCATACCCCTCGGCACGACGGTCATAGATCAGATCAAGAGCGGTGGTCACCTGCTCCTCGTCGAAACGGGCGATCGGCAAGATCTTCGAGGCATGCACGATCGCCGAATCCAGACCCGCCTTCACACACTCGTCCAGGAACACACTGTTGAGCAGGATCCGCGCGGCCGGGTTCAGACCGAAGGAGATGTTCGACAGACCCAGCGTGGTCTGCACGTCCGGATGGCGGCGCTTCAGCTCCCGGATGGCATCGATGGTGGCGATGCCGTCCCCACGGGACTCCTCCTGACCGGTACAGATGGTGAAGGCCAGGGTGTCGATGAGAATGTCGGACTCGAGGATGCCCCAGTTCCCCGTCAGATCGGCGATCAGCCGCTCGGCGATCTCCACCTTCTTCTCCGGCGTACGGGCCTGGCCCTCCTCGTCGATGGTCAGCGCGATCAGCGCCGCACCATGCTCCCCGGCAAGCCGGGTGACCTTCGCGAACCGCGAATCGGCACCATCGCCGTCCTCGTAGTTGACCGAGTTGATCACCGCACGGCCCCCGAGCTTCTCCAGCCCGGCCCGCAGGACATCGACCTCGGTGGAGTCCAGCACGATCGGCAGAGTCGACGCGGTCGCGAAACGGCCCGCCAGCTCCTCCATGTCGGCCACACCGTCCCGGCCCACATAGTCCACACACAGATCCAGCAGATGCGCACCCTCCCGGATCTGCTCCCGGGCCATCTCCACACAGTCGTCCCAACGGCCCTCCAGCATGGCCTCACGGAACTTCTTCGACCCGTTCGCGTTCGTCCGCTCACCGATCGCCAGATAAGAGGTGTCCTGCCGGAACGCCACCGACTGGTACAGCGACGCCGCCCCCGGCTCCGGACGCGGCTCACGCACCGCCGGGGCCATGCCCCGCACCCGCTCGACCACCTGACGCAGATGCTCCGGCGTCGTACCACAGCAGCCGCCCACCAG
>NZ_LGDV01000034.1 GCF_001280015.1 Streptomyces sp. MMG1121
GCGCAGGTGCTCGCTCATCTCGGCCGGGCCGGTGGCGCAGTTCAGGCCGATCATGTCGATGCCCAGCGGCTCCAGCGCGGTCAACGCCGCACCGATCTCGGAGCCGAGCAGCATCGTGCCCGTCGTCTCGACCGTCACCGACACGATCACCGGCACGTCCAGACCCAACGCCGCCAGACCCCGCCGCGCACCCAGCACGGCCGCCTTCGTCTGCAGCAGGTCCTGGGTCGTCTCCACCAGCAGCGCGTCCGCACCACCCGCGACCAGACCCTCCGCATTGCGCTGATACGCGTCACGCAGGGTCGTGTAGGGGGCATGGCCCAGCGTCGGCAGCTTGGTACCCGGGCCGATCGAGCCCAGCACCCAACGGGAGCGGCCGTCCCCCGCGGTGAACTCGTCGGCGACCTCGCGGGCCACCCGGGCACCCGCCTCGGACAGCTCGTACACACGCTCCGGGATGTCGTACTCACCGAGCGCGGAGTGATTGGCCCCGAACGTGTTGGTCTCGACACAGTCGACACCCACCGCGAAGTACGCCTCGTGCACCGA
>NZ_LGDV01000035.1 GCF_001280015.1 Streptomyces sp. MMG1121
GGGTACGGCGTTCGTGGAGTTGGCGATCCGGGCGGGTGACGAGGTCGGCTGCGACCGGATCGACGAACTCACCCTCGAAACACCCCTGGTGCTGCCCGACAACGGCGGCGTCCAGATCCATGTCTCCGTCGGTTCGCCGGAGCCCTCCGGTGAACGGTCGCTCACGGTGTACTCCCGGACCGAGGACGCTCCCGCCGACCAGCCGTGGACCCGGCATGCCGCCGGTGTGCTCGGCACCGGTACCCCGTCGGCATTGGCTCCGGGGGACTCGCCATGGCCCCCCGCCGGTGCGACGCGGGTCGATCTCGACGGGCTCTACCAGGGCCTCGACGAGGCCGGGCTCCGTTACGGTCCGCTGTTCCAAGGGCTGACCGCCGCCTGGCGGCAGAACGACAGCGTCTTCGCGGAGATCCGGCTCCCGGAGGGAGCGGATGCCACCGGCTTCGGCGTGCACCCCGCGCTGCTCGACGCCGCGTTGCACGCCATGAGTCTGACCGGCATCGGGTACGAACCCGGGCGCGTGCTACTGCCGTTCGCCTGGGGCGGGGTGTACCTGCACGGGACGGGCGCCCGCGCGCTGCGCGTACGGATAGACCGGACCGGCTCCGACAGCGTGTCGCTGACGGCGACCGACGACAGCGGGCGACCGGTGATCTCGATCGGCTCGCTGGTCCTTCGCGCCGTGTCCGCCGACCAACTGCGTGCGTCGCGACCGGTCGCCGGGGAGTCGCTGTACCAACTGGACTGGACCCCTGTCCCGGTCCCTGAGGCCGTCGGCATCCAGGGCAGCTGGGCCTTCCTCGACTCGCGTGCGGAGAGCGTCTGCGCCGGCCTCGTCGCCGACCGCTTCCCCGACGTCAACGCCCTCGCCCAAGCGGTGAGTTCTGGAGCACCGGCTCCGGACGCGGTCATCGTTCCGTTCCTCGACGAGCGGGGTGACGCCGTGGCCGCGGTGCGCGCCGCGACCGGTCGAGCGCTTCTGCTGCTGCAGAAATGGCTCGCGGAGGACGCGCTCGGCTCGTCCCGGCTGGTGATCGTCACACGTGGTGCGGTCGCCATCGGAGAGCACGAGGACGTCCAGGATCTGGCGGCGGCCGCTGTCTGGGGCCTGGTCCGCTCGGCACAGTCGGAGAATCCTGGGCGGTTTGTGCTGGTCGACATCGACGACGTCGAGCCGTCTCACGCTGCACTGTCCGCGGCGCTCGACACCAACGAACCCCAACTTGCCCTGCGCGCAGGTGAGATGAACGCGCCGCGCCTCGCCCGCACCGGCGACGGCGGCACGCTGACCATCCCCGCGGGGGAGAGCGCCTGGCGGCTGGACGCGCCGACCAAGGGCACCTTCGAGGACCTCGCGCTGGTTCCGAATCCGGAGGCCAACGAACCCCTTGAGCCCGGCCAGGTGCGGATCTCGGTACGTGCCACCGGCCTCAACTTCCGCGACGTGATCCTCACCCTCGGCATGCTGCCCGG
The DNA here is from genome assembly GCF_001280015.1 of Streptomyces sp. MMG1121. Classification (GTDB taxonomy): domain Bacteria; phylum Actinomycetota; class Actinomycetes; order Streptomycetales; family Streptomycetaceae; genus Streptomyces. The sequence continues at coordinate 1,474 of NZ_LGDV01000035.1, forward strand.
CCAGGATGGCCTCGGTAGTGAGGGTGCGGGGGTGGTGGTGGAGGTCGGTTCCGGGGTTGTTGATCTGTGTCCTGGGGATCGGGTGATGGGGTTGTTCGCTGGGTTTGTG
>NZ_LGDV01000036.1 GCF_001280015.1 Streptomyces sp. MMG1121
GGGTGCCGGAGGGGTGGTCGTTCGTTGAGGCGGCGTCGGTGCCGGTGGTGTTCTTGACTGCGTATTACGGGTTGGTGGATCTGGCTCGTGTGCGGTCGGGTGAGTCGGTGTTGGTGCATGCGGCTGCTGGTGGTGTGGGGATGGCTGCGGTGCAGTTGGCGCGGCATCTTGGGGCTGAGGTGTGGGGGACGGCGAGTCCTGGTAAGTGGGGTGTTCTGCGGTCGGCGGGTGTGGATGAGGTGCGTATTGCTTCGTCGCGGACGTTGGATTTTGAGGAGTCGTTCCGTGTTGCGACGGGGGGGCGGGGTGTGGATGTGGTGCTGGATTCTTTGGCGGGTGAGTTCGTGGATGCGTCGTTGCGGTTGGTGGCGGCAGGTGGTGGTGGCCGGTTCGTGGAGATGGGTAAGACGGATGTTCGTGATGCGCGGGGGGTGGCGGTTGAGTATCCGGGTGTGGATTATCGGGCGTTTGATCTGATGGAGGCGGGGCCTGAGCGTATTGGGGAGATGTTTGCGGAGTTGATGGTGTTGTTCGAGCGGGGGGTGCTGGCGCCGTTGCCGGTGTCGGTGTGGGATGTGCGGCGGGCGCCGGAGGCGTTCCGGTTCATGGGTCAGGCCCGGCATGTGGGCAAGGTGGTGCTGACGGTTCCGGCGCGGCTGGACTCTGAGGGTACGGTGCTGGTCACGGGTGGTACGGGTGTGCTGGGCGCGCAGGTCGCGCGGCATTTGGTGACTGAGCATGGTGTGCGTCATCTGGTGTTGACGAGCCGGCGTGGTCCGCAGGCGCCTGGTGCGGCCGAGTTGCGGGCCGAGCTGGTGGGCCTGGGCGCGGAGGTG
>NZ_LGDV01000037.1 GCF_001280015.1 Streptomyces sp. MMG1121
TACTTCACCGGTTCGGGTTCCGGCGCGGTGTCGGTCTCGGTCTCGCCCGCCGGGTCGAGGGGGGTCTTCACGGAGTCCAGCAGCAGTTGGGCCACGTCCACGACCTGGATGGATTCCTTGGCCTTGCCTTCGTTCTTCTTGCCGTTGACGGAGTCGGTGAGCATGACGAGGCAGAACGGGCAGGCGGTGGAGACGATGTCGGGGTTGAGGGAGAGGGCCTCGTCGACGCGTTCGTTGTTGATGCGCTTGCCGATGCGCTCTTCCATCCACATGCGGGCGCCGCCGGCGCCGCAGCAGAAGCCGCGTTCCTTGTGGCGGTGCATTTCCTCGTTGCGCAGGCCGGGGACCTTGCCGATGATCTCGCGCGGGGGGGTGTAGATCTTGTTGTGGCGGCCGAGGTAGCAGGGGTCGTGGTAGGTGATGATGCCCTCGACGGGGGTGACGGGGACCAGTTTGCCCTCGTCGACGAGGTGCTGGAGCAGCTGGGTGTGGTGGATGACCTCGTAGTCGCCGCCGAGCTGGGGGTATTCGTTGCCGAGGGTGTTGAGGCAGTGCGGGCAGGTGGCGACGATCTTCTTGGCGGACTTGGGCTTTTGCGTGGCCGGGTCTTCGTCGTCCTCGCCGAAGGCCGTGTTCAGCGCGGCGACGTTTTCCATGCCGAGTTCCTGGAAGAGGGGTTCGTTGCCCAGGCGGCGGGCGGAGTCGCCGGTGCACTTCTCGTCGCCGCCCATGATGGCGAACTTGACGCCGGCGATGTGGAGGAGTTCGGCGAAGGCCTTGGTGGTCTTCTTCGCGCGGTCTTCGAGGGCTCCGGCGCAGCCGACCCAGTAGAGGTAGTCGACTTCGGTGAGGTCTTCGATGTCCTTGCCGACGACGGGGATGTCGAAGTCGACTTCCTTGGTCCATTCCAGGCGCTGCTTCTTGGCCAGGCCCCAGGGGTTGCCCTTCTTCTCCAGGTTCTTGAGCATGGTGCCGGCCTCGGAGGGGAAGGCGGACTCGATCATGACCTGGTAGCGGCGCATGTCGACGATGTGGTCGACGTGCTCGATGTCGACGGGGCACTGTTCGACGCAGGCGCCGCAGGTGGTGCAGGACCACAGGACGTCGGGGTCGATGACGCCGCCTTCCTCGGCGGTGCCGATCAGCGGGCGTTCGGCCTCGGCGAGCGCGGCGGCCGGGACGTCCTTGAGGGCCTCGGCGGGGGCCTTCTCCTCGCCCTCCGCGCTCTTGCCGCCGCCGGCGAGCAGGTAGGGGGCCTTGGCGTGGGCGTTGTCCCGCAGCGACATGATCAGCAGCTTCGGGGACAGCGGCTTGCCGGTGTTCCAGGCCGGGCACTGCGACTGGCAACGCCCGCACTCGGTGCAGGTGGAGAAGTCCAGCAGGCCCTTCCAGGAGAACTGCTCGACCTGGGAGACACCGAAGACGTCGTCCTCACCGGGGTCGGAGAAGTCGATCGGCTTGCCGCCCGACGTCATCGGCAACAGCGCGCCCAGCGACGTAGCACCGTCCGCGTTCCGCTTGAACCAGAT